>NZ_NMUL01000001.1 GCF_002234595.1 Amycolatopsis vastitatis
ATGTTGCAACCACCCCTAGAAACCGCCGTGTGGCGGGGGAGTTTCGGCTGGTCAGGCCGCCGCCGCGACTTCCGCCTTCGCGCGCTTGTCCTGCCTGCGGATCCACCACAAGGCCGGTCCGGCCACCAGCCACGTGAAGAACACGAAACTCCCCAGCGGCAGCAACGTGTTCGTCGCCGAGCGGCCGGCCACCCGGGCCAGTTCCGGGTCCGATGCGTCGTACTCGATGCGGACCAGCTGGCCCGCCGCCAGCCCGTCCGGGTACAGCACGCCGTTCGCCGGGCTGTGGACGATGCCGTCCGGGGTTTCGAAGTGGATGATCGTGCGGTCGAACGCCACCGAGTCGACCGTGGCCGTCGCCGTGCCGAGCTGGGCCGAGATCGCGCCGTCGTTGCGGATCGCCGCGAACAGCAGGCACACACACATCACGGTGAGGAGCGAGGCGACGCCGAGGGTGATCCACCACCCGGCGCGCCTCGCCCGCTCACCTCTCGTGCTCACGCCGCGAGCGTAGCGGTCCCGCCTACCCCGCGTGTGCCGCGGCGAGGAACCGGTGGTTCGCCTGGATCTGGTCGTACGAGTGCGGCTTCACGGAAGCCGAGCGGGCCGACAAAGACGACACAGCGCCGTTCGGGCCCACCGCGGGCTTGCCCGCCGTGTACAGCCAGGTCTGGAACAGGTCGTGCAGCGGCTTGCCCGAGATCTTCTCCGCCAGCGCGATGAACTCGAGGATCCGGCCGTCCTTCCCGCCCTTCTGCACCTGCCACGCCTGCAAAATGGCGAAGAACGCCTGGTCACCCACGGCCGTCCGCAGCGCCTGGAGCGTCAGCGCACCCCGGTCGTACACGGCGTTGTCGAACTGGTTGTCCGCGCCCGGGTCGGCCGGGACGAGCTTCCACAGGTCGCCGTCGGCCGGGTTCGAGTCGTACGTGTACTGCGCCAGCTCGGCGACCGTGCCCTCGCCTTCGTGCTCCGACCACAGCCACTCCGCGTAGGACGCGAAGCCCTCGTTCAGCCAGATGTCGCTCCAGCGGCCGAGCGAGACGTTGTCGCCGAACCACTGGTGGGCGTTCTCGTGCGCGATCAACGTCGTGTTCGAGCCCGCGCGGAAGTTGCGGACGCCGTACGTCGGCCGGGTCTGGTTCTCCAGGGAGAAGCCGATGCCGCTGGTCACGACGCCACCCTCGGCCTCGAACGGGTACGGCCCGAACTGCGTCGCCAGGAACTCGTCGATCTCCGGCGTCCGCTCGACACTGGCCTTCGCCGCGTACAGCGAGTCGCCGAGGTCGGCGCCGTACGCCGTGATGAACGGCTTGCCGTCGGGCGTCGCGGACTCGACGACCTCGTACTTGCCCACGATGAACGACGTCAGGTACGTGGCCTGCGGCTTCGTGCTGCGCCACTGCCAGCGCGTCCAGCCCGCACGGCTCTTCGTCTTGCGGACGAGGGTGCCGTTGGAGATGGCCGCGTTGTCGTCCGGCGCCTCGATGGAGACGTCGTAGGTGGCCTTGTCGGTCGGGTGGTCGTTGGCCGGGAACCACCACGCCGAGCTCTGCGGCTCGTCGATGCCGAGGGCGCCGAAGGAGCCCTTCTTCCACGCGTTGAGGCCGTCCACCGTCTCGGTCGACGGCGTGTCCGCGTAAGCGACGACGACGGTCGCGGTCTGGCCCTTGAGCAGCGGCTGAGCCGGGGTGACGACGAGCTCGCCGTTGCCGGTCTGGTTCGTGAACTGCGCCGGCCGGTTGTTCACCCGCACGCTCGACGCCTTCAGCGCGAAGTCCAGGTCGAACCGCGAGAGGTCCTGCGTGGCGGTGAGCAGCAGCGTCGTCGTGCCCGACAGGAGGTCGGTCGCGGGCCGGTAGGTCAGCCGGATGTCGTAGTGGAGCACGTCCGTGCCGCCGTTGCCGGCGTTCGGGTAGTAGGGGTCGCCGACGCCGGGGGCGCCGGGCGAGGGCGCCGCGCTCGCGGTGCCGGCGAGCAGCACCGAGACGACGCCGGCCGCGAGCGCACCGAAGCCGGTGCGCGTTCTTGCACGCATTCGATTTCCTCCTGCAGGAGTGAGAAGCAGCGCGCTCGAACGTAGCCAGGGCAGCCGGACACAGGAACAGCCAAAGGGAGGTTTCTTGCCTACTGGGATTCCACCCGGAAAGCGGTTGACGTCAGACCGCGGAGACGGCCGAAGACACCGCCGCGCGCAGGCGGGCGTGCAGGTCGCGGTGCCGAGAACGGTCCACCCGCACCTCCACCACCCGCAGCCCCGGCGCGGGCGCCAGCGCCGCCCGGAACTCCGTGAGGGTCTCCGCGACGACGTGCGGGACGCGGTAGCCCGCGCACAGGGCGCCCAGGTCGGCGCCGTGCGGGGTGCCGAAGACGCGCTCGAAGCTCGCCGCGTGCTCCGGCGCTCCCTGCTCGAGCAGGGAGAAGATGCCGCCGCCGTCGTCGTTGAGGATGACGATGGTCAGATCCGGTCGCTGCTCGGCGGGCCCGGTGAGCAGGCCCGACGCGTCGTGCAGGAACGTCAGGTCGCCCAGCAGCGCGTACGACGGGCCGCGGTGCACGTACGCGGCGCCGATGGCGGTCGAGACCGTGCCGTCGATGCCCGCCACACCGCGGTTGCGGTGCACGAGGACGTCCGGACGCAGCCGTCCGGCCAGCGCGACGTCGCGGGTCGGGTTGGACGAGCCGACCACCAGCAGCGAGTCCGGCGGCAGGGCGTCCACCAGCTCGGTGGCCACGCGCAACCCGCTCGGCCACGCCTCCCCGGCCAGCAGCTCGGCGACCGCCGAGGACGCCGCCGCGTCGGCCCGGCGCCAGCTCGCGAGCCACTCCGGGTCGGCGGGCTTGGTCGGCTCGTCGAACCACTGCCCGACCTGCCGGACGTTGTGCGCGGGCGCCGGCCAGTCCGAGTCCGGGCGCACCAGCAGCACCTCGACCGAGGCGTCCGAGAGCACGTTCTGGATCTGCCGGAACACCGTCGGGCGGCCGAGGCAGAGCACCTGCTCCGGCTTGTGCTTCCCGATGAACTCCTCGACGCCGAGCAGCCACGCGCCGGACGAGATCGCCGTGCCGCCGGACAGCCCGAGGCCGCCGGTCTCCGACACGACCGGCCAGCCGTGCTGCTCGGCCCACTCGCTGGCCGCCTGGACGCCGGTGTCGCACGCGATGACCAGGCCGTGGCGCGCCGAAGGCACCACGAACGACGGCAGCGCGCCGAAGTCCGGCAGCTCGGTCCAGCGGGAGCCGTCGGCGCGGCCGTCGAGTGATTCGTACCATTCGTCGTCGTCGTCGAGATCGGGCACGAGCGGCTCGCGGAACGGGATGTTCAGGTGCACCGGCCCGCAGCGCCACTCGCCGTACGCGGCGTTCCAGGCCCGGCAGATCTGGCTGCGCCAGTACGAGTTCTGCCCGGCCCGCCGCTCGGCGACGGCCAGCTCGTCGAAGTAGCGGACGGCGTCGCCGTAGAGCTGGTGCTGGTCGATGACCTGCGACGCGCCGGCCGCGCGCAGCTCGGGCGGCCGGTCGGCGGTCATCACGATCAGCGGGACGCCGGCCCGGTCGGCCTCGAGGACGGCGGGGTGGAAGTTCGCGGCCGCGGTGCCGGAGGTGCAGAGCACGGCCACCGGGCGGCCGGTGCGCGCGGCGATGCCGAGCGCCAGGAAGGCGGCGCCGCGCTCGTCGATCCGGACGTGGAGCTGCAGCTTCCCGGCGGCCGCGGCGTCGTACAGCGCGATCGACAGCGGCGCGTTGCGGGAACCGGGGCAAAGGACGACGTGGGAAACGGTGTTGCGGACGAGTTCGTCGACGATGACCCTGGCCTGCGCGGTGGAAGGGTTCACCGGCACGCCCCTGGTACGCCGGCAGCGTTTGATGCCGCCTCCGCGGGAGGGAGTACGTCGGCGGTGTTCATGTCCACACGTCCTATCCTCGCAAACGTGGATGACGCCCGAGTTTCCGAGCTGTTCGATCCGGCCGCGTGGACCGAGGTCGAAGGTTTCGCCTTCACCGACATCACCTACCACTGCTCCGCCGAGAGCCGGGGCGGCAAACGCGTCGTGCGCATCGCGTTCGACCGTCCCGAGGTCCGCAACGCCTTCCGGCCGCACACCGTCGACGAGCTCTACCGGGCGCTGGACCACGCCCGGATGAGCGCCGACGTCGGCTGTGTCCTGCTCACCGGGAACGGCCCCTCGCCCAAGGACGGCGGGTGGGCGTTCTGCTCCGGTGGTGACCAGCGTATTCGCGGACGGTCCGGGTATCAGTACGCGAGCGGGGAGACCTCCGACACGGTGGACCCCGCGCGGGCCGGCCGGCTGCACATCCTCGAGTGCCAGCGGCTCATCCGGTTCATGCCGAAACCGGTGATCGCGGTGGTGCCGGGCTGGGCCGCGGGTGGCGGGCACTCCCTGCACGTCGTGTGCGATCTCACGCTCGCCTCGGCCGAGCACGCGAAGTTCAAGCAGACCGACGCCGACGTCGGCTCGTTCGACGGTGGCTACGGCTCGGCCTACCTGGCGAAGATGGTCGGCCAGAAGTTCGCCCGGGAAATCTTCTTCCTCGGCCGCGAGTACTCCGCCGAGCAGATGCACCAGATGGGCGCGGTCAACGCCGTCGTCCCGCACGCGGACCTGGAAAAAGAGGCCCTGACCTGGGCGTGGGAGATCACCCGCAAGTCGCCGACGGCGCAGCGGATGCTGAAGTACGCGTTCAACCTCACCGACGACGGCCTGGTCGGCCAGCAGCTGTTCGCCGGCGAGACCACCCGGCTGGCGTACATGCAGGACGAAGCCGTCGAAGGCCGCGACGCGTTCCTCCAGAAGCGCGACCCCGACTTCAAGGACGTCCCCTATTACTACTGAGCTGCGCCCTCTCCACCTCGACGGTTCTCCCGAGGCGCTGGACACGCTGAAGAGGGCCGTCGCGGACGCGCTGGCCGGCGGCCCGGCCGTGCTGCCGTTCACCGATCCCGCGCTGCGCGACGCGATGGCCCCGGACGAGCCCGCCGAGCCGGGCACCGCCGTGGTCATCGCCACTTCCGGCTCGACCGGCGCACCCAAGGGCGTGCTGCTGTCGGCCCGCGCGCTGACCGCGTCGGCCGAGGCCACCCACGCCCGGCTCGGCGGTCCCGGGCACTGGCTGCTGGCCACCCCGGCGCACTACATCGGGGGGCTGCAGGTGCTCGTCCGGTCGCAGCTGGCGGGCACCGAGCCGGCCGTCCTGACCGGCACCGGCTTCCGGCCGGACGACTTCGCCGCCGCGGCCGCGACGCTGAAGGGCACTCGCCGGTACACCGCGCTGGTGCCGACCCAGCTGGTCCGCCTGCTCGACGACGGCGGCGCGGGCCTGGCCGCGGCGAAGACGTTCGACGCGATCGTGGTCGGCGCGGCGGCGACGTCCCCGTCCCTGCGGGAGCGCGCCGCCGACGCCGGCGTGCGGATCGTGCCCGCGTACGGGATGAGCGAGACGGCGAGCGGCTGCGTCTACGACGGCTTCCCCCTCGACGGCGTCCGCGTCGACGTCTCCGGCGACCGGATCCGCATCGCGGGCGACGTCCTCGCGCACGGCTACCGGCGGCGGCCGGACCTGACGGCCGAGGCCTTCCGCGACGGCTGGTTCACCACGTCCGACCGCGGGATCCGGCACGAAGACGGCCGGCTGGAGGTGCTCGGCCGGGCCGACGACATGATCAACACCGGCGGCGTGAAGGTCTCGGCGGCCGCGATCGAGCGGTGCCTCTGCGCGCAGCCGGGCGTGCGAGACGCGTGCGTCGTCGGCCTGCCGGACCCGGAGTGGGGCGAGGCCGTGGTGGCGCTCGTCGTGTCCTCCGGCGAGCCCGGTGACCTGCGGGCCGCGGTCCGGGCGGAGCTGGGGCCCGCGTCGACGCCGAAGCGCGTCGAGTTCACCGGCGCGCTGCCCCTGCGCGGACCTGGGAAGATCGACCGGGCGGCGGTGAAGGCCCGGCTCCAGCCGGGATCGAGCGGCTGAATGGCGGCACTTCGTTGACTTTCACGGGGTGCGCCCGGTTGGCTACCCACCATGACGCGCCTGATTCGCACCGCCTTGATCAGCACCGCCGTCGCCCTGGGGGTCCTCCTTCCCGCGGGGACGGCCCTGGCCGACGGTCCCACCGTGGACCCGAACAGCGGCTCGCTCGTCCTGCAGCAACCGACGACCGACTGACCTCGCCGGCCCCGGAGAAAGCGTCCGGGCTCCTGCCCGGCTACTGATCGACATGGCGTTGAATGGCGCCATGGCGAGCTTGAGCGAGTGGATCGAAGGGGCCCGGCCGCGGACGCTGCCCAACGCGGTGGCGCCGGTGGTGGCGGGCGCCGGCGCGGCGATCGCGCTGGACGCGTTCTCCTGGTGGCGTTCGGTGCTGGCGCTGCTGGTCTCCCTCTCGCTGATCGTCGGCGTCAACTACGCCAACGACTACTCCGACGGCATCCGCGGCACGGACGAAAACCGCGTCGGGCCGCTGCGGCTGGTCGGCTCCGGCGTCGCCGCGCCGAAGGCCGTGCTGGCCGCCGCGCTGGTCTCCCTGGGCCTCGCCGGGGTGCTGGGGCTGGTCCTGGTGGCCGTCAGCGGCCACTGGTGGCTGCTCGCGATGGGCGCGCTGTGCATCCTCGGCGCGTGGTTCTACACCGGCGGCAAGAAGCCCTACGGCTACTACGGCTTCGGCGAGATCGCGGTCTTCGTGTTCTTCGGCCTGGCCGGCGTCCTCGGCACGGTGTACGTCCAAGCGGACCGGGTGAGCTGGCCGGCGCTGGCGTGCGCGATCGCGGTCGGCTGCTTCTCGACGGCGGTCCTGACGGCCAACAACCTGCGTGACATCCCGACCGACATCGAGGCGGGCAAGCGCACCCTGGCCACCCGCCTGGGCGACAAGGGCACGCGACGGCTCTACCTGGTGCTGGTGACGGTGCCGGTCCTGGTGAGCTTGGCCCTGGCGGCCACCGACTACCGGCTGACGCTGCTGGCCGGCCTGACCGTCGGCCTGCTGCTCCCGGCGATCGGCGCGGTCCACGGCGGGAAGACCGGGCGCGAGCTGATCCCCGCCCTGCGCGACACCGGCTTCGCCATGCTCGCCTGGGCCGTGTCCACCGCGGTCCTGATGAACCTCTAGCTCTCCGGGACGAACTTCCCGGTCGTCAGGAACTCCTCGAACAACGCCGTGTGCGGCGCGAGGTCCAAGCCCTGCTTCGCGACCCACTCGTCGTTGTAGTAGGTGTGCGCGTACCGCTCGCCGCCGTCGCACAGCAGCGTGACGATGCTGCCCGCCTGGCCGTCCTCGACCATGCGCGAGATGAGCCGGAACGCGCCGTAGAGGTTGGTGCCGGTCGAGCCGCCCGCCCAGTGGCCGGTCCGCTCGCGGAGCAGCCGGATGGCCGCCAGCGAGCCCGCGTCGGGGATCCGGAACATCTCGTCGATGACGCCGGGGACGAACGACGGCTCGCACCGCGGGCGTCCGATCCCCTCGATCCGCGACGGCATGCCGGTGGCGTAGTCCAGGGCTCCGGTCTCCCAGGCGCCGTAGAACGACGAGTTCTCCGGGTCGACGACGCAGACCTTCGTCGTGTGCCGCTTGTAGCGGACGTACCGGCCGAAGGTCGCGCTCGTACCGCCGGTGCCGGCGCCGACGACGATCCACGTCGGGATCGGGTGGCGCTCCGAACGCATCTGCGCGAAGACCGACTCGGCGATGTTGTTGTTGCCGCGCCAGTCCGTCGCGCGCTCGGCGTAGGTGAACTGGTCGAGGTAGTGCCCACCGCATTCCGCCGCGAGCCGCTCCGCCTCGGGGTACATCGCCGGGGCCGCGTCGACGAAGTGGCATTCGCCACCGTAGAACTCGATGAGCGCGACCTTCTCCTGCGACGTGCGCCGCGGCACGACGGTGATGAACCGCAGCCCGAGCATCCGCGCGAAGTAGGCCTCGGACACCGCGGTCGACCCGCTGGAGGCCTCGACCAGCACGGTGTCCGGGCCGATCTGGCCGTTGACCAGCCCGTAGAGGAACAGCGACCGGGCCAGCCGGTGCTTCAGGGAGCCGGTCGGGTGGACGGACTCGTCCTTCAGGTACAGGTCGATGCCCCACTCCGGGGGCAGCGGGAAGACGTGCAGGTGCGTGTCGGCGCTGCGGTTGGCGTCGGCCTCGATGATCCGGACGGCCTCGCGGACCCAGCTGCGGCTGTGCAGGCGGCTCATTCCGGCTGACCGGCCGCGTCGCCGCGCAGCTGCGCGCGCAGCTCGGCACGGGCGCGGGCCCGCTTCTCGTTGCGCTTCGCCAGCCCGGCGGTCACGCGGGCGTTGAGGCCGCGGAAGAGCAGCAGGCCGAGCGGCAGCCCGACGACCAGGCCGATGAGCAGAGCGACCAGCAGCGGCACGGTCGCCAGCGTCAGCGCCCACGCGATCACCGCGACCAGCACGAACCGCGCCAGGAGGTACAGCGTCAGGTCACGGGCCAGGTTCGGGGCCTTCTCGTCGCTCACATCAACGCAGGCTACGCCCCGCCTTGCCGGTCCCTCTGCAGCCCCGCGTTGTTCGGCCGGCCTTCGAAGCGCGTCGAGAGCACCACGGTGGTGTTCGTCCGCCCGACGCCGGGAATGCGGCGGAGCCTGCCGAGGGTCCGCTCCAGCTCGTCGACGGTCGGCACGCGCACCTTGACGACGAACGCCTCGTCCCCGGCCACCGCGTAGCAGCTCTCGACCTCGTCGAGCTCGGCGAGCGCGTCGGCGACGTCGTCCTCCGTGGCGGTGTCGGTCGGGTGGATGCTGACGAGGGCGGTGACGCCGAGGCCGACCGAGCTGGGGTCGACGACCGCGTGGTAGCCGGTGATCACGCCGGCCGCTTCCAGCTTGCCCACCCGCTCGTGCACCGAGGACGCGGACAACCCGACGGCTCGTCCGAGGTCCGCGTAAGTGGCCCGTCCGTTGATGCGCAACGCTGCGATGATCTTCCGGTCCAACTGATCCACAGGATCACTCTATGCGGTCGGACAATCCCCCATTGGCACCACGCCCCACGCCCGGTACCGCGCCGAGATGGCGTCCTGGCACGTCACGTCACCGCACAGTGGTTGCTGACGCCAAACAACGTGTCCGTTTTGACCTTTAAGGGCTCTTTACTCGCGGACAACCGTTCGAGTACCCGACGGGTGAAGTGCAACGATTGCCGTGTTGGCTACCCCGGCGCGACGAGCAGAAGGGCTCGGACGCCTCCGGTATAGCAGTGAGTTCGTTAAGGAGGCGGAAAATGACCGCGACGATGGGCGGACGCCTGCTCACCCCTGGCGAGGTGGCAGCGCTGTTCCGAGTGGACCCCAAGACGGTGACCCGGTGGGCGACCGCGGGCCGGATCGGCTCGATCCGCACCCCCGGCGGACACCGGCGGTTCCGGGAGTCCGAGGTGAACGAGCTCCTCGCCGAGCTGACCACCGACGCGAGCGAACCGGCGCGCAACGCCTGAACCATCTCCGGCGCGGGGCCGTGTCGGGTACGGGGGAACCACCCCGTCCCGCACGGCCCCTCGTGTATTGCCGACCCGGCTTGAGCCCATCACACGGCCGGAGAGGTTAACCTCGGGGGACTGGCAGCCATACGGAAGGATCCGGCATGCTCGCTCTGCTCGCGGCGGTCGGCGCGCTGGTCGTCGCCCTGCTCCTGTGGCGGTCGTTCGCCGGCCAGCGGATCGGGGTCCCGTCGACCGCCCGCCGCGCGCCCCTCGCCCCGGACGACGACCCCGACTTCCTGCGCCAGCTGGCCGAACAGCAGCGCAAGCGCCGGGACGAAGACCTCTAGGCAGTCCTTTACCTTCACCGCCGGCTCGTGAGTGAGAAACGGTGTTCTAACACTGTTTCTCACTCACGACCGGTCAGCGGTAGCCCTGGGAGAGCGGGGTCGCGAAGCCGTCGGCGACGGTCGCCGCCAGGTCCAGCAGGGCCAGGCGGGTTTCGCCGGACAGGCGGTCCAGCTCGATCTCGGCGCCTTCCTCCAGGTGCGGGTCGAACGGCACCTTGCACACCGCCCTGACCTTCGCGCCGAAGTGCGCCGACAGCTTGTCGAGGTCGACCGAGCCACCCTTGGGCCGGACCGAGTTGATCACCGCCACCGAGCGTTTCACCAGCTCGCCGTAGCCGTGGGCTTCGAGCCAGTCCAGCGTCGCCGAAGCGCTGCGGGCGCCGTCGACCGAACCGGACGACACCACGACCAGCGCGTCCGCGACGTCCAGGACGCCCTTCATCGCCGAGTGCATCAGCCCGGTCCCGCAGTCGGTGAGCACGATGTTGTAGAAGTGCTCCAGCAGGTTGATCGTGCGCCGGTAGTCGCCCTCGGAGAAGGCCTCCGACACGGCCGGGTCCTGCTCGCTGGCCAGGATCTCCAGCCGGCTCGAGCCCTGGGACGTGTAGGACCGGACGTCGCTGTAGCGCGTGATGCGGGCCGCGTCGCGCAGCAGGTGGCGGACCGTCGCGGTGGTCTCCAGCGGGATCTTCTGCGACAGCGTGCCGCGGTCCGGGTTGGCGTCCACGGCGACGACGCGGTCGCCGCGCAGGGACGCGAACGTCGAGCCCAGCGTCGTCGTCACGGTGGTCTTGCCGACGCCGCCCTTCAGCGACAGCATCGCGATCTTGTAGCACCCGCGCAGCGGCTGGTTGACGCGCGCGATGAGCTCGCGGCGCTGGGTGTCCGCCGGGCTCTCCCCGGGGTTGACCAGCTTCCCGGTGCCGACGTAGAGCGCCTTGCGCCAGCCGGACTGCGGTGGCCGCTTGGTCTGCTTGACCAGGTGCGCGGTCGACAGGTCATGGCCGTGGCCGGGCTGCTGCGGCGCCGCGTGGCGGCCGCCCTGGGGCTGCGGCAAACCCGACGGCTGCTGAGGCTGCTGCGGGTACTGCGCCTGCGCGTACTGCTGGGCCGGGTCGTACTGGGGCTGCAGCGGCGGCAGGTTCTGGTCGTAGCCGTAGGGCATCTGGTGCGGACCGGACACGGCGGGGTTGGGCACCTGGTGCGGGCCCGAAACCGCCGGGTTGGGCGGCGGCGCCACCGCCTGCGTGGGCTGCAAGTCGTACGCGCCCGACGTCTCGGGGTGCGGGTGCGAGTCCGTCCGGTCGTCGGCGAACAGCCCCGGCTGCTGCGGGGCAGCGGCCTGGTCGGGGTGGCCAGGAGCCGATTCTTCGCTGGGTCCGGTCACCGGTGAAAACCTCCGCGCGCTCCGCCTGACACATCAGTCCCCCGATGTCGACGGTAGTCGGCGGACGCGCGCGATGCTCAGCCCACCCCGGCGTAGGAGTGCAGGCCGACCGAGACGAGGTTCACGAAGAACAGGTTGAAGATCATCGCCGCGAACCCGACGATGTTGATGACCGCGGCCCGCGCCCCGCGCCACCCCGCGGTCGCCCGTGAGTGCAGGTAGGCCGCGTAGACCACCCAGGCGATGAACGCGCAGGTCTCCTTGGGGTCCCAGCCCCAGAACCGGCCCCACGCCGACTCGGCCCAGACGGCGCCGCAGAGCACGCCGAAGGTGAACACCGGGAAGGCGAAGATGGTGGTCCGGTAGGCGATCCGGTCGAGGACCTCGGCCGCGGGCAGCTTCGAGGCGAACCGGGCGAACTTCGTGGCGTCCTTTTCGTAGGCCGCGCGGAACAGGAAGAGCACGCTCGCGACACCCGGCACGAGGAAGACGCCGGAGCCGATGATGGCCGCCGAGACGTGGATGACCAGCCAGTACGACTGCAGCGCGGGCTGCACCGGCGCCGCGATCGTGTACAGCAGCGTGCCGTTGATGAACATCAGGATCACGACGGGCAGCAGCAGGAAGCCGGTGAGGTGCCGGACCGGGAACTTCGTCATCACGACGATCCAGGTGACCACCGCGATGAAGGTGACGGCCATGCCGTACTCGTACATGTTGCCCCACGGCGCGCGGTGCACGGCGAGCCCGCGCAGCACGATCGCCGACAGCTGCAGCAGCGCGCCGAGCACGAGCAGCGCCGCGCCCATCCGGCCGATCCGCTCGGGGCGGCCGACCTCGCGCTGCGCGGCCGGGACCTCCTCGACCGGCGGCCCGCCGGCGCCGACGAGCTCGCGCGCCCGCAGCTTGGCGCGCTCGGTCGCGAGCCTGCCCTTGGCGCCGAAGCCCTGCTCGATCAGGGTGAACATCAGCGCGACGACGTAGATCGCCGCGGCGGTGGTGTACAGCCAGTCGCTGTAGGTCGACAGCGTCTCGTTGATCGGCATGCCTCAGCCCTTCTGCCCACTGATCAGGCGTTCGCTGACCCGGTGGAACTCTTCGCCGTACCCGGCCTGGTCGGTGCGGGCCAGCCCGGCGACCTCGATCACGGTACCCGGCTCGTCTTCGGTTCCCGGCTTCACCCGCACCCACAGCCGACGGCGCTTGACCAGCAGGGACGCGCCGAGGCCGACGAACATCGCGACGGCGAAACCGAGCACGAACCCCTGCGTCGGGTCGTGGGAGACCTGCAGCGACACCCACTGGCCGACGCCGTCGAAGCGGACCTTCGTGCCGTCGTCGAGCTTGATCTCCTGGCCGACCTTCAGGTTCTCGCGGGCGATCTTCTTCAGCCTGCCGTCGTCGACGAGCGACTGGTCGACCTCGAACACGGACTGGCCGCGCCCGGCGTCGAGGCCGAGGTCACCCCGCAGGATGTCGACGGCGACGGCGGGGTCGTCCGGCTCGGGCGCCGACGACGTCAGGACGTTCCCGTGCAGGAAGGCGGTCGGCGCGAAGAGGCCGGTGACGGCCAGCTGGCGGGTCCGCCGCTGCACCTCGTCGGTGATGCCGGGCTGGTCGAACTTCGTCGCGCCTTCGGCGAGCATCGTGCTCGGGTCGACCGTGCGCCACTGGGTGTTCAGCGTCCGCCGGGTGCCGTCCGGGAAGGTGACCGTGAACTTCGGCGAGTAGCCGTGGCCGAGCAGGTAGACGCGGTCGCCGGCGGTGCGCAGCGGCGAGTTGACCTCGAGGCCGTACGGGCGCCAGGTGTTCGTCTCGAGGTCCTGGCCGGACTGGTACTCGATGTTCGAGTGGTAGTAGTCGGGCTGGCCGGACTGGGTGTAGCGCGCGGTGAAGTCGTTCACCTTCACGCAGAACGGGTCGAGGTCGGTGCCGTCGACGCGCAGGCCCGCGTTGAAGGAGTCGTAGTTGTAGATGCCCGCGTTGCAGAACGTGCTGCCGTCGGCCTGGACGATGACCTGGCCCTCGTAGCCGTAGAGCTTGCCGAGGGCGAAGAACACGATCAGGCCGAGCATGCTGAAGTGGAAGATCAGGTTGCCGGTCTCGCGGAGGAAGCCGCGTTCGGCGGAGATCGTGCGGACACCGCCGTCCTCTTCGCGCTCGATGCGGCGCCAGCCGGAGAGCTGCTTGTGGACGGCGGCGATCTCGGCGGCAGCGTCTGACACGTCGGCCTTGCCGCGGCCGAGCCGGTAGTGCGGCATCCGGGACAGGTTGCGCGGCGTCAGCACCGGCTTGGCGCGCATCGCCCGGACGTACTCGAAGCTGCGCGGGGTCAGGCACCCGATGAGCGAGATCATCAGCAGCAGGTAGATCGCCGAGAACCAGATGCTGGAGTAGACGTCGTAGAACTCGAGCTTGTCGAGCAGGGTCCCCCACCAGCCGTGGGCGGCGATGTAGTCGTCGACCTTGGGGGCGTTGAGCTTCCGCTGCGGCAGGAGCGCGCCGGGCAGGGCGGCCAGGGCGAGCAGGAACAGCAGGACGAGCGCGGTCCGCATCGACGTCAGGCCGCGCCAGGTGTTGCGCAGGAAGGCGAAGGTGCGCTTGGCGGGCGTCGGGCCCTGCGGTGCCTTGGGCGGCGCTTCGGTGGTCGTCACAGCGGCAGCCTCAGGTCGACGGCGAGTTCGTTGCGGAGCCAGCCCATCAGATCGCCCCAGACGCCGGTGACCAGCAGGAGGCCGACGATCAGCAGCAGCACGCCGCCGAAGATCTGCACCTGGCGGCCGTGCCGGCGGACCCAGTCGGTGGCGCGCACGGCCCACCGGGCGCCGAGGGCGATGAGCAGGAACGGCAGCCCGAGGCCGAGGCAGTAGACGGCGATCAGCACGTACCCGCGAACCTCGGCACCGCCGGTCGCGCTGGCCAGGGTGGTGACGGCCGACAGCGTCGGGCCGATGCAGGGCGTCCAGCCGAGCCCGAAGATGGCGCCGAGCAGCGGGGCACCCCAGATGCCGCCGCGCGGGACGCGGTGGGAGCGGACCTCGCGCTGCAGGCCGGGGATCCAGCCGAGGAACACCAGCGCCATGGCGATGGTGAGCACGCCGCCGAGGCGCTGCAGCAGGTCCTGGTTGAGGGTGAGGGTGGCAGTCAGCCAGACGAGGGTGCCGAACGTGCCGACGAAGACGACGGTGAACCCGAGCACGAACAGCAGGGCGGCCCCGACGACGGCCCACCGGCCCTTCTTGCGCCCCTCGTCGGCCCGGACGGCCGGAGCATCCGCACCGACGAGCGCGGCGAGGTACGCGAGGTACCCCGGCACGAGCGGCACGACGCACGGCGAGGCGAAGGAGATGGCGCCGGCCAGCAGTGCGACGCCCGCGGCGAGCAGCAGCGGTCCGGAGATCGCCAGCTCGGTCACGGAGTTCACCCCGTTGAGGGTAGGCAGTGAGGTCCTGGTGAGAACGCCGGGGCCGCTTCACAGGACCTCGGTCACAGCAGATCAGGACCTTGGTCCTGGTGGTACCCGCCACCCCGAAGCCGGATTGTGACTACGGCCGGAGCACCGCGTCAAGGCGGGAAAGCGTGCCTTGACCCGGCACTACCGGCCGTGTTTCGGCTTCGTATCGGGGTGGGGGAGGGTCTGGGTGGAGTGCTGGTCATGCCATCAGCCTGCCGGTTTTGTCCCCGGTCGCGTTCAGGCTTCCGCGTTCAGCCGCTGCGTCACCGGGAGCAGGTCCTGGGCCAGCACCGGCCGCAGGAACACCGCCGCCACGCGGTGCTGTTTGTCCAGCACGATCGTCGACGGGATGATGTTCCGCGGGTAGCCCGTCAGCTTGAGCAGGACCCGGCCGTCCGGGTCGTAGATCGACGGGTACGTCAGCCCGCGGTCCCGGACGAAGTCCTGGGCCACGTCCCGCGCCGGGTCGCGGACGTCGATGCCCACCACCTGGACGCCGGTCGCCTGCTTCGCCAGCGACTCCATCTCCGGGGCCTCCGTGCGGCACGGGCCGCACCACTGGCCCCACAGGTTGAGCACCACGACCTTGCCGGGGAAGTCCGCCAGCGACAGCTGCTTGCCCTCGGTCATCAGGTCTTCGCCCGCCAGGACCGGGGCCGTCTGGCGCTGGGCGACGTCGTAGGTGATGTCGACCTTGCCGCCCGGGGAGACGAAGCTGAAGCTGCTCCCCTGCACCACCGCGTCCTTGCCCGCGCTGCACCCGGCCAGCGCCAGCACGGCGAGGACCGCCCAGACCAGCCTCATGCCCCGGTCACCTTCGGGTCCGTGGCGCCCGCGGGCTCGCTGTAGACGATCTCCCGCAGCTCGTCGCCGTCGAACACCAGCGACGTCAGCGACGCCAGCGAGCACTGGCGGCGCCGGGGGTCGTGCCACAGGCGCTTGCCCTCGAGGAACCGCCGCAACGTCCAGATCGGCAGCTGGTGCGACACGCACAGCGCCTCGTGACCGACCGCCGCCTCGCGGGCCCGGTGGACCGCGCCCAGCATCCGGTGCGCGATCTCGAGGTACGGCTCGCCCCACGACGGCTTGAACGGGTTGACCAGCTTCGGCCAGTGGCGCGGCTCCCGCAGCGCGCCGTCGCCGACCGCCACGTGCAGGCCCTCGAACTGGTTGCCCGCCTCGATCAGGCCCTCGTCGGTCGCGATGTCGAGCCGGTGCGCCGCGGCGATCGGCGCCGCCGTCTCCTGGGCCCGCTGCAGCGGCGACGCCACGACGTGCACGAGGTCGTGGCCCGCGACGGCCTCGGCGACCGTCAGCGCCTGCCGCTGCCCGCGCTCGGAGAGCCGGTAGCCCGGCAGACGGCCGTACAGGACCTTCTCGGGGTTGTGCACTTCGCCGTGACGCAGCATGTGGACGACGGTGGTCACTGGACGGCTCCAGCCGCCGCGCGCGCCGCCGCGGGCAGGGCCGCTTCGATCACCGAGAACGCTTCGTCGTCCATCGCCGCGTTGACGAACCAAGCCTCGTACGCGCTCGGGGGCGCGTACACGCCTCCGTCGAGCAACGCGTGGAAGAACGGCGGGAACCGCCACGTCTCGGACGCCTGTGCGCCGGCGTAGTCGCGTACGGGCTCTTCGCCGAAGAACACGCTCACCAAGTTGCCCGCGTACTGGACGTTGTGCGCAACGCCGGCTTCGCTCAAAGCGGCGCGGAAGAGGTTGCCGAGGCGCTTCGCGTTGGCGTCGAGAGCCGCGTACACGGCGTGGTCGGCCGCGCGCAGCGTCGCCAGGCCCGCGGCCACCGCGACGGGGTTCCCGGAGAGCGTCCCGGCCTGGTAGACCGGCCCACCCGGGGCGAGCTTGGCCATCACGTCGGCGCGGCCGCCGAAGGCCGCCGCCGGCAAGCCACCGGACATCACCTTGCCGAACGTGTAGAGGTCGCCGGCCACGCCTTCGAGGCCGAACCAGCCCGCGGCCGAGACACGGAAGCCGGTCATCACCTCGTCCATGATCAGCAGCGCGCCGTGCTCGTGGGCGATCTCACGCAGGCCCGCGTTGAAGCCGTCGGCCGGCGCGACCGCGCCCATGTTGCCCGCCGCCGCCTCGGTGATCACCGCGGCGATCTCCCCCGGATTGTCCACAAAGGACTTCCGGACGGCGTCGAGGTCGTTGTAGGGCAGCACCAGCGTGTCGGCGGCCTGCGCCCCGGTGACACCCGGCGACGTCGGCAGCCCGAGCGTCGCGACGCCGGAGCCGGCCTGGGCGAGCAGCGCGTCGACGTGACCGTGGTAACACCCGGCGAACTTCACGATCTTCGACCGGCCGGTGAACCCCCTGGCCAGCCGGATCGCGCTCATCGTGGCCTCGGTGCCCGAGTTGACCAGCCGCACCTGCTCGACCGGCTCGACGCGGCCGATGATCTCCTCGGCCAGCTCGACCTCGCCGATGGTCGGCGTGCCGAACGAAAGCCCGGACGTCGCCGCCGCGCGCGCCGCCTCGACGACCGCCGGGTGCGCGTGGCCCAGGATCATCGGCCCCCACGACGACACCAGGTCGACGTAGCGGTTGCCGTCGGCGTCCCACAGGTGCGGGCCCTCGCCGCGGACCATGAACCGCGGGGTGCCGCCGACCGAGTTGAACGCCCGGACCGGCGAGTTCACCCCGCCCGGGGTGGCCGCCTTCGCGCGTTCGAACCATGCCTTGGACTGCTCGGTTCCACTGTTCACGGGGTTCAGTCTCGCAAACCCGCCTAGGATGGCGGGACGCCGCCCGGGGAGGGGAACAGCCGGTGACCGAACGCGTGCCGCACCGCAACCCGTGGCTGATGCTGGCCGGCTTCCTGGGCGTCGTCGCCGTGGTCGCGGTGGTCGGCGCACTGGCCGCGACGTCGGCGAAGGACGTCTACGCCCGCCTCGAACAGCCGCCGTGGGCGCCACCCGCGGCCGTGTTCGGTCCGGTGTGGACCGTGTTGTACGTCATGATCGCGGTGTCCGGCTGGCTGTACTGGCGCACCGACGGCGAGACGCGCGGGTTCGCCGCGTACGGCATCGGCCTGCTGTTCAACCTGCTCTGGACGCCGCTGTTCTTCGAAGGCGGCGCGGCGCGGGTGGCGCTGGCCGACATCGTGGTGCTGGACGTCGTGGTGGTCGTGACGATCGTCCTGTTCGCCCGCCGGTCGAAGCTCGCCGCCGCGTTGCTGGTGCCCTACCTGGGCTGGATCCTCTACGCGACGGCGCTCAACACCGCGGTCGTCGTGCTCAACTAGCGCGCGGCCTGCTGGGTGATGGCCTGCGCGGTCACCGTGCCGTCGTCGCCCGCCTGGCCCTGGACGACGACCGTCGCGCCCGGCTTGAGGTCCGACAGCTTGCCCGGCTGGGTCACCCCGACCGTCGTGGAGTCCGATGTGGACACCTTGACGTCGGTGCCCTGCGCGGTCTTCACGTACACCGTGGTGCCGTCGACGTGGTCCACCGTGCCGGTGGTCCCGCGGCCGCCGCGGAATCCGCCACCCTGCTGACCGGTGCTGGCCTGCTGGCCACCTTGGGTACCACCGGCCTGCCGCGCGGGCGTCGACGGCGAAGACGAGCCGAACGCCGCGTGCGTCCAGGCGCCGCCGGCGAACGCGATCGCGAGGACGACGAGCCCGGCGAGCACCACCGTGGTGCGCGAAAACGGCTTCGCGGCGTAGCGCATTTCGGCGTTCAGGTCACCGTCGACCGCCGGGCTGGCGATGATGTCCTCGGCGTTCGGCGGGGTCGTGGTGGACGAAGACATGCGAAGACTCCTTATTCGTGACGCAAGGCGTCGATCGGCCGCAGCTTGGCGGCGCGGTTGGCCGGGAAGCTGCCGAAGAACAGCCCGATCAGGGCGGAGACCGCGAAGGCGAGCAGGATCGACGAGGGCACCACGACGGGTTTGATCCCGGAGATGGTGAACCGGCTGCCGATCAGCCCGATCGCGACGCCGAGCAGCCCGCCGAACAGGCTGAGCATGGTCGCTTCGGCGAGGAACTGGCCGAGGATGGCCGAGCGCGGGGCGCCGATCGCCTTGCGGATGCCGATTTCGCGGATCCGCTCGGTCACCGTGACGAGCATGATGTTGGTGACGCCGATGCCGCCGACGAGCAGGGAGATCGCCGCCACCGCCGCCAGGAGCACGGTGAACGTCTCGGTCGCCGACGTCCTGGTCGCCAGGAGCTGCTCGGAGTTCTGGACCTGGTAGTCGGGGGTGCCGCCGAGCCGGATGCCGTGGCGGGCGTTCAGGATCGCGGTGATCTCGGACTGGGCCAGCGAGACGGAGTCCGCGCTGGTGGCCTGGACGGCGATCTGGCTGAGGCTGCCATAGCCGGACAGGGAGTTCTGGACCGCCGAGATCGGCGCGATGGCGACGTCGTCGGCGTTCTGCAGCCCGGTGCTGCCCTTGGCCTGCAGCACCCCGATGACGGTGAACTGGATGCTGTTGAGCAGCACGTTCTTGCCGACGGGCTCGGCCGTGCCGAAGATCGACTGCGCGGTCGTCGGGCCGAGCACGACGACCTTCCGCGCGGCGGTGACGTCCTCGCCGGTGAACAGCTGCCCGTCGGCGATTTCCCGGTTGGTGGTGGTGAAGTAGGCCGGCTCGGTGCCCGCGACGCTGGAGATGTCGTACGACGTCTGCCCGTAGGTCGCGGTCGCCGTCGTGTTGACCACGGGAGAAGCGGCCTTGACGTCGGGGGCGCCGACGGGGTCGACGAGCGCGTGGGCGTCCTGCACGGTCAGCGGCCGCGCCGACGCGCCCTGCCCGCCGCCGCGTGCCGGGGAGACGTTGACGACGTTGGTGCCGAGGCCCTGGATGCTGGCCGCGATGGCCGCGGACGCGCCGTTGCCCACCGCGACCAGCAGGATCACCGCGGCGACGCCGATGGTGATGCCGAGGGTGGTGAGGGCCGAGCGCAGCTTGTTCGCGGTGAGGCCGCGGACGGCGAAGCGCAGGATTTCCAGCAGGTTCACGAGACCGCCCCCACCGCGCGCGTCACTTCGTCCGAGACGATCAGGCCGTCGTCCACCCGCACCACGCGGTGCGCGTGTTCGGCGACCTCGTCCTCGTGCGTGATGACGACGATGGTGCGGCCGAGGGCGTTGAGCCGGTCGAACACGCCGAGGACGTCCTCGGTGCTGCGCCGGTCGAGGTTGCCCGTCGGCTCGTCGGCGAGCAGCATCGCCGGGCCGGTGACCAGGGCTCGCGCCACGGCGACGCGCTGGATCTGGCCGCCCGAAAGCTCGCTCGGCAGGTGCTTGGCCCGGTCGGACAGCCCGACCATCTCCAGTGCCGCGAGCGCGCGACGGCGGCGCTCCGACCGGCGGAGTCCACTGTAGACGAGTGGCAGCTCTACATTGGACAGAGCGGACGTCCGGGGCACGAGGTTGAACGACTGGAAGATGAAGCCGATCTTCCGGTTGCGCAGCAACGCCAATTGCCGTTCGTTCAGCTTGCCGACGCCGAAGCCGTCCAGGAGGTACTGGCCCGACGTCGGGACGTCGAGGCAGCCCAGCATGTTCAGCAGCGTCGACTTGCCCGAGCCGGACGCGCCCATGATCGCGACGTACTCGCCGGGCCACACGGTGAGTTCGACGCCGCGCAGCGCGTGCACCGCCGTCTCGCCGGCCCCGTAGGTCTTGCGCAGTCCGGAGACCGCGATCACCGGGTTCATCCGCGCCCGCCGAAGCCACCGCCGGTGCCCGTGCCGCGCTGGCCGCCGCCCGGGAACCCGCCGGTCCCGCCGCCGGGGAAGCCACCAGTCCCACCCGTGCCGCCCGTGCGGTTGTTCCCCCCGCCGGTGCCGGTCGTGGCCGTCGCGGTGAGCACGACGTTCTCGCCCTCGGTCAGCCCGGAGGTGATCTGGACCGTCGATTCGCCGCGGAGGCCGACCTGCACCTGGCGCGTGACGTTCTGGCCGTTCTCCTGCACGGTGACGAGGTTGGTGCTGCCCACCGTCTGCACGGCCGCGGCCGGCACGCTCAGCGCGTCCTGCGCCTCGGCCACGGTGATCACGACGCTCGCCGACTGGCCGGGCCGCAGCCCGTCCGGCGGGGACGTCAGTGCCAGCTGCGCACCGTAGGAAACGACGCTGCCGCTCGTCGTCGGGGTCAGGTTGATGCTCGAAACGGTCGCCTGGACTGGCTTGTCCGGCAGCGCGTTGAGCGTCACGGTCGCCTTCTGGCCGGCCTTGACCTTGCTGACGTCGATCTCCGCGACCGAGGTGTTGACGACCAGGCCGGTCAGGTTCGTGATGGTGATGAACCCGCTGCCGGAGCTGCTGCTCGACGACGCGGCGGCGCTGGAGTTCGACGACGAGCCCTGGCCGCCCTGGCCGCTGCCGCTGGAGGACGACTGGGAGCTGCTGCTCGACGAGCCGCTGGAGGACTGCTGCCCGACGGCACCGTTGATCGCGGTGACCGTGCCGGCGCCGGGCGCGTAGAGCGTCGTGTTGTCGAGCGCCTGCTGCGCGGTCTGGACGTCGAGCTGGGCCTGGTCCAGTTTCGCCTGTGCCGAGGTGACGTTGTTCGCCGCGGTCTGCGCGCTGTTCTGGCTGTTCTGGCTGTTCTGGTTGTTCTGCCCCGTGGCCGGGGTGGCTTCGGCCGTCTCGGCGGTGTCCAGGGCGTCCTGGGCGACCGCCAGGTTCGCCTTCGCGACTTGAAGCTGCTTCGCCGCCTGCGTGCTGTCGACGGTGGCCAGCTTCTGCCCGGCACTGACGACATCGCCGACCTTGACGTCGATCGACGTGACCTTGCCGGCCGTCGCGAAGTTCGCCGCGCCGGTGTAGCTGCTGGCGAGGGTGCCGGCGGCGGAGACCGTCTCGGTGACCGTCGCCCGGCGGACCGGGGTGCTGCGCGACTGCGCCTGCGCCGAGCTCGGCGCGGGACTGAACGCCTGGTATATCCCGAATCCCGCCCCGGCCAGCAGTACGACCAGAGCACCGTTGATCACCCATGCCTTCGAGGCACGCACGCGCGTCATGCGGCAACCTTCGTGCCGCTGTTTAGCAATTGACTGTTCGTTACCTGTGCGTCAGCTGTGTATCAGTCCCTGGCTTTGAGGCCCCGCGCACGCACCGCGAGCAGGACCTGACGCACCGCGTCGACCAGCAGCAACGCGGCCACCGTGCCGATCCCGATGGCCGCCGCGAGCAGGCCGCCGAAGTACCGGTGCGACTCGAGCAACGCGCCGTCTTCGGTCCGGGTGACCACGACGGCGGCGGCGTTGTGCCAGCACGCGGAGGCCGCCCAGCCGGCGAGGACGGCGAACACGACCTCCACGACGGCGACCAGCGTCCGCCACGGCTTGTGCAGCCGCGCGCGCGGGCCGGGTTCGTCCGGCGGCCAGAGCTCGGCCCCGGTGGGCTGCGGAAGGTCGATCACGGCGACGATTTTCTCATGCTTCACGCGGTGTCGCCCGGACGAGCCGGTCCAGCGCGTCCCGCAGGGCTTCGACGTCCTTCGCCCACGCGAGCACCACCGTGTCGTCGGCCAGCTTCACCGGCAGGGAGTCGTACTTGCGCGGCACCGACCAGCCGCCGCCGAGCACCCGCGCGCCGACCGGCGTGCCGACGTCGGTCACCGAAGCGATCTGGTCGGCGGGCACCTTCTCCCGGCCCTGCCGCAGCTGCGTCGTGGTGACTTCCAGCGACAGGAACCGGCGCCGCGCGTACACCCAGGGCACGGTGATCACGCACAGCCCGAACCCGACCATCAACCAGCCCACGACGTGGACCGGGCCACCCGTGACGAGCTCCGCCAGCGCGCCGGCCAGTGCGAACACCGGCCCCCACACGATGGCGGCCCAGCTCACGCCGGACTCGGCGTAGAGCCGGTCGCTCACAGCTTCTTGACCGCCTTCGGGAAGTAGTCCGTCACCGACGGCAGGTACATCAGGACCAGCGCGATGACCAGCAGCAGCGTCGCGATGATCGAGGGCACGCTGTAGAAGATGCCCAGCTGGAACAGCACGCAGGCGACCGCGAAGCCGGTCAGCACCGTGCGGGCCGAGCGGGTGCCTTCGCGGGCCTTGTAGGCGAACAGCGCGATGAGCAGCGCGAACACGACCGACCCGCCGAGCAGCAGCCAGAACGCCGTCGTGGCGCCGTGGGCCATCGCGGCCTCGTCGATCTTCTGGCCGCGTTCCCGGCTCTGCCGGATCAGCGCGTCGATCAGCTGCTGCTTGATGGCCAGGGTGAACACCTGGCCGCCGATCAGCACGGCGCCGCCCGCCAGCCACAGCCAGAACGAAGCCCGCACCGCACCGGGCGGGTCGACCTTGGGCGCCGGCTGGCCCGGCAGCAGCGGGTCCGGTGAACGTCCCATTTTGCGCCGTTCGTCGTCGGTGAGCCCGCTGAGATCCTCGGTGTCCTTGTCCGCCACGCGGTGACTCTAGCCGGTCAGTCCAGCCAGCCAGCGGCCTCGGCGGCCCAGTACGTGAGGATCAGGTCGGCGCCCGCCCGGCGGATCGAGGTGAGCACCTCGAGGACCGTCCGCTCGCGGTCCAGCCAGCCGTTCGCCGCGGCGGCCTCGACCATCGCGTACTCGCCCGAGATGTTGTACGCGGCCACCGGCACCGGGGAGATGTCCGCGGCCGCCTTGATGACGTCCAGATAGGACAGCGCGGGTTTGACCATGATCATGTCCGCGCCTTCGGCGAGGTCCAGCTCGATCTCGCGCAGCGCCTCGCGGCCGTTGCCCGGGTCCTGCTGGTAGGTCTTGCGGTCACCCTTGAGCTGCGAGTCGACGGCCTCGCGGAAGGGGCCGTAGAACGCGCTGGCGTACTTCGCGGAGTACGCGAGGATCGCCGCGTCCTTGTGCCCGACCTCGTCGAGCGCCCGGCGGATGACGCCGATCTGGCCGTCCATCATCCCGCTCGGCCCGAGCACGTGCGCCCCGGCTTCGACCTGCGCGATGGCCATCTGGGCGTAGATCCGCAGGGTGGCGTCGTTGTCGACCGCGCCGTCGGCGTCGAGGACGCCGCAGTGGCCGTGGTCGGTGAACTCGTCGAGGCAAGTGTCGGCCATCAGCACGGTGGCGTCGCCCAGCTCCTGCCGCAGGTCGCGCAGGGCGACGTTGAGGATGCCGTTCTCGTCGACCGCCCCGGAGCCCTCGGCGTCACGCGTGGCCGGGATGCCGAACAGCATGAGCCCGCCGACCCCGGCGTTGACCGCGTCGACGGCTGCCTTCCGCAGGGTGTCCCGGGTGTGCTGCACGACGCCCGGCATGCTCGAAATCGGCCGGGGCGCATCGAGCCCTTCGCCGACGAACATCGGGAGGATCAGCTGGCGTGGCCGCAGCGTCGTTTCACCCACCAGCCTGCGCATGGCCGGGGTGGTGCGAAGCCTGCGGGGACGATGCTCGGGGAACACCCTTCCACGTTACTCCCGCGGCTTTCGCCGCAGTTCCGCAAGGGTGCTCAGCGGCGCTTCCGGTCGGTGAGTGACCGCGACTCGACCAGCAGGGCCGAAGCGCCCCAATGTGGCGTTGGGTGCGTTGGACGCACCCAATGTGGCGTTCGGTGCGTTGGACGCACCGAACGCCACATTGGGGCGCTTGGGGACTTAGGAGCGGCGGGCCCGCTTCGCCTTGCGCGGCGGCGGCAGCGCACCCTCGGCGCGCAGCCGGGCGGCGTGCTCGGCGAGCGCGTCCACCAGGTGCGGGACGTCGGCCTTCTCCGGCTGGACGTCGACCCGGAGCCCGAACTCCACCGCGGTCTCGGCGGTCTTCGGGCCGATGCACGCGACCAGCGTGCGGGTGTGCGGCTTGCCGGCGATGCCGACCAGGTTCCGCACGGTCGAGGACGAGGTGAAGCAAACCGCGTCGAAGCCGCCGGTCTTGATCATCTCGCGGGTCTCGGCGGGCGGCGGGGCGGCCCGGACGGTCCGGTAGGCCGTCACGTCGTCGATCTCCCAGCCGCGCTCGCGCAGGCCCGCCGACAGCGTCTCGGTGGCGATGTCCGCCCGCGGCAGCAGCACGCGGTCGACCGGGTCGAGGACGTCGTCGTACGGCGGGAACTCGGCCAGCAGGCCCTCGGACGACTGCTCGCCGGACGGGACCAGCTCCGGAATGATGCCGAACGAACGCACCTTCGCCGCGGTCGACTCACCCACACAGGCGATCTTGACGCCGGAGAACGCGCGGGCGTCCAGGCCGAACTCCTCGAACTTCTCCCACACCGCGCGGACCGCGTTGGTGGACGTGAAGACGATCCACTGGTAGCGGCCGTCGACCAGGCCCTTGACCGAACGCTCCATCTGCGCCGGGCTGCGGGGCGGCTCGACCGAGATGGTCGGGACCTCGTGTGACGTCGCGCCGTGGCCACGCAGGCGCTCGGCCATCTCGCCCGCCTGCTCCTTGGTGCGCGGCACCAGGACCTTCCAGCCATAGAGCGCCCGCGACTCCCACCACGACAGCTTCGAGCGCTGCCCGGCGGCCTGGCCGATCGTGACGATCAGCGGCCCGACGAGCTCGCCGGCGTCGTTCGCGACCTTCTCGAGCGTGGTGTCGAGGGTGCGCTGGGTGTTGATGGTGCCGTTCGCGGTGACCGCGACCGGGGTGGCGGCCGGCACGCCGTTGCCGGTGAGCGCCGACGCGGCCTCGGCCAGGTGCGCCGACGTCGCGTGCAGCACCAGCGGGCCGGGCGCGGCGGCCAGCGCCGCCCAGTCGACGTCCCCGCGGACGTCGACCTCGGTGTGCGTACCGCCCAGCGCGACGCCGGCGTACGCCGGGACGGCCGCGGCCGGGGAGACACCCGGGATGACGTCGAACACGGCGCTCGTGCGCGCGACGGCCTGGACCTCGGCCACCACGGCCGGGGTGGTCAGCGGGTCGCCCGCGATCAGCCGCAGCACCAGCCGGCCGGCCTTGGCCTCGGTGGTGAGGTCCTTGGCGACCTCGGTGGCCTCGCCGACGGCCGGCCGGACCTCGGCGCCCTCGGCGGCCATGGCCAGCACGGCCTGTGGCACGTCGGGGTCGGTCACCACGACCTCGGCCTTGGCGAGCAGTTCCTGGGCACGGACCGTGAGCAGGCCGGCGTCGCCGGGCCCGGAGCCCACGAACGCTACGCGCCCGGTGGTCTTTCGCGCGGGGGTCATCTGTGCGTTTCTCCTCTTGCGGCGTCCGTGCGCGGTCGCACGGACGCAGGTCTCCTACGTCTTCGAAAGCGCTCGCGAGAGCGCTACTGAGCGGGGCCGGAGAGGGCTCCGGCTCCGAGGTCCAGCAGCTCGGCGGCCAGGTCCTTGCCCAGCTGGGCGGCCTGGTCCTTGTCGGCCAGTGCGATGGCCCGGACCATGTCCACCGCACCTTCCTCGCCCTCGACCGCGGCGGTGCCGCGCAGCGAGATCCGTTCCACGACCTTGCCCTCGGCGTCGAGATCTTCGACGATCTCGGCGAGCGCGCCCACCGGCGCGCTGCACCCCGCCTCGAGCGCGGCCAGCAGGGCCCGCTCGGCCGTCACCGCGGCCCGCGTGCCCTCGTCGTCCAAAGTGGACCGGAGCAGCTGCTCGAGGTCCACGTCGGCGGCCCGGCACTCCACCGCCAGCGCACCCTGCGCGGGCGCGGGCAGCATCTGGATCGGGTCGAGGGTCTCGGTGATCGCCTCGACCAGTCCGACCCTGGCCAGTCCGGCACGCGCCAGCACCACGGCATCGAGCTCGCCGTCGGTCACCTTGCGCATGCGGGTGTCGATATTGCCGCGAATCGGCACGATTTCCAAACCGAGGCCCAGCGCGCGCAGCTGCGCGGTGCGCCGCGCGGCGCCCGTGCCCACCGTCGAACCCGGCGGCAGCTCGCCCAGGGTGAGCCCGTCACGCGCGATCAGCGCGTCCCGCGGGTCCTCGCGCGGCGGCACCGCGGCCAGCGTGATGCCCGGCTCCGGCGCGGTCGGCAGGTCCTTGTACGAGTGGACGATGACGTCGACCTCGTTGCGCAGCAAGGCTTCCCGCAGCGCGGAGGTGAACACGCCGACGCCGATCGTCGCGATCGGCGCGAGCGACTTGTCGCCGGGCGTGGTCACCTTGACGATCTCGACCTCGACGCCGGTGGCGCGCAGGGCGTCGGCGACGGTCCCGGTCTGGGTGAGCGCGAGCTTCGAACCGCGCGTGCCCATGCGAATGACTCTGGTCACTACTACTTCTTCTCCGGTGGGGGCTTCGGGCTCGCCACCGCGGCGGGGGCCTGCGGGTCGAGGCAGAACAACTCTCGCAACGCGTTCGCGTAGTCGGTGTCGGCCGTCTCGGCGGCCAGCTGCTTGACCCGCACCGTCGGCGCGTGCAGCAGCTTGTCGACCACCCGGCGGACCGTGCGGCCGACCTCTTCGCGAACGCCGGCGTCGAGTTCGGGCAGGCGGTTGTCGAGCCGCAGCAGCTCGGCGTCAACGACCTCGGCCGCGCGGCGGCGCAGCGCGGTCACGGTCGGCGTCACCTCGGCGCTGCGCTGCCCGGCGAGGTAGTCGCGCACCTCGTCGAGGACGATCCCGGTCGCCTTGGCGGTCTGGCGCTCGGTGGTCGGCGTGCCCGCCTCCCGCATCCGGCGCTGGATGGTGGCCAGGTCGACCACCCGGACGCCGGCCAGCTCGCCGACCGCCGGGTCGACGTCGCGCGGCAGGCCGAGGTCGCAGACGACCAGGTCACGGCCACGCCGGGGCAGCACCTGGTCCGGGCCGAAGACGGCGTCCTGCGCGCCGGTGCAGCAGATCACGATGTCGGCGTCGCGGACCGCCTCGACGACCCCGGACAGCGGGACCGCGCGGGCAGGCACGCCCTGCTCGGTGACGTTCGCGGCGAGCCGCCGGGCGCGGGCGTCGGTGCGGTTGGCCACGGTGATCTCGCCGATCCCGGCCTTGCGCAGCTGAGACGCGCTCAGCGCGCCCATCGAGCCGGCGCCGACGATGACGGCGTGCTTGCCGGTGACGTCACCGGCCGCGGCGAGCGCTTCGGACACGACCGACGCGCCGAGGGCGTCGAGACCGGTCTCGGTGTGGACGCGCTTGCCGACGCGCAGCGTGGTCTGGATCAGCTCGTGGAGCGTGCGGCCGACGGTGCCGACCTCGCGCGCGGTGGCATAGGCGGACCGCACCTGGCCGAGGATCTGCGTCTCGCCGACGACCATCGAGTCCAGGCCCGAGGCGACCGAGAAGAGGTGCTCGACGGCGGCACCGGCGTAGTGCACGTACAGGCTGTCGTAGAGCTCGGCGGGTTCCATGCCGGCCTGCCGGGCCAGCACCTCGGAGACGTCGCCCAGGCCGCCGTGGAAGGTCTCGACGACCGCGTAGACCTCGATGCGGTTGCACGTCGAGACGAGCATGACCTCACTGATGTGCTCGGCCTGCTGCAGCTCGTCGAGCACCTTGCCGATCTCGGGCGCGGGGACCGCGACGCGCTCCAGCGTGCTCAGCTCTGCGCTTCTGTGCGAGAGCCCGACCGCCAAAACGCTCATGAGCGCACCACCATTTCCCGTCCGCCGTCCGGACCCGTGCCGTTCCGCCTGCCCTTGCCATTCTGGGCGGGTGAACCACCGGTCGATAATCCGGAATTGCCCTGATTACCGGCGGCCGGTGCTTCACTGTCCGCCCGGCGGGCCACATGGAACGAGAGTATCTGCAGCTCGACGGCCAAATCCACTTTGCGGACCTCGATGTGAGCAGGAACCTGCAGCACGACGGGAGCAAAGTTGAGGATGCACTGGACACCGCCCGCGACCAGGCGGTCACACACCGACTGCGCCGCGGTGGGCGGGGTGGCGATCACGCCGATGGAGATGCCGCGCTCGGCGCAGATCCGCGGGATGTCGTCCATGTGCGACACCGGGAGGCCGCCGACCGGCACGCCGATCAGGTCCGGGTCCAGGTCGAACAGCGCTTCGACCGGGAAGCCGCGCCCCGGGAAGCCGCCGTAGTTGGCCAGCGCGTGACCGAGGTTGCCGATCCCGACCACGGCGACCTTGTGCTGGCGGGTCAGGCCGAGGATGCGCTCGATCTGGCTGACCAGGACGCCGACCTCGTAACCGACGCCGCGGGTGCCGTACGAACCGAGGTACGAGAGGTCTTTGCGCAGTTTCGCGGAATTGACGCCGGCGGCCTGCGACAGCTCTTCGCTCGAAACGGTCGTCGCACCCTGTTCGGACATTCCGGACAGGACACGAAGGTAGACGGCGAGCCGGGCGACCGCCGCCTCCGGGATCGACTTCGCCCGCACGGCCTCGGGGGCGTCACCGTTGGTCCCGGCGGGTACGGCGGGCATTTCCGCGGTCGGCGCGTTGTCGGCGTCCGGGGTGTCCTGACGGCGGGACCGTCGTGGCGGCCGGCCGGCGGAGTCCGCTCCGTCGCGCCTCCCCCGCTGTGTCACCACGCCGTTGTCTCCTGCCCGCTGTGCGTCTGGCGGCCATCGCCACGGCCGTTCGGAACTGTGTCTTGACCCAGGACCCGGAGTCCGGTTCGATACCGGCCGCCCCGGAGGCGATGGCCCTACGGTAGACCACTTGTGAACGCGCGCACAAAGTCACTGGTCGGAGGCGGTTCCGGGGCACCGGGAGGCAGCGTCGATCACGACACGGCGTCAGAATCCTTGCCCGCCAGGCACTTCCGCCGTCTCAGCCGGAGTTGGTGCCCGGCGTGAGCACCTTCCCGATCACGAACAGGGTGGCGTTCTTCGTCGGGATGTTGCCGCAGAGGACCGGCACGCCGTTGACGGTCAGGGTCCCGCCGGACCCGCCAAACCCCAGCGGGCCCCCGCCGCTGTCGCGGGTTCCCGCCCCGCCCGCGCGTTCGAGGCCCGCGGCGTCGAAACGCTGGTAGAGCACGTGGTAGTTGAGGACCGGCACCCGGCGGGCGGACAGCCCGGCCGCCGCGAAAGCCTCGTCCACGGGCGCGAAGACGGTGACGTCCGGCGCGGCGTCGAACGGGTCGGCGAGGTTGGCCGCCCCGACCGCCTCGACCCAGCCGCCGAGGAGGCCGCTCGCCGCGGCCGCGCGGACGACCGGCAGGCCCGCCATGGCCGCCAGCCTGCCGCGAAAGCCGTCACAGCCCGGCCCGAAGACGCCGGGACCGGTGGCGGCCGCCGTCGTCGTCACCGGGGCGGGCGGCGTGATCGAGGTCGCGCCCGGCCCGGTCGTCGCGGCGCCGGCGTGGTCGCCGTTGCTGCAGGCGGAGAGGGCCAGCGCAGCGGCCGCGCACAGGCCCGCGCAACGGGAGATTCGGCTCATCCGGCGATCTTCGCGGACGGTTTCCGGGTTCTCGCCCGGTCTCACCGGATCGAGCGACGGCGGCTGCGGCCGGAGATGTCATGAACGACTCTTTCCTGTCGTCGGACGACAGGAAAGAGTCGTTCATGACGTTCGGGCGTGTCAGTGGGCGTCGAGGGTGACCGAGTGCCAGCCGGTGGCGCCGTCGGGCACCGGGTCCGCGCGGTTCTCCGTCTGCGTGTAGCCGTCCCGATCGGTGGCCCGGACGAACGCCTGGTGCGTCCCCTTCGGCACGTCGAGCTCGATCCACCACATCCGCCAGGTGTCCTTGCTCACGTCGGCCGAGAGCGTCGCTTCCCGCCACTCCCCCTGGTCCAGCCGGACCTCGACCTTCGCGATGCCGGTGTGCTGGGCCCAGGCGGTGCCGGCCAGCCGGACCTTGCCCGCGGTGACGCCGGCGAACCCCTTCGGCGTGTCGATCCGGGACTCGGTCTTGATCGGCGCCTGCTCGGCCCAGCCCCGGCTGAGCCAGTACGCCTGCCGCGCGTCCCACTTGGTGAATTCGAGCGATTCGACCCACTTGGTGGCCGACACGTAGCCGTACAGGCCGGGGATGACGATCCGCGCCGGGAAGCCGTGCTCGACCGGCAGCGGCTCGCCGTTCATCCCGATCGCCAGCATCGCGCCGCGGGCCGGGTCGAGCGCGACGTTCGCCGGGGTGCCGCACGTCCAGCCGTCGGTGCTGGTGGCGAACATCTGCTCGGCGCCGGCCTGCACGCCGGCCTGGTCGAGGAGGTCGACGAGGTCGACGCCCAGCCAGGTCGCGTTCGAGATCAGCGGGCCGCCCACCTCGTTGGAGACGCAGGTCAGCGTCACCCGGCGTTCGACGAGCGGCCGGTTGCGGATGTCGGCGTAGGAGAAGGTGACCTCGCGGTCGACCATGCCGTGGATCTTCAGGCTCCAGTCCTCGGCGCGGATCTGCGGCACGACCAGCGCGGTGTCGATGCGGTAGAAGTCCGGGTTCGGCGTGAGGAACGGCGGCGAGCCGAGCTTCGCGAAGTCGGCGTCCGCGGGCAGCGGCGGCGCGGTGCGCGCGGGGACGAGCGGCCCCACGGCGGCCCGGGAGTCCTCGGCGTTCGCGCTGGTGCCCGCCACCTGGCCGACGACGGCCGCGACGCCCGAGCCCGCGGCGACCCCGACGCCGGCGCGCAGGAACTTCCGCCGGTCGAAGCCCCGTTCGGGCACGGCTTCGACGGGCAGCGCGGTCCGGTGCAGGAAGGTGAGCACGGCGAGCCCGGCGACCAGGGCGGCGACCGGCGCGAGCAGGGCGACCTGCCCGAGGTCGGTGCGCACGTACACGGCGGCGACCCCGGCGGCGCCGAGCAGGAAGACGAGCACCTGCCCGGCCCGGGGCGTCCGGCGCGACAGCTGCCCGGCCAGCAGCGCGAGGAGGACCAGCACCACGGCCAGCCCGAGCTTCAGCACGGGCTTGTCCCAGGTGCCCAGCGTCCGCTCGGCCCACTTCACGACGGAAGTCGGGCTGTGGTCGATGACGTAGTTGGCCACGGCGATGAACGGAGACGCCGTGTAGCCGACGAACCCGGCGACCAGGTGCCCGACGCCGAGGGCGGCGGCCAGCGCCAGCAGTCCGATCAAAGTCGCGATCGGAAGCGAAAGCCTTCTCGGCGCCTCGGGCGGCGCGTCCTGCAAGGTGCTCACATCTCCATCTTCGGAGCGCACGCCCGTCCGGGTGCCCCGACACGGCTTACGGACGTGTTACGGCTGGGGCGCACACGCCACGAACGTCATGAACGACTCTTTCCTGTCATCGGATGACAGGAAAGAGTCGTTCATGACATCGGCGGCACCGGCTCAGGCGAGCGCGCGGCGCAGCCGGTCCTCTTCGACGCGCCAGTAGCCGTGCTCGGCGCCGTCCACCAGGATCACCGGGACGCGATCGCCGTACTCGGCGCGCCACTCCGGGTCCGTGTCGACGTCCTCGGCCGTCCAGGGGACGCCGAGCTCGCCGCAGATCCGCGCGACCTCGGCCTCCGCGACCTCGCAGAGGTGGCAGCCGTCCCGGCCCATCACCGTCACTTCGTGCACCATGCCGTCCTTACTACCGCAGCTACCGCAACCGCATCCGGCGCAGCTTCCCGGTCGCCGAGTGCGGCAGCGACTCGGCGAACTCGACCGCGTGCGGCACCTTGTACCCGGCCAGGTGCGCGGCGCAGTGGTCGACGACCTGCTGCTCGGACAACGCGGCCCCGGCCGCCGGCACGACGAACGCCTTCACCGCTTCGCCGCTGCGCTCGTCGACCACGCCGACGACGGCGGCTTCGGCCACCTCGGGCAGCTGCCCGATGACCTCCTCGACCTCGCGCGGGAAGACGTTGAAGCCGTTGACGATGACCAGGTCGTTGGCGCGGTCGACCAGGTGCAGGTCGCCGTCGGTGTCGAGGTAGCCGACGTCGCCGGTGCGGAACCAGCCGTCGGCGTCGGGACCGTGGTCGCCGTCGGGCCAGTAGCCCGAAAAGAGGTTCGCGCCGCGGATCGACACCAGCCCGGTCTCGCCTTCGGCCTCGAAGACGTCGTCGACGTCGTCGGGGTCGAGCGGCACGGCCTGGTCGGTGCCGTCGCTGTCCACCAGCCGCAGCTCGATCCCGGGCAGCGGGCGGCCGACCGAGCCGGGCTTCGGGTAGCCGGTGACCAGCGTCGACGTCACCACCGGCGCGCACTCGGTGAGGCCGTAGCCCTCGTAGACGTCGAGGCCACTGGCCTCGCGGATCGCGGTCAGCGTCTTCGGGTGCAGCGGCGCGGCGCCGGACGTCATCTGCCGCACGGTCGCGAGGCCGCGACGGAGCTCGTCGGGGCCGAGCGCGGCGAACTCGGCGTACATCGTCGGGACGCCGGTGATCGAGGTGACGCGCTGTTCGGCGCAGTCGTCGAGCGTGCGCTGGGCTTCGAAGCGCTCGGACAGGACCGCGGTCGCACCGGCGGAGGTCGCCTGCAGCAGCCCGGGCCCGAGGCCGTAGACGTGGAAGAGCGGGATGGTGATCAGCACCCGGTCGTCCTGCCCCAGGACGCCCTCGACGCCGCTGATCTGCTCCAGGTTGGCCAGCAGCGCGCGGTGCGACAGCATCACGCCGCGCGGCGGCCCGGTGGTGCCCGAGGTGTACGAAACGACCGCGATGTCCTCGCCGGCCCGGCCGGCGTCGGGGAACTCGACAGCGTTGTCAGGGTCGGTTACCGGCGTGAGACCGGTCACGCCGTCCGGCAGGTCGTCGTCGGCGTCCCGCTGGACGACGACCCTGGCCCCGCTGTGCGCGAGCAGCTTCCCGAGCTCCGGGCCCGGCACCTGCGGCGACAGCGGCACGACGATCGCCCCGGCGCGCAGCGCGCCGAAGAAGGCGACCACGAAGTCCACCGACGTCGGCAGCCGCAGCGCGACCCGGTCGCCGGGCTCGACACCGGCGTCCGCGAGTCTCCTGGCCTGGGCCTGGGCGGCGGCCTCGGCCTGGCGGTAGGTCAGGCCGCGCCCGGTGCCGGTCTCGCACACGGCCGGGTGCTCCGGCCACGTCGCCGCGGCCCGCGTGAGCAGCCCGCCGACCCCCGGCTGCGTCCCCTCTGGCGCACTCACCCGCGACCCGCCTCTCCTCGTCCGATGCGAACCGTTGCAAGTCTGTCATCTGAAGCGACGTCATGGGTGCTGACCGCGAGCGTCGCGTCTGCGCAACCCCGGAACCACTACCTACTTAGCGGTAACTACACGTATGCTGCACTGCGTCGCCGGCGGGTGTTGATCACCGCCGCGACCGGAGAGAGGGAGTCGCCGTGACGAACTTGCCTGCCCACGAGTTCGTGGGGCACGCGAGCCGGCAGGCCCCTGCTCATCCGGGTTCCGGGGGTACCGTGGCCCATTGGGCCGAACCCGCCGCCGGAGGTGCCGCCCGATGACCGTGCCGACCGCCGTGAGCCGCGGGCCCGTCGCCATGTTCGCCGAGCGCGTCTTCGGGCGCTCGTCGGCCGTGCCGATGAGCAGGCAGGCGTCCGACGACGAGCGCGCCGAGGCGGCGAAGGCCGAGGCCTGGGAGCTGGTGCGCGCCGCGCAGGACGGCGATTCGTCCGCCTTCGGCCGGCTCTACGACCGCTACGTCGACGTCGTCTACCGCTACGTGCTGTTCCGGCTCGGCGACCGCGACCTCGCCGAGGACGTCACGAGCGAGACGTTCCTGCGCGCGCTGCGCCGGATCACGTCGGTGAGCTACCAGGGACGTGACGTCGGCGCCTGGTTCGTCACCATCGCCCGCAACCTCGTGCTCGACCACGTGAAGTCGAGCCGGTTCAAGCTCGAAGTCGTCACCGACGAGGTGACCGAGCCGGGTTCCGCGCCGTTCAGCGTCGGCGCGGCCGCCCAGGCGGGCCCCGAACAGGAGGCGATCAGCCGCGCCACCCGCGCCGAGCTGCTGCGCTGCGTCGCGGAACTGGGCGAGGACCAGCGGGAATGCATCGTCCTGCGGTTCCTGCAGGGACTGTCCGTGGCGGAGACGGCCGAGATCATGAACCGCAACGAGGGCGCCGTGAAGGCGTTGCAGCACCGCGCGGTACGCCGTTTGGCACAACTTTTGCCCACGGGATTGCGCTGAACCCGCGAACTTTTCTGCTCATCGACCGAAACCGGTAACCCTCGTGGCCCCCGGATCGTTACTCCACGCAGACCGGTGTCAGGACCGGCCAAGGCCCGGGATGGAGCAGCGCAGTGAGGTTTGCGCGTGAGCGAGCCGAGATCGAGCGGTTCGCACGTGCCTGCGAGCCGTCCCCGATACCTCGGGACGGCGAGTTCGCCGACGAACTGGCCGTCGTCGGCGCCCTGCGCGAGCTGGGCACGGCCGGCGCCCCGGACCTGGAGACCCGGCAGCGGATCCGCGCGGAGATCGCGGGCCGCCTGGAGACGGCGGCGGCCACCACTCCGGGTCGGAGGTGGCGGCCGCGGACCGCCGACCTGGTGGCCGCCGCGTTGTTCCTCTTCCTCATCCTCTCCGGTCTGGCCCTGGTGCTGTCCCGCAACGCACTGCCGGGCGACCCGCTGTACGGCGTGAAGCGCGCCGGGGAGTCGACGGCGCTGGGCCTGACGTTCGGTGACCAGGCGAAGGCGAAGAAGCACCTCGAGTTCGCCACCAACCGGATCACCGAGCTGCGCGAGCTGGCCCAGGAAGGCGCGAGCGGGAACGGCTACCAGACCGCGTACGACGACTTCGCCGCCGACCTGCGGGCCGGTGTCGCCCAGATGTCCACGGTGGCGACCAGTGACGGCGGTGGCGCGCAGGCGCTGGCCGACGTCCGGCTGTGGGCGCGGAACCAGGAAGCGCGGCTGGGCTCGCTCCCGCTCCCGGCCGACGCGGCCCCGGTGTTCGACGGCGTCCGGGACCTGCTCGGCAAGGTCCAGGCACGCACGAGCGGGCTGGTGGCGCGGATGAACTGCTACCAGATCACCACGGGCACGTCCGACGAGCTGGGCCTGCTCCCGGCGACCGGCGAGTGCACGGCCCGCCCCGCCCCGGCCGCCGGCACCCAGCCGTCGTCGGCTCCGGCTTCTTCGCCCTCCGGCGCGAGCACGGCGCCCGCGCCGACCGGCACGCAGCTGCCGCCGTCGGACGCGGCCGCGACCCCCGGCCTTCCGGCGCCAACCGGCGGGGTGACGCCGCCGCCGGTGTACGGCGGGGTGACGACGACCCCGCCGCCGGCGCCGACCACGACCACGTCGCCGCCGCCGCTGATTTCGCTCCCGCCGTTGCTGCCCGGGTTGCCGCCGATCGTGATCGGCTGAGGTCAGGGCCACACCTGCGACGGCGCGGTGGGCGGCTCGCTACCCTGTGCGAAGGACCCGGACGTTCGCAGGGACGTCGCCAGACGTGGGCAGACGTGGAGGCGGTGTGCGTGTCAGCTTGGCGTGGCAGGGATAAGAGTCAGGAGCTGGAACGGCTCGCCGCGCTCGCGGGCGAGGCGTCGGCCGAGGCCGCCCACGCCCGAGTGGTTTCCGAACCCCCCGTCCCGCCCGCGCCGCCGGACCTCACCGCGGCCGCCTTCTTCGACGTCGACAACACGATGATGATGGGCGCGTCGATCTTCTACTTCGCCCGCGGGCTCGCCGCGCGGAAGTTCTTCACCTCGGCGGACCTCGCCGGGTTCGTCTGGGGTCAGATCAAGTTCCGGCTCGGCGGCCGGGAGAACAAAGAGGACATCAAGACCCACCGCGAGCGCGCACTGTCCTTTGTGGCCGGCCGCACGGTGGCCGAGCTGACGTCGATCAGCGAAGAGATCTACGACGAGCTGATGGCCGACAAGATCTGGTCCGGCACGCGCGCGCTGGCCCAGATGCACCTGGACGCGGGCCAGCGCGTCTGGCTGGTGACGGCGACCCCGATCGAGCTGGCCGCGATCATCTCGCGCCGCCTCGGGCTCACCGGCGCGCTGGGCACGGTGGCGGAGACGAAGGACGGCGTCTACACGGGACGCCTGGTCGGTGACCTCCTGCACGGCCGCGCGAAGGCCCACGCCGTGCGCGCGCTGGCGTCCCGGGAAGGGCTGAACCTCAAGCGCTGCACGGCTTATTCCGACTCGGCCAACGACATCCCGATGCTCTCGGCGGTGGGCACGGCGGTGGCGGTCAACCCCGACGGCGGGCTACGTGACGTGGCCCGGGCCCGCGGCTGGGAGATCCGCGACTTCCGGACCGGGCGCAAGGCCGCGAAGATCGGCGTGCCGTCGGTGCTGGGCGCCGGGGCGCTGGCGGGCGCGGTGGCGGCCGGGATGGCCTACCGCCGCCGCTGACGGCCGAGTCGAATGCGCCCCAATGTGGCGTTCGGTGCGTTGAATCAGCGCCGCGGCGCGAAGCGCCTCCGTTGAGAGCGGCGGTGGGGGCATGGATGGAGCACCCAATGTGGCGTTCGGTGCATCCAACGCACCCAATGTGGCGTTCGGTGCGTTGGACGCAACCAACGCCACATTGGGGCGTTCGGGCCGCCGGTAGCGCCTGCTGTACCACCTCTTCGGGTGTGCGCGGGAATGACCCGACCGCCGCCGGCTGGTGTGCTTTTCCCATCGGAAAAGCGGCTTCGGCGAAGGGGCAGTGCGGTGGCGACCCGAGTGGGCATCGAAGAGCGGACCAGTGACAGCGGCGGCCTGCGGGACAGCATCCGCAGACGTCCGCTCACCTGGTTCTTCGTCCTGGCCAACCTGCTGAGCTGGGTCGCCTGGACGCCCTACATCCTGTCGGAGAACGGACTGGGCGTCCTGCACTTCCGCTTCCCGGAGGTGCTCGGCACCTCGCAGTTCGCCGGCGTCCTGCCGGGCGCCTACCTCGGCCCGATCGGCGCGGCGTTCCTCGTCACCGCGATCGCCGACGGACGCACCGGGCTGCGCCGCTGGACCGCGCGGCTGTTCAAGTGGCGGGTCAACTGGCTCTGGTACGTGGCGGTCGTGCTCAGCGTGCCGGCCGCGCTCACGATCACCACGATCGCGCTGTCGGAGCAGAACCCCGTGTTGCCCGCCGTGGCGACGCTGGTGGCCTACGTGCCGGGCCTGGTGCTGCAGATGCTCACGACCGGGCTCGCGGAGGAACCCGGCTGGCGGGACTTCGCGCTCCCCCGTCTCCAGCAGCGCTTCGGGCCGCTCGGCGGCACGCTGATCCTCGGCCCGCTGTGGGGCTTGTGGCACCTGCCGCTGTTCTTCAGCGAGTGGGGCGGCTGGCCGGACGTGACCTGGCTGACGGCGGTCGAGTTCGTCGCCACCTGCGTCACCTTCAGCATCATCATGACCTGGGTGTTCAACCGCACCGGCCAGAGCCTGCCGCTGGCCATGCTGCTGCACACCAGCGTCAACAACTTCTTCTCGCTCGCGTGGTCGGAAATGTTCCCGGGGCTGTCGATCCGCGACACGACGCACGCGTTCCTGCTCGCCTCGACCGCGATCGCCCTCGTGCTGCTCGTCACGACCCGGGGACGGCTGGGCTACCGGCCGAAAGCCGCCTGACCCCGCAGGTAGTGCAGCACCGCGGTCACCCGCCGGTCCGCCCGGTCGGCGGGGGCGAGATCGAGCTTCGCGAAGATGTTGCGGATGTGCTTGTGCACGGCGCCATCGGTGACGACGAGCCGTTCGGCGATCACGCCGTTGCCCAGCCCTTCGGCCATGAGCGCCAGCACTTCGCGCTCACGCGCGCTGAGCCGGTCGAGCCGGTTGTCCGGACGGTTGCGCGTCAGCAGCTGGGCGACGACCTCCGGGTCGATGGCGGTGCCGCCGTCCGCGACCCGGTGCAGGGCCTCGAGGAACTCCTCCACCCGGCCGACGCGTTCCTTGAGCAGGTAGCCGAGTCCGGCGCCACCGCCGGTGAACAGCTCGGTGGCGAACGCCTGCTCGACGTACGCGGACAGCACGAGCACGGCGAGTCCGGGCTGCCGGCGGCGGGCCTCGACGGCGGCGACGATCCCCTCGTCGGTGTGCGTCGGTGGCATCCGGACGTCCACAATGGCCAGATCCGGCGCGTGCTCGTCCACCGCGGCGAGAAAGTCGTCGGCGTTGGCCACGGTGGCCAGCACGTCGATCCCCTCGGCGCGCAGCAGCATCGCCACGCCTTCGCGCAGCAGGAGGTCGTCCTCGGCGATCACGATCCGCACGGCAGGCTCACCGCCAGGGTCGTCGGTCCGCCGGCGGGACTGGCCAAGGCGAACGTGCCGTCGTGGGCCTCGACGCGGCGCCGGATGCCGGTGAGCCCGGACCCGGTGTCCTCGTCCGCCCCGCCGCGGCCGTCGTCGGTGATCTCGACGTGCAACCGCTCGCGGTCGTGGCGAAGCCGGACCGTCGCACTGGTGGCCTCGCTGTGCTTGGCGATGTTGGTGAGCGCCTCGGCGACGACGAAGTAGGCGGTCGCCTGGACCGAGACCGCGTACCGGCCGGGCAGGTCGGCGTCGATCCGGCAGGCCACCGGGGAGTCGGCGGCCAGCGCGGTGAGCGCGTCGGGAAGGCTGCGTTCGGTCAGCACCGGCGGGAGGATACTGCGGACGACTCCGCGCAGTTCGGCGAGTGCCTGCTCGGCGGCGTCCTGGGCCCGCTCGAGGATCTCCTCGGTGGCCGCGGGATCGCGCTTGAGCGCCCGCTTCGCGGCGCCGAGCAGCACGTTCACCGCGACGAGCCGGTTCTGCGTGCCGTCGTGCAGCGAGCGTTCGATCCGCCGCAGTTCGACGGCGTGGGCGTCCAGCGCGGCCGCGCGGGTGGCGGTGAGCTCGGCGACGCGCAGCGCGAGGTCGGTTTCGCGGCCGGGCGGCAGCAGCCGCCGTCCCGGCCACGCCTGCCACCGGGCCAGCAACGGCGTGACCAGCACCGAGATGACCAGCGTCGCGATGCCGAACAGGCAGACCAGAACCGCGTCACCCCAGTCCTTCGCCGTGAAGAACCCCTGGGCCGGAGTGGCGGCGTCGGGCGAGACGAACCACCACCACAACGGGAACGACGCGTCGTGCATGACGTCGACGGCCAGGGTGAGGGCGGTCAGGCCGAAGAGCAGCCCGAAGGTGCTGTGGCAGACGAGCCAGACCAGTTCACGCCGGACGGCGGCCTGGGCGAGGGCGGCGCGCAGCTTCCGCGGCACGGGTGCCGGGTGGAGGATCTCCAGCCGTGTCCGCTCCCGGTCGGTGACGGTGCGCACGAGGCGCAGGGTGGCGGGCACGAGCAGGATGCCGACTCCGGCGACGCACAGCACCGCCGTCCCGAGCAGCCACAGTGAGGCGGCGACCGCCAGCACGGCGGTACCCGTGCCCGCGACGAGCCGCTCCAGCGCGTCCAGCGCGGCACGGGCGCGGACGACCGGGTGCCACGGACGGGCGTCCTCGGTGGCCATCCCGGAGAGGATAGAGCACCGCTCCGCTCAGCCGCGGAAGACCGACTTCCGCTGCGACAACCGCCGGTACAGCGTCTGCTGGATCGACTCCCGGACCTGGTCGGTCAGCTGGAACACCAGCATCGGGTCCTCGACGGCCTCCGGCTCGAACTCGTCGGTCCGGATCGGCTCGCCGAACTCGATGCTCCACTTCGTCGGGAGCGGGATCGCACCCAGCGGGCCCAGCAGCGGGAAGAACGGCGTCACCGGGAAGTACGGGAGGCCCAGCATCCGGGCCAGCACCTTGATGTCGCCGAGCTTCGGGTAGATCTCCTCGGCGCCGATGACCGACACCGGGATGATCGGCACGCCGGCGCGCAGCGCGGCCGCCACGAAACCGCCGCGGCCGAAGCGCTGCAGCTTGTAGCGCGACGAGAACGGCTTCCCGACGCCCTTGAAGCCCTCCGGCCACACCCCGACCAGCTCGCCCTTGCGCAGCAGGCGTTCCGCGTCCGCGTTGCAGGCCAGCGTCTGGCCCGACTTGCGGGCGAACGAACCCACCAGCGGCAGCTGGAACACCAGGTCCGCGCCGAGGCAGCGCAGGTGACGGCCGCCCGTCTCGTCGTGGACCGCCACCGCCGTCATCAGCGAGTCGAGCGGCACGGTGCCCGAGTGGTTGGACACCAGCAGCGCGCCTCCCGAAGCCGGGAGGTTCTCGACGCCGTGCGTGTCGACGCGGAACCACTTCTTGTAGAGCGCGCGCAGCGGCGGCAGGAAGACGGCGTCGGTCAGCTCGGCGTCGAAGCCGAACTCGTCGACGGTGTAGTCCCCGGTCAGCCGGTCGCGGATGAAGCCGAGCGCGGACCTGGCCACGTCCGAAAGGACTTCGGGGGCCTGCGCTCCCTGGCCGGCACCGGGGAACGCGACGACCGGCGCGGCCCGCTGCGCCTCGGTTTCCCGGGCTGCTTCCTCTTCGCGCAGGTCCTGCTCCGCCGCCACCGCGTCCGGCTTCTCCCGGCCCGGTCCGTGCAGGGGGATGACCTGCGCCTCGGCACCGCCCACCGTCTCCGCCTCGCTTTCGAAGTCGTCCAAATCGTGCGGTCTGCTCACCGGCTCTGCCCGGTCGCCGCGGCGACGAGCACCCTGCCGGCCAGTCCCGCCAGCTTGCCGCCGTCGAGCACCGGCCGGAGCCCGCGTCCCACGATGTAGTCGTCGAACGCCTCACGCGTTGTCCACCGCGGGGTGTACCCGAACTCCTGCTTCAGCTTGGCGATGTCGACGACCCGGCCGAAGTTCAGCAGCCGGACCTGGTCGGCGGAGAAGTCCACGACGCGGGCGCCGCGCAGGACCTTGCCGACCGACGGCACCACGCTCCGCGGCATCGGCAGCTCGACCCGGCCGGCTCGCCGGATCGCCTGCGAGAGGGTGAGTACCCCTTCCGAACCGACGTTGAACACGCCGGGCTTGTCGTTCAACGTCGCCCGTTCCAGCACCGCCAGCGCGTCCGAAGAGTGCAGCAGCTGGATGCGCGCGTCGTAGCCGAACACCGTCGGCACCACCGGCAGCGCGAAGTAGCGGGCGAGGACCGTGTCGGTCTCGGGGCCGATGATGTTGGCGAAGCGGAACAGCGTGGTGGTGATGTCCGGGCGGCGCCGCACCAGGCCGCGGACGTACCCCTCCATCTCGACAGCGTCCTTCGCGTACCCGCTGGTCGACGTCGGGATGAGCTCGGAGTCCTCGGTGAACACCGCCTGCGAACGGGCGCTCGCGCCGTACACCGCCGCCGTCGACTTGACCACCAGCTTGCGGACCAGCGGGGAGCGCTGGCACGCGGCCAGCAGCCGCATGGTGCCGATGACGTTGACTTCCTTGATGGCCGTGCGGCGGCCCGGCCCGGCGGGGTGCGCGGTGCAGGACGCGTGCACCACAGTGTCCACCTTGGCCGTGCTGATCACCTTGGCTATCAACGGGTTCCTGATGTCCGCGCGGACGAACTCCGCGTGGCCCATGCGCTGCAGGACCGCCTTGTCCGGCGGGACCGTGTCGACACCGATGACCCGTTCGAAGTCGGGGTTGTTTCCCAGCCGGGCCAGCAGTTTCCCGCCGAGTTCCCCGGCGACCCCGGTGACGAGCACGATGTTCGACGGCATGCGACTCCCTGCGGCGTAGGGCGTGGGGGGTGGACGGTCACCCGAGGTGCGCGTACCTGCACTCGTTGGAAGCATCGCGCGGACGCCCTTGAGATGTTACCGCTCTTCAGGGGTAGCTCAGGGGTGTCTTACGTGCTATTAACCGCGGTTCCCCCGGAAAGCGACGAACGCCTCACTCGAACGGGCGGAACGGCCCACCACATGGACGTGGCCCGTCCAGAGACTGGACGGGCCACGCTTACGCTCAGCAGGTCTTACTTGCCGGCCTTACGACGCTGCACTCGCGTGCGGCGCAGCAGCTTGCGGTGCTTCTTCTTCGACATGCGCTTACGGCGCTTCTTGATCACAGAGCCCATGGGCGCTCCTTAGGTCGTCGTCGGTCACGCTGCCCGGCGCAGCGTCCAACGGGTGGAGCGCACAGGCACGAGCGGTTTTCCAGGTTACCCGCCACCCGGCGCGGGCCGGTCAGCGGGCACGTTGTAGCGCTGCGCGCAGCAGGCCACGGCGTGCCCGGCGACCGGTTCAACCCACGTCGTAGTAGGCACCCTGGAGGTACTCGTGCACTGCTTTTTCCGGCACCCGGAAGGACTTCCCGACCCTGACGGCGGGCAGCTCACCCGAGTGCACGAGACGGTAGACGGTCATCTTGGAGACCCGCATCAGCGTGGCCACTTCGGCGACCGTCAGGAACTGGACCTGCCCGACTGCGGGCAAATCCTCCTTCTTGTTCGGCGACATGTTTACCGCGTCCTTCGACACGTGTCGCGCCACGAGGCTTCCCCACCTGTGGTATCGACACGCACGTGCTCTATCGAGAGTAGCGGGACTGGTGGGACTAATGCGACGCCTGTCACCGAGATGGGCCCCTACCTGCGCTAACGCACAAGCACCCGCGTGTGCAAGACCCGAGGAATCGCCCTTTCCGGCGAAATCAGGCACGCCGCCCGCGCTGTTGGCAGGTCGCCAGCGCCCCAATGAGGTTTTCTCAGTGGGGCTGGGCGGGGTGGGTGTTGTTGCGAGATGAGGCGTGGGGCCGCTGGTAGGACTGAGTTTGCGAAGACCGAGTCCTGAGGATCCAGAGGCCCCACGTGATTACCTATGGTGCCACGCTCGATGTGGCGCGCGAGTTGACCCTGTTCGTAGCCGGTGTCCTGCAAGCCGAGCGGCGACGGCGCGGCACTCGCCGGGGCCGGCGGGTACTGACCCCCTACCGGCAGGCGGTGCTGGTGCTGCGCTGGTTCCGTGACGCCACCCCCATCCACCGGCTGGCCACCGACCACCACATCAGTGTGGCTACCGCCTACCGCTACCTGCACGAAGCCATCACCGCCCTCGCCGCCTGCGCCCCCGACCTGCACCAAGTCCTGGCCGACCGCTGCGCCCGCGGTGACACGCACGTGATCCTCGACGGCTCCCTGATTCCTTCGGATCGGGTCGCGGCGACCACGATCAAAACCAAAGGCCGCAACCGCGGGGCCACCGTGCATCTGTGGTATTCCGGCAAACACCGCGCCTTCGGCGGCAACGTGCAGTTCCTGGCCAGCGCCGACGGGTTCCCACTCTGGACCTCCCCGGTGCTGCCCGGGTCCCGCAACGACCTCTCCGCCGCCCGCGACCTCGGCATCGTCGGCGCGTTGACCGCCGCCGCGGCCGAGGGTCTGAAAACTTTGGCTGACAAGGCCTACCACTCAGCCGGGATCGGCATCCTCACCCCATACAAGAAAACCGCAGGTCAGCCACCCCTCGGCCCTCGCCAGCGGGTCTACAACCTGCTCCAATCCCGCGCCCGCGCCCTCGGCGAACGCGCCATGGCCCTGCTCAAAACCCGCTGGCGAGCACTCCACCACATCAGCCTCAGCCCCCACCGCATCGGCACCATCGTCCAAGCAGCCCTCGTCCTCACCCACCACGAACGCTACTGAGAAAACCTCAATGTGGCGTTCGGTGCGTTGGACGCACCCAACGCCACATTGGGGCGCTTGGGGCCTCAGGCTTCGTGGGCCTTGCCGAGTTCCACCGAGCGGTCGCGGGCCGCTTCGATGGCGGCGAGCAGGGCCGCGCGGACGCCGTGCTTCTCCAGCTCGCGGATGGCGTTGATGGTGGTCCCGGCCGGCGACGTCACGGCCTCGCGCAGCAGCACCGGGTGCTCCTCCGACTCGGCCAGCATCTTCGCCGCGCCGACGGCCGACTGGATGATCAGCTGGCCGGCCAGCGTGCGCGGCAGGCCGAGCAGGATCCCGGCGTCGATCATGGCCTCGACCAGGTAGAAGAAGTACGCGGGACCGGAGCCGGACAGCGCCGTGACGGCGTCCTGCTGGCCCTCCGGCACCTCGACGACCTGACCGACGTGGGACAGCAGGTCCCGCACCACCGCGAGGTGCTCGCGCGTCGCGTAGCGGCCCGCGGAGATGGCGCTCATGGCCTCGTTGACCAGCATCGGCGTGTTCGGCATCACCCGCACCACCGGCACGCCCGAAGCGAGACGGCGCTCGTACAGCGAAGTCGGCAGGCCCGCGCACAGCGACACCACGAGCGACGACGGGCCGAGCAGCGGTGCCAGCTCGTCGAGCACCGGGTCGATGTCCTGCGGCTTCACCGCGACGACCAGGACGTCGGCGTGCTTCGCCGCTTCTTCGACCTCGACGGCGCGGACGCCGTACCGCGTCGTCAGCTCCTCGGCGCGCGCCGGGTACCGCTCGGTGAAGAGCAGGTCGCCCGGTTCGTGGCCGCCGTGCAGCAGCCCCGAGAGCAACGCCTCGCCGATCTTGCCCGCACCCAGCACCGCGATGACCGTCATGGCGTCAAGCGTGCCAAACGCGGCTCAGGTGCCCGGTGCCGGGGCGAGCCCCAGCTGCCGCGACTGGCACACCAGCCGGCCCTGCGAGTCGACGACGGTGGCGTCGGAGTCGAACCACGACTCGTGCACCGACCTCGACTCGACGACCACCCGCAGCCAGCCCGGGGCCGGGCGGGTGCGCAGCAGCGCCGTCAGCTGCACCGTCGGCGCCCAGCCGAGCCGGCCGAGGTTCATCACCACCGGCGGGTTGACGTCCGAGGCGACCAGCGTGAAGTACGGGTCGACCAGGCCGTGGCGCGGCCGGACCCACAGCCGCATCCGCGGCGGCTCACCCGTCCGGCCGGCCAGGTAGCCCGCGGTGGCCGGGTCGAGCCGGACCTCGCAGCCCTTGGCCAGGTTGAACGGCCCTTCCGCGCTGTCGGCCATGGCGAGCGCGCCCGGCGACGGCTCGGCGGGCATCGAGGGCACGTCCGTCCACTCCGGGCGCCGCATCGGCAGCCGCCCGGTCGTCACGCGCGCCTCGACGCAGCTGCGGCCACGCTGCTCCAGCCGGACCTCGACGACCGTCGCGCGGCGGCCGACCTTGCGGACGTCGGTGCGCAGGAGCACCGGGCCGAGGGCGGGCGCGTGCAGGAACTCGGCGCTGACGACGAGGGGCTCCGCGTGCGGCTCCCCGCGTTCGTGCAGGGCGGCGATCGCCGCCTTCGCCAGCAGGGCCAGGAGGAATCCTCCGTGCGGGTGGGAGCCGATGGCCCATTCCGCACGCAGCACCGCGGTGAAGGTGCCGTCCCCCAGCGACCGCGCCGCACTCGCCGTGTCGAAGGACACGGCGGTGCCGTCCATTCCGCTCACGAACGGTCCGCGCCGATTCGGGAATTCCGGTAGGTGACGATCAACGAGAGCGACGGGTTCACGGTCCGAACTTTACGGGTTCGACCGGCGGAAATGCACTCGGGAGTAGTCGTGTCCTCCCCGGATTGTGCGCGGTTATTGCCCGAGGTGGAACCGGGCGAACAACAGCGCCTCGGCCAGGTCGCGGACGCGCTGGGCCGCGGTGACGGCGTGGCGGGTGTTGATCTCCAGCACGATCTGCCCGGCGAAACCGCTGCTGACCAGCTTCTCCAGCAGTTCGGCGCAGGGCTGGCCGCCCCGCCCGGGCACCAGGTGTTCGTCCTTCGGGACGCCCGTGCCGTCGGCCAGATGGACGTGGGTGAGGCCTTCGCCCATGCGCTGCGCCAGCGCCAGCGCGTCCATCTCGGCTGCCGCTGTGTGGGACAGGTCGAGCGTGTAGTGGCGGAACCCGACGTCCGTCGGATCGATCGACGGCCGGAACGCGGACACCCGCGAATTCTTCGCACCACCGGGCGGCCGGACCTTGAACATGTTTTCGACCGCTATTTCGATCCCGCTCGACGCTTCCAGTTCGGTGACGAGATCGCCGAAGGAGTCGCCGTACCGGCGTTGCCAGCGGAACGGCGGGTGCACCACGACCGTGCGCGCGCCGAGTTCGAGCGCGGCGTCGACGGACATCCGCAGCCGCACGGCCGGGTCCGGTGACCAGATCCGCTGGGTGATCAGCAGCGAGGGCGAGTGCACCGAGAGCACGGGCACACCGGTTCGGCGCGACAGGCGCCGCAGCGCCGTGACGTCCTGGCTGACCGGGTCGGCCCAGACCATCACCTCGACGCCGTCGTAGCCGAGCTCGGCGGCCAGCTCGAAGGCCGTCCCCGCCTTCAGCGGCCACACCGACGCCGTGCTGAGGCCCACGGGGACCGGCTGCTCGTCTGTCACGCGCGCCATCCTGCCTCGTCACCGATGGTGCGCGGAGCCGCCGGGCCGCCAAGGCGACGCGGATCACGAAGACCGCGGGGTCCTCTGGCGCCGCCCGGCGGGCGTCAGCGGCCGACGAGCAGCAGAGCCGCCGGTGACACCGTCACCACCAGGCCGACCAGCACCGCCAGGACCGTGGTCTGCAGGTCTTCGGCCCGGCGGATCTTCCGCACGATCCAGACCAGCGCGACGACCACCAGCAGCGCCGCGACCAGCGCGGCGGCCGGGATGTTCACCCACAGCCAGTTGAAGCCAAGCCAGACGGCGGCGCCGCCGACGACACCCATGGCGAGCTGGCCGGCCAGCGCCAGCCACTGCTTGCCGGGCGACACCGCGGGCGCCGGCTCCGCGGCCGGCTCGGGCGCGTCGTCGTACTCGTCGTCTTCGTAGCCTTCGCCCTGTTCGTAGGCGTAGTCGTCCTGCTCGAAGTCCGGGCCGTCCGGCGGGTACCCGTCGGCGAACTCGCGCTCGTAGGGCTCGAGGTCGTCCGGGATCGGCGCGCGCGAGGCGCGGTCGCCGGGCGCGAACGGCATCGGCGGCGGGTACGCGCCGGTCGGCGGCCCCGCTTCGTAGGCCGCCTGGTAGCCGCTGCTCTCCGGGGCGAAGCCGTCGGGCTCGAAGTCGTCCTCGGGGTAGCCGTCGTCCGGGGCATCGGCGGGCACCGCCGGCATGACGCCGATCTCGGTGTCCTCCATCTGCTCTTTCTGCCGCCGCTTGCGCCAGTTCGCCAGGCCCGCGGGCGACGACGGCTCAGGCGGCTCAGGCTTCTTCTTGCCCTTCTGCGGCCTCGGCGGGGCGGGCGGCTCGTCGTCGGGGACCGCCGAGAACTGCTCGGTGTGGTCCTCACGCTTCGGCTCCGGGCGGCGCGACGGGGCGCGGCGCGGGCGGCCGGGCACGGCCGGCGGCGTCGTGAACGACCCGCTGGCCATCGGGCCCGGCGGCACGTCGATGTCGGCGTCCGGGGTCCCGTTGAGGCCGTCGAGCCGGGCCGAGAGCGGCCCGGACGGCGGCGGTCCCGGCGGGGGCACCGGCAGCTGCTGCGACGGCTGCGGCGGCGTGGGCAGCTGCTGCGACGGCTGCGGCGGGCCTGGGCGGCGCCGGACGGGCGGCACCGCGCGGGTGTCCTCCCCCGACGGCTGCGGTGGCGTCGGCAGCTGCTGCGACGGCTGGGGCGGGGTGGGCAGCTGCTGGGACGGCTGCGGCGGGGGCTGGCGGCGCGGCGCGGCGCGCGGCGGCACGGGCAGCTGGGCCGACTCCTGCCGCGGCGGCACCGGCAGCTGCGCCGACTCCTGCGGGCGCGCGAACTGCCCGGACTCCTGGGGCGGCCGGGGGCGCTGGCCCGGCTCCGGCGGCACCGGACGCGCGTACTGGCCGGACTCGGCACCGCCAGGGGCCGGCCGCGCCGGCGGCGGCACCGGCCGCGGCAGCGGCTGGGAGTCCTGCGGGACCACGCGGGGCGCGGGCGGCGGGGGCGGCTCCGCGCGGCGCCGTCCGGCGGGCCGCGCGGGAGGTGCCGGCGGGGGCGCGGTGCCCTCCGAGGCCACCCGGTCGATGATCGCCTGGGGGCCGGTGTCGGTCACACCCGGCCGCCGGTGCGTGCCGGTGGCTTCCGGGGTGGCGGGTTCGTCGTCGTCATCGGCCGCGCGCCGGCGGCGACGGCGTCCGCCGTCGACCTGGGCGCCGTGCTGGGCGAGCAGCTCAGCCACGGTCTTCTGCGGCTGATCGCCTCCGGTCTGGTCCGTCATACCTGGTAGTCCCCTGCGCGCTCCGGGTTCTCGGCACCTCGCGAGGAGGCACCCGACGGCAGCTCGGTGGCGCAGCGCGCGCTGTACGCCGTCCTCTGCATGTCCGTCACCTCTTCACCGTGCCCGTGCTGCGTGTGCGAAGTCCAGCCGCGTGCTTTCACCGGTCCTCCTGTGCGCCGAAGCGCCCCAGGAGGGCGGCTCCAGTCTCATCCGCGCCGTGGGAATGGTCCAGCCGCCGCAGGATGACACCCTCTCGCAGAGCCCACGGGCAGATCTCGAGTTCGGGCACACCGAGCGCCCGCATCGTGGCCTGCGCGACGAGCGCACCCGCCACCAGCTGGTGCGCTCGGCTCGAGCTGACGCCCTCGAGCTGCGCGAGGTCGGCCGACGGCATCCGCGAGACGAAGGCCAGGAGCTGGCGCAATGCGGTGTCCGTGAGCGTACGTCGGACGCGCGGGCCCGCCGCCGAGGGGGCGGCGCCGGTCAGCCGGGCGAGCGAGCGGAACGTCTTCGACGTCGCGACGACCCGATCGGGTTCGCCCCATTTGGCGACCTTGCGCGTGAGGTCGGTGAGCTGGTCGTCCAGCCACGCCGACGTCGCGACGAGCTCCGAGCGCGTCGGCGGGTCGTGCCGGAAGCGGGTCCGCGTGGTGCGGCCGGCGCCCAGCGGCAGGGATTCGGCCAGCACGGGCTCCTCGTCGCGGCCCATCGCGACCTCCAGCGAGCCGCCGCCGATGTCGAGCACCAGCAGCTGGCCCGCCGACCAGCCGTACCACCGGCGGACGGCGAGGAAGGTGAGCCGCGCTTCGTCGGTGCCCGAGAGGACCTGCAGGTCGACGCCGGTTTCCTCGGCCACCCGGGCGAGCACCTTCGCGGAGTTCTTCGCCTCGCGGACCGCGGAGGTGGCGAAGGCCATGACCTCTTCGCAGCCGAGCCGGGTGGCGGCTTCCTTCGCGGACTGGACCGCGGTGCAGAGCTCGTCGGCACCGGCCTTGCTGAGCTCGCCGCCGCGGGTGATCCGCTCGGCCAGCCGCAGCACGGACTTCTCGGAATGCATCGGGGTCGGGTGGGCGCCACGGTGGGCGTCGACCACGAGCAGGTGGACGGTGTTGGAACCGACGTCGAGTACCCCTAGGCGCACGGGGGTCCAGGGTACCGGCCCCAGCCTCAGGTCTCGAACATGTAACCAACAACACTCGGTGCGGTACCGCCCCGGCGCGCCTCCACCCGGGGCGATACCGCCACGAAACGGACTTACGTCTCGAACTTGTAGCCCAGCCCGCGAACCGTGACGAGGTGCCGCGGCGAGCCGGGGTCCGGTTCGATCTTCGAGCGGAGCCGCTTCACGTGGACGTCGAGCGTCTTGGTGTCGCCGACGTAGTCCGCGCCCCACACCCGGTCGATCAGCTGCCCGCGCGTCAGCACCCGGCCGACGTTGCGGAGCAGGTACTCGAGCAGGTCGAACTCCTTGAGCGGCAGCGACACCTCACCGCCGTCGACGGTCACGACGTGCCGCTCGACGTCCATCCGCACCGGCCCGGCGGAGAGGACCAGCGGGGCCAGCTCGCCGTCCGAGCCGGGCTCGCCGCCGCGGCGCAGCACCGCGCGGACGCGGGCGATGAGCTCACGCGCCGAGTACGGCTTGGTGACGTAGTCGTCCGCGCCCAGCTCCAGGCCCACGACCTTGTCGATCTCGCTGTCCCGCGCGGTCACCATGATCACCGGCACGGCCGAGCGCTGGCGCAGCTGCTTGCAGACGTCGGTGCCGCTCATCCCGGGCAGCATCAGGTCGAGCAGCACGATGTCGGCGCCGTTGCGGTCGAACTCCTCCAGCGCCGCCTGGCCGGTGCCGGCCACGGCCGCGGTGAACCCTTCCTTGCGCAGCAGGAAGGCGAGGGGGTCGGCGAACGACTCCTCGTCCTCGACGATGAGAACCCTGGTCACAGGTTTCCTCCATGATCTGGGCTGTCCTGCCCGGTAACCACGAGCCTCTGGGTGCGCTCGGGGGTCTTCTCCTGCCGAGGTGCCGGCGAGGTCTGTTTCCCGGCCTTCGCCGGTTCGCCGGCCTGCTCCGGCCGGACGTGCGCGGGGATCCGCAGCGTGAACGTCGAGCCGGTGCCGGGACGGCTCCACAGCCCGACCGAGCCGCCGTGGTTGGCCGCGACGTGCTTGACGATCGCCAGGCCGAGGCCGGTGCCGCCGGTGGCGCGGGAGCGGGCCTTGTCGGCGCGGTAGAAGCGCTCGAACACGCGCTGCTGCTCGTCCTCGGCGATGCCGATGCCCCGGTCGGTGACGGCGACCTCGACCACGCCGTCGTTGAGCCGTCGCGAGATCGACACCGGGCTGCCGGCCGGGGAGTACGCGACGGCGTTCTCCAGCAGGTTCGACAGCGCCGTGACCAGCAGCGTGCGATCGCCCTCGACGAGCAGGCCGCTGGCCGCGTCGGTGGTGATCCGGATGTCGGCCGACTCGGCCGAGAGGGTGGTGCGGCCGAGCGCCTCGCGGACGACCGCGTCGACCTCGACGACGTTCAGGTCGGGCAGCCGCTCGGCGCCCTGCAGCCGGGACAGCGCGATCAGCTCGGTGACGAGCTGGCCGAGCCGGGTGGACTCGCGCAGGATCTTGCCGCCGAAGCGGCGGACCTCGTCGACGTCCTCGGCCGCGTCGAGCACGGCCTCGGTGAGCAGCGCGATCGCCCCGACCGGCGTCTTGAGCTCGTGGCTGACGTTGGCGACGAAGTCGCGGCGCACGGCCTCCAGCCGGATGGCCTCGGAGTGGTCGACGGCCTCGACGACGGTGAACCCGTCGCCGAGGGGCCGGACCTGGCCGAGCACCGCCTCCGGCTGGCGGCCGCGCGCTTCGAGCGGCGAGAGATCGATTTCCAGCGGTTCGTCGGTCTCGACGACCTGCTCGGCGGCCTTGCGGGCCCGCGGGTCGGCCTGGTTGACCTTCACCAGGCCCAGCTCGTAGGCCCGCGGGTTGTGCAGCACCATGTCGCCGAACCGGTTGAGCACGACGACGCCGTTGTGGGAGGACCGGACCAGGCGCTCGAGGAGCTCCGCGACGGTCGGGCCCGGCGGCCGGGCGACCTCGCGCCGGCCCCGCGCCCGCGCGGCGAGATAACCGATCACCGCACCGGCCACCAGTGCGCCGATGGCCAGTGCGAGTGAAACAGGCGTGGTCACAGGCCGATCGTAAGCGGTGATGTGGCCCTTCGGCCTAGCGTTGTCCGCCTTGTCGTGAGCACCGCGACACCTGGGGAGGACATGTTCGCCGGGGTGTCAGCCCACGTTCACCCGGCCGATTCCCGAGCGAGACCTTCCGGGTGAATCAGGCATCTCCTTCGAGGGTGGTCAGGTCGTCCTCGGTGAGCTCCAGAGCCGCTGCGGCGACGTTCTGCTCGAGGTGCGCGAGATCGCCGGTGCCCGGGATGGCGAGCACGTTCGGTCCCTGGTGGAGGGTCCACGCGAGCCGCACCTGCGCCGGGGTGACGTCGTGCCGCCGGGCGACTTCGGCGACCCGCGCGTCTTCGCCCGTGCCGCTCGCGACGGCGAAGAACGGCACGAAGGCGATCCCGTGCTCGGCGCACAGCCGGACGAGCTCGTCGTCCTCCCGGCGTGCGGTGAGGCCGTACTGGTTCTGCACGCAGACGACCGGCGCGATGGCCAGTGCCTCGGTGAGGTGCTCCGGGCCGACGTTGGAGATGCCCAGCTCGCGGATCAACCCGGCTTCGCGCAGCTCGGCGAGGACGCCGAAGCCCTCGGCGAGGGAGCCGGTACCGCGGTCGAGGTTCTGGCCGATCCGGTAGTTGACGACGTCGAGGTGGTCGAGGCCCAGCTCGCGCAGGTTCTCCTCGACCTGGGCGCGCAGCTGGTCCGGCCGGGCGGTGTGGAAGGTGCCTTCGAAGTCACGGCCGGGGCCGACCTTGGTGGTGATCGTCAGTCCGGCGTAGGGCGCGAGGGCCCGGTTGATCAGCTCGTTCGCCGAGCGCGGGCCGTGGAAGTAGAACGCGGCGGTGTCGATGTGGTTCACCCCGAGTTCGACGGCCCGGCGGAGCACGGCCAGCGCGGACTCGCGGTCGCGGACCTGCCAGTCCGAAGTGGTCGCCAGGCGCATCGCGCCGAAGCCGAGCCGGTTGACTTCGAACGAGCCGAGCTTCCAGGAGCCCGCCGCGGCGGCGGGGAGGGTGTTCGTGGTCATGGCTCCAGCTTTCCGGCGCAGGCCGCGTGACCTCCGCGTTTGGCAGTTTGCTGCCACACTGGAATACGTGGAGAAGGTGAGTGACGTCGTCGTGGTGCGCGGCGAGGCAGAGCTGTTCGAGCGCACGGCACACCTGTTCGCCGCGGCGACGGAGATCTCGTGCGCCGCCCGCGACCTGCACACGTGGTCGGTGGCGCACCCGAGTGCGCCCCAACGCGAACAGACGGTGCGCGGGCTGACCGTGCGCAAGGTCTACCTGCCCGGCGTGCTGTTCGACCCGGCGCTCGCGGAGCACCTGCGGCAGATGGCCGCGCACGGAGCCCGGATCCGGATCACCGAGCGCGAGATCAACGAGACGATCCTGCTCGACCGCCGGATCGCGATCGTCGCCGGCGAGGAAATCGGCGGGGTCCGCGGCTACACCGTGATCAGCAGTCCCGACCTCGTCCAGGGCATCCAGTCGCTGTTCGAAGCGGCCTGGCACGGCGCCACCGACCTGGAGTCCTACCAGGCCCGGTTCACCGAGCTGGGTGCCAGGGAAATCCTGGAGCAGCTGGCGTCGGGTTCCAAGGACGAGACGGCCGCCCGCTCCCTCGGCGTCAGCCTGCGGACCTACCGGCGCCGGGTGGCGGAGCTGATGGACCTCCTCGGCGCGTCTTCGCGGTTCCAGGCCGGGGCGCGGGCCCGCGAAGCCGGGCTGCTGTGAAGCGAGCGCTTCCGGCGCTCCTCCTGCTGACGTCGGCGTGCACGGTCACCGGCACGGCGGTGCCGGTCGGCGGGAACCTCGCGCTGGTCGACGCCGGCCGGACGGGTGCGGCCCTCGACGCGGTCAAGGCGGCGGCCGAGGCGGTGTTCAGCTACGACTCCGACAACTCCGGCGCGTTCGACCAGGCCGTCGCGGCCAACGTCACGGGAACGGCGAAAGACCAGCTCACGCGGTTGTTCGCCGAGGTCAGGAAGAGCCCGTCGCCGGTGCACCTGGTCACGCGGGTGCGGGAGGCGGCCGCGCTCGAGTTCACCGGCGACCGGGTCCGGGACCTGGCCGTGCTCGAGCAGGTCAACGGCGCCTCGAAGGGCCTGGCCACGGTCGCGTTCACCGCGGTCCGGGAAGGCGGGCGCTGGCGGCTCTCCGACATCGCGGTGAACCCGGCTCAGCCGCCACCCTCGCCGCAGCCGGACGACGGCAGCCCTGGCGGGGTGCGCGACTCGGCGCTGGCCGGGGCCCGTGCGGCGGCCGGCGGGCTGTTCACGACCGACAGCGGCGACCCCGAGGGCAGTTACACACGCGCCGAAGCCACCCTCGGCGAGCCGTTGTTGAGCGACTACCGCGCGAAGAAGGCCGGCTACGTCGAGGCGATCCGCCGGAGCGGCACGAAGGTCGCGCTCGGCCCGGACCCGATGGCCGGGGCCGTCGCGCTCACCGGCGGGCGCGGGATTGTGCTGTTCTTCACGAACCTGCAGGTCACCGACGCGGCGGGCAAGGTGACCAGCCGCCCCTTCACGACCGAACTCGACGTCGTCCGCGAAGGGGCGGGCTGGAAGGTGACGGCCGTCCGGCCGGTCACCGTGTCCTGAAAGCGGTCAGCGGCCCTGGTTGGCGACCGCGGCGGCGGCTTCCTTGGCGGCTTCGGGGTCGAGGTACTCGCCGCCCGGCTTCAGCGGCTTCAGCTCTTCGGTGAGGTCGTAGCGCAGCGGGATGCCGGTCGGGATGTTGAGGCCGGCGATGTCGGCGTCGGAGATCCCGTCGAGGTGCTTGACGAGCGCGCGCAGCGAATTGCCGTGCGCGGCGACCAGGACCGTCTTGCCCGCGCGCAGGTCCGGCACGATCTCGGACTCCCAGTACGGCAGCAGCCGCTCGACGACGTCCTTCAGGCACTCGGTCAGCGGGGCCTGGTCGCCGAGGTTCGCGTAGCGGGCGTCGCCCGCCTGGCTCCACTCGTCCTTCGGGTCGATCGCCGGCGGCGGCGTGTCGTACGAGCGGCGCCAGAGCATGAACTGCTCCTCGCCGAACTCGTTCAGGGTCTGCTTCTTGTCCTTGCCCTGCAGCGCGCCGTAGTGGCGCTCGTTGAGGCGCCAGTCGCGCTTCACCGGGATCCAGTGCCGGTCGGCGGCGTCCAGCGCGATGTTCGCGGTGGAGATCGCGCGGCGCAGCAGCGAGGTGTGCACCACGTCCGGCAGCAGGCCGGCGTCGGCCAGCAGCTGACCGCCCTGGCGGGCTTCGCCCTCGCCCTGTTCCGAAAGCGGTACGTCCACCCAGCCGGTGAACAGGTTTTCCGCGTTCCACGTGCTCTGCCCGTGCCGCAGCAGCACCAACGTCCCAATCTCGGCCATGGGTCACAGCCTGCCAGAACGCACCGTGTGGCCCGCCGGTGACCTCCGTCGCACGGGCCGCTTTACCCAGAGTGTGTTACCGCAAAGTAACACCTCACCCTTCGACATGTTCGGCCGCCAACAGCGCGCAAAAACTCCCCAGCGGGCTGCGCACCGTTATCGATCGTTCCAAAAATCACTCGAACGGGTTAGCCAGTAGCCTTGTGATTACCCATCGGTATCTGACAGGTTGACTACGTCCCGAGCGGCCGGATTCCACGCACTCCCCGGCCGGTTTCGGGCTTTGACCGCGGCTCGTCTCCCCCCTGCCGAGCCGCGGCCCGCCGGCCCCGTTGGCACCCCCCTCGTCACCGGGTCCTGATCGGCGGGAACTTCAGCGGGGCGGCTCGAGATCGCGACTCCCCCCTCCCTCGAGCCGTCCCGCCTGTTCCGCTCAGCCTTCGCTCGGCTCCGGCACCGGCTCCGGCAGCCCCGTCCGGCGACGGCGGTGCAGCCACCAGCCGAGCCAGCCCAGCGGCACGATGAACAGCAGGAACGGCGCGATCGCCCCGAGCACCGTCAGCAGGCCACCGCCGAAGACGAGGAACGCCTGCCAGCCGCCGGCCAGCCCGCCGAGGAACCCGCTGTGGTCCTCTTCCGCGGGCGGCGGTGCGGCCACGCTGCGGATGCTCATCGCCACGGTCGCCATCGCGACGCTGCCCGCCAGGGAGTTCCGCTGCTGCTCGAGGGATTCGAGCGCCGACTCGCGGCTCGTCAGCTCGGCCTCGATCGACGTGATGTCCGACACCGAGGTCGCCTGCGAAAGCAGCACGCGAATCCGCTCGACCGACTTCCGCTGCGTCGCCAGCCGCGCTTCGACGTCGACGACCTGGCCGGTCACGTCCTGGGTGTTCAGCTCCCGCTTCACCAGGCTGGTGCCGAGGTGCGAAAGCTGGTCGAGCACGCCGTCGAGCTTGTCGGCCGGCACGGCGAGGCTGAGCGTCGCCGTCTCGTCGCCGGTGCTCTCCTGGCCGGTGTAGCCGCCGGCGCCCTGCGCGATCCCGCGGGCCTGCGCGACGACGTCGACGACCTTGGTGGCGGTCAGCTCGAGCCGGGCACTGCGCGAAAGCTTGCGGTCGGTGGCCCCGGGCTGCGGCGGGGTCACCTTGTCCTGCCCGGCTTTTCCGGCACCTTGCTGCGGGACGGCGGGCGCGACACCCGCACTGTCCGCCGTGGACGATGCCCCGTTTTCCGACGCCGAGCAGCCGGCCAGCGCGAACGCCACGGCCGCGAGCGCGAGCCCGGCTCTCCATCGAGTCCGCATCCTGCGTCTCCCTCCAGTTTCGACTGACAGGGAGACGGATGTCCGGTTCAGGGCCGTTGCACGGCCCGGGTCACGACTCGGTCAAGCCCGGCTCGTGCGGCTTCTCGGGCGCCACGAGGTGCTTGAACGCCTGGAGGTTGGCCAGCGATTCACCGCGGGAGACGCGCCAGTCCCACTCACGCTTGATCGACGTCGCGAAGCCGATCTCCAGCAGGGTGTTGAAGTCGCCGTCGGCCGCTTCGAGCACCTGGCCGAGCACCTTGTCGAGCTCGTCGGCGGTCATCGTGTCCTTGCCGAACCGGCCGACCAGGTAGATGTCGCCGAGACTGTCCACTGTGTAGTGCACGCCGTAGAGCTTCGCATTGCGCCGCAACAGGAACCGGTAAACGTCCTCATGGGACTCGTCGGGACGGCGGCAGACGAAGGCCTCCACCGAAAACGCGTGGTCGCCGTCGACGAGCCACGCGTTCGTCTGCAGCTTCTTCGTCCCCGGCAGCGTGACGAAGTACTTGCCGGGACCGCGCTTGTCGTACTTCAGCTCCGCGGAGTCCAAAGTAGACTGGATCAGCTCGTCCAGGCTCACACCGCCACCTCCGTGCGCAGGTCCAGCGCACGGGAGAAGGCACTGGTGGCCTGAGCATAGATGTCGAGCAGCGCGTCCGTGGTGCGGCGCCAGGAGAACCGCCGGGCGTGCACGACGGCGTTCGCGGCCAGCTCGGCCCGCCGGTCCGGGCGCAGCGCGACCGCGGCCAGCGCGTCCGCCCACTCCTCGGCACCGTGGCCGGGGACCAGCAGCCCGGAGACGCCGTGCGGCACCGCCACCGGCAGCCCGCCGACCTCGGCCGCGACCACCGGCGTCCCGCAGGCCTGCGCCTCCAGCGCGACCAGGCCGAACGACTCGTTGTAGCTCGGCACCGCGACGACGTCGGCGGCGCGGAAGACCCGGGCGAGCGCCTCGCCCGGCTGGGGCGGCAGAAACCGGACCTGCGGCTCGATACCGAGGGACAAGGCGAGCTCGCGCAGGGCCTGCGGCTGCTCCAGCCCGGTGCCGGACGGCCCGCCGACGATCAGCACGACCAGCTTCGGCGCCAGCTCGGGCCGGCGGTGCAGCATCGCAGCGGCGGCGTACAGCAGCACGTCCGGCGCCTTCAGCGGCTGGATACGGCCCGCGAAGGCGAGCACGATGTCGTCGTCGGCCAGGCCGAGGAAAGCACGGGCCTCGTGCTGGGAGCCCGGCGTGAAGCGTTCGAGATCGACGCCCGGCGGCACGGCGTGCACGGCGTGCGGCTCGGCGTCGTAGAGCTCGATGAGCTGGCGGGCCTCGACCGCGGTGTTGGCGACCAGCTTGTCGGCCTCCGCGACCACCTGCTCCTCCCCGATCACGCGGGTGCGCGGCTCGGGCTTGTCGCCCTCGGCGAGCGCGGCGTTCTTCACCTTGGCCAGAGTGTGCGCGGTGTGCACCAGCGGGACGGACCACCGGTCGCGGGCGAGCCAGCCGACCTGGCCCGACAGCCAGTAGTGCGAGTGGATGAGGTCGTAGTGGCCGGGCTCGTGGAACGCCTCGGTCCGCAGCACGCCGGAGGTGAACGCGCACAGCTGGGCGGGCAGCTCGTCACGGGCCAGCGGCTCGAAGGGACCGGCCTGGACGTGCCGGACGGTCACCCCCGGCGCCAGTTCGGCCACCGGCGGCTGGTCGGACGCGGTCGCGCGGGTGAACACCTCGACTTCGACGCCGCGGCGGGCCATTTCGGTCGCCGTCTGGCTGACGTAGACGTTCATCCCCCCGGCGTCGCCGGTTCCGGGCTGTTCTAGCGGGGAGGTGTGCACCGACAGAACCGCGATCCGGCGCGGCACAGCGCGGAACCTCCGGTGGGAGCTGGTCACCTGGTCACGTCTCCTGCGTACTTCAGCATTCCTCGGCGAACTGCCGCAGCACCGCGTCGAACTCGGCCGCGGACTCGGCGAAGGGCGCGTGCCCCCCATCAACAACCCAACGCCCGCGGGCACCCGGAATCTTCCCGATGGCGTGCTCGGCCGCCGAGGGCTCGATCACGCGGTCGGCCGTGCCGTGCACGACCAGGGCGGGTTTGTCGATGCTGACCAGCACGTCTTCGCTGCCGATGTCGCGGCGGAACAGCGCCGCGCGGACCGCGGGCGGCACGCTCAAAGATGCGCCGAGCAGGGCTTGGGCCTGCGCGCCGGGCACCGGCCCGGCGACCATCCCTCGGGTGAACGCGGTGAACGCCGGGACCGCGATGTCCGGATCGTCCGAAAGCATCGCCCGCATGTGCTCGCGCATCAGCGGGCCGACCCGCCCGCCCGGCCGGTCGCGGCCGATCTCGGTGATCGCCCCGACGAGCACGATGCCACCCAGCCGTGCGGTGCCGTGCACGCGGATGTGGTCAACCAGCACCAGGCCGCCGTAGGACCAGGCGACGACGATGGCGTCCGGGCCGGCGAAGTCCAGGACCGCGGCGAGATCGTCGGCCCAGACCCGCGGGTCGTCGTAGCCCGTGGCGGGGACGTCGGACGCGCCGTGGCCGCGCAGGTCCATCGCGACCAGCCGGAACCGCTCGGTGAGGGCGGGGTCGGCCAGCTGCGCGGCCCAGCAGCCGGACGACTGCGCCCAGCCGTGCACGAACACGATCGGCCTGGTGTTCGTCGTCCCCTCGACGCGCAAGCCGAGCCGGACCCCGCCGTGCCCGACGACTTCGGTGCGCACCGGTTACTTGGCGCCCAGCGACTGCCAGGTCTTCCAGTCGTAGTTCCAGTTCTTGACGTCCGAGGCCATCGGCGGCGCCAGCTTCGAACCGGTGATCTCGACCGGGTCACCGATCAGCGCGGAGTCGAAGTAGTCCTTGGCGTCGGCCTCGAGGAGGTTCACACAGCCGTGGGAGTTGTTGTCCCGCCCGATGTGGGCCGCGTTGTCCTGGTTCTCGTGGATGTACTCGCCGTGGTTGGAGAACCGGCAGGCCCACTTCTTGTTGATGTTCGTGTAGCCGTAGCGGGCGTTGTCGAACACCGCGGTCGGCTCCTTGGTCATGATGATGTAGGTGCCGTTCGGGGTGTTGCGGTCGACCTCGGCGTCCAGTCCGTTGGCGCACGGGTAGCTCTTGACCTGGGCGCCGTTGCGGTAGACGCGCATCTGGTGGTCCGGGGTGTTGACCTTGACCACCTGGTTGCGGCCGATCTTGAACTTCGTCGTGACGTCGGCCTTGCCGTACGCGCCGCCGCCCAGCTCGACGCCGTAGAGCTTCGCCTCGACGCTCACGGTGATGTTCTGCGGCCAGTACTCCTTCGGCCGGTAGTCGACCTGCTTGTCGGACAGCCAGCCCCACGCGCCTTCGACCTCTTTGTCCGTCTTCACGGAGAGGGCCTTCTCGACGGCCTTGCGGTCCTTGACCGGCGAAGCGAACTTGACGCTGATCGGCATGGCCACGCCGACCTGGGCGTTGTCGGCCGGGTTGAGCGTGGCGCGGACCTGCGTGGCCGGGTTGATCGTGGTGAAGCTGCCGGTGAACTGGACGGGCTTGCCGTCGTTGCCGGTGGCCTTGGCCGCGTAGGTGTAGGTCTTGCCGTAGCCGAGGGGTTCGGAGCTGGTCCAGGTGAGGCCGTCCGGCGCGGTGTCGCCCTTGAGCTCCTTGCCGCCGGCGGTGACCTTGCACTCGGTGAGCTTGCCGTCGGCGACCTTGAGCACGACCGGTTTGAGGACGGAGACGTCCTTGGCGTCGGCGGCGGGTTCGGCTGTGACCTTCGCCACGGGCTGGGCGCCACCTTCGCCATCCGCGTTCGCCGCGCCGGTCGGCAGCGCCGTGCCGCCGTTCTCGCTCGAACACGCCGCGGCGACCAGTGCGGCCCCGGCCGCGAGAGCAGCCTTGAAGACCGTACGCCGTTCGATCACCGATACCTCCCGAAATCCCCCCGCGACCAGCGGGCACACGCCTTTAGCGCCGGCGACCCGGCGGACGTTACCGACCGGAATGTCCGCGATCATCCGATCAGGTGGCGACGCCTTATGTCGACATGACGTCCTATACACGTCCGGGTTGCCCGGTTCGGCTCAAATCACACAGTTGATCAGCAGTGGTTCGGGGTGCAACTGGACGCCGAACCGCTCGTACACGCCGTCGCGGACCTCGCGGGCGAGGGCGAGGAGGTCCTCCGTCGTCGCGTCGCCGCGGTTGGTCAGCGCGAGGGTGTGCTTGGTCGACAGCGAGACGCGGCCCCCCGGCCCGGGGTGCCCCTTGGCGAAGCCGGCGCGCTCGATCAGCCAGGCCGCGGACAGCTTGACGCCGCCGTCGGCCGGGTACTGGGGCGCCTCCGAGCCGACGGCCGACCTGATCCGCTCGAGCACCCCTTCGGCCTCGGCGCCCGGGAGGATCGGGTTGGTGAAGAACGAGCCCGCGCTCCACGTGTCGTGGTCGTCCGGGTCGAGCACCATGCCCTTGCCGCGACGCAGCTTGAGCACGGCTTCGCGGGCTTCGGCGGCCGGGACGCGCGCGCCGATCTCGACGCCGAGCGTGCGCGCCAGCTCGGCGTAGCGGATGGGCGCGGACAGGCCGTCTTCGCGGACCTCGAAGCGGACCGTGAGGACGACGCCGGTGTCGGTGCCCTTGAGGATGCTGGTGCGGTAGGCGAAGCCGAGTTCGCCTGCCTTGAGCGTGCGCACTTCGCGCGTCACGCGGTCGTACAGCTCGAGCGAGACGATCGACTCGGCGACCTCGCAGCCGTACGCGCCGACGTTCTGGATCGGCGTCGCGCCGACGCTGCCCGGGATGCCGGAGAGGCATTCGAGCCCGCCGAGCCCGGCGTCGACCAGCGCGGCGACGAACGCGTCCCAGTTCTGGCCCGCCTCCACCTCGACCACGGCACCGTCGCGGCGCCACCCGGTGTTCGCCACCTCGACGAGCGTGCCGTCGAACCCCGCGTCGCCGACCACCAGGTTGGAGCCGCCGCCGAGCAGCAGCACCGGCTCGCCCGCCGCGTCCGCCTCGCGGACCGCCGCGACGAGGTCTTCGCCGGTCACGGCGCTGACGAACCGGCGAGCCGGGCCGCCCAGGCGCAGCGTGGTGTACGCGGCGAGCTTCGGGAGTTCGGAAGTACGGGTGTCCACACGCCTGACGGTACTGTTCGGTCCATGGCATCCCCGATCGAGCACCGCGCTGAGTTCGCCGCCGACGTCGCGTCGACGTACGCGGCCGTCGCCGGCGAGGACGCGCTGCGGGCCCGCCTCGAGCAGCTCGGCGGCCACGGCGCGGCCCTGCTCTCGTACGAGGTGTCCGGTACGGACCTGCGGTACGAGCTGCGGCAGGGCATCAGCGCGGACAAGCTGCCGCAGGCGGTCCGGACGCTGCACAAGGGTGACCTGCTGGTGACGCGGACGCAGACCTGGCGCGTGAGCAAGGACGGCACCGGACGGCAGGGCAACGCGACCGTCGAGGTCGGCGGCGTCCCGGGCGACATCACCGCACGGACGGCACTGCTGGCCAACGGGGACCAGACCGTGCTGCGGATCAGCGGCGAGGTGACGGTCCGGATCCCGCTGTTCGGCGGGAAGCTGGAGAGCGTGATCGCCGAGCAGGTCACCAAGCTGCTGGAGCGCGAAGCCGAATTCACCGCGAAGTGGCTGGCCGAGGCCGCCTGAGCCCGGTCGGCGCGCCGACCCGCGGCACGACCAACCCGAACCGCCTGCGCCGGGTCGACCGGTGGATCGCTTCCGCGCCGGTCACTTCCCGGCTGTTGCGCTCGGCCGTCTCCCCGCTGGTCGTCGATCTCGGCTATGGCGCTTCGCCGGTGACGACGGTCGAGCTGGCGCGGTGGCTGCGCCGGGTCCGGCCGGACGTCCGGGTGCTGGGCCTGGAACTGGATCCGGTGCGGGTGGCCGCCGCTTTGCCTGCCGCGGCGCCGCCGTTGCTGGACTTCCGCCGCGGCGGGTTCGAGCTGGCCGGGACGCGGCCGGTGCTGGTGCGGGCGTTCAACGTGCTGCGGCAGTACGCGGAGGACGAAGTCGCGGGCGCGTGGGGCCTGATGCTGGACTCGATGCCCGCCGAGGGCCTCCTGGTCGAGGGCACGTGCGACGAGATCGGCCGGCTGTCGACGTGGGTGCTGGTCTCGCGGGCCGGGCCGGTCTCGCTGACGCTGTCGATGCGGCTGGCCGGGCTGGACCGCCCGTCGACGGTGGCCGAGCGGCTGCCGAAGGCGCTGATCCACCGGAACGTGCCCGGCGAGCGCGTCCACGAGCTGGTGTCCGCGTTGGACGCCTGCTGGGCCACGGCGGCGCCGCACCAGGCGTTCGGCGTGCGCTCGCGCTGGCTGGAAACGGTCCGGCTGCTGGTTTCCCGCGGCTGGCCGGTGCTGGGCCCGCCGTCACGGATCCGGCTCGGCGAGCTGACGGTCCCCTGGCCGGCGGTCGCCCCCGGCTGAACGTTCACCAGGCCACCCCCGCTGCGTCATCCGCAGGTGACCTTCGGTGATCACCATTGAGACGTGGAACTCCTGGGGCAGGTCACCGAGCTGCTGCGCGACGCGCTAGGTTCGCCGTGGCTGTGGCTGGCCGTCTTCGCCGTAGCCGGGCTGGACGCGCTGCTGCCGTTCATGCCCAGCGAGACGACCGTCGTCACCGTCGCCGTCCTGCTCGGGCCCGACCCCGCGCAGCTCACCCTGCTCGCCGCGGTGGCCGCCGGAGGCGCGTGGGCGGGCGACTGCCTCGGGTACGCCGTCGGCCGGTACGCGGGGCCGCGGGCGATCGCGCGGCTGCGGCGCGGGCCGGACGGCCGCCGTCGTTATGAGTGGGCCCGCGACCAGGTGCGGCACCACGGCGGGCTGCTGATCATCGCCGCCCGCTACCTGCCGGGCGGGCGGGTCGCCAGCGCCCTCGCGAACGGCAGCCTCGGCTACCCGCCGGGCCGGTTCGTGACGCTCGACGTCGCCGGAGCGGCGATCTGGGCGGTGTACAGCGTCCTGATCGGCTTCGCGGGCGGAGCCGCTTTCGCCGACGAGCCAGGCAAGGGCCTGTTGCTGTCCTTCAGCCTCGGGCTGGGCTTGGTTTTCGCCATCGAAGCCGGGCGACGGCTACGGTCGGCTCATGCAGCTGCTCGAAGCGATCGACGTCCACGCCGACGGGCTCAAGCGGGCGGCATGTGCGGCCGGACCGGCGGCCCCGGTGCCGAACTGTCCGAAGTGGACTGTCGATGAGCTGGTGACGCACGTCGCGTTCGTGCACTGCTTCGTCGTCGGCCTGGCGGTGAACCGGCCCGCGAAGCCGGCACCCCCGCCAGGCTGGGACGACGTCCTCGGGTGGTGGGACGGCCAGCGCCTCGCCCTGCGCGAAGCGTTGAGCCGCGACCCGGAAGCCCTGGCCTTCTCGCCGTACCCGGGCTTCGCGTCGACAGTCGGCGACTGGACGCGGCGCATGGCCCACGAGACGGCGATCCACCGCCTCGACGCCGAATCGGCGCTCGAGGACGGCCCGAAGACGCGCTTCTCGCCGGAGTTCGCGAACGACGGGATCGACGAATTCCTGACCTACCTCACCCCACGCCTGGGCAACCGGGCCGACGTGCGCGTCACGACACCGGAGCGCACGTGGACCCTCGGCGAGCCGGCCGCCGAAGTCGACGGCGCCGCCGACGACGTCTACCGGGCGCTGTGGGGCCGTCCGCACCGGGCGTCCGTCACGGGTGACCTCGCACCGCTCGCGGCGCCCTGACCAGCGCAAGGGACAATGTCCGGCGTGACCGCTCCCGAACGCCGCTACGTCATCACCTTCGGCTGCCCCGACCGCACCGGCATCATCGCCCGGATCTCCGGGTTCCTCGCCGAGCACGGCGGCTGGATCGTCGAGGCGGCCTACCACACCGACCCGGACACGGGCTGGTTCTTCACCCGCCAGGTGGTCCGGGCCGACTCGCTCCCCTTCGACGCCGCCGAGCTGCGCGTCCGCTTCGGCGAGGTGGCCGCGGACCTGTCCGCCGACTCGAGCTGGCAGGTCAGCGACACCGGCGAACGGCGCCGCGCGGTGATCCTCGTCTCGAAGGCCGGGCACTGCCTGTACGACCTGCTCGGCCGCGTCGCCTCGGGCGAACTGGACGTCGACATCGCCGCGGTGATCGGCAACCACGAGAGCCTCGGCGACATCACCCGTGCGCACGGCATCCCGTTCCACCACGTGCCGTTCCCGGCCGGTGGCAAGGAAGCGGCGTTCGAGCAGGTGCGCAAGCTGGTCGACGAGCACGAGCCGCACGCGGTGGTGCTGGCGCGGTTCATGCAGATCCTGCCCGCCGACCTGTGCCGCGAGTGGGCGGGCCGGGCGATCAACATCCACCACAGCTTCCTGCCGTCGTTCATCGGCGCGAAGCCGTACCACCAGGCGCACACGCGCGGCGTGAAGCTGGTCGGCGCGACCTGCCACTACGTGACGGCCGACCTCGACGCGGGCCCGATCATCGAGCAGGACGTCATCCGCGTGGACCACGGCGACTCGGTCGAGGACATGGTCCGCAAGGGCCGGGACATCGAGAAGGTGACGCTGGCCCGCGGCCTGCGCTGGCACCTGGAGAACCGGGTGCTGGTGCACGGCAACCGGACGGTCGTGTTCTGACGCGGTCGTGAGTGCGTAACAGTGTTAGAACACTGTTACGCACTCACGAGGGTCACGCGCCGATGGTCGAGGCGTCGATGACGAACCGGTAGCGCACGTCGGAGTTCTCGACGCGCTCGTAGGCCTCGTTGACCTTGTCGGCCGAGATCGTCTCGATCTCCGCGCCGATGCCGTGCTTCGCGCAGAAGTCCAGCATCTCCTGCGTCTCGGCGATGCCGCCGATCATCGAGCCGGCCAGCACCTTGTTGCCGCCGATCAGCGAGAAGGCGTTGTACGCCAGCGGTTCGCCGGGCGCGCCGACGTTGACCATCGCGCCGCCGACGCGCAGCAGGCCGAGGTAGGCGTCCACCGGCAGCTTGGCCGACACGGTGTTGAGGATGATGTCGAACTTGCCGCGGAGGACGTCGAACGTCGACTCGTCGCTGGTCGCGTAGTACTCGGAAGCGCCCAGCTTGAGGCCGTCCTCCTGCTTCTTGAGGCTCTGGCTCAGGACCGTCACCTCGGCGCCCATCGCGGCGGCGATCTTGACGGCCATGTGGCCGAGCCCGCCGAGGCCGATCACGGCGACCTTCTTGCCGGGGCCGGCACCCCAGTGGTGCAGCGGCGAGTAGGTGGTGATGCCCGCGCACAGCAGCGGCGCGGCGACGTCGAGGTCGATGCCCTCCGGGATGCGGCAGACGAAGGCGTCCTTCACGACGATCTGGTTGCTGTAGCCGCCATAGGTGTTCTCGCCGTCCAAGCCGACGCTGTTGTACGTCTGGACGTTGCCGTTGACGCAGAACTGCTCGGTGCCGGCCAGGCAGTACTCGCACTCGCCGCAGGAGTCGACCATGCAGCCGACGCCGACGCGGTCGCCGACCTGGTACTTCGTCACGGCCGAGCCGACCGCGGCGACGACGCCGGCGATCTCGTGGCCCGGGACCATCGGGAAGATCGCCTGACCCCAGTCCTCCTTGGCCTGGTGGAGGTCGCTGTGGCAGATGCCGGCGTAGGCGATGTCGATCAGCACGTCTTCGGGACGCAGGTCACGGCGCTCGATCGTGGTCGGCGCCAGCGGCGCGCCCGGCGCCGGGGCGGCGATGGCGTGCGTGGTCGTGCTCATGGAACCCTCCAAGTTCAAGTACCGTCGTAAGAGGTCTCATACATCAACGACGTAAGAGGTCTCTTACATATTCCGAGCGAGAGATGTGAGCCAGGTCATGGGCGGCAAGTACCACCACGGCGACCTCCGCGGCGAGCTCGTGCGCGTCTCACTCGACCTGATCGCGGAGCAGGGGCTCGAAGGCTTCTCGGTCGCGGAGGTCGCGCGGCGGGCGAAGGTCAGTCCCGGTGCGCCCTACCGGCACTTCGCTTCCCGGGAAAGCCTGCTGGCCGAGGTGGCGGGCAACATCGCCTGCCAGCTCGCCGACCGAGTCACCGCGGCGGCCGCCGAACACGAGGACCCGGTGGACGCCCTGGCCGCGGCGGCGGGCGCGTACACCCGCTACCTCATCGAGCGCCGGGCCGGGATGAACGTGATCTACGCCGACGGGCTCCACGGCCCGCAGCACACCGGCCTGCACGACCAGACCCGGCGGCTGACCGACGAGTTCCTGCTGCGCTGCCTGGTGGTCGCCCCGGACCCGGCGACCGCGCTGGAGCTGATGGAGCAGCTGTTCACCCAGGCCCACGGCTACGGCACGTTCCAGCTCGACGGGGTCTTCGTGAAGCACGGCTATTCGACGGACCTGGTGGTGAAGAAGTCCTCGGAGGCCGCGCGGGCCGCGATCATGGGCCGGATCGTCGGTGGTGCCCGCTAGCTTGGGGGCATGGGGATCATCGACTCACACGAAGCACTGCGCGCGATCGTCGGCGAGGCCGCCGAACTGACGCAGAAGAAGGTCATCGACCGGATCGACGAGCACGCGCGCACCCTGATCGAGCACTCACCGTTCGTCCTGCTGGCGACGTCGGCGCCGGACGGCAGCTGCGACGTCTCACCGCGCGGCGACCCGGCGGGCTCGGTGCTGGTGCTCGACGAGAAGACTCTGGTGCTCGCGGACCGGCCGGGCAACAAGCTGATCGACAGCTTCCGCAACATCGTCGACAACCCGCACGCGGGCCTGCTGTTCCTGGTGCCGGGCATGAACGAGACGCTGCGCGTCAACGGCCGCGCGACGCTGGTGTCGGAGGCGCCGTTCTTCGACTCGCTGGTGGTGAAGGGAAAGCGGCCGAAGCTCGCGGTGGTCGTCGAGGTCCGGGAGCTGTACATGCACTGCGCGAAGGCGTTCCTGCGGTCGTCGCTGTGGGACCCGTCGACGTGGCCGGACCGTTCGGCGCTGCCGTCGATGGGCACGATCATGCGGGACCAGCTGTCGCTGCCGACGTCCGCGGAGGAGCTGGACGCGCGGCTCGACGAACGGGCGATGACCCAGCAGTACTGATCTCGGCGACCACGTCGAGCAGGCCGGGGAACCGCGCGTCGAACTCGTCCCTCCCGCAGGCGGACGAACGTGCCGTTCCCCGCGTCGCGCTGCCGCACCAGACCCGCCTGGCGCAGCACCTTCCAGTGGTGCGTGCGGGTCGACTTGGCGAGCGGCAACGGGAAAGACGAGCAGGCCCGCTCGCCGGCGTCGCCGCCGAGCTGTCGTACCTTCGGTCAGGTACGACAACCTTCGAACCTCCGGAGCGCCGCATGCTGTGCGTGTTCGACGTCAACGAGACCCTGCTCGACCTCGCCCCGATGGACGCCCTCGTCGGCGGCCCCGAGCTGCGGCGCGAGTGGTTCGGGCTGGCCATCCACACCGTCCTGACCGTGACGGCGACCGGCGGGTACCAGGACTTCGCCGGCATCGCGGGCGCGGCCGCCGTCGAGGTGGCCGCCCGGCACGGGCGCGAGGTCGACCTCAAGAAGATCGGCGAAGGACTGCGGACCCTTCCCGCCCATCCGGACGTCGAAGCGGGCCTGGCGAAGCTGCGGGAGGCCGGCCACACCGTCGTCGCGCTCACGAACTCGCCGCTCGCCACCGCCGAGGCGCAGCTGCAGAACGCCGGGCTCGCTCCACTGTTCGACCGGATCTTCTCGGCCGAGCAGGCCGGCAGGCTCAAGCCCGCCCCGGAGCCGTACCACCAGGTCGTGGCCGCCTATCCCGGGAAGGAGGCGGTGATGATCGCCGCGCACGACTGGGACATCGCGGGCGCGCAGGCGGCCGGGCTGCGGACGGCGTTGCTCGCCCGCCGCGGCGTCCGCCCGCTGCCCGGCTCACCCGAGCCGACGTACACGATCTCGGCCCTGCCGGAGCTGGCCGAGCTCCTCTAGTCCGCGATGCGGACGAGCATCTTGCCGGTGTTGGCGCCGGACAGCAGGCCGAGGAACGCCTCGGGCGCGTTGCGGATGCCGTCGACGAAGGTCTCGGAGTACTTGATCTCGCCGGAGCTCACCAGCGGCGCGACCTCGCTGACGAACTGCTGCTGCAGGTGCCAGTGGTCGATCACCAGCAGGCCGCGGATGGTGAGCCGCTTGGCGATGACCTGCGCGAGGTTGCGCGGCGCCGGGGTCGGCTCGGTCGCGTTGTACGTGGAGATCATCCCGCAGATGGCGATCCGGCCGTGCACGGAGATGGCGTCGATGGCCGCTTCCAGGTGCTCGCCGCCGACGTTGTCGAAGTAGACGTCGATGCCTTCGGGAGCCGCCTTGTGCAGCTGCTCGGCGACCGGGCCGTCCTTGTAGTTGAAGGCGGCGTCGAAGCCGAGGTCGTCGATCAGGTGGCGGACCTTCTCCGCCGAACCGGCCGAGCCGATGACGCGCTTGGCGCCCTTCAGCTTCGCGAGCTGGCCGACCAGCGAGCCGACGGCACCGGCCGCGCCGGACACGAACACCGTGTCGCCCGGCTTGAACTCGGCCGACTCCAGCAGGCCCGAGTACGCGGTCAGGCCCGGCATGCCGAGCACGCCGAGGTACGTCGACAGCGGCGCCGCGGCGCCGTCGACCTTGACGTACCGGCCCGCGTCGAGCACGGCGTGGGTGCGCCAGCCGGCCTGGTGCAGCACGTGGTCACCCGGCTTGACATCGTCCACATGGGACTCGACGACCTCGCCGACCGCGCCACCGGACATGACCTCGCCGACCTGGAACGGCGGCGCGTAGGACTTGACGTCCTTCATGCGGCCGCGCATCGCGGGGTCGACGCTCATGATCAGGTTGCGCACCAGGATCTGGCCGTCGCCCGCCGCCGGCACCTCGGTGTCGACGATTTCGAAGTTGTCGTGCGTCGGAACGCCTTCCGGACGCGAAGCCAGCCGGATTTCGGTCGCCGTGGTCATCGTCGAATCTCCTCCAAGTCTCGAAGCGGGGCAGACGCCCCGGATTCCACCCGATGTAACCAGCTAACCGGGGCGCAGATTCCGATTGTGATCGGTTACACGATCTCCGCAAGCTTGGCCAGCACACCGTCGTAGATCTTCTTCAGGCCACCGGGCGCGAAGGTCTTCTCGAAGAAGCCGCCGATGCCGCCCGCACCATCCCACGTGGTCTCGATCTTCACGACACTGCGTTCACCGGCTTCGGTGACCGTCCACGTGGTGACCATGCTGGAGTTCGCGTCGGTCTCGACCAGCGTGCCGGGCTTCGGCTCGGTGACGGTGGCCTTGACGTCGCGCACCCGCTTCGACGTCGCCTGCAGCTTCCACCCGGCCTTGGTCCCGGCGCCGACGCCGCCCTCGGTCACCTCGTAGTCGCGGTAATGCTCGGTGAGCAGCTTCGGACGCGTTTCGGCGTAGTCGGCGACGAGCGCGCGGACCTTGTCGGCCGGAGCGTCGATCGTGCGCTCCGCGGTGGCCGTGACCTTACCCATTTCACTCCTTCTTCGAAGTTCGCGAACAGGCTCCACGATTTCACCGCCACGCGCACGTCCGGCGGGCGGCCTCGGCGGTTAGGCTGCCCGTAGTCCAGATGATACGAGGGCCGTATGAGTTCGCGAGCGGGCCGCCGCCGGTCGACCGTGGTGGTGAAGGAGTCGTTGCGGGAGCTGCGCAACCAGCTTTCGCTGCTGAACCACCAGGTCAGCGCGCACCTGGGCCTCAAGGACGTCGACCTGGACTGCCTCGAGCTGATCGCCCGGCACGGTCCGCTGAGCCCGAGCGCGCTCGCCCGCCGCGCGGGCCTGCACCCGGCGACGATGACCGGCATCCTCGACCGGCTCCAGAAGGGCGGCTGGATCGTCCGCGAACGCGACCCCGAGGCGGCCGACCGGCGCGCGGTCGCCGTGCGCGCGGTCCGCGGCCGCAACGCCGAGCTCTTCCGGCTCTACGCGGGGATGAACACCGCGATGGACGAGCTCTGCGCCGGCTACAGCGAGGACGAACTGGCGCTGATCGCCGGTTTCCTCCGCCGCGCGACGTCGGCGGGGCACACCGCGACCGGTGACCTGGCTAACGGCTGACCAGCGGTTTTTGTGCTGTACTCCTCGTCGTGACCAGCGATCTGTGGATGACGGGCGACGCGTACGAGGCGTACATCGGGCGGTGGAGCCGGCGCGTCGCCGAGAGGTTCGTGCGGCAGCTCGGTGTGCCGGCGAGCCGGCGCTGGCTCGACGTCGGCTGCGGCACCGGAGCGCTGACGTCGGCCGTGCTGGCCGCGGCCGACCCCGCGGAAGTCGTCGGCGTCGACCCGTCCGAAGGATTCTTGACGACCGCCCGCGCCGCGGTGACCGACCCGCGCGCGTCGTTCGAGACCGCCGACGCGCGATCGTTGCCGTTTCCCGACGACCGCTTCGACGTCGTCGTGACCGGCCTGGTCCTCAACTTCGTGCCCGAACCGGCGAAGGCCGCGGCGGAGATCGCGCGCGTGACCGCGCCCGGCGGGCTGGCCGCCGCCTACCTCTGGGACCTGGCCGAAGGCATGCAGCTGATCCGCCACTTCTGGGAGGCGGCCGCCGAACTGGACCCCGCCACGGTCGCCGAGCTGGACGAGGGCCGCCGGTTCACACTGTGCCGCCCGGAACCACTCGGCCGGCTGTGGACGGAAGCGGGCCTGACCGCGGTGTCCGTCGGCGAGATCAAGGTCCCGACGGTGTTCACCGGCTTCGACGACTACTGGACGCCGTTCCTCGGTGCCCAGGGCCCGGCACCGGCGTACCTGGCGACGCTGCCCGAGGCCCGCCGCACCCAGATCCGCGAGCTGCTGCGCAGCCGCCTGCCGACGAACCCGGACGGCTCGATCCCGCTGACGGCCCGCGCGTGGGTCGTGCGCGGGACCGCCTGACCGCCGCGGGCCGCCCCCTTCCCCGGGGACGGCCCGCGGGGGCGCTCAGAGACCGGCCTGGGACAGCCAGTCCTTGGCGACGTCTTCGGCCCGCTCGTTGTCGGAGTCGACGCGCTTGTTGAGGTCCCGCATGACGTCGGTCGTCAGCTTCGCGCTGACCGCGTTCACGGCGTTCGCGAAGTCGGCGCCGCGCTCGTCGAGCACCTTCTTGTTCACCGCGGGCACGACGTTCTCGGTCGGCACGATGTTGAGGTCGTCCTTGAGCACCGTGTAGGCCGGGTCACCGGTCAGCGGGCTGACCGAGTCGACCGGGATGACCGTGACCGCCCCGGACTTGAGCTGCTGGACGCGCGGCCCGGCTTCCTGGATGGTCTGGAAGGTGATGTTGGTCAGCTTGTAGACGTCCGTGAAGCCCTTGAAGCACGGAAGCCGCTTCTCGCACTCCGGGGGGCCCGCCATGACGACCTTGTCCAGCTTCTTCAGGTCGCTGATCGACGCGATGCCCTTGTCCTTGGCCAGGTCGGACTTGACGATGTAGGTGTTCTTGTCCTCGGCGGCCGCGAAGTTCAGCAGCGCGACACCGCTGGGCTCGAACAGCTTGGCCAGCTGGTCGTGCTCCTCCTGCGCGGTCTTGCCGGCTTCCTTGCCGAAGCCGGTGGTGATCGCCGCGCCCTGGTACTCCGGGACGAACTGAAGGTCACCGGACTTCAGCGACGGGTAGATCAGCTCCCGCGAGCCGAGGTTCAGCTTGCGGGTCACCGGGTAGCCCTTGGCCTCCAGCGCCTGCGCGTAGATCTCGGCGAGGATCTGGCTGTCGGTGAAGTTGAAGGAGGCGACGACGATCGGCGCCCCGCCCTTGCTCTGCGCGGCGGGCTTGTCACCGCTGCCGCTGCCGCCGCAGGCGGCCAAACCGAGCGTCGCCGCGACGGCCACCGCCACCACGGACGCGTTCCGGAACCAGCGCACGAATCCCCACTCCCTCGTCACTCGAACAGACGAAAGGACCCTAGCGCCGTGCACCGACAAGAATCCACATGTTGGGAGGAACCGCGCCAAATTCCCAGCCTGCGGAATTTGACCGCCCGATCGGGGTAGGGTCGGCCGGTGCACGTGACCGCGGTGACGCCACTGGCCGCTGACAGCGGACCCCCGATCTTCCAGTGGAGGTGGGTGGACCGCAACGCCGACGTCATCGTCCAGCGACTGCTCGAGCACATCTCGCTGACGGCCGCGGCGCTCGGCATCGGCCTGGTCGTTTCGATCGCGCTGGCGGTGGTTTCGCTGCGCTACCGCTGGTCGTACGGGTTCATCCTCAGCACCGCGGGCGCGCTGTACGTGATCCCGAGCCTGGGCGCGTTCGCCGTGCTGGTGCCGTTCTTCGGCCTGACGTTCGTCAACGCGATGATCCCGCTGGCGACGTACACGCTGCTCATCCTGGTCCGCAACATCGTCACCGGCGTCGACCAGGTGCCGAACGAGGTCCGCGAAGCCGCGATCGGCATGGGCTACACACGCGGCAGGCTGCTGTGGCAGATCGAGCTGCCGCTGGCGCTGCCGGTGGTGATCGCGGGCCTGCGCGTCGCCGCCGTGACGACGATCGGCCTGGTGACGGTCACCTCCATGCTCGGCCTCGGCGGCTTGGGTTATTTCATCCGCCACGGCATCCAGACGGCGACACCCAACCCGACGGAGATCATCGTCGGCATGGGCTTGTCGGTGGTCCTGGCGGTGGCCGTCGACCTCTTCCTCTGGCTCGGCGAGCGCCTGTTGACGCCCTGGACCCGGAGGACACGATGAGCTTCCTCGACCAGCTGAACGCCTGGCTCGCCGAGCCGCACCGCTGGAGCTGGACCGACCGGGCGGGCATCCCCTACCGGACGCTGGAGCACCTCAGGTTTTCCCTCCTGGCGCTGGTGATCGCGGCAGTGCTGACGATCCCGGCGGCGTTGTGGCTGGCCCACTACCGCCGCGGCGCGTTCCTCGCGAGCAGCGCGGTGAACATCGGCCGCGCGGTCCCGAGCTTCGGGCTGATCATCCTGTTCTGGTTCCTGGCGAGCCGCTGGGAGCTGGACACGACGTTCTGGCCGCTGCTGCTGGCCCTGGTCGCCCTGGCGATGCCACCGCTGTTCACCAACACCTACGCCGGCGTGGTGTCCCTGGAGCAGGACACAGTGGACGCCGCCCGCGGCACGGGCTACCGCGAGTGGCAGATCATGCTGCGTCTCGAGTTCCCCCTGGCATCCCCGGTGATCCTGGCGGGCGCGCGGGTGTCGTTCCTCCAGCTGATCGCGACGGTGGCGATCGGAGCGATCGTCAACGACGGAGGCGGCCTGGGCCGCTACATAGTCGACGGCTTCGCCCTCGGCGCCCAGGGCTACGGCGAGATCTTCGCCGGCGGCCTGGCGGCCGTGGTGCTGGCTCTCCTGTGCGACGGCATCTTCGCGCTGCTCGTCCGCGCGGCGACCCCTCGGGGTCTCGCCCTGCAGAACGCCCGGCGCGGGTAATCCCGCTCGGCGGGGACGGTCCGCGCCCCCTTCGGGGCCCCACCCCCACCCCTCCCAGCCAGGTTTCCGGCGAAATCGATCGCCGGTGCGGTGCTCCACGTGCGAAACGCGCACGCGGGCTGCCCGCTGGTGTCGCGGATGACTCATTCCGGACGTACAAGGTCCCCCATGACTCATTCGCGACACTCCGAACCACGGGCCGCCGACGGCGACCAGCGGCAGCGTGGCGAGTCGGACGACGGCGGCCGCCACGCACTCCGGCCAGCCGGCAGCCGCTCCGAAGTCCTGGTTCCGGCGACTTCGCAGGCGCCGAGTCTCGCAAGCCGGTGCCGGCCACATCGCGCTAGAACGCGCCGAGCAGGATCAGCACGCCGAGCGCGATCAGCACCGCCGGTAGCACCACGTGCCCCCACCGCGCGAGCACCTGGGCGACGCCCGGACGGGTCGCGAGGAACCGCCCGGCGACGCACCACACCGCGACGCCCACCAGGAACACCACCACGTAACCGGCCAGGCCCGAGGGCCCGGTCGCGGCGAACGCGGGGACGTACACGCCGACGTTGTCACCGCCGTTGGCGAAGCACACCGTCGCGATCCCGAGCAGTCCGGTCGCCGGCGCGGGCCCGTCGTCGTCCTGACGCCGTGCCTGCCAGGCCGCCCGGATCCCGAGCAGCACCGGCAGCACGCCCAGCCAGCGGACGGCACCGTCCGGCAGCAGCCCGGCCCCCAGCGCTCCCGCGACCGACACGGCGAGGATCGCCGCGAAGCCGAGGAACTGCCCGGCCACGACCTTGAGCCGGCCACGCCGTCCGGCCGCCTGGCCGAAGAACACCGCGAGCAGCACCAGGTCGTCGACGTTCGTCACCGCGAACATCGCGGCCGCGCGTCCGAGCAGTCCGCCGTCCAACCCCACCCTCCCGGTAAACCGCTTGGCGAAGGCCGGCGCGGCACAGGACGATTCTGCCCATGCCCGCCACCACGCGCCGCGGTTACTCCGGTCCGGAGGACCTGCGGGCCATGCAGAGCCTGGCCCGGCGGATCTGGTCGAAGGCGAGTTCGGTGCACGTCGGGGATCTCGCGTGGCAGCGGTTCCAGCACGTCGGCCGTGAAGCCGAGTGGCCGACTGTGCTGTGGGAAGCGGGCGGCGAAGTCGTCGCGTGGGGCTGGCTTTCGCTACCCGGTGAACTGGCGCTGCTCGTCGATCCGGCGCGCCCTGAGCTCGCGTCCGAAGTGCTCGGCTGGTTCGAAGACACCGCCTCCGCCGCCGAGCTCACTGTCACTGTGCTCGACGCCGAAAAGCATGTCGTCGCCGCGCTGGAGCGAAGCGGTTACGCGCTTCAGGAGAGTCCTGTTTTCCAGTCGTATATGTCTCGCCTCCTCGTGGATCTGCCCGAGCCCAAGGTGCCCGGTGGGTTCACCGTCCGGCCGGTCGGCCCGGACGATCTCGAACGGCGCGTGGCCGTGCACCGCGCGGTCTGGCACCCGTCACGGGTGACCGGACCGAGCTACCGGAACGTCATGGCCGCCTGGCCGTATCGCGCCGAACTGGATTGGGTCGCAGAAGCACCCGACGGCCGGTTCGCCGCTCAGTGCCTGATCTGGCTCGACGAGCGCAATGCCGTCGGCGAGCTGGAGCCCGTCGGAACTTTGCCGGAGTTCCGTCGCACCGGGCTCGCCCGCGCGGTGTGCCTCGCCGCGCTGCGCGCGGCCCACCACGCCGGCGCTCGCGAAGCCGTCGTATATCCGGTGATCGGTCATCCGAAATCCGTTGCTGCCCTCCCGTTGTATCGAGATCTGGGCTTCCGCCCGTATGCCCGCACCCTCACCTTCACGCGGACCCGCCGTCGTATCCCTCCTTCCCCGGGGTCCGCGTCCCCGGAGGGCGCCTACCAACGAACGTAGCGCGGCGGCCGGCCCGCCTGTCCGTTTCGGCGGCCTCCGGCGGCAGGTTGTCCACATCGGGGCAGCCCTGTGGACAACTCGGTGGATTCCTTTGCTGCGGCCCGAAACGTCGGTGTCGCGCGATAGCGTCGAGACGGGGGGGGCGCCCCCGCGGGCCGAGGGGTGAACAGCGGCGAAACGCGCGGACCAACGAGGCAGAAAGCCTTCGTAGCAAAGGAGAATTGGCCCAGCGGATTCAGGTGAGCGTGAACAGGTCGTCGAAGTAAGCCGCCCGGCAAGCAGCGATCAACCGTGAGACTTCGGGGCCGAGCGAACGGTCCTCGTCGACCGGCGGCACCACCGACCGCACCCACTCGTACGCCGCGCGAAGACCCGGAACGCCATCGCCGCCGGCCAAGTACCGAGCCTGCGAGCCCGTGATCAGCTCGCACGCCGTGATCGCGAAGAGGTGCGAAGCGGCCTCGCGCAGTTGCTCACCGGCGGCCGCCGCAAAGGCTTGCACGTCCTCCTGACCGGCCGAAGTGTCGATCGAGCCGAGGGTCGCCGGTGTCGCGAGCCGGCGCAGTGCCTGCAGTTCGCCGACCGCTCGCTTGTGCAGCGGCGCCAATCCCGCCCGCGGCCCCGGATCCGCCGTGAGCTGCGCCGGGAGACCGCTGAACCGCTCGTCGAGCAGCCGGTGCGTCCGCTGCACCGAAATCTCGCCCAGGTGCACCAGCGCGGCCGTCACCGCGTCCATCCGCAGGCTCAGGTCCACCGCGTGATAGCCGGTCCCCGGCAGGAACGCACCGTCGACGAAAGACGGCGAATCGCCGGGCATCGTCTCCCAGCGCCGCCAGGTCTCGTGCAGGTCGGTGTTGACGCGGGACGCGTGGGCGAGCGCTCGCGGCGCGACCCGCACCGAAAGCGGGGCCTGGACGACGCCGGGCCGTACGGGACCGATTCCGGCCAGGGAATTCAGCTCGTGCAGCAGCGTTCGCAGGTGGTCGTCACCGCCCGCCATGACCGGTGAGAAGACCTCGCGCGGCGCGCCGAGGACGTCGATCGCCATCGCTTCGGTGAGCGTCTGCAAGTCGATGAGCTGCTGGGTTTCGGTCCAGCCGCGTTGCGCGTGCGTCATCGCTAGCGGAGATCCCTGCAGCAGGGAAGCACCTTCCTTCGGCCCGAGGACGTACGGCTCGGCGCCGCGCGCGGCGAGCGCCGAAGCGGCCGGGACCTCCACGCCGTCCTCCAGCACCGTGCCGATGCCGAGGAACGTCTGGAAGGCGTGCGCCAGCGGGATGATCTCGCCCGAGCTGCCGAGGCCGGAGCGCGGGACCGCCGGCGTGAAGCCGTCGTTCAGGCGGTCCACCAGGAACTGCACCAGCTCCGGGCTCACCCCCGACCACGGCCGCAGGAAGTCGCGCAGCCGGACGACGAGCAGCGCGCGGACGTCCTCGGACGGGAGCCACGGCGGCCCGCCGACGGCGCGGCCGACCAGCAGGTTGCGCTGGTGCTCGGCCTGTTGCCCCGCGTCGAGGACGACGCCCGCGAGGCGGCCCATCCCGGTGGTGACGCCGTAGACCGGATTCTCTCGCTCCGCAAGCGCCGTCAAGAGCACTTCCCGGCGTCGCTTCAACGTCTCCACCAGCGGTTTGTCCAGAACCAACCGTTCACTGTCGGCGAACTCGCTGTCGGAGACGATCATCGGTAGGGCAGCATGGTGCCGACGCCGGAAGCCTCGGCACGGGCGAGGATCATGTCCGCCACCGCGATGTCCGTTGTGGACAGTCCGCGGTGCCAGAACAGGATCCGTTCGGCGTCGTGCTCGCGGCCAGGCCTCTTCCCGGCCACGATGTCGCCGATCTCGGCGTGGACCTTGTCCTCGGTGAGGAGGCCGGCGTTGAGCTGCGGGCGCAGGGCGCCGAACCGTGGGTTGCCGGACCGCGATTCGCGCCAGTCGTCGACGACGAGCTTGTCGATGTCGTCGAGCAGCGTGAGTTCGAGCGCGCTGATCGTGCCGTAGGGCACCAGGAAGGTGCCCGGCCGGAGGAACTCGCGGCGCACCAGCGCCTCGGGCTCGACGAGCCGGGACGCCTCGACCTGGATGTCCGCGCCGTCCAGGGTCTCCTCGGCCGTGGCACAGACGCGGACGTCCTTGCCGAGCCGCTCGGACAGCCGGCGGCCGAAGTCCTCCCGCGACCCCGGACGCTTGCTGGTCACGCGGATCTCGGCGAAGTCGAACAACGAGTCCAGCAGCACGACGTTCCACCAGGCGGTACCGCGGGCGCCGATGTGCCCAAGCACCCGTGAATCCGGGCGGGCCAGGTACTTCGCGCCGACGGCGGTCATCGCGCCGGTGCGGGCCTCGGTGATCATCGTGCCGTCGACGATCGCCCGCGGCATGCCGGTGTCCGGGTCGAGCAGCAGGATCAACGCCATTTCCGAAGGGAGGCCCCGTTCGAAGTTCCCCACGAAGTCACCGACGACCTTCACACCACTGACCTGCTTCGAGGACAGGTGGCCGCGGAGGATGTTGAAGTGGCCCTTGCCGCCGTTGTCCGGCACGAGGTGCGTACGCGGCTCGAAGACGACCTGACCACGGCCGTGGTCGGCGAGCACGTCCTCGACCGCGCCGACGATGTCCGCGTCCGTGACGCCGAGCGCGTCGATGTCGGCACCGGTCAGGTACCGGAGCCAGACGGACGTCACCGGGCGAGGTCCTCGACGACCTCCGCCCCGGGCAACGCGGCCAGCGCGGCGCCGGAGATCAGCAGCTTGCTGCCGCGGATCCCGCTGCCGATGACGAGCTCGGGTGCGTCGGCGACCCGCCGGTCGATCAGGATGGGCCATTCGGCGGGCAGGCCGACCGGCGTGATGCCGCCGTACTCCATCCCGGTCAGCGCGACGGCTTCGTCCATCGGTGCGAACGACGCCTTGCGGACGTCGAGGCGGCGCTTGATCACGCCGTTGACGTCGGCGCGGGTGGTCGCGAGCACGAGCGCGGCCGCGAAGCGGACTTCGCCCGCTCGCTTGCCGGCGACGACGACGCAGTTCGCGGACGCCTCGAGCGACGAGCCGTACGCCTCGCAGAAGGCGGCGGTGTCGGCGAGCGACGGGTCGATCTCGGTGACACCGACGGCGTCCGGGTCGGCGAGCGCGGCCAGGGCCTTGGCGACGGGCTCGGCGAGCAGATCAGTGCGCGTGGGGGCGGGAACGACGGTGAGGCTCCCGGCGATCGTCCAGGTCATGACCCCATTAAAGCGTCCCCGCCCGATGTGGCGGGGACGGGAAGGAACTCACCAGCTGGAGCCGCCGCGCTGGACCTCGATCAGCTTCGGGCGGACGTCCACGATGTAGACGAGGGCCGCGGCCATGGCGGGCACGTAGAAGATCATCCCGGGGCCCATCACGGGGAAAAGCACCATGGCGAGCGTCGCGCCACCGGTGATCAGCATCCAGATGGGCTTGGTCTTGCGGTCGGCCGCCGAGTAGGCGTCGGCACGCTGGAGCAGCGCGTGCACGAAGGCGAAGAGCCCGACCAGCGCGCTGCCCCAGTGGATGACATTGAGGATCCAGATGGCGACTAGCACAGCGACAGCTTACGGCAAACCACCCGAACGACCCCGGCCCCGCCACCGGGGACGCGGTGGCGGGGCCGGGTGTTCACGGCGTTTTTACTTGTCGGTCTTCGGCGCGGCCGGCTTCTTCGCGGCGGCGCTCGTCGTCGTCCGGCGGGCCGGGGCGGCCGTCTTCGGGGCCGTCTTGTTCGCGACCTTGCGGCTCGCGGAGCGGGTCTCGTGGGCGACGTCGTCACCCAGCTCCTCGATGGCGTCGGCGGCCTCGCCGGCGACCTCGGTCACCTTGCGGGCGGTCTTCTCGCCGGCCGAGCGGGTGCGCTTGGTCACCTTGGCCAGCACGCCGTCGACGCGCTCGCGGACCTCGCCCCCGACGACCTCGACCTGGCCCTGCGCGGTGGTCAGGGCCTCTTCGAGCTGCTCGATGGCCTTCTTGACCTGCGGCTGCGCGGCGATCTTGTCCCACGCCTGCTCGCCCGACTCGGCCAGCTTGTTGTACAGCTTGAGCGCGGCCTCGGTGTACTCGTCGATGACCTTGCGCAGCTCGGCCGGGTCCAGCTTCTCGCGGAGGCTCTCGACGTCGGTCGGCAGCTCCTGCAGGTTCTTGCGGGCGACCTCGCCGCTCTTGGTCACGTTCTCCTTGGCCTTCGCCACGGCGTCGGTGACGGCGTGGGTGGCCAGGTTGCCGGCGCCGAGTGCGGCGAGCAGCGGGGTGCGGACCTGGTCGAGGGCGGTGGTGACGGCCTTCTTGACGTCTTCGGTCTTGGGGGTGGTCATGCTGGCTCCTTGGTGTCTGCGGCTGGAGTGGTGTCTGGGGTGTCCGGGGTGGGAGCGGACTCGGCGGCCGGCCGTGCCGCGGCGTTCTCCCGGCGGAAGGACTCGTAGACGTCGAGCAGGACCTGCTTCTGCCGTTCGGTCAGCTCGGCGTCGGCGCGAATCGCGTCGCCCACCGGACCACCCGTCGGCAGATCGAGGATCCCGGCCTGCACGTACAGCGCTTCCGCCGATATGCGCAGGCCCTTGGCGATCTGCTGCAGGATCTCCGCGCTGGGCTTGCGCACCCCGCGCTCGATCTGGCTCAGGTACGGGTTGGACACGCCGGCGAGCTTCGACAGCTGGCGCAACGAGATCTTCGCGGTGTTGCGCTGCTGGCGGATGTACTCGCCGATGTCGGAAGCGATGTCCGCGACCTTCTCCATGGGACTGCCGGATCCTGACGTCCCACCGGTCTCCGTCATCCGGTCACCTCCTCGCGACACCTTCGACGGTACGCGCGAGTGCTAGCTATTGCAAGCACTCTGCTTGCAACTATCGGGTGTGGTGGTGCTCACCGCTAACGTTGGTCCCATGACGCGCTCGGCCCGGCTGCGGCGGCGCCTCGTCGAGCTGCTGCTCGACGAGGACGTCCTGCACGCCCCGGAGTGGGTCGCCGCCTTCCGCGCGGTGCCCCGCCACGTGTTCCTGCCGCGGTTCTTCGTGCCCGCGGGTGGGCTGTGGGCGGCGGTCGAGCGCGGCGATCCGGGCTGGCTGGAGACCGTCTACTCCCGCGACGTGCTGGTGACCCAGCTGGACGACGACCCGGACCGCTGGGAGCTCGCCCGGCGCGACGGGCCGGTGGCGGGCACGCCGACGAGCTCGTCGAGCATGCCGTCGATCATGGCGATCATGCTGGAGGAGCTGCGGGTGCGCGACGGGCAGCGCGTGCTCGAGATCGGCACCGGCACCGGGTACAACGCCGCGCTGCTGAGCCACCGCTGCGGCGCCGGCTTGGTGTCCACAGTGGACATCGACCCGGGGATCGTCGAGACGGCGCGCGAGCGGCTGGCCACGGCGGGCTACCGGCCGGCGTGCGCGGTGGGCGACGGCGCGCTCGGCTTCCCGGCCGGCATGGTCTTCGACCGGGTGCTGTGCACCGCTTCGGTGTCTTCGATCCCGGTGGCGTGGCTGGCGCAGACCGCGCCGGGCGGGCTGATCGTGACGACGCTGAACCGGCCGATCGGCGCCGGGCTCGTCCGGCTCGTCGCCGGCGAGGACGGCACCGCGCAGGGCCGCGTCCTCGCGCGCGACGGCCGCTTCATGCCGCTTCGCGCGCACCGGCTGCCGGAATACGACCCACTGCCGACGCCGTCGCGGGACGACTGGGAGCAGACGCGGCTCCCGATGGTGATGGTGATCCAGCCGCGCAGGCAGTTCGAGTTCTTCGCCGGGCTGGCCCTGCCGGGTGTACGGGCGATTCGCGTGAGCACCGACGACGAGGCCCCGAGCTTCGCGCTGGTGCACCCGGACGGCTCGTGGGTCCGCCAGCGCAGGCGCGCAGGCGCGAACGAGGTGGCGCAAGGCGGCCCGCGCGCGCTGTGGGACCTCGCCGAAGCCGCCTACGTCGAGTGGTGCGAGCTGGGCAAGCCGGAACGCGACCGGTTCGGTCTGACGGTGACCGCGGACCGCCAGGAGTTCTGGCTCGACGCGCCGGACGGCCGCACCTGGCCGCTGGACTAGGGCAACCGGGCGCGGATCCACTTCTCGACGTGGTCGGCCGTGACCTCCGGCGGCACCTCCGTCGTGTCGAAGAGGTCGACGCCCAGTTCCGGCGCCGTCTTTTGGAGCCAGGCGTTGAACACCAGCATCTCCTCGATCCGCGGCTCGTCCCACTCCCGCCACGCCGGACGCGCCCGCAGCCGCGCCCGCAACGACTCCGCCGACCCGACCAGCGCCAGGTAGTGGATGTCGCTGAAGAAGGCGCGCTCCGGCAGCGGCTCGAACTCCGGAGGCGCCACCGTCCCGCACAGCACGACCGGACGGCCGCTCTGGTGCAGCATCGCCGCCATCCGCAGCCAGACCGAGCGGAACGCCGTGACGTCGTCGCGCAGCGCATCGATCCAGAGGACGTCCTGCTCCAGCACGACGACGTCGCCGGCGAGCCGCGCCGCCAGCAGCGGGCCCATCGTCGACTTCCCGGCGCCGCTCGGGCCGGTCAGCGCGAACAGCGGCAGCTTCCGGAACGGCCACTCGTGCCCGCACCGCGCGCACCGCAGCAGGTCACCGGAGACGACCGGGCGGTCCGCCAGGTCACCGCACGCCGGGCAGATCCGCAGGTCGAGACCCACTTCAGTCGAAGAGGTTCTCGAGGAAGCTGCGCTTGCGGTGACCATGCCCGCCGTACGGGCGCGGTGAGTCCGAGTACCCGCGGTGCGGCCGGGGCGAGTCCGGGTAGCCCCCGCGGTACGCCTTGGGCGAGTCCGGGTGGCCGCGATAGGGGCGCGGCGAGTCGGGGCGGCCGTGCCCGCCCTGGTACGGCGGCGGCTGGTGGCCGTAGAACGAGCTTTCCGCACCGACGATCGCCTCGAGCTCACCGCGGTCCAGGAAGATCCCGCGGCAGCCGTCGCACTGGTCGATGTGGACGCCGTTCTTGGCCACGGTCCGCATCTGGTTCTGACACTTCGGACAAATCACCCCGCCGAGCCTACCCAGAAAACGTCAGCAGGCGCACAGGCAGAACGGGTGCCCCACCGGGTCGGCGTAGACGCGGAACGTCTTGGGCTGGTCGTCCAGCAGCTTCGCCCCCAGACCGAGCACGCGCTCGTGCGCCGCCTCCAGGTCCGTGACGTTCAGGTCCAGGTGCAGCTGCTGCGGGTTCTCCGCCGACGGCCACGCCGGCGGCCGGTAGTCGGGCACCCGCTGGAACGCGAGGCCCGCGCCGCCCGCGGGGTTGCGCAATGTCGCCCAGTGCCCGTCGTCGACGACTTCGGGCGCCTCCCACTCCAGCACCGCCCGGTAGAACTCGGCCAGCGCCACCGGGTCGGGGCAGTCGAGGGCCACCACACCCAGCGTCGGTACCGCACTCATCGTCGCTCCCTTCGATTATGACTAACCAGCGAAAGCATTATGTGGGTTAGCGCAGACCAGGGCAACCACCCTCCGCCGTACACTGGTTTCGTGCACACCGACGCCTCCCTCGTGGTGGAGTTCCTCAACACGGTCAACGTCGAAGAGGGCACTGACCTGCTCGAAGATCCCGGGGAGTGGCACGGGTGGGCGGCGAAACACGCGTTGACGGCCAATCCGGCCGCCGAGGCACGCTCGGCGCGGGACGCTCTGCGCGCCGCGATCGGCGACCCGCGGCTGCCCGGCGGCAGCGTCGACGTCGGCACCCGGATCTCCCTGACCGCCGACGGGCCGGCACTGGTCGCGGACGACGTCGTCGGCGCGGTGTTCGCCGCCTGCGCGCGGCTCGTCGTGCGCGGGGACTGGATCCGGCTCAAGATCTGCCCCGCCGACACCTGCCTGTGGGCGTTCTACGACGAGTCCCGCAACCGCTCGCGCACGTGGTGCTCGATGCGCGTCTGCGGCAACCGCGAGAAGGCGCGTGGCTGGCGGGCCCGCGCCGCCGCGGGCTGAAAAGGCTCAGCCGAGCGGATGACCCTCGAACGGCTGTGGACAACTCGGACGCAAGGCACCACATATCCACGCCCCGGACCGGCTCGGCCCCATACGTTGTGGACAGCCGTTAGGCCATCACCGTGAAAACCTGTGGATAACCCGGGGGATAACTCAGCTTCCTGTGGACAACTGGTTTGAAGGTCCCCCAGATGTGGTATAGCACCTGGTTGGTCAGAACAGCAGCTCGGCGACCGCGTAGATGACGAGCCCGGCCAGCGCGCCCACCACCGTGCCGTTGATCCGGATGAACTGCAGGTCGCGCCCCACCTGGAGCTCGATCTTGCGGGACGTCTCCTCGGCGTCCCAGCGCTCGACCGTGTCGGTGATGATCGTGGTGATCTCGCGCGAGTAGTTCTTCACCAGGTACGCCGCCGCGCCCTCGACCCAGCCGTCGGCCTTCGAGCGCAGCTGGTCGTCGGAAACCAGCCGCTCCCCGAGCGACGTGAGACCGAGCCGGACGCGCCGGCGCAGCTCGCTCGACGGGTCCTCGGCCGCGGTCAGGAGCATTTCCTTCGCGGTGCTCCACGCCGAGCCGATCAGCCGCTGCACCTCCTCGTGGTGCACGATCTGGCCCTTGACCTGCTCGGCGCGTGCCATCACGTCCGGGTTGGTCTGCAGGTCCTGGGCGAACTCGCCGAGGAACTTGTCCAGCGCGAGCCGCATCGGGTGGTTGACGTCGGTCTTGACCGCCCACGCGAAGGACAGCACCTCGCCGTAGACCTTGTCCGCGAGCATCTCGTCGACGAACTTCGGCGACCAGCTCGGGGCCCGGTCGGACACCACGCGCAGCATCGTCGTGTGGTTGTCGCGCACCCACTCGTAGGCGCGGTCGCACATCAGGTCCACGAGCTTGTGGTGCGCGCCGTCGGCGAAGACGCCCTGGAGGATCTTGCCCAGCGGCGGGCCCCACGGCTTGTCGATGATCCGGCGGGCGACGGCCTGCTCCATGATCGCCTGGATGTCCTCGTCGCGGAGCACCTTCACGGCGGCCCGGACCGCCGTGGCCAGCTCGGACGTCACGCGCTCGGCGTTGTCCGGCTCCGCGAGCCAGCCGCCGAGCCGCCGCGCGATCTCGACGCGCTTGAGCTTGTCGCGCACGACCTCCTCGGACAGGAAGTTGGAGCCGACGAAGTCGCCGAGGCTGTTGCCCAGCGCGTCCTTCTTGTTCGGGATGATCGCCGTGTGCGGGATCTTCAGCCCGAGCGGGTGCCGGAACAGCGCCGTGACGGCAAACCAGTCGGCCAGCGCGCCGACCATGCCCGCCTCGGCCGCGGCCCGGACGTAGCCGACCCAGCCCGGCCAGCCGCTCGCCTGCGCCCAGCTCGTCAGCAGGAAGACGACCGTGGCGCCGAGCAGGAACGAGAGCGCGACGAGCTTCATCTTGCGCAGCGCGCGCCGCTTTTCCTCTTCGCCGGCCAAGCCGCCCGGGGGGTCGGCGGGCAGCACCTTCGCGGGGGTCAGTTGCTCCACATCCCCATTGTCCGTGAGGATGGCTGATCGTGCGCGAACCTGCTCTCGTCCCCCGCCTCCGGCCGTTCACCTCGACCATCTTCGCCGAGATGACGGCGCTCGCGGTCAAGCACGACGCGGTCAACCTCGGCCAGGGCTTCCCGGACACCGACGGCCCGGCCGGGATGCTCGAAGCGGCGAAGAACGCGCTGTTCGGCGGGGCCAACCAGTACCCGCCGGGACCCGGGCGGCCCGAGCTGCGGGCCGCCATCGCGCGGCACCGGCTGCGGTACGGCACCGAGTACGACCCGGACACGGAGATCCTCGTCACCGCGGGCGCCACCGAAGCCATTGCGGCAGCGTTGTTGGCGCTGACCGAGCCCGGTGACGAGGTCATCGTCATCGAGCCGTACTACGACTCCTACGCCGCCGCGGTCGCCATGGCGGGCGCCCAGCGCCGGGTCGTCGGGCTCGTCGAAGGCCCCGACGGCCGGTTCGGGCTCGACATCGCCGGGCTGCGCGCCGCCGTCACCCCGCGGACCAGGGCGATCCTCGTCAACTCGCCGCACAACCCGACCGGGACCGTGTTCACCCGTGCCGAGCTGGAGGCGCTGGCGGCGCTCTGCGTCGAGCACGACCTGATCGCCATCTGCGACGAGGTCTACGAGCACCTCGTGTTCGATGACGCGGAACACATCCCGCTGGTCACCCTGCCCGGGATGCGGCCGCGGACGGTGAGCATCTCCAGCGCCGGGAAGACGTTCAACTGCACCGGCTGGAAGATCGGCTGGGTCTGCTCGACACCGGAGCTGGTCGCCGCGGTGAAGGCGGCGAAGCAGTTCATCACCTTCGTCTCCGGCGGGCCGCTGCAGCCGGCCGTCGCGTACGCGCTCGACCACGAGCTGCCCTGGGTCGACGGCCTCCGCGCGAGCCTGCAGGAGAAGCGCGACCGGCTTTCGGCCGGGCTCGCCGACGCCGGGTTCGCCGTGCGGCCGACGGCGGGCACCTACTTCGTCTGCGTCGACGTGCGGCCGCTGGGCTTCACCGACGCCGCCGACCTGGCCTGGGAACTGCCCGCCAGGGCGGGTGTCGCCGCGGTGCCCGTGAAGGTGTTCACCGATCACCCGGACGAGTGGAACCACCTGCTGCGTTTCGCGTTCTGCAAGCGCAACGAAGTCATCGACGAGGCCATCACCCGATTGCGCAAACTGGTCTGACGACCGGACGCCCGCGCCGCGCCCCTTCCGACAGCCGATCGGGGTGCGGCGAAGGCTTCACGTCGGTCACCGCTGTCACGCTCCGCGACCGTCAGGATGCGCTCGCGCGACGACGGACCGCGGCCATGATCACGGAAAGAAACGGGTTTCCGGGTCTCGGCGCGGTGCCGGTGCCCTCTCGCGGACGGCTCGCCGAAATCGTGATACGAGCACCTAACGCGACCGTTCCGGCACGGACGGCGATGCGCCGGCAGGAAACATCAGGTCAACCGCGGAGGTGGCAATTTGCAGTACTCCTCCGAATGGCCGCAGACAAGCACCCGAACGGCACTGAGAGTGATCAACTCCTCGGCCGCAGATACCTTGCCCGGTAGGGCCGTTCCGCCTTACGGGCTGGATCGAAGGCGGCAGAGATGAAAGACTCCCGAGCGGTGCTAGAAAGAGTGCAGCCCCGGGGGAACTGCGACCTGGCCGGAGAAAGACCCCAGCAACAACAGACTCGAGCGTGCATCGCGAGAGCAACAGGCGCGGACGGTGGTGGTGGCGGTGAGCAGCACGGCGAACGTGCGCCGCGGCGCCCCCCTTCAGCCTGCGCTCACAGCGGGTGAAACCGGCCTCGGCGAAGCCCCGCACGCGCGCGTACGCGCGCCGCGCCCGTGGACGGCGTCGCTGCAGCGGCCCGCCGCCAAGATCCTGGTCGCGGGCGGCCTGACCCTCGCGGGCTGGCTGCTCGGCGCGGCCCTCTCCGGCAGCACCGCCTCGGCGGCCGAACAGCCGGCGTGCCCCCAGGCGCCCGCCGTTTCCACTGTGGACCATTCCGCGAAGCCGTTCGCGCACGGCAGGCACCGCAAGAGCCACCGCGAAACCGGCGCCGACGCGTGCACGGCGCAGCCGAAGAGGGACACCGGCAGCAGCGCCGACCCGGACGAAACACCGTCCACAGCCGAAACGCCGCCTCCAAGCGAAACCCAGCCGGCGGTCAAGACCTCGCCCCTCGCCGAAACGACACAGCCCGTCGGCGAGGCGCCGGAGCAGCAGGCCGACGAGACGCCGGCCGCGCCCCTGAAGAACACAAAGGACACTGCGGCGGCCGAAGAGCCGGCGGTCACCATGAAGGCGACGTCGTCCGGCGGCGACCTGCTCGGCGGGCTCGTCGGCGGCGTCCTGAACGTGGTCGGCGGGACGCTCACGACCGTCACGAGCACGGTCGGCGCCGTCACGAACACGCTGTCCCACACGGTTCTCGCGCCGCTCACCCAGCCGATCGGGGGCAACCCGAACGCGCCCGTGCTGCTGCCCCTCGACGACGTGCTGGCCCCGGTGTTCGGCGGCAGCTCGAACTCCGGTGGCGTCACGGCGATCGTGCCCGGCCTGGTGACCGGCACCGCCACCCAGGCCGCCGGCGCGGTCCTGACCGAAACCGCGCCCGTCGCGGCCCCGGCGACAGCGGCCGTCCCGCAGCAGTCCACGAGCCGGGTCGCGGTCGCGCGCCCGGTCGTCCTCCGGCACCAGGACCAGCTCCCGGTGGTCCAGGAACGGCCGCGCGACTCCGGCGTCCACGCCACCACCGGCGGTGGCGGCGACTCCACTCCCGGCCTGCCGGGCGGCAGCACCGCACCCAGCGCTCCGGCGCCGGTGGCCGCGCCCGGCCACGACGGCCCCGGCGGCGCTCGTCACGCGTTCGCCGTCCACACCGACGACGTCACCACCACTCAGCTCAAGCTGATCGGCACCAGCCGCGACCACGAGGTCGACGGCGCGGGGCGGGAAGCCGCCCTGCCCACCACCTCCCCCGACTGACCCCGCACCGGGCAGCCGGGGACAAGTGCGTCCAAAACAAGATCAACTCGGCGCACGTCCACGCCGCTGAGGCGTGACGAATCCCCTGCTCCAGTAGGCAATCCGTGGCCTTTTCACGTCTCGTGACGCCGTGGCGCGTCCGACGTACCCCAGGGGCGAAAACCATGCCGAACCCCAGTCTTTCCGACCGGCCGACCGCGCCCGGCCGGGTCGGATCCCGGTCCCGGCGCCGCGCTGCCCCCGCGGCGCCGGGACCCACACCGGGCGCGCTCCGGGAGTCCTCGCTCACCGCGCCGAACGAGGACTCGCAGTACCGAGAGCGCACCTGAGCCGCCGGCTTCCCGGCACGTCGAGGGGCTGTGCCGGGAAGCCGCGGCACCCGCGAACGGGGTCACGTCCGTGAGCGGGAGTGTGGAACGACGAACCGGTGCGCTGGATGCACATGAACGCCGCCCATCCCTGGGAGCAGGCTCGCATCCAGCGCACCGGTTCGTTTCGTTCAGGCGAGCGGAGCGTCCAGTGACGCCGGGGTTCCCCGTACCGACGCCGCCGCGGCGCTCAGCCTGCGGATCGCCTCGTGGATCTTCTCCGGTGGCAACGAAAACGGCAGCCGGATCCAGCGCTCCAGGCCGCCGTGGACGCCGAAGCGGGACCCCGGCGTCACCTGGAGACCGTGGCTCGCCGACGCCACCGCGAGCCGCGAGCTGACCGGCTCCGGGATGCGGCACCACAGCGACAGGCCACCCTTTGGCGGCGTGAACGTCCAGTCCGGCAGCTGCTGGCGCACCGCGCCCGCCAGCGCCTCGCGGTTGCGGCGCAGCTCCTCGCGACGACGTGCCAGCGCCGCCCAGCCGTCGGCCTCGAGCAGCTCCGAGAACACCACCTGCTCGAAGACCGGCGAGCCGAGGTCCACGGCGTAGCGCGCCGAAATCAGGCGGCCGAGCAGGTCCTCCGACGCCCGGATCCAGCCCAGGCGCAGCCCGCCCCAGTGCGACTTCGACGCCGAGCCGACGCAGATCGCCAGGTCGCCCGCGAAGGCCGCCAGCGGCGGCGGCCCGTCGAGCGGGTCGCCTTCGAGGTCCAGTTCGACCAGGGTTTCGTCCACCACCACCGGCGTCCGGGCCCGGGTGAGCACCGTGCCGAGCCGTTCGCGGCCTTCGGCGTCCAGGCGCAGGCCGGTCGGGTTCTGGAAGTCGACCACGAGGTACGCCAGGCGCGGGGACGCCTGGCGCAGCGCCGCGTCGACGCCGGCGATGTCCCAGCCGCGGGCGCCGGTCGGGTCGAGCGCCACCGGCACCGGGATGGCGTGCGCGGCCCGGATCGCCTCCAGGGCGTTCGGGTACGTCGGCTGCTCGACCAGCACGCGGTCGCCCGGCCCGGTCAGCATCCGCAGGACCAGCACGAACGCGTGGTGCGCCCCGTTGGTGACCATGATCTGCGCGGCCGTCGTCGGCAGCCCGCGCTCGGTGTACCGCCGGGCGATCTTCTCGCGCAGAACCGCCAGGCCTCGCTCCTCGTAGCCGTGCTGCCCGAGGTGGTCGACGAGGGCGCAGCGCGCGGCGTCGACCGCCGCGACCATGCCCGGCGTGGCCTGCGGGGACGCGTGGGCGAAGTCGATCAGGTCGCCGCCGTCCGGGACGATCGCGTCGCGGCGGCGCCGTCCGGGTGCGGTGATCCACGAACCGGCGCCCCGGCGGCTGGCGACGAACCCGTTCTCCCGCAGCCGGTCCAGTGCCGAGCCGATCAGCGTCCGGCTGGCACCGAGCGCGTCGGCCAGCTCGCGTTCGGCGGGCAGCCGGGTGCCGAGCGGGAGCTGGCCGTCCAGCACCTGCAGTTCGATGGCCGCGGCCAGGTCCGCGGCGCCCTGGCGGGAGCCACCTTGTCGCCACGAGCCCAGCAAGACGGCCAATCGCGGACCGGAGACGCGCCCACCTGGCGGGATCACGGGTTCCATAAGGCCAATATCCGGCAATTGGCTATGGTTTACAAGGCCACTCAGCGCGGATAGTGGTCACGTGGCTCAGATCGATCTCCGGCCCGTCCGGATCTCCCGTGACCCCGCCCGGCGCAGCGTCCAGCTCCTGTTCGGCCTCACCCTCTACGGCATCAGCTCCGCCATGCTCACCCGCGCCCACCTGGGCCTCGAACCCTGGGGCGTGCTGGCCGAAGGCGTCACGAAGCACACCGGGCTGACCTTCGGCACGGCGACCGGCCTGATCTCGCTGGCCGTGCTCCTGCTGTGGATCCCGCTACGCCAGCGCCCCGGCATCGGCACCGTGGCGAACGTCGTGGTCGTCGCGGTGGTCGTCGACCTGGCCCGCGCGGTTCTCCCGGACCAGCACGACCTGAGCTGGCGAATCGTCCTCCTGGTCGGCGGCGTCGCGCTGAACGGCTTGGCGACCGCCACCTACGTCGGCGCGCGGCTCGGCCCCGGCGCCCGCGACGGCCTGATGACCGGGCTCGCGGCGCGCACCGGCCGGTCGGTCCGGCTGGTGCGCACCTGCCTCGAGATCTCCGTGGTCGCCGCCGGGTTCGCCCTCGGCGGCACCGTCGGGTTCGGCACCGTGCTCTACGCCCTCGCCATCGGCCCGCTCACTCAGGCAGTACTGCCGCTGACCACCTGGCGCGAAGAGCGCGAGCCTCAGCAGCGTCACTAGCCCGCCCGCCGCCGCACCACCGCGCCGCGCAGCGTCTCGTAGTCGACGCCGCGCCGCGCGAGCAGTTCGTCCGTGCTTTGCTGCCGGACCAGCGCGAGCAGGATGTGTTCCGCACCCAGGAAGTCGTCCCCCAGCCGCCGGGCCTCCTCGAGGCTCAGTTCCAAGGTCTTCTTCGCCCGGTCGGAAAAGGGAATGTGCCCGCGCCGGGGCCGCGCCCGGCCGACGGCGAGGGCGCCCTGACCATGGGTCTCCTCCACGCGTTCGACGATCCGGTCGACGTCGATGCCGAACTCGGTCAGCGCGGCCGCGTCCGCGTCGCTGACCCCGCCCCGGCGCCGGATCCGGTCGAGGTCGGCGTCGAGGTCGGCGCGCGAGACCCCGAGCTCGGTCAGCAACCGGGCACCGTCACCGGGGTCGACGGTGGCGATCCCGGCCAGCAGGTGCGGAGTGTCGATCTCGTCGGCGTTCGTCGCGCGCGCCCGGATCTGGGCCTCGACGACGGCCATCCGGGCGTCCTGGGTGAACTTCTCGAACATCAGTGCCTCCCGTACTTCTTGTGCACGGCCTGCCGGCTGACCCCCAGCTCGGCGGCGATCTCCTGCCACGACCAGCCGTGCACCCGCGCACTGCGGACCTGCACGGCCTCCAGTTGTTCCAACAGCCGCCGGAGCGCGGCGACCGCGCGCAGTCCCACCCGGGGATCGCGGTCGCCGGCCCGGGCGGCCAGGTCCGTCGCTTCCGTCATGCCCGTCAACCTACGTTGACATTCCCGGTCTTGTCAACCGAAGTTGACACGCTCAGCGCGAACCGTCCGGACCGGCGACGTACAGTCGGGTGATGCCCGAGATCGCGTTCGCCGAACGGGCCGGGGTGGGCGCCGACGGCCACCCACGCCCCACCGAAGACCACATCGTCGTGCTGGACAACGCGGTCCTGGTCCTCGACGGCGCCACCTCGTCGGACCCCTCGCAACCCCCCGGAGGCTGGTACGCGGAACGGCTGGCCCGGCGCCTCGCCGACGACCTCCGCGCGCACCCCGACACCGACCTGACCGAGCTGCTGACCTCGGCGATCGCCGAGGTCACGGCGGCGAACCGGCTGCGGCCGCAGCAGTCGCCGTCGAGCACGGTCGCGGCCGTGCGCTGGCTCGAAGACCGCGTCGACGCGTTGGTGCTGGCCGACAGCCCGGTGATCGGCTTCGGCGGCTTCGGCGTCGACGTCGTATCGGACGACCGGCTGGCCCGGCTGCGGCGGCGCGGGATGCTCCAGACCGGCGCCGACGTCCGGCGCCGTCGCAACGCCCACGACGGCTTCTGGGTCGCCGAAGCCGACCCGGGCGCCGCCGCGCACGCGGTCCGGCGCAGCTGGCGGCGAGCCGACGTCGACGCGGTGCTGCTCGCCAGCGACGGCGTGTCCATCGGCGTCGACCAGTACGCGTTGTTCGGCTGGCGCGAGGTCCTGGCGATCACCCGTGCCGACGGCCCGGACGCGGTGCTGGACGCCATTCGCACCGCGGAGAAGCAGGATCCGGACGGCGAACGCTGGCCCCGCCCGAAGCGGCACGACGACCAGGCACTCGTCCTGGTCGATTTCGAATCCGGGGGTTAATCAGGGTCTTCCCTGATCACGGCGGTGGCGTTTCCGGCGACCCTGGACGCATGGGGATGGAAGCGGGAAAGCGGACGAGACCGTGGCGGCTCGTCGCGCTGGGCGCGATCGGGTGGGGACTGTTCACGGCCGTGGTGCTGCACGTGGTCAGCTCACGCAATCCGGTGTACGACACGCTGTCGAGCTACACCGTGACCGACCGCGGCGAAGGGATGCTCGCGGCGAGCGTGCTCTCGCTGGCCATCGGGTCGCTCGCGGTGCTCGGCGCGCTGCAGGTCGCCGGCGTTCCGCTGTCACGGACGACCCGGCTGCTGCTCGCCCTCTGGGCGCTCGGGCTGGCCGCGGCCGCGATCTTCCCGGCGAGCTACCCCGAGGCACCGGACCCGGTGAGCGGCGAGATCCACCTCTACGCGTGCCTGGTCGCGTTCTGCAGCCTGCCCGGCGCGGCGATCTCGCTGCTGGAGCCGCTGAAGGACCGGCCGGAGCGCGTCGCGGTGGTGCGGGCGATCCGGCTGACCGCGGGCGCGTTCGCGCTGTTCGCCCTGAGTTTCGTGTTCGTGCGGCTGAGCGAGGCCGGGGTCTCGCCGTTCCCGGAGATTTCCGCGGTCTTCCCGATCGGCGTCATGCAGCGGCTGCTGCTGCTCGCCGACGTCGTGCTGCTCGGCACGCTGCTGTGGCTGGCGACCCGGCTGGAGTCAGCCTTCGACGGCCGCCGTGAATTCGGGCGCGTAGCCGTACAGGCCGGGCATGCCGCCGGTGTGCAGGAACACCACGTGGTCGTCCGGGGCGAAGTGGCCGGCCCATTCGATCAGCGCGGCGGCCACCTTGCCCGTGTAGACCGGGTCGAGCACGACGCCCTCAGTGCTCCCGAAGAGGCGTAGCGCGTTCCAGACCGCGTCGGTCGGGATGCCGTAGCCGGGGCCGAGCGTGGAGTCGCCCAGCCGGACGTGGTTCAGCGACGGCGGGTCGACGCCGAGCAGCTTCGCCGCTCCGGACGTGAGTTCGCGCAGGTTTTCCGTGGCCTCGTCGAGCGGGTGGCTGACGCAGGCGATGCCGACACCGAGGCCGCCGAGCAGCCCGGCGGCCAAAGCCACGCCGGCGGCCGTGCCGCCGCTGGCGTGCGGGACGACGAGGTGGGCGCGCTCGATGCCGCGTTCCGCCAGCTGCGTCGCGAGTTCGTGCGTGGCGCGGACGTACCCGAGTGCGCCCAGGTCGTTCGAGCCGCCGACGGGGATCGTCGCGACCTTCCGGCCGTCCTGGGCGGCTTCGGCGACCAGGCGGTCGTAGGTGCGGCCGGTCTCCTCGCCGTCGGCGCAGACGTGGACGGTCGCGCCGAACAGCTTGTCCAGCGGGATGTTGCCGGACCGCTCGTACGCGTCGCCGTCACGCGGGACCTTGGCGGTGAGGACGAGTTCGCAGCGCAGGCCGAGCTTCGCGCACGCGGCGGCGGTCTGGCGGCCGTGGTTGGTCTGGAGCGCGCCGAACGTGACCACGGTGTCCGCGCCCGCTTCCCTCGCGGCACCGAGGTGGTATTCCAGCTTGCGGAGCTTGTTGCCGCCCGCGCCGAGCGGGTGGACGTCGTCGCGCTTGAGCCACAGGTTCGCCAGGCCGAGTGCTTCGCCGAGCCGGGGCGCCGCCTGCAGCGGCGTCGGCCAGCCGCCCAGGTCGACGCGGGGGATCGCGGCCAGCGCGGCATCCGGGAATCCGGCGAAGTCGAACGTCATCGGCCCTCCAGGCTCGGCTACCCGCCCACTCTAGAGCGCCCCAATGTGGCGTTCGGTGCATCTGACGCACCGAACGCCACATTGGGTGCGTTGGACGCAACCAACGCCACATTGGGGCGTTCGGGAGTGGCGGGAAGACGGCGATATCCGGTAACGTTCGTTCGAACGAACGAGAACTTTCGGGGGCCGCCATGACCGTTACGAGCCTCGATTTCACGGGCCTCGCCGCCCAGGCCGCGCAGCTCGCCGCGGGTGAGATCACCTCGGCCGAACTCACCGCGGCGGCACTCGGCCGGGCGCACGCGAGCCAGCCCACGCTCAACGCCTTCCGCCACCTGCGCGACGACGAAGCCCTCGCCGAAGCCGCCGACGCGGACCGGCGCCTGGCTGCCGGCGAGCGCGCGCCGCTGCTGGGCGTGCCGGTCGCGATCAAGGACGACGTCGATCTGACCGGCCTGCCCACTTCGTTCGGCTGCGTCGGCGAATTCCCGTGCGCGACATCCGACGCGCCCGCCGTCGCGCTGCTGCGCGAAGCCGGAGCTGTGATCATCGGCAAGACGAACACCCCCGAGCTGGGCCAGTGGCCGTTCACCGAGGGCCCGGCCTTCGGCGTGACACGGAACCCGTGGCACCCCGGCCACACCCCCGGGGGTTCTTCGGGCGGGAGCGCGGCCGCGGTGGCGTCGGGGGCCATCGCGGCCGCGCTCGGGTCCGACGGCGCCGGTTCGGTGCGCATCCCCGCCGCGTGGACCGGGCTGGTCGGCATCAAGACCCAGCGCGGGCGGATCCCGACCGGCGGCGAGCTGTTCCACGGCCTGACCGTGCTCGGCCCGCTCGCCCGGACCGTCGAAGACGCCGCCCTGCTGCTCGACGTCGCCGCCGCCACCGGCACGACGTTCCAGGCTGCCGCGGCGCGTGAACCCGGCCGGCTGCGGATCGGCCTGTCGACGCGGATCCCCTTCACCGCCACCAAGACCCGGCTCGACCCGGTCGTCGAAGCGAGCGTGCGGCGGCTCGCCGAGTCCCTCGCCGGGCTGGGCCACGAGATCGTCGAGGTCGAACCGGACTACGGGTTGATCGGCCTGACGTTCCTGCCGCGCTCGCTCACCGGTGTCCGCGACTGGACCCTGCGGGTGCCCGACCGGGCCGGGCTCGACCCGCGCACGCGCAGCAACGCCGGCCACGGCCGTCTGCTGGCCGGGCCCGCGCTGCGGCTGGCACGCGCCCTCGAGCCGGGCCTGCACCGGCGGATCGGCTCGGTGTTCGGCCGCGTCGACGTCCTGCTCACCCCGACCACCGCGACCCCGCCGCCGCCGATCGGCACGTTCGACGGGCTGTCCGGCTGGGAGACCGACCAGGCCATGATCGCCGCCTGCCCGTACGCTTGGCCGTGGAACGTGCTGGGCTGGCCGGGGGTCAACGTCCCGGCCGGGCTGACGGACGGCGGGCTCCCGCTCGGCGCGCAGCTGCTCGGCCCGTCGCACGCCGAGGAGCGGCTGATCTCCCTCGCCGCGCAACTGGAAGAGGTCGAACGGTGGCCGGAGCGGCATCCCGCGACAAGGTGGTGAGCACGCGGGAGGCCATCCTGCGCGGCGCGCTGACCGTCGTCGGCGAACACGGCGTCGGCGGGCTGACGAACCGCCGGATCGTCGCCGCCGCGGGTGTCTCACTCGGCACGCTGACCTACCACTTCCCCAGCCAGACGGCGTTGCTGCGCGAAGCGATGCTGTTGTTCGTCGAGGACGAGACGGCGAAGCTCGGCGCGATCGTCGACGGCTACCGCGCGGACGGCTTGAGCGTGGAGCAGGCGGCTTCGGTCGTCGAGCACGTGATCGCGCAGCTGCCCTTCGGCGCCGACGAGCTCGGCGCGCACGAGCTGTACCTCCAGTCCGCGCGGGATCCCGAGCTGCACGAAGCTTCTTCGCGCTGCTTCGCGGCGTACGACGAACTGGCCGTGACGATCCTGGAAGCCCTGGGCGTGCCGCAGGCGCGGCGGCTGGCCGGTCCGGTGGTCGCGCTGATCGCGGGGTTGCAGCTGCGGCGGCTGGCCACCGGCGAGACCGACACCCCGGTCGCCGAACCGCTGATGATGCTGCTCCGCGGGGCTTGATGGCCCCGCCGGTCGTCCGCGGCACGGCGGCGTGGAAGTACTTCGGCGACTTCCGCGACGTGCTGCTGGCCGGGCAGGTGCTGGTGCTGCAGGTGGCGCACCCGGTCGTCGCGGCCGGCGTGCGGGACCATTCGGACTACGCCGAAGACCCGTGGACCCGGCTGATGCGGACGGGCGCGTCGCTGTCGATCTACGTCTACGGCGGTCCGGCCGGAGCCCGGGTCGAGGCCACCCGCCTACGCGAGCTGCACCGCACGTTCACCGGAGTTGCGGACGGGCAGCGGTACAGCGCGCTCGACCCCGGGGCGTATGCGTGGGTGCACGCGACGCTGGTGAAGGTTCCCGTTGACGTGCAACGGTTTTTCGGACGGCCACTCGGGCAGTCCGAACTGGACGAGTACTACGCGCAGATGTGCGACATCGGGCGGTTGCTCGGGGTGCGTGAGCGCGAACTGCCGCCGGACTGGGCGGCTTTCGAGCGCTACTACGACTCGATGGTGGCCGGTTTCGGCGGGAATCCGGCGATCGACACGCTCTTCGAGACGATCCGGACGGTGCGGAAACCGGCGGCGTGGCTGCGGGATCCGTGGTGGCGGCCGGTGCGGGACCTGCAGGCGCGCGGGCAGCGGTTCCTGATCCGGGCGACGCTGCCACCGGAGTTCCGCGAGCGGCTCGGTCTCCCGTGGACGGACCGGGACCAGCGGCGGTTCACCCGCTTCGCGACCGCCGTGCGGCTCGTGAGCACGCCGATCCCGGCTTCGCTGCGGACGTCGTACATGCGGTGGATCGGGAAGCTCAACGTCTGGTTCCGCGCGCACCCGCAGGCGTATCGGTTGCTGGTCCGCGGCGGGGGTCGTGAGTGAAAAACAGTGTTCTCACCCGCCTTTTCACTCACGACCGCTGATCCGCGCGTAGTGCGCCCGGGCCTTCGCCCGGTTCCCGCACCGCGCCATCGAGCACCACTGGCGGTTCCGCCGCGGTGACGCGTCGCAGAACCGGAGGCCGCAGTCGTCCGCCGCGCAGATCCGCACCTCCGCGCCGCTCGTCGCCAAGTCGATCGCGTCGGCCGCCAGGACGGCGAACGCCGCCGCCACCGGGTCCTTCGGGGCCGGGACCTCGCGCCTCAGCACGCCGTCGGCAAGCACCAGGCGCGGCGGGGGCGCCGGTGCCGCGGCCGCCGCGTTGTTGACCAGCTCGAGGTCCATCTTCTCCGGCACCTCGGGCGGCAGCAGGACGCGGTCGATCGCCTCCCGCAACGCCTTCGCCGCCAGCACGTTCCCCGCCGTCACCGGCACCGGCCCCGCCGTGAACCCGGCGAGCGAAAGCCACTCGGCCAGCGCGTCGGGCCCGGTCAGCATCTCGACACCCTCGGCGTACCGGGAGCGCAGCGTGTTGACCAGGTCGAGGCACGGCCGTCCGCCGTCGAAGGCCCACTCCATGCGGCCAGTCTAACCCTTGAAGATAGTTAGAAGCAGGGCTATCGTCTAACCCCATGAACCGGTTAGAACGCATGGCCACCGTCAACGGGATCCGGATGCACTACCGCACGGCCGGGGACGGCCCGCCGCTGTTCCTGCTGCACGGCTGGCCGCAGACGTCGCACTGCTGGCACAAGGTCATCGGGCCGCTCGCCGAGACGCACACGGTGATCGCCCCCGACCTGCGCGGCTACGGCCGTACTGACAAACCGAAGGGCGGCTACGACAAGCGCACGATGGCCGCCGACGTCGCCGCGCTGGCCGACCACCTCGGGTTCGCGAGGACTGCCGTCGCCGGGCACGACCGCGGCGGCCGCGTCGCCCACCGCTGGGCCCTCGACCGCCCGGACCAGGTCGAACGCCTCGCCGTGCTCGACATCGCCCCGACCCGCGCGATGTGGCAACGGCTCGACACCGGCGTCGCGAAGGCGTACTGGCACTGGCTCTTCCACCTCCAGCCCGACCTCCCGGAACTGCTCGCCGGCCAGAACATCGCCGCCTACCTCGGCTACTTCTTCGAGCGCTGGACCTACCAGCGGCAAGGGCTCGGCGCCGACGCGCAGGCCGAGTACGTCCGCGCGTTCTCCCAGCCCGGAGCGCTCAGGGCCGGCTTCGACGACTACCGCGCCTCCTTCCCGGACGACGCCGAACTCGACGACGCCGACTACGAAGCCGGCAAGCGCGTCACCCAGCCACTCCTCGCGTTGTGGGGCGCGAACGGCCTGCTCGGCACGCTCCCGACGCTCGAAATCTGGCAGGAGTACGCGAACGACGTCACCGGCGCGGCCCTCGCCGAATGCGGCCACTTCCTGCCCGAGGAACAGCCGGACGAAGTCGTCGCGCACCTGCGGAAGTTCCTGAACCCCTGAGTTCCCCGGGTGCTCCGGTCCCCCGAACTGGGGACCGGAGTTCCCTCGCCGCCGTGACGCCCGCCACGCCGCGGCCTGGCTAGGTTCGAAGCACGATGGGGAGCAAACCGAAACTCGCGTTACTGCTGCTGCTGGCCGCACTGGGGATCGCCGCCGGCGGCGGGACCGCGCACGCCGACGGGGCGCCGTCCGGCGCCGACATCCAGGTCGCGCAGACGCTGGGTGCGCGGGAACTGACCGTGATCATCCGCCGGGTCGACGTGACTCCGTCGCCGCTGCGGGTCGACGTCGTGACGCACCGGGGCACCGCGCCCGGCACGCTGCACCTGACCGTCGCGGCCGACGGCGTCGTGACGTCGCGGGCCGACGTCGTCCTCGGCGCCGAACCGGGCGTCTACGCGGGGGATCTGCGCGTCGACAAGCCGGGACCGTGGGAGCTCTCGCTGAGCGACGGCACCGGCCCGGCCGCCACGATCCCGTTCATCGTGCCGGCTCGCGTGGTCCCGCCGTGGGAGAAGGCGACCTACGGCGGGTTCGTCGCCGCCGGCGCGTTCCTGCTGCTCGCCCTGATCGTCGGGGTCAGAGCGAGGCGCACCGCCTTCGCGCTGATCCCGGCGGGCGGCGTGGTCGCCGCGATCGCCGTCGCCGTCACGGGAGCCCTGCTGTCGGCGAGCACTCCCCCGCCGCCCGCGCCGGGCAGCCAGCTCGACCCGACGTTCGACAACGTCACCGACCCGTACGCCAACGCTCGTCTGTCCACCGTGGACTACTCGCGGCCGCCGGTGAACCTGGCCGTCCGCGCCGAACGCGGCGAGCTGCGGCTGAGCCTCACCGACGGCGCCACCGGACGTCCGGTCGACGACCTGCTCATCCACGACAACGCCCTCGTGCACCTCGTCGTGGTCTCGCCGTCCGGCCGGATGAGCCACCTGCACCCGGTGCGCGTCGGCCCCGGCGACTACCGCGTCGGCCTCGCCGATCCGGAAGCGGGCACGTACGCCGTCGCCGCGGAACTCGTCCGGCGCGGCGGCGGAGTCCAGCTCGCACGGTCCACTGTGGACATGACGGGCACCGCGGCACCCGCTCCCGAACCCGCGGGCACCGGGCCGCGGACGGTCGACGGAACCCCCGTGGACCTCACGATCAGCCCGGGCACGCCGTCGACGATCACCGCGCACTTCCGGACCCAGGACCTCCAGCCGTGGCTGGGCATGCTCGGTCACCTCATCGTCGCGGGGCCGATCACCGGGCCGGTCGGGGAAAGCGCCGCGAAGGCACCCACCTGGGCGCACGTCCACGCCATGATCCCGCCGGTCGCGGGGCAGCTCGACCGCCCCGACGAGACCGTGGCCGCGTACGGCCCGGACGTCAGCTTCACCTACACCTTCGCCGCGCCGGGCCGGTACCGGATCTGGCTGCAGGCCGAACGCGGCTACCGCGTGCTCACGATCCCCGCCGTGGTGGACGTCCCGACGACGGGAGCCGTCCGATGAAACGCCCAACCGTGCTCATCGCCATCGTCGCGCTGGTCGTCGCCGCCGGGGCCGCGTGGCTGCTTTGGGGCGGCAGCGGGACGAAACCCACTACCCAGCAAGCGGTTTCGGGGCCGTACACCGTGCAGTTCTCCGCGGACGAGCCACGCATTGGCGGCAACACGTTCGCGCTCGGCGTCACCGGGCCCGCGCCCGACGCCGTCACGGTCGCGCCGGTCATGGCGCAGATGGGGCACGCGTTCGCGCCGGTGCCCGCCGGGCCGGACGGGCCCGGCCGATTCCGCGCCGTGGACGTCGGGCTGCCGATGGCCGGGCAGTGGGAGATCACCGTGTCGCTGCGCGGCCCCGGTGGGCCCGCGCAGGTCGTCTTTCCGTTACTGGTCAAATAAAGGAGGGTCGGGGGAATGGATCTCACCGCATCCGGCGTCCACACGGCGTCGGTCGCGAAACAAGCGCGAACGGGGTTGCTGCCCGCGAACGTCGTGCTCGGCGGGTCGCTGCTGTCACTGGTCGGGCTCACCTGGGACATCCAGTGGCACAGCGACGTCGGGCCGGACACGTTCTTCACGCTGCCGCACCTGTTCCTGTACGCGGGCAGCGCGGTCGTCGGCCTGGCGAGCCTCGCCGTCGTGCTGCTGACGACGGCGGCGCGGCGCGCGGGACGGCCGGCCGACCCGCGGGTCGGCGGGCGCGTGGTCAACGTCTTCGGCCGGACGTTCGCGGCACCGCTGGGCTACCTGGTCTCCGGCGTCGGCGCGGCGACGTTCCTGCTGTACGGGCTGTGGGACCAGTGGTGGCACGGGCTCTACGGCTTCGACGCGGTCATCGACTCGCCGCCGCACATCGGGCTGCTGCTGTCGATCACGGTGTCGCTGATCGGCACGACCGCGGTGTTCGCCGCGGCCCGTGAGCACCGCTGGGGCCGGCTCGGCACGCTCGCTTCGCTGACCGTGCTGCTGACCTTCGCGCCCGTGCTGGCACTGGGACTGCAGCAGGTGCCGGACGACTACGCCGACGCCGTCGCGATCGGCACGTCGATGATGGCGGTGCTGCTGGTCGCCGTCGGCGCCGGGTTCCTCCGCCGTCCGGGCGGCGCGATCGGCACGGCGGCGATGGTCGCGGCGGTGCAAGGCGTCTTCTGGTGGTTCTCGCCGTGGGCGGCGAAGGCGTACGCCGACCTGGTCGACCTGCCGCTGCGGGACACGATCTCGGGCGTGCCGGAGATGCCGTCGCTGGCGCCGCTCGCGCTGCTGCCGGTGGCCGGGCTGATGGAGCTGGTGTACCTCGCCGGCCGGCGCCGGGGGTGGCGCGCGGGCCGGGTGTCCGTGGTCGCCGGCGGGATCGCCGGGCTGCTGCTCGGGCTGAGCCTGCCGGTGCAGCGCGTCCTGCTCTACACCTACGCGCACCTGCCGCCGGCCTGGTACCTGACGACGACCGCCGTGCTCAGCGCGGCTTTCGGGCTGCTCGGCGGGTTCGCCGGGTGGCGGTTCGGCGGGATGCTCTGCCTGCTGGCGCCCGCGAAGAAGGGGGAAACCGCTGATGCGTAAGACGTTGTCAATCGGGGCTCCGCCCCGGCCGGGGGCTCCGCCACCCGGAACCCCCATAAGGCGGACTGTGCTCGCCCTAGCTGCCGTCGCCGGCCTGCTGTTCGCCACCGCGGCACCGGCGAACGCCTACGAGCCGGTCAACATCGTGCACACCGAGCGGGTGCAGGCCGGGCCGTACGGCCTGACGATCGGGTTCAGCACCTGGCCGGTGAAAGCCATGCAGTCACTGGACTTCACGTTCATCCCCGACGGCGGGATCGAGGGGAAGTCCGGCACGCTCACGCTGATCAACCCGGAGGGCGGGAAGAACCGCGCCCAGCCCCTGGTCCGCCACCCGCGCAAACGCGACGTCTGGGGGCTCGACGTCCGCTCGATGCCGCGGCCGGGTGCCTGGACGTTCCACTTCACCGTCAACGGGCCCGCCGGGTCCGGCACCGGCGAGCTGCGCGCGTTGCCGGTGCAGGAACAGCCGGGGCCGCCGATGGGCGTGAGCTGGGCGATCAGCACGCTGCCGCTGATCGGGCTGGTGGTGCTCGTCGTGGTCGCCTGGCGCCGGACCCGCGGCCGGCTGCGGGGTGGGGAGCTTCCGGCAATCGGGTGAGACTTCGCTCACATCCGGCGCTCAGGCGTATCCAAGGCGTCGCGAAGGCCTCCTTCACCGCAGAGGACGGGGAAGGGGGCCTTCACCATTTTTGCGCGGACAGCCGGGAACAAGCCGGTGATCATGATCACCGGCGCGGCAGCGGGCTCAGGCGGGCAGGTCGAACTGCCCCGCCTTGACGGCGATCAGGAACGCTTCCCACTCGGCGGTGTCGAACACGAAGACCGGGCTGCTCGCGAGCTTGGTGTCCCGCACGCCGATCATGCCTTCGCGACCCAGGTTGACCTCGACGCAGCTGCCGCCGTTGGGCTCGCTGGCGAACGACTTCTCCCAGGCGGCCTCTTGGAACAGGGACACGGCCGTGTTCGGATCGTAATCCGCGAACGACGGATAATCCGCCATGGGTCGTACCTCCGAGGATCGTTGGGGGGCGCGGCCGTGACCTGGTCGAAGGTACCCGCTCCCGGTTACTCAGTGTCTCAATGGAGTACGCCACAGGGCCAAGCGGGTGATCAACTGGATCCGGCCTCGACATGAAGATTATTCCAGGAGTAGGATTAATCGCATCGGCCGGGGCGCCGGCGTCGGCGAACGACAGCCTGCCCGCGACGGGCGGTCGTCGACACAGGACGAATGCCGGAACCGAACCGATCCAAGCCACGGCCACGACCTCATGGGGGATCAGCGTGATCGTCGAGGACAGTGCGCCACCCGGCGTGCGGATCGTGGGCAGGCTCGCCAGGGGAACCGCCGGCGAGACCCGCCGGGTCGTCCACGTCTTCGAGCTGGACGCCGCCCGTGGGACGAATGACCAGCGTCGTTCAGGGGGTCCGGGTGGCGAAGCCCCCGGCCGGGGCGAAGCCCCGAATGACACAGTCGGAGCCAAGTGCGGGGAAGCGCTTACGCGCTCCGATGTCGAATGGCTGGTCCCCGGGGCCGGCATGCCGTGCGAACCCTGTCTCGGACTGATCGGCGGCGAACGGGCCCGGTCACCGCGACGAGAGCTGGGGGTGTAGACGATGGCCGTCCGGCTGAACTCGCTGTTGCGCCGCGAGGAAGAGCAGCACCGTGGCCGCCGCGGAATCGGGAACGAACTGAGGAACCGCTTCGGTTTCAGCCTGATCCAGGCGCCGCTGCGCAAGACCACGACGTGGGCGACGGACCAGGACCTCCCGCTGCAGCGCCACTCCGACGGGGTCCGCACCACCCGGCCGCTCGAGGCCTCGATCGACCTGACGCCCCTGCTGCGCGGCCGCATCGGTTCGCGCGCCTGAAGCCCTGAACTGCCGTACCACCACAAAGAGCCCCGGTTCCCTGCGGAACCGGGGCTCTCGTCTTGGGCAGGCTAGGGCTTTCGCAGGAAGAGGCGGCCCTGACGGAAGGGGCGCTCCCCTTCCGCGTGGGCGCGGTACATCCGCCCGGCTTCGGTGAGGCCCGCGGTGGCGGCCATCGACGCCAGTTCGTCCAGGGGCCAGCGGTAGGCCGTCGTGACCTTGTGATCGAACTCCGTCACCGGCCCGCCGTCGGATTCGAAGCAGCCCAACAGAACGTGACCACCCGGGGCCAACGTCCGGGTGAACTCGGCGAAGACGCCCGGCACCTCCGCCGGCGGCATGTGGATCACCGAGTACCACGTCAGGATCCCGGCCAGCGACGCGTCGGGGACGTCCAGCGCCGTCATGGAACCGACTTCGAACCGCAGCGCGGGCTCCGCGGCGCGGGCCAGCTCGATCATCGCCGGGGACAAGTCGACGCCGAACACGTCGAGCCCCAGTGCACGCAGGTGCGCGGTGAGGTGCCCGGGGCCGCAGCCGAGGTCGGCGACCGGGCCGCGGCCGCGCACGGAATCCGCGAACGCCGTCCACGCGGCGCGGTCCAGCGGGTGGTCGTCCCAGATGTCCCGGACGAACTCGGCGTACTGGACCGCAACCGTGTCATAGGGGGCGGCGGGGTCATAGGCAGCCGTCACGGCTTGCGGCCGAGGCCGCACAGGTGCCCGACGAACGCCGGGTCGTTCGCGAGCTTCTTCGTGGCCCTCGACTCGATCTCCTCCGGGTGCCACTCCGGGAGGTACACGATGCCCGGCTCCACCAGCTCCAGCCCGGCGAAGAACGACGTGAACTCCGCGCGCGTCCGCAGGTGCAGCGGGGTGCTGGACCGGTCGTACTGCTTCATGATCGACTCGCGGCTCTCCGCGTCGGCCATCCCTTCCAAGCCGTCGCTCGTCAGGTGCGAGGACAGGAAGTACGAGCCCGACGGCAGCAGGGACAGGTACTTCTGGATGGTCTCGGCCACCGGCTCGTCTTCGCCGAGGAAGTAGAGGACGCCGACCATGATCAGGCCGATCGGGCGGTTCTGGTCGAGCACTCCGGTGTCGAGCGCGCGCTTCCAGATGTCGGCCGGGTCGCGCAGGTCACCGTGCAGCACCGCGTGCCGGTCCGCGACGCCTTCGCGCTCCAGCAGGATCTGGGAGTGGGCCACCGCCACCGGCTCGTTGTCGACGTACACGCACCGCGCGTCCGGGTTCACCTCCGCCGCGACCTCGTGGACGTTGCCGACCGTCGGGACACCCGACCCCAGGTCGAGGAACTGGTCGACGCCGTTGCGCGCCAGGTACCGGACGCCGCGGCCGAGGAAGTCGCGGCCGACCCTGGCGACCGTCTTGATCATCGGGAACGTCTTGACGGCCTGCTCGCCGAACTGCCGGTCGATGGCCCAGTTGGCGGTGCCGCCGAGGAACCAGTCGTAGATGCGCGCCGCGTTCGGCCGCTCCAGGTCGACGCCTTCAGGCGCTTCGGGATCCTTCGTCATCTTGTCCTCCAGGCTTGCGGCCGACACCGCCGACCACGCTCGCGAGGGGGACCGTGGCGGCGCCGGGCTCGGGGCGCCACTCTCCCACAGGCACGATTCCCGGCTCGACCACCTCGAAGTTACCGAAGAACGCGGCGATCTCGTCGAGCGACCGGGAAACCGCGGGCGAGCTCGACCGCTCCGACAGCTTGACCAGCCGCCGGATCTGCTCCAGCTCTTCGCCTTCGACGCCGGTTTCGGTCGCGTGCGAAAGGACGTACGCCGATCCGGGCGCCAGCAGCCTCCGGTAGTCGCGGACGGCTTCGCGCACGCCCGTGACGTCCGGCAGGAAGTGCAGCACCGCCACGGTCAGCAGGCAGATCGGCCGGTCGGGGTCGAGGACGCCGGTGGCCAGCGCGCCTTCCCAGACGTCTTCGACGTCGCGCAGGTCGGCGTGCAGCACGGCGTGCCGGTCGGGATCCCCCGCTTCCTCCAGCAGCATCCGCCCGTGCGCGACGGCCACCGGCTCGTGGTCGACGTACACGCACCGGCTGTCGTCGGCGTAGTCGTCGGCCACCTCGTGCACGTTGCCCGCCGTGGGAATGCCGCTGCCGAGGTCGAGGAACTGCGTGATGCCGTGGGAGAGGCAGTAGCGGACGGCCCGGCCGAGGAAGTCGCGGTTGCTGCGGGCGAGGGTTTTCGCGAGCGGGAACGCCTGCACCGCCTGCTCGCCGTACTGCCGGTCGATCGCCCAGTTCGCGGTGCCGCCGAGGGCCCAGTCGTAGATGCGCGCGATGTTCGGCCGGTCGAGGTCGATGGCATCGGGAAGGAAGTCGGGGTCCACGACGTCCCCTTCGGGCGAGCACTTCCGGTGGTTTCAAGCGCAACAGACCCACTCTACCGACAGTTGTTCACCGTTCGGGACGGCTCACACTCTTTTGGGGGCTCCGGGTGGCGGAGCCCCCGGCCCGGGGCGAAGACCCGGATGTCACCGCCATTCGCCCTATTGGATCTGCTGCATCTGGGCGCGGTAACCCTCCGCAAGCTCCTTGAGGAACTGCCGGGTCTCCTGGCGCTCGAGCGCGGCTCCGCGCAGCCTGTCCCACGAGTCGACGAAGATGTTGAAGTCCTTGACGTCGTCGAGGTAGAGCCCGCCGGCGGAGTGCTCGATGTAGACGAAGTCCCGCGTGCGGTCCGGGAAGCGCATGATCGTGAAGTCGTTGGGCACCGCGGCCAGCCGTGCCCCGAACGGCAGTACGTGCACGTACACCCGCGGGTGCTTCTCGAGCGAGAGCAGGTGCTCGACCTGGTCGAGCATCACCGCGGGCGCGTACCCGCCGGGCGCCCGGCGCAGCGCGCCCTCGCTGATGATGAACCGGTAGTACGGCGGCTGCTGCTGCTCGAACACGGCCTTGCGGTCGAGCCGGTTGCGCACCAGCGACGTCACGTCCGTCGCGCCGGCCTCGGTGAACTGCTTGAGCATGTAGTGCTCGGACTGCAGCGGGCCGGGGATGCGCTCACCGTGCCAGGTGAGGATCTCGGCGGCCGCGGGCTCCAGGTCCGTGAAGGTGCGGAACCAGTGCGGCACCACCGAGCGGTAGCCCGACCAGTGGCCGCGCTGCCCGGCGGCGGCCCGCGCCAGGTTCATCAGCGTGTCGGCCTCTTCGCCGTTGATCCCGAACGCGTTCAGCATCGATCGCACATCCCCGAGCTTCACCCCGACGGCACCGGACTCGATCTTGTTGACCTTGCCCTGGGTGCAGCCGAGGACCTCGGCGACCTGCTGCTGTGTCATCCGCGCCGCGGTGCGGGCATGCCGGAGCTCGTTCCCGAGCTGCTTCCGGCGCGAGGTGACGGTGCTGGCCATCGCCCTGCTCTCCCGGACCACTACCAAGCAACGGCGGCCACCGGCCGCCGTCGCACGCGAACTATCGAACCCACCCAGGCTAGTGCTTCACCTTGCGGATCTCGATGATGACATCGCGCAGCGTTCCAGGAAACGCCGCGGAACGCCAGTCACCTGCGTTGTCACTCTCCTGGACCAGTGAAATTCGGAATTATTCCGCCAACCGGCGGAGCCCCGTCTGGGGCATAGTGGCCGCGTGACCGATCGTTCGCCCTCCGCCGCCGGAGTCACCCGGCTGGCCGACCAGGTCCACGGCTACGTCCAGCCCGACGGCTCCTGGTACATCAACAACTGCGGGTTCGTCGACGCCGGCGACCACACCGTGCTCATCGACACGTGCTCGACCGAGCGCCGCACGCGCGCGCTGCTGGAGACGGTCGGAGCCGCGACCGGCGGCCCGGTGACGACGCTGGTGAACACCCATCACCACGGCGACCACACCAACGGCAACTACCTGGTCGAGGGCGCGACGATCATCGGCCACCGCAAGACGCGCGAGCTGATGGTCGCCGAGGGCATCCAGACGTTCGAGGGCGTCTTCGTCGGCAGCGACTGGGGCGAGCTGCGGTCACGCCCGCCCGAAGTCGTGTTCGACGACCGGCTCACGCTGTACGCCGGGGACGTCGAGATCCAGCTGATCCACCCCGGACACGCGGCCCACACCACCAACGACGTCCTGGTCTGGCTGCCCGGCCCGCGCGTCCTCTACGCCGGTGACCTGGTGTTCAACGGCGGCAGCCCGTTCGCGCTGATGGGCTCGGTGGCGGGCTGGCGCGCCGGGCTCGACGTGATCCGGGAACTCGAGCCGGAGGTGATCCTCCCCGGCCACGGCGGCCCGTGCGACCTGTCGGTGGTCGACGGCGTCGACCGGTACCTGCAGTTCGTCCAGGAAACCGCCGAGCGGGGCAAGGCCGCTGGGCTGTCGCCGCTAGAAGTGGCCAAGGAGACGGACCTCGGCGAGTTCGCGTCGCTGAGCGAGCAGGAGCGGCTGCCGGGGAACCTGCACCGGGCGTACGCCGAGCTGGACGGCGCCGAGTGGGGCGCGGACATCGACCTAGTGGCGGCCATCACGGACATGCTCGCCTTCAACAAGGGCCCGATCCGCTGCTTCTCCTGAACTGAGTGAGCCACCGCTCCGTGGCCTTCCTTGAGGCGTCGATCGGACTACTGTCTGAATCGAGAGAGACTTCGGAAGGATTCGGATGAGCAAGAAGGCGAGCATCGGGGTCACCGGCCTGGCGGTCATGGGCCGCAACCTGGCCCGCAACCTGGCCCGGCACGGCCACACGGTGGCCCTGCACAACCGGTCCGAGGAGCGGACCCGCGCGCTGGTGGAGCAGTTCGGCGACGAGGGCGACTTCATCCCGGCGTACTCCGCGCAGGACTTCGTCGACGCGCTGGAGCGGCCCCGGCAGGTCGTGATCATGGTCAAGGCGGGCGGTCCGACGGACGCCGTCATCGAGGAGTTCGCGCCGCTGCTCGAAGAGGGCGACGTCATCATCGACGCCGGCAACGCGCACTTCGCCGACACGCGCCGCCGCGAGAAGGCGCTGCGCGAACGCGGGCTGCACTTCGTCGGCAGCGGCGTCTCCGGTGGTGAGGAGGGCGCGCTGCACGGGCCGAGCATTATGCCCGGCGGCTCGAAGGAGTCGTACGAGTCGCTCGGCCCGCTGTTCGAGGACATCTCGGCGAAGGTCGACGGCGAGCCGTGCTGCACGCACATCGGCGCGGACGGTGCCGGCCACTTCGTCAAGATGGTCCACAACGGCATCGAGTACGCCGACATGCAGCTGATCGCGGAGTCGTTCGACCTGCTCCGCCACGCGGGCGGCTACGCGCCGGCCGAGATCGCCGACGTGTTCCGCACGTGGAACACCGGGCGGCTCGACTCCTACCTGATCGAGATCACCGCCGACGTGCTCGCGCACGTCGACAAGGCGTCCGGCAAGCCGTTCGTCGACATCGTCGAGGACGCCGCCGAGCAGAAGGGCACCGGCCGCTGGACCGTGCAGATCGGCCTCGATCTGGGTGTCCCGATCTCGGGCATCGCCGAGGCCGTCTTCGCGCGTTCGCTGTCCGGGTCCAAGTCGCTGCGCGCGGCGGCCCGCGGGCTCGGCGGTCCTTCGGCGGCGCCGCTGTCGGGCTCCTCGCTGGAGCGCTTCGCCGACGACGTCGAGCAGGCGCTGTACGCGTCGAAGGTCGTGGCGTACGCGCAGGGCTTCAACCAGATCCAGGCGGGCGCGACGGAGTACGGCTGGGACATCGACCTCGGCAAGGTCGCCTCGATCTGGCGCGGCGGCTGCATCATCCGCGCGAAGTTCCTCAACGACATCACCGCGGCCTACGCCGACGAGCCGGAGCTGCCGACGCTGCTCACCTCGGGCGGCTTCCGCAAGGCGGTCGAGGACGCGCAGGACTCGTGGCGCTCGGTGATCTCGACGGCGGTCAAGCTCGGCATCCCGACGCCGGGCTTCTCGACGGCGCTGGCGTACTACGACGGCCTCCGCGCCGACCGCCTGCCGGCGGCGCTGGTCCAGGGCCAGCGGGACTTCTTCGGTGCCCACACCTACCGCCGGGTGGACCGCGAGGGCTCGTTCCACACGGCCTGGGCCGCCGACGGCCGCCCGGAGTCCGACGCCTGACCAGTCGCTGCTCCGACCGGGTGGACCCCCTGGTCCCACCCGGTCAGAGCAGCGTCACCAGGAGCAGCGCGAGAAGCACGGCGACCAGCAGGAGTCTCACTGGCCCCGGGCGGCCAGAATCTCCGCCAGCACCTCCTGGATCTTCGCCTCCGCCTTGTCCTTCTTGACGCCCACGCCGTCGAGCACCTCGAAACCGGCGCCTTCGCCCTGTTCAAGCAGTGCCAGCAGGATGTGCTCGGTGCCGATGTAGTTGTGCCCGAGCCGCAGGCCCTCGCGCATGGTCAGTTCGAGGGTCTTCTTGGCGGCCCCGGAGAACGGGACCGGGTTCGGCGCCGGGTCGGCCCGCTCGGGCAGCCGCGCCTCGGCGGCTTCGCGGACGGCGTCCAACTGCACACCTTGGGCCAGGATCGCGCCCGCCGCCAGCGCGGCCGGTTCGGTGAGCAGGCCCAGAACGAGGTGCACGGTGTCGATGTGCGGGCTGCCGTGCTCGACGGCCGACTTCTGGGCTTCGACGACGACGTGGCGAGCCCGGTCGGTGTAGCGGCCGTAGAGGCGTTCGATGTTGCCGCTCGGGTCACCGCCCGGGTCGATCCTGGGCACGAACCGCTTCTGCGCGGCCTGCTTGGTGACGCCCATGCTCGCGCCGATTTCGGTCCAGGACGCCCCGGACCGCCGGGCCTGGTCGACGAAGTGGCCGATCAGGTGGTCGGCCACTTCGCCGAGGTGCTGACCCACGTAGACCGCGTCGGTCAACTGGGCCAGGGCGTCCTGGTCGTGGTTGCTCTTGATGGCGTTGATGAGGTCGTCGAGCTTGATGTTCATCGGGAGGTCCATGTCGTCAACTGTAGGTTGACGTATCCCCGTCGTCAACCTTGAGTTGACGATCTAGACGAACGGCAGCCCGACGTAGTTTTCGGCGAGGCTGGTCGCCGCCGCCCGTGACGACGTGGTGTAACGCAGTTGCGACAGCTGGAGCTGCCGCGCGAAGCCATCCGCGTGCGGATCGGTGTGCAGCATCGTCGTCATGAACCACGAGAAGTGCTCCGCCCGCCACACCCGGCGAAGGCAGGTGTCGGAGTAGGCCGAAGCGAGCGACTCGTCCCCGCGCAGCAACGCTTCCAGCGCCCGGGACAACACCCGGACGTCGGCGATCGCCAGGTTCATGCCCTTGGCGCCGGTCGGCGGGACGATGTGGGCGGCGTCGCCGGCGAGGAACAGCCGTCCGTGGCGTAGCGGTTCCGCGACGAAGCTGCGCATCGGCGTGATGCCCTTGTCGAGGATCGGGCCTTCCCTGAGGGTGAACTCGCCCTCGCCCTCGACTTCGAGCCGGGCGGTCAGCTCGGCCCAGATCCGGTCGTCGGACCAGGCTTCCAGGGACTCGGCCGGGTCGACCTGGAGGTAGAGCCGCGTGATCTCCGGCGTCCGCATGCTGTGCAGCGCGAACCCGCGTTCGTGGTGGGCGTAGATCAGCTCGTGGTGCGACGGCGGCGTCCGCGCGAGGACACCCAGCCACGCGAACGGGTATTCGCGCTCGTACACCGTGAGCGCACTGTCCGGAATGGACGGACGACAGATGCCGTGGAACCCGTCGCAGCCCGCCACGGCGTCGCACTCGATGGTCCGCGCAACCCCTTCGGCGTCACGGTAACCCACCCGCGGCCGCTCCGTGTCCACATCGGACAGTGAGACGTCCGAGACCTCGAAGGAGATCGGGTACCCGCGGGCTTCGTGCGCGTCGATCAGGTCCTTGACGATCTCCTGCTGCCCGTAGACCGTGATCGTCTTCCCGGTCAGCTCGGTGAGCGCGATCCGGTGGTCGGCGCGGTCGAACCGCAGCGAGAGGCCTTCGTGCGGCATGCCTTCGGCAGCCAGCCGCTCGCCGAGTCCCAACGACGTCAGCAGCTCGACGGTCGGTTGCTCGCACACGCCCGCACGCACGCGCTGCCGGACGTACTCGCGGTCACGCGCTTCCAGGACCACGCAGTCGATCCCGGCTTCGTGCAGCAAGAACGACAACAGCAGCCCGGCCGGGCCGGCGCCGATCACCGCGACCTGCGTGCGCATCACGCCGCCCTCGCCTTCAGGTATGCCTTGAGGTCGAAGGCGCTCGCTTCGAGGTCGGCGTAGGCGGGCCGCGGGTCCGCGGTGAACAGCCGCCGCGCGGCGACGTGGTCGGCCGGCCGGTTGACCGACTCGACGGCGATCAGCACGTCGTCGCGGAAGGACAGCACGGAGAACTTGCCTTCGGCCGGGTCGCCCGCGACCACTGTCCGGTCGGCACCGGCGAGGATCCCGGCGATCTGCAGCTTCGCGCCCGCCTGGTCCGTCCAGAACCAGGGCAGGCTCGCGTACGGCTCGGGCGTGCCGGTCAGCACCGCGGCCACGCACCGGGCGTGGTCGACGGCGTTCTGCACGGACTCCAGCCGCGTCGCGGACCCCGCCTGCACGCACGGGAAGTTCGCGCAGTCGCCGATCGCGAAGATCCGCGGGTCCGCGGTGCGCAGGTGCTCGTCGACGACGACGCCGTTGTCCACGGGAAGGCCGGCGGCCGCCGCGAGCGTCGTCTCCGGCACGACACCGACGGCGACCACGACCAGGTCGGCGGGCAGCCGGGTGCCGTCGGACAGCTCGACCTCGCGGACGCGCTCGTCGCCGTGCAGGGCCGTGACGCCTTGGCCGAGCACCACCGTGTGCCCGGCCTCGCGGTGCAGCGAAGCGAAATAGGCGGAGATCTCCGGCGTCGCGACCCGGTTGAGCAGCCGGTCCTGCGCCTCGACGATCGTCACCGGGCGGCCGGCGTGCGAGGCGAACTCCAGCCCGATGAACCCGCCGCCGACCACGACGACGTTCCCGGCCTGTTCGAGTGACGCGCGCAGCCGGTCGGCGTCGTCGCGGGTGCGCAGGGTCAGCACGCCCGGCAGGTCCGCGCCGGGCACGGGCAGCCGCCGGTTGCGCGCGCCGGTGGCCAGGATCAGGTGGTCGTAGCCGAGCCGCCGGCCGTCTTCGAGCCGGATTTCGCGCGCGCCGCGGTCGAGGGTCTCGACCTGGGCGTCGACCAGCTCGATGTCCTTCTCGGCGAAGAAGTCCTCGCCACGCAGGTGCAGCTGTTCCTGCCCGGCGGTCCCGGCCAGGTAGGCCTTCGACAACGGCGGCCGCTGGTACGGCACGCCCGGCTCCTCGCCGACCAGCACGACCCGGCCGTCGAAGCCGCGATCCCGCAGCGAAGCCACGGCCTGGAACCCGCTCTGCCCCGCCCCGACGACGAGAACCGTGTTCTGTCCACCCATGCCTTTCATCCGATCACAAGAGACTCAAGCCGTCGAGGAATCGCCGGACGACCGCAGCGCGCGCGGCGCGCCCAGCACCCGCGAAATGCCGCGCGCCGCGGCCCGCACCGCCGGGATCAGCGTCCGCGGATCCGTTCCCTCGGCGGGAACGACGACGGAGATCGCCGCCACGACCTCGTCCGTCGAGTCGTAGACCGGGGCCGCCACCGACAGGGCGACCAGTTCGATCTGGCCGTCGCTGATCGCGTACCCGTCGCGGCGGACGTCCGCCAGCACCCGCCGCAGCTGCGCGGCCGAGCCGACCGTCTTCGGCGTGAACGTCTTCAGCGGGCCGGCCAGGACCTCCTCCTGCGCTTCGGCCGGCGCGTGCGCCAGCAGCACCTGGCCGACGCCGGTCGCGTGCGCGGGCAGCCGTCCGCCGACCCGCGTCAGGACGTTGACCGCGGCGCGGCCGGAGATGCGCTCGACGAAGACCACCTCCGGCCCGTCGAGCACCGCGAGCTGCACGTTCTGGTGCGTGGCCTCGTAGAGGTCCTCCAGGAACGGCATCGCGCTCTCCCGCAGCTCAGCGCCGTGCGGCGCGAGCGACGCGACCTCCCACAGCCACAGCCCGACGCGGTACGCGCCCGCGTCGTCGCGCACGAGCGCGCCGCGCCGGGTCAGCTCGCCGGCCAGCCGGTGCGTGGTCGACAACGGCAGCCCGGCGCGGCGGCTCAGCTCCGACAGCGTCAGCCGCGGCCGCTCGGCCGTGAACGCGCCCAGCAGATCGAGGACCCGGTCCACGACCGACGGCGGCCGCGACGCGCTGTGTCTCACCCGTCTTCGTCGTCCGGGAGCAGCGGCCGCATGAACGTCCGCCGGTACCGCAGCACGCACCCGCTCTCCTCGCGGATCTTGTCCGCCTCGATGAAGTCCGGGTCGACGCCGAACAACGTCCGGTAGCGCTCGTACGCGGCGAGGCTCTCGAAGCTGAACAGCGCCCGCGCTTCGTCGCTCGCCCCCTCTGACGGCAGGAAGTAGCCGTGGTGGATGCCGCCTTCGCGCTGCACCAGCCGCATCCACGCGGCGGCGAAGCGTTCGAAGTCGGGCAGCTTCGCGGGGTCGATGACGTAGTCGACGACGCAGGTGATCACTTGCCGCCCCAGACGCGGTCGGCCGTCGCCACGATCAGCTCCAGCTTCCGCAGCTGGTCGTCCGGGGTCAGGTCGTTGCCCTCCTCGGTCGAGGAGAACCCGCACTGCGGCGACAGGCAGAGCCGGTCGATGTCGACATAGCGCGAAGCCTCTTCGATCCGCCGCACCAGGACGTCCGGGTCCTCCAGCTCCGGCCGCTTGGTCGTGACCAGGCCGAGGACGACCTTCTTGTCCTTGGGCACGAACCGCAGCGGCTCGAAGCCGCCGGAGCGTTCGTCGTCGTACTCCAGGAAGAACCCGTCGACGGCCAGCTCCCCGAACAGCGCCTCGGCGACGAACTCGTAGCTGCCCTCGGCGGCCCACGAGGACCGGAAGTTGCCGCGGCACAGGTGCGTCGTCACGGTCAGGCCCTCGGGACGGCCGGACAGGGCCGCGTTCATCGTCGCGATGTTGCGCAGGTGCTGGGTGTCCGGGTCGCCGCCCATCCGCGCGACCAGCTCCCGCTGCGTCGGGTCGTTCAGGTAGGCGAGGCTGGTGTCGTCCAGCTGGAGGTACCGGCAGCCGAGGCCGGTCATCGCGGTGACCTGGTCCTTGTACGCCGCGCTCAAGTCGGCGAAGAACTCTTCGAGGTCCGGGTAGACGCTCTCGCTGACCGCGGCCCGGCCGCCGCGGTAGTAGACCATGCTCGGCGACGGGATGGTCAGCTTCGGCGTCACGCCCGGGTCCACATGGGACTGCAGGAACCGGAAGTGGTCGGCGAAGATCGGCTCGTCGAGCCGCACCTTGCCGTCGACCTGCAGGCCGGGCGGGCTGAACTCGAGGTCGCCCGCCAGGTTGTGGAACTTCACGTGCAGCCGCTCGTCGCTCTTCGAGATGCCGCCGAGCGAGTAGATGAAGTCCATGTGCCACGAGGCACGCCGGAACTCGCCGTCGGTCGCCGAGCTCAGCCCGGCCGCCTTCTGCATCTTGATCACGTCGCGGATCGCGTCGTCCTCGACCGCGCGGAGCTGCTCCGCGCCGATCTCGCCGTTTTCGTGCCGCCGCCGCGCGTCACGCAGTACCGGGGGCCGCAGCAGGCTCCCGACGTGATCGGCGCGAAACGGTGGACCCACCTGGGAAATACCGCCCGAAGTCATGCACCGATGGTCACACATCCGCGGCCTTCGCGCCGCCCCCCGGTACAAGATCATCACGGCCCGCACTTGCTACCGTCCGCTCATGACGGATTCCGCGGTCCACCCGGTCGACCGGGGCCTGCCCGCCGGGCGGCTCGCGCTGCTCGGCCTGCAGCACATGTCGATCATGTACGCCGGTTCGGTGGCGGTGCCGCTGATCGTCGGCAGCGCGCTGAAGCTCGACGCGGCGACGATCGGCCTGCTGGTCAACGCCGACCTCCTGGTCGCGGGCATCGCGACGCTGATACAGGCGGTCGGCATCGGCAAGCTGCTCGGCATCCGGCTGCCGGTGGTGGCGGGCGCGACGTTCACCGTCGTCAACCCGATGATCCTCATCGCGGCCCAGTACGGCCTGCCCGCGGTCTACGGCGCCATGCTCGCCTCCGGCGTGTTCGGGCTGCTCATCGCGAAGCCGTTCGCGAAGCTGATCCGGTTCTTCCCGCCGCTGGTGACCGGGACGCTGCTGCTGGTCATCGGCGTCTCACTGCTCGGCCCGGGCGCGGCGATGATCGCCGGCCACGACACGACGTCCCCGGACTACGCGGCGCCGTCGCACATCGGGCTGGCGTTCGGCGTGCTCGCGCTGCTCGTGCTCTTCACCCGCGTGCTGCGCGGGTTCGCCAACCAGATCGGGCCGCTGCTCGCGCTGGCCATCGGGCTGGTGGTGGCGATCCCGATGGGGCTGGTGCACTGGGACGGCCTGCGCGCGGCCGGCTGGTTCGGGCTCGCGTCGCCGTTCCACTTCGGCGCGCCGACGTTCCCGGTCGCGGCGATCCTGTCGATGTGCGTGGTCATGCTGGTGACGTTCACCGAGTCGACCGCCGACATGATCGCCGTCGGCGAGATCACCGGGCGCCCGCCGACCGACGCCGACCTCGCGCGCGGCCTGGCCACCGACGGCGTCTCGGCCGTGCTCGGCGGGGTGATGAACTCCTTCCCCGACACGGCGTTCGCGCAGAACGTCGGCCTGGTGCGGATGACCGGCGTGCGCAGCCGCTGGGTCGTCGCGGTGACCGGCGGGATCCTGGTCCTGATGGGTCTGGTGCCGAAGGTCGGCGCGTTCATCGCGGCGATCCCGGAACCGGTGATCGGCGGGGTCGCGGTGGTGATGTTCGCGATGGTCGCCGCGGTCGGCGCGCAGAATCTCCGGATGGTGGAGTTTTCCGGCAACCACAACACCTTCGTCGTCGCGGTGGCGCTCGGCGTCGGCCTGCTGCCGGCGTTCGCGCCGGACTTCTTCAAGCACTTCCCGGCCTGGCTGCAGACGATCTGCGGCAGCTCGATCACGGTGGCGGCGGTACTCGCGTTCGTGCTGAACCTGCTCTTCAACCACCTCGGCCGGCGCTCGGAGCCGGACCTGCTCAAAGCGCCGTGAGCGCCGCCCGCCACTGAGCACGCGAGAAGGCCAAGACGGGCGAGCTGGCGCCGAGCTTGGAATCCCGGACGCCGACCCATTCGGTCGTCGTGGTGTTCACCTCGACGCACTCGCCCTGGCCTCCGCTGGCACTGGACTTGAACCAACCGTCGGCATCACCAAGGACGCGCAGGGCTTCAGCGTGGTTCACCGGGCGATCTCCTTCGCAACTTGCTCGATCATGGCGATGCTCTGTTCCGGCTTGAGGGCCTTGTTCACCTGAATGCGGGTCAGGTCGTCACGATAGATCGAGATCTCGGAAGGATCTTCGATGAAGGTGCCCCGGATGCGCGACTCGAACCAGACGGTGCCCGGGTCATCCTCGAATTCGGCCGGGTATTCCATGATCGTGAAGGCGCCCTCGACACCGGGGTGGCTACCGGCGGCAGCCGGCAGGACCTGCACCGTGATGTTCGGCAGCTCAGCCAGTTTTATCAGCTGTTCGAGCTGGCGACGCATCACGGCCGGACCGCCGACGACACGGCGCAGTGCGGCTTCGTCGATGACACGCCACACCTGCAGCGGCTCCAGGCCAGTGCGATGGGTGAGCACTTCGTGGCGCGCCATACGCAGTTCGACCCGGCGGTTTACTTCGGCATCCGGCAATGTCGGGTTGACGTCGCGGATGACGGCTTCGGCATACTCAGGCAGCTGGAACAATCCGTGGACGACCATGGCGTCGTAGCCGCTGAGCCGCCGGGCGATGGATTCGAGGCCCAGATACATGGTGAACCACTCGGGCGTGACGTCGGAGAACCCGATCCACCAGTCCTTGCCCTTCTTGGCACGAGTCAGGAGCGTCCGGAAGAACTGGATGCGGTCCGCGTGGCCATACCAGGTGAGCAGGACTTCCAGGTCGGCAGCACTGGGCAGGTTCCGGCCGACTTCGACGTGGCCCGGCCACGCGGCGGTCTTGCCCAGACGCTCCGCCACGTCGGCGCGCTCGTACCCGGCTCGCTGACGCAGTCGCTTCAGCTCGACGCCGATCCATCGCTTGAGCGCGCTCCGGCTCGACTCGACCATCGGCGTCACCTCCCGGCAGAGCCCATGGCTCCTTCATCACCCGAAAAGACCACGCCAAAGGCTAGCGCGCTACTTTGTAGCGCACTACATTGAAGCGTGGCTGCTCTGTAGTTCTGACAAGCGATCACAGTAGCCTCTGGCGACACGGCAAGCGGAGAAGATCCACGACCCGTGAACCGTGTCGCCAGGTCCTCTCGACGAACCAGGTCCGGCGCCGATGGAGTACGTGATGACACCCGAACCGGCGGTGAACGACCCAGCCGACGCAGGACCACTCTGCGACGAATCCGAGTTCTCCGCACTCATCGAAGAGATGGTCGCCCAGGAAGCGCCGCAGTTGTTCGCCGTAGTGCAGGAGTACGGCGAACGCGTCGACGCCAGGATCGCCGCCTGGGGCATGGCGTTCCCCGATCACACCGAGGTCATTTCCACCGACCACACCCGGCGCATAAGCCTGTCGACACCCAGCCGCGCACTACGCCTCTTCAGCTTCGGCGACCGCATCCGCGCTCGCCTGACCTGGGTGTCAGCGGTCAAAGCGCCGTAAGCAGCCGGTCGACGAGCTGGGCCGCCGTGCCCGGCTCGACCGGGCGCCGGAACAGCACGCGCAGGTAGAACGGGGCCAGGACGAAGTCGAGCACCTCGTCGACCGACGGCACCGGCTCACCGCGCGCCTCGGCCTTGTCGAGCACGGCCTGCAGGTCGTCGCCGCGGGCTCGGAGGTACTCGAGCGGCTTCTCGTCGGGGCTCAGGGTCGCGACGAGCGCGCGGAGCAGGATCTGGCCGTGCCGGTCGCGCATCGCGCGTTCGACACCCTCGGCCCAGCCGAGCAGGTCGCCGCGCAGCGAGCCGGTGTCCGGGATCGGTGACGTCGTACGCAGGCGCGTCACCGCCGCATCGATCAGCAGCGCGTCACGGCTGCCCCAGCGCCGGTAGATGCTGGTCGGGTTGACCCCCGCCCGCTCGGCGATCTTGGGGATCGCCGCGTCGATCTCACCGGCGGCGAGCAGTTCGACGACGGCGTCGTGCACCGCGTCGCGGACACGGGCACTACGGCCGCCGGGGCGGGTCATGAGCCCATCCTAAAGCAAAGACTCTTGCTTTAGTGGCCACCCCCTGGCTAGCCTTAAGTCAAATCCAATGGCTTTAAGGAGGCCTTCGATGGCCGGCAAGATGACCAAGGAAGAGCGCGAAGCGTTCCTCGCCCAGCCGCGCGTCGGCGTGCTCAGCGTCGCGGCCGAGCCCGGACGGGCGCCGCTGACCACACCGATCTGGTACCGCTACGAGCCGGGCGGCGACGTCGTCGTGATGACGTCACCCGGCGCGCGCAAGGCCCGGCTGATCGAGGCAGCCGGCCGGTTCGCGCTGTGCGTCCAGCGGCAGGACGGCGTCTACCAGTACGTCTCGGTCGAGGGCCCGGTGGTGAAGTCGTGGCCGATGACGAAGGCGGAGCGGCACGAGATCGCGGCCCGGTACCTGCCACCGGGCGTGAGCGAGGCGTACACCGACGCGATGGACGAGCCCCACGGGAGCAACATCGCGATCGTGATGCGCCCGGAACGGTGGAACACCGCGAACTTCAGCGACATCGCGGAGAAGCTCGCCTGATCACCAGCAGATGATCAGGAAACAGGACGTCGGCTTGGGCCGAGACGGAGGGGGCGGAGTCGGGGACTGACCACCAGCCGGGGGCGTGGTCGTGGTCACCGAGGAACCCGGAGGCGCAATGCCGGCCGAGGTGGGGGTGGTCGTCACCGGGTTCTCGGTGCCGCTGCCACTGCCGGTGCTGCTCTGCGTGGCCGGCGGTCTGCCCGGCACCTCGGTGACGGTGCCGCGATGCTCGCCGGACGCGGTGACGACCTCGCCGCCGGTGCCGCCGCCGATCCCGCCGTCGGACGGCGAGTCGGTGGCCTGGTCCGCTCCGCCGAGGCCGGTGGTGCGCTGCGGGAAGGGGATGACCTGGATCTGGTCGACCGGGGCGGCGTCTTGACGGGTGTTGCCGCCGAAGGCGACCAGCACCGCGGCGGCCCCGCAGCCGATGACGACGGCCAGCATCACCGCGACCACTCGCCAGCGCGAGCTGGTCGGCGGCGGACGGTCGCCCCAGCCTTCGCGGACGAGCAACTCGGCGACCGATATCTCGTCGTTCACCCCGACAGACCTTCCCGAGAGGCCTTTCGGCCGAATCGTGACCGTATTCTTACCGTACAAGGCCCCCGAATGGGTGAAGTAGCGGCAAAAATCTGTCACAGATCGCTGGCCCTGACCGTGAGTGACGTCCACAGCGTTTTCTAAGGCGGCGCTCGGAATACTCCCAGCATGACCGGCGAAGCTCAGACCATGCTGCTGAAGGCGAGACAACCGGTCCCCCGGGCGCCCGCCGGCATGCGCGCTTTGCTCCGGTTCGTCCCGAATCCGAAGTCGACGCCGTTCACCTTCGGCTACCTGGTCGTCCTCCTCGGCACGACCCTGCTGCTCGAGTTCGCCGACCCCGCGGTGACCGAACGACTGCTCCGGCTGTCCAGCACCGACGCCCACAACCTGTGGCGGCGCCCGCTGACCTCGCTGCTGACCAGCGCGTTCTGGCTCCCGGACCAGGGCTGGCTCGCCTACGCCGCGATCTTCGCGATCGCCGTCGCCCCGCTGGAACGCCGCTTCAGGACCCGCCGCGTGGCGACCGTGTTCTTCTCCGGGCACGTGCTCGCCACCCTCGTCACCGAACTGCCGGTGATGGCCCTGATCAGCGCCAACGTCCTGCCGGTATCGGCCGGGCACTGGCTCGACATCGGCGTCAGCTACGGCTTCTTCACGACGGCCGGCGCGCTGGTGCTCCTGCTGCCCGGCCGCGCGCGGCTGTGGGCCCTCGCCGCGATGGAGGCGTTCATCGCGGCGATCTACCTCAGCGACGACCCGGTGAGCCTCGATTCGATCGTCACGCTGCTCGGCCACGCGTTCGCCGCGCACTTCGGGCTGCTCTTCTGGGGACCGCGCCTGCGGCGCGCATCCGCAGGCCGGGGCCCGATTCAGGCGGATATACACGAGCCGGAGTCGGTGGTGTAATCGACGGGCCAAACGCCGACTTCACGGGGGACGGACGCACATGGAGGCAGACGCCGTCGCCGCGAGCGGACCGGCCGAGCCCTCCGCCGACCCCGCCGAGCTGGTCGAACTGAGCCCGGACGCGATCTGCGTCCACCGGAACGGTGTCCTCACCTACGCCAACCTCGCCGCCCTCGACACCTTCGCCGCCCGGTCGGCGGACGAGGTCGTCGGGCGCCGGTTCATCGACTTCGTCGCCGAGGAGTCGCAGTCCACCTGGGTGGAGGAGCTCGCCAAGCTGACCAAGCCGGGTGCGGCGACCAAACCCGTCGAAGCCCTGATGTGCCGGCTGGACGGGAGCAAGTTCGCCGTGGAGACGGTGTCGGTGCGCCTCCACGACCACCTCGCCTACCAGGTCGTCATGCGCGACATCACGGCCAAGAAGGCCGCCGCCGACGCCCTCCACTACCAGGCCGCGCTGGTGTCGCACGTCAGCGACGCCCTGATCGCGACCACCGGCGAAGGCGTCGTGACCAGCTGGAACCCGGCCGCCGAGGCGGTGTACGGCTGGACCGCGGCCGAAGCCGTCGGGCGGTGCGCGAGCGAGCTCGTCGGCGCCCCGCTCGACCTGCCCGCCATCCGGCGCGGCGGCGGCGTCGCGGAAGCGGTGCACCGGCGGCGGGACGGCGCACCGCTGGCGGTCCGCGTCTCGGCCGCCGAGATGAACGACGGGTACGTGCTCGTCTGCGCCGACGAAACCGCGCGACGGCGAGCCGAGCAGAACTACCGCACGGTCGTCGCTTCGCTCGACGAAGGCGTGCTGGTGATGGGCGCGTCCGGGCTCATCGAAGCGGCGAACCCGGCGGCCTGCCGGATCCTCGGCGTCGCCGAAGCCGACCTGATCGGCGTCCCGTGCCACACGCTGGTGCTGTTCACCGAGTCCGGACAGTGGATCCCGCCGGACGAGATGCCTTCGGTGCAGACCCGGCGGACCGGCGTCACGCACAACGGCCTGGTCGTCCGCCTGCGCCGGCCCGACGGCCGCGACGTCTGGGTGTCGCTGACGTCCCGGCTGCTCAACCCGGACGACCCGGCGGCGACGGCCGTCGTCACGTCGTTCACCGACATCACCGAGACCCGCGCGATCAGCGCGCGGCTGGCCCACGACGCGACCCACGACCCGCTCACCCGGCTGGGCAACCGGACGCTGGTGCTCGGCAGGCTCGACGCCCGTGACCGGGGCGCGGTCACCGTGCTGTTCCTCGACCTCGACAAGTTCAAGGTCATCAACGACTCGCTCGGGCACTCGGTCGGCGACCAGGTGCTGCGGATCGTCGGCGAGCGCCTGCGCCGCAGCTCGGGCCGCGACGACCTGGTCGGCAGGCTCGGCGGCGACGAGTTCGTGGTCGTCACCGGCGAAGTCACCGACCCCGGCGAAGTCCGCGCGCTGGCCGAACACCTGCGGGCCGCGCTGGCCGAGCCGATCGGCGTGCTCGGCAGGCAGCTGCACCTCGACGCGAGCATCGGTGTCGTCCTCGTCGGCCGCGACGACCGGCGCAGCGCCGAGGACCTGCTGCGCGACGCGGACGTCGCGATGTACCAGGCGAAGACGCTGGGGCGGGGCCGTCACCACTTCTTCGACGTCGGCCTGCGCGAGCGGATGCAGCGGCGGCTGCGGATGGAGCAGGACCTGCGCGACGCGGTCAGCTCCGACCAGCTCTGGCCCGCGTACCAGCCGGTCGTCGACCTGCGGACCGGCGAGATGGTCGCGGTCGAGGCACTGCTGCGCTGGACGCACCCCCGGCACGGCGCGATCTCGCCCGCGGAGTTCATCCCGCTCGCCGAAGAGAGCGACCTGATCAACGTGATCGGCAAGGAGATGCTCCGCGCGACCACCCGCGAGCTCGCCTCGCGGCGCAGCGGGCAAGGGCTGGACCTGACGCTGAAGGTCAACCTGTCCGCCCGCCAGCTCGACGACCCGCACCTGGTGCCCGCGGTCGAGGACGCGCTCGCGAACACCGGGCTGCCCGCCGCCGCGCTGTGCCTGGAGGTCACCGAAAGCGCGTTGATGCGTGACCAGGCGGCGGCCGCGGAAGTGCTGGCGTCCCTGCGGTCGCTGGGCGTGCTGCTGGCGATCGACGACTTCGGCACCGGCTATTCGTCGCTGGCGCAGCTGCGCAGCCTGACCCTGGACACGCTCAAGATCGACCGTTCGTTCATCACCGGGATCGCCGAGTCCCGCGACGCGGCGGCCATCGTGACGAGCATCATCGCGATGGCCCACGCGGTGGATCTGACGGTGATCGCCGAAGGGGTCGAGTCGGCGGAGCAGCTGGAGCTGCTCCGCACGCTCGGCTGCGACCAGGCGCAGGGCTACCACCTCGGCCGCCCGGTGCCGGCGGCCGAGTTGTTCGGTCAGTAGACGGTCTTCAGCCGCTCCAGCTCGCCGGCCGTCAGCTCGATGCCGAGGTCCTTGAGGGTGGCGTCGAGCTCGTCCGGCGCGACGGTGCTGGTTTCGGTGGTGCCGTCCGGCTTTTCCACGGTGAGCTCGCGCCCGATCAGCTTGCGGCCGACCCCGGGTTCGAGCGTCATGATCACCAGCCGACCGGTGAAGGGCGACTTCGGGTGCGTCGACGTGTAGTGGTGGTAGACCTCGAAGTCGATGCGGTGCATCTCGTCGAGCCGGAACTCGACGATGTCCTCCGGGTCTTTTCGGAGCGTCCACCAGTGACCGTTCCGGACGATCCGCTGCGGCCAGCCGGCCTGGTCGACTTCGTGGCCGTCGACGAGCGGCATCGGGTCGAGGATCCCGGCCCCGTACCCGACGTCGGCGAGGAACTGCCGCCCGTCGACGTCGACGACGAGTGTCATGTGCGTGTAGGGCCCCGGCCGCCGCGGCTGCACGCGCGCGGCGAGCCGGTGCACGGTGTAGCCGAGCCGTTCGAGGACGGCGGCGAAGAGGCCATTGTGTTCGTAGCAATAGCCGCCCCGCCGCCGTCCGACGAGCTTCGCGCTCACGACGTCGAGCGAAATCCCTTGGTGCTGCCCGAGAACGACGTCGACGTTCTCGAACGGGATGGCCTGGACGTGCGCGCGCATGAGGTCTCGGAGCGCCTCTTCGGACGGCGGCCGGCGCTTCTGCCCGGTGCGCGCCAGGTAGGCGTCGAGATCGACGGCGTCGATGTCCCATTCCCCAGGTGTTGTCATGGGTTCAGGATGCAACCTCGACCTTGATCGAGATCAACCTTCGTGCACGACTTTCCGGACCTCGACGGCGGTGTACTGCGCGTCGGGAATCCGGGCGGCCAGCTCGACGGCGCGTTCCTCGCTTTCGACGTCGACGACGTAGTAGCCGCAGAGGAAGGCCTCGGACTCGACGAAGCCGCCGGTTTTCGTCTGCACCACACCGTTCTCGACCTGGATCGTCTTGGTTTCGGCCGGTTCGGCGAGCGCCTTGGTCTCGACCATCTCACCGGATTCGGTGACGAGCTTGATGAAGGCACCGTGTCCTTCGTAGACGGCGTTCTTCTGGTCGTCGGTCAGGGTGGCCCAGAGGGTGGGGTTCATGTGGAGGGTCAGCAGGTATCGCATTTTTGGCTCCCCGTGTGGGTGGCGGCCCGTGTTCGGGCTGCCTTCGCCGGGTGGTCGTCGCCCTCTGCCGGTTCCGGACACGGCGTCCCGCGGTTCACTCGTTCGGCCTAACGAGCCACTCTTCGGTCCACCGGTACCGGCCGAGCCGGACGGCGTCGAACTCGTCGAGATGACGGCCACGGACCGAGGCTGACGGTCCCGCGGTGCCACACCCTCAGCTTCGGCTGACGAGCAGGTATCGCTCGTCCTCGATCGGAGCGCCCCACAAGTCCGGATCGTCGAGCCGCGTCACCGCCGCCTCTTCCCGCCGGGCGAGGACCAGGCGTTCGCACTCGTCGGCGGAGATCCCGGCACCGGTGAACCACCGGCCTTCCACCAGAATCAGACGGCCGCCGGGTTTCAGCAGTCGCACCCAGACAGTCACCGCGGCGGACGGGTCGGACATGGCCCACAGCACGTGCCGGACGAGGACAACGTCGTACGTGCTTGGCGGGCAAGGAGGATCGGCCGCGTCCCCTCGGCGCAAGTCCACGCTGACCCCGGCCGCTTCGGCTTTCGTCCCGGCCACGTCGAGCATCCGAGGCGAGAGGTCGACCCCGCAGACGTCATGCCCGGCCTCGGCCAGCAGGACGGCAAGGCTGCCGGTCCCGCACCCGAGGTCGACGACCGCCGCCGGAGCAGGGGGCAGCAACGGCAGCAGCAGATCCGCCCAGGCGGCGCGAACCCGGGGATCGCGGAGGCCGTGGTCGGGCTGGTCGTCGAAGGTCGCGGCTTGGGCGTCCCAGTCGTCTTGCGTCACCGGGACATCGTGCCGGACGCCACCGACATTTCCGGGCCGGCGTGACCGGCCCCGGACACAAGAAAGCCGCCTTGACCTGAGTCAAGACGGCTTCTTCGAACGGTGGCCAGGGCCGGGGTCGAACCGGCGACCTTCCGCTTTTCAGGCGGACGCTCGTACCAACTGAGCTACCTGGCCGGGAACGCCGGCAAGGAGCCGAACGATCTTGCGACCCTGACGGGACTCGAACCCGCGACCTTCGCCGTGACAGGGCGACGCGCTAACCAACTGCGCCACAGGGCCTTGCTTTACTACAGTACTGCGTACTCCCAACGGGATTCGAACCCGCGTTGCCGCCTTGAAAGGGCGGAGTCCTAGGCCGCTGAACGATGGGAGCCCGGCCGGTTTCGGGTGACCGACCGACCGCGCTCTCAGGTCCCCCTGGGAGCGATTACAAGCATAGGGCACGCCGCCACCGCTTTGCACAGGGGGTTCCTTAAGCCTCCTATGAAGCCGCTACCTGCGCAAACGTTGCCAGGTCCGCCAGGCGGTGGTCAAACTCGGCCCGCTCGGGTTCCGTCAGTGCCGACTCCAGCAGTTCGCCGATCCGGTCGTCGGTCAGGGCCTCCGCGCGTTGCCGTCGGTCGCGCAGGTGCGGTTTGCGCTCCGCCGCCGCCACGAGCTCGTCGGCCGCGTCCTCCGGCCACGCCGTGCGCAGCAGGCGTGCGCGGCCGCCCTCCGGGTCCGCGATCACCGCCTCCGGCACCGAGAGGCCCACCGCCCGCAGCGCCGCGAAGTGGAGGCCGCCGCGCAGCTCGCGGAAGACCATCAGCGCGAAGCCGAGGCGTTCGACGTCGCCCGAGGGACGTTCGGCGTTCTTCCAGCCCGCGAAGAGCGCCAGCCCGCTCGCATCCGCGGCGTCGACGACGCGGAACAACAGCTCCGCCAAGCGGCCGGGCTCCGATACGGCCGAAAGGTTGACACGCGACCACCGGGCCGATGACTCCGCGTAGGCGCGGACCGCGGTGGGAGCGTCGACGACCGCCGTCGCCGCCGGCAGGACGAAGTCGAACAGCCAGTGCGGGAAGATGCCGAACAGCTCCGCGGCCACCTTCGGCGGGACGTCGCCGAGCACCGCCGAGCGGCCCCGCAAGTACAGCGAACGCGGCGGCAAGCCCACCTCCGCCTCCACCGCGGCCAGCTCCGGCGACGTCATGAACTTGCCGCCCAGCACCTGCACCACCGGACGGATCCGGTCCGCCAGCCCCGCCACACCCTCGATCGCCGTCATGTCCGTCCCCTTTCGACCCCCGGACCATAACAGTGTTACAAAACTGGCGTCAAGCATCCGGCGACAGCTTGGGAATTGCTCTCCAAAAAGACCCGCAACCTGCGGAGATATCACCGGAAGGGTCCGGCGGAACCACCGGACCCACCGGCTCAGCGCTGAACCGGCGCCTGACCGTCCTCATCCAAGTTCAACCCCAGCATCTCCAGCAACTGAACACAGTCCTCGACCCCCAGCGCACCATTCGCCACCGCCAGCCGAGCCCGCCGAACCTGATCATCCGAAACCCGCTGCGCATCAGCAGCCCCACTTCGCTGCGCCGGCAACGCCCCGGCAAACGGAGCACTCCCCCCATCGGCACCTTCGTACCGAAGGAGGAACTGCCGCACTTCAACAGACCCGCTCATAGCCCCTCCATACGGCTCACAACAGCTTGGCCGCGAGGCTAACCAGCACCAGCCGCCACACACAGCCCCCCGGAGAGTGAACCTCGTACCACGCTCCGCACAACGCAGCGCAATCGGCAACCACGAAGAAGACAGCCACCCGAACGAACGTCACCCCGCCCGAAAGTGACACTCCACGGGGAAATTTCCCGCTCTCCACTCGCCCAACCCACCAACTCGTGCAACAATCGAGGTGCTGACACACCCCCGGTCAGCGCCTGTGGAGATCCCCTCCGACCCCCGCGTTCCTCCCCCTGGCGCGGGGGTCCTCCATTTCTGGGCCTGCTCGGGCTTCGCCCTTCGCTTCGGCCCATTCATTCCGGTGTGCTGCCCGGGGGGCCGAGCCCCCCGGACCCCCCACGGTGCGTTCCGTGCGCTTCCAGCGTGGAGAGTGGCAGCGGCTGGGCGTAGGGGTCTTCGGGGGTGATCGACTCGGTGGGTTAGTGGGGGGTTGCTTTGTGTTTGGGGGGCGTTGGTCCGTGTGGGGGGTTGTTGGGCTGAATGGGGTGGGGGTTCGGCGTGTTGTAGCTCACAGTGGTTTGTGTGGCGAGATGCAAACGTTATCGTGGCGTTCGTGCCCCTTCCCTCCCTTGGCCGCTTGAGCAGCCGCACGAACCTGAAAGCCGCTGCGTCTTCTGGGCGTCATCGTGGTGCCGCGAAGCCTGCGGACGATGGTGTTGTCGAGGACACCGAGCTCACCTCCTACCTCGCCGCCCTGGCTCCGGACAACGACCTGGAAAGCACCGGGTCCGGCAAGCGGTTCGGGGAGGCTCAGGTCTACCAGCTGCGGATGAGCCTCATTGCCAGCCAGCAGCTCAAGGACATCGCCGGTGAACGGGGGATCTCGCCTCAGGCTCTTGCCCAGGAGTGGATTCTCGAACGGCTCAACTGGGAAGGCCAGGCCTCGTCGCTGCAGGATCAGCGGCAGCAGGCCGGCCACGCCGGCGATCTCGGCCACGTCGGGGATCTCGGTGACGTCGACGAGCTTGGTGGGGTCAGTGATCTCACCGATGAGTTCCACTTTCCCGCTGATGCCTTCGATGCGCCCGTGGGCGGGCGGCACTAGCCTGCTCGGCGCAACCCCAGCATGCGAAAGGGCCCCCGGCGGATGCCGGGGGCCCTTCGCTCAGGCCTTTGGACTTACGCAGGGCCTGTGAGGCTTGTGAGCCTCAGTCTCAGATCGCGCGGACCTTCTGGGCCTGCGGGCCCTTCTGTCCCTGGCCGACCTCGAACTCCACTCGCTGATTCTCCTCGAGAGTGCGGAAACCGCGGCCCTCGATCTCCGAGTAGTGAACGAACACGTCGCCTTCGCCGCCGTCCTGCGCGATGAAGCCGAAGCCCTTCTCCGCGTTGAACCACTTCACAGTGCCTTGCGCCACCGCTGTACTCCTCGTTACACAGATCCGCTTCGAATGCCACCGAAGCGGCACCCCGACCGTCCCGGGCGGTTCCAACGAGACGAGTCAAGAGCGGGTCGGCTCCATGGCTCGCGTCAGAAGTTCCGCGAGTGTGAAGCCACGAACACGCAAAACGACGGCCTGAGAGCAGACTACCGGGATCTGGCCAAAGTTGAACCCCGTGATCGGGGCGAAAACCCGCTCTGCGCACCAAGGTCACCGGAACGTCGTAGGGCTCCGGCCCGCTTCCCGCCGGACCCACCGGCTAGTCTTGCGCAGCGCAGCGGCGCCGTGATCACCGGATACGGCACGGAGTCGGCCGTGCCCCCTCAGTGAAAGAACTCGCGTGCGGGTGTGACTTTCGTCACGCCGATCTTGCTCAACGTCACGGGCACACGGGACGTCTCGTGAAGGGGTAGCACCAAAGGGGCAAAGGGGAATGGGTTGACGGTGAGGACTTCCACGCGGCGCCGGGGCGTCGCTATGGCATTGGGCTTGGTCGCCGCGCTCACGCTGGGGGCGTGCAGCAGTGAACCGACGGTCTCGGCGAGCGGTACCTCGGGGGGCGGCCCGACGCAGTCGCCGGCACCCACCGCGCAGCCCGCGAAACTGACCGTCACGCCCGCCGGCGGCGCCCAGGACATCGCGCCCGGCGAACCGGTCGGCGTCAAGATCTCCGACGGCACGATCATGTCCGTCACGTTGACGAACCCGGACGGCAAGCAGGTCCAGGGCCAGACGTCGGCGGACAAGAAGAGCTGGAGCGCCACCGAGCAGCTCGGCTACGGCAAGACCTACACCTGGTCCGGCCAGGTGCAGGGCGCCGACGGCAAGAACCTGCCCATCAGCGGCGCGTTCACCACGGTCAAGCCGAAGCGCCAGACGTCGGCCAGCCTGAACGTCGGGGACGGCCAGACGTACGGCATCGCGATGCCGATCGCGCTGACCTTCCCGAACCGCGTCACCGACAAGGCGTCGGTCGAGAAGGCGCTGTCGGTCGAGACCACGCCGAAGACCGAGGGGTCGTGGGCCTGGATGGAGGGCGATACTTCGGTGCACTGGCGGCCGAAGGAGTACTTCAAGCCCGGCACGCAGGTGAAGGTCAACGCCAAGATCTACGGCGTCAAGGTCGGCGACGGCGTGTACGGCAAGCAGGACCTGTCGGCCAGCTTCACGATCGGCCGCTCCCAGATCGTCAAGGGCAACACCCAGCAGCACACGATGCAGGTGATCCGCGACGGCCAGCAGATCGCCGACTACCCGGTGAGCTACGGCCTCGACTCCGACCCGGGCCGTGTCACCCACAGCGGCGTGCACGTCGTCATGGGCAAGCAGGCCACCTACGCGATGAGCAACCCGAAGTACCACTACGAGAACGTCGTGGTGCCGTGGGCGGTCCGGATCTCCAACAACGGCGAGTTCATCCACGGCCTGGCCGCGTCGATGTGGGCGCAGGGCAAGAAGAACGTCTCGCACGGCTGCCTGAACCTCTCGCCCGCGCGCGCCAAGGAGTACTACGACGGCGTGCTCCCCGGCGACCCGGTCGAGATCACCGGCAGCACGCAGACGCTGACCGCGAAGGACGGCGACTACAGCGACTGGACCTACGACTGGGCGAGCTGGCAGAAGCTGTCGGCGCTCGCCGGCTGAGACCACTGAGGGAACACCGGGCGGCCGGGAAGTCCAGCACGGGCTTCCCGGCCGTTCGTGTTTCTCCGCAAACCCGCGAAATCCGATGCAACCCCGGTGATCACCCGCCGCATGACTAAGGGCAGAGGCGCGGCGATCCCCTGCCGCGCCCGCGAGAATGAGGAGCTGTCTTGCGTATCCGCATCGCCCTGACCCTCGGCGCGCTCGTGCTCGCCGGTGGCGCCCTGACCGGTGGTATCGCGCTGGCTTCGGAGGCGCAGGCGCCGGTCCCGACGACCCAGGAGACCCGGCCGAACGAGCCGACCGTCGCCACGCCCCGCCCGACCAGCAGCCGTCCGGTCGACCAGGCTCCGCGAACGACGACGAGGCCCGCCCCCGCCAAACAAGCTCCGCGCGTCCCGCGGGCCGTCCCGGCGGGGCCGACCGGTGACCTGCACCTGCCGGCCGTGTGGGAGACCCGGTAGCCAGGTGATCTCCCGCTCCCGTCCGTCGACCGGGCCGGGCTCGCCGTGGGACGGCGAGTTCGCCCGGTACTTCGGCGAGCGCGCGCACAGCCTGCGGTCCACGGCCTTCCTGCTCTGCGGGGATTGGCACCAGGCCGAAGACCTCACGCAGGCCGCGCTGCTCAAGCTCTACCTCGCCTGGCCGAGGCTGTCGCGGCACGACGCGCTGGACGCCTACGCGCGCAAGGTCGTCCTGCGCACGTTCCTCGCTGAGCACCGGCGCAGCAGGTGGAAACGGGAGCGGCTCACCGACACCCCGCCGGAACTCCCGGCGGAACCCGCGGGCGAACAGGACGTGCTGGTCCGGCAGGCACTGGCCGTCCTGGCCCCCAAGCAGCGCGCCGTGCTGGTGCTGCGGTACTTCGAAGACCTGAGCGTCGAAGAGACCGCGCAGGCACTCGGCTGCAGCACCGGCACGGTGAAGAGCCAGGCCTCCCGCGGCCTGGCCACGCTGCGCAAACGGCTCGGCCCGCACTACGGTGCGCTGACGTTCAGCGCGGCCACGGAGAGGAGGTGACGAACATGGACTCCGAAGAAGACGTCCGCGCGTTCCTGAACGGCGCGGCCGGCGGCCCGCAGCCGCCGATGCGCCTCGACGCCGCCGACGTGATCGAGCGCGGCGGCCGGGTCCGGCGACGACGCAAGCGCTTCGCCGTCGCGGGCACTTCGACCGCGACGGCGGTCGTCCTGGCGGTGGCCGGCTTCCTGGCCGGTCACCGCGCCGGGCCGCCGGAGCCGGTGCAGCCGGCCGGACCCGGGCTGTCCACGGTCGGCACCACTTCCCCCGTTGCCCCGCCCACGTCGCTGACCGAAGTGCCGGCGACGTCGATCGCACCGCCGACGACCGAGCCGGACCACACCCAGCCACGCGTTCAGCGGACGTCGGCTCCCCAGGTGCCCTCCGCCGGCCCGCGGTCGACGTCCCGCCCGACGCCGACGAACGCCCCGCCCACCTCGGCTCCGGCCGACACCCGGCAGGAAGCGCCGAGGACGACGACGCGCTAGCGACCCCGGGCCGTGCGTGTGCCCCGCCCGGTGATCCGGACGGGGCACACGTCTTTCCGGCGTCCGCTCAGCGCTGAGCGGACGCGGAGGCCAGCTTGCCGCCGCTGTCTTCGGTGTCGATCTGCTCCATCGGCACCTGCGAGGTCTCCGGGATCCTGATGATCGGGAGGATCGCGATCAGGGCCGCCGCCATCAGGTAGTACGCCGGCCAGTCCTCGTTGCCGGTGCTCTTGATCAGCGCCGTCACGATGACGCCGCAGGTCCCGCCGAACAGCGACGTCGAGATGTTGTAGCCGATCGCGAACGAGCCGTAGCGCACCCGCGTCGGGAACATCGCCGGGAACGTCGAGCCGATCACCGCGAGCATGAGCACCAGCAGGAGCGCCACGATCAGGAAGCCGACGAAGAGCCAGAAGATGCTACCGGACTGCATCAGCTTGAGACTCGGCCAGCTCAGCACCAGGAATCCGATGGCCGCGGTGAGCAGCAGCGGTTTCCGGCCGATCCGGTCGGACAGCGCCCCGAGCGGGATGATGATCGCCATCTGGATCACTTCGACCGCGATGATGATCAACGTCGAGGTGTTGTCGTTGATCTTCAACGTGTCCGTGAAGTACGTCGGCATCGTGGTCAGCAGCAGGTAGTCCGCGACGTTCAGCAGCAGGACGATGCCGATCAGGTTGAGGATCATCCGCCAGTTGCGGACGAAGATCTCCTTCAGCGGCGCCTTCTTCGGCGCCTCGCCCGCGGCTTCCATCCGGCGGAACTCGGGGGTGTCCTCGAGCTTGTTCCGCAGGTAGAGCCCGATCAGGCCGAGCGGCAGCGCGACGAAGAACGGGATCCGCCAGCCCCAGGCGTCGACCTGGTCGGCCGACAGCGAGAGCGTCACCGACAGCACCACGAGGTTGCCGAGCACGTAGCCGGCCAGCGTGCCGAGCTCGAGGAAGCTGCCGAAGAAGCCACGGCGTTTCGTCGGGGAGTACTCGGCGATGAACGTCGCCGCTCCGCCGTACTCGCCACCGGTGGAGAAGCCCTGGATGATCCGCAGCAGCAGGATCGCGATCGGTGCAGCGATGCCCATGCTGTACGCACCGGAGTACGTCGGCAGGACGCCGACCAGGAACGTGCAGCCGGACATCAGCAGGATCGTGATGGCCAGGACCCGCTTGCGGCCGAGCTTGTCGCCGAGCGGCCCGAAGAACGCCCCGCCGAACGGCCGCACGATGAAGCCGACCGCGAGCAGCGCCAGTGACTTCAGGACCGCGTTGCCTTCACCCGGGAAGAACAGCGTGCCGATGCTGGTGGCGATCGCGCCCGAGGTGAAGACGCCGTAGTCGTACCACTCGGTGGCGTTCCCCATGGCCGAAGCCCAGACGGCGCGTTTGACGGTTCTCTCGTCCACTGACGGTTTGCCCGTCGTTGCTGCTGGTTCGCTCATGCCGGCGACGACTCCTCCCGTGCAGTGCCCATCGGGCCGTTCGAGCTCATCGGCCCAGTCTTGACCGGCTTTCGCAGGTCGGCAGCCTGAGCCGGGAATTCTCTACGGTGGGGAACTTTCCGGCTACGGAGAGAATTGGGTTGCGGACAAACCTCGCGGGCCGGGCGCGGCCCGTGGCTACCGGCGGGTTAACGTCAGCGCATGAGTCGTGTTTCTCAACCGTGGCCGCCGGTGCCGGTGGAGCCGGCCGTCCCGCACCCGAAGGCGCCGGCGCCGGGCACCGAGCTCGGGGTGCACTTCGCCGAGTGCTTCGGCTGTGGTGACGAGGCCGACGCCGGGCTGCACCTGCGCTCGACCGTCGGCGAGGGCCAGGTCGTGCACTCGCGGTTCATCGTCACCGCGGCCCACCAGGGCGCGCCCGGGCTCGCCCACGGCGGCCTGCTGGCCTGCGCGTTCGACGAGGCGCTCGGTTCGACGGTCGGCAACCTGCTGCACCGGCCGGCGGTGACCGGCAAGCTCGAGACGGACTTCCGCCGTCCGGTCCCGGTGGGTTCGACGCTGTTCATCGCGGCCCGCCTGGACGGCATCGCGGGCCGCAAGATCTACGTCAGCGCGGACGGACGGCTCGACGCCGAAGACGGCCCGATCGCGGTGAGCGCCCGCGCGCTGTTCGTGATCGTCGGCTTCGAGCACTTCAGCACCCACGGCGACCCCGAGGCGCTGGAGAAGCTGGCCGCGCAGCACGCGAAGAACAAGCGGGAACGCGACTGGGACATCAACCCCTGATCCAGGTCGTGAGTGCGTAGCAGTGTTCTAACACCGTTACGCACTCACGAGGCCGGTCACGTGAGCGTGCGGGGCCGGATGGCGTTCGCCCGGTCCACCAGCTCGACGCGCTGCTCGATCGTGGCCGCCAGCCGGGCCAGCGCCCGGTAGCACCGCTCCAGGCCGAACCGCAGCTCACGCTCCTCGAGGGCGCAGCCCAGCACTCGCGCCCCCGGCGTGGAGCCGCCCTGCTTGGCGGCGCGAAGCCACTCGTACGCGGCTTCGAGCACGTTCGCGCTGAGCCGCGTCCGGCGCTCGGCGTCCAGGCGGAGCCGCTCGAGCCGGGCCGACGCGTCGAGCAGGTCGTGCTCGGTGACCGGCGTCTCGCGGCCGTTGGCCTTGGTCGCCGTCGTCTTGATCTTGATCGCCGCGACCTGCGCGTCGATGTAGTGGGTCGACGACGGCGGCACGGTCTCCAGCACCTCGACCGCGCCGGCCCGCGCGCCCTGCGCCAGGTACACGCGGGCGAGGCCGAAGGCGGCGCTGACGTAGCTGCGGTCGGTGCGCCAGACGAGCTCGTAGAACCGCGCGGCGGCGAAGTAGTCGCCGACGCCTTCGGCGCTGACGCCCAGCGCGAGCTTCGGGGCGATCTCGCCCGGCAGGTCGTCGTACACCGCTTCGAACGCGACGTGCGCAACCCGCGAACGGCCACCCGCCAGCTCGATCAGGCCGCGGTACCAGTCGATCCGCCAGTCGTGCGGGAAGCCGTTCTTGATGGCCAGGTACTGCGCCGCCTGCAGCTGCCGCTGTGCCTCCGCCAGCTCCCCCAGCTCGATCCGGGCGCGCACGATCCGCAGCCGGACCTCGATCGACTCCCGGGGCGCGCCGGCCAGCGCTTCGATGGCGCCACGCGGCTCGAGCGCGGTCGTCGTGGCGAGCACGCCCGCGGCCGGGTCGTCGGTGTCCACCTGCGGGATCGGCAGGCCGGCGACGACTTCGTCCGCGCCGGGCAGCGGCACGCTCGCGCCGGCCTCCGGCACCACGAGCTGGACGCCGAACGTGCGGCTCTCCGGGCCGAACACGGTCGACGCGCCAGGCCGCGGCTTGCCGGTGCCGAGCGCCATGATTTCGCGCAGCACCCCGGTGAGCTGGTCGGCCATCTCCTCCGCGGAGAGGAACCGCCGGTCCGGGTCGGCGTGCGTCGCGCGCCGCAGGAACCGGTAGTAGGAGCCGAAAAGCGCGAAGAGCGGGACGGCGTCCGGACCGGGCAGGGTCGTCTTGAACTTGGTGGTGTACCCGGTGAACTCGAAGCTCAGCACGGCCAGCGTGCGCCCGACGGTGAACAGGTCCGACGCGATCGACGCGCCCTGCGTCGGCAGTTCCGGCGCGCTGTAGCCGGTGGTGAAGAACAGCGGGCTCTCGTAGTCGTCGATGCGGCGGACCGCGCCGAGGTCGATCAGCTTCAGCTGCTCGTTGGTCTGGATGACGTTGTCCGGCTTGAGGTCGCAGTAGAGCAGGCCCTGGCTGTGCAGGTAACCCAGCGCGGGCAGGATTTCCAGCCCGTACGCGATGACCTGGCCGATCGGCAGCGGCTCCGGACGGCGGCTCTCCCGGTGGTGCGCCAGCGCGAGCTGCCGCAGCGACTGGCCGCCGACGTACTCCATGACGATGTAGCCGACGGTCGTGCCGCTGTGCGCGTCCGGGTGCTGCACGAAGTTGTGGATCTTGACGATGTTCGGGTGCTCGACCTCGGCAAGGAACCGCTGTTCGTTGGCCGCGGCCGCCATCGCCGTCGCGTCACCGGTGTCGATCAGTCCTTTGAGGACGACCCAGCGGTCGCTGACGTTGTGGTCCTGCGCCAGGTAGATCCAGCCGAGACCGCCGTAGGCGAGCGCGCCGAGCACCTCGTACTGGCCGCCGACGAGCTCGTTCGGCTGAAGCTTCGGGACGAACGAGAACGGCGCGCCGCAGTTTTCGCACTTTCCTTCCGCCGCACCGGGTTCCCCGTCCTTGCCGCGGCCGACCTTCGCGCCGCAGCTGCCGCAGTACCGCTTTTCCTCCGACACCATGGGGTTCGTCAGCACCGCCGACGCGGGGTCGCGCGCGGGCACCGGCGGGACCTCGACCAGCCCGGCGCCGAGCCGTCCGCGCCGCGACCGCGACGTCCGCGACGACGTCCGCCGCGAAGTGCCGGGGAACGCGCCGGGGCCCGAGCCCGAGCCGCTGCCGGTCCCCGTGCCCGTGCCGGTTCCGGTGCGCCGTCCCTCGCTGGTGCGCTCGGGGAGGACGCTCTCGGTGCCGGGGTCCGGCAGCGGGGTTCCGGGGCCGGTCTCCGGCCGCGGTACCGGGGGCCTGATGCTCTGCGTTTCCGGAGCCGGCGCGGCGAGCACGCTCGTCGGCTGCGGCGCCTCAGGGTCCGGGCGGACGGCCTGCGTCGGCGGCGCCACCGCCTGCGTCGGCGGGACCGGCGGCGAGACGGGGTCGATGCTGCCCGGCGGGCGGGTCGGGTCTTCCGCGCCGGGGATCGGCGCACGCGCGGCGGACGGCTGCCCGCGCGGCGGCGTCGGCGGACGGCGCACGGGAGCGTGGAAGACGGTCTGTTCCCCGCCGGACGGCTCCCCGTCGTCGAGGCGGCCGGAGATCGACGGCTCCGGCGTCGCCCACCGCACCGGGGGTGGCGGCTGCCAGCTCGGCGCGGGCACCGGCTGCTGCTCGTCGTCCGGCGCGGCGTGCCGAGGACGGCGCGGCTCCTCCGACACTGCTACCTCCCAGATCCCCGACGACGTGCGGGAACCGATCCTAGTCGCGACGCGTTCACTGGTACTGCGCCTGCGGCGGCGAAGCCTGTCCCAGCGAAGGCTCGACCCACTGGCGGTAGCTCTTCTGCCACGCGCCGCTGTTGCGGATGTTCTCGAGCACAGCGTTGACGAAGCGGACCATGTCCTCGTTGTCCTTCGGCACGCCGATGCCGTAGTTCTCCTGCGTGAACTGGTCGCCGACGACCTGCAGCGTCGGGTCCTGCGCGGCCATCCCGGCGAGGATCGTGTCGTCGGTCGAAACCGCGTCGACCTGGCCCTGCTGGAGCATTACCAGGCAGTCCGACCAGTTGTCCACCGAGACCGCCACCAGCTTCGCCGGGTCGGTCGCGATCTTCGCCGCCGACGTCGACTTCTTCGCCGCGCACACCTTCTTGCCGCTCAGGTCGGCCAGCTTGGTCGCCTTCGACTCCTTCGTGACCAGCAGCCGCTGGCCCGCGACGTAGTACACCGAGGAGAACTGGACGTCCTTCTTGCGCGCGCAGGTGATGCTGTAGGTCCGGACGACGATGTCGACCTGGTGCTCCTTCAGGACGTCCGCGCGCTGCCCCGACGTGATCGCGCGGAACTGGACGCGGCCCTCGGGCGCGCCGAAGATCGAGCGGGCGATCTCGTTGACCATGTCGATGTCGAAGCCCTCGAGGTTGCCCGAGGTGGGGTTGCGGAAGCCGAACAGGTACGTCGTCTGGTCGACGCCGGCGATCAGCTTGCCGCGTTCCTTGATCTTCGCCATGGTCGAGCCGTCGGGGATCGACGTGCCGTTCGTCGGCGAGAGGCTGGCCAGCGGGTTGCAGCTGGTGTCGGAGCCGCCGCCGGCGCTCGAGTCCGGCCCGGCGACGTGCGCGGGCTGCGGCCAGGCCGCGCTGCCGACCGGAGCCGGGTCGACCGGTTTCCCGGGACTGCCGCACGACGCCGCCAGCAGCGCGACAACCGCCAGTACGCCCGCCCGGACCGTGTTGCCCCTGTTCACCGGTACTCCCTCAGTCGCTCCCGGATCCCCATGGTCACACCCGCCGCCGCGACGATCGCGAGGACGGCCAGCCCGGGCGCGAGGAACGTCAGCGCGCGGTCACCGTTGTGGGTGTCGTCGAGGAACTCCTGCCTGCCGACGTCGATCGCCGCCTGGAGGCTGTCGTCGAGCCGCCGGAACGCCGGGGCCGAGCCGTCGGTCTTGTCCTCCAGCACGGCGAAGTCCACGGCTTCCTGGTACTGGCCGGCGTCGTCCTGGGCCCGCACCTGCTTGTGCGCCTTGAGCCAGTCGTTCGCGGCCTTCGTCGCGTCGGCGACCTTCCCGGCGCCGTCGCCGCTCTGGATCAGGCCCCGGGCTTCGCCGAGCAGGCCGCCCTTGCCGTCCGGGCCGACCAGCTGGGCCGCGTTGGTGCCGAAGTCCTTCTCGTAGGCGGCGCCGTCGCCGCGGGCGACCAGCGTCAGCGTTTCGTCGGCGCGGGCCTGCAGCGCGGCAATGCGCGCGCGGACCAGCACGTCGACGCGGTGCGAGCCGTCGTCCTGGCCGCTGCCGACCAGGCTGCCCTGGAAGATCAGCGCGACCGCACCCCACAGCAGCGACACCACGACGGCGGCCGTCGCGACGACGAGCCCGACGTTGAGCAGCCGGTTGGTGCGCCGGGTCAGGTAGACCTGGGCGACGATCAGCGCGGCCAGCAGCGCCACCATCAGGATCGTGGCGAGCCACGGGAAACCGGTGGCGCTGTCCTGCTCGTCGATCAGCCGCTCGGTGTCGACGCGGTAGAGGTCCTGCGCGGCGGGCAGGATCTTCGCCCGCATCAGCTCGGACGCCTCGCGCAGGTAGGACGCGCCGACCGGGTAGCCGAGCCGGTTGTTCGCCCGGGCGGTCTCGACGAGCCCGGTGTAGACCGGCAGCTGCTGGTTCAGGGTGTCGACCGGGGCGGCCGCGTGGGCGACGTCCGAGGCGTCGGAGGCGGCCTTCGCGAGCGCGGCGCCGGCTTCGGCGACGTCACGCTCGTAGCGCTGGCGGAGTTCGGGCGGCTCGGTGCCGATGGAGAGGAACGCGCTCGCGGCGGTCGCGTCGGCGTCCGAGAGTGAGCGGTAGACCTGCTGCGAAGCGGCGGCGAGCGGCTCGCGGTGGTCGATGACGCCGCTGATCGTGTCGTCGCGGTTCTGCACCGAGAGCGTCGCGACCAGCCCGGCCACGAGGGCGAGCAGCACCAGCCCGACGGCGATCACGGTGAGCCGGCCGGGTGTGGTCGCGGCCGAGCGGACGATCGCGCGGACCCCCTGGCCCGGCAGGTCGAGCAGCCCCAGCAGGCCGCTGCGGCCCGCGGCGCGGTCGCGGCCGTCCGGTGGCGACGGTGGGGGTCCCGGCGCGGGCGCCGTCGGACCCGGGGCCGTCGCAGTGCTGGTCATCCCCGATTCCTCCCCGAAAGCCGTACCCGCAGAAGGTAGCTGAGTGGCGGCGCGCGCAGCCACCGGCACCGCCCGCTGTCATCAGCACGTGATCTCGGCGTGGGTGTTTCTGCCCACATCCGGAGATCAGGTCCGCGCTCCGGCCGGTCCGTCTTCACCTGTCCGGGTGACTCGCCGCGCACTGCGACGCACCGTCCACATCGGACTGTTCGGGGGATCAGCCGCGGATGGCCGGAGCGAGCGAGTGCGGGAGCACGGCTTCGGGGGCCGACGGGCGCCGGACCACCACCTCGACGTCGTCGGCGAAGCGGTAGGGCTTCGCGCCGAGGATGCCGCCGAAGTGGCGCCGCAGCCGGGACATCTCCGCGCGGACGGTGACCGTGCGGCCGGCGTCGCCGAACAGGTCGGCCGACAGCTCCGACGCCGACCGGCCGTCGCGCCGGCTGGCCAGGACGTACAGCATCTCGGCGTGACGCGGGCTGAGCCGGTGCGTCCAGGTGCCGGCCGCGCTGGAAACGGTCAGCTCGGGCTCGCGCGGAGACCGGACGTCAAGCACGACGCGGGTGGGCGGGGCGGCCTCGTTCCCGGTGGGCCGGATCAGCCAGCCGCCGGGCACGGGCTCGACCGCGCAGTTGCCGTACGCCGGCAGCCAGACGCGGCCGGGCGCAAGGCCGGTGGGCAGCGCGATCCGGTCGACCGGCGCGAGCCCGGCGGCCGCGGCGACCCAGCCGTGTTCGTCGGCCACCACGGCGGGACCGCCGACCTTGGCGAGCACCGGGACGGCGAAGCCCCGCAGTCTCTCCAGTTCGGTGAGGTGGGTGGTGCGCAGCTGGGACTCCGCGAGCCGCGTCACGGCGTCGACCAGCGCCAACGTCGTCGCGTGGACGGTCGAGGCCGGCCCGGAGAGGTCGACGACACCGAGCAGCCTGCCGTCCCGCGGGTCGTGCAGCGGCGCGGCCGCGCAGGTCCAGGAGTGCTGCGCCCGGACGTAGTGCTCGGCCGAGTAGACCTGCACCGGACTGCGCGCGACCAGCGCGGTGCCGATGGCGTTGGTGCCGACGGACTCTTCCTGCCAGTCGACGCCTTCGACGAACCCGAGCCCGTCGGCGCGGCGGCGGACCGCGGCGCTGCCGTCACGCCAGAGGACCGCGCCACCCGCGTCGGCGATCACCATGATGTGCGCGGCCTGCTCGGCGAGGCTGATCAGGCCACTGCGCAGCGTCGGCAGGGCCTCGGCCAGCCCGCTCGCGCGACGGCGTGCTTCCAGCTCTTCGAAGGTCAGGACAGGCGCCGCGGCCCGGCTGTCCGGGTCCATGCCGAAGCGGCGCATCCGCTGCCAGGACGCGCCGATGACGGCCCGCGGGCGGCTGGGTAGCGCTTTGCCGCTCAAGGCCGCTTCGTGCACTTGCGCGAGGACGCGGGCGTACCGCCGGGGGTCCACCCCGGCCGGCAACGCTGCCTCGAGGTCTCGCTGACCCAACCGCCGCTCCTTGCGCTTTCGACCTCCTCAGTCTGCCTTTTCGATCCGGTGATCGGAAGGTGGCGGCCGTCTCGCTGAAGGGCTCTTCGCCGGCCAGGGAGGTGCCGGCGAAGAGCCCTTCAGCGGCCTCCGGCGGTGATCGCGGTGACCACGGCCGGGGGCTTCCAGGTGGAGCACGGGGCGTGCCGGATCATCGCCGGTACTCCACGACCGCCTTCGCCGCGTTGAGCACCTTCTGCGCGTCCGGGATGTAGAGGTCCTCGAGCACGTCGGAGAACGGCACCGGCGTGTGCGGCGGCGTCACCATCTCGATCGGCGCCCGCAGCGAGCCGAACGCCTCCTTCGCGACGAGCGCCGAGATGTCCGTGGCGAGGTTGCAGCGCGGCGACGCCTCGTCGACGACGACGAGCCGTCCGGTGTTCCCGACGCTCTCCAGGATGGTTCCGGTGTCGAGCGGGCTGGTGGTGCGCGGATCGATGATCGCGGCCTCGACACCGTTGGCGGCCAGCTCCTTCGCCGCTTCTTCGGCCATCGCGACCATGCGGCCGATGGCGACGATCGTCACGTCTCCGCCGTCGCGAACGACGTTCGCTTGGCCGAACGGGATCGTGTAGCTGTCCTCCGGGACCTCGCCGCGGGTGTCGTACAACGCCTTGTGCTCGCAGAAGATCACCGGGTCGTCGTCCCGGATCGCCTGGATGAGGAGGCCTTTCGCCTCGTACGGGCTCGACGGTACGACGACCTTGAGCCCGGGGACGTGCGTGAAGACCGGATACAGGCACTGCGAATGCTGCGCCGCGGCCCGCAGCCCGGCGCCGTACATCGTGCGGATCACCACCGGCGTCCGGACGTTGCCGCCGAACATGTACCGGAACTTGGCCGCCTGGTTGAAGATCTGGTCGAAACCGACACCCATGAAGTCGATGAACATCAGTTCCGCGACCGGCCGCTGCCCGCGCGTCGCGGCGCCGATCGCCGCGCCGACGAAGGCCGACTCGGAGATCGGCGTGTCCAGCACCCGGCCGGGGAACCTGGAGAAGAGGCCTGCGGTGACATCGAGGACGCCACCCCAGGGGTGGTCCTGGCCCATGACGATGACCGATTCGTCGCGTTCCAGCTCCTGCGCGAGCGCCTCGTTGATCGCCTCGCGGTAGCTGATCGTGCGCACGACGGCTCCCCTCCGGTGCTCGGTCTTCGGTGCTCAGTACGAGACGTAGACGTCGGTTTCGAGGTCGTCCCGGGTGGGTTTCGGCGCGGCCTTCGCCTCGGAAACGGCGTCCTCGATGAGCTTCGCGACCTCGGCGTCGATGTCGTCGAGGACGTGTTCGGCCGGCTCACCGCCGTCGGCGACCCGGGCACGGAACCGTTTGAGGCAGTCGAGGTTCTCGTGGGCGGCTTCGCCGTCGCGGCCGGTCTGCTGGTCGGCGTCGAAGTGCCCGAAGTAGCGGGTGAACCTGACCTCGATCAGCGTCGGGCCGCCGCCTTCGCGGGCCCGGCCGATCGCCTCGCCGGCCGCTTCGTGCACGGCGAAGAAGTCGAATCCGTCGACGATCACACCGGGCATGCCGAACCCGGCGGCCCGGTCGGCGAGGTTGTCCGACGCGACAGACCACGCGCTCGACGTCGCTTCGGCGTAGCCGTTGTCCTCCGCGACGAAGATCGCGGGGAGGTGCCAGGCGGACGCGAGGTTCAGCGCCTCCAGCGTCGTCCCCTGGTTGCCGGCGCCGTCACCGAGGAACGCGACGCCGACACCGCCGGTGTCCTGCTGTTTCGCGGCGAGCGCGGCGCCGCAGATGAGTGGCGGGCCGCCGCCGGCGATCCCGTTCGCGCCGAGCATGCCCTTCGAGAGGTCGGCGATGTGCATCGAGCCGCCCTTGCCGTGACACGTTCCTGTCTTGCGGCCGTAGATCTCGGCCATCATGGCCTTGACGTCGACACCCTTGGCGATGCAGTGGCCATGGCCGCGGTGGGTGCCGGCGATGGTGTCACGGTCGTCGAGGTGAAGGCAGACACCGGTGGCCGAAGCCTCCTCACCGGCGTAGAGGTGCACGAAACCCGGGATTTCGCCGGTCGCGAACTCGTCGTGGACCCGCTCTTCGAAGGCCCGGATGGTGCGCATCAGGCGATACGCCTCCCGCAGGGTGTCCGTCACGTTCGACGCTCCTTCCCTTGCTCGGTTTCCGTGCGCAACAGCCCCTTCCGCGCGGCCTCCGCCATCGCCGCCCGGACGTCCACGACCCACGGCCCGTCCGGCTTGAGCTCGACGAACGCGCTTTCGCCGGTCTTCAGCTCGAGTTCGCGCTCGCCGTCGAGCGCGATGACGCCACCCGCCGCGGCCAGCTCGACGCGCACGCCGGGCCGGAGCACGCCCCAGCCTTTGACGCCGACCGGGCGGACGAGACCAGGCGCGATCGGCGCGTGCACGACATACGGCGTCTCGCCGACCGGTCCGAGCTGCAGCGCGACGCCGTCCGGGCTGGACCGCGGGCTCGGGCAGAGCTGACCGGGCACGCTCGACAGGCCGATGCCGTCCGGCTCGGCGAAGGTGCAGTACAGCTCGGTCAGCGAGGACGGGTCCCACAGCGCCCGCGCCCCGATGTGCCTGCTCAGCGACACGCAGACGTCGACGAGCGCGATCTCGCGGCGTGCCTTCGTGACGACCTCGAGCATGCTGACGCGGTGCGTGACGAGGTCGGGATCGATCTGCCCGGTGGCGATCAACCCGGCGGCCAGGCCCGCCACGGTCGCCTCCCGCATCTGCGGGAAGACGTTGTTCGTCCCGGTGGAGAGGGCGAGGATCGGCACGTCTTCGCAGGCCGAGGCCGCGACGCGGGCGGTTCCGTCGCCGCCGAGGACGACGATGACCCCGGCGCCCGCCTCGACCATCCGGCGAACCGCGTTCGTCGTGTCGGCGGCGGTGCCGGTGAGCGGATCGTCCTCGCAGAAGTCGACGTCGGGCCAGGTACCGCCCCGGCCGAGAGCGCGCAGGACCGCGGCGGAGATGCCGCCGAGGTCAGTGGAGACGAGAGCCCGGTCGAGCCCGGCCACGGCGAACGCCGCCAGCAACCGCTGGACCATGTTCGCCTTCTCCGCGGTGGGGAACACCGACGCTTGCGCGACCAGCCGGCGGATGTCCCGCCCCGACGCCGGGTTCGCGACGATCCCCGCCACCGTTTCGCCCACCTGACCTCCTTGCCCGGAGGACCAGGAGACTCCGTGGTCCGGCGCGGGCGGAAGGGTTGCAGGGCGTTGCAGTGACAGCATCGAGGCGTCGAAGATCACACCGGCGGCGTTTCAGCCAGTGGACTGTCCAACCTGGAGAATGTCGTGAAACCGACATCGGCGGAGAAGAACCAACCGGAGGTTATCCCCGGCAGAAGGCTACGACACGAGCTTTGCCGTGCCCTCGTAGGTGAAGCCCGCCTCCTCGACCGCGGCGCGGACGTCGTCTTCCGCCAGCGCGGCTGCGGCACGCACGACGACCCGGCCCGCCGGGACGTCGACGTCCACTTCGGCCACTCCGGGCAGCGCCGTGATTTCTTCGGTGACCGACTGCGCGCAGTGTCCGCAGCTCATCCCGGAGACGGTGTAGCCGTGCTCGATCATGCGGTGGAGCTTACGAAAAGGGCCGCCACCCCGAACGGGTGACGGCCCTTCCCCAAGATCAAAGTCAGATCACGGTGACCGACGTGGCCTGCGGGCCCTTCTGGCCCTGGCCGATCTCGAACTCGACGCGAGCGTTCTCCTCCAGGCTCTTGAAGCCGTTACCCTGGATCTCGCTGTAGTGAACGAAGACGTCGCCGCCACCGTTGTCGGGGGTGATGAAGCCGAACCCCTTCTCGGAGTTGAACCACTTCACAGTGCCCTGAGTCATCAAAAATCTCCATGTGTAACACCAAAAAAACAGGAAGCCACTTCGGCGACCCGGGTCAGCACCCGGACGGTTTGCTTCCTCGGTGAGGAGACACTACGCCCGCTGAGTTCTGCGAGCGTGACTCAACACGAACACAAAATCAAGACCAAGAGCAGTAAAGCACACCTAGAGCGGCACCGACAAGCGGTCTTCACCCGGGAGAGGTGAGCTATTCGCCACTCGCCGGGCGCAGCCCCTCGTTCGCGAACGGCGAACGCCAGGTCGCGTCGCGGTCCGCGGCCACCACGGCGTCGTCGTGGGCCTCGGCGCTCGCGCTGAACAGCACCGGTACGACGCCGGACTTCCGCGCTGGTTCGGATGCGTGCTGGTGATCGGTCACGTCGAAACTCCCCTCGTTCCCTGCCCGCTCGGCGCGGGTCATGACCGTGATGGTGCCGTACGGCACCGACAGAAACCGGTTGTCTCCCGCCGGGACCCGGCCGGGAAGGTTCAGCGGCGAACCACCACCGGAACACCGCCAGATTACCTGAGCCAACGCCCTGCTACCACACGACATTCCCAGCGTTTTCCGGAATGAAACCGAGCAAAACCCTTACTGGGCGGGAGGTTGCGGACGAGCCTGCCCGAGCAGGGCCGAGATCCGGACGTCCGGGGTCACAACGTCGGGGTCCGTGCGCACGTCGATGACGCACGGCCGTTGCCGGACGAGTGCGCTGGCGATGATCGGCTCGAGCTCTTCGCGATCGTCCACCGTGTACCCGGCCGCGCCCAGTCCACGCGCCCACGAAGCGAAGTCGGTCAGCGGGATGGACACCCCGGACAGCCGGCCGTAGGTGCGGGCCTGGTGCATGGCCAGCGCCCCGTGCACGCCGTTCTGGAAGACGACGACCATCACCGGCGCCCGGTACCGGACGGCCGTTTCGATCTCCTGGCCGGTCATCAGCGTCCCGGCGTCCCCGACCATGGCCACGACGGTCCGCCGCGGCTCGGCCAGCTTCGCCGCCACGGCGGCCGGCACGGCGTAGCCCATAGCGGCGTTGCTCGGGCCGAGCTGGCTGCGCGGCGCGGTGAAGCACCAGTAGCGGTGCATGAACTGCGCGAAGTTCCCGGCGTCGCTGGTCACGATGGTGTCCTCGGGCGCCAGCTTCCGCAGCGCCCGGACGACGTCGACCGGGTGCACCCGGGTGTTGCCGCTGGTGTCGGGCGGGGTCATGAAGGTGTGGACGGCCGCGTTCGCCGCCGAAGCCCGTCTGGTCCGCGGCGCCGCCACCGCCCGCAGCTCCCGCAGGAACGGCTCGACCTCGGAGTCGACGCGGAAGGTCAGCCCCCGCCGTTTCGGGCTGACCTCGATGCCAGTACCGACCATGACCAGCGTCTGCTGGGCCGTCGGGTAGCGGTAGGCCTGGGACGTCACCTCGTCGAGCTGGGTGCCGAGCGCGAGGACCAGGTCGGCGCGCTCGAGCGCGTCGAGCTGCCGGGCCGGGATGCCGAGCCCGAGGTGCCCGGCGTAACGGGCGTGGTTCTCCGGGAAGGCGTCCTGCCGCCGGAAGGCGTTGTAGACGGGCAGCGCGAGCTCGTCGGCCACCGCGATCAGCTCGTCCCGTGCGGACCGCGCCCGGCCGCCGACGATGACCACGGGGTATTTGGCCTCGTCGACCAGTTGCGCCACGGCGTCCGCCGAACGGCCCAGCGTGCCGGACGCCGGCGGCCGGACCCGCGCCATCGGCTTCGCCGCGTCGTAGGGCATGCCCCAGACATCGCAGGGCACGCCGAGCACGACCGGCCCCGGCCGTCCTTCCTGCGACGTCGTCAGCGCGTGCGCGAGCAGCCCGGGCAGGCCGTCCGGATCGGTCACCCGCAGTGTCGACTTGGCGATCGACTCGAACATGGCGGTGAGGTCCGACGTCGGCAGCTCCCCCGACGACGACGGCACCGGCGCCATCGCCGGCGTCTCCAGGATCACGACCATCGGGGTCTCGTCCTGGTACGCCGTCTGGACGCCGATCGCCAGGCTCGCCGCACTCGGCCCGCGGCTGGCGAGGAGCACTGCGGGACGCTCGGTGAGCTTGCCCTCCGCCTCCGCCATGAACGCCGCACCCGCGTCGTGGCGCGCCGAGACCAGCGTGATCTCCCGCTCGCGCTGCAAGGCGTCGAGCAGTTCCAGGAAGGACTCACCGACCACCGCGTACACGCGGCGGACACGCGCCTCGGTCAGGATCCGCACGGCCGTCTGGGCGACGGTCGCTCCCAGTTGGTATCTAATGAGGAGAGCTTAGGCGGGCACCGTTCAGTGCAGTCAAGTGATCTTCGCCGAAACCCGGCAAGGATAGGCCGAATGTCCGCTTTGACCGACTGACAGCCGATCAAGGGAGCGAGGACCGCAGACTTGACCGTGACAGAACATGAAACTGTTTTTACTTATGGCGCACCGGCCTTGAAGTACGGCACCGGCGCCAGCGACGAGATCGGCTACGACCTCACGCAGTACGGCGCGCACCGCGTGCTCGTCGTGACGGACCCGCAGGTGGCCGCGACCGGCTGGCCGCGCCGCATCGCGGACGGCATCGCCGGCTACGGCATCGAGACCGAGCTCTTCGACGGCGTACACGTAGAACCCACCGATGTCAGCATGCAGAAGGCGGTTGACTTCGCCCGCGGAACCGGCCCGTACGACGCGTTCGTCGCCGTCGGCGGCGGATCGGCCATCGACACCGCCAAGGCGGCGAACCTGCTCACCAGCAACGACGGCGAGCTGATGGACTACGTCAACGCCCCCGTCGGCGGCGGCCGCGCACCGGACCGTCCGCTGAAGCCGCTGGTCGCGGTCCCCACCACCACTGGCACCGGTTCCGAGAGCACCACGGTCTGCGTCCTGGACGTGCTCTCCCTGCGCGTCAAGAGCGGGATCAGCCACCTGCGGCTGCGCCCGACCCTGGCCGTCGTCGACCCGCGGCTCACCGTCAGCCAGCCGGCCGGCGTGACAGCGGCCAGTGGCATGGACATCCTGTGCCACGCCGCGGAGAGCTACACCGCCAAGCCGTACACCGAGTTCGAGCGCAAGCGCCCGGAGCAGCGCGTGCCGTACTGCGGCTCGAACCCGCTGGCCGACATGTTCGCCGAGCAGTCACTGCGGTTGCTGTCGTGGGCGCTCCCCGCCGCCGTGCGCGACGGTTCCGACCTCAAGGCGCGGGAAGCCATGGCCCTGGCCGCGACGTTCGCCGGCCTCGGGTTCGGCAACGCCGGCGTGCACATCCCGCACGCGAACGCGTACCCGATCGCCGGGCAGGTCAGGGATTTCCACCCGGACGGCTACCCGGGCGAAGAACCCATGGTGCCGCACGGCATGGCCGTCTCGCTGACGGCGCCCGCCGCGTTCCGCTTCACCTTCGCCGCGGCACCGGACCGCCACCTTCGTGTCGCGCGCCTGCTGGCACCCGACTTCGAGTGGCCCGGCGACTTCGCCGACCACCTGCCCGCGGCGCTGATCGACCTGATGCGGCAGATCGGCATCCCGGACGGCATCGGCGCCGTCGGCTACACGGAGTCCGATGTGGACTCCTTGGTGGAGGGAACCCTCAAGCAGCAACGCCTGCTGGCCACGGCGCCGCGCGAGGCGTCCGCCGAAGACCTTTCGGGCATCCTGCGCGATTCGGTGTCGCTGTGGTGAACGGTTACCCGCACTGGCAGACGGTTCCGTTGCGCTGGAAGGACAACGACGTCTACGGGCACGTCAACAACGTCGTGCACTACTCGCTGATGGACACCGTGATCAACACGTGGCTGATCGAGCAGGGTGGCCTCGACATCGAAGCCGGGTCGGTGATCGGGCTGTGCGTCGAATCGCACTGCGGGTACCACTCATCGGTTTCCTTTCCTGGTTCGCTTCGGGTCGGGTTGCGGGTGGCGCACCTCGGGAAGTCCAGCGTCCGCTACGAAATCGGGATGTACGCCGCCGACGAGTCCCTGGTCGCCGAAGGGCACTTCGTGCACGTCTTCGTGGACCGCGAGTCCCGCCGGCCGACACCGGTTTCCGGCAAGCTGCGTGAGGCACTGGAAGCACTGCGGCCCGGCTGACACGCACCGCCGCCGGGTCACCTCCTTTCTGACGGTGCAGCTTCCGGGCTGTGTTCTTCCCGCGCTTCCGATGATGCCGCACGGCACCGACAGAACCGGCCGATCGGTTCGAGTTGTCCACAGGCTCGCCGAAGATCGGCGAGTTATCCACAGATTTTCGAACGGGTCTTCCCCGCCCCCTCGACGGCGATAAGCTGGCAGCACATGAAACCAGTCCACACTGGACGAGCGGTCAGCTCACCCGAGCGGCTCGCGACACGGATGGCGACCTAGGCGTCGATCCGGTCGCACCGGAATCCGGAGGAGCGGACGGCCCGGGCACGGTACCGGACCCGCCGGCGGCAGGCGCCCCAGTGGCGGTCACCGAACCCGTCCCCGCAGGTGGACTCATTGTGGTTGTGAACCCGTCTCCGGCAGGCGCCCCGCAGACGGCAGCACCACGAACCTCGGCAGAAATCGCGGGGCCATCGCCGGAAGGCGCCCCGGCAATGGCCCCGCGACTGCCGGTAAGCGACCGGCCCCTGGTGCTGGGGGCCGGTTCGCTGCCCACACCCGCCGTCGTCGTGGCATCGACAGCTGGTTTACCAGCCGCCGGTGTCGCCCAGGCCCGCATGAGTTCCGCGTACCGCGCCGAGCCGGCCAGGAGGTCGGCGTGGCTGCCCAACGCGGTCTCGCGGCCGTCCATGACGAGCACACGATCCGCGCGCAAGGCCGAAGACAACCGGTGCGCGATCACCACAAGGACACCACCCCGCGCGGCGAAGGCCCGCTCCGCACGGGCTTCCGACACCGGGTCGAGATGGGAGGTCGCTTCATCGAGAACCACCAATCGCGCCGAACCGGCGTACACCCTGGCCAACGCGAGCAGCTGCGCTTCGCCCGCGGAGATGCCTTCGCCGCCGTGACCAACCTCGGCGTCGAGGCCGCCCAAGCGCTTCAGCAACGCGCCCGCGCCCACCGCGTCCACGGCGGCCGACAGTGCATCGTCCGAAGCGGAAGGAGCGAACAGGCTCACGTTGTCCCGTACCGTTCCCGCGAAGATGTACGCCTCTTGCGGGATCAGCGCCACGAGCTCGTGCCGGAGCGCCGCGGGCACGTCCCGGACCGGGACACCGCCCAGTAGCACCCGGCCCTCCTGTGGCGCGAGCATCCCGGTGAGCAAACCGGCCAATGTCGACTTGCCGATGCCACTCGGCCCCACGACGGCGAGGTGCTCACCGGGCCGCAGCGCCAGGTCCAGCTCGCGAACCACGGGTTCGGCCGACGCGCCCCAGCCGAACGTCAGCCCGTGCACCCGCACGTCGGTGCCGCGCGGGGTCGCCGTTCCGTCGGCGACGTCGGGCAGCTCGGCCGTTTCCGCCAGCCGGCGGAGCGCGACCAGCAGACGCAGAACGACGGTGCCGGCCGTGGCTGCCAGGCCGCGCAGGGCCGGTTGCATCGTCGTGGCCAGGTAGACCAGCGCGCCAAGGGCCGCCCCCGCAGTCAGCTCGCCGCGGCCCACCAGGGCTGGGGCCAACGCCAGTGCGAGGAGCAACGGGGCGAACCCGCCGAGCGAGACGACCAGCGCGCGGAGGGCACTCGAGCGCGCCACGCGGATCGCGGCATTCGCCTGGGCGTCGACTGACGTGTCCATCGCCAGTGCGGCGATCGGCTCGGCACCGCACGCCACGACGTCGCGCATCCCGGCCAGAGAAGCACCGGCAGTCACGGCCGTCTGCTCGTCGGCCAGCGCCAGCGCGCGCTGACGACGCGCCAACGAGGGCAGGAGGCAGGCAAAGGCGACCAGCGCGGAGATCACCGGCACGGCGACCGGCACCACGAGAGCGTCGGCGATGGTCAAGAGCCCGGCGAGCGCGGAGGCTGTCGTCACCAGCATGCCGCGGGCCTGGACCAGCAAGCCCGCGGTCGCGTCGCGGACCACCTCGACGTGCTGGGTGATCCGGGCGACGCCGCTGGAGTCCGGCTGGTTGCGAGGCGGGGACTCGTTGTTCAGCACGCCACGGACGACCGCCGTCACGAGAGCGTCGCGCAAAGGTTCGACGACCTTGCCGAGCTGGTGCCACACCAGCCGGGCACCGAACGCGCCGAGCACGGCGGCCAAGCCGAACAACGCCAGCCAGCCGAGCCCGGCCGCAGGGTCGCCGACCGCGAAACCTCGGTCCACGGACAGCTCCACCAGCCGCCCGGAGAAGAAAGCTGGTACGCCTTCGAGTAGCGAACACAGAAGCAGCACGACACCGCCACGCCATTGCCCGGCGAGCGCGGACCAGTACAAGCGGCGCAGGCTCACTCGTCGTCCTCCGTGAAAACACCCCGGTAACCCGGCTCTTGCCAGAGGGCGGTGTGCGGGGCGACCGCGCGGATCCGGCCGTCGTCGAGCCAGACCACCAGGTCCGCACGGGCCGCTGTGCTCACCCGGTGGGTCACGACGACGCGCGTGCGACCCGGCATGGCGCCGGCCAAGGCGCGTTCGACCGCAGCCTCGGTGACCGTGTCCAGGCTGGCCGTGGCGTCGTCGAAGATCAGGACGCGCGGGTTGCGCACGATTGCCCGCGCTAGCCCGAGCCGCTGGGCCTCCCCGCCCGAAAGCGGTGTCTCGGTCAACGGAGTGCGGTAACCCTCGGGCAGCCGGACGACGACTTCGTCGACCTGAGCGGTCCGGCACGCGATGCGGACGGCGGATTCACCGGCCCACGAGCCGTAGCCGACCGCTTCGGTGACCGTCGCGCCGAGCAGGGCGGGGCGTTCGAAGGCGTAGCCGAAGATCGCGCGTACTTCCTCGGGACGGATCTGGTCGAGCGGACGGCCGTCGAGGAGAACCTGGCCTTCGTCGGGCGTGATCAGGCCACCGAGTACGCCCGCCAGCGCTGACTTCCCGGCGCCGGACCGGCCGACGACTGCCACGAAGGTGCCGCCGTCGATGCGCAGGTCGATCTCCGCCAGCGCTCCGGTGATGCCGACGTGGCGGAGCTCCACCGTGCCGTCGCCGGGCAGGAGCGGGAGCTTGCCGGGCTTGGGTTCGGGCCCGTCGAGCACCTCGGCGAGCCGTTCTGCGCAGCCGCGCGCCCGGGACAGCATGGTCAGCAGCGGAATCTGGGTGACCAGGCCGAGGCCGAGCGCGACGTAGCCGAGGGTGGCGACGACATCGCCGACGCTCAGCCGGCCCTCGAGGACGCCGAAGCCGGCCGCGGCCAGCACGGACAGCTCGACCGCCGGCGTCAGCAGGCCGGCGCGCCAGACCATGCGGGCCTGGGTGCGCCACAAGCCGTGGCCGGCGAGCGTCAGTTTCGGCAGCGGGCGCAGGACGCGCTCAGCTTCGCGTTCGGCCGTACCGGACGCGGCGATCGTGCGGAGGCCGGCGACCGCGTCGACCATCCTGGCCGCGATTTCGCCGGAAACCCGCTGGTAGGTGAGGACGTCGTCGGCGGTGCGGCGGAGATGGCTGCGGGCGAGCAGCAAGGCGAACGGGATGCTGCCCAGGAAGACCAGCGCCAGCCGCCAGTCCAGCAGTGCGAGCAGGGCGATGGCCCCGGACGAGATCACCAGCGTCGAACCGCACTGGACGATGATCGTGACGATGCCGCCGGCGCCCGTGCAGTCGCCGGTGAGGCGGCTGATCGCGTCGCCCTCGGCGAAACGTGTGCGAGTGCCCAGCGTCAGGAGCTTGCCGAAGACGGTGCGGCGCAACCAGGCGGACGCCGTCGCGGTCACGCGGGTGGTCAGGATCCCGCCCACGACGTCGGCGGCGATCTCCGCGCCGCCGACGAGCAGCAGCCAGGAGACTTCACGTCCGCTCGGACGGCTCGCGACCACGGCGTCCACCGCGTCCGCGAGCGCGCCGGGAAGGAGCAGGCCGGCCGCGGTGGCGACCAGCGCGGCCGCCAGGACGGCGACCAGCCGGAGGCGATCGAGGCCGGCCACCCTGACCAGCAGCCGATCGGCGGGCCCGCGCATCTCACTCCTTCGGAAGAGGTACCGCCGAGGCGGTGCCGGAGCCACAATGAAGGTGCGGGAGCGGCGCACTTGGCCTGTGCCGCTCCCGCACCGTTCACCTCGGACTACGTGCCGACGATCCAGGAGGTCAGAAGCAGGTCAACAGGCTGAGGGTGCTGTGGGCGCAGGCGGCGAGCAGGCTCAGGTTCGACGTGCCGCAGCCACCACCGCCGTGGCCGCCGTCGAGCACCTCGGGGGTCTCCATCGCCTGCAGCTCGAGAACGAGTTCCATCGGTGTCCCTTCCTTCGATTTCTTCGGATCCGCCGGTCAGCGACCGGTGGTCTGGAGGGACGGCGTGCCACCCAGGAAGGGCAGCACCTCCTTGCCGTCCAAGAGGGCGGCGAGGGCGAGGAGGATCCCCGCGCTGCCGGTCTTGACGTCCATCGACAGTCTCAGCAGCTGGTTGCCGGGGAAGGCGAGGCCGCCCTTGTACGGCACCGCGTACCAGGCGAGCCGGGCCAAGTGCAGGTCGATCGCCGTGCGGATCGGGTGCTCTGGGGCGGGATTCGCGCCGAGTGCGACCGCCAACCCGCACCGGCCGTAGAGCAGGCCGGGATGGATGACGAACTCGCCACGGCACGATTCGCGCAGGCCGGGGAGGCTCTCGCAGGCTTCGGCGTCCGGGCGGTGGCGCGCCAGTTGCTCGGCGACGAGGAGGATTCCGGCGCTGCCGATGCCGGCGTAGGGCAACGTGCGGGCCGCGCCGTCGCGGACCTGCAGCGAGCCGTCGTCGGCCTCGATGCACTCTTCGAGGTCGCGGCAGAGCGCCTGGTCGGCGAACGAGAGCCAGGCCGGCTCGCCGGTGCGCTCGAAGAGCCGCACGAACAGCAGCGCGGGTCCGGACCAGCCGGAGAGCAGGCCGGCGCGGGCGAAGTTCCCGGGCGGTGTCGCGGTGTCCAGCGCCTCGGCCAGCCGGACGGCCGTGGTCAGGGCCTGGCGGCCGAACTCGTTGTCCTGGCGAACCGTCGCGAAGTGCAGCATGGTCAGCCCGATGCCGGCCAGTCCGCTCTCCATCGCGTGGTCGGTCGTCTGCTCGACGAGCTGAGCGGACGACGCCAGCAGCTTGCTCGCCTCGTCGTGGTGTCCCAAGTTCTCCAGGACGTAGGCGATGCCGTAGCTGCCGTCGTAGAAACCGGGCCGGGTCGGCGGGTCACGGCGGACGGACTCGATCAGCCACCGCTCGTGCTGCGGGAACCGGCCGACGCCGATGACGTCGAGGGCGTGCAGCACGCCCGCGGCACCGACGCCGAAGCAGGCGCCGCCGACCCGGAACTGCTCGATGTCGCCGGGGAACAGGCGGTCCTGGCGCTCGGGTGTCGCACTGGCCAGGATCGCCTCGGCGATCTGCTTGCGGACGAGCTGCCAGTCCGGTTCTTCCTCGTCGAGCTCGGTGTGGACCGGTGCCGGCTCCGCGGGCGCTTCACGCGGGGCCAGCACCGCGACTGCGGCGTCGGCGTACCCCTCGGGCAGCGCGAACCGGCGCTCGACGAAGTCGGCGATGCCGCGCAGCTTCGCCGGGGCGAGCTCCGTCAGCGGCGAAAGCGGCAGGAACAGCCACAGCCGCAACGCCGCGACCGCGTGCTCGTCGATCTCGAAACCGGTGCGGTCGGCCGGGGCGCGGAATCCCGGTGCGCCCAGTGCCGGGCGGTCGCCCGACTCGGCGTCGAACGCCATCTCGAAGTCGATCAAGGAGATCCGGCCGTCCTGGTCTTCGTCGATCAGGATGTTCAACGGGTGGAGATCGCCGAAGACGACGCCGCGGGCGTGGATCGCCGCGATCGTCCGCTCCACCCCGGCGACGATGTCCAGCGCGCGGCGGGTGTAGGCGGCGAGGTCGGCGTCCGTCATGCCGCGCCGGGTCAGCGGGTAGTTGCGGGCCAGCCAGTTGCCCAGTGAATGGCCCGGCATGTACTCCATGGCCAGGTAGTGGTGCTCCCAGACGGTGAACCGCTCGAAGACGCGCGGCACCCCGGGGACGCCGGCCAGCCGCTCGAGCACCTCGTGTTCGCGGCGCAGCCGTTCGACGGCGTCGAACCCCGCCTTGTCGAGACCGGCGTGCGGGCGGGCCTCCTTGAGGACGGCTTGGGCACCGCCCGCCTTGGGGTCGGCCAGGTACACGCCGCCACCGTTCGAGAAGTGCAGGGAGCTCGTCACCCGATAGGGGAACTGAGCGGGGTCACCGCCTTTGCGCGCGGCGATGCTGCTCTGCAGACAAGCCGGAATCTTCACCCAATCGGGCACGGAGAACTTCGGTTCACGCTTGTCGGGTACGATCCTTCCGTCCCGCCTGCGGATCGCCAGGACGCGGTTTCCCTCGTGTTCGACCCACTGCTCGGCGAATCCGCCGTAGCGGACGTAGAGTGGTCCGTCGCCGTATCGCAGGTCACTCAGGATATACGCGCCGTGCTCGCCTTCGAGGCGTGACGACAGGTCTTCGAGAACCCGTTCGAGTTCGCCGTCGTCGGCCGGGTAAATCGTCACCAGCTTCGCGCTGCCGTCGCGGGGTGCGTATTTCGAATTCCGCGCGAGCAGGGTCAGCACCGAGCGGAGGTGCTTGTAGGAGATCCGGTGCTCGACGCAGTACTCGTGCACCTCCGCGAGTACCCGCCGGGCGTTGCCCAGACCGGCGGAAACGTGGATTTTCCAGCCCTGGTCAGGTAGAACACGCCCCTCCGGGTGAAGCACCCGCCAGACGCCGCGATCGGCGGTGACCCAGTCGGCGCCGGGTGTCGGCAGCTCCGCGGCGAAGTCGTCGACCCGCGCACCGATTTCCTGCTGTTCGTCGTAGAACAACGGATCGGCGAAGCAGAATGCTTCGTAGCGCAGGTCCATCCCGGATACCCCTCCGTACGTTCCCCCCGGTGCGCCGCGGCTCCGGGACGAGGAATATTCCCCCACGCCGAACGGCCCTGGGCCAATCCGCCAACCCGGGGGTTCAACTGGGCTATCCGAGGTAGGCGAAAAGGCCGCTTACCACTCAGTAACCGAACGCAGGGTGATTTTTCGCGACCGGCATCCACTCTGCCGTGGTGTAACACGAAGCTTTTTCCATCATTCCCCAGGTCCACACCAGGATCGAGCGGAATAAACCGTCGAATTGGCAGAATGCCATCAAGACCCTTCCGTGATCGATTTTCCCGATACGCGCCGAACAGGTGAGTACGGTGGTCCGCGCCACGCTCCCGGCCCCTCGGCCGGCGGGCCCGTCGGTACCACGGAGTAAGTTGGCGCCCGGCGGACCGGAAGGAGGAACGGGTGATCTTCGGATTCGCCGTGACGGTCGCCGTGGCTGCCACGCTCGTCGCGCTCTGGAGCTTCTTCCAGACGGCTCGCAACCGGCTGCCGGACAACCCGCTCCTGATCGCGCTCGGGGTCGTCGAGCTGCTGCTGGTCGTCCAGCTGGTGATCGGGATCGTGCTGCTCGCCGGCGGTGCCCGCCCGGGCAGCCTGGCGACCTACCTGGCCTACCTGATCGGCTGCCTGGTCGTGCTGCCGGTCGGCGCCGCCTGGGCGCTGGCCGAGCGGAGCCGGTCGAGCACGGCGGTGCTCGGCATCGCCTGCCTGGCCATCCCGGTGATGGTGCTGCGACTGAACGAGGTGTGGAGTGGAGCAACAGCGTAGAACGGCCAGTGGCCCCGGACGGGTGCTCGTCGCCGTGTACGCGATCTTCGCGCTGGCCGCGACGTCGCGGGCCGGCGTCCAGATCAGCACGAAGTTCCACGAAGCCCCGCTCGCCTACCTGCTCTCGGCGTTCGCCGCGGCCGTCTACATCGTCGCGACCGTCGCGCTGGCCCGCCGCGGTGACGGCTGGTGGCGCGTGGCCCTCGCGGCCTGCTCGATCGAGCTGCTGGGCGTGCTGACCATCGGCACGCTGAGCCTCGTCGACGCCGCCGCCTTCCGGCACCCGACCGTCTGGTCGGTCTACGGCGAGGGCTACCTGTTCATCCCGCTGGTGCTGCCGGTGATCGGGCTGTACTGGCTGCGGAAGACGGCTCCCGCGAAGGTCGCCGCCTGAGCACCTCAGGCGCGGAACAGTACGGGAAACTGCCCGTACCCGTCGTGCGGAAATAAATACGGATTCGACCGGCGACTTTCGTCGGTTCCGGACATTCGCCGAAAACTCGGACACTCTTCTCGTTCGGTCCCCACCGGTCTTTCCCGTGCGGGCTCTCCGCACCGAAGGAGCAAGCGTGAAATTCGGCAAATTCGTCCTGCTGGCCGCGAGCACCGCACTGACCGTCGCCGGCCTCGGCGGTCCGGCGGCCGCCGACAGCACCCCGCAGGCCCAGCCGTCGATCATCGGCGGCAGCACCGCCACGAGCGGACCCTGGGCCGCCCGGCTGTTCGTCAACGGCACGCAGAACTGCACCGCGACGATCATCGCGCCGCAATACATCCTCACCGCGAAACACTGCGTGAGCAGCTCCGGCACGTACACGTTCCGGATCGGCAGCCTGGACCAGACCAGCGGCGGGACGCTGGCCACCGGCTCCACCATCACCCGGTACCCGGGCTCCGCCGACCTGGCGATCGTCCGGCTCACCACGTCGGTGAGCGCCACCTACTCGCCGCTCGGCAGCGTCGGTGACGTCTCGGTCGGCCAGAACGTCTCGGTCTACGGCTGGGGCGCGACCAGCCAGTGCGGCTCCGAGATCAACTGCCAGTCGCGGTACCTCAAGGTCGCGACGGTGCGGGTGAACTCGATCAGCTGCAGCGACTACACCGGCGGGATCGCGGTGTGCGCCAACCGCGTCAACGGCATCACGGCCGGCGGCGATTCGGGCGGTCCGATGTTCGCCTCCGGCCGCCAGGTCGGCGTCGCGTCGACCAGCGACCGGTCGAACAACACCGCCTACACGAACATCACGCGTTACCGCAGCTGGATTTCCCAGGTGGCGGGCGTCTGATTCCCCGGAATGGGCCCGGCCGCGCGGCCGGGCCCATTGCCGTCAGGACGTCGAAATGTCGTCGAGCTGTTCGGCGGCGGGCCGGACCGGGTAGAGGTCGCCGCCCGGTTCGGCCGGCACGCGCGGCAACGCCGCACGTGCCGCTTTGTCGCCCGCGTCGGCCGCCGCGTGCAGGACGTCCAGGGCCGCGTACGGCCGGAAGTCCATCTCCGGATACGGCCACACGGTCTGCCCCTGCGTGGCGCCCGGGATCAGGAAGTCCGCTGCGGCGAACAGCGTGGCGCCGCTGGGCGCGGTGTAGTGCCACAGGTCGACGCCGACGTGCCGGCCGATCTGGGCGAGCCGGGTCAGCGCGACCAGGTTGAAGTTGGAGTAGTGCCAGCTGCGGGTCCGGCTCGCCTCCGCCGGCTGGTAGCCGTTGGCCTGGATCTGCGGCGCGATCCGCTTCGGCCCGGCGTCCCGCGCGATGGCCGCGGCCAGGTCCCGCTGTCCGGTGCCGAGGGCGAGCGCGGCGACGAGCATGTCGTAGAAGCTGCCGTGGTTGTTCTGCGCCGCGGCCTCGTCGGTGCCGTTCTTGCTCGTGCGCAGCCAGGTCAGGAACTGCGTGTACCAGCCGGTCATGCCGGCCTGGTCGGTCTTCGTCCAGCCGGGCGCGCCGGTGGCCAGGATCGCGGTCGCGTCGACGACCTGGGTCAGCGTGTACGAGAACTCGATGATCCCGATGCCGCGGCCGTCGACCTTGCACGGGATGCCCTGGGCGAAGTTCATGTTCGGGTTCATCTTCGTCGCCGCGTCGAGGAACCACGTGCGCAGGTCGAGCGCCGCGCGCCGGGCGTACCGCGCGTCCCCGGTGTAGTACCAGGCCAGCGCGAGCCGGTAGATCGCGGCGAACGCCTCGCCGCGGTAGGCGTGGTCGGTGATCTCGTCGACGATCGGGTTGCGCTGGCCGTCGCGCTGCACGAACGGGCAGCCCCACGGGTTTTCCGCGGTCGGCTGCGTGGTCGGCCACCAGTAGGGCGCGAGGCTGAGGTAGTCGTGCTTGTCGCCGCTGGGCGGGACCTGTTTCTTCGAAGTGACGCTCCACGGCCCGGCGGTGAGGTCGGTCTTCGCGGCGGTGAGCAGGTTGTTCAGTGCCGTGCGTGACGTCTTTTCGCCGACGAGCGCGGCGAGCTTCGTCCGCAGCAGCTGTTTGCCGTCGAGGACGGCGGTTTCGGGCGCGCACACCGGCCCGAGAACCGGGACGGTGCAGCCCGAGGGTCGCGGCACGGCTTCGGCCGGCGCGGCGAAGGAGGTGGCTAGGCCGAGCGCGGCGAGCGCGGCCACGACGGTGTGGCGGAAAACCATGTCCGCTCCATTCACAAATATGAACATCAGACCTGTGAGTGAATGGAGCGTACGCATGTGAATGTCGCGGAAGCAAGGTTCAGACCTCTGCCGCCGACGGCCGCGGACGCTCAGTCGCGAGGCCGGAAGAAGGCGACGAGCCGGGCCGTGGTCAGCGCGTCCCACGGATCGGTGGTGGCGAGCACGGCCGCCGCGCCCGTGGGGAACTTGACTTGGACCTCGCGGGTGTCTTCGCCGAACCCGGCGAGGTGCAGCGTCAGATCGCTGACGCCGGGCTCGTGCCCGACGAGCGCGAGCGTGGTGACATCCGGTGGCGTCCGGCGGACGGCGTTCAGGAACTCGCCGACGTCGGCGCCGTACAGGTCTCCGTCGTACTCGACGGACGGCTTCGCGGGGAGTTCGTCGCTGACGCGCTGCCAGGTTTCCCTGGTCCGGCGGGCCGTGGAGCAGAAGACCAGCTCGGGAACGTGCCCGGCTTCGGTGAGCCACCGGCCGAGCTTGGGTGCGTCGCGGATGCCGCGGGGCGCGAGGGGACGATCGTGGTCCGGGAGATTGTCCGACCAGTCCGACTTCGCGTGCCGGAGAACGATGAGCCACCTGGTCGCGTCCATGCCGGTCACCCTAACGGCGAAGGGGCCCTGGAGCGGTTCGCTCCAGGGCCCCGGTTCACTCAGCCGATCACTGCTGGGCGGGAACGCCCGGCAGTGCGACGTGCGGCTGCTTCACCGGCGACAGCAGGCTGCTGCCCGCCAGCCCGGACACCACCGGAACGACCGGCACCGGGTTGTCCGCCCGCGGCGCGCTGGGCACACCCGGCAGCGCGACGTGCGGCGGCTTGACCTGCGGCAGCAGGCCGCCACCGGTCAGGCCCGACAGCGCGGGCAGCGACGGCAGCGACGGCACGGCCGGCGACGGCACGGGGCTGTCGCTGCGCGACTCGTGCCCGGTGGCACCGGCGACGGCGGCGGGGAGGCCGCCGAGCGTCTTGCCGGTCACCGAGCCCAGGGCCTCGGCGACCTGGCCGGCAGCGCCGCCCGTCCCGTTGCCGAGCAGGGCCATCCCGCCGCCGAGACCGTCAGCGCCGAGGCCCGGCGCGTCGGCGCGGGACGCCATGTCGTCACGAGCCAGCGGCGACACCCCGCCGAGCAGACCGCTGAGGTCGAGCTCGACCGGGATCTGTGCGGCCTCGGTCCGCCCGACCATGACGTCGGTGGTGTCGGTGCCCGTGTTGAGCACCTCGGCCAGGACCGGGATCGTCACGTTCTTCACCTGCGGCACCAGACCCACCGGGATCTGGATCGCCGGCTTCGCCGTCGGCGTGCCGCTGACGTCGCTGTCCACCGTGCTGTCGACGTGGTTGTTCACGTGCGACAGCGCGCCGATGCCCCAGCGGAACACCTCGGGGTCCGCCGCGACCGGCACGTCGAGCAGGGCACCGCTGAGGGCACCGGTGCCCATCGTGGTCTCGTCGCCACCGTCGGTCGCCGTCAGGTCGTTCTGGACGTCGTTGGTCGCGGACCCGATGGCGGAAATGCCCAGGCCGTAGACCTGCGGCATCGCCTGTGCCTCGGCCGAGAGGATGTCGCCCGAGAGCGCGCCACCGGTGCCGTCGGTCGTGATCGGCCCACCGGAGACGAGGTCGTCGGTGTTCTCGGTGTGGTTGACCGTGTTGGCCATCAGCGAGATCGACTGACCGGTCGCCTGGACGAACGGCTGGATCGGAGCCGCGACCGCGTCACCGGCGATCGCGCCACCCTTGCCGGAGGTGAACGTCGGGCCACCCGCGTGCGAGGTGACGTCGTTGTCCGCGTCGACGGCCGCGCCGCCGATCCAGGACGCCGCCCAGCTGCTGACCTGGCCCGCGCCACCGATCGGCGCCTCGACGACGTTGCCGGTGATCGCACCGAGGTCACCGTTGGCGTAGTTCGGGCCGCCGGAGTGGAACTCGGTGTCGTTGGTGCCGATCGCCTCGGCCATCCCGCCCCACGTGGCACCGATCGTGTTGACCTGCACCGGCAGCGAGCTCGCCTGGTCGACGATGTTGCCCGCGACCGCGCCACCCTTGCCGGTCGCGGAGTCCGCACCGCCCGCGTGGACGTGGGTGATGAAGTCGCCGTGGCTGGTCGGGTTGCCGCCCCACGCCCCGGCGATGTTCATCACCTGGGCGCCGATGGCTTCCGGCGCGGTGACGATGTTGCTGGAGACCACACCGCCGTCGTCGTCGGTGTTGTTGTCCCCGCCCGAGGTGAGGCACTTGTGCTCGGTCATCGTCGAGGTCGGGATGCCGCCCCACGCGTAGGCGCCGTTGAGCACCTCGACCGGCGTCGCCAGCGGCGCGTCGACGATGTTGCCCGCCGCGACCGCGTTGTTGCCCGAGGTGCCCTGGAAGCCACCCGCGACCACGTTCTCGGCGTTGGAGCACGACGAGGTCGGGATGCCGCCCCACGCGCCGGCGTTGCAGATGACGTCGGCGTCACCGGCCAGCGACGGGCCGACGATGTTGCCGCCGCCCACGGATTCGTCGCCGTGGTCGTAGGTGTTGCCGCCCACCACCGAGTCGACGGTGGTGTAGCACTCGGCGGTGGAGATGCCGCCCCAGTCGCCCGCGGTGCCGCAGACCTGGGCCGGGAACGTGGCCGGCACGTCGGCGACGGTGCCGCCGACGATCGAACTGTCGCCGTTGGTCACGTTGCCGCCACCGGCGTGCGCGGTGTTCTCGTGCGTGCAGTGGGTGGAGGTGATGCCACCCCAGGCGCCGGTGTTGCAGGACGCCACGACGGGCTCCGCCACCTGCGGGTGCGCGATCGTCCCGCCGACGACCGAACCTTCGCCGCCGGTGTAGACCGGACCGCCCGCCGTCGAGTCGATGAAGCTCATCCCGGTCGCGTCGGCCAGGCCACCCCACGCGGCGGAGTTGTGGTTGCCGGTCACCGGAGCCGCGACCGGCGCGTCGGCGACGGTGCCGCTGCCGACCGAGTGGTCGCCGTTGGTGGTGTCGCCGCCACCGGCCTGCGCGCTGTAGTCGTTGGCGCAGTTGGTGCCGGTGATACCGCCCCACGGGCCGGAGGTGCAGTTGACCTCGACCGGGCCCGCCACCTGCGGGTGGACGACGCTGCCGGCGCCCAGCGCGTCGGCACCGTTGGTGACGATGTCGCCGCCCGCGACCGAGCCGACGTTGTTCTCGGAGGTCGCGAAGGACTCGCCGCCCCACGCACCCGCGGTGCCCATCACGGTCACCGGCAGGGCTACCGGGGCCCCGGCGGCCGTGCCACCGGCGACGGACTTGACGCCGTCGGTGACCGTGCCACCGCCCGCGTTCGCGTTCAGGTTGCTCACCGAGTCGGCGTTGGTGAGGCCGCCCCAGGGACCCGAGGTGCCGTTCACCGCGACCGGACCCGCCACACCCGGGGTGAGTGCGGTGCCGCTCGCCAGCGAGCCGCCGCCGTCCGTCGTCGCATACGGCTCGCGCTCGGGGGCGCCCCGCAGTTCGGACTCGGGCGTGCCGGCCTCGGCGAGAACGGTGTTGACCGTGTTCGCGGTGGCCTTGCCACCCCAGGCGGCCGCGGTGCCGTCGACCTGGGCCGGCAAGGCAACCGGAACGCCGGCGATGGTGCCGGAGGCGACACCGTCCTTGCCGCTGGTGGTCAGCTGACCGGGCGAGTGGGCGCCCTGGGTCGTGGTCGTGTTGACCGTGCCCGTGCCACCCCAGCCGGCGGCGGTGTTGTTGACGCCGATCGGCAGCGCACCCTGGACCGCCGCGATGGTGCCCGAGACGACGCCGTTGTCGCCGTTGGTGGTGACCGGGCCGCCGACCGTGCTGTCCTGGTTGGCGAAACCGTCCACCGTCGCGTTCGACAGCGTGCCGAACGCGAGGTTGTTGACCCCGATCGGAGCCGTCACCGGTGCGGTGACGACGTTGCCCGCGGCCGGACGGCCTTCACCCGTGGTGGTGATCGGGCCACCCTGCTTGTGGACCTGCTCCGAGTCGTTCACCACGTGCGAGTCGCCGCCCGCGCCGAGCGCCCAGCCGGTGATCTGGACCGGGGCCGAGACGTCGGGCTTGACGACGTTGTTCAGCAGCAGGCCACCGAGCGGCTTGGTCGCGTCGTGGAGCAGGGTGCCCGTCGTGACGTCGGTGTCCATGTCGAGCGGCAGCGGCGATTCCCCGGCGGGAGTGCCGAGGTTGATCTTGCGGATCTGGATCGGCACGCTGGCGCCACCGTCCAACGGCGACGGAGCCAGGTCGGGGTTGACCTGCTCCTCGGCGGAAGCGATGCCGGTACCCAGCATCATCAGACCGCCGGCCAACAGCGCGGACTGGAGCCCGCGTTTGGCCCAAGGGTGCATTGCCTGTTTCTCCTATTCGTATACTTCCCGGCTTCTGCTGGGAACGGGGTTAGAAAGCAGCTGTGAGCGCTTCGTCCACAGTGGACTCGCGGTGAATCAGCCGGGTCAAGGCGGTACACACGCGTTCGGCGGCCCGGCCGTCGCCGAACGGATTGCGCTCGACGGGCACGCGCAGCCCCGCGTCGAGCAGTCGTGAAGCTTCGCTCAGGATCCGGGCGCGGTCGGTGCCCACCAGCCAGGCGCAACCGGCTTCGACGGCTTCCGTCCGCTCGGTGACCTCACGCAGGACCAGCACGGGAACGCCGAAGCTGGGCGCCTCTTCCTGGATGCCACCGGAATCGGTCAGCACCAGGCTGGCCCGGCGCAGCGCGCGCACGAGATCCGGGTAGCCGAGCGGGTCGGTGAGCACCACCCGCGGGTTCCGGCCGAGCGCGGTGACGATCTGGGTGCGCACCGCGGGGTTCGGGTGCCACGGAAGCAGGAGCCGCACATCCGGGTGGCCGGCGACCAGCGCCGACCCCGCGTCCAGGGCCTCCGCGAGCGGCTCTCCCCAGGACTCCCGGCGGTGCGCGGTCATCAGCACCAGCCGCGCACCGGTGGCGTCGAGCTCCCGTTCGAGCGCGGCGAAGCGCGGGTCGGCGGCCGGCAAGTCCGCGGCGGCGATCTGCCGGACGGCGTCGACCACCGTGTTGCCGGTGACGACGATTTCCGGTGAGGGCAAGGATTCCTGGCGCAGCGCCGCCGCGGCGGCGGCCGTCGGCGCGAGGTGCAGCGCGGCCAGCCTGGCGATCAGCTGCCGGTTGGCCTCTTCCGGGAACGGCGCCCCGAGGTCTCCGGTGCGCAGGCCGGCCTCGAGGTGGGCGATCGGGACGCGTCGCCAGAAGGCGGCCAGCGCGCCGGCGAGCGCGGTGGTCGTGTCTCCCTGCACCACGACCACCGACGGGTTCGACCGGACCAGCACCCGGTCGAGGGCCGGCAGCAGCTGGGAAACCAGTTCGGCCTGGCCGCCCGCACCGCGGTCGAGGAGGAGCCGCTCGTCCGGCCGGAGGCCGAAGGGCGCGAGAGCCTGCTCGACCACGTCCCGGTGCTGTCCGCTGTGGACGATCAGCGGCCGGTGCCCGGCACGGGCCAGGCGCACGGCGACGGGCGCCACCTTGACCGCTTCGGGCCGGGTGCCGATGAGCAGGAGAACCTCAGTCAACGGATTCCTCGCAAAGGTGCCGCGGCCGAGCCGACGGCAGGGGGGTTCAGGTGTTTTCGTTCTGCCGTCGGCGCTGGGTGACCCGCACGAGGACCACGCCAACGACGAGGCTGATGACGCCGAAGACGATCCACCACGTCAAGTTCGCTCCGGTCGACGCGAGAATCCCGCTGCCTCCGACGACGCCACCGATTCCAGGCCGATACACGTTTTGCTCTCCGTTTTTGACAAGACCGCGTGGCGCGCGTCGGCAAACCCGACGCGCGCTGCACCGCAGAACCCGAATGAATCGAGCGAGACACTATCCGCAGCGCGAGAAATAGCGCAAACGCCGCGCCCAGACAACACCTGATAGTGGGGTTTGCGTCGCCCAGAAGAGGTTACCGACCCTCGATCATCACCGATTTGGCAGTGCTGTGACCTGAACAAAGGACCCTCGAACGAGTGATCAACCCCGCCCGGAGTGTCGAAGAGCGACCACATTATTCTGCGGCCGACACACCTCATCAAAGGTCCGCCTTCGCCTTGATGCGGCTCGGTTCCTCACCCACGGAGCGACGCAATGAGTCTGTCATTCTTGCTGAGCTGCGCTCAGGCGTTCGCGATTGTCATGAGCGCGGCGTTCGTCCTCTACGTCTGCGGGATCATCGTGCCGTACCTGCGGCACCGTCCCACTTGGCCCGGCGATCCCACTCTTTTCCAATGGCATTTCTTCGTGCCGTGCCGGGACGAAGAACTCGTCATCGGCGACACGATCCGTTACCTGCGGACGCGGTTCACGGCGGCACATGTGTGGGTGATCGACGACCATTCCGACGACCGCACCCTCGAAGTCGCGCTCCGGATGCAGGGGCCACCGCACCGACGTGACCCGCGGCTGCACGTCGTGGAACGACGCCGTCCCCACGCGCGCACCGGAAAGAGCGACGCGCTCAACGCCGCCTACCGGGCCCTGCGCGCGTGGGCCGGACGGAACGCCGACGCCGAGAACACGATCGTCGTCGTGGTCGACGCCGACGGGCGCCCGGCCGGGAACTGCATGTACGTGTGCACGGCCGCCCACCTCTTCGGCAACCCGTCCGTCGGCGCGGTGCAGATCGACGTCCGGATGGGCAACCGCGGCACGGCGCCCCGCAGCGACAACAAGGTCCGCCGCAAGTTCGGCCGGGCGCTCGTGCGCATGCAGGACCTCGAGTTCCGCACCGCGATCGCCGCGATCCAGATGTCCCGCGGGCACACCGGAACGATCGCGATGGGCGGCAACGGCCAGTTCACCAGGCTCTCGGCGCTCGACTCGATAGCCGGCCCGCAACGACGGCCGTGGCGCGGCTCGCTGCTCGAGGACTTCGAACTCGGCGTCCACCTGCTCACCGCGGGCTGGAAGACGGGGTTCACCATCGACACGCACGTCGACCAGGAGGGCCTGTACAGCATGCGGCGGTTCCTCGCCCAGCGCACCCGCTGGAGCCAGGGCACGATGCAGTGCGCCCGGTACGCCCGCCGGATCTGGCGGTCCCCGAACCTGTCCACCTTCGGTGCGGCCGAGATGCTCTACTACCTCGCGCAGCCGTGGATGCAGCTGCTGGGCAGCCTGGTCTACCCGATCCCGTTCGTGCTGCTGGCCCTGCAGACGATGGACGACCCGGCGGCGGTCTGGGCCTGGTTCACCGGCGGCGCGTGGAAGTACCTCCTGATGTACGGCATCGCCGGGCTGCTGCCGTTCCTCATCTGGGGGCCGGTGTACCGCAAGCACTGCGAACCCCATTCCGGACCGCTTCTGGGGATCGTCTACGGGCTCGGCTACGCGTGCTACATCTACACGTTCTACATCACGGTGTGGCGAGCGGTGTTCCGGCTGGTCCGGGGCCGCAACGGCTGGGCCAAGACCCGGCGCAACACCGAACGGCCGACGTCGAAGGTGGTGGCCTTGGACCGATGATCCCCGGCCACTCGCCGCTGGTCGTCAGTACTTCGCCATCGCCGTGAGCGAATCGGCGATTTCGCCGGAACTCGCGAGCACGTCCTCGGCCATGCCGAACCGGAGCGATCATGGTGTTCCCCACCCACAGGTCACCGTGCAGCAGCCGCGGGCCGTCGACCGCGTCCAGGACCGCGCGGTGCCGATCCACGACGACCATCACCTGTTCGATGTCCCCGGCGTCCAGCCCGGCGTCTTTCGTGTCCGCCGCGACATCTTCGAAGCAGGCGTGCAGCGCACCGCTCCACGTGTCGTGGCCGGGGCGACCGGAGCGAGATAAGGAACGGCCGCGTACTCGTTCCGCATCAGTTCGGGCTCGGACCTCGACTGGCGCGCCGGTTCGGGCGCGACCCTCAGCACAACCGGACGCTCGGTACCCATGTCCAGCCGGTACACGTTGTTGTAGTAGCCCCCGCCGAGCTCGACGGCCGACAGCACCTGCGCACCGGAGCCGAAGACCCGACGGCACATCGCCAGTGGTCCTGCACCCGGCAGCGAACGCGCCGCCCACTGCCCTGCGTCACGACCACTTCGTGGTTGGGTGACCAGGGAGTTTGAGTGGGCCGCCTGGGGCTCGAACCCAGAACCTACGGATTAAAAGTCCGCAGCTCTACCAATTGAGCTAACGGCCCGTGTCCCCAGTTTAGCCAGGCCCCCGTCACCCGGTCGCACACCGGGTCCGGCTGAGGGTGCGCCGGAGGTCAAGACTGGTTCTCGCCGGATGGGCCGGCCAGGATGCGTTCATGCCTGGCTCGCTGCTGATCCTCACCGGGCCGCCCGGTGCCGCGAAGTCGACCGTTGCGCGGCTGGTCACCGAAGACGCGCCTCGGCCTGCCGTGCATCTGCACACCGACAGCTTCTACGTCTGGATCCGGACCGGGTTCGTGGCGCCCTCTCTGCCCGAGGCCGCCCGGCAGAACGATGTCGTGCTCGGGGTCATCGCCGAGGCCGCCTGTGGCTATGCGCGCGGCGGCTACGACGTGGTGCTCGATGGCGTTGTCGGGCCCTGGGCCCTGCCGCCGTTCCGCGATGCCGCGAAGCGGGACGGTCTGGACCTCTTCTACGTCGTGCTGCGGCCGAACCTCGAGGTCATCCTCGCGCGGGGAACCGCCCGGGACACCGCCGAACTCACCGAGGTCGAGCCGCTCACCGGGATGCATGCCGCGTTCGGCGGGCTGGGTGAGCTCGAACCGCACGTCATCGACACGACCGAGCACACCGTCCAAGAGACCGCCGGCGTGGTGCGGCGCCGGGCGCGCACGGCGGCGTTCGCGTTGTGAAGCTCCTGAATGGACGGACCGCGCGGGGCCCGGCGGGCCCCGCGCGTCAGCCCGTCAGCACTGCACGTAGAGACCGGTGTAGGCGGTGCACTTCTTCGACGCCTTGTCGTTCGTCGCATCCGGGTCGGCCGGGGCGCTCGCCGCGCGCTGGGCCGTGGCCGTGAACGGGCCCCACGCGAAGAAGCCACCCTCCGAAGTGAACTTCGCCGTGGCCGAGGCGCCCGGGGCCAGGGTGCCGATCGCGCAGGTCAGGGCCGCTCCCGAGCGGGTGCAGCCGGTCGTCGAGACGACCGTGCGGTTCGCACCGGGGTTGGCGGTCACGCGGACGCCGGTCGCCGTGGCCGGGCCGGTGTTCGACACCTTGATCGCGTACTCGACGCGGCCGACCAGGCCGACGCGCGGGGTGGCGGTCAGCGCGACCTTGACGTCGGCCTCGTCCGGCGGGGCGATCGTGACGGCCGGGCCGTCTTCGACGCCGAACGCGTAGTTGTCGCCGGCGAACTGGTGCTGCAGCGTGAACTGGCCGGGCTGGACGTCGTCCTTGACGCGGAAGGTGAACTTCACCGTCCGGCTCTCGCCCGCGGCCAGGTCTCCGACGCCGCCGCGGAAGCTGCTGAGGTACTGCGAGCACGGCGCGATCGAACCGGTGCACGACACGAGGTCGACCAGGTCGACGATCGGCTTCTCCTTGACGTAGACCGCCGCCTTCGCGCCGGTGACCGTGAAGTCCGCCGGGTTGTACAGCTGCTCCGTGACCGAGAACGTGTCGCCCGCGTGCACGGTGGTCGCGCTGACGTCGATCGTGCTCGCTGGTGGCGCCGCGGCCGCCACGGCGGGCGCTGCGAGCAACGCTGCCATGGTCAGCGCGGCCATTACTCCGGTTCGCTGCATAGTCGTGATCTCCTGGTTCCGAACCGAGGGGTGCCGCTCCGACCGGTGGGGCTGGCGTGCGCAGCAGGATGACGATGATCAGATCGCCGCACCCGAAAATTCGTTACCGGGTTCTCGAAAGCGTGTCTGAACTGGGCTTTCCAGCCGGTTGCCCGATCACCGGCCACCCGGACGGCCCGAAAATTGTCGGACCCCCGTGGCACGCTCCGCACATGACCGAACACACCATCCCGACCACTTTCGGCCCACGCCTGAGCGGCGAACGCAGCGACCCGGCTCCCCTGGGAGACGAGCGGCAGGCCCTGACCGAGAGCCTCGAGTACTACCGGCGCACCTTCGAGCTGAAATGCACCGGCCTGGATCCCGGGCAGCTGTCCGAACGCTCGGTACCACCGTCGACGCTGACCCTGCACGGCCTGCTGCGGCACCTCACCGGCTGCGAACGGTGGTGGTTCCGGATCCAGTTCGCGGGCGAGGCCGTCCCGAACCTCTACTACTCCGACGACGACCCGGACCAGGACTTCACCGCGCTGGACGGTGACGTCGGCGAGGCGTTTTCGTTGTGGCACAACGAATGCGAGCGATCCCGGGAGATCGTCGCGGCGAGCCCGCTGGAGCGGACCGGCACCCGCATCAGCACCGGCGAACCGTTCACCCTGCGCTGGCTGATGCTGCGCATGATCGGCGAGTACGCACGGCACATCGGCCAGGCCGACCTGATCCGCGAGCGGATCGACGGCGCGACCGGCGAATGACGGCTCAGGCGGCTGCCGAGCGGCGGCGGAAGCGGAACAGGAGGTTGCCGACGACCGGAACGACGATCCAGCACGCGTAGGCCCAGTGCGTGAAGAACGCGACCGGGATCGAGAGGGCGAAGGCGGCGATCATCGTGCCGATCCCGTGGTAGACCGCGCCGAAGAGCTCCGGCGGGGTGTCCGCGCGGTAGAGGTGGTTGCGCTTGATCTGCCAGGCCATGAGGAGGAACAACGTCAACGCGATGACCTGCACGAGTGCGTAGAAGACGAAGCGGAATTCGAACCCGCTGTCTTCGGAGATCACCTTCGTGGCGAAGGGCATGATCACCTGCATGAGGAGCCAGCCGAAGGTGAGCCGGATGAGCCCGCCGCCGAGCGTGGTGACGTAGTGGAACAGGCGGTGGTGGGCACGCCAGTGGCCGCCGATCACGACGAAACTGATCAGGAAGGAGACGTATTCGGATTGGTGATGGCCGAGTGATCGCAGCAGTTCGGCGCTGGTGGCGCCCTCCGGCAGCGGCAGCTCGAGCGCGAGCAGGGTGATCGCGATGGCGACGACGGCGTCCGAGAAGAACGTGAGCCGCTCGGCGGCGATCCCCCTGGACTCCGAGGCGACGGTGTCCTCGCTGGACGTGGCGCTACTCATGGCCGATGAGCGTGCCAGACCCGGTCGCGTGACGGTCGCCGAGGTGGGACGCGTGCGATGCTGGCGGCATGACCGTCGATCCCGATTCGGGACTGCTGTCCCCGGTGCGGGCCGGCACGCCGGCCGAAGCGTCGACCGGCGACGAGGCGTGGCTGCGCGCCATGCTCGACGCCGAGGCTGCGCTCGCGAGAGCGCAGGCGCGGCTGGGGACGGTGCCGCCGGAGGCCGCTGACGCGATCACGGACGCGGCGGGCAGTGCGCGGATCGACGTCGTCGAGCTGGCGCGGGGGTCGCGGGCGACCGCGAACCCGGTCGTCGGGCTGGTCAAGGCGCTGACGTCGGCGGTGGGCGCGATCGCGCCGGGTGCCGAGGAGTACGTGCATCGCGGCTCGACCAGCCAGGACATCTTCGACACCGCGATGATGCTGGTCGCCGACCGGACGCTGCGGCCGCTCGCCGCCGACCTCGACGCCACCGCCGAGGCGCTGGCCGAGCTGGCCCGCACGCACCGGGACACGACCATGGCCGGGCGGACCCTGACCGCCCATGCCGTGCCGACGACGTTCGGGCTCAAGGCCGCGGGCTGGCGGCAGCTGGTGCTGGACGCGGCCGTCCGGATCCGGCGCGTGCTCGACGGCGGGCTGCCGGTCTCCCTCGGCGGCGCGGCCGGGACGCTGGCGGCGTACGTCGAGTACGCGCGCCTCGCCGGCGAGCCGCACCTCGGCCGGGCGAGCGGGGGCGGGGGCGGGGGCGGGGGCGATGCCAGCACACCGGCCCGGGACTCCGCGACCTCGGCCGCCACTCGAGACGCCGTCGGCGGCGACTACGCGGAACGGCTGACCGCCGCTTTCGCCGAGGAGACCGGGCTGGCCGCGCCGGTGCTGCCGTGGCACTCGCTGCGGACGCCGGTCGTGGACCTCGCGGGTGCGCTCGCCTTCACCGCCGGTGCGCTGGGGAAGCTGGCCGTCGACGTCGAGACGCTCAGCCGGACCGAGCTGGGTGAGGTCGCCGAGCCGGCTGCCGGGGGGCGGGGTGGCTCCTCGGCGATGCCGCACAAGCGGAACCCGGTGCTCGCGACGTTGATCCGCTCGGCCGCGCTGCAGGTTCCGGTGCTGGCCGCGGGCGTCACGCAGTCGATGCTGACCGAGGACGAGCGCTCGGCCGGCGTGTGGCACGCCGAGTGGCAGCTGATCCGCGAATGCCTCCGGCTGACCGGGGGCGCCGCCCACACCGCCGCCGAGCTGGCGCGCGGGCTCACCGCGCAGCCCGGCCGGATGCGGGACAACCTCGCGTCGACGCACGGGCTGATCGTCTCCGAGCGGCTCTCCGCCGTGCTGGCGCCGCTGCTCGGCAAGGCGACCGCCAAAGAACTGCTCGGCGAGGCGTCCCAGCGAGCGGTACGCGAAGACCGGCCGCTGCGGGATGTCCTCGATGAGCTGCCGGCCGTCACCGGCGTGCTGACGCCGGCCGCGCTGGACGAGCTGCTCGACCCGGGCGGCTACACCGGCGCTGCAGGTGCCCTGGTCGACCGGGCCCTCCGCGAGCGCGAGCCAGAGCTGGGCCAAGAGACCGAGACGGGCGGCGCTTCGGAGTAGCCAGCCTCCGGAGCAGCGGCCGCTACGGCGACGACAGACCGCACCCGCGGGAACCCGCGCAGCTCAGCGTCCTCGGTCGGCCCCGGCCCGGCCGGCCGTCGATCCCGGCGAAAATTCTTTGAACCGCCTCCGCCGGGGGTCCGTGTAGTGGGTATCAGGAAGCCGCACCGAGCGGCGGGAAAACCCAACGGACACAAGGAGAACTTCCATGCTTCGCACGCGCATCGCCGTCTCCGTCGCCGCGGCGGCAGCCGGGCTGGCAGTGCTCACCGCTTGCTCGGGTGCTGAGACTGCCCAGCCGGTTGTCGCTCCTGCGGCGGCCGGGGGCAACGGCGGCGGCCAGGTCGGCAACGGCCAGGTGGGCAACGCCGCACCGGCGTCGCCCGAATCCAAACTGATCGTCGCCGACGTGGCGGACGTCGGGCAAGTGCTCACCGACCAGAACGGCATGACCCTCTACCGGTTCGACAAGGACACCGCGAAGCCGCCGAAGTCCAACTGCGACGGTGACTGCGCCAAGGCCTGGCCGCCGATGCTGGCCACCGGGGACGTGCAGGTACAGGGCGTCGACAAGAGCCTCGTCGGGAAGGTGACGCGCTCCGACGGCACCGAGCAGGTCACCGTCGGCGGGTGGGCGCTCTACCGCTACGCCAAGGACGCCAAGGCCGGCGACGCGACCGGTCAGGGCGTCGGTGGCGCCTGGTACGCGGCGAACGCCAAGGGCGGCAAGGCCGGGCAGGCCGCCGCGGCCGGTTCCGAAGCCGGTGGCGTCAAGCTCAGCGCCAGCAACATCGACGGCCTCGGTGAGGCGATCGTCGACCAGAACGGCATGACGCTCTACCTGTTCACCAAGGACACCAAGAAGAAGGCCTCCGCCTGCAACGGCGACTGCGCCAAGACCTGGCCGCCGGTCCTGTCCAAGGGCAAGGTCGAACTGCAGGGCATCGACTCGAAGCTGCTCGGCAGCATCAAGCGCCAGGACGGCACCGAGCAGGTCACCGTCGGCGGCTGGCCGATCTACACCTTCTCGAAGGACCTGAAGCCGGGCGACGCGAACGGCATGGGCGTCAACGGCACCTGGTTCGTCATCGAGCCCAACGGCTGCAAGGTCGGCACCACCCCCAGCTCCACCGCCAACCAGGCCCCGGCGGCCAACAGCGGAACTGGGAGCAGCAACGACACCTCCGGTGGTACCGGCACCACCTACTGAATCACCGGACGAACCTAGTGGGCGAGGCCCGGCGGACGCTCTTCGTGAGTGACCTCCGGGCCTCGCTCCTTGTGGTCACGACGCAGGAACGACCGGCGGCGCGGTTCGTCGTCGACGCGGTCGGAGACGCGGTCGCGGTCGATGACTTCGGTGCGCTGCTCGGCGACCGTCGGCTCGTCGACCGTCTCGTCCTCGGGCAGCAGGATGGTGCGGCGGGCCGGCAGCACCGCGATGAGCAGACCGAGCGCGGCGACGCCGAGGTGCAGCCAGGTGTCGGCGCGCCCGAGGTCCATCGGGTTGCCGGCGTTGGCGAAGGGGTTGGTCGCGATAAGGCCATCGATCATCAGGCCCCACACGAACAGCAGGCCGTAACCGATGAACAGCAGCCAGCCGAACACCCGGGCGCGGCCCGAGCCGAACGCGAGCAGCAGGCCGACCACGCCGGTCACGACGCGGACCAGGCTCATGAGCGGGTTGCCGGAGAACCTCCAGAACCCGGCGTCGTGGTGGCCGGCGAAGTTGCCGAAGCCGGTCCTGGTGAATCCGATGATGCCGACGACGAGGAACGCGATCCCGGCCAGTCCGGCCAGTACCTGCGCCGGTTGCAGGCCTCGGACCCGGATGCGTGCGCCTTTCGCGTGAACCATGACTCCAGTCCTTCCCAGCGGGTGGTGACGATCGTCACCGCCCTCAGGTACCCCGCGGACACAGGGAGCGAAACGACGCTGCTTGCCCGCAGCGCCGCCGCGTGTTCCCGGATCACCCGGCCGGTGAGACCTGTCCCACAGATTCACCCGTTTTGGGGAACGCCAGACCGGTCTCCCGGCAATCCGGATCATGCGCAAGTTGAGCGGCATCTTCCTGGTGGGCCTGTGCCTGGGCGCCCTCGGCGCGGTGGTGGCGACGGCGAGTCAGGGCACGTCCACGGCACCGGTCGCGGTCGCCGAGGCCGTGACGACGACCACGCCCGACGCACCGGACGCCCCGGACGTCCCGGACCTCCCGAGCGAGGTGCCGACGCCGACCCCGACGCCCGGCCCGCCGCCCACGCCCGCGGTGGACGCCGGGAAGCTCGACAAGCTGGTCGGCAACGGCAGGCTCGGCGCCATCGTGTTCGACCGCCAGCGCGGCGCCGCGACCGTCTCCGTGCACGCGAACCGCGTGTATACGTCGGCGTCGCTGGTGAAGCTGCTCATTGCGCTCACGGTGCTCGAACAGCACGGTCCCGCCGACCAGGTGCAGCGGATGCTGTCCCGCAGCGACGACGCGCTCGCGAGCCAGTTCTGGGTGCAGTACGGCGGCCCGTCGATCGTCACGCGCTGGGCGTCGAAGCTGAAGCTGACCGGGACCCGGCCGCCCGCGGACCCCGGCATGTGGGGCGACACGCAGATCACGGCGAAGGACGTCGTGCGGATCTACCAGTACGTCCTGGCGAAGGCGCCGGCCGCGATCCTGACGGCTCTGCGCGCCGCGACCGAGCGGGGCTCCGACGGGTTCCGGCAGTACTTCGGGATCCCCGACGCCGCCGGCGGACGTCCGTGGGCGGTGAAGCAGGGCTGGTCGTGCTGCAACCCGCAGCGGTCGCTGCACACCTCGGGGCTGGTCGGCGAAGGCGACCGCTACATCGTGGTGGTGCTGACCGAGTTCCCCACCGGGGTCGACTACGCGACCGGATCGAAGCGGGTGACTGATGTCGTCGCGGCGCTGCTCGGCTGACGGGCTACTGGTCGGTGTCGGCGAGCGCCCCGTGCGCGCCCGAGCGGGGCAGCGGCCACGGCAGAACTCCGCCGGTCGTCTCCATTTGCCGCCCGGTGGGGGCCGGGCCCGCCGTGTGCGCGCCGATCCAGGCGAGGACGTCCGGGATCTGGGACTTGAAGGTGTTCATGTTGTGCCCGGCGTCGTGGATGCGCCACGACGAGAACTGGATCGGCGGCCGGGCCGCTTGGCGGATCTGGTCGATCGCGTAGCTCTCGTAGTTCTCCTTTTCGCCGGAGATGGCGAGGATCTCCACCGGCGACGGGTGCAGCCGCACGTTGAGCCGGACGTTGTTGGCGTCGTTGATGTCCTGGCGGCCGTGGAAGAGGTCTTCGGTTTCGGCGTCGACCTGGGCCTTGTCGTACCCGCTGATGCTGACCGCCTGCCCGTACCACTGCGGGTGCCGGGTCACGAGGTTCATCGCGCAGTACCCGCCGGACGACCAGCCGGCGATCGTCCAGGCTCGCCGGTTCGGCGAGACGCCGAGCTTCTGCACCGCCCAGTCGCGCAGGTCCGCCGTCAGGAAGGTGTCGTTCGCGGTGCCGTTGACCTCGTCGACGCACTCGGTGTCGTGGCCGACCTTGGGCACGCCGGTGGGGTCCGGCACGATCACGACCGTCGGCGGCAGCGTGTGCTTGGCGATCGCCGCGTCGAGCTGTTCCGGCATGTGGTAGCCGTTGGTGAAGACCTCGGGGCCGGACGGGTAGTTCGGGATCCACTCGACGGCCGGCAGCCGCAGCTCCTTGAACGAGGCGTCGAAGTACTGCGGCGGCAGGTAGATGGTGACGTCGCGGGCGACCTTGGTGCGCCGCCCGGTGATCTTCATGTGGACGACGGTCCCCTTGCCGTCGCGGGCGTGCGCGACGCCGGTGTCCCGCAGCTTTTCGAGGTCCTCACCGTTCTGCGTGGCTTCGGCGTCGGTGCCCTGCGCGGTGTAGACCCCCGTGCCCAGCAGCGATCCGACCGTCGGGAAGAACCCGCCGATCATGTTGCCCGCCATGCCGGTGGTGAGCACGAGGAGCACCACCCCGAGCAGGATCGTGGCGCTGCGCCACAGGCGTTTGCGCTTCCACCGGTCCCAGAACCACGGGACGGCGATGATCGCGAGCAGCGTCAGCACGACCATGACGATCATGTTGACCGGCGAATCGAGCCGGATGCTGCTCAAGTGCATGGCAACGGTCCTTCCAGGCGGGCAGAAATGCGCGCCCGGATCACGGGACTCGCGTATATATCACGTTTGAGCGGCCAGGCACGTTGCGGCTCTGTGAGTTCTGTCATAGGGCCGCAACGTGCGCGGGACTCAGCGTTTTCTCAGTTATCCGGCGAGGGCGCGCGACAGCACCGTCACGGCCTGGGTGATCGCGGCCTCGGCGGCGTGGGTTTCGCGAAGGGCGTTGACCATCACGAAGTCGTGGATGATGCCCTGGTACCGGACGGCCGTGACGGGCACACCGGCCTGACGCAGTTTCGCCGCGTACGCCTCACCTTCGTCGCGGAGGACGTCGGCTTCGCCGGTGATCACCAGGGCCGGCGGCAGCCCGGCCAGCTCGTCGAGCGACGCGCGCAGCGGCGACGCCGTGATCTCCGCGCGCTGGGCGGGATCCGTCGTGTACTGGTCCCAGAACCACTTCATGCCCTCGCGGCCGAGGAAGTAGCCCTCGGCGAACTTCAGGTACGACTCGGTGTCGAAGTTCGCGTCGGTGACCGGGTAGAAGAGCACCTGCTGCCGGAAGGTGACGTCGCCGCGCCGCTTGGCCATCAGGGTCAGCGCCGCGGTCATGTTCCCGCCGACGGAGTCGCCGGCGATCGCGATGCGCGAAGTGTCGAGACCCTTTTCGGCGCCGTGCTCGGCAACCCACTTCGCCACGGCGTAGTTCTCTTCGATGGCGATCGGGTAGCGCGCCTCGGGCGAGCGGCTGTACTCGGGGAAGACGACGGCCGCGCCGACGCCGGCCGCCAGTTCGCGGACGAGCCGCTCGTGGGTGTGGAAGTCGCCGAACACCCAGCCGGCGCCGTGGATGTAGACGATCACCGGCAGCGGACCGGAAACACCCGCGGGGCGGACTATCCGAGCTTCGACGTCGCCGTTCGGGCCGCCCGGGACGGCCAGCACCTCGATCTCCGCGTCGGCCATGGCGACGTCGCCGTCCTGGACGCCGTCGACGGCCTTCCGGCCCTCCTCCGGCGGGAGCTGGAACAGGTACGGCGGCTGGTCGGTGGCCTCGGCGAACGCCTGCGCGGCCGGTTCGAGGGCCAGGTTGTGCGGGTTGGCGGTCATGTCGTCCTCCTCGGGAGCGAAGCTGATGTCACAAAGCTAGCGCGCAACTGAGTTGTGCACAACTGAATTGGATCCAATGAGATTAAGGGCACTTAAGTTGCCGTTCAGGCGGGCATCCGGAAACATGGAGAGTTACGAGACAGGAGGACGCCATGACCGACACCGGCTCCCCGCGCCTGGACGACCAGCTCTGCTTCGGCCTGTATTCGGCGTCGCGAGCGGTGACGTCGCTGTACCGGGCCGTCCTGGCGGACCTCGACCTGACCTACCCGCAGTACCTCGTGATGCTCGCGCTCTGGGAGCAGGACGACCGGCTGGTCAAGGAGCTCGGCGCCGAGCTGAACCTCGACTCGGGCACGCTGTCGCCACTGCTCAAGCGGCTGGAGAGCGCGGGTGTGGTCAAGCGCACCCGGCAGGCCGACGACGAACGCGCGGTCCGGGTCAGCCTCAGCGACGCCGGGAAGGCGTTGCGCGAGAAGGCCGCCGGCGTCCCGGCCGTGATCGGCGAGGCGATGGGTCTGGACCAAGCCGGACTCGCCCGGATGCGCGGCGAGCTGGACCGGTTGACCGAGTCGGTGAACGCCTATCGGGACGCCTTGTCCCCGGCATGATCGCCGCCGTGGCAGCATGGCCGTGAAGGGGATGGTCATGATCAACCACGACGACGCGCTCAAGGCCGTCGAAGGCAGCCTGGACCGGCCGTCGGCGGCTCGGGTCTACGACTACTTCATCGGCGGCAACACGCACTACGCGATCGACCGCGATTTCGCCGAGAAGGTCCGGGAACGGCTGCCGCTCATCGGCGAATACTGCCTGACGAGCCGTCAGTTCCTGGGCCGCGCGATCCGCCAGTGCGTGCACGCGGGCGTGCGGCAGTTCGTCGACATCGGCTCCGGCCTGCCGACCGCGGGCAACGTGCACGAGGTCGCAGATGACACGAGCTCGAAGCTGGACACGCGAGTGCTCTACATCGACAACGAGCCCATCGCGCTCGCGCACTCGACGCTGCTGCTCGCCGACACGGCCGATCCCGAGCGTCACCACGCCATCGCCGCGGACTTCCTGCGGCCGGAGGACCTCTGGGACCGGGTGACCGCGTCGGCGGTCATCGACGTGCGCGAGCCGATCGCGCTGGTGATCAACGCGGTCATGCACTTCGTCAAGGACGAGCAGAACCCCGACCACCTGCTCGAGTACTACCGCGCGCGGCTGGCGCCCGGCTCGCTGCTCGTGTTGTCGCAGATGACCAACGAGAATCCGGTGGACGAAGACGAGCGGCAGGCGCTGCTCGACCTCCTCGAGTACTACGAGACGACGACGAACCCGGCTTTCATGCGCTCGATGGCGGAGTTCGAGCGTTTCTTCGGCGGCTGGCCGATGCTGGAACCCGGGCTGGTCTACGCACCGGCCTGGCACCCGGACGAGCACACCGTGTTCGCCGGCGCGCCGTCCCAGTCGCGGGTGATCGGCGGCGTCGCGCGCAAGCCTTGATCCACCCGGCTTCCACCCTCGGGTTGACGTCGTGACGCTCCTCGTGCGGGCACCGTGGTGATCGGGAGATCACCACGGGAGGGAACGTTCGTGAACAGCACAGTCAACGTCGTCGCCGGGCTCGCCGTCCTGGCCCTGCTCGTGGTGCGGCAGATACGGAAGCGCCCGCTCCGGGAAGACCCCAGGCCGGTCGTGCTGGTGGTCCTGCTGGTTCTCGGCATCCTGCAGCTGGGCACCTACCTCAAGGTCGTTCCCGCGTCGGCCGCGGTGATCGCGCTCCTCGTGGCCACCCTCCTGCTCGGCGCGGGCTTCGGCGCCGTCCGGGCGTGGAGCGTCCGGATCTGGCGGGAGGACGGGCAGCTGTGGCGCCAGGGCAGCCGGCTCACCGCGGTGCTGTGGCTGGTGGGTTTCGGTGTCCACATCGGACTGGACGCGCTGTTCGACGGCGTCGCCCACGGCCTCGGCGTGGGGTCGATCCTGCTGTATCTGGCGGTTTCCCTTGGCGTGCAACGGCTCTTCGTGCAGTCGCGGGCCAGCCGGCTAGGAAGCTTCGCGTAGTCCTTCCAGGAGACCGAGAACCGCGTTCTTGCCGAGTTCGACGGCCTTGCGCAGCACCTCGGGGTCGCGCTCCAGCACCACGACGTCCGGTGCGCCGGCGGGCGGGCGGATGGTCAGGACGCGCGGGTCGGACGCCAGGAACTCCTCGTCCTCGACGTCTCGCCGGTAGGTGTCGCGCCAGGCCGGGATCGCGCCGGGGGCTTGGCGGCGCAGGAACCGCGGTACGAGGACGTCGTGCATCCGAGGGGGCGGCAAGGGCAGTTCGTCGGCGCGGCGGGTGCGCAGCACCAGGAGGTCGGTCGCGTCCTGGGCGAGTGCGGTGCGGTACGGGATCGGCTCGGCCACGCCGGCGTCGACGAACCGGCGGCCCGCCATCGGGATCGGCGGTCCGGCCAGCACCGGCATGCACGAGGACGCGGCGAGCGCGACCTTGATCGCGTCGACATCGGTCAGAAAGGGGTGCAGGTCGGTGGACTCGCCGGTGTCGGCGTCGGTGGCCAGCGGGCGGAAGGTGACCGGGTTGGCCAGGATCGCCGGGAAGTCCATCGGTTCCAGGACCGAATACACCTGGTGGACGAGGTATTCGAGGTCGATCACCGCGCGGCCGCGCAGGGTGTGGAGCGGGTTGATGATCCGCCGCATGACGACCGGGTTCCACCAGGTCCGGACGCCGGTCGAGGACCGGCCGCAGAGCAGCCAGGCGCCGTTCAGCGCGCCGGCCGACGAGCCGTAGACGGCGTCGAACGCGGGCGTGACGCCGAGTTCGTCGAGGGCGAGGACCATGCCGCTGGAGTAGGTGCCGCGGCTGCTGCCGCCCTCGATGGCGAGCGCGAGACGTCGGCCGTCGGTGCGTTGTCCCGGGACGCTGCCCGCCGCCATCCGTTCGGAGATCAGTTCGAGTACCGGGTGCACTCCTCCCATCCTGGTCATTTCGCTCATGAAGTCGACCCGTTTTGTGAAGGGCGCGGCATCCCACCCTGGCGGGTGAAGTGATGTGTGCCTCGTTGCACTGCAACTCGTTGCATAGGACCCTCGGACGATGGCACTGGAGCACGCGATCCTCGTCTCGCTGTCCGAGCGCGCCGGTTCGGGCTACGAGCTCACGCGCCGCTTCGAGAAGTCGATCGGGCTCTTCTGGAGCGCCACCCACCAGCAGATCTACCGCGTGCTGAAGCGGATGGAAGAGGCGGGCTGGGTCGCCGTCGCCGTCGTCGCGCAGTCGGGCCGCCCGGACAAGAAGGTCCACACCGTCAGCGACGCCGGACGCGCCGAGCTGGTTCGCTGGCTCGCCGCGCCCGATCCGTCGGCCGGGCCGGTCGAACTCGCGGTGAAGATCCGCGGCGCGACCTTCGGCGACCCGGCGAAGGTGGCCGAGGAGATCGTCCGGCACCGCGCGAAACACGCCGAACGTCTCGACGTCTACCGCCAGATCGAGAAGCGCGACTTCCCCGCGCCGTCGGCCCTGACCGGCCAGCACCTGCACCAGTACCTGGTCCTGCGCGGCGGCATCCGCGTCGAAGAGGGCCAAGTCGAGTGGTTCGACGAGGTACTCGCCGCCCTCCACCCGAAGGACGCCCGATGAGCCCGTACCCGCACCTGCTCAGCCCGCTCGACCTCGGCTTCACGACGCTGCGCAACCGCGTCCTGATGGGGTCGATGCACACCGGCCTGGAAGACAAGGCCGCGCACTTCCCGCAGCTGGCCGAGTACTACGCCGAACGCGCCCGCGGCGGCGTCGGCCTGATCGTCACCGGCGGGTTCGCCCCGAACCGCACCGGCTGGCTGCTGCCGCTCGCCTCCAAGCTGACGACGTCCGCCGAAGCGAAAGAACACCGGCAGCTCACCGCGCCGGTGCACGAAGCCGGCGGCAAGATCGCGCTGCAGGTCCTGCACGCCGGCCGGTACGCCTACCACCCGCTGAGCGTGTCCGCGTCGAGCATCAAGGCGCCGATCAACCCGTTCCGGCCGCGCGCGCTGACCGGCTACGGCGTCCGTCAGCAGATCCGCGCCTTCGCCGACTGCGCCGCTCTCGCGCGCGAAGCGGGCTACGACGGCGTCGAGATCATGGGCTCCGAGGGCTACCTGATCAACCAGTTCCTCACCGAGCGCACCAACAAGCGCACCGACGCCTGGGGCGGTACGCCCGAGAAGCGCCGCCGGTTCGCCGTCGAGATCGTGAAGCGGACACGCGAAAAGGTCGGGGACGACTTCATCATCATCTACCGGCTCTCCATGCTCGACCTCGTCCCGGGCGGCCAGCGCTGGGAAGACGTCGTCGCGCTCGCCAAGGACGTCGAAGCCGCCGGTGCCACGATCATCAACACCGGCATCGGCTGGCACGAAGCCCGCGTCCCGACGATCGTGACGTCGGTGCCGCGCGCCGCCTTCACCTGGGTGACCGGGAAGCTCAAGCCGCACGTGGACATCCCGGTCGTCACGTCGAACCGGATCAACATGCCGCAGGTCGCGGAGGAAGCCCTGACCGCCGGTCACGCCGATCTCGTGTCGATGGCTCGGCCGTTCCTCGCCGACCCCGAGTGGATCCGGAAGGCCGAGAGCGGGCGCGAAGACGAGATCAACACCTGCATCGCGTGCAACCAGGCCTGTCTCGACCACGCCTTCAAGCGGAAACTCGTGTCCTGCATGGTGAACCCGCGCGCCGGCCACGAAACCACGCTGACGCTCGCGCCGACCCGCCGGTCGAAGCACGTCGCCGTCGTCGGCGCCGGGCCCGCCGGGCTGTCGGCAGCGACCGCGCTGGCCGAACGCGGGCACAGCGTCGAACTGTTCGAAGCCGACGACGAGATCGGCGGCCAGTTCGGCATCGCGCGGAAGATCCCCGGCAAGGAGGAGTTCGCCGAGACCATCCGCTACTACCAGCGGCGCATCGAGGTGACCGGGGTGAAACTGCACCTCGGGACCCGCGTGCGGGCGGACGACCTGACCGGCTTCGACGAGGTCGTGCTCGCCACCGGCGTCGTGCCGCGCGTGCCGTCGCTGCCCGGGATCGACCACCCGAAGGTGCTGTCCTACGTCGACGTCGTCCGGCACGGCAAGCCGGTCGGCGAGCGGGTCGCGGTGATCGGGGCCGGCGGCATCGGCGTCGACGTGAGTGAGTTCCTCACACACGCGGACTCGCCCGCGCTCGACCTCGGCGCGTGGCTGGCCGAGTGGGGTGTCACCGACCCGGAACAGGCGGCGGGCGGGCTCGGGACGCCGAAGCCCGAGCCGTCACCGCGGCAGGTGTACCTGCTGCAGCGCAAGAAGTCCGGGATCGGTTCCGGGCTCGGCAAGACCTCGGGCTGGGTGCACCGGGCCGCGCTCAAGGCCAAGCGCGTCGAGCAGCTTCCCGGCGTCACCTACGACCGGATCGACGACGACGGCCTGCACATCACCGTCGACGGCGTGGCGCGGCTGCTGGAAGTCGACACGGTCGTCGTCTGCGCCGGTCAGGAACCCGTGCGGGACCTCGCGGACGACTTGCGGGCGGCGGGGCTGCCGGTGCACCTGATCGGCGGCGCCGACGTCGCCGCCGAACTCGACGCGAAACGCGCCATCGACCAGGGGACGCGGCTCGCGGCGGCGCTTTAGCCCGAGAAGCGTTCGGCACTGGCAGGATGGGCCCCGTGCGAGACGTATGCGTGATCGGGCTCGGGCTGATCGGCGGTTCGCTGCTGCGCGCGGCGGCCGCGAGCGGCCGCACGGCGTTCGGCGCCGCGGTATCCGAAGTGGACGCCGACGCGGCGAGCAGAGCGGGCTACGACGTCACGACGGACGTCGAAGCGGCCCTGCACCGAGCCGCGGCCGAGGACGCCATGGTCGTGCTCGCCGTGCCGCTTCCCGCCGTCGAAGACCTGCTGCGCCTGGTCTCCCAGCACGCGTCGCACTGCCTGCTCACCGACGTGACCAGCGTGAAAGCGCCGGTCCTGGACGCCGTCCGCCGTCGCGTGCCGTACACGCGGTACGTCGGCGGGCACCCGATGGCGGGGACGTCGAACTCCGGCTGGCTGGCCGGTGACGCCGCGCTGTTCCAAGGCGCCGCTTGGGTGGTCGGCGTCGAGGACGACACCGACCTGGAGGCCTGGGCCGAGGTGACGAAGCTCGTGCTGGACATCGGGGCGCACGTCGTGCCGCTGCCCGCGGAGTCGCACGACGAGGCCGTCGCCCGGATCTCACACCTGCCGCACCTGCTCGCGGCGATCCTGGCGACGATCGGCGCCGAGGGCGGGCCGCTGGCCATGTCACTGGCGGCCGGGTCCTATCGCGACGGCACGCGCGTCGCGGGGTCGAACCCGCACCTCGTGCGCGCGATGACCGAAGGCAACCGGGACGCGCTGCTGCCGATCGTCGACGAAGCGCTCGGCCGGCTCGGCGCGGCGCGGGGTTCGCTCGCGTCGACCGGCGGCCTGGCGGCCACGATCAACGCGGGATACGAAGGCACGCAAGCGCTTGCGGCCGGCCTGGACGTCGAACGCGCCGGCGTCCGGATCAGCCTGTCCGCGCCGGACGCCCGCCAGGGCTTGATCGCCCTCGGCGAGCGCGGCGGCCGGATCACCGGCCTCTCCGACGGCATCGCGACCGGCGAAGTCCAGTAGCGGGCTACCGGGGCGTGTCCGGGGTGTCCGGTGTGTCGTCGAACTTGTTGAGGAAGTCCTTGGCCTTCTCGATGCCGCTGTCGATCTGCTCGTCGTGGCCGGCGAACTTGGACTTGGCGAAGCCGGCCGCCTTGTCGAGGCCTTCCTCGATCTTGTCGTTGTGCTCGCGCAGGGCCTCCTCGGCCTTGCCCTTCAACGCCTCGAAGTCGATTCCCATGGGTACATCCAACCGCAGGAGCGTCAGGTGCGCCTGGGGTAGGGCAGGAACCGCCGGACGAGCCGCGGCGGGCGGCGTTCCGTCAGGTCCGGCCCGCGGACGGCGTCGAACGCCGACTCCAGCTGGTCGACCACACCGGACAGCCGCGGCGCGTCCGGCAGCGGCATCGACCGTGGCTCGCGTTGTTCCCGGACGGCCGACGCGAGTTCGCCCAGAGCGGCCGTGAGCAGCTCGACCTCACCCGGGTCCGGTGGCGGCACGCCCCGCCCGATCGTCACGCCGACCTCGGTGACGGCGTCCGCGACGCGCTCCTGCGCCGCGATCACCGGCCACCACGCCACGGCTTGCCGGCCGTTCGCGGACGGCTCGACGACGACCTGCTGGAACGCCGTCCGCAGGTCGGCCAGTGCCCGGTAGGCGCCGCGGCGGGCCCGGGACCGAGTCAGCCGGGCCTCCCCCGACGACGCCTCGACCAGCGCGTGCGAGACGTACTTCGCGACCGCGTCCAGCCCGTCGGCCAGCCGCCCGCCGACCTGCGGCCGCCTGCTGCCCGGCCACAGCAGGTAGCCGAAGACCAGGACGATCACGCAGCCCAGCGCGGTGTCGACCAGCCGCGCGAGCACGACGGACCAGTTGCCGGTGTGGGCCAGGCCCATCTGCAGGATGATCAACGGCGTCACGAAGGCGCTCTGGACGCCGTAGTTGCGCACCTTCCCGACCGCGATGCCGCCGGCGAAGACCGCGCTCAGCACCACCAGCACCCAGCCCTGCGCCCCGAGCGCGAGCACGACGGCGCCGATCCCGACGCCGATGACCGTGCCGATCCCGCGCAGCACCGCGCGGCCGAAGACGGACCCGAAGTCGGGCTTGAGCACGATGCCGACGGTCAGGGTGATCCAGTACGACCGCTCCAGCGGCACGAGCAGGCCGACGACCTCGGCGATCGCGACGCACAGCGTCAGCCGCAGCGCGGCGACCCACGTCAGCGGGCCGGACGCGAGCGAACCCGCCCACTCCCGCAGCCGCCGGTACCAGGGCGTCGGCGCGCGGCGCTTGCGGTCGTCACCCTTGCCGATCCGGACCAGGCCGGCGTACAGCGCGGTGAGCACCGGGTCGGGGTCGCCGGGCGGCATCGGCGGCGGTTCCGGCAGCGGCTGGCCGGCCAGCACCGACGCCGACAGCGCGACGAAGTGGTCGATGACCTGCTGGGGCGCGCGGCGGCCGGCGTTGACCATCGCGACCGATGCCTCGACCGCGGGGGTCGTGGCCGAGAGCAGGTTGAGCAGGTGCCGGTAGGCGGCGTCGCGGCCGGACAGCCACGAGCGCGCGGTCAGCAGCTGGTCGTAGGCGGTGTTCATCGCCGTGGTCAGCCGGTGGCGGGCCACGCGGGAGACGGCTTCGTCGGTCGCCGACAGCATCGCGGCCAGCTCGACGTAGACGTGTGCGACGGCGGTGCGTTCGGGGCTGGTCGCCCGGAAGGTCCAGCTGGCGAGCGCGACCAGGAAGCTCCAGGCCGCGCCGAGGCAGAAGTAGCCGAACAGGACTTCGACGCGCACGCCGGTCGCGTGCTGCCCGGTGGCGAGCACGCAGAACACCAGCATCTGCAGCCCGGCGACGGAGGCGTTGCTGCCGGCCGCGCTGACCAGCGCGGAGACCGCGGCGACCAGGATCACCGCGGGCACGGACAGCGCGGGGGTGCCGCCGGTGAGCAGCCCGGCGAGGTAGCCGGCGGTCGCGGCCAGCGTCGCGCCGCCCAGCCTGCGCGCGCGGTAGCGGTAGGGCCCGGCCGATTCGGAGAGCACCGCGGGGAGCGCGCCGGTCGAGATGAGCGCGCCGACGGCGATGTCTCCCGCCGCGTAGGCCACCGCGAGCGGCACGGTGAGCGCGACGACGGCGCGGGCGACCATGTTCCACGGCACCGGCACCGGCTTGCTGCGGAGCAGCTGGACGAGCCAGTGCGGCGCGGCGAGGTCGGGACGCGGCGTGCTCACCCCCTCATCTTGACCTACGCTGCGCGAGAGGATTAATTATCAGTCTGTCAACAAAGCGGGAGGTTCCGGTGGGCCGTAGGTACTCCTTCGAGGTCAACCGCACGAGCACCGCACCGCCGGAGGCCCTGTTCGCGCTCGAGGCGGACGGCCCGCGCTGGGCGGAGTGGGGAAAGCCACTGATCGTGCAGGCCCGCTGGGCACGCCGGGGCGACGCCGAGCCGGACGGCGTCGGCGCGGTCCGCGAGGTCGGCATGTGGCCGGTGCTCATCCGCGAGGAGACGCTCGAGTACGAACCCGGCCGCAAGCACGTCTACACGTTCGCCGGCCCCAAGCCCCTCAAGGACTACCGGGCCGAGGTGCTCTTCACGCCCGCCGACGGCGGCGGGACGCACCTGCGGTGGACCGGGTCGTTCACCGAGCCGGTCCGGGGCACCGGACCCGCGCTGGCCGCCGGGCTCAAGGCCGTGATCGGCCTGTTCTCGGCCAAGCTGGTCAAGGCGGCCGAAACCGGGCGCTGACCTGGGTGCGCCGGACCACACCAAGATCCTCGGCGCAACGTTCCCCGCCCTTCGCACGTCACTCTTTCGGGTGGTCTTCACGACCTCCCGAAAGAAGGGGGATGCGAAAGATGAGACGTGTGGTAGCGATCGTGGCCGCGGCCGCGCTGACGCTCACCGCCTGTTCGGCGCACGAGCCGGACCGGCAGGAGGTGGTCACCAGCCAGCCCAACCCCGCACCCGGCAGTGGCCCCGGGCCCGCCGTGGCGGCGGCGGGGCCGTACCCCTTCGGCTCGGTGCAGCAGAAGGCCCCCGCGGTGGCGAACGGCGAGGTCCCGCTCGTCCGCCGGATCACCACCGACAAGCCGTACGTCTTCCTCACCATGGACGACGGCGCCGTGCAGGGCCCCGACGCGCTGAACCTGATGCGGCAGAACGCGACCCACCCGGTGCTGTTCCTGAACCAGAAGTACGTGAAGGGCCACGAGGCCTACTTCAAGCAGATCCTCGACGCCACCGGCGCGACGCTCGGCGACCACACCGTCAACCACCCGAACCTCAAGGGCAAGACGCTGGAGTTCCAGCGCAAGGAGATCTGCGACGACGCCGACGACTTCCAGAAGGGACTCGGCGTGCGGCCGTCGATCTTCCGGCCGCCGTTCGGCAACTACGACCAGAACACCCTGCGCGCGGCGGCCACCTGCGGGATGCGCGTCGCCGTGCTGTGGACGGCCGCGGTCAACGACGGGCACGTCCAGTTCCAGTCCGGCGACAAGCTCAAGCCGGGCGACATCGTGCTGATGCACTTCCGCAAGACCTTCAAAGAGGACTACACGGCGTTCGTCGAGCAGGCCAAGAAGGACGGGCTCACGCCCGTCCCCCTGGCCGACTTCCTGGGTTAGAGCACGACCGTCGGCGTCACGACGGTCCGGCGGCACGACACGTCACCCAGGTGCACGAGGATCTGCGTCGTCCCGCGCGGCACGTTGTCGAGCACGAACCGGCCGCCTTCGTCGGCGGTCGTCGACGTCGTGCCGTGCTCGGCGACGCGCACCTCGACGCCGTACTGGCCGGCCGGCACGAGCCAGCCGTCGATGCGGTGCAGCTTGCCCATCTTGGTCAGGTTGATCATCACCGTCAGGTCGCTGACGGTGAACGTGATCGTGCCGGTGGCGCCGCCGCGGACACCGGCGAGGTTGTCCAGCCGCTCCCACCGGGCGACCTCGACGTCGAGGTCTTCGAGGGCGAGCGCGAACTGGACCCGCTGCACCAGGTCACCCGGTGGCGGGTCCAGTTCGTCGAGGAAACGGCCGATGCCGGCCAGGATCACTTCGTCGGTGAAGGCCTCTCCAGGCGTCCCGAGCTCGTTCATCGGCTTCCCCCTTCACTGGCGAGCAGATCGCGCATCTGGTCGAGGCAGCGCCCCCTCGTCGGGCCGACACTGCCACGCCGCATGTGCAGCGCCTCGGCGACGAGCTGGTACTCCGCGCGACCCGCGAGCACGGTCAGCCGGAGCAGGTCCTGACAGCGGTGGGGCAGCCGGACGAAGGCGCGCCAGACCCGGCGGTCGCGGTCGGCGCGGATGGCTTCGTCTTCGGGTGCCGGTTGGGTGCTCGGCATCGCCTCGGCGACTTCGTCGCTGAGCGGCACGGGCTGCATGCGGCGGCCGAACGGGTGCGTGGCCTCGCGGCGGGTGGTGGTGATCAGCCACGCGGCGAGGGCCTTGGGGTCACGCAGCTTCTCGAGCTGGCTGAACAAGGCGAGCCAGACGGTCTGGACGACGTCTTCGGCCACCGAGCGGTCGAGCCCGTTGCCACGCGCGACGTGCCAGACGAGCGGGGTCAGTTCTTCGACGAGGCGGGCCATGGCCCGGCGGTCGCCCTCCCGGGCGGCCTGCATGCACGCAGCGTGCAGCTCGGCGCCGGTCAGGCCCTCCCACGGCGGGTCTACCTCTGTGGTTTGCACGTCGGTCACCGTATCTGCCCCTCTTCGGATGCTTCTTCGAGTCGGCAATGGCAGTATCGCGGGTCCTTCGGGGGGAAGGAGCGTGCAGGTGGATCTCGGATACATCAAGTCACTTACTTCGTCGGTCGTGCACTACCGGTCAAATGTCAAAACGGGAGGTACCGGCCGGTGCGAGTTCGTGGTCCCGCGCCGGCCGGTACTCCCCTCCCTCAAGGGCCCGCTCCCCAACGGACCCCGCCGGGCGTCCCCTCCCCCGAAGGGCACCCGGCCGACGGTGTCCGGCAGCCCCCTCGGCTCCCGGTCACCGCGTTCTCTCCGAACTCGACACCCCCTGTCGCGTCCTTCGTGCTTGGCTGCTCCACAGGACGCAGTGGGGGCACCGCCAGATACACGAACCGGCGAACTTTTTCTCAAGTCGACGCAGGGCGCCTAACTGATCACGGAAAGTGCCAAAGTCCGCGCCCAGCGGGCGTAACCGGCGGGTCCCGGGTGGAACCGGTCGGACGCGAAGGCCGCGGGATCGAGCAAGGCGGGGTCCATCGGGAGGTGCCGGACGCCGGGGACGTGGCCGAGGGTCGCGGCCGCCCGGTCGAGCGCCGTCGACCGGGCGGACAGGACGTCACGCAGCGGCCGGGGCAGCGCCGGGAAACGGGACATCGGCGGCACCCCGGCCAGGAGGACGTCCACCGGGCCGAGCCGCCGCCGCAGGTCGAGCACCAGGCGCAGGAGGTCACGGCGGTAGGCCGCGGCCGTCCGGAGCTCGATGGTGTCGTTGACGCCGAGGGCGATCACCACCAGGTCGGCCGGGCGGACGAGCGGAGCCAGTTCGGCGCGCGTCACCCGGGCGTTGGCGCCGGTCCGGCCGACCGCCTGCCAGCGCACGGCCCGGCCGTCGCGCGCCAGCTCGCGGGCGAGGCAGCCGGTGAGCGCTTCCTCGTGGTCGGCCGCGCCGACACCGTCCACCGTGGACTCCCCGAGCACCGCCAGCCGGAAGGGTTCGCCGTCACCGGGCACGAGTCCTTCGGTGGGGCCGGCGGCGCCCGGGAGACGCGGGGTCGTGCGTTTGACGTACAGAGCTTGAGCCAGGAGCACCATGGCCTTGAAGCTAGCCGTGGGCGATGGAAACCTTCGCCCTGATCAGCGTGGGATCCGCCACGGCGTCGAGCAGGTACGCGGCGACGTCGGCGCGCCGGATGGTGAACGTGCGGACGTTGCCGTCGAGCCGGCTCGCGACCTTGCCCGTGCGCGGCCCGTTCAGGAGCATCGGCGGGCGGACGATCGTCCAGTCCAGGTCGGTGGCCGTGACCACGTCCTCCATCGCGAGCATGTCCGCCCAGCCGTGCTTCAGGAAGGTGTTGAGCAGCGGCTTGACGAGCGTGCGGGTGAAGAAGCCGTCCCCCTCGGTGTGCATGCCGCTCGCGCTGACGACCAGCAGGCGCTTCGCCCCGGCCTCGATCGCCGCGCGGGCGCCGTCCGCGCAGACCGTGGTCGGCCCGCGGTCGCGGGAGCCGACCGCCGAAATCACCGCGTCGCGGCCTTCGACGGCGGCCGCCAGCTTCTCGTGGTCCTTCAGCCCGGCGACGACGACCTCGGCCGGCAGCCGCAGCCGGGCGGAGTCGCGGACGACGGCCGTCACGTGCCAGCCGCGTTCCAGGCCCTGCTTGACGACCTCGCCGCCGACGCCGCCGGTGGCTCCCAGCACAGTGATCCGCATGGTGGTTCCTCCTCGGTTAGTGAACACTCACCAGGTAGGGTGAGTGTTCACTAACCGAGCTGAGAACGCACTCAGGAGCCGCCATGGGAAGCCGCGAAGAGATCGTCGCCGCGGCCGCGAAGGTGATGCGCGAGCAGGGCTACGCCCACGCGACCACCAAGGTCATCGCGCGGACCGCCGGCTATTCGGAAGCGATGCTCTACAAGCACTTCCGCGACAAGACCGACCTGTTCCTCAGCGTCATGGGCGAGCAGCTGCCCGCGCTCGGCGCCGCACTGGACGAGCTGACCGCCGACCCCGGCCGGGCGCCGTTGCGGGACAACCTGGTCCGCCTCGCCCGGCTCGGCCTCGCCTTCTACCTCGAGGGGTTCCCGATCGCGGTGTCGGTCTTCTCCTCGCGGGAGCTGCTGCGGTCACACCGCGAACGGCTGGGCGAGCACGGCCCCCACGTGCTCCTGAAGGGCGTCGCGGGCTACCTGCGCGCCGAGCAGGCGCTGGGCCGGGTCAAGGCGGAGACCGACGTCGAGGCGGCCGCGGCCCTGTTGCTGGGGGCGTGCTTCCAGCAGGCCTTCCTGGCGACGTTCGAAGAGCGCGAGCCCGCCGACCGCGCCGACCGGCTGGCGGACGTCCTGCTCGCCGGGCTTTAGGCGTTCTTCTCTTCGTGGAGCCGATGCCAGCGCTCGTACATGCCGTTGAGCTCCTCCAGCATGAAGGACAGGAAGTCCCGCATCTCGGCGAGCCGCTTCCCGGCGGGGGTGTCCTCGCCGAGCGCGTCGATGCCGTTCTCGGCCGCGTCGCGCCACATGATGATCATGCGGTCGCGCTTCATGAACGTCGCGTACCAGAGGTCGTCGTAGAGGCGGTAGTGGTCGCGGCGCTCGCCGGGCTCGCGCTCCTTGGCGACCAGGCCGATCTGCTCGAGGTAGCGCACGGCACCGGAGACGGCCGCCGGGCTGACCTGCAGCTGCGAGGCCAGGTCGGCGGCGGTCAGGCGGCCCTCGTCGGTGGTCATCAGCGCGGCGAACACCCGCGCGGACATGCGCTGCATCCCGATCTGCGAAAGCACGAGCCCGAGGCTTTCGACGTACCGGCGGACGGCGTCTTCATCTCGCTTCGTGTCAGGCGTCGTCATCGGCCCATCCTCCCGTACCCGGCCCCCATGATCACTCGATCTAGACATTTTCTTAACTTCACAACTTCGTGAAGCGAGTGTAGCTTCCGAACCATGGAAAACGCCATTTCGGTCACCGGCCTGCACAAGTCGTTCGGCCGGACCAAGGCCCTCGACGGCCTTGACCTGCAGGTACCCGCCGGGGAGGTGCACGGCTTCCTCGGCCCGAACGGCGCCGGGAAGTCGACCACCGTCCGGGTCCTGCTCGGCCTGCTCCACGCGGATTCGGGGGACGTCCGGCTGCTCGGCGGCGACCCCTGGAAGGACGCCGCGAGCCTGCACCGCCGCCTGGCCTACGTGCCCGGCGACGTCAACCTGTGGCCCAACCTCTCCGGCGGCGAGGTGATCGACCTGCTCGGGCGCCTGCGCGGCGGGCTCGACGAGAAGCGCCGCGCCGAGCTCATCGAGCGCTTCGACCTCGACCCCAAGAAGAAGGGGCGGACGTACTCGAAGGGGAACCGGCAGAAGGTCGCCATCGTCGCCGCGCTCGCTTCGCGCGTCGACCTGCTGATCCTCGACGAACCGACGTCCGGGCTCGACCCGCTGATGGAGGCGACGTTCCAGTACGCCATCCAGGAGGAACGCGAGCAGGGCCGCACCGTGCTGCTCTCCAGCCACATCCTCGCCGAGGTCGAGGCGCTGTGCGACAAGGTCAGCATCATCCGCAACGGCCGCACGGTCGAGTCGGGCACGCTCGCCGAGCTGCGCCACCTGACCCGGACGTCGATCACCGCCGAACTCGCCGGGCCGCCGAACGGGCTGACGAAGCTGGCCAACATCCACGACCTCAAGGTCGAGGGCAACCGCGTCCGCTTCGACGTCGAGACGCGCTCGCTCGACGAAGCCCTGCGGCAGCTCACCGAAGTCGGCGTGCGGAGCCTGGTCAGCCAGCCGCCGACGCTGGAGGAGCTGTTCCTGCGCCACTACACGACCGAAGCGAGCGCGAAATGACCGCGACGCTCGAACGCCCGGTCGCGGTGGCGCCGGCCCACGAACTCGCCGGCACCTGGCACCTCACCCGGCTCGCGCTGCGCCGCGACCGCGTCGTCCTGCCGATCTGGATCGTGCTGCTCAGCGTCGTCCCGGCGAGCACGGTCAACACGTTCACGCAGTTCTACCCCACCGTCGCCGACCGGCTGGCGCTGCAGGCGGGCGCGCACGCCAACCCGTCGTACGCGCTGCTCTACGGGCCGCCGTTCGACCTCACGACCGCCGGCGGGTTCATCGCCTGGCGCATGGCCGGGTTCCTCGCGCTGCTCACCGGGCTGATGGTCGTCTTCACCGTCACCCGGCACACCCGCGCCGAAGAGGACACCGGCCGCGCGGAGCTGCTCGCGTCCGCGGTTGTCGGCCGGTACGCGGCGCTGACGGCGTCGCTGCTGGTGGCCGGCGGCGCGAGCGTGCTGATCGGGTTGCTCCAGGCGGGCACCATGATCGGCGCCGGCCTGCCCGCCGCGGGGTCGTTCGCCTTCGGCGCGGCGGAAGCCTTGGCAGGACTGGTCTTCACCGCCGTCGCCGCGGTCGCCGTCCAGCTCGCGGAGTACTCGCGGACCGCCAACGGGATCGGTGCCGCCGTGGTCGGCGCGGCCTTCCTGCTGCGCGGGGCCGGAGATTCCACTGTGGACGCTCGCTGGCTGTCGTGGCTGTCGCCGATCGGCTGGGTGCAGCAGGTCCGGGCGTTCGCCGCCGAACGCTGGTGGGTGCTGCTGCTGCCGGTGGTCCTCGCGCTGGTCGCCGGCGCGGCCGGGTACTGGCTGCTCCCCCGCCGCGACGTCGGCGTCGGCATCCTGCCGCCGCGGCCGGGCCCGGCGACGGCGGCGCCGGGCCTGCGCTCGCCGTTCGCGCTCGCCTGGCGGCTGCACCGCGGACCGCTGCTCGGCTGGACGATCGGGACCGCCGTCGTCGGCGCGGTGTTCGGCTCGATCGCCAGCGGCATCGGCGACCTCGTCGGCTCCAGCCCGCAGGCCCAGCAGATCTTCGAGCGCCTCGGCGGCAGTCACGCGCTGACCCAGGCGTTCCTCGCCGCGATGGCCGGGATGTTCGCCATGGTCGCGTCGCTCTACGGGATCCAGGCCGTCCTGCGGATGCGCAGCGAGGAGACCGCGTTCCGGCTCGAACCGGTGCTGGCCACCAGCGTCGGCAGGCTGCGCTGGGCCGGGAGCCACCTCGTTTTCGCCTTCTTCGGCACGGCGGCACTGCTGCTGACCGGCGGGCTGTTCATGGGCCTGGCCAACGGGTTGCGCACCGGCGACGTCGGCGGATCCATCGGCGACGCGCTCGCCGGGATGGGGGTCCAGCTGCCCGCGGCCTGGGTGGTGGTCGCGCTGGCCGTGACGATCTTCGGGCTGCTGCCGGGCTTTTCGGCCGCGGCGTGGGCGACCGGCTCGCTCGCGCTGCTGCTCAGCCTGTTCGGCCCGGTCCTGAACCTGCCGCAGGCGGTGCTGGACGTCTCGCCGTTCCAGCACCCGCCGAAGCTGCCCGGCCAGGAGTTCGCCGCCACCCCGCTGGTGTGGCTGACGGCGATCGCGGTCGTCGCACTGGCCGCCGGCCTGCTGGGCTGGCGACGCCGGGACGTCGGTTAAGCCGCCCGCAGCTCGTGGTCGGGACCGGCCACGAGCTGCGCCTGCGGCCCCACCTTCCCGCAGGCGGCGCCGTGCGGCTCGCTGTACGCCGGGGTGATGTCGGCGGTGTGCGGCTTGCCGTCGTCGAACCGGACGGTGACCCGGACCGGTTCGGCGGGCAGGCCGGGCACCTCGGCGAACCCGCGGAGGCCGCCGGTCGGCACCATCGACGCGGCGCAGGCACTGTCCGGGCCTCCGGTGCAAGGTGACGCGACCGAGGTGGTGTCGGGCCCGAGGACGACTTCGCGCGTCACGCACTGGCCACGCCAGCACGCGTCGAGCGTCGCGCGCGAAATACCCGCGGGCTGGGGAATCGTCAGGCTGATGCCGGTGAGGTAGCCGATCGCCGGGCAGGCGACCTCCGGCCCGGCCCCGGGCCCGGCACAGCCCGCCGTGACGGCGGCGGCCAGGGCGATCCAAGGAATACAGCGCATACCGGCCAGACGGGACCCGCGCCCGGTTGGTTGCACCGCTCAGTCACGCCATCCGCTGGTCAACGGCAACGGGCTGGCCGTCGAGGTCGGCGTGGCCGAGGTCGACGACGTCGACGGCACCACCGTGACCTCGACGAAGCTGGTGGTGGTCGTCGGCGGCGAAGTCGTCTCCGACGTGACGGTGGACGGCGGCGCGGACGTGGTCATCGTGACGGGCACGGCGGAAACGGTCCTGGTCGGCGGCGGAGTGGTGCCGGTCGTGTCGGCGGGGTGCGGGGTGGTGCGCCCGGCGACGAGCAGCGCGGCCACCAGCAGCCCGGTGGCGAACCCCGCCAGCCCGGTGACCGCGGCGGAGCCCCAGGTAGGTCGGCCACTCATCCGGGCACCCCCTCGCCACGCGTAGCGCAGGTACGAGGAATAACTCGGGCTGATCTTACTTCTTGTTACCGGAAGTGCATATTGAGTCTTGTCGACTCAACTTTCTTGCGCTTGCTGCGCGCACGTGCCAGCTTGGGTTCATGGGGGTACTGAGGAACGCGGACTTCCGGCGGCTCTGGCTCGCCGACCTCGTGAGCCAGCTCGGCAGCCGGATCGACGTCCTGGCCGTGCCGCTGCTCGCGGCCACCACGCTCGGGGCGTCGGTCTTCGAGATCTCCCTGCTGCGGACCGCGGAAACCCTGCCGTACCTGGTCCTCGGCCTGCAGGTCGGCGCGTGGTGCGACCGGATCCGCCACCGCCCGGTGCTGATCGCCGCGGACGCCGGGCGGGCGCTGCTGATCGCCTCGGTCCCGGTCGCCGCCCTGTTCGGCGTGCTCGGCCTGGCCCAGCTGCTCACCGTCGTCCTCGCGGCCGGCGTGCTCCGCGTCTTCTTCGACGTCGCCCACCAGACCTACGTCCCGCGGCTGGTGCCACTCGAGCAGCTGCCGGAAGCCAACGCCCGGCTGCAGACGAACCGCTCGGTGGCGGCGGTCGCGGGTCCCGGCCTGGCCGGGCTGATCGTCCAGGCGCTCGGCAACGCGGCGGCTCTGGCCGTCGACGCCGTCAGCTACCTGTGGTCGGCCCTCTGGCTGAGCAGGATCGCGACACCCGACGTGCTACCCGAACGGCGTGAGCGGCGGCTGCTCCGAGAAATCGGCGAAGGACTGCGCCTGGTCCGCGGCGACCGCGTCCTGCTGGCGATCAGCCTGCACGGCGCGGTGTCGAGCTTCTTCCAGTCGGCCCACCTGGCCATCGTGGTCGTCTTCCTGGCCCGCGAGGTCGGGCTGTCCGCCTGGGTGATCGGGCTGCTCGGGACGGCGTCGCTGACCGGCGCCCTCACCGCCGGGCTGACCGCGCGGTGGCTCGGCGAGCGGATCGGCCAGGCGCGGGCGCTGCTGTTCGCGGCGGTGCTGTTCGGCTTGGCCTACCAGCTGTACCCGCTCACCGGCCGCGGCTGGGCGCTCTCCTGCTACGTCGCCGCCGGGTTCTTCACGAGCTTCAGCGTCATCGTGCTGAGCGTCTTCGGAGTGAGCTTTCAGCAGGCCGTCACGCCACCGGACCTGCTGGGGCGGGTCAACGCCATTTCGCAGACGCTGGTGTTCGGCGTCGCCCCGCTCGGCAGCCTCCTCGGCGGCGCGCTGGCCAGTGCGTTCGGCATGCGGGCAACCCTGCACATCGCGGCGGCGGGAGTCCTGGCGTCGGCGGCGGTCATGGTGTTTTCGCCGCTGCGGAAGCTGCGCGACCTGGATCGGCTTCAGGCGGCCTGAGCCCGTCGACGACGACGCGGACCAGGTGCCGGCTCCCCGGCGAGTACCGCTCGACGGCGAGGCAGCCGACGATGAGCGCCCGCAGGTCGTCGCCGTCGATGTCCGGCCGGACGGCGCCGACGGCCTGGGCCCGGCCGAGCAGTTCGGCCAGCGCGGCACGGAACTCGTCGCCCGCACCGGCCTTGAAGGCGTGCCCGCCGGACTCGGCGAGGGCGTCGCAGATGGCCCGGTTGAGCGATGCCTGCTTGATGACGCGGACGAAGTAGCCGAAGAACGCCTCGCCGGGATTCTCGGCGGTGACCAGCTCGCGGGCCTCCGCGGCGAACTGCTCGATGCGTTCGAGGACGACGGCCTGGAAGAGGGCTTCCTTGCTGGGGAAGTGCCGGTAGACGGTCCCGGCCCCGACGCCGGCCAGCCGCGCGATGTCGTCGAGTGGCACGGCCAGCCCGTCGACGGCGAACGCCTCCTCGGCGGCGGCCAGCACCTTGGCCCGGTTGCGCCGCGCGTCGGCGCGCATCTTCTCCATCGAGTCTCCTCGTTGACAACCGGAGCGTGCGTTCCGTATCGTCGTAAGCGGGTCCGTCGTTCCGATTCAACGCCCATTCTGGCAGGAGAATTCCGATGACTCGCACCGTGCCCGAAATCGCCGCCCTCGTCCGTGAGGGCATGTCCTCCCTGGACGCCGCCCCGTTCGCCGGCCACCTCGCCGCCGATGTGGTGTTCGAAATGCCGTTCTCCGGCCTGCGGATCGAAGGCCGGGAGGCGGTCGTGGCCACTCTCACCGACGGCGGAGTCCGGGCCCGGGCGGCCGGACTGACCCACGCCGAGGTCACGACCACCCTGACGGACTCGGGATTCGTGGTGGAACTGGTGGTCTCCGGCCCAGCGGTGAAGTTCGCGTCGTCGGTGGGGATCCTGACGGTCTCGGACGGCGAGATCACGTCCTACCGCGACTACCCGAACGTGCCCGGAGCCGCGGCCGCGATGGGCTTTTCGGACACGGAGGCGCTTGTTGTCAAGTCCGGAGCCCCGGAAAACGCCGAGTAGTCCGCATCGGCCGCGGTTGTCCACGGATTCCCCGGCGAACTGCTTGACCTCCGGCCCCTCGTCCACTCGCGCGACTACACCGACACTGCGGCCGCCGCGGAACGGCTCAAGGCGTTGTCGCGCGCTGACTCGTCGGCGGGATGAACAAGCGCTGGAACGTGTCCACTGTGTACGTCCAGACCCCCGGCACCAGCAGCACGCCGAGCAGCGCGAACACCGGGAAGATCAGCCGCTTCTCGACCTTCTTGCCGGTACGGAACCGCAGCACGCGCGGTGGCCGGATCTCGTACCAGGTCTCGCCCGCGATCGGGATCGGGAACAGGAACGGGCAGCCGGCTTCGGTCAGCGCGTCACCCAGGCAGTGGGTCAGGCAACCCGCCGCGACCGCGATCCCGAGCCAGCCCGAAATGGACGCCAGTTCACCCGCTCGATCGGGTGGGGCCGTGAAGAACCACCACGCCACCGCCGCGCCGCTCACCGGCAGCAGCCAGTCGCCCAGTGCGCCTTCCGCCAGCATCAAGCCGAAGATCACGACGCCGACCACGGCCCACGGGCCGCCTTCGGTGGTGCCCCAGGACGTCAGGACGCCCAAGCCGGCCGCGAACAGGACGGTGTGGGACAGGTGGCGGTGCTTGCCGGTGACGTTCTCGTCGCGCGGACCCTTCGTCAGCGCGTAGAACCCCGCCGAGACCCGGCGCAGCACCCAGGACAACGCCCCGGTCAGCCAGCCGAGGAGCCGGGACGCGCTCGCGCCGGGGTGATCGAGGTCGGGCAGCAGGGCGAACCCCGCCGTCGTCGCCGCGAAGACCACCGCCTGGTGCACCGAACCCGCCCCGACCGCGGGCGCCAGCGCGAGGCCCGCGCACCAGCCGGTCAGGGCATGCGTCCGCCCCATCATCGTGCCGCCCCCAGGTTCCGCGAACCGAAATCAGTCCGCGGAACCGTAGCGGGCGGTCAGCCTTGGGGGTCCTCCGACACGCTCAGGTGTTCGGCCACGCCGGTGAGTTCGATCACCCGGCTCACCGCGGGGCTGGGGACGACCTCGAGTTCGACGTCCTGCTCGCCGGCCTGGCGTTGTGCGCGGAGCACCACGTTCAGCGCGGAGGAATCGAAGAAGGTCACCCCGGTCAGATCGGCCACGACCCGCTGCGCGCGCTTGTCCGCGATAAGCCCCGCCAGGGCCTCCTGCAGCTGCGGACTGGTCAGCAGATCGAGCTCGCCGGTGACCACCACCCGGGGCTCCGTCGCGTCGGTGTCCAGCGTGATGCCGAACCCGGGCGGGGTGGCGTTCTGGTCGGCTGCGGGCATGCAGTTTCTCCTCGTCAGGCGCTGCTCCTGCGCCGGGTACGCGCCTGCTGTCTCAAGCGGCAACCGTGTCACCGTGCCCTTCCGAAGCTCGCGCCCGGCACGGTCAAGGCAACTCCGGGGCCAACCCTAACCCAGGAGGCGACCGAGCCCGCCACGGCCGCCGCCCTTTCGCGTGTACTGCTCACGAGGGATCAAATCCTGCCTGCTCAGCGCTCTGCTCAGTGCGCACTCATCGCCTTCCGCGCCGCCCTGCGCTCGCGCAGGAAGAGCTGCCGCCGCTCGATCTCCCCGAGGCCGCCCCAGATGCCGTACGGCTCCTGTACGGTCATCGCGTGCTGACGGCACTGGGCCAGGACCGGGCAGGTCTGGCAGATGGCCTTGGCCCGCGTCTCACGCCGCTCCCGTGCCGAACCCCGCTCGTTGTCCGTGTGGAAGAAAAGGCTGCTGTCCGCACCCCGGCAAGAGCCGTGCAGCTGCCATTCCCACTCTTCAGCAACCACGTTGGGCAGCCGGCTCACGTCAGCCATGTCGTCCCTGCCTTTCCCAGGAGCTCCCGTGTCGACCGCTACATGCCCGCCGGTGCAGCGGATCAAACGCGGGTTTGGTTTGCTCACACCACGGGCATCTCGCCGACGGGCGTGAACAGGACACCGCCGCACACCTGGAGCGCGAGCCGGAGAAAGGAACAAACGTGGAGGACAACGCCCCGCTCGTCCCGGAAGGCGCGCAGGTCATCGAGGTGCGGACGGCAGCGATCCCGCACGTCGTGCCCACCCTGCGGACCATCGTGGCCGACATCGCGATGCGCCAGGACTTCGACCTCGACGCCGTCGAAGACCTCCGGATGGCGGTGGACGAGGCCTGCTCGCTCCTGCTGCCCGCCAGCGCGGACGGCCGGCTGACCTGCGTCTTTTCGTGGAGCGGGCCGCGCATCGAGGTCTCGGTGTCGGTGCTGGCGGACAGCGCCGAGCACGAGGACGACGCCGGCCTGTCTTGGCAGCTGCTGACCGCGCTCGCGACGACCGCGCAGCGCACGGTCACCCCGGAGAACGGCCGGTACCTCTCCCGGGTCGACCTCGTACGGGAGAGCCAGGCGGCGGACTCGTGACCGAACCCGCCGGGAGCAGCGGGAACGACCTCGACGTCGGCGCGCTGTTCACCCAACTCGCCGCCCTGCCCGCGGACTCGCCGGAGCGCGACCGCGTCCGCGACACCCTCGTGCGCGCGCACCTGGAGCTGGCGCGGAACCTGGCCCGGAAGTTCCGCAACCGGGACGAGGCGATGGAGGACCTGGTCCAGATCGCCACGGTCGGGCTGATTCACGCCGTCGACCGGTTCGACCCCGGGCAGGGGACGGACTTCCTGGCCTTCGCGGTGCCCACCATCTCCGGCGAGCTGCGGCACCACTTCCGGGACAACAGCTGGTCGGTGCGGGTGCCGCGGCGGCTCAAGGAGCTGAACGCGAACATCTCCGCCGCGCGCGAAGAGCTCACCGTGCAGCTTTCCCGCGCGCCGAAGCCGAGTGAGATCGCCGCGCGGCTCGGCGTGCCCATCGAAGACGTCTACGAGGGCCTTCGCGCTGGTCAGGGCCGCTACGGCGCGTCGCTGGACCACCTGCTCGAGAACGCGGCGCACACCCGGTTCGGGGCGCCGGACGCCGAGCTCGGCCAAGCCGAGCTGCGCGAGGCACTGCGTCCCATGCTCGAGAGCCTGCCGGACCGGGAGCGCAAGATCGTCGCGCTGCGGTTCGGCTCGGGGATGAGCCAGTCGGACATCGCGCGCCGCGTCGGGGTCTCCCAGATGCAGGTATCGCGGTTGCTGGCTGCGACGCTGAAGAAGCTGCGTTCGGGCCTGGACGAATCCGAGCTGGCCGACGGCACCTGATTAGCCGCACCCCCGCTTGGGTACTTCGCGGGCGGACCGAACTCACTGGGAGGGGGACCGGATGACGACGTCGAAGACACCGCCGTGCACAGACGTGGCCGTCCCTCCGCTGAGGGTGCTCCTCCCGGCCGACGTCACGGCACCCGCGCTGGCCCGGCACGAGGTCCGCGCGGCGCTGCTGCGGCTCGGCCTGCAGGAGCGGCAGTTCGACGACGTCCTGCTGGCGACCTCGGAGCTGGTCACCAACGCCTTCGAGCACGGCGAACGGCCCCAGCGGCTCGAGTTGGAGTGCGCCGACGGGCGGCTGACGCTGCGGGTGCACGACACCGGCCGGATGCTGCCGCGGCTGCGGGCGCCGTTGCCGGGCGAGGCTCGCAGCCGCGGGCTCGTCCTGGTCCAGGCGCTGTCGCTGGACTGGGGTTTCGAACGCTGCCCCGGCGGCAAGTACGTCTGGGCGGTCTTCCAGCTACCGGACGTCTGATCCGGCGAGTCCCCTGGCGGCGCCGGTCTCGCCGATCCGCTGCCGGAACGGCTTCCTTTCCAGGGCTTCCAGGATCGCGTCCAGCAGGGCGCGCAGCGAATACGGCAGCTCGGCTTCGAGTGCCTCCGCCGCCTCGGTCGTCGCCGTCCACTCCGCCTCGATCAGCGGCAGCAGGTCGCGCGTCTTCTCGGTGAGCGAGACGATCCGCTGCCGGGCGTCGGCGCCCGGCTCGAGGCTCACGAAACCGGCCCGGTTCATCTGCGCGACGGTCTGGCTGGCCGCCGAGTGCGTCACGCGCATCTCTTCGGCGAGGTCGCGGATGGCCAGCGGGCCGCGCGCGAGCAGGGCCCGCACCACCGGCGAGTAGCGGGGCCGGTAGCCGTCGAGGCCGATGTCGGCGAGGAACCGCGCGACGTCGCCGTCGAGGATCTCGAGGACGTGCCGCATCCGGGTCCCCAGTCCTTCCGGACCCGAAATCATGGCCATGACGGCCGATCATAGGCGCCGGTCGTGTGCTTGGATCGCGACATGGAGAACCGGAAGATCACCCGCCTCGGCCGCGAGGTGTCCGTCGTCGGGCTCGGCTGCTGGCAGCTCGGCGCGGACTGGGGCGAGGTCGACGAGAACGACGCACTGGCCGTGCTGCACGCCGCCGCCGACAACGGTGTCACCTTCTTCGACACCGCCGACGTCTACGGCGACGGCCGCAGCGAGCGGCTGGTCGGCCGGTTCCTCGCCGAGCGCGGGGACGTCTTCGTCGCGACCAAGATGGGCCGCCGGGTCGAGCAGGTGCCCGAGAACTACGTCGCCGCGAACTTCCGCGAGTGGAACGACCGGTCGCGCCGCAACCTCGGCGTGGACACGCTCGACCTCGTCCAGCTGCACTGTCCGCCGACGCCGGTGTACTCCTCCGACGCGGTGTACGACGCGCTCGACGCGATGGTCGACGAAGGCCGCATCAAGGCGTACGGCGTGAGCGTCGAGACGTGCGAAGAGGCGCTGACCGCGCTGGCCCGGCCTCACGTGGCTTCCGTCCAGATCATCCTGAACTGCCTCCGGCTCAAGCCCCTGGAGCGCGTGCTGCCCGCGGCGGCGGAGGCGGGCGCCGGGATCATCGCGCGGGTGCCGCTGGCCTCGGGCCTGCTGTCCGGGCGCTACACGGCGGAGACGAAGTTCGCCGAGAACGACCACCGCAACTACAACCGCCACGGCGAGGCGTTCGACGTCGGCGAGACGTTCTCCGGTGTGCCCTACGAGGCCGGGCTCGAGGCCGTCGAGCGGCTGCGCGGGCTCGTGCCCGCCGGCCAGACGCTCGCGCAGTTCGCGTTGCGGTGGATCATCGACCAGCCGGGCTTGAGCACGGTCATCCCGGGCGCGCGGAACGCTTCGCAGGCTTCGGCGAACACGGCGGCGGCTTCGCTTCCGCCGTTGTCCCCGGAGGCGCTGGCCGGTGTGCGCGAGACGTACGACGAGCTGATCCGGCCGCTGGTGCACGACCGCTGGTAGGCCCGGCATGATGGGCCGATGATGACGCCCGAAGAGCTCCTGACCACCACCAGGACCGTCCGGAAACGGCTCGACCTGGACCGGCCGGTGCCACTCGACCTGGTGAAACACTGCGTGCAGGTGGCGCTGCAGGCGCCGAGCGGCTCGAACACCCAGCGGTGGCAGTGGCTGGTGGTCACGGACGAGGACCAGCGCGCGGCGCTCGGGCGGATCTACCGCAAGGCGTGCCAGGAGTACCTTTCGTCCGACCGGGCGGCCGGCAAGCTCTTCGCCGACGACCCGTCGCGGGCTCCGGTGCAGCAGCGCGTGGGCGACAGCGTGGCGTACCTGGCGGACCGCATGGGTGACGTGCCGGTGCTGGTCGTCCCCTGCCTGGAGACGGAGTCGGCGGAGCTGCCGCCGGGCAACCAGGCGGGGCTGTGGGCGTCGCTGCTGCCGGCGGTGTGGAGCTACATGCTGGCGGCCCGCTCGGTGACGCTGGGCACGGCGTGGACGACGCTGCACCTGAAGTACGAGCAGGAGGCCGCGGAGGTGCTGGAGCTGCCGAAGAACGTGCACCAGGCGGCGCTGATCCCGACGGCGTTCTACACGGGTGAGACGTTCAAGCCGGCGGCGCGCCAGCCCCTGGAGGAAGTGCTGCACCTCGACCGCTGGTGACCTCCGCCAGGTAGCCGGCCAGGCGGTCGGCTACCTGGGCCGGGTGGCTCAGGGGCGCGCAGTGCGGGCCGTCGATCTCGTCCGGCTCGATGCCGAGCCGGTCGCGGGCCACGCGGCGCTGGAAGTCCGGGACGAAGAACCGGTCGTCGCGGCAGAGCAGGACGCGGGTCGGGACGTCCGGGTGGGCCGGCAGCGGCCACGGCTCGTCCCACTCCTTGCTGACCTGGTCGCGTCCCCGCGCCTGGCATTCCTCGGCGAGCCCGGCCGGGACGCCGTTGAAGAACTGCTCGGTTTCGCTCAGGCCGGTGGGTGCCCGGAAACCCGTGTTGCCCCACCACTGCCCCGGCGGCTCCCCCGGCGCCGGGATCATCCCGGCCAGGTACACCAGCAGCCGCGCCCGGACCTTCGCCGCGACCAGCGGCGCGGTGAACCCGCCGTACGAGTGGCCGACGACGGCGACGTCCGTGCGGTCGCCGAGCGCGGCCAGCACCGTCTCGGTGAACTCCGCCAGCCCGGCCGCGGGGTCGGTGATCGGCAGGTCGGGCGCGACCGCGTCGTGCCCGCGGGCCGCCAGCTCGGGCACGAGCCGGTGGAAGTCCCACCCGCTGCCGCCGCCTCCGTGGATCAGCGCGAACGTCGTCATTCCGGCCACCTCAGCAGCGGTGCAGCATGTCCGTCAAGGCGGTTTTCTCGGCCTGCGTGACGGTGAGGCCGTAGTAGTGCTTCACGACGATCCAGTCGGTCGCGTAGGTGCACCAGAACGCCACGAGCGGCGGCTTCCACTGGTCGGGCGCCTTGTCGCTCTTCTGCTGGTTGACGTTGTCGGTGACGGCGAACAGCTGCGGCCGGGTCAGGTCGTTGGCGAACTGCTCGCGCTTCTCGGTCGTCCACGCCTTCGCGCCGCTCGCCCACGCCTGTCCGAGCGGGACCATGTGGTCGATGTCGACGTCGGTGGCCTTCGTCCAGGTCTCGTCGTCGTAGACGCTGGTCCAGGTCCCGGACGTCGGCTTGCAGTCCTTGTCGGTCTTGACGTCCTTGCCGTCGCGCTTGAGCACGACTTCGCGGGTGTCGCAGCCGGAGCCCTGGCTGTCCCAGTGCGGGAACTTCTCGCGTGAGTAGCCGTCCATCGACGTCCGCGCGGCGACGGTCAGCTCGCCGAGCTGCTTCTGCGCGTCGGCCGCGCCGACCGGAACCGGCGCGCCGGAGGTCGGCGGCGTCGCGCCCGCGCCTCTGCTCGTCACCCAGTAGCCGAAGAGGGCGACGGCCAGGACGGCGACTACCAGCAGGATCCGGTGCGTCACGCTCAGCCGAAAGCTTCGGGCCGCCACGATTTTCTCCTCTCACCTGCGCGTGCGCGCGGCGTAGTGTCACCTCTGCCGGCGCGGGAAAACCGCGTCGACACGACGACCTGGCGCGAATGTGACCTGGCCCACCCACGGCCGAAACTGTCACACCGAGCCGATCCTCTGCGACTACCGGAGCAGGACCCATCCGGGAGGGAGCAGCCGATGCCCGGTCGGCTCAAGAAGTTCGACGAGTTCTTCCAGCGCAAGGCCGCCGAGGGCGGCAACGTCGTCGCCATGGCCCGGATGGGCGCGGCGATGCGCGAGCGCGGCGACCTCGCCGAAGCCGAAGCGTGGTACCGGAAGGCCGCCATGGGCGGCGACCGCGTCTCGATGACGGCGCTGGCCCACCTCCTCGCCGACCGCGGCGCCCGGGACGAGGCCGAGCGCTGGTACCACGAAGCGGCACTGGCCGGCGAGCCCCACGGGATGCTGAACCTGGCCCGGGCGTACGAACGGCAGGGGAAGCGCGAAGAGGCCCAGCACTGGTACGGCGAGGCAGCCGGCGCCGGTGACCTGCCCGCGATGGCCGCGCTGGGGCACCTGTTGCGGGAACAGGGCCGTCCCGAAGAGGCGGAGTCGTGGCTGCGCCAGGCCGCCGACGCCGGCCTCACGGGCGCGATGATCGACCTGGGGCTGGTGCTGCGCGACCGCGGCCAAGCCGCGGAGGCGGCCCGCTGGTGGCGGTCGGCGGTGCTGGCCGGCGACTACGCGGCCACCTGCCCGCTCGGCAGGCAGGCCGAGCGGCTCGGCAGGCCGGGTGACGCGGAATCGTGGTACCGCCAGGGCGCGAGCGGCGGCCACGTCGAGGCGATCGTCCGGCTCGGACTCCTCCTGCACCGCCGCGGCGACCTGGAAGAGGCCGAGCACTGGTACCTCGACGCGGCCGAGCACGGCGACCCGGCGGCGATGACCAACCTGGGCGTGCTGGCCCGCAACCGCGGCGACGAGGGCGAAGCGGCGGCCTGGTACCGCAAGGCCGCCGAGCACGGCAGTGTTCCGGCGCTCACCAACCTCGGCCACCTCGCCGAGCACCGGGAGGACCTGGCGCAGGCCGAGCAGTGGTTCCGCCGCGCGGCGGAGACGGGCGACGTCCAGGGGATGCTCAGCCTGGCGCGCATGCTGCGGGCGCGGGGCGCCGCTCACGAGGCTGAACAGTGGCTGGCCCGTGCGGAGACCGTCCAGGAAGACCGCGAGCATCAGCACTGAGTATTGTGTGATCCATTTCACAGTTCTAGCCTGAGAGCGCACCCCTGGAGGTCGCGCAATGAGGCCACGAGTCCTGGTCGCGGGTATCGGCAACGTCTTCCTGAGCGACGACGGCTTCGGCGTCGAAGTGCTGCGGGAACTGGACCGGACGGGCCTGCCGCCGTGGGTGCAGATCGCCGACTACGACATCGCGACGGTCCACCTGGCCTACGACCTGACCGGCGGCTACGACACGACGATCCTCCTGGACGCCACGCCGCACGGCGTCCTACCGGGCACACTGTCCCTGACCTCGGCGACCGACACACACGACCTGCACGGCGACGCGGTGTTCCGCCTGCTCCGCCTCCTGGGCGGCGACGCGGGCCGGGTCCTCGTCCTGAGCTGCGAACCGGCGTGCGTCGACGGCGGGATCGGGCTGTCACCGCGGGTCCGGGCCGCGGTCCCGGCCGCGGTGCGCGTGGTCACCGAACTGGCGTGGGGCGCCAGCCCGGAACTGCCCGTGCGGGAGCCGACCGAGGTGTGATCACTTCCCGGCCCAGTCGGTCAGGGCCGGCAGGTCCGGCGGTTGCCGCAGGGCTTCGAGGACCACGTTGACCCCCGCGCGTTGCGGTGTGCCTCTGCGCACCGCCGCCGTGATCGTGCGGTTCACCGGTGTTGCCAGCTCGCGCGTGGCCACGCGGTAGCGGCGGTCGACCGCCAGTCCCGGCAGCAGCGCTATCGACAACCCGGCCTCGACGTGCTGCAGCGTCATCAGGTAGTTGCTGAACCGGCACACCACCCGGGGCTCGAAGCCGGACTCGCGGCACAGGCGCAGCGTCAGGTTCGCCATGTACGACTGGGGCATGTCCAGCGCCCACGGCTCGTCCGCGTACGCCGACAGCACCGCCGGGCCGCGGGGTGCCTCCGCTGCCGTGACCAGCACTATCGGGTCCGTGGCCAGCGGGACGATGTCGAGGTCGGGGCCCAGCGGCAGCTCGACGAAGTCGGTCGTCGTGATGATCACGTCGGCGTCCCCGCCGCGCAGGGCCGGGATGCTCTCGTGCGGCTCCAGCTCCAGCAGCTGGACCTCGAGGTGCGGGTGTGCCGCCCCGAGGCGGGTCACCGCCGGGACCGCCAGGGTGTGGATCGCGCTCTGGAACGCGCCGAGCCGCACCAGGCCGGCCGGTTCCTCGCCGAGGCTGCGCAGCTCCGCCTCGACCGTGTCCATGTGGTCGAGGATCGCCCGCGCTCGCCGGGCCAGCATCAGTCCCGCCGGGGTCAGCCGGACCCGGCGGCCGGTGCGTTCCAGCAGCTGGGTGCGGGTTTCGGCTTCGAGCACGGCCAGTTGCTGCGACACGCTCGACGCGCTCAGGTGGGCGTCCTGCGCCACCGCGCGGACCGTGCCCAGCGTGTCGAGCCTGCTCAGCAGACGCAGGCGCCACGGGTTCAGCATCGGCCCATTCTTGTCCGGCCAAACCGAACAAGAAAGCCGGAATTGTGAGATGGACCTGTCGCTCGGCGCGGCCTTACCGTCGACGGCATGGCTGCGGAATTCTGGGCGGACGTCGACCGCCACATCGTGCGCTACGGCGGGGCGTTCACCCGCGAGATCATCGATCACGCCGAAGGCAGTTTCGTCTTCACCGAGGACGGCCGCCGGATCCTCGACTTCACCTCCGGGCAGATGAGCGCGATCCTCGGGCACTCGCACCCGGAGATCGTCGCCACCGTCCGGCAGCAGGTCGGGAAGCTGGACCACCTGTTCAGCGGCATGCTGAGCCGCCCGGTCGTCGACCTCGCGCGGCGGCTCGCCGGGACACTCCCGGCGCCGCTGGAGAAGGCGCTGCTGCTCACCACCGGGGCCGAGTCGAACGAGGCCGCCGTCCGGATGGCCAAGCTCGTCACCGGGAAGCACGAGATCGTCTCCTTCGCCCGCTCGTGGCACGGCATGACGCAGGGCGCGGCGAGCGCCACCTACAGCGCGGGCCGCAAAGGCTACGGGCCGGCCGCGCCCGGCAACTTCGCCATCCCGGCGCCGAACGCGTACCGGCCGGACTTCACCGACGCCGACGGCCACCTCGACTGGCGCAAGCAGCTCGACTTCGGCTTCGACCTGATCGACGCGCAGTCGGTCGGGAGCCTGGCCGCGTGCCTCGTCGAGCCGATCCTCAGCTCCGGCGGCGTCATCGAGCCGCCGCCCGGCTACTTCGCCGCGCTGGCCGCGAAATGCCGCGAACGCGGGATGCTGCTGATCCTCGACGAGGCCCAGACCGGCTTGTGCCGCACGGGGAACTGGTACGCGTTCGAGCGCGACGGCGTCGTCCCCGACATCCTGACGCTGTCGAAGACCCTCGGCGCCGGGTTGCCGCTGGCCGCGGTGCTGACCAGCGCCGAAATCGAGCAGGAGGCGCACGAGCGCGGGTTCCTGTTCTTCACGACGCACGTGGCGGACCCGCTGCCGGCGGCGGTCGGCAACACCGTCCTCGACGTGCTCGTCCGCGACCGGCTCGACGAACGCGCGCTCAAGCTGGGTGACCTGCTGCGGAAGGGGCTCGAGCGGATCGCCGAGCGGCACGAGGTGGTCGGCGACATCCGCGGCCGCGGCCTGCTGGCCGGGCTGGAACTGGTCGTGGACCGTGAGACCAAGCGCAGCTCGGACGCACTGGGCGCCCAGGTGACGCGGCGCTGCCTCGAACTCGGGCTGCACATGAACATCGTGCAGCTCCCCGGGATGGGCGGGGTGTTCCGGATCGCCCCGCCGCTGACGGCGTCCGAAGACGAGATCGCGCTCGGCCTGGAGATTCTCGACGAGGCGATCGGCGACGCCGTCAAGGCGCTTTGACAGGCGAAGGGCCTCCTTGCCGGCCCGGGGAGCCGGCAAGGAGGCCCTTCATTCGACAGCGTCAGAAGCCAGTCAGAAGCCCGCTGTCACCTTCGTGAAGTCCCAATCGTTCTGAGCGATGCCGCTGCAGGTCGACTGCACGCCGCCGCCGGGGCAGCCGCGGTCGCGGTTGACCGACCAGAACGCCAGGCGCGCGATCTTGTTCGACTTCGCCCAGCTGGTGATCTGGGACCAGGTCGAAACGCTCGTCAGCTCCTGCTGGTCGGACAGGCCGTTCATGCCCGAGATGCCGAGGTGGGCGTACGCCGTGGCGTCGCTCCACCCGAACGTCGACTTCAGCTTGTCCCGCAAGCCGTTCGCCGCGCTCACCGTGCTCGCGTACATGTCCGCGCCGCCGCCGAAGTCGAACGGCATGATCGTGTACACGTCCACTCCGGCACCCAGCGCCTTCGACTGGTCGATGAGCCGGTTGCCGTAGTAGTTCGGGCCGGTCGTCGACGTGCCGAACGTCAGGATCGTCTGGACACCCGGGTTGTTCTGCTTGACGATCTTCAGCGCACCGAGGATCCGGTCCTGCACGGCCTCGTTCTCGAACTCGTCGGAGTTCTCGATGTCGATGTCGATCGCCTTGAGCCCGTACGCGTTGATCACCTGCTGGTACGCGCCGGCCAGCGCGGCGGACGTCGAACAGTTCGGGCCGAGCTTGTTGCCGCTCCAGCCGCCGAACGACGGGACGACCTGGCCACCCGCCGCCTTGATCTGCGCGATCGCGTTCGCGTCGGCGCTGCCCGACAGCGGACGGCTGCCGTCCCACGCCGGGTTGCAGCCACCGGAGGAGTTGACGAACGCCATGGTGAACCACTTGATCCCGGTCGCGCTCATCACCGCCTGCGGGCTCGGCGGGTTGCCCCAGCCCAGGTACAGGTACGGCGCGCCGCGGCCACCCGCCGGAGGCGGTGTCGTGGTGGTCGGCGGAGTCGTCGTAGGCGGCGTAGTGGTCGGTGGTGTGCCCCCGGCGGAGCACGAACCCCCGTTCAGCTTGCAGTTCGACGGCGCGACGTACGAACCGGAGTACGCCACGTTGAACCCGAAGCCGGCACTACCGCCGTTGGCGACGTTGCCGTTCCACGTGTTCTTCACCGTGACGTGCTGGCCGGACGCCGTGTAGCTGCCGTCCCACAGCGACGAGATCTTCGCGCCGCTCGGCAGGTCGAACTCGACGGTCCACGTCGGCAACGTCGAACCCGAGCCGTTGGCGATCGTGTACTTGCCCTCGTACCCGGTGCCCCAGTCGGAGCCCTTGCTGAAGGTCGCCGAGACCCCGCCGGCCGCGTTCGCCGGGGCGATCACGAACATCGCGCCGATCGTGGCGGCCGCGGCCGCCAGCCCGAGTGCGGGCAACCACCCGCGCCTCACGACAGGCCGCCCTTCATCGCGGAGATGAGCTCGCCGTTGCTCGTGTCGCCGGTCAGCTCCCAGAAGAAGGCACCGCCGAGACCCTGCTGCTTGGCGTAGGACATCTTCCCGCCGATGGTCGACGGGGTGTCGTAGCTCCACCAGTTGCTGCCGCACTTCGCGTACGCCGTGCCGGCGATCGTGCCGGTCGACGGGCAGCTGTTCTTGAGGACCTTGTAGTCCTCGATGCCCTGCTCGTACGTGCCCGGCGCGGGGCCGGTCGCCGTGCCGCCCGGCGTCGACTGCGTGACGCCGGTCCAGCCGCGGCCGTAGAACCCGATGCCCAGCAACAGCTTGCTCGACGGGACGCCCTTGCTCTTCAGCTTCTGGATCGCCGCGTCGGAGTAGAACCCGGCCGTCGGGATGCCCGAGTACGACGTCAGCGGCGAGTGCGGGGCCGTCGGGCCCTGTGCCGCCCAGGCGCCGAAGTAGTCGTAGGACATCACGTTGTACCAGTCGACGTACTGCGCGGCGCCGCCGTAGTCGGCGACGTCGAGCTTGCCGCCGCTGCTGCCGTCCGCGGTGATGGCCGACGTGATCAGGAACGACGAGCCGAACTTCGCCCGCAGCGCGCCCATCAGGTTCTTGTAGGCCGCCGCGCCGCTTGTGTCACAGGACAGGCCACAGGCGTTGGGGTATTCCCAGTCGATGTCGATGCCGTCCCAGATGTCCGCCCAGCGCGGATCCTTGAGCAGGTTGTAGCAGGACTGCGCGAACGCGGCGGCGTTCTGCGCGGCCTGACCGAAGCCGCCCGAGTAGGTCCAGCCGCCGAACGACCAGATCACCTTCAGCCCGGGGTGCAGCTTCTTCAGCTTCCGCAGCTGGTTGAAGTTGCCGGCCACCGGCTGGTCCCAGGTGTCGGCGACACCGTCGACGCTGCCCGGGGCGTCGTAGGTCTTCTGGTAGTCGGCGTACGGGTCGTCGTTCGCCGAGCACTGCCCGTTCGTCACGTTGCCGAACGCGTAGTTGATGTGGGTCAGCTTGCTCGCCGAGCCGGACGTCTCGATGTTCTTGACGTGGTAGTTGCGGCCGTAGACGCCCCACTGCACGAAGTAGCCGACGTTCTTCAGCCCGCCAGGCGGAGGCGGCGGGGTGGTCGTCGGGGTGGTGGGCGTCGTCGGGGTGGTCGTCGGCTGCGTGGGCGTTGTCGGCGTGGTGGTCGGCGTGCCGCCGCCGGCGTCGCAGGAGCCGCCGTTCAGCTTGCAGTTCGACGGCGCGGAGTACGTGCCGGAGTAGGCGACGTTGAAGCCGAAGTTCGCGCTGCTGCCGTTGCCGACGTTGCCGTTCCACGTGTTCTTGACGGTGACGTGCTGGCCGGACGCGGTGTAGCTGCCGTCCCACAGGGACGAGATCTTCGCGCCGGACGGGAGGTCGAACTCGACCGTCCAGCTCGGCAGCGTCGAACCGGAGCCGTTGTTGATCGTGTACTTGCCTTCGTAGCCGGTGCCCCAGTCGGAGCCCTTGGTGAAGGCGGCGCTGACGCCACCGGCGGCGCTCGCCGGCACGGTGACGATCCCGACCGCGAGCGCGCCGACCGCGGTGAACAGACCGAGGAGGTGCCATCTCTTTCTGGACATCGCTCTCCTTTGAGCCAGGTACCGGACGGCGGAAACCAACACCACCGGCGGGGACCATGGCGGTGTTTTGCGCCGTTTGCGCAAACGGTACGTGGTCCAGACCATTTGCGGAAGCGTCACCACGAAGAGTGATCAATGGTCAAGACCACCGCCCGGCTCAGGGGTCGCAGTGGTCCAGTCCAGTTACACTCTGGCACCGGCCGGGTTCGCGGAAGACCGGGGACGGACGTAGGCGTAGAACACCGTGCCCACCAGGAGCGCGACACCGCCCCACATCGCCACGGTGCCGACGGTGTGCCAGGTTTGGGCCTTGGCGCACAGGGTCGAATGCGTGAGCTCGGTGCCGATCTGGCCGATCACGGTGTTGCAGACGCGCAGGCCGGTGTTCGTCACCACCCGCGCCACCAGGCCGGCCAGGGCCAGGAGGACGGCGAGGACGCCGGAAAGGATGCGCAGGGCGAGAGATCCGCGGTAGGTCGTGGACATGTCGTGGCCTTTCTGCCGGAAGGGGTTCAGTGCCGACGGCGGCGGGCGCCGGTGACCGAGCGCCCCGCCAGCAGCGAGTTCGTGACGTGCTGGTCGCCGCCCGCCGAAAGCGCCACGCCTCCGGCCGGCCGCGCCGGGCGCCGGGGTGCCCGCGCCCGCTCGGCGATCCGCTCGGCGGCGGCGTCGGCGCCAGGAATGGTGAGCCACGCCGTCACCCGGGTTTCCTTCTCCGCGACGGGCACCGGGAAGTAGCCGCGGGCCGGCCCGGGCCCGTAGCCGTGCCGGGCGGTCCCGCGGTAGAGCTCGTCGGAGATCAGGACGGCGGCCGGGGCCCCGGACGTGGTGAGCGCTTCCCGCAGCGGCGTCGCCTCGACGAGCCGGAAGACGTGGTTGACGTCGCTGCCGACGAACCCGAGACCGTCGTGGTGGAGGTCGCCGGCGTGCAGGGCGATCCGCACGGGCCGCGGCCAGGGACGGCGGGCGTCGGTGAGCCGGTCGAGCACGGGCCCGAGCAGGACGGGTTTCGGCACCTTCGCCGGCACGACGACGAGCACGCCGTCACCCCGGTCCTCGTGCGCGCACCCGTCCCACGGCACGCCGCCTTCGTCGAAGGAAACGGCCAGCCTCGAGTAGAGCGCGGACCGGGCCGCCAGCTGCTCGGGATTGGTCAGCGACCCGAACCCGCGCAGGTCAGCGACCAGCAGGGTCGCGGGCAGCGGGTAGTGGCCGGCCGTCACTTCTTGCAGCCGATCGCGAAGCCGCCGAGCGCGCCGCAGCCGTGCTGGGTTTCGAGCGCGGACATCGCCATGCCGCCGTTGTTCAGCATCAGCGCGTAGGCGGCGGGGTTCAGTTCCCACCGCTTGCCGTCCCACCGCATCGGCACCACGCCGAGCTGCGAGCCGCCGACCGAGATCGGGATGGACGCGGTGTCGGCGTTGCCGGTCGCGGTGCCGAGCCGGACGTCCGTCAGCTTGGCGCGCAGCGGGTTCCCCGAGGCGAACGACAGGCCCATCATGGTGTGGCAGGTCTTCGAGTCGTTCGACGACGCGAGCAGGCACCAGCTCGCCGAATCGCGGTCGATCTCCGCCTGCCGGAGCTGCTCGGCGGTGTGCTGCGCGCCCGCGAGCCCCTTCTCGTACATGGCTCCGTCGGGTCCGGTGAGCGCGTTGTAGGTGGCGATGCCCCCGCCGAGCAGCAGGAGCACGGCCAGTCCGCCCAAGCCGATCCGCATCCGCCGGGAATTGTCGTTGTGCGTGGTGTTGATGTCGCGGCCCGCGAGCTGGGAGTTCGAAACGGTCTGGTTGCCCCCGGCGTCGAGGCGTACGCCTGCCGGGGGCTCGTCGTCCTCCACCTGCTCCGTTCGGTACTGGTCCACTGGGTCTCCTTCGCTGCGTCCGTTCGGGCGGCGAGGAGTCGACCACGCGGAGGTGGGACGGCCGAAGGGCTTGTGCCTCCGGTGTCCCACAAGACACCGGTTTAGTGATCCAGCTGAGCGAGCTCGCGGAGCTTGGGGACGTCGTGGAGCTGGACGACACCCCGGCGGGTGCTGATCAGCTCTTTGCGGCGGAGGTCCGCCAGCACCCGGCCGACGGTCTTGCGTGACGTGCCGATGATCGAGCCGAAGTCCTCTTGGGACACGATGTGGACGGTCGCGGCACCGGTGGCGTTCTCGCGCGCCGCGCCGACGAGCGCCCTGGCGACCTTGACCACCGGCGCGGTGTCGCTCTCGATCCGGTAGCGGTCGGACTCGACCATCCGCTCGGCGACCACGCCGAGCACGAGGGTGAGGAACGCGGGGAACCGGCTCATGAGCTGGTCGAGCTGCTGCGGATGGAGGACCAGCGCGCTCACCGGCGTCACGGCGGTCACGGTGGCGGACCGCCGCTGCAGGCCGAAGGCGGCGAGCTCGCCGATCAGGTCGCCGTCCCGGCGGTGCGCGATGACCCGCTGCGAAGCGACGTCGTGCCCGCAGACCCGGACGACGCCGCGGGTGATGACGCCGATCCAGTTCGTCGTGTGGCCGGCCCGCATCAAATCGGCCCCGGCGGCGAACTTCTGGTCACTGCCCACGCGTTCCAGGGCACGCCGGAGTGGCGGTGGGAGCCGGTGCAGGAAGGGCAGGTGCACGTCCGCATTCGCCGTTTCACCCGGCCCACGGGAAAAATCGCGACCGGTATCGAAACCAGGCATGGTATTCGAGCCTCCTCCGGCGTAGTGCCACGTCAAGAGACCAAGTCGTGCCGGAGAGCGACGATGTTGCAGCCGAGAAGGTCCCAATTCCGCCACGCAGGAATTCGACGGGGAAATGGGAGAACCGGTAATCGATCACCGTTGCGGTTTGCTGCGGGTCGCCACCGTGAGGAGGCACACCGGGAGCCACTGGCCCGGCGAACAGAGAAGAGGCCCCTCCGGCGAACCGGAGGGGCCTCTTGCCGTCTCAACCAGACGTGCGCCCGAAGGGATTCGAACCCCTGACCTTCTGATCCGTAGTCAGATGCTCTATCCAGCTGAGCTACGGGCGCGTGTTCAGTTGTTCTCTAACCTAGCACCCGGCGAACCGGGCACCAGCGGAGGCTCCGGGATTTGAACCCGGGAGGGGGGGTTACCCCCAACCGCATTAGCAGTGCGGCGCCATAGACCAGACTAGGCGAAGCCTCCTGGGCCCAACGACCACTGCTCAGATAGGTTACACACCCCCCGATCACCCCGGAACGGCACCCCCCTCACGCGCGCCGCAGGAGTCTGAGCAGGCGGGGGGAGCGGCCGCCGAGGCCTTCGGCCTCGAACGTCGCGATGCCGACTCGGGGGAGTTCGCGGACCGCCGGGTACACCAGGTAGCGGGGTACCCAGCGTGGCTGGAACTTCGCGTTGAAGCGGTAGAGCGTCTCGATCTGGATCCAGCGCGAGAAGAAGTGCAGCACCTTCGCCGACATGCGGGCGACCGGGCCGGCGCCGATGCGCTGTCCTTGCTCCATCAACGCCCTGAACGCCGCGAAGTTCAGTGACACCTGCGAGACGCCGTGGCGGGGAGCCGCCAGCAGCAGCTCCGAGATCATCAGCTCGTTGACGCCGTTGTCGGCCGCGCGGTCGCGGCGCATCACGTCCAGGGAGAGGCCCGTCGCGCCCCACGGGACGAATTGGAGGACCCCGCGGACCCGGCCGCCTTGTTCGGCCGTCACCAGCACCGATCCCGGGTCGCCCATGCGGCCCAGTGCCATTGAGAAGCCGCGCTCGGTGTCCGTGCCGCGCCAGTTCGCGGCCAGGACCTCCAGCTCGGCCAGCTCGCCGGGGCGCAGGTCCTCGGCCCGGCGCACCAGCACCTTGTAGCCCGCGCGCTTGGTGCGGGCCGCCGCTTGACGGACGCCGCGCATGGCTCGGCCGTCCAGGGTGAACTCGTCGACGTCGACGACCGCTTCGTCGCCGATCTCCAGGACCTCCAGGCCGAACCGGGCCCAGACCGTCGCGCCCAGCTCGGAGACGCCCATCGCCGCCGGGGTCCAGCCGTTGCGCCGGCAGACCTCCAGGTACTCCTCGATCGCGCCCGGCCACGCCTCGTGGTCGCCCAGCGGGTCCGCCGAGGACAGCGCGACGCCGGCGATCACGCGGTAGGTGACCGCGGCCTTGCCCGTCTTCGAAAACACCGCGAACTTGTCCCGGCGCAACGCGAAGTAGCCGAGCGAGTCCCGTTCGCCGTGCTCGTCCAGCAGCTTGCGCAGGCGGGCGACCTCGTCGTCGGACAGCCTCGGCGCCGGCTCGGCCGACCGCAGCAGGAAATACGCCGCGACCAGGACCGCGGCGAGCCCGAAGAGCAGGCCGACGGCCGCGGTCATGTCCTCCAGCCACATCTGGCGGAACACCGCGGGCCCGCTGGCGCCGACCAGCGCGAGCGCGGACTCGGCGAGCCGGTCCGGAAAGGGCATCGGCTCCAGCACCGCACGCGACGGCACCGACAGCAGGATGACGTTGATCACGAACCCGGCCAGCAGCAGCTGCAGGAACACCCGCGCCGCGCGCCAGCGCCCGACCACCGGGTCCGGCTTCGCGACGAAGTACCGCCGGTTCGCGATCAGGCCCACCAGCAGCACCACCGACACCACGCCGGCGCCGAAGACGTGCTTCAGCCCCAGGTGCGACATCGTGAGCAGCACCGTCGCACCGACCGCCAGCTGCCAGGCCCGGCGCTTGCGGCGCCGGAGCCCCGCGGCCAGCATCACCAGCAGCACGCCCATGGCCAGCGCCACGGTCGCCGCCGCGACCGTCGCCTCCTGCGGCAGCTCGAGCCATTCGGCCAGGTGACCGCGCAGGCTGCGCCGCCCGGCCGGCACCAGGATCGATCCCAGCGTCATCAGCCCGGCCAGGCGGGTCACCCAGGTGATCACTCCCACGGTGGTGGCTCCCGCCACCTTCCAGGTGATCTGCGCGCGTGTCCCGGTCACCACCTGTGCAACCCGCTGTGGATGATCATGCTTCCCCCATCCACCCCCCGGCGAGCTCCACGAACGGCGCCAGCGCCGCCGGGTTGGCCAGCGCATCGCGGCTGACGGCCCGGTCAGGAGCCACACCGGCGAGGATCTTCTTCACCGGTACCTCACACTTCTTACCGTTCAAGGTACGAGGTATCTCGGAAACCACGACGAACCGATCGGGTACATGGCGTGGTGACAGTGCGCTACGGAGCTCCTTCCGCAGCGCCGGTTCGACGGTTTCGAGCTCGACGCCGTCCGCGAGCACCACGAAACAGATCAGCTGACCGTCCTCGTTCCCGGCGGCCGAGGTGTCCACGACCAGGGAATCCGCGATCTCGTCGTAGCCCTCGACGACCCGGTAGAACTCCGCCGTGCCCATCCGGACGCCGCCGCGGTTGAGCGTCGAGTCGCTGCGGCCGTAGATCACCGCCGAGCCGCGGTTCGTGATCCGGATCCAGTCACCGTGGCGCCACAGCCCCGGGTACATCTCGAAGTACGCCTCACGCAGGCGCGAGCCGTCCGGGTCGTTCCAGAAGAACACCGGCATCGACGGCATCGGCTTCGTGATCACCAGCTCGCCGACCTCCTCGACGACGGCGTGGCCCGCTTCGTCGAAGGCGTTGACCGCGGCACCGAGCGCCGGGCAGGACAGCTCGCCGAGCCAGACCGGCACGTCGGGCGCCGACGCGACGAACGCCGCGCACAGGTCGGTCCCGCCGGAGACCGAGCAGATCTGGACGTTCTTCCCGACCTCGTTCACGATCCACCGGAAGCCCTCGACGCTCAGCGGCGCGCCGGTCGAGCCGAGCGCCCGCAACGCCGTCAGGTCGTAGCGCTCGGCGGGCTTGATCCCGGCCTTGAGGCAGCTCTGGATGAACGGCGCCGACGTGCCGAAGTACGTGACGCGGTGCTGCTCGGCCAGGTGCCAGAGCGCGTTCAGGTCAGGGTGTCCGGGGCTGCCGTCGTAGAGCACGATCGTGGTGCCGACCAGCAGGCCGGAGATGAGGAAGTTCCACATCATCCAGCCGGTGGTGCTGAACCAGAAGAACCGGTCGCCGGGCCCGAGGTCGGTCTGCAGGGCCAGTGCCTTGAGGTGCTCCAGCGTGATGCCGCCGTGGCCGTGCACGATGCCCTTCGGCAGGCCGGTCGTGCCCGACGAGTAGAGCACCCACAGCGGGTGCGCGAACTCGACCGGTTCGAACAGCAGCGGCGCGCCCTCGTGCTTCGCGAGCAGCTCGTCCCAATCGAGGGCGCCGTCCATCCGGCCTTCGCCGACGTACTCGACGAGCACGGTCGCGGCCAGCGACGGCAGCTTCGCCTGCAGGTCGGCGACCGTCGTCCGGATGTCGAACTGGCGGCCGTTGTACGCGTAGGCGTTGACCGCGAAGAGCACCTTCGGCTCGATCTGGACGAACCGGTCCGCGACCGCGCGGACGCCGAAGTCCGGCGAGCACGACGACCAGATCGCCCCGATGCTCGCCGCGGCGAGGAACGCGACCAGCGTCTGCGGGCAGTTCGGCGCCAGCGCGACGACCCGGTCCCCCTTGCCGACGCCCAGCTCGAGGAACCCCGCCCGGGCCGCGGCGACCTGCGCGCGAAGCTCGCCGTACGTCAGGTGGTTCGCGAAGCCGTCTTCGCGGTGGAAGATCACCGCCGTCTCGTCGTCGCCCTTCGCGGCGCCCGCGACGCCGGGGGTGAGCGCGTGCTCGGCGTAGTTGAGCGTGCCGCCGTCGAACCAGACGGCGTCCGGCATCGCACCCGACAGCACCTCACCGGGCTGGTCGTGCCAGCGGACGCCGAGGAAGTCCGCGACCGCCGCCCAGAAGTCCGGGCCGCGCTCGACCGAGAACTCCCACAGCGTGCGGTAGTCGTCCACCTCGACGCCGCGCTCGGCGCGCAGCCACCGGCGGAAGGCTTCGATCTTGGTGTCGGCAACGTGGCCCGGCTCGGGGCGCCAGAGCACTTCGGGGGCGTCGGCGGTGTGCGTCACGCCCCGAGCCTAATCCTTGCGATCAGGAAGTCACCGTAGTCGGAACCGACATGGAACCGCAGTTCGCAGTGGTGGCCGCCCACACCTGCACAGTGGCGCGCAGCGCCTCGATTGAGGGTGGTGGCGGGGGCATGGATGGACTACCGCAGGTGGGCGTCGAACCAGTTGAGCGTGCGCTGCCAGGCCTCCGCGGCCGCGCCGGGGTCGGCGTCGAAGCGGTGGTTCGCGCCCGGGTAGTGGACGACGTTCGTGGCGACCTTCGCCGACGCGGCGGCGTCACGCAGGCGCTCGACGTCGGCGCCGCCCGCCTCGTCGCCGGCGTCGCCGTACATGCCGAGCCACGGGCTGGTGAGCCGCCCGGCGATCTCGACCAGCGCGGGCAGTTCGGCGGCCTGCTGCCCGCCGACGCTCACCGCCGCACCGAGCTTGCGGTGCGACGCGACGACGAGGGCCGCGGTGCCGCCCAGGTCGAAGCCCATCACGCCGAGCAGGTCGGCCTGGACGCCGCGCTCGACGAGCCAGGCGAGGGTGCGGTCGGTGGCGTCGAGGAGGTCCTGCTGCGTGAGCTCCTCGTTCTCGAGGTGCGGGGTGACGGTGAGCCAGCCTTCCGTGGCGAGGCTGGCGAGCAGCAGCTTCACGCCGTCGGTGACGCCGTCCGCCTCGTGCAGCACGACCAGTCCACCGCGTAGCGCGCCCTCGGGTTCCGAGAAGGTCAGGCGCAGGGTGCGGCCGTCGGTGCGCTGGTAGTCCACGGTGCTGGTCGACGTCATTGCGTCACCCAATCACTTCGAAGTGAACGGTAGGAACTCAGTGTCGCAGGTCACTGCGCCGGTTACCGCCCGAAGGCAGTCGCGGGAGGGCGCCGGGAAAAGATACGGTGACCGGGTCGTCCCGCCGATTTCCAGGAGCGCCGAAGATGCCGTCCGTGTCCCCGCGTGCCGATCTCGAATCGTTGCCGAAGTACGTCCCCGGCCGGACGATCGAAGGCGCGGTCAAGCTGGCGAGCAACGAGGTGCCCGGCGGCGCGCTGCCGAGCGTCGCGCGGGCGATCGCCGAGGCCGCGGCGGGCATCAACCGCTACCCCGACACCGGCTCCCAGGCGCTGCGCGAGCGGCTGGCGCGCGAGCTGGACGTGCCGGTGGAGCGCGTCGCGATCGGCTGCGGCTCGGTGTCGCTGTGCCAGCAGACGATCCAGGCGGTGTGCGCGCCCGGCGACGAGGTCATCTTCGGCTGGCGCTCCTTCGAGGCGTACCCGATCGTCACGCAGGTCGCGAACGCCGTCGCGGTGAAGGTCCCGATCACCGAGGGCCAGGAGCTCGACCTCGACGCGATGCTCGCGGCGATCACCGACCGGACGCGCGTGGTGTTCGTGTGCAACCCGAACAACCCCACCGGGACGGCCGTGCGCCGCGCGGAGCTGGAGCGGTTCATGGCCGCGGTGCCCGAGCACGTGCTGATCGTGCTGGACGAGGCCTACAAAGAGTTCGTCACCGACCCCGAGGTGCCCGACGGCGTCGAGTACACGCACACGCGGTCGAACGTCATGGTGCTTCGCACGTTCTCGAAGGCGTACGGCCTGGCGGGTCTTCGCGTCGGCTACGCGGTCGCGCCCGAGCCGATCGCGGACGCGCTTCGCCAGGTGTACGTGGCTTTCTCGGTGAACATGCTGGCCCAGGTGGCCGCGCTGGCGTCCCTCGACGCGGCCGACGAGCTGCTGGCCCGCTGCCGGGACATCGTCGTCGAGCGCGGGCGGGTGCGGGAAGCGCTGCTGGAGGCGGGTTACCGGGTGCCGGACACGCAGGCGAACTTCGTCTGGCTGCCGCTCGGTGACCAGGCCATCCCGTTCGCCGAGCACGCGCTGGACCGCAAGCTGGTGGTGCGCCCCTTCGACGGCGACGGCGTCCGCGTCACCATCGGGACCCGCGAGGAGAACGACCTGTTCTTGGCCGCGGCACGGGACTTCCGCCGGTAGCTTGCCACGGTGGCAAGGCGGCGTCCGATGGGTTGACCTTGCCGTGGCGCTGAGCCGTTTCGTGGGTGGAACGGCTTAGCTTCCCGGCATGAGTGAGCGAGACCGCGATTCGTCGGCGACCGGCCGGGAGATCGGCGACGAGCTGAAGCGGTTTCGCGTCGGAGCCGGGCTTCTGGCGTCCGATCTCGCGGACATGCTTGGCTGCTCGGCCAGCAAGATCTCGCGGATGGAGAGCGGGGTTCGCGGTTACTCCGAGCTGGACGTGACGATGTTCCTCGCCACCTGCCGGGCGTCCCGCGAGGATGTGGTGCGGGTGCTCGATCTGGTTCGTGAGCAGGCCGACGGTTACCGGATCCGGCCGCACCGCGAGCAGCTGCCGGACGAGCTGCGGTCGTTGATCGTGACCGAAACGCAGGCGACCGAGATCATCGAGTTCGAACCGCAGATCATTCCGGGAATTCTGCAGATCGAAGACTACGCCCGCGCGGTCTTCCGGTGGTTCGGCCTACGCGACGAGACCGGCATCGACGTTCGTGTCCAGGCCCGGCTGCGCAGGCAGAAGTTGCTGCGGCGAAGGGATCCTCCGCGATTCACGTTCTACATCCAGGAAGCAGCGCTCCAGGCGAAGGTCGCCAACGACCAGGTCATGCACGAGCAGATCCTCCACCTCCTGCTCACGTCCTCGTTCGAACACTGCGTGATTCGTGTGGTCCCGGAGGCCGCCTGCCCGGCGGGTGTTCTCGGCGTGGGATTCAGGATCATGCGCTACAACGAAGCTCCGGTGGTCGCCTACGTCGAGAACCAGACCGCGAGCTTGTTCCTGGAAGACCCAGCCGACTTGGAGGTGTACCGCCACGTGCTCAAGCGACTGGCCGGTCACGCCCTGGATGGAGGACAATCCCGGGAGTGGCTTGCCGCACTGGCAAGCGAGTACGACCGAGCGAAGGACGAAACGCGATGACCTCCCAGTGGCGCAAGAGCAGCTACAGCGGCGGCAACAACGGGAACTGTGTCGAGGTCGCGCTGAACACCGAACTCGTCGGCGTCCGGGACTCGAAGGCACCGGCGTCCGGGGAACTCGCCGTCCCGGCCGAGGCGTGGGCCACGTTCCTGCGCGAACTCAGCTGAACTGCTTGACCACCAGCTGGATCACGGCGGCCACACCGATCACCACGATCACGCCGCGCAGCACCGCCGGCGGCAGTTTCCGGCCGATCTTCGCGCCGAGGAAGCCGCCGGCGGTGGAGCCGACGGCCAGCCACAGCACGACGGGCCAGCTGATCGGCGCGACGAACGCGTAGATCACCCCGGCGACGACGTTGACGACGGCGGCGAGGACGTTCTTCACGCCGTTGAGCTTCTGCAGCGGCTCGGACAGCAGCATCCCCATCACGGCCATGAGCATCACGCCCTGCGCGGCGGTGAAGTACCCGCCGTAAATGCCGATGAGGAAGATGAAGAACATCAGCAGCGGGCCGGGCTTGTGCTCCTTGCCGTTCTGCTCGCGCCGCTCGGCGACCCACTTCGACACCTTCGGCTGGATGATCACGAGGATCACGGCCAGCCCGACGAGCACCGGGACGACGGCTTCGAAGGCGTCCTTCGGCAGGGAGAGCAGCAGGATGGTGCCGCCGATGGCGCCGAGGAACGAAGCGACGGCGAACTGGGCGACCCGCGGCCAGTAGCCCTTGAGCTCGTGCCGGTAGCCCCAGGCGCCGCTGAGGGTGCCGGGCGCGAGGCCGATCGCGTTGGACGTCGTCGCCGTCACCGGCGGATAGCCCAGCGCGACGAGTACGGGGAACGTCACCAGCGTTCCCGACCCGACGACGGCGTTGATGGTGCCCGCCCAGATGCCGGCGACCACGATGATCGCCGCGTGCCACCACGTCATGAAGCATTCACGTGCGGAGCCTAAGCATCGTCGCGGGCTCCCGCGACGCGGATGTGTCTGGTCAGACATTCACGCGACGATGCAGCGCTTCGGCCCGCCGGTGCGTAAGGAGCGGTACCTGACATGAAGGAGGCCCGATGCGGGCAGCCGACGAGGATCGGTTTCGCGAGTTCGCCAGGGACAACGCCGTGCAGCTGCGTCGCTACGGCTACCTGCTGTGCGGCGACTGGCACCTGGCCGAAGACCTCGTCCAGAGCACGCTGCACAAGCTGTACGGCGCGTGGCCGCGCATCCGCGGCACCGACCGGCCGATGAGCTACGCGCGGCAGACGCTGACCCGCTGCTGGCTCGACGAACGGCGGCGCCCGTGGCGGCGGTCCGAGCGTCACACCGGCGCGGTGCCCGACGTCGAGGACGCGGCGGCCGACCCGGCCGTGCTCCAGCAGCACGCGGGCCTGCGCGCCGAACTGGCCGCGGCGCTGGCGACGCTCGCGCCCCGGCAGCGGGCGGTGCTGGTGCTGCGGTACTTCTGCGGCCTGCCGGTCGCCGAAACCGCCCGCGAGCTGCGGTGTTCTGAGGCCACGGTCCGAAGTCAGGCCACCAGGGCGCTGCGAACCCTCCGCGGCGCCTTCCCCGGTTCCTTGGCAGAAAGCGAGCTGTGATGGACGAGCAGATGCTGGCCCGCGAGTTCACCGCGGCCGTGCGCACCGAACCGCCGCTGGGGTTCGACCCGGACGAGGTCGTCACCCGGGTCGCCCGCCGTCGCCACCGCCGTCGCGCGATCCTGCTGGCGTGCGCGGGTGTCGTCGTGGCCGCGGCGGCCGTCGCCGTCGCCTTGCCCGGGGCCGACGTCCCGGCCCCACCGGCGTCGCCCGGGGTTTCGCCGCGGATCACCCCGTCCGCCGGGGAACGCTGGTGGCCGCCGTCCGGCCGCGAGATCCCCCAGCCGACCGACGCGCGGATCAAAGCCCGGGCCCCCCAGGTCGCCGAGCACCTCGAAGCGATCCTGCGGAAGATGATGCCCCCCGCCGACCAGATCCGGCGCGATACCCTCACTTCCGGCCACTTCGGCGGCATCATGCCGACCAGCCAGCGCGGGGTGAGCATCACCGAGCACGGCGGGCCGGAAGACAGCGGCTACTACCTCACGGTCGACGTGTACGTGCCGACCAACCCGGTGACCCGGTTCCAGCCCCGGCAGCTGTGCGCCGAGATGAAGAACCAGATCAGCCCGTCGACGACCTGCCGCTACGCCGACGTCGGCACCGGCGGGATCCTGATGACGTCGGAAGCGGACACCACCGACCGGGCGGGCACGCTGCAGCACAGCATCACGGTGACCGACTTCCGGGCGGACGCCAGCTACGTCGTGGTCAACTTGGGGGGCACGGTCGGCGTCACCGGTCCGCTGCCGTTGACCGCCGAGCAGCTCGCGACCTTGGCGAGGGACCCCGGGCTGAAGCTGTAGCCGGGTGGCCACCGGCGGTTCCGCGAGCTGAGAAGATGGGCCCGTGGACACCGAGCAGGTCTGGAGCGCGACCGTCGACCGGCTGCGGTCGCGGATCGACTCCGGCGACCTGCCGCCCGGCTCGCGGCTGCCTGCCGAACGCGTGCTCTGCGAGGAGCTCGGCATCAGCCGGGGGTCGCTCCGGCAGGCGCTGCGCGTGCTCGCCTCCATCGGGTACGTGCAGATCCGCGCCGGCTCCGGCACCTACGTCCGGGAGCAGCAGGAACAGCCGCTGCGGACCTGGTTCACCGAGCACGACCAGCTCGTCGAGAAGCTGTTCGACCTGCGCGCGACCGTCGAGCCGACGCTCGCCGAGCGGCTGGCCCGGCATGCCACCGCGAAGACCGTGAGCCGGCTCGAGGACAACGTCGCCGAGATGGCGCGGGCCGCCGAGGACGGGGACATGCTGCACGTCATCGCCACCGACGCCGAGTTCCACCGGGTGATCGCGCAGAACGCCGGCAACGACGACGTCGCCGGGCTGCTGCGGTCGGTGCTCGCGCTCGTCGGCGAGGAGCGGCGGGCCGCGCTGCGGCTGCCCGGGCAGATCCGGAAGGCCGTCGACGACCACCGCGCCATCCTCGACGCCATCCGCCGGTCCGACCCCGCCGCCGCTCGTGAGCTGACCCTCAAGCACCTGGTCGACGCCAAGACCTACGCGCACGACTACGCCGCCCACCCCGAAGAGCGCTAGACTTTTCACAACATTGTGAAACTTCTGGGGGTCGTGATGGAGAAGGTCCACTTCACCAAAGAAAAAGCCACCAACCTGGCCACGCTGTACGGCCGTGCGCTCGACTACCGCAGCGCCCGCCCGATCCTCGGCGACAAGGCGGCCGACGACGCCGTCCGCCGGATCGACTACGACTTCACCAAGATCGGCATCTCCCCCGACCGGGCGGTCTCGGTCGTCCTGCGCGCGAAGCCGATCGACGACTGGGCCGCCAAGTACCTGCGCGAACACCCGGACGCGATCGTGCTGCACCTGGGCTGCGGCATGGACACGCGGTTCCAGCGCCTCGCGCCACCGGAGACCGTGCACTGGTACGACGTCGACTACCCCGAAGTCATCGAACTGCGCGAAAAGCTGTACGACAAGGCGCCGAACCAGACGCACATCGCCTCGTCGGTGACCGACTTCGGGTGGCTCGACCAGGTGCCGCCGGACCGGCCGGCGCTGATCGTCGCCGAAGGTCTCACGATGTACCTGAAACCCGAGACCGGCATCGAACTCTTCCGCAGGCTGGTCGAGAAGTTCCCGTCGGGCGAGCTGATCTGCGACCTCTTCAGCCGGACCGCGATCAAGACCCAGAAGCTCAACGGGCCGGTGCGCAAGGCGGGCGCGACGCTGTACTGGGGCGTCGACGACCCGCGCGAACTGGAGCGTTGCGGTCTCACGTGCGAGTCCTCTTTGGACGCCGGACACTGGGCGACCCCGGACGTGCTGGCCAAGATGGGGCCCGTCACCCGGTTCCAGCTGCGCATGCTGAAGGTCTTCCCGGCCCTGGCCCGGACGGCGCACATCGTGCGGTACCGCTTCTAACGCGACTCCAGCACCCGCGCGACGAACTTGTGCAGCTTCTCCTCCATCCGCGTGATGCGCTCCTCGAGCGTGAGTGTCTCGAACGGCTGGGGCACGTCGGACTTCAGCTCGCCGCGGACGTACTGGCAGCAGCCCAGGTTGCCGCAGGCGTACATGCCCAGCGTGTTGCCGTCGCGGCCGGACTTCCCGGCGCGCTTGCCGGAGAACAGCGTGATGTCGGCGAGCCCGTGGGTCGTCGTGCAGAAGCCACAGATGTTGCTGCGCAGGCGTGACTTCGGGGGAGCCGCGGCCCGCAGGGCAAGCCCGACCACCTCACCGCCGTACGGCAGCACGAGGTAGGCGCGCGCGGGTGCTTTCGGATCGCGCCAGCCGAGGAACTCCCGCTTCTCCCACGGGATTTCTTCGGGCCGGGCGGGCAGCGTCACGCCCTTGGCTTCGCCGCGGGTGCAGTTCACGAACGAGGCCCGGATCTCGTCCTGGCCGAGTGGGTCCATGATCCGCACGGTAACCATCAGCCATCGGCGGTGGCCACGCATTTTCGGCCGTACGATCAACGCCGTGCGCAAGATCGCCGTGAGCAACTTCCGGGTGGTGTTGCGCACCAGCCTGGGCTTCGCCGGGCTGGGTGTCGGCTCGAGCGTCGCCGGGTCCGGTGTGGTCGCGCTGCTGCTGGTGCTGCAGGGCCTGCCGAAAGACGTCGGCGACCACGGCTGGATGCTCGGCCTGACCGCGGCCGGCATCGTCGCCGCGGCGCTGCTCGTCGGGACAGTGTGGACGGCGTGGCTGCAGCGCCGCACCGCGATCTGGTTCGTGCTCGGCCGCCCGCCGTCGGAGAGCGAGGCGCGACGCGCGCTGCGGCTGCCGGTCGACATGGCGGTGGTCAGCGGCACGCTCTGGCTCATCGGCACCGTGGTCCTCAGCGGGCTCGCCGGCGTGCTGGGCTCGGCCGGTGACGCCGTGGGCATGGCGACGGTGATCGGGCTGGGCGGCCTCACCACCGTCGGGCTGACCTACCTCGCCGCCGAGTGGGTGGCGCGGCCGGTGATGACGATCGCGCTGGACGTCCTGCCGCCGCACGGCTCGCTGCCGGTCACCGTGCTCACCCGGCTGATCGTCACGTGGGCGCTGGCCAGCGGCGTCCCGTTCGTCGGCGTGCTGCTCATCGCCACGCCGCCGGACCTGGGCTCGGGCGACCACACGGGGACCCTGATCACGCTGTCGGTGATCGGCCTCGGCGTCGGCGCGATCGGGACGGCGCTGCTGGCCAGGGCGGTCGCGGCGCCCCTGCACCGGCTGCGCGTCGCGCTCGACGAGATCGCGCGCGGCAACACCGAGGTCGCGGTCGACGTCGACGACTCCAGCGAGATCGGCCTGCTCCAGACGTCGGTGAACCAGCTCGCCGCGGGCCTGCGCGAGCAGGCGCGGATGCGGGACCTGTTCGGCAGGCACGTCGGCGCCGACGTCGCCCGGCACGCGCTGGAGTACGGCGCGTCGCTCTCGGGCGACGTCCGCGAGGTCACGGCGTTGTTCGTCGACGTCGTCGATTCGACCGCGCTGGCCTACCGGACCCCACCCGAGGACCTGGTCAGGAAGCTGAACCGGCTGTTCGCCGCGGTCGTCTCCGCGGTGAACGCCCGCGGCGGCCTGGTCAACAAGTTCCAGGGCGACGCCGCGTTGTGCATCTTCGGCGCCCCGACCCGGCTGGCGGACGCGCCGACCGCCGCGCTGGCCGCGGCCCGCGCGATCCGCGACGCCGTCCGCGAGAGCGGCGAGCTCGACCTCGGCATCGGCGTCTCGAGCGGCCCGGTGTTCGCCGGGCAGCTCGGCGCCAGCAGCCGGCTCGAGTACACCGTGATCGGCGACGCGGTCAACGAGGCCGCGCGGCTGACCGAGCTCGCCAAGGCGGTCCCGTCACGGATCCTCGCCAGCGACGCCGTCGTTTCGGGAGCCCTGCCCAGCGAAGCCGCGCACTGGGAGAAGCACGGGGAGCTGGAGCTGCGCGGCCGCCAGGAGGCGACGCCGACCTGGACGACCGGCCCTCAGGCAGGCTGACCCAGGTCCGGCCAGCGCAGCACCGTCGAGCCCCAGGTCAGGCCCGCGCCGAACGCGCTGAGCAGGACGCGGTGGCCGGGCACGAGCGTGCCGTCGGCGCGGGCGTCGGCCAGGGCGAGCGGGATGGACGCGGCGCTGGTGTTGCCGACCCGGTCGATGTTGGCGACGACGGCGTCGGCCGGCATGCCGAGCTGCTTCGCCGTCGCCTGGAGGATCCGGATGTTCGCCTGGTGCCCGACGAAGCGGTCGACGTCGCCGACCATCCAGCCCGCGCGGTCCAGGACCGTCCGCGACGACTCCGCCATCCGCGCGCAGGCGTGCCGGAAGACCGCGGTGCCCTGCATGGCGACGAACCGGTCGGCCGGGTGCTCCGAAAGCCGCTTGCGGGCGCCCCCGGCCTCGACCCACAGCAGCTTGGCGTGCTCGCCCTCGCTGTGCAGGTCGAAGGGACCGAAGGCGCCGGGCTCGTCCGCGTCACCGGCGCGCAGCAGGACCGCGCCCGCGCCGTCGCCGAAGATCGGCACGGTGGTGCGGTCGGCGGGGTCGATGAGCGTGGTGAAGGTGTCGGCGCCGATCACGAGCACGCGCTCGGCCACCCCGCCCGCGATGAACCCCGCGGCAGTCGCCAGCGCGTAGACGAACCCGCTGCACACGGCGTTGACGTCGAACGCGGCGGCCGTGCCGAGCCCGAGCCGGGCGGCGACCTGCGGGGCGCTGGCCGGACAGGGCTGGTCGGGGGTGGCGGTGGCGAGGACGACGGCGTCGGCGGAACCGCCCGCGAGCGCTTCGCGGCCTGCCCCGACCGCGAGGTCCACAGTGGACTCGCCGGGCCCGGCGATCCGGCGCTCGCGGATCCCGGTGCGGGTCCGGATCCACTCGTCCGAGGTGTCGAGCCGGGCGGCGATTTCGTGGTTGTCCAGGACTTTCGTCGGCAACCACGAACCGAGGCCGGTCAACACGGCGGCAGGTGCGGGCACGGGACAGCCTCCCCACGCCGGCGGGTTGGCGAGCGACCGGCTGGTCTTCCACTTGTATGGGCTACCCCCTGGTAGACCGGCGAGTTGTGTTCCAGCTCACTTAAAAAGTTGTTTCATCTTCCTCTCGGACGGAGTAGTGAGCACCGTCACGGTCGGGGGGCGCCGGGAGTGATCATCAGCGAATCGTCGGTGGTGGCCGTTAGCCTGCTGAGGTGCAGACACCCGACCTCGACCAGCTGGACATCGCCATCCTCGCCTGCCTCCAGGCGGACGCCCGGACCATCGCCGAGACCATCGGCGCGAAGGTCGGGCTCTCCGCCGCGGCGGTGCAGCGGCGGATCAAGCGGCTGCGCGAAGCGGGCGTCATCGAACGCGAGGTGGCGGTGCTGTCGCCGGACGCGCTCGGGCTGACCATGACGTTCGTGGTGATGGTCGAGATGGAGCGGGAGAACCTCGAGGTCATCGACGGGTTCCGCCGCCAGGTCCTCGCCGACGACTGCGTGCAGCAGTGCTACTACGTCACCGGCAACGCGGACTTCGTGCTGATCGTGACGTGCCCGGACATGGCGGCCTTCGAGGCGTTCACCCGGCGGATGTTCTTCGACAACCCGAACGTCCGGCACTTCACCACGAGCGTGGCGATGGACCGGGTGAAGGTGGGGCTCACCCTGCCGCTGGACCCGTAGCCCCTGCCGCTCGCCCCGTATGTTGCAGCGCTGCCCACCTGGGGGCTCACGCAGGGCGCGGACACGGACCGCGTGCTGGCGACGCAGACCGTCAGCCGGTTCGCGGGGGCGGGCCTCGGCGCGGCGGCGATGGCGCTGCTGCCCACCATCACGAGCCCAGGGGCGTTCCACCTGCTGGCGTACGCGAACGCGGCGAGCTTCGCGGTCGCGGCAGTCCTGCTGGGGACCGGCCGTTCACCGGGTTCTGCGTCACGCACATGGCCTTCACCCTCGCCAGCGCGAGCAAGTTCTCCGTGCTGCCGATCGTCGTCCGTGACGTCCTGCACGGTCCACAGTGGATCTCCGGGACCGCGATCACGCTCGGCACGGTGGTCGTCGTCACGGCGCAGCGGCCGATCGTGTCCCTGCTGGCCCGCCGCAGCAGGACGACGGGGCTGATCGGCGCCGCGGCGCTGTTCGCGGTCGGCTTCGCCCTGCTGATCCCGTTGGAAAAGGTCTCCCTGCCGACGGCCACCGTGGTGATCCTCGTGACCAGTCTCGGTTTCTCGGTCGCCGAGGCGATGTTCGGCCCGACGGCCACCGCGGCGGCGGCCGCCGCCGCCGCACCGGGCGCCGAAGGCCGCGCCAGCTCGATCTTCCAGCTGTCCTGGGGCCTGCCCATCGCGCTCGCGCCCGGCCTGCTCAGCGTCAGCAACGCGCTGACCTGGTCGATCATGGCCCTGACCTGCGCGTCCGCCGTTCCCGCGCTGCTCGTGCTGCGGAAGAAACTGCCGGACGCCCTGCGGGAACCGTCACCAGCCGTGGCCGGCTGAGCGCAAGGGGTATGTGCCCGGTGTTACACCACAATGGACGGATGCAACCGATCAAGTGAACGTGAGAGTTTCTCCGTCATGACCGAAGGCCCTGGTCATCTCGTTGTCGAACAGTTCGCGCCGCCGAACCACCGCGAGACTCCAGGAGGGGCCGTGCACACCGACGCCGTACACCAGAGCCAGTTCGTGCTGCTGAACGAGAGCACCACGCCCGTCCTGTCGCGCCTGTCCTACCACGCCGACGAGCCGTTCGCGGTGACCGTGGCGTTCCGGACCGAGCGCGGCCGGTGGATCGAGTGGACCTTCGCGCGTGACCTCCTCGTGTCCGGCCTCGACGAGCCGGCCGGTCTCGGTGACGTCCGGATCCGCCCGGACCTGTCCGACGACGAAGACTTCCTCACCCTGGAAATCGAGTCACCGGACGGCTATGCGTCGTTCGAGCTGGAGATCGAAGACATCCGGACGTTCCTCGAGGCGTCCTACGAACTCGTGCCGCTCGGCGAGGAGAGCGCGCACTTCGACGTCGACGGGCTGATCGAGGAGATCAGCAACGTCTGACCCTGAACCTCCCATTCCCGCGGCGAGGAACGAAGGGCGGGTTTCGGACGCGCTGGAGGCGCCCGAAACCCGCCCTTCCGCCGTTTCAGCGTGTTTCAGCCGGAGTTCAGCTGGTCTTCAGCGTGGTACCGGTGCCCGAAAGCGCGGCGCCGATCGGGAAGAAGTACGTCACGGACGTGTTGCCGCCGGACAGCAGGCCCTGCGCCGAGTTGCCGGCGATGAAGCCGCCGCCCGAGTCACCGGCCGCCGAGCGGACGTTGGTCGCGGTCATGCCGTAGACCGTGCCCTCGGAGTAGCGGACGGTCTGGTTCTTCGCGCCGATGGTGCCGCAGGTCCAGCCGGTGGTCGAACCGGCCTTGCAGACCGACGTGCCGGTCGCGGCGTTGGACGAGCCGCGCACGGCGGTGCCGTTGTTCATCTGCGCGAGCGGGGTCCAGTTGCTGTTGGTCCGGACCGCCGAGTAGTCGTTGGTCGGGAAGCTGTACCGGCCCCACGAACCGAGCGAAGCGCCGTTCGACCCGGTCAGCGCGCCGGCGCCGGTGAGCGCGGCGCAGTGGCCGGCACTGAGGAAGCCCGTGGTCGTGGAGAACCCGACGGAACAGCGGGCGGAGCCGCCGATGTAGTACGGGTCGCCGCCGCGGATGTTGGCGTACACGGACGGCTGAGCGGACGTCTCGACGACCGTCACCGCCGACTTGTCCACACCGGACTTGGCGAGGAACGCGTCCGCCGCGCCGCGCTGGCCCTGCAGCACGGAAAGCGTGACGCGGTTGGTGGCGGAGTCCACGCCCCAGCCGGTGATCGCGGCCGGCGCGGCCTTCTCGCCCGCGTTCAGGACACTCACGGTGGAGTCGAGCTGGCGGGCGCTGAACTTAACGACCTGCGCTTCCGCGCCGGCTTCACGGATCTTGCCGACGAGCGCGGCGTTCGTCGTCTCGACGTGTGCCTTGCCCGTGGCGGCGTTGTACGTCGCGCCGCCGAACGCGTCGCCGAGCGCCGCGCTGAGGCCTTCGGTGACCTTGTTCGCGACGTCCTCGCTCTGCAGCCGCGAGAGCGCCTGGTCGTGGGTCAGGCCCAGGTCCCGCTGCATCGCGGGCACCATGTCCGGGTTCAGCAGGTCCTGGCCCGACGCGGGGACGGCGGTCGCGGCGAGCGCGCCCGTCGCCATGACCGCGGTGGCAGCGGCACCGAGAAGTCTCGCGATCTTCATGCTTCTCCCTAGATGGTTACGCGCGGCTCCACACCGGCCACGCAGTGGTACTCCCCCGAGTGAGCGTCCCCGCAGTGGGCGTTACGGTGCAATCCGGGCGCACGGCGAATGGGTATACGCATTCACCGAGGACGAAACCCCTGCTCCAGCCGGACTCAGGCGCCGCCGTCACCCGGTCGGACAGGTCCGTAAGTAGGGTTTCTGTGAATTACTTTCAGTAGTCACGCAGCGCACACGAACGCGTTAAGCGACGTTCGAACGTGCGATCCACCGAGGTTTCGCACGTACGGTGACCCGTTCCCGCCGGTTCCCACAGCAAACCGGTGACGGCCGGTAGGCGGACGTGTGGGCACGGCATCGGCCACGTATTCGGTGAAAGGTTTACGGACGGATCAACGCTGCTTAGGCTCCGGCGCACAGTCTCCGGTGCGTCGAGGAGGGTCATATGTGGCTGACCGCCCCCCGCCCGACCTCGGTTTCCATCCGCTCCGGACCGGCGAAGCTCACCGGCCGCGACGCCGAGCTCGACGCCATCGCCGACGTGCTGCGGCGGCGGCCCGCCGTGGTGCTCATCGAAGGCGAACCGGGCATGGGCCGGACCCGGCTGCTCGCGGAGATCGGGCGGCGCAAGGAGTTCGACGGCGGCCGCGTGCTCACCGGAGCCTGCCAGCCACTGCGGGAACCCTTCCCGTACGGGCCCATCCTGGAAGCGCTTCGCTCGGTCGGCGACACACCGCTCGGTCCGCTCAGCCCGGTCGCCGGCGTGCTGCTCCCGTTGCTGCCGGAGCTCGCGGAAGCGCTTCCTCCGCGGCCGGAACCCCTCGCCGACCCGGTCGCCGAACGCCACCGCGTGTTCCGCGCGGTGCGGGAACTGCTCCAGGCCTGCGGGCCGACGCTCGTGCTGATCGACGACCTCCAGTGGGCCGACGAGGACACCCGCGACCTCCTGCGGTTCCTCGCCGGGGCGATGCCGCCGGAACTGGCCGTGGTCGCCGCCTACCGATCCGCGGCCGACGCCGGGTGTGTCACGCCGTTCAGGGCCGCCCCGGCCGTCCACTCGGCGCGCGTCGCGCTGGGCGCGCTCGACGTCTCCGCGGTGCGCGAACTCGCGGTCGAAATCCTCGAACTCCCGCGCGTCACCGACGAATTCGCGGCGAAGCTGCACGAGTGCACGGCCGGGATCCCGTTCGTGGCCGAAGAAACCCTGCGGGCGCTGAAGGAGGCGGCCGAGCGGCTCCCGGTCGGCGAAGTCCTCTCCGACCGGCTGCTGGAGAACCTCGAAGTCCCCGCGCTGCTGCGGGAAGCCGTCACCGAACGGCTTTCCGCGCTGCCGGAGCCTGCTGTGCGGCTGGCGGGAGCGGCCGCGGTCCTCGGTGTCGGCGCCGACGCCGACGTCCTCGGCGAACTGGCCGGGCTGACCGGTGACGCCCTCCGCACCGCGCTGCTCGCGACGTTGTCCGCGCGCGTGCTCGGGGAAGCCGGCGACGGCAAGTACGGCTTCCGGCACCCGCTGGCGCGCAAGGCGGTCTACGACACGGTGAGCGGACCGGAACGCGCGTTGCTGCACGCGCAGGCGATCCGCGTGCTCGCCGCGCAGCCGTCGCCGCCGCTCACCCTGCTGGCCCGGCACTCCCGCGCTGCGGGCCGCGTCGACCAGTGGCGGCACTACGCCGAAGCGGCCGCCGACGAGGCGATCAGGAGCGGCGAGACGTCCCGCGCGATCGACCTCCTGCAGTCGGTGCTCGCCGAACCCGGTCCGTCCCAACCGGACATCGGGCGCGTGGCGGGCAAGCTGAGCCAGGTCGCGCTGCGGGGGTTCCGCCCCGACGTGATCGGGACGCTGGAGCGCGTCCTCGAAGAGGTGACGCTGCCACCGTCGGTCCGCGGCTCGATCCGGCTGAGCCTCGGCATGCTGCTGGTCCGGACCATCGGCGGGCTCGGCCGCGGCCGCCTCGAGGTCGAGCGCGCGGTCGGCGAGCTGACCGACCGGCCCGACCTCGCCGCCCGCGGGATCACGCTGCTCGCCCAGCCGATCGACGGGCTGACGCCGTTGTCGTGGCACGAATCCTGGCGCGCCCGCGCGGGCGACGTGTACGAGCGGCTCGACGACCCCGAGCTGCGGCTCGCCCTGACCGCCGACCGCATAGCGGCCGCGTCGCACGTCGGCGACGGCTCGGCGTGGACGGAGTTCGAAGCGCTGTCGGACACCGTCGGCACGGTCGCCGAACGCGTCCAGCTGGCCCGGCTGTGGTGCAACCTCGCCGACGGTCAGTCCTGGGCTGGGCACCTCGACCGGGCGGAGCAGCTGGTGACCGAGGGCGTCCGGCGAGCGACCGACGCGGGCGCGTTGTACGCGATCGGCCTGATCCAGGGCACCCGCGTCCGGCTGGACTGGGTGCGTGGGCGCTGGACCGGGCTCGCCGAAGCCGCCGAGCAGCTGCGGGACAGCTACCCGGAGCTCGGCCCGATCGTCATGGAGTCTTCGCTGGTGCTCGGCGGGCTCGCGGCCGTGCGCGGGGAGTTCGCGGCCGCGCAACGGCACCTGACCGCGGCGAGCGTGCACGCGCCGGACCGCGGTCCCATCCCGGTGGTGCTGTCGGCCGCCGGGGTCCTGATCTCGGTGCTGCTGGCGACCGACGACGTCGACGCCGCGTGCGCCGCGGCCGACACCGCCGTGGCCGCGGCCCGCCGCAAGGGCGTCTGGATCTGGGCGGCGGCGCTCGTCCCGGCGGCGGCCCAGGCGTACGCGCGCGCCGGGCGCTGGCCGGAGGCCGACAGCGTGGTCGAGGCGTTCGCGCGCGGGATCGAGGGCCGTGACGCGCCGGTGGCCGCGGCCGCGCTGGTGGCCGGACGCGCGGTACTGCTGGAGGCCCGCGCGAAGCACCTCGCCGCGGCGGCGCTGTTCGACGAAGCCGCGTCGGGGTACGCGACCCTGCCGATGCCCTACCCCGCGACAGCCATGCGGGAGCGGGCCGCGATATGCCGGCTCGCCGCGGGCAACCGCGAAGCCGTCGAAGAGCTGACGGCGGCGGCCGAGGCGTACGAACGGCTCGGCGCCACCCGGGATGCCGGCCGGTGCCGTCACCAGCTGCGCGAGCACGGCGCGTGGGCGCCTTCGCAACGCGGACGGCGCGGGTACGGGAGTGAGCTGTCCCCGCGGGAACGCGAGGTGGCGCGGATGCTCGCGGAGGGACGGACGAACCGGGAGATCGCGGACGGGCTGTTCCTCTCGCCGCGGACCGTGGAGCAGCACGTCGCGAAGGTGCTTCGCAAGCTGGGAGCCCGCTCACGCACGGACGTCGCCCGCAAGCTGCCCGGCACGGTCACCACCGCCCCGGCTTCCTAACGCCCCAATGTGGCGTTGGTTGCGTCCAACGCACCGAACGCCACATTGGGTGCGTTGGACGCACCGAACGCCACATTGGGGCGTTAGGGCCGGGTGCGCGGTGGCGGGGTGGGCGGCGGGGACCTAGCGTGAGCCGGTGACTGAAGAGGCTCTTCCCGCCTGGCGACGGCGGACCACCGGCGAGACGCGCTGGCCCGCGATGGGTGTCGTGGTCGCCACCCTGGTGCTGCAGGTCGCCCTGCCCGAGGACATGGCGCTGCACCCCCGGTGGCTGCTGCCCGCCGTCTCGGGGCTGCTCGTCGTCGCGCTGTTGCTCGCCAACCCGGGCCGGATGACGCACTTCAGCGCGGTCGAACGCACCATCTCGCTGCTGCTCGTCGGGGCCGTGACCGCGGTGAACGCGTTCTCCGCCGTGTCGCTCGTCTACGACATCGCCGCCGGCACCATCGGCGACCGCGCCGGTGCCGTCCTGGTCACCGGCGGGATCGTCTACTGGACGAACGTCGTCGCCTTCTCCCTCTGGTACTGGGAGTTCGACCGCGGCGGCCCCGGCAAGCGGGCTGCAGGCCGGGCGCAGTTCCCCGACCTGCAGTTCCCGCAGATGGCCGACCCGGACCTGGCGCACCAGGACTGGGAACCGTCCTATTTGGACTACCTGTACTTCTCCTTCACCAACGCGGCGGCCTTCAGCCCCACCGACGTCATGCCCCTGCGGATCTGGGCCAAGATGACGATGATGCTGCAGGCCGTCGTCTCGCTGGTGCTGGCGGTGATGGTGGTCGCCTGGGCGATCAACAACCTGAAGTAGCTCAGTGCCGCGAGATCGTGAAGCTCTGGCCGTCCGAGCCGATGGCGCCCGGGATCCACGTGTACGTACCGCGGTCGTCGGCGTCGAGGCCGGACGGGCTCGTCGACGCCAGGTTCGTCCCGTTGAACTTGACGCCGGTGAACTTCACCCCGCCCGAAATGCTCGGGTACGAGTCGGTCGGCGACTCGATGATCGCCTCGGCCGACGCGTGCCTCGACGTCAGCGACTTCGTGGTCGACTTCGACCAGCCCTTGGTCGTGTCGGACAGGTCCAGCCGGTAGGTGTTGGTGGCGGTGCGCGTCACCGTCGCGGTGATGTGGTCGCCGGCGCCGACCGAGACGTTGTAGTACACCGGCGCGGCCGGGTACATCTCGTACCAGGCCGAGTAGACCGGGTGCCCGCTGGAGCAGTCGGTCTCCACGCCGGTCTGTTCCACAGTGGACGATCCGTCGCCGTCGATGCCGACCCACGGCGCGAACAGGTCGTTGGTGGAGTTGCAGGTCACCGAGGGTTCGGTCCAGCTCGCGGTGGCCGTCGTGAAGCTGCCGAAGCTGACGTAACCACCCCAGTTGCCGCCCGCGAACTGGTGCCCGTGGAAGTGAGCGCCGTACTCGACCGCGGCGTGGGCGGTGCCCGACACGGCGAGTCCGGCGGCGGCTGCTGCGGCCGCCGTGAGCACGCGGACAGTGCGCGACGAGAGGAATTTGGACATTCGGGGACTCCGTTCACCGAGGGGGACCGGGAAAGCCGTGTGTCCAAGTGTTGGATTCGCGCAGGCCAGAAGGTAGCTACTTTCGAAGGGTCTTCACATTCCGGGAAAGACTCACCATTTGCCGGATTTACGTCGTGTTGAACGAAAAGACCCGTGAAGGCCTCCGCGGGGGAAGAGGCCTTCACGGGTCATGTCGCTCACCTACCGCCCGGTCAGGTGAGCGGGGCTTCAGCCCTGTTTCGCGGCCGCGTCGACGAACTCCGTCGTGTAGGTCTTCGACAGGTCGATCGAGGCCTTCTTCGGCTTCACGTTCTTCGAGAAGCTCGAAAGCACCTCGAGCACGTTCTTCGCGCCGTCGGCGTCCATCTTCCCGTCGCCGTTGAACATCCCGATGCTGTCCTTGACGGACTTGACGTACAGCGCCTGGTCACCACCGCTGTAGGACGGCGGCATCTTCGCCGCGATCTCCTCCGGGCTGTGCTGCTTGATCCACTTCAGCGTGGCCACGAACGCGTTGGCCAGCTTCTGCACGGCGTCCTTGTTCCGGTCGACGAAGTCGCAGCTCATGTACAGCGACGACGCCGGGTACAGCCCGCCCAGCGCGGCCTTCGTGCCGTCGACCGTCCGCAGGTCGTACAGCACCTTCGCCTTGCCCGTGTTGGTCAGCTGCGCGATGGTCGGGTCGGTGGTCATGCCGCCGTCGATGCCGCCGTTGTCCAGGCTCGCGATGAACGTCTGCCCGGCACCGACCTTCACCGGCGTGTACTGGTCGGCGCCCACCCCCGCCTTGGCCGCCAGCGCCTTCGTGAGGAAGTCGGTGGACGACCCGAGCGACGTCACGCCCAGCTTCTTGCCCTTGAAGTCGGCCGAGCTCTTGATCTGATCGGCGTTCTTGGTGCCGACGACCTCGGCCTCACCCGGGATATTGGCCAGCTGCACCACACTCTTGATGCACTGGTCCTTGGCCTGCAGGTCGATCGTGTGGTCGTAGAACCCGACCACGCCCTGGACCTGACCGGCGACGAGCGCGGTCTCGGCGTTGGCGCCCGACTGCTCGCTCTGCAGCTCGACGTCGATGCCCTGGGCGGCGAAGTTCCCCAGCTGCTGGGTGAGCATGGCGGGCAGGTAGATGACCTTTTCCAGGCCACCGACCATGATCGTGACCTTGGGCTTGCCGCCCTCCCCCGTCGCGGCGACGCGGGAGTCCTGGCAGGCGGTGGTCAGCGCCGCCACCACGGTCAGCGCGGTCACCGCGCCGGCGATTCGGCGAATCCTCATCGATTCGGTCCTTTCAGATGACGGTCTGGCTGGAGGTGGACATCGACGGCCGCCACCGCAGCAGCCGGTTTTCGAGGTTCCCGATGCCCCACTCGGCGACGAGGGCGACGACGGTGATGATGATCATCGCGGCGTAGATGCCCGCGGAGTCGAACGTGCCCTGCGCGTTCGAGATCAGGAAGCCGATGCCCGCCTTGGACCCCGCGTATTCGCCGACGACCGCGCCGATCAGCGCGAAGCCGAACGCGGTGTGCAGCGAGGACAGGATCCACGACGTCGCGCTCGGCAGCACGATCGCCTTGATCACCTGCATCCGGCCCGCGCCGAGGATGCGGGCGTTGTCGATCAGGTTGCGGTCCACTTCGCGGGCGCCGGTGAAGGCGTTGAAGAACACGACGAAGAACACCAGCACGACGACCGTGGCGACCTTGGACGCCAGCCCCAGCCCGAACCAGATGACGAACAGCGACGCGAGCACGATGCGCGGCACCGCGTTGGCGGCCTTGATGAACGGCGCGAGCACGTCGGCCAGGTACTGGCTGCGGCCCAGGATCACGCCGAAGATGACGCCGGCCACCGCACCGATGGCGAAGCCGACCAGTGCCTCTTCGACGGTGACCCACAGCTGGTACCAGAGCGAGCCGAAGTCGGTGCCGCTGGTGACCCACTCGACCAGCCGCAGCCAGATCCGGGACGGCTTCGAGTAGAAGAACGGGTCGATCCAGTAGGTCGCGGTCAGCTCCCAGCTGCCGAGCCAGACGACGACCAGTGCCAGCCGCAGCAGCCAGGTGTTGCGCTTGCGCCGGGACGACGCGCGCTTCGCCTTGGTGAGGATGTCCTGCTCGGTTTCCAGCACCGGTAGCGTCGAGGCCGGAGCCGCGGGGGTCTCAAGCGACATTGGTCGCTCCCTTCTGGCGGGCCTTGTCGACCTCGCTGCGCAGCGATTCCCAGATGTCGGCGTAGAGCTTGCGGAAGTCCTCGGTGAGCCGCAGGTCCTCCACCTTCCGCGGCCGCTCCAGGGGAATCTCGAAGACGTCCTTCACGGTGGCCGGCGACGAGGTCAGCACGACGACCTTGTCCGACAGCGCGATCGCCTCGTCGAGGTCGTGCGTCACGAAGATGACCGCGGCACCCGAACCGGACCACAGCCGCAGCAGCTCGTCCTGCATCAGCGCCCGCGTCTGGACGTCCAGTGCCGAGAACGGCTCGTCCATCAGCATGATCTTCGGCTTGGTGACCAGCGTCTGGGCCAGCGCGACGCGCTTGCGCATCCCGCCGGAGAGCTGGTGCGGGTAGTACTTCTCGAACCCGGCGAGCCCGACGCGGCCGATCCAGTCGACGGCCTGCGCGCGGGCCTCGGCCTTCGGCACGCCGCGGAACCGCGGACCGGACGCGACGTTGTCGAGCACCGAGCGCCACGGCATCACGGCGTCGGTCTGGAACATGTAGCCGACGCCGTCCGGAATGGACGTCACGTCCTCGCCGTTCACCCGCACCCGGCCGGCGGACGGCGGCTGCAGCCCGGAGACCAGCGAGAGCGTCGTCGACTTGCCGCAGCCCGTCGGGCCGACGACCGCGACGAACTCGCCGGGCTGGACGGTCATGGTCAGATCGCGGACGGCCGTGTGCACGGAACCGGACCCGCTCGGGAACCTTTTGGTGGCTCCGGTGAGTTCGATCAGTGGGGGAACCATGGTGGAGGTGACTCCTTCGTCACGTGGTGGGGCTCACGTTGGGAAGGGACGTTAAGTACGTGTGGCGCCCGCGTGAAGCTTGTCGACGTTCTGCGTGGCAAGTGCGCGTTCTGAATGTTTTGCTCATTTAGCGCACCCCGCTGACCAGGGGGTATGGTTCCGAGCCATGCCAAAGTGGGCGCTCTTCCCGCGCATGCGGTTCAGCAGGCAGGTGCTGCTGCTGCAGATCGGCGTGGTCTTCCTCGTCGTCGGGATCGGCGTCGCGCTGGTCAGCGCGCTGTTGTCCCAGACCCTCACCAACCAGTACGGGGAGCGGGCTCTGGCCATCGCGAAGTCCGTGGCGGCGGACCCGGTCGTGGTGGCGAACGCGGCGGCGAAGGTACCGGACGGCGCGCTCCAGGAACGGGCGCTGGCCGTGCGCGAACGGACCGAAGCGCTGTTCGTCGTGATCACCGACGACAAGGGCATCCGGCTGGCCCATCCGACGCCGAGCGAAATCGGGAAGAAGGTCAGCACCCCGGCGGACCGGGCGCTCGCCGGTGAGGACGACGTCAGCGCCGTGCAGAGCGGCACGCTCGGGCTGTCCGTCCGCAGCAAGACGCCGATCTGGACGCCTGACCACCGGCGGGTGGTCGGCGAAGTGAGCGTCGGCTTCGAAATCTCCGACCCCACCGGCGACTTCAACCGCCTGCTGACGATCACGCTGCTGTTCGCCGGTGGCGCGCTGCTGCTCGGCGCGGGCGCGTCGGCGCTGCTGAACCGGCGACTGAGGCGCGTCACCCACGGCCTGGAACCGCACGAACTCACCGAGCTGCTCTACGAACGCGAAGCCGTGCTGCACGGGATCGGCGAAGGCGTGCTCGCCGTCGACGAGACGAACCGCGTCTCGGTGCGCAACGACGAAGCCGAGCGCCTGCTCGGCACCGAACTGCCGATCGGCGCGTCGATGTCCGAGCTCGAGCTCAGCCCGCGGCTGCACAAGGCCGTCGCCGAAGGACGGCCGGTCGACAACCTCCTCGCGGTGGCCGGGAACCGCGTGCTGGTGATCAATTCCCGTGCGGTGCGGCTCGACGACCGCCCGATCGGCACCGTGCTCACCTTCCGCGACCGCACCGACCTCGACACGCTCACCCGCGAGCTCGACGGCATCCGCGCGCTGTCCGACGGCCTGCGCGCCCAGCGGCACGAGTTCGCCAACCGGCTGCACACGCTCTACGGGCTGCTCCAGCTCGGCCACCACGCCGAGGCCGTCGAGTACCTGCAGACGCTGACGGACTCGTCGTCGGCGCGGCCGAGCAAGCTGGGCGACGCGGTCGCCGACCCGTACCTGCAGGCGCTGCTCGTCGCGAAAACCGAGCAGGCGCAGGAAAAAGGTCTCACCTTGAAGCTCGCCGAAGACAGCTGGGTGCCCGTCACGGTCACCGATCCGATCGCCGCCAACACCGTGATCGGCAACCTCGTCGACAACGCCCTGCACGCCGCGCGGATGGGGCCGCGGCGGCCGGCGACCGTCGAGATCGGCCTGTTCGCCGACGGCACGTCGCTGCATGTGTCCGTTGTGGACAGTGGTCCCGGTGTTCCCGCCGACCTGCGGCGGACGTTGTTCGACGAAGGCGTCTCGACGAAGATCGCGCCCGGCCACGGCCTGGGTCTGGCGCTCGCCCGGCAGGCCGCCCGCGCCCGCGGCGGCGACGTCTGGCTGGCCGACCCCGGCGAAGGCGAGACGGGGGCGCTGTTCGTCGCCAAACTGCCCGGAATGCTGACGGAGGACGGATGATCCGCACGCTGATCGTCGACGACGACTTCCGGGTCGCCGGCGTGCACGCCGGGTTCGTCGAGGAGGTCGAGGGCTTCGCGGTGGTCGGCACCGCGCACACCGCCGCCGAGGCGCGCGCCCGCGTCCGGGAGCTCGCGCCGGACCTGATCCTGCTCGACGTCTACCTGCCCGACGAGTCCGGTCTCGCCGTGCTGCCGGAGCTGCAGACCGACACGATCGTGCTGTCCGCGGCGACCGACAGCGCGTCGGTGGCCGCGGCGATCCGGGCCGGCGCGCTGAACTACCTGATCAAGCCGTTCACCACGCGCCAGCTCGCGGAACGGCTGACGTCCTACGCGCGTTTCCGCGCCCTGCTCGCCGAAGACCGGGCCCTGGCCCAGGACGACGTCGACCGCGCGTACCGCGTGCTGCACGACCAGGACCGCACGTCCGCGCCGAAGGGCCAGTCGACGGCGACGTCCCGGCTGGTTTCGGAGCAGCTGCGCAGGGCGGGCCGCCCGCTGTCGGCCGCGGAGGTGGCCGGGGAGCTGGGCATGGCGCGGGCGACGGCGCAGCGGTACCTCACCGCGCTCGCGGAGTCGGGCACGGTCCAGATGCGGCTGCGCTACGGCGCCACCGGCCGCCCCGAGCACGAATACCGCTGGACGGGCGCCTGACTCAGCGACCGCCGTAGCGCCGCGCCATGCTCTCGGCGACGTCGAACCACACCTGGACGGGGTTGGTCGTGGACGGCGTGGCCGACGACGCCGGCAGGTCGACGCGGGCTTCGTCCTCCGGCGACGTCGTCTTCTTCGGCTGCGGTTTCGCTTGCGCCTGAACCTGTTTCGGCGCCGGCTTCGCGGGCACCGGCACGTACACGATCTTCGGCGGCGGCGTGACGACGACCGGCGCCTGCGGGGGCGCCGGCTCCGGGACGGCTGCCGTGGCGACGGCCGGACGCGGGTCCACCTGGGCGACGTCGTCGGACGTCGCCGGGGTGAAGAGCCCGCCGGTGAACAGCCCGCCACCCAGCCAGCCGGCCGCGACGAGCAGCACCGCGGCGCCGCCGCCGAGCCAGCCGCGGGCCCGGCGCCGGATCACCACCGACTTCGGGCGCAGGTCCTGATCGCACACCGGCGGCCGGGTGAAGATCGGCTCGGCCGCCGTGACCTCGTCGTCGGTGCGGCGGCGCCGGGGCAGGCTCGCCGCGACGATGCCGGTGCGATCCAGCAACTCCCCCGCGGTGCGGTCGCTGGACGGACGGGTCGCACTGCGCTGTGCGGTGCGAAGCATCGGGGACCTCCGGTACGGGCGCTCGCGGACCCCCCGCATTCTGGACCATTTCGGACGGTCCTGTCAGAAACGCAACTCCATTGAGTGACAAGACACGGCGGAAAGGGACTCAGTTTGCCGACTGCTTGAGCCCGAGCCGCGCCAGCGCCGCCAACGGCCGCTGGTAGGCCGAGCCGAGCACGCGCGGGATGGCGTCGATCACGTAGGCGTCCGGTCCGATGAGGATCCGCGCCGACTTCCGCTCGATCCCGCGCAGGATCGTCTGCGCCGCCTTTTCCGGTGTGGTGCGGGCGATCCGCTCGAAGCCCTGTGCGGCCTTCTCCTGGTCGTCGGCGGCGCTGCGCGAGTTGCGCACGATGTTGGTCTTGATGCCGCCGGGGTGCACGCAGCTCACCGCGACCGGGCGCCGGGCGAGCAGCATTTCTTCGCGCAGCGCTTCGGTGAACCCGCGCACCGCGAACTTCGCCGCGTTGTACGCGCTCTGCGTCGGCACGCCGACGAAGCCGAACACGCTGGAAATGTTGACGACGTGCCCTTCGCCGGAAGCGATCAGGTGCGGCAGGAACGCCTTCGTCCCGTTCACGACCCCACCGAGGTTGATGCCCATCAGCCAGTCGTAGTCCTCGAACGTCATTTCCTCGACGGTCGCGCCGAGCGCCACCCCGGCGTTGTTCACGATGACGTTGACGCCGCCGAACTCGTCGGCGACGTCTTCGGCGTGCGCGAGCACGGCACTGCGGTCGGAAACGTCCAGCGTGTACGCGCGAGCGTCGCCGCCGGCCAGCTTCGCCGTCTCCTCCGCGTTCGCGGTGTCGACGTCGGAAAGCGCGACCCGGGCGCCGCGCCGGGCGAACTCGCACGCCAGCGCGCGCCCGATGCCCGAACCCGCCCCGGTGACCACCACGACCTTGTCCGTGAACTGCTTCATCGGCCCTCCCGCCCGTCAGGTGTTACTCGCGAGTTACGGATATTAGCGCCTGTGAGCTTGCTGTGGGTGTGCTGATTGTGTCGGTCCGTCGCCCTAAAGTGGTGGGGTCGACCGGTAAGGGACCGAACGGACGAGGAGGCGATGCACTGTGCGGCGGCCCGCCGTTCTGTTCATCCTGGCTGCGGTCGCCCTGCTCGGCGCGGCTCTCGTGGTGATCGTCCGCGGTCAGCCGTTCGCCGGCGCGACGTCACCGGACGTCGGCACGATCGAGGCCGCACCGGTGCCCTCCCCCGCCCTGCCCGCGGTGTCGAGCCCCGCGGTCGGCGCACTGTTCCAGGAGGGGGCGCACTACTGCACGGCGAGCGTCGTGCACAGCGAGCAGGGCAACGTGCTGCTGACGGCGGCCCACTGCCTCCACGAAGGCGAGGGCGGCGGCTACCTCACCAACGTCACCTTCGCGCCCGCCTACCACGACGGCATCGCGCCGTTCGGCTACTGGGCGGTGTCCGACGAGCTCGTCGCGCCCGGCTGGAGCGCGTCGTCGGACCCGGACCTCGACGTCGGCTTCGCGACCGCGCACCAGGTCGGCACGACCAAGACGCTGGAGAGCCTCGTCGGCGCGAACACGCTGGCCACCGGCACCCCGTTCGAACAGGCCATCACGCTCACCGGCTACCCGGACGACTCCGAGGTCGCCGCCGTCTGCCAGAACACCACCAGCCAGCAGGACACCTACCAGCTGAAAGTGAACTGCGCGGGGTTCCCGACCGGCACCAGCGGCGGGCCGTGGGTCACCGGGCAGAACCCGCAGACCCGGCTCGGCACGGTGATCGGCGTCATCGGCGGGTTCGAGTACGGCGGCGACGATCCCGACACGTCGTACTCGAGCTACTTCGACACGGACGTCATGGCGCTCTACCGGCAGACGACCGCCCGGACCTGAGACGGCATGATGCGGGCATGAGCGACCCCGTCGACGTACCCATCACCGGCGAGCCGATCCGGCTCGGCCAGTTCCTCAAGCTGGCCGGCCTCGCCGAGGACGGCTCCCACGCCAAGGACCTGATCGACGCCGAGGAGGTCACGGTCAACGGCGAGGTCGAGACCCGCCGCGGCCGTCAGCTGACCGACGGCGACGTCGTGGCGGTCGGCCCCGACCGCGGCAAGGTCGTCCTGGTCCGCTGACCCTGGACCAATG
>NZ_NMUL01000002.1 GCF_002234595.1 Amycolatopsis vastitatis
GAACGCCACATTGGGGCGTTTGAGTCTCAGCCGACGCTGGTCAGTGGCGGGAGGCCGATCGACGCCGCGAGCGCGTCCAGCTCGCGGCGCACCGGCCCGGCCAGTGGCACGCCGAGGGCCCGGCACTGCTCCAGGTGCTGGGCCTCCCGCCAGCCGGGGTAGCGGATCGGCGTGCTGCCGTCCCAGCCCAGCATGCTGCCGAACAGCGCGCTCGCGGCGCGGTAGAAGCCGTCGGCGCTGCGCAGCGTCGTCGGCGCGATCGCCAGCACCAGCAGGCCCGTGTCGTGGTCGTGGTCGGCGACGCCGGAAAGCACCCCGGCGAGGACCTCGACCAGCAGCGTCAGCCCGGCGGCTTCCGAGCCGAGTTGATCCAGGTCGAAGACGAACTCGGGGTACGCGCCGCCGGGGGCGGCCATGCCCAGGGGGTTCAGCGGCTGGCCGGGTTCGCCGCCCGCGGCGAGGACCAGCCCGATCATCGCGTGCGGCAGGGCGCGCGCGGCGTGGTGCCCGGCCCGGCCGAACGGCCCGGCGCCGCGCATCGACACGAGCCCGACGCCGAAGCGGCCGGCCCGGGTCACCGCCCGGTCCATCGCGTCGCCGACGGCCCAGAGCCCGGGCCCGCGGCGGTAGTCGATCAGCGCGGCGGCGCCGCGGTCGGCGATCATCAGCGGCCGGGCGTGCGGGACGACGAGCCCGTTCTCCAGCAGCGGCAGGTGGACGCGGGTCAGGTCGGCGACGCCCGTCTCCGGCGAGCCGGTCAGGTCGCCGTGGCAGAGCGCCTCGGCCGCCATGCGGGCCCGCACTTCGGGGAGGCCGTGGGCGGCGAAGACATGTGCCACGAGGGTGACCAGCTCGTCGGCCCGTACGCGGGGCCAGGCCTGTTCCGGGATCGGGGTGTCGGGTGTTTCTTCTTCGGCGATCGCGGGTTCGGGGCGGGCGGAGCGGAAGGGACGCGGTCTGAGAGGCACTTCCCCGACATTGCCCAGCCCGGCTACGGGCGTCAACGAGGTGGGCCCGGGCCTACCCGACCGTGTGATCGAGGCGTCCGAAGAGTCGTACCCTGGGCGGCATGTGCCGAAACATCACCACCCTCCGAGGGCTCCAGCCGGCCGCGACGGGCGAGGAGATCGAGGCCGCGGCCCGCCAGTACGTCCGCAAGGTGACCGGCGTCCAGTCCCTTTCGGACGCCACGCGCGAGCCGTTCGAGGCCGCGGTGGCCGAAATCGCGGAGATCACCGCCCGGCTGCTGGAGCAGCTGCCCGAACGCCGTCAGCCCCCGGCGACCGTGCCGCCGCTGCGCCGTCCCGAGGTGCGGGCGCGGATCGCCGCGAAAGCCCTGCAGCAGCCGTGAGTCAGCGCACGCGCTGCGCGTAACCCCGCTCGTCGGTGTGGTCGACGCCGTCGTCCTTCGACAGGCTGTAGAGCCGGATTTCGGTGCCGTCCGGGTCGTTTGGGCGCACCATCCAGCCGGTGGTGGCCTCGAACAGCGGCGCGTGCTCGACCCCGAGCTCGTCCAGCCGCGCGATCCACGCCTCGGCGGCCGAGCGGTCGGCGGCTGCGCGCCAGGTCGCGCACGGGGAACTTGACGTGGTGGAAACCTTCGATCTTCGCGGTCATCGCCGCCCTGTTTTCCCAGTCCCGATAGGGTGATCACATGGGTGGACAGGCTTTGGTACTGGGCGGCGGCGGGGTCGCCGGAATCGCGTGGACGACGGGACTGCTGGTGGGACTGGCCGGCCACGGCCAGGACCTCACCGGCGCGGACCTGGTCGTCGGCACGTCGGCGGGCGCGGCGGTCGCGGCACAGGTGACGAGCGGTGTCGCGCTGGACGAGCTGTTCGCGCGCCAAGCGGACCCGGCGCGCCAGGCCCCGGAGATCCCGGCCGACATCGACTTCGAGAAGTTCGCCGCCGACTTCGGCGGCGCACTCACCGGCGCGACGACCCCAGCCGACGTGCGGCGGGCGGTCGGGCAGCTGGCGGTGAAGGCCGAAACCGTGCCCGAAGCGGATCGCCGCGCGGTCATCGAGGCCCGGCTGCCGGTGCACGACTGGCCGGAGCAGCGCCTGGTCATCGTGGCGGTGGACGCGGAAACCGGCGAGCCCCGCCGGTTCGACCACGAGTCGGGGGTGTCCCTGGTCGACGCGGTGGCGGCGAGCTGCGCGGTCCCGGGCGTCTGGCCCCCGGTGACGATCGACGGCCGCCGCTACATCGACGGCGGCGTCCGCTCGGCCGAAAACGCCGACTACGCGGCCGGCGCGTCCCGGATCACGGTCGTGGCGCCGCTGGGCCTGGAGTCACAGCTGCCGGCGGAGAAACCACTGCTCGTAGTGCTGGACGAACTGCGCGCGGCGGGCGCGGAGGTTGCCCTGATCACCCCGGACGAGGCTTCGGTCGCGGCGGTCGGCGAGAACCCGCTGGACCCGTCGACCCGCACGCCGGCCGCCGAGGCGGGCCGGGCCCAAGGTGCCGCGCTCACTTTGACCTGGGCTTGAGCGGATAGGCCGGCACCAGCAGGCCGGCGAGCCCGATCAGCAGCCCCGCCGCCGGAACCGCGAAGATCCAGTTACCCGGCAGCAGGACCTCGTCGGTGGTTTCGGTCGCCATCTCGGGCTTCCCGGGCCAGTAGCGCACCTCGATGCGGCTGCCCCGGACGTAGCCGGGACCGGATCGGACACGGGTGTGGCGGTCGTAGTTCGTGTGGGTCCGCACCTCCCGGGACCGGGCGCCGCCCGGCTCGTCGACGCGCGCCACGACCAGGTCCACGTCGAGCACGCGCTCCACGGTCGCCGCGGCCACGACCGAACCGGCCCGCTCCCTGAGCGTGACCCCGAGGAAGATCAGGCCGCCGAGGGACACCAGCGCGATCGCCAGGCAGATCATCGAGAACGGCGTCACGGCTGACCCCTCGGCGTCCTCCTCTCGCGCACCCTCGCCGTCCCATCGCGTCTTCATGCGGTGAGCACGTCCGAGGCGCGGACCGGGTTGCCTCGGGCCGTCGGCTACCCTCGTGGGGCGAGGTAGCGTGTCCGAGCGGCCGAAGGAACATGTCTTGAAAACATGCGAGGGGGCAACCTCTCCGTGGGTTCGAATCCCACCGCTACCGCTCCGATGACCCGGGCGCGGCCGCGCCCGGGTTCAGCTTTTCGGCCTCCGACAGGTGATCCAGCACGCGCTCGAACGCCGCAGCGATGGTCGCCTGCTCCTGCGGGGTCAGCAGGTCGATGAGGTGCTCGCGCACGCCTTCCACGTGCGTCGGCGCCGCCGTCGTCAGCAGTGCCCGGCCCTCGCCGGTCAGCTCCGTGATCACCCCGCGCTTGTCGTCGGGGTCGCGGGCCCGGCGGACCAGGCCCGCCGCCTCCAGCCTGCCGGCCTGGTGCGAAAGCTTGCTCTTCGTCGACCCCATGTAGACCGCCAGCTCCGACATCCGCATCCGGTGCCCTGGCTGGCTTTCCAGGCAGACGAGCACCTCGTAGTCGGTCAGCGACACCTCGTGCCGGTCGGACAGCTCGCGGTGCAGCCGCTGCCGCAGCAGGAGGGTCGCCACGATGTAGGAGCGCCACGCCGCCATCTCGGCTTCGTTCAACCACCGCACAGGTCGCTCCTCGGTCATAAGACAGCGTAGAACGCTGATCAAGGGACCGCGCGATCCGACGCCGATCCGTCGGCCGGTGAAAACCCCGCCGCAACATCGCCCGAAGGTGGGGTTACGAAAAGGTTGAGACTCGGCCGGAAAAGGCGCATTCTGCTTGTCGGCGGACGGTCGGCCAGGGTATGAGGCGCGGCGACGGTGACGTGCCGGCCCGGCTCCCCGCCAGGAGAGGTCAGGTGGTTGCGTGACGGGTGATCCTCGCGGTTGACCGCCAGCTGCGTCCCCGCGACTGAAACGGACAGAACCGAGTCGGTCGCGATTGTGAACAGCTACTGCGCGGGCTTCCATGCGTTCACGCATACGGCGTCGGTCGGGCCTGGATCCGGTCACGGCCTCGGAAGCCGTGACGACAGCGCCTGAACGCCGGTCCGGAAGCGGCCAACCGCTCGACAAAGACATACCTCGGTACAAAGAGCCTGGGCACGCCCGTCAGCGCGACGGCCGTGCCCAGGCTCGTTACGATTCTCGGGTGAGATTCGACGACGACGCCGGCCTGGACACTTCCGAAGTCCAGGACCTGCGCGGAAGCGGTGGAGGCGGCGGCGGGATCGGCGGCCGCGTGGCGCTCGGCGGCGGCGGACTCGGCGTCGTCGGCCTGATCATCTACTTCGTACTGTCCCAGCTCGGCGGGGTCAGCGTGCCGAGCGGGAGCAGTCTCGGCGGTGGCCTCGGCAGCGTCGGGTCCGGCCAGCAGGTCGACAACTCGAAGCTGGCCAGCGAGTGCAAGACCGGCGCGGACGCCAACAAGAACCACGACTGCGCCATCGTCGCGATCGTCAACTCCGTCCAGGACTACTGGACGCAGCAGTTCGCGCGCTCCGGCTCGACGTACCGGAAGGCGCCGACGAGGTTCTTCAACGGCGGCGTGCGCACCGGCTGCGGCAGCGCCACCTCCGACACCGGCCCGTTCTACTGCCCGGCCGACTCCGACGTCTACATCGACCTCTCCTTCTTCGACGAGCTGAAGACCCGCTTCGGCGCGCAGGGCGGCCTCTTCACCGAGTCGTACGTGCTCGCCCACGAGTACGGCCACCACGTGCAGAACCTGCTCGGCACGTCGAAGAAGGGCACCGGCACCGGCCCGACGTCCGGCTCGGTGCGCCTGGAACTGCAGGCCGACTGCTACGCCGGCGTCTGGGCCAACCACGCCTCGACGACGCCGACCGAGAGCGGCAAGCCGCTGATCACCGACATCACCCAGGACGACGTCGCGGCCGCGCTGGACACCGCGTCCCGCATCGGCGACGACTACATCCAGCAGAACCTCGGCGGCGGCCAGGTCGACCGCTCGAAGTTCACCCACGGCACGTCCGCGCAGCGCAAGAAGTGGTTCACCACCGGCTTCCAGACCGGCGAACCTGCCCGCTGCGACACGTTCGGCACGAACAACCTGGGCTAAGTCGCAACCCGTCGTGAGTGAGTAACAGTGTTAGAACACTGTTACTCACTCACGACCGGGAGTCAGGCGGTCAGGGCGTGCGGGTCACCGGCCACGGCGTGCGCGGTGAGGGACCGCTGGGTCGAACGCTTCTGCGCCGTCAGCGACTTCGACTTCGCCTTGCCGGGCTGGACGCCGTTGACGCTCTCGGTGCTCGTCGCGTAGACGCCGAGGGCCCAGGCGACGCCGTCCGCGTTGCGGTCCAGCGCGACCCGGTCGATGTTGCCCAGGTTGTCGCAGGCCTGGTGGTAGCACGGGTCGAAGGCGACGCCGGCCGTGCCGCCCCACTTCGCCGCCTGCGCCGGGGTCTTCAGCACCTCGGCGCCGGTGTCCAGGCCGCCGGCCGGGATGCCGACGGCGATGAACTCGCCGTAGTCCGAGCGGCCGGTGAAGTCGGTGCCTTCGAGAGACACTCCCCGCGCGGCCTGCATGAAGTCGACGAAGGTCTTCTCGATCTGCGCCGAGCCGTACGGGCCGGCACCCGCGCCGACGCCGTCGGAGTTGTCGCCGTCGTAGGCGAAGTACCCGGCGTTCGGCGAACCGATCATGTCGAAGTTCAGGTACAGCGCGATGTCGAGCTGCTGCTCGAAGCTGAGCTGGTCGACGTAGTAGGTCGAGCCGATCAGGCCGAACTCCTCCGCGCTCCAGAAGCCGAAGCGGACGGCGTTGTTGACCTTCGGGCCGCTCCCCAGCTGCAGCGCGGTCTCGAGCAGGGTCGCCGAGCCGGTGCCGTTGTCGTTGATGCCCGGGCCCGCCGGGACGCTGTCGAGGTGCGAGCCGAGCATCACGACGTTGTCCTTGCGCCCGGTCTTGGTCTCGGCGATGACGTTGTAGCTGGTCCGCGCCTCCTGGAAGGCGCGCAGCTCCAGCGTCACGTTCTGGCCGCCGAGCGTGGCCAGCCGCGCCCCCGCGGCCGCCGTCACGCCCCCGGTCGGGATCTTCGCGTTCTCCGGGCCCCCGAGCGTCCCGTTCAGGTCGCCGTCGGTGTTGTTGTAGACGATCGCGCCGACCGCGCCCGCGGCCGCGGCGGTCTGCTGCTTCTGCGCGAACGAGCAGCCCCCGCGCTTGATCAGGGCGATCTTGCCCGCGACGTCCGCGGGGTAGTCGGTGGCCTCGCAGCCGCTGGTGTCGTCGACCGCGACCACGGCGAGCGGCGCGGTGATGCCGCCGACCGGCGTCGAAACCGTGTACTCCATGGCGATGACCGGGACGTTCGCGCCGCCTGCGGTCAGCTTCTGGGCCAGGGTCTGCGAATAGGTGAACGGGAACTCCTGGCGCGTCACCTGGAACCCGGCCGCTTCGAGCTTGGCCGCGATGTACTCGGCGGACTTCTTGTGGCCCTCGGTGCTCGCCGCCCGGGTGCCGCCGTTGGTGTCGGCGAACCGCTGGAAGGCGACCAGGTGCCGGTTGACGCCGTTGACGTCGACCTTCTTGACCAGTTGTTTGGCCAAGGCCGGGCCGTCGGGGACCGTCGTCGCGGCGGCGGCCGGGGTGAGGCCGAGCACCAGCGTCGCACCGGCGGCCAGAGCCACCGGCGGGAGAAGTCTTGTTCGGAAGAGTGGCATGGTTGCTCACCTTTGTTCCGAATGCGAGGTACGTCAATGCGTCATTCGGCGGGAGATTCACCCACCGGTATACAGTCGACACATGTACGCGATCACCATCCGTGAGCCAGGTGACCCGGACGTTCTCGAGTGGGCGGAAGTCGCGGACCCGCGTCCCGGCCCCGGCGAAGTGCTGCTGGACGTCGCGGCGAGCGCGGTGAACCGCGCGGACCTGCTGCAACGCCAGGGCCACTACCCGCCGCCACCCGGCGCCAGCGAAACCATCGGCCTGGAGTGCTCCGGCACGATCGCCGAACTCGGCGAGGGCGTCGAAGGCTGGACCGTCGGCGACGAGGTCTGCGCGCTGCTCGCCGGCGGCGGCTACGCGGAGAAGGCCGTCGTGCCGGCCGGACAGCTGCTGCCGGTACCGGGCGAAATCGACCTGCTCACCGCGGCCGCGCTGCCCGAGGTGGCCTGCACGGTGTGGGCGAACGTCGTGATGCACGCGAAGCTCACCGAGGGCGAGGTGCTGCTGGTCCACGGCGGCGCCGGCGGGATCGGCACGCACGCCATCCAGGTCGGGAAGGCGCTCGGCGCCACCGTCGCCGTCACCGCGGGCTCGGCCGACCGGCTCGAGAGCTGCCGCCAGCTCGGCGCCGACATCACGATCAACTACAAGGACGAAGACTTCGTCGAGGTGCTCCGCAAGGAGACCGGCGGCGCGAACGTCATCCTCGACAACATGGGCGCGTCCTACCTGGGCCGCAACGTCGACGCGCTGCAGCAGGACGGGCGGCTCGTCATCATCGGCATGCAGGGCGGGGTCAAGGGCGAGCTGAACGTCGGCACGCTGCTCGGCAAGCGGGCGAGCGTGTTCGCCGCCGGTCTGCGGTTCCGCCCGCTGGACCAGAAGGCGGCGATCGTCGCCGACGTCCGCGAGCGCCTGTGGCCGCTGGTCGAGCAGGGTTCGGTCAAGCCGATCGTCGGCCAGGTCGTGCCGATGGCCGAAGCCGCGTCGGCGCACCGGATCCTGGAAGAGGGCAGCGTGTTCGGCAAGGTCCTGCTGGCAGCTAAGTCCTAGCGGAGTTCTTCCAGGACCCGCACGAGCTGGTTGATCTCGAAGACGTTGGAGTAGTGGGCGAGCCCGATCCGCACGGCGCCGCCCACTTCTCCGACACCCAGTGACGCGAAGACGCCGCTCGTGCCGTCATCGGCGAAAGCGCACAAGCCCTGCTTCGCCAGGTACTCGGCGACCTCGGGCGACTTCTTGCCGGCGACGGCGAAGGCGAGCGCGGGAATCCGGCGCATGGCGCTGCCGATGACCATGATGTGCCGCAGCGACAGCAGTTCCGTCGACAGCTGCGCGAGCAGTCCGGCGTGGTACGACTTCGCGGAGCCGAGCGAAGTGACCAGGCGTTCGCGGCGCGATCCGGCGGCGGCGTCGTCGAGACCCGCGAGGTAGTCGATCGACGCGATCAGCCCGGCCAGCAGCGGGTAGGCGTGCGGGCCGAGTTCCAGGCGCGCGGCGCCGCGCGCCATCGGGTCGAGCGACGCGGGCGGGATCCGCTCGATCATGTCCGGGTCGCGGAACACCAGTGCGCCCACCGAAGGGCCACCCCAAGCCTGCGCGGACACGACCATGACGTCGGCGCCGAGAGCGTTGATGTCCAGCGGCAGGAACGGCGCGGCGTAGGTGGCGTCGACGACGACGAGCGCGCCGACCCGCTTGGCGAACTCGATGATCGTCGGCACGTCCGGCCGGGTGCCGACGGAGCCGGACGCGAGCGTGACCGCGACGGCCTTCGTCCGCGCCGACACGAGCTGCTCGTACTGCCACGCGGGCAGCTCGCAGGTCTCGATGTCGATCTCACCCCAGCGCACGACCGCGCCGACGCGCTTCGCGGCGCGCTGCCACGGCGCCAGGTTCGCCTGCTCGTCGAGCCGGGACACGACGAGTTCGTCGCCGATGGTCCAGCGCTCGGCGAGCGCGTCGACGAGCCGGCGCAGCATCACCGGCGCGCTCGGCCCGAGCACGACGGCGGCCGGGTCGGCCCCGACCAGGTCGGCCACGGCCCGGCGGGCCGCGGTCACGATGCTTTCCGCACGTTGTGAGGCCGGAAACGCTCCGCCCGGCCCGGACACCGGTGCGCGCATCGCCGTGGACACGGCCGAAGCGACCTGTTCCGGTACCAGCATTCCGGCGGCGCCGTCGAAGTGAATCCAGCCGTCACCCAGCGCGGGAAAGAGCCCACGAATACGAGCGACGTCGAACGCCATGGGGACACCGTACGGACGTGCGGTTTCGCCGTGCGTCCGGGGTTGGGTGGAGAGCCACCGGGAACCCCGGAAGCCGCTACGCTCGGAGACGGACACCCCATGGGTGTCGCGGAGCGTGGCGAACGCGAGCCAGGATGGAGCACATGACCGAGCCGAACTTCACAGCGGGTGACCCGGGCCAGGAATCTTCACCCCACGTGGTGGTCGTCGGGCCGGACGGCACGCCGGTGGGAGCCGGCTCCCCCGATGGCGACCACCCTGAGTCGGTGGGCGACCTCGTCGAAGAGCCGGCGAAGGTGATGCGCATCGGCACGATGATCAAGCAACTCCTGGAGGAGGTCCGCGCGGCCCCGCTGGACGACGCATCGCGCACGCGCGTGCGCGAGATCCACCAGACGTCGATCCGCGAGCTGGAGAAGGCACTGGCCCCGGAGCTGCAGGACGAGCTGGAGCGCCTGGTCCGCCCGTTCACCGACGACTCGACGCCGTCGGACGCGGAGCTGCGGATCGCCCAGGCCCAGCTGGTGGGCTGGCTGGAGGGCCTGTTCAGCGGAATCCAGACGGCCCTGTTCGCCCAGCAGATGGCGGCGCGGGTCCAGCTCGAGCAGATGCGGCGGGGGTTGCCCGCCGGTCCTTCGGGTGCGGCCGGGCACGGGCATGAGCACGGGCCGGGGATTTCGGGGACGGGCCAGTACCTCTGAGCAGTTGTCCACAGACCAATGGGGATGTGGACAACTCCTGTGGACAACTCACTTTCCGTCGGCCTGTGTCATGAACGACTCTTTCCTGTCGTCAGACGTCATGAACGAGTCGTTCACGACACCCGGCCACTTTCAGCGCAGTGAGCGGAAGAACCCCCGGATGTCGCCGATCAGTGCGTCCGGTTCCTCCAGCGCCGGGAAGTGTCCGCCCGTCGGGAACTCCGTCCAGCGGACGATCTTGTCCGTTCGCTCCGCCAATGCCCGGATCGGCAGGCCGATGTCGTCCGGGAAGACCGCGACCGCCGTGGGGACCGTGTTCGGCGGGGGTGGCGCGCCCCAGCCGCCCGTCAGTGCCGCGTACAAGCGAGCCGAGGAGTTCGCCGTCTCCGTGAACCAGTAGATCGACACGTCCGCCAGGAGGTCGTCGCGGTCGATGAGGTCCTGCGTCGCGTTCGAGAACGAGCGGAACTTCTCCGCGATCCACGCCAGCTGGCCCGCCGGGGAGTCGTGGAGCCCGTACGCCAGCGTTTGCGGCTTCGTCGCCTGGATCATCGCGTAGCCGGTGCCCTCGCGCGAGAACTTCGCGCCCTTCTCCAGCGAACGCCTACCCTTGTCGAGCTCGTCGAGGCCCTCGAGGTCGGCTTCGGTGCGGACCACCGCCGTCGCCAGCATCGTCACGTGGATGCCCAGCAGCCGCTCCGGGAACCGCACCGCCAGCTCGCGGGAGATGATCGCGCCCCAGTCGCCGCCGTGGGCGCCGAAACGCGGGTAGCCGAGGCGGGTCATCAGCTCCGCGAACGCGCGTGCGATCCGCTCCGGGCCCCAGTCGGGCTCCGGTGTCGGGCCGGAGAAGCCGTAGCCGGGGATCGACGGGACCACCACGTGCAGGGCGTCCTCGGGGTCGCCGCCGTACGCACGGGGGTCCGTCAGCGGCCCGATGACGTCCAGGAACTCGACGATCGACCCCGGCCAGCCGTGCGTGAGCAGCACCGGCGTCGCGTGCGGCTCGGGCGACGTCACGTGCAGGAAGTGCACGTTCGTGCCGTCGATCGTGGTCGTGAACTGCGGGAACGCGTTGATCCGCTCCTCGTGCGCCCGCCAGTCGAAGCCCGTCCGCCAGTACTCGGCCAGTTCGCGCACGTAGCCGACGGGCGCGCCGAGCCGCCACTCCGCGCCGCCGGCGGGCTGGTCGGGCCAGCGGGTGTTCGCCAGCCGCGCGCGGAGGTCGTCGAGATCGGCTTGCGGGACGTCGATGCGGAACGGGGTGATTTCCGAAGTCATGCCGCAACGGTACGAACCATTGCGGACAGCAGCTGTCCTCAGCCGAGGATGCGCCTCGACCAGCGCCGCCTCAGCGACTCGGGCTGCGGCTCCGGCGGCGCGTCGGCCGGCTGCCGTCGCTCGACGGGGGCGTAGACGGTCCTCGCCACCTCCACCTTCGCCTTCCGGAGCCGCGCGAGGACGTCCGGCGCGTAGCCGCCGGCGGTCGGCCGGTCCGGCACCTGGCCGAGGTCTTCCAGCACCGTCCAGTTGGAGCCGAGCGCGGCCAGCGAGCGGTGCTTCGTCGCGTAGTAGTCCGGGTTCACCGACACCGCGACACCGGACGCTCCCACGGCCGCGGCCAGCATGTGCACGTGGAACCGGGTCGAGATCCAGGTCTGCCGGGGGTTGGCGGGCAGGCCGTGCGCCCAGACGTGGGAGAACGGGTAGAACCGGGCACCGGGCAGCTCGCGCTCCAGCAAGGCGAACACCTCGCGGTCGACCCGCGGCACGCCCTCGACGACGCCGACGCGCTCGGGCGGCACCTTCCACGCGCGCAGCATCGACAGCACCGCACCCGCCAGCTTGCCGATGCCGACCTCGACGAGGTCCGACTGCAGGCACAGCATGACCTCGGGCTGGTCCTCGGCCGTCTCGTAGCGGTGCGGGCCGATGCCCAGGAACGCGTCGTCGATCCCGGGCTGCACGTCCACGAGCTCAGCCGAGGCTTCGTCACGGACCTCGACGACCTCGAAGTGGTCCATCAGGCTCAGCAGCAGGGGCGTGACGTCGTCGCAGGCCGGCACGAGACCGTGCCCGGTCATCGCGGCCCGGCCGCCCGACCGTTCGACCGCCGCCGCGGCGCCGGCGAGGAGGCCGATCTGCTTGGGCCAGAGCTTGTTGATGTAGCCGCCGCCGACGACGTGCACGACGTCGGCCGTCGCGAGCAGCTCGATCCCGCCGTGCAGGCGAGGCATCATGCCGGGGTTGTGCACCGCTTCGCGCACCCACGCCGCCGCCTGCCACGGGTCCTCCGACGGCGCTTCCCAGCACAACCGCCACAGCGTGTCGGTGAACTTGGCCCGGGGGTGGATCCCGTCGAGCAGGACGGCCGCCGGCCCGGGGGAATGCGTGTCCACCCAGACGTCGGCGTCCGGTGCCATTTCGGCCAGCTCGCGGAGCCAGCTCGCCGCGATGAGCTCGTCGCCGTAGTTGGGGTGCCCCACCGGAGCCACCACGTAGTAAAGAGCACGCTGGGCCGACTTCGTCGACGAAGTCCCGTTCGGGGCGACCACCATGCGCGGAATGGTACGGCGTGACGGACTGTAATCCAGGTCACGTTGGCATTAGCCCCGGCCGCCGGTTGCGGACGGGGTTGGCCAGGCCGGTGGCGGGCACATCGGTACCCTCGTCCACGTGCATGCCACCAGCACGGTTCAGGCCGCGGAATCACCCGTAGCGACGTCGGCGCCGCCGACGTCGGACAGCAAGACGTTCGCGCGTGCCTTCGCCGACATCAAGGCCGGTTTCCGCGCCCGCGAGCTGTGGGGTCACCTCGGCTGGCAGGACATCAAGCAGCGCTACCGCCGCTCGGTGATCGGGCCCTTCTGGATCACGATCAGCCAGGCCGTCATCGCGCTCGGGCTCGGGCTGCTGTACTCGCAGCTGTTCAACACGCCGATCCAGGTGTTCCTGCCCTACCTGTCCACCGGCTTCATCCTGTGGGGCTTCATCAGCGGCTGCCTCGCCGAGGGCATGGAGACGTTCATCGCGAACGAGGGGCTGATCAAGCAGCTCCCCGCGCCGCTGAGCGTGTACATGCTGCGCACGGTGTGGCGCCAGACGCTGCTGCTGGCGCACAACATGATCGTCTACGTCGCGGTGCTGGCGATCTTCTTCACCGCGCTGGACAACCCGTACTCGCTGGGTTCGAAGGACGGGCTCTGCGGCGACCACGTGTACTGCCACCCCGGCCTCAGCTGGACCATGTTGCTGGCCATCCCGGGCTTCGTGCTGCTCGCGCTGAACGCGGGTTGGGTGACGCTGCTGCTGGGCATCATCTCGACCCGGTTCCGCGACATCCCGCAGGTGATCAACTCCGTGATCCAGCTGCTGTTCTACGGCACGCCGATCGTCTGGCCCGTCGACCAGCTGCTCGCGGGCGGCGCTCGCGCCAACGCCTCGTGGGCCTTGCCGATCATCCAGCTGAACCCGCTGTACCACTTCATGCAGGTGGTCCGGGCGCCGTTGATCGGGCAGTCGTTCACCCCCGGCAACTGGATCGTGGTCGGCTCCATCACCATCGTCGGCTGGGCGCTCGCGCTCGTCGCGATGCGCAATTACCGTGCCCGCGTCTCCTACTGGGTGTGACACATGGTCAGCATTGACGTCCACAACGCCTTCGTCGACTTCCCGATCTTCGACGCGAAGACCCGGTCGATGAAGAAGAAGGTGCTCGGCAAGGTCGGCGGCAAGATCGGCACCGACACGAAGGTGCCGATCATCGAAGCTCTGCACGACGTGACGCTTTCCCTGCGCGAAGGCGACCGCGTCGGCCTGGTCGGGCACAACGGCGCCGGCAAGTCCACGCTGCTGCGGCTGCTGGCCGGGATCTACGAGCCGACCCGCGGGTCGTCCCGGATCGAAGGCAAGATCGCGCCGGTCTTCGACCTCGGCGTCGGCATGGACCCGGAGATCTCCGGCCAGGAGAACATCATCATCCGCGGCCTCTTCCTCGGCATGACCGCCAAGGAGATGGAGAAGCGCGTCGACGACATCGCGGAGTTCACCGAGCTCGGCGACTACCTGCAGATGCCGCTGCGGACGTACTCGACGGGCATGCGCGTGCGGCTGGCGCTGGGCGTCGTCACCTCGATCGACCCCGAGATCCTCATCCTCGACGAGGGCATCGGCGCGGTCGACGCGGCGTTCCTCAACAAGGCGCGCGACCGGCTCAAGGACCTCGTCAAGCGCTCCGGCATCCTGGTGTTCGCCAGCCACTCGGACGAGTTCCTGTTCGAGCTGTGCGACTCGGCCCTCTGGATGGACGAAGGGCACGTGAAGCAACGCGGCTCGCTGCGGGACGTCCTCACGTCGTACAAGGGGCGCGACCCCTTCGAGAACATGAGCCAGGAGACCCTGGACCGCTTCGGCATCGAACCGGTGGCAACGACGAACGGCGGGGAATGATGGCCAGCGAGACCCGGCAGCTGCCCGACGGCGCGGTCGTCGGCGTGGTCGTCACGCGGCACCGGCGGGAGCTGCTCGCGGACTCGCTGAAGGTCATCGCGGCCCAGACCCGGCCGGTCGACCACCTGGTCGTGGTGGACAACGGGCCGGACGACTCGGCGCGCGAAGTCGTCGAGAACTACCCGCTGCCGTTCACGTACCTGCCGTCGCACCGGAACCTCGGCGGCGCCGGCGGGTTCGCGCTGGGCATGCTGCACGCGCTGTCGCTGGGCGCGGACTGGATCTGGCTGGCCGACGACGACGGGCGCCCGGCCGACGAGAACGTCCTCGCGATCCTCCTGGAAGAGGCGGAAAAGCGGGACCTGGCGGAGATCTCACCGGTGGTGTCGAACATCGACGCGCCGGACAAGCTGGCGTTCCCGCTGCGCCGCGGCCTGACCTGGAAGCGGTCGCAGTCCGAGCTGGGCGTGGACTTCCTGCCCGGCATCGCGTCCCTGATGAACGGCGCGCTCTTCCGGGCGTCCACTTTGGACGTCGTCGGCGTGCCGGACCTGCGGCTGTTCTTCCGCGGCGACGAGGTGGAGCTGCACCGGCGGCTGGTCCGCTCGGGGCTGCCGTTCGGCACGTCGCTGAAGACGAAGTACCTGCACCCGGACGGCTCGGACGAGTTCAAGCCCATGCTGGGCGGCAAGTTCCACGCGCAGGACCCGGAGAACGAGGTCAAGCGCTACTACACCTACCGCAACCGCGGCTACCTGCTGTCCCAGCCGGGCATGCGGAAGATCGGCGCGCTGGAGATCGTCCGCTTCGGACTGTACTTCGTGGGCGTGAAGCGGGACCCGAAGGCGTTCCTGCAGTGGCTGAAGCTGGTGCGCCAAGGCCGCGCGGAGAAGTTCTACCGCTACTAGGTTCACGCGAAAGGGCCCCCGCGCCGCGGGGGCCCTTTCGTCTCGTCCGCCTTATTCGCCGATGACCGGCGGCGCGGTCCGCAGGTCGGTGCCGAAGACCTCGTCGGGGTCGCCCTCGACCAGGTACGTCGGACGCGAGTGCTCGGTGTCCTCGTCGCCCTCGCCCTTCTGGCCGCGAGCCAGGCCGCCGCCGGGGCCCATGCCACCGCGGCCGGCGCCGCCCGCACCGAGGCCACCCATGCCGCGGCCCGCGGCCGCTTCGGCCGCACCGATTCCGCCCGGCCGAGCGGCGCCCGACGCGGCGCCCGCGCCCGTGGCGTTGCCCGCGCCCGAGCCGCCGGGACCGAAACCGCCGCCGCCACCGCGGCCGCCGCCACCGCCGACCTTGGAGTTGTAGGCCTCGTCGCCGCCGAAGTTCATGCCGCCCATGGGCATCGGGCTCATCGGCGGCATGGCGCCGAGAGACGGGTTCTGGTTCGACGATCCCCCGCCCGTAATCGAACTGGGCGTGAAGCTGGACGGCGTGGTGCCGCCGGCCGGCACGAACCCCGCCCCGGTGGTCGAGCCGGGACCGGAGATGTGCGCCGCGGCCCCCGAGCCGAAGTGGCCGCCACCATCCTGCAGGAAGCCCTGGGTACTGGCACCCGGCCCCGGGAGGTTCACCGAGCCGGGACCGGGGTTGTTCGCGCCGGACGGGAGGTTGATGCCGTTCTTGTCCCCGCCGCCGTTGGGGTCGCCGCTGCCGTTGCCGGTGCTGAAGCTGGGCGGCGGCGCGAAGGCGGGCTGCTTCGACGCGGCCTCGTAGAGGTTCTTGTCGTAGGTCGCCATGACGCCCGCGGCCTCGTCGTGCGCCGCCTGGCTGTCCTTCTGCTTCTGGATGGACTTGTCGACGTTGTCGGCCAGGTTGAGCGGGTTCGACGTCGCCCAGCCCTTGAACTCGTCGGTCCAGCTGAACGGGATCGGCGCCGGCATGGAGTTCTTCGCCGTGGCCGCGGCCTGGCCCTGGTCGTAGATCGTCTCCGAGGCCAGCTTCGCGTTCTGGGAGTTCGCGTCGGACCACTTGCTCAAGCTGGTGAAGTACTGCTGCGCGTTCTCGGCCGCGCTTCCTTCCCAGGTGCCCTTGGAGGAGTTGACGGCGGTGGTCATCGCCTGCGCGAACTTGTCGAAGACCTGGTGGACCTGGTGATAGGCGGTCGAGACCTCGGACACCTGGTCGACGTCGAGGTTGCTTTGGAGGAACGCCTGCAGCTGGGTGTGATCAGTGCCCTTGTAGTCCGCGTTCGGCGCGTGCAGCCCCTGGACGTACTCGACGTCGCGGCCTTTGGTGGCGTCCTCGACGTTCTGCTTCCCCATCTGCTGGGACTGGTTCTTCGCCTGGGCGCGAGCCATGTAGTCCTGGACCCACCCGAACAGCCAGTTGTTCGGATCGACGCCCTCGTCGGCCTTCTTCTGCAGGTAGGCGTCCCGGTCGGCGGGCGCCATGTCCTGGAGTTCCTGGGGCGTCTTGTCCGCCTGCTTCGGCGGCTCCCGTCGCGTCGTCATCTGGGATCCCCTTACCCCTTGGGCAGCTTCGGTTCGACGATCTTCGTGGCCATGTCTTCGGCGATCTGACAAGCCTTGTCGACGGTGTTCAGGCCGGTCGCGTTCACGTCGACACGCGACTTGTCGCCCACCCCGAGGGCGACGGTGCAGCCGAGCGGCGCGTCGCTCGACGCCTCCTTGGCCGGGCGGCCGTTCACCGGGAGGTCCTTCACGCCGTTGCCCGTGTCGTTGACGGAGTCGAGCGGGGCGTTGTCGCGGATCGCGACGCTGAGGATCATGCCTTCTTCGGTCGCCGAGGCGGTCTTGTGCTGGAAACGGCAGATCCGGGCTCCGCCGAGCTTTTTCTCTTCGGCAGGCTCGAATGAAGAGGCGTAACCGCTGACATCGGCTGCGGTGAGCAACGTGCACGGCTCCAGTGCCGCGGTCGAAGCACTGCCCGGGTCCGCCGAACTGGGGTTCTCGCTCGAAGGCGCGGCAGTATCCGACTTGACCGGCGAGGCGGTTCCCAGCTGAGTGCTCGTACAACCGGCCAGCAGGAAGGCACCCGCGACGAGGGGCAGGACGGCCCGTGCAAGGAGTTTCATCATTCCCTAAGGCTTGGACTTCATGGCGCCGAAAGCGGCGTCCTCGGACTCGTTGTAGAGGCCGGCGGCTCGTTCGAGTGCCTCGGTCGCCTGGCGGGCCACTTCCTTGAGCTGTTCGAGCACCACACTGGCGGAACCCTCGGCGTCGGCTGCGCCCTTTTGGTCGTGTGAGGCCACCGTGCGCCCGTACGGGTGATTCCCCAGCTGGGGTGACTGGTTGAGCGTGTAGATGGCGTCGCCCTTGTCGCGCAGGTCGTTGACCAGGTCGTTCAGCGCGTTCGTGAGGGGCTTCACACCCTCGGGCGTGATCTTGAAGCCGCCGCTCTTGGCCGCGCTCAGCAGCTTCTGCGTCTCCGCGGTGACGCTCTGCACCGCCGCCTTCATGGCTCCGGACGTCAGCGGATTGACGATGTCCGACATCGATCCGCCACCGCCATCGGCAATCAGCATCGCTGTTCCACCCCGAATCGCTTCACCCGTGCGCGTGCACCCGGGAGTCTACTAGCCGGGCACCCTCCGCCACGGCCGTTCACCGATCTTCACCTGGGACGCAGCCCCGCGGCCGGTGGTTCCCGAGGCTCAGAACCGGCCCTCGAGCTGGGCGTACAGCTGCTGGGCCAAGCGCGCGTTGTCGGCCGGGGCGTAGGTGATCCAGCGCTGGCCGTCCGCGGCCGCCCTCGACGACATCAGCCAGCGGCCGGACGGGGTGTCGAACCAGGCCAGCGGGGGGAACGCGCCGCCGCGGGTCTGGGCCGTGAACTGGCCGATGCGCTTCTTCGGCTCCTGGAACACGCGCTCGATCATCCGGAGCTGGGGGCCGCCGGCCCCGCCGCTGGGCGCGCGCGGGCCGGTGACGCCCGCGAACGGGTCGTACACGTCGTCACGGCGCTGGTGGCGGGGCTGTTCGGCCGGGCGCGTGATGGTGACCGACTGGCCGGGCGCGGCCGGGGTGAGCGGGAGCAGGTCGACGATCGCCGGGACGATGCCGGTCGGGCGGACCTCCTCGAAGACGATCAGGTTGTCCTGCTGCCGGGCGAGCACCGCGAACTGGCCGTCGGTGGCGACGCGGGCGAACAGGTGCCGGTCGCCGAGCTCCGCGGCCGCGTTGATCGTCACACTGCCCCGGACGAAGGTGGCCAGCGCCAGCTCGGCGTCCGGGTCGAGGCGGCCACGGCTCCACAGCCCGCGGCCGGTCAGGTCGCGGACGACGGCGTCGCGGATCATCGCGCGCTGCTCGACGGTCGTGCCGACGTGCGGGACCTCGAACGGCGTCGGCGCGCGGCCGAGCCCGAGCTGCTCGAGCAGGATGTCCACCGCCGCCAGTGACAGCGAGAACGAGTGCGGCATTCGCTTCCAACCCCCCGCGGATGAGTCCGGCCTTCCCCGAAAACGGTAGTCCACCCGGCCGCTGCGACAACCGGGGCTTCGCCCGGGGGCCCCCGAAAGACGGCTCTGCCCTCAGCGAACCCCCTTGCCCAGCCAAGATCGCCGCTGGTCCGATGGACGCATGGCCGACCCGAAACCCGCACTCGTGCTGCACCTGGCGACCGGCGGCGAGCCGCTGCTGTTCGCGCTGACCACCGAAGAATCCGGAAAGCTGGCGGGCAAGCTCACCCAGCTCGTCAAGGCGGGCGCCGTCGAGACGGTGACCACCAAGGACCACCAGGAGGTGGCGATCAACTTCGCCCACGTCGCCGCCGCCTACCTCGACGACCTCACCCGGAAGACCACGGTGTTCGGCATGCGGTGAAACGCACGAAGGCCGCCCCACGGCGAGCGTGAGACGGCCTTCGCGGAGCCCGTGGCTCAGAGCTTGTACAGGCGCTTCCAGTTCTCGCGCGAGGTGAGCTCGGGCATGGCGCGCTTGTACTGCTCCTGCACCGCCGCGCCTTCCTTGCGCAGCCGCTGGATGACCCGCGCGCCCTGCTTGGCCAGCGCGAACATCTTCACCCGGTCGTACGACCGGACGCGGACGCCTTCCTGGCTGGCGTCGGTGACCACCGCGGTGTCGAACAGCGCGATGTGCCACCAGTTCGCCTCGTCGATCGGCACCGCGCCGAGCCCGAAGCGGCTGCGGCCGAGCACCCGGTCGAGGACTCGCTTGATCAGCACCAGGCGCTGCATGCTGGGCCGCGGCGCGCTGTTGATGATGCCGATGTCGTTGGACGCGATGCCCGGGACGTCGGTGGCCTTGTGGCGCTTGGTCTCGGGGTAGGCGTCGCGGATGCGGCGGATCTCCTTCATCGCCTCGACCCCACCGTCACGCAGGATCTCCGGCCCCGCGAGGAAGTCCTCGACGGCCTTGATCAGCGTCGCCGACAGCCCGTACTGCATGCCCAGCAGGTAGCGGACCAGCTGCGCGATCAGGACCCGCGAAAGCAGGTTCAGGTTGAACGGCGAGTGCAGGGCGGCGGTGATGATCGAGTTGCGCAGGTTGAAGTACCGGTGCCACTCGTCCCAGTCCTTCATGTGGAAGTCCGCGTGCCACACGCCCGCACCCGGCAGGGTGACGGTCGGGAAGCCGTGCGCGCGGGCCCGGTAGGAGTACTCGGCGTCGTCCCACTGGAAGAAGAACGGCAGCGGGTAGCCGGTGGCCTGGACGACCTCGTAGGGGATCAGGCAGGACCACCAGCCGTTGTAGCCGGCGTCGAGACGGCGTTCCTGGCGGTTCGGCTTCAGCGTCTCCTCGTCCACGCCGAGCAGGTCGGCGGTGGACAGCGAGTGCTCGACCGGCTGGCCGGGCTCGAGCGTGTTGAGCCGGGCGTACTCGGCGCCGACGTGCAGCTGGTTCGGGTGGAACAGGTTCAGCATCTGCCCGCCGACGATGATCGGGTTGGCGGCGCGGTTGGAGAACGCCGTCATCCGGATCACCAGGTCCGGCTCGAGCAGGACGTCGTCGTCCATGAACAGGACGTTCGCGTGCTCGGTCGCGGTGTGCCCGGCCACCTCGAAGAGGCCGCGGGTGAAGCCGCCGGCGCCGCCGAGGTTGGGCTGCTTGATGTAGTGCAGCTTGTCGGCGAGGTCCTTGGCGACCTGCTCGAAGCCGTCGCGGGACTCGACGAGGTCGGTGCCCTGGTCGGCGACGTAGATCGCGTCCAGGGTGTCCAGCGAGGAGACGTCCGCGGCCAGGGCCTGCAGGTTCTTCAGGCAGTCGTCGGCGCGGTTCATCGTGCAGATGGTCACCGCGGTCGGGCGGATCGCGGGCGGTGCTTCAACTGTCCAGCGGACCTGCTCGACGCGCAGCGTCTGGCCGCCCTCGGTCTCCAGGTCGAGCCAGAGCGCGCCACCGTCGTAGAACTTGTCCAGCTTGCCGGTCAGCGCCACCTTGGCCTGCTTGGCGTCCGAGACCTGCTCGGCGGCCACGACCCGGGGCTCGCCCTCGACGTCCGAAGCGCCCATCGACAGCAGGCCGGTACCGGTGACGACGGCCTCGACCGAGACCTCGGTCACCGTCGTCCACCGCTGCCAGTAGCTGGCCGGGAACCGGCCGAAGTACGTGTTGCCCGACACCTTGGAGGCGGGCTCGAGGGTGATCACCGCACGTTCCCGCACGGCCGAGCCCCACTCGAGCTCGGCGTACAGGTCCTTGCTCACGATCGGCGCGGGGCCGGCGTAGAGCCCGCGCTGCGCCGTCAGGCGACCCTGCGGAGTGTGCTCGGTGAACCGCGTCTCGGCGGCCGCGCCGGCTTCGGTGGTCGGCGCCGGGGTGGCTGTTTTACCGGGCATTGGTTCCTCAGTTCTCCTCAGTCGACGGTTCGCGGAAGACGACCCACTTCAGCATCACGAAATTGATCACGGTGGCGGTGGCCTGCGACACGGCCCAGCACAGCGTGTGCTGCCACGCGGACTCCGGCAGCACCTGCAGCATGAGCTGGTTCACCCCGACCGCGACGAAGAACGTCACGGTGTAGAGCATGACGAACGAGCCGACCTGCGCCTTCCCGTCGCGGCGCCCGCCGGCGAAGGTGAACTTCCGGTTCAGGAAGAACGCCGTGGTCGTGCCCACGATGAAACTGATAGCGCGGGCGATGTCGACCCACGGTGAAGCGGCCATCCCGGCCAGCTGGGTCAGCAGCGTGTAGGTGCCCAGGTCGACCAGGGCGCAAAAGCCCCCGATCAGGGCGAAGCGGATGAGCTGGCCCAAGAGTCCTGGGGAGGACTGAGCAGCCGCTACGTCGGCTTGCGGATCGGTCGCCACCACTGCATTACCTCATTGCCTGAGTCATGGTCACCCGCGCGGGCGCTTGTGCCTTGATTCGCAAAGTGTAGAAGCGGGCATTTCAGGGTCACGTCTCGGGCGTCGTTCGGCGTGGCTACCCTGGTCGGGTGACCCACCTTCCCGAGACACAGCGTCGCACGCTCACCGGCTGGGGACGCACCGCACCGACCGTCGCCGACATCCTGTCCACCCCGGACGTCGAGGTCATCGCGCGAGCCGTCGCCCAGGCGGGTGAACGCGGTGTCATCGCGCGTGGCCTGGGCCGCTCCTACGGCGACCCGGCGCAGAACGCGGGCGGCCTGGTCGTCGACATGACCGCGCTGGACCGGATCCACTCGATCGACCCCGACTCGGGCGTCGTCGACCTGGACGCCGGGGTCAGCCTCGACAAGCTGATGCGCGAGGCGCTGCCGTACGGCCTGTGGGTCCCGGTGCTGCCGGGCACCCGCCAGGTGACGATCGGCGGCGCGATCGCCAACGACATCCACGGCAAGAACCACCACAGCGCGGGCAGCTTCGGCAACCACGTCGTGTCGATGGATCTGCTGACCGCGGACGGCCAGGTGCGCACGCTGACGCCGGAGGGCCAGGACGCGGAGCTGTTCTGGGCGACCGTGGCCGGCATCGGGCTGACCGGGATCATCGTCCGGGCGAAGGTCCGGATGAAGAAGACCGAGACCGCGTACTTCATCGTGGACGCGGACCGCACGGCGAACCTGGACGAGACGCTCGGCCTGTTCACCGACGGCTCGGACCTGACCTACGACTACTCGATGTCGGTGCCGGACCTGATCTCGTCGGACCACCGGCTCGGCCGGGCGACGTTCTCCCGCGGCTCGCTCGCGAAGCTGGACGAGCTGCCGCCGAAGCTGCGGTCCGCGCCGCTGAAGTTCGACGCGCCGCAGCTGGCGACGCTGCCGGACGTCTTCCCGAACGGCCTGGGCAACAAGCTCACGTTCGGGCTGATCAACGAGCTGTGGCAGAAGACGGTGCCGAAGAAGGGCGCCCGGGGCAAGATCCAGAACCTGACGCAGTTCTACCACCCGCTGGACATGCTCAGCGAGTGGAACCGGGCCTACGGCTCCAAGGGTTTCCTGCAGTACCAGTTCTCCGTCCCGTTCGGCGCGGAGGACCAGCTCAAGGCGATCTGCCGGCGGATCGCGACGTCGGGCCACTACTCGTTCCTGAACGTGCTGAAGCGCATGGGCGAGGCCAACCCGGCGCCCATGTCGTGGCCGGCGCCGGGCTGGATGCTCAGCGTGGACTTCCCGGTCAAGCGCGGCTTGAGCCGGTTCTGCCTGGAGCTCGACGAGGCCGTCCTGGCCGCGGGCGGGCGGCTGTACACCGCGAAGGACTCCCGCACGTCGCCCGAGACGTTCGCGAAGATGTACCCGCGGCTCGAAGAATGGCGCAAGGTGCGCGCTTCCATCGACCCCGAAGGCGTTTTCGCCTCTGACATGAGCCGGAGGCTCGAACTGTGATCGACGCGGTGGGCAACCCCCAGTCCCTTCTTCTGCTCGGCGGCACGTCCGACATCGCGCTCGCGATCGCCGAGAAGTACCTGGCCGAGAAGCCGCTGCGGGTCGTGCTGGCCGCACGGCCGTCGCCGCGGCTCGACGCGGCCGCGCAGCGCCTGAAGGACAAGGGCGCCGAGGTGTCCACTGTGGACTTCGACGCCACGGACACGGCGTCGCACCCCGGCGTGCTGGCCAAGGCGTTCGATGGCGGCGACATCGACGTCGCGGTCGTGGCGTTCGGCCTGCTCGGCGACCCGGAAGAGGTCTGGCAGGACCACACCAAGGCCGTCGAGCTGGCGACGGTGAACTACACCGCCGCGGTGTCGGTGGGTGTCGCGCTGTCGGAGAAGCTCAAGGCGCAGGGCCACGGCACGGTGATCGCGCTGTCGTCGGTGGCCGGCGAGCGCGTCCGGCGGTCCAACTTCGTCTACGGCTCGACCAAGGCCGGTTTCGACGGCTTCTACCTGGGCCTCGGCGAGGCCCTCGCGCCGCACGGCGTGAAGGTGACGGTCGTCCGCCCCGGCCACGTCAAGACGAAGATGACCGCGGGCCTGAAGGACGCTCCGCTGGCGCAGACGGCCGAGCAGGTCGCGGAGATCGCCGTCGGCGCGGCCCGCGCGGGCAAGGAGCTGGTGTGGGCGCCCGCGCAGTTCCGCCTGGTGATGTCGGCGCTGCGGCACGTCCCGCGGCCGATCTTCCGCAAGCTCCCGATCTGAGTTTCACACCTCGTCGAAGGCCCGCACCGCGAGGTCCGGGTCTTCGGCGAAGAACTGGCTTTCGACGTCCACGAGCAGGAACACGCCGGCTCCTTGCCCTCTCTGGGACCAGACCTCCCCCACCGCTCCCAGGGGGGCGACCCCGAGTCCAGTCTACCGTCGGCGGCCGACGGAACTCGCCGGAAAGCCGACGACCGCGCGAGTTGTCCACAATGGGCGCCGGGTGTGGACAACTCAGTGAGCGGTGGCTCAACCGCCCGAGGTGTGGGCCGGCAACAGGTACAGGTTCTGACTGCCCATCCACGGCGAATCGATGTGCCAGCTCGCCAGTGCCGCCGGTGGCGGCGCGCGGCGGGTCGTCGCCAGGACCAGGTCCGGGCTGAGCGGCGCCACGCTGTGGTCGAAGTTGTGGAAGTTGGCTTCCAGCAGGGCGCGGCCGATCTCGCCGCTGCGGCGCTTCGTCTCCGTGATCGCCGGGTCGACCGCGCCGCGGTCGGAGAACTCGTCGACCAGCTCGCAGTCGCACGCGTACGCCAGCGCGCCCACCTCGCCCGCCGTCTCCACCTTGCGGCCGTGGGCGATCGCCGCCAGCTGACGGCCGATTTCGCGGTACTCCGTCGTCGACGCGTGGTTGCTGGTGATCGGCGCGAACTGGCGGGGGATGCCCGGCAGCGCGTACACCGCGACGCTCGCCGCCAGCGTCATTCCGGCCAGCGTCCACGTCGCGCGCCGCACCCGCTCCGGGACCGCTGACGCGTACGCGGCGAGGAAGATCGTCGCGCCGATGATGCTCGGGGCGTAGTACCAGTGGTACGGCGGCACGCCCAGCCGGCTGTAAGCCAGGTAGTGCAGGGCACCCGCGACGGCGAGCGCCGCGAACGGCGTCAGCCGGCGGGCGGTCTCCGAGCCACGGCGGTACTGGACGATCCACGCCATTCCCGCCAGGCCGCCGAGCAGCAGCGGCAGGAAGGACAGCGCCGCCGCGGCCGGGAAGTTGCGCCAGTACAGCAGCGGGCCGTTGGTGAAGCCGAACGGTCCCCACGACTGCTGGCTGATCTTGATGACCAGGGTGTCCGGCACCGCCGACCCGAGCACGACCCAGCTGAACGCGAACCACGGCAAGGTCACCGCGAGCGCCGCGAACGCCGTCCGCCAGATGCCGTCCCAGAACTCGCGGCGGGCCGCGAACACCACGGCCGCGATCAGCAGCAGGTCGAGCCGGACGAGCGCGAGCAGCCCGATCATGACGCCGAGACGGCCCGGGCTGCGCTCCCCCGCGTAGACCAGCGTCCACACGACGCCGGTGGCGCCGAGCGCCACCTCCAGCCCGACCGAGGACAGCAGCAGCGGGTTGACCAGCAGCAACGCGAACGTCAGCGGCGCGAACGCCGCCGGCAGGCCGGTGCGCTCGCCCAGGCGGCGCAGGCCCAGCACGAGCAGCACCTGCGCGGCGACGAACACGATCCCGGCGGCCAGCACCGCGTCCCGGACGACGAACGTGACCGCGGCGAGGGCCAGGACGTTCAGCGGGGACGTCGCGGTGTTCGCCGTCCCCTGTTCGATCAGGCCCCAGTGGGCGTGAAAGGCGAGGTTCTTCGCGTACGACAGCGTGATGTAGGTGTCATCGATCAGATGGTGGCTGACCAGGGCGAACACCAGGGTGGAGGCCGCCGCGGCCGCCGACGGGAGGACCCACGAGCGGGCGACGGGGACGGCCACCGGCAGCGCACCGGCGGCTTTGGGGAGTTCTGCGGAGGCGCTTCGCATCCGAGCCACCGTACCTCGCTCGTGATGCTTCTGTGATCTGAGCGGGGTACGGGTGGCCCAGGACACAGTCCCGGTCAGATGCCGTCGCCGGATCCCGAGTTGCCCGAGTTACCGGAGTTGCCGGGGTTGCCGCCGCGGAAGCCCGGGCCGTGGCCGTTGAAGCCCTGGTTGCCGTTCGGGGCGTTGTACTGGCGGTGGATGCCGGGCCTGCCGCCGTGGTGGTCGGTCGCCGCCGCGATGCCGCCGACGATGCCACCGCCGATCAGGACGCCCAGCACGCCGACGCCGACCAGCTGGGTGGCGCGGTGCCCGACGAACCGCCGGAACCCGCCGGGCTGCCGCTGAGCGGCCGGAGGCGGGCCCCAGGCGCCGTAGGCCTGGCCGGGGCCGGGCTGGGACAGCTGCGGGGTGGGTGGCGGCGGCTGGCCGTGGACGGCCGTCTGGTCGGCTGCCGGGGGCGCATCGGCCGGGGCGGCGGGCCCGCCGGTCTCCGGCGCGTGCGCGGCAGGTGGAGTCCGGTCGGCCGGGGCGGCGGGCTCAGGCGTGGGTGCGGCGGGTGGAGTCCGGTCGGCGGCAGCCGCCTCGGCCGTGGGCTGCACAGTCGTGGGCTGCTCGACGGTCGGCTGGTCGGCCCCCTCCGGGACCTTCTCCTCGCGCGGCTGGTCATTCATGGTCGCTCCCGTGGTCACGGGGACGGGCGCACTGCCCGCCCCCACCACTCAGGGTGCGCCGCTCAGCTGTGGACGACCTGAAGCGAACCTGTCGATCTGCCATGAATCATCACAGGTAGAACGCCAGGAACAGGGTGACCACCCAGGTCGCGCCCAGCACCTGCAGGATGCGGTCCTTGAGCGCGATCTCCTCCGGCTCGCCCGCGATGCCGCCGTCGACGTCCACCGCGTACCGCAGCACCGCCACCAGGAACGGCACCATCGAGATGAGCGCCCACACCGAGTTGTGCTCGGTCTGGCGGATCTCGAACGCCCACAGGCAGTACGACATGATCAGGATCGCCGCCGACGTCGCCCAGACGAACCGCAGGTAGCTCGCCGAGTACTTCTTCAGCGACGAGCGGATCTTGGCGCCGGTGCGCTCGAACAGCATGATCTCCGCGTAGCGCTTGCCGGCGACCATGAACAGCGAGCCGAACGCCGTGACCAGCAGGAACCACTGCGAAAGCGCGATGCCGCCCGCGACACCGCCGGCGATGGAGCGCATCAGGAAGCCCGAGCCGACGATGGCCAGGTCGACCACCGGCTGGTGCTTCAGGCCGAAGCAGTAGCCGAGCTGGACGGCTTCGTAGACGCCCAGCACCACGGCGAGCTGCCAGCTCGCCGCGAACGACACGCCGAGGCCGGCCAGGAAGAACACGACCGCGGCCCCGTACGCGACGGGAACCGGCACGATCCCGGCCGCGATCGGCCGGTTCCGCTTGGTCGGGTGGGCCCGGTCGGCCTCGACGTCGATGGCGTCGTTGATGAGGTAGACCGAGCTCGCCGTCAGCGAGAAAGCCACGAAGGCGATGATCGCGTCGATCAGGAGACCGGTGCGGTCGGTCGACTTCGAGAACGCGAAGAACGGGGCCGCGAAGACCAGGACGTTCTTCACCCACTGCCGCGGCCGCGCCGTCTTGATGACGCCGGCGATCAGGCCGAGGGGGCCACGTGACGGTGTCTCTGCCGGCGCTGCCGAAGACTCAGCCGTCTCCGGAGCCTCAGGAGTCACGGCCGTCTCTTCACTGGGGCGCTGCTCGGTCGTTTCGCTCATGGGTTCTTCTTCAGCTTCCGTCGTATCAGTCCACCGACGAGCCCCCCGAGGGCCGCACCGGCCAGGACGTCTGTCGGATAGTGAACGCCGAGCACGAGCCGCGAGGCGAGCATCGGCGGTACCAGGGCGGGCACCAGGTTACGCCCGGTCAATCCGGAGTAGAGCACCGCCGCCGCCGTCGTGGACGTCGCGTGCGACGACGGGAAGCTCAGCTTGCTCGGCGTGCCGACCAGGACCTCTACGCTCGGGTGGTCCGGTCGCGGTCGCCTGACCACGCGTTTCACCGCGATCGACGCGGCGTGCGCGCCGACGACACCGACCGAGGCGACCAGCCAGTCCTTGCGGCGCTTCTTGTCGACCGCGGCCCCGATCAGGCCGAGGGCGAACCACCCGGCACTGTGCTCGCCGAAGTGGGAAAGGCCGCGCGCAGCCTTCACCGAAGCTTCACTCTTCAGAAAGCCCTGGGCCTTCGCCAGGACCGCGACCTCGCCCGTCGGGCTGCCCTTCTCAAGCATCGAGGGACCCGTCGAGCGGCGCGCCGTCGGTCAGGTGCGGGGCGATCTTGTTGTCGAACGCCGACAGCGCCGACCCGATGGCCATGTGCATGTCGAGGTACTTGTAGGTGCCGAGCCGGCCGCCGAACAGGACGTTCTTCTCGCGCGCCTCGGCCTTGGCCAGCTCGCGGTAGGCCTCGAGCTTCTCGCGGTTCTCCGGCGTGTTGATCGGGTAGTACGGCTCGTCGTCCTCGCCCGCGAAGCGGGAGTACTCGCGGAAGATGACCGTCTTGTCCTTGGGGTAGTCCCGCTCCGGGTGGAAGTGCCGGAACTCGATGATGCGGGTGTAGGGGACTTCCTGGTCGTTGTAGTTGACGACCGAGGTGCCCTGGAAGTCACCGGTCTCGGCGACCTCGGACTCGAAGTCGACGGTGCGCCAGGTGAACTTGCCCGCCGAGTAGCCGAAGTAGCGGTCCAGCGGCCCCGTGTAGACGGTCGGGGTGCCCGCCGGGATGTGCTCGCGCACGTCGAAGTAGTCGACGTTCAGCCGGATCTCGATGTTCTCGTGCTCGGCCATCTTCTCGAGCCACGCGGTGTACCCGTTGACGGGCAGGCCCTCGTAGGTGTCGTTGAAGTACCGGTTGTCGAAGTTGTACCGGACCGGCAGGCGCGTGATGATGTTCTCGCCCAGGTTCTTGGGGTCGTTCTCCCACTGCTTCGCGGTGTACCCGCGGATGAACGCCTCGTACAGGGGACGGCCGACCAGCGAGATGGCCTTCTCCTCGAGGTTCTGCGCCGCGCTGGTCTCGAACTCCGAGGACTGCTTCGCGATCAGCTCGCGGGCCTCGTCCGGGGTGTGCGACTTGCCGAAGAACTGGTTGATCAGCGCCAGGTTCATCGGGAACGAGTAGACCTGGTCCTTGACCCGCGCGAACACCCGGTGCTGGTAGTTCGTGAACTCGGTGAAGCGGTTCACGTACTCCCACACGCGCTTGTTCGACGTGTGGAACAGGTGCGCCCCGTACTTGTGCACCTCGATCCCGGTCTCCGGGTCGGGCTCCGAGTACGCGTTGCCGCCGAGGTGGCTGCGCCGCTCCAGGACGAGGACCTTCTTGCCCAGCTCGGCCGCGGCCCGTTCGGCGACGGTCAGGCCGAAGAAACCGGACCCGACGACGACGAGGTCGTAACCTGCGAAATCGTCTTCAGTAATCTGTGCGGGGTTCGTGTGCGCGCTCACGGGCGTCGAGGGTACGCAGGTCGGTCGCGCGGCCTGCACCCGACTATCACATTTCGGCCTACGACACACCTGGAAAGCAGTGCCTGCACCCGAGGACTTCTGGAGTTACTTCGCCGCGGTGGCCACCTACCTGGCCGTACTGGCGGTCCCCGGCGGGCTCGTCGGGTGGGCCGCCGGCCTGCGCGGCTGGGCGCTCGCCGGGCTCGCGCCGCTGCTCAGCTACGCCGTGACCGGCCTGGCCGGCCCGTGGCTGGCGATCGCGCACGTGCCGTACGGCTCCCTGAGCGTCGCCGCGTGCACCCTGCTGCTCGCCGGGGTGCTGCTCGGCCTGCGCCGGGTCGCCACCGCGCGAGGCTGGTTGACGCCAGGTGCGGAGGAGCCGCACCCGCCGTGGACGCGGCGGGCGCACCTGGCCGTCGGTGCCTGCGTCGCGGTCGCCGTCGCCGTGTCGATCGTCGTGGTGGTCTCCGGCCGCGGCGGGACGACCGCGGTGTTCCAGCGCTGGGACACCGTCTTCCACGCGAACGGCATCCGCTACATCGCCGAAACCGGCGACGGCTCCCTGACCGGCATGGGCACCATCAACTGGTACCCGGCCGGCTCCTTCTACCCGAACGGCTACCACCTGGTCGGCGCCCTGGTCTACGAGCTGTCCGGGACGTCGATCCCGGTCACGCTCAACGCCGTCACGATGCCGATCGCCGGGCTGTTCGCACTGGCCATGGCCGCGGTCGTGCGCCAGCTCGGCGGCCGCGCGGTGTTCGCGGGCAGCGCCGCGCTGGTCGCGGGCGGCGCGACGACGGGGGCGTACGAGTCGGTGTCGAGCGGGCTGCTGCCCTTCGCGCTCGGCATCGTCCTGACGCCGCTGGCGGTGGTCGCGCTGCAGCGGTTCGTCGTCCGGCCGGGCGTCGACACCGGCGCGGTGCTGGCGCTGAGCGCGACCGGCCTGCTCGCCGCGCACTCGAGCGCCCTGTTCGGAGCGATCCTCTTCGCGTTCCCGCTGGTGGTGCAGCGCTGGTACCGGACGCTGCGGGGCAAGCGCGTCGACGGCGTCCCCGAGGGCAAGCGCGCCTGGCGGGTCGTCGTCGGCGACGTCCTGCGGATGGTGCCGGTGATGGTCGCCGCCGGGGTGCTGGCCGCGCCGATGATCCTGGGCGCGATCGGCTTCACGTCCGGGTCGTACCCGTACTACGCGTGGGGCTCGCACATGCCGGTGGGCAAGGCGCTGCTCATGCTGGCGACCTTCAAGCAGGTGCTGCCGGTGCCGCAGATCTGGCTGACGGTGTTCCTCGCGATCGGCGTGCTCACGGTCCTCGCGCTGCGGCGGATGCGCTGGCTGCTGCTCTCGGCGATCGGGTTTTCCGTGCTGTTCGTGCTGGTCGCGTGCTTCGGCGGCGAGCACTGGGTGATCAGCTTGTCGCGGCCGTGGTGGAACGACCGGTTCCGGCTGATGGCCCTGGCGGCGATCCCGATGTGCCTGCTCGCCGCGCACGGGATGAGCGAGACGCAGCGGTGGCTGGCGAAGGTGGCGAGCGGGCGCGCGTGGGTGCGGGCGCGGCCGTGGCTGACCGGCCGCGTCGGGCTGGCGACGGCGGTGCTGCTCGTCGTGGCGATGGGTGTGCTGACCGGCGGGTTCTACCGCGCGGCCAACGCCAAGACGGTGTCGCTGCTGTACTACAACGGCCTGCCCGGCGAGGTGGTCCCGCCGGTGAGCGCCGACGAGATCGCAGCGATGGAGAAGCTCGGCACGCTCGGCATCCCGGCCGACCAGAAGGTGCTCAACGACCGGCTCGACGGCACGGCCTGGATGTACGCGCTGACCGGCGTGCACCCGGTGGCCGGGCACTACGACGCGGGCGTCGCGCCGCCGGACGCGACCTACCTGGCCCAGCACTTCGGCGACTACGACAGCGACCCCGAAGTCCGCGCGGCGGTCCACCGGCTGAACGTCCACTACGTGCTGGTCGGCAGCGGCACCATCCGCCGCGACACCCCGATCGCGCCGGGCCTGCGGAACCTGGACGGCCACGACTTCGTCCAGGTCATCTACCGGAACCCGGGTGCGGTGATCTACCGGATCGTGAAGTGAAGCAGCCCTCGTGGCCGCGGCCCCCAGCCGCGGCCACGAGGGCTTCCGTACCCCCGGGGTTGATCTCTCGTCCCTCCATGAACCCTGACGCCCGCGGGACGTGAATCGGTTTCCCGGCCACGCGGATGTCACTCGTTCGGAGTAACGATCACCCGCGGAGCTCCGGCAGGACGTCGCTCGCGACCTGCTCCAGGACGGCTTCGCGCCCCTCGTACGGCGACGACGACCGCGGCCAGTGCGAGATCACGTCGGTGAAGCCCAGCTCCCCCGCCCGGCCCACCGCGTCGCGGAACGCCTCCACGCTGCTCAGCGAGAACACCGGCGAAGAGTCCAGGCTGAGGTGCCGCTGGATGCTCGCCCGGTCCCGGCCCGCCGCGTCCAGCCGCCGGTCGAAGACCTGGCACAGTGCCGCCACCCCGCGCCACCACTCGTCGGCGGTCTCGCCGCCCTTGCCGGTCGTGACCCAGCCCGCGCCGAAGCGTGCCGCCAGGGTCATCGTGCGCGGGCCGTTCGCCGCGACGACGAACGGCAGGCGCGGCCGCTGGACCGGGCCGGGCAGGTTGCGGGCCCCGCGGGCCCGGTAGTACTCGCCCTCGAAGTCGCACTTGTCGGTCATCAGCAGCCCGTCGAGGGCCTCGACGAACTCCGTGAACCGGTCCACGCGCTGCTTCGGCGTCAGCTCGGGTGCGTCGAGGACCGCGCCGTCGTAGTGCAGGTGGTCGACGCCCGCGCCGACGCCGAGGACGAGCCGTCCGTCCGAGACGTCGTCGAGGGTGTTCAGCTCGCGCATGAACGGCACCGGGTGCCGGGCCACCGGGGAAGCCACGAACGTCCCCAGCCGGATGCGCGACGTCACCATCGCCGCCGCGGTCAGGGTCGGGACCGCGGAGAACCACGGGCCGTCGACCAGGTTTCTCCACCCCAGGTGGTCATACGTCCAGGCGTGGTCGAAGCCGTATTCCTCGGCGGCGCGCCACTTCGGCTCGGCCGCCCACCAACGATCTTCCGGAAGAATGACGATGCCTACTCGCACAATGCCGGACGCTATCGGGAACCACCGACAATCGCTCGGACGGGGCGGACCTCACCCGAACGTGTCAGGGACAATGGCGGGGTGGAGAGACCCCAGTTGATCGCGTCCGACGTCGACGGCACCCTGCTCGGCCCCTCCGAATCCCTGACCGGCCGCACGATCGCGACCGTCCGCCGGGCGATCGAGGCGGGGGTGCCGTTCGTGCTGGCCACCGGCCGTCCGCCGCGCTGGATCGCGCCCGTGGCCAAGCCCCTCGAGCTGACCGGGTACGCGGTGTGCGCGAACGGCGCCGTCCTGTACGACTGCGGCCGCGAGGAGGTCGTCGCGGTGCACGGCCTGCTGGCGCCCGAGCTGCTCCACGACATCGCCCACGCGCTGGACAAGGCCCTGCCCGGCTGCCGGCTGGCCACCGAGCGCGTCGGCACCGGCGCCGACCACGAGATGCGCAACTTCGTGATCGAGCCGGACTACCACAACCCGTGGGGCGACGGCGAAGGCCGCACCGCGCCGCGGGCCGAGGTGCTCGGGCACCCGGCGATCAAGCTGCTGGTCAGCCACCTCGGGATGTCGTCGGAAGAAATGGCGGACGGGGTGAACGCGCTGTTCGACCGGGAGGTCGACGTCACCTACTCGTCGTCGGGCGGCCTGGTCGAGCTGTCCGCGCACGGCATCACCAAGGCGACCGGTCTCTCCGACGTCGCCGAGCGGCTCGGCATCGAGCGCGAGCGGGTCATCGCCTTCGGCGACATGCCCAACGACGTCGAGATGCTCCGCTGGGCGGGCCACGGCGTCGCGATGGAGAACGGGCACCCGCAGGCCCAGTCCGCGGCCGACGAAATCACCGGTCCGGCGGGCGAGGACGGCGTCGCGCAGGTCCTCGAGCGCTGGTTCTAGCCGTCTTGCGGGGGTCCGGGTGGCGGAGCCCCCGGCCCGGGGCGAAGCCCCGGATGTCACAGCCGTCTTGCGGGGGTCCGGGTGGCGGAGCCCCCGGCCCGGGGCAAAGCCCCGGATGTCACAGCCGGTCCAGCTCGGCCGCTTCGGCCGGGGTCGGCGCCGTCCCGCCCAGGTGGGCGGGCAGCCACCAGCGGTCCTCGTCGGACGCCGGCTGGTCCGGGTACTCGGCCTGGGCGCGCTCGAGCAGCGCGCTCATCCGGGTGCGCAGCTCCTTTGTGACGACGTCCCAGTCGTCACCCTTCGCTGGGTGCATCGGCTCGCCGATGAGGATCGAGACCGGCACGTGCCGCCGGGTCAGGTCCTTCGGACGGCCCTTCGTCCAGAGCCGCTGGGTGCCCCACAGCGCCATCGGCACGACCGGGACGTCGGCCGCGGCGGCCATCCGGACGGCGCCCGACTTGATCTCCTTGACGGTGAACGACCGGCTGATGGTGGCTTCGGGGAAGACCCCCACGACCTCGCCGGCCTGCAGCTTTTGGAGCGCCTCGCGGTAGGAGGCCAGCCCGGCGGAGCGGTCGACGGAGATGTGGTGCATCCCGCGCATCAGCGGGCCGGCGATGCGGTTGTCGAAGATCTCCTTCTTCGCCATGAACCGCGTCAGCCGCTTGGCCGGGCGCGCGCCGAGGCCGCAGAAGATGAAGTCGAGGTAGCTCACGTGGTTGCACGCGATCACCGCGCCGCCGCGGCGCGGGATGTGCTCCGCGCCCTCGATCCGGATGCGGTTGTCGAGTACCCGGAACATCGTCCGGGCCGCCGCGATCACGGGCGGGTACACCAGGTCAGCCATCCGGCAAGGTTACGGGACCGTAGGTTGTCCGCGGCCGTTCGAGCGGTGAAGGCCACAACCGGGGACAGCCAGGACGAGCGCGAGCAAGATCGCGAACAGCGCCACGGACTGGTGCTTGATGCCCTCGATGCCGTCGCCGAGGGCCGCCGTGCCGAACTGCGTCACCGAGACGGCGAACAGGAACGCCAGCACGACGCCGAGCGCCTTTCGCCGCTCGAACCAGGCCCTGAACAGCACGAACAGCCAGATCGACACCAGCGCGAACAGCCCGAGCGGGGCGATCAGACCGGTGAGCCACGACACCACCGGCACCCGGTACTCCTGCGCGTGCGGCGGGAACCCCGCGCTCTCGTCGAAGCTGCCGAGGTAGTCCGGCCGCGCGGTGAGCTGGTCGCTCGCGGCGCGGTTCAGCACCTCGAGGGTGCGGCCGGGGTGGGTCGCGAAGTACGTCACGACGTTCCGGCGGCTGATCCGGTCGCGGTACCGCGGGTACAGCGGGTCCATCGTCGCCGGGTGCGGGTGCCACCAGCCGTTGCCCGCGTACTGGGCGAACGACGGCGGCAGCCCGAGTTCGGCCAGGTCGGCCCGGGTGTCGTGCCGGCCGTCCACGATGTTGAGGAAGATCGAGTTGAACGCGTTGATCTCGCGGGAGTCGTCCCCCGGGAACTCGGTGTACGTGCCGTCGGGCGCTCGGGCGGGCTCGACGCTCTGCTGCGCGTAGAGCGTGACTGCGCCGACCGCGCCGATGACCAGCAGCGCCGACGCCCACCGCCGGACGCCGCGCAGGGTGCCGGGCCGGGCGAACAGGATCGCGAGCGTGAGGATCGGCAGGATGGTCAGCGTCTGGACCTTGGCGTTGACCGCCAGGACGCCGCCCGCGAACGTCACGGCCATGCCCGCGTAGCTCCACCGGCCCTCGCGCGCGGTCAGCAGCAAGCCGCCGGCGACGAGCAGCAGGCCGAGGAAGGCCGTGCCTTCGCCGAGGATCGCGGCGAAGTACCCGAAGAACGCCGAGTCGGCGACGACCAGCAGGAGCCCGGCCGCCGCGAAGAGCCGGGTGCGGCGCCGGTACGGCAGGCCGAGCACGATCGCACTGATCGCCGCCGCGGCGATGACGCTGCTCAGCAGGCCCAGGACGACCAGGCTCAACGTCCGGGGGAAGCCGGCGGCCCCGGCGATCCGGACGGCCAGGTCCGCGAGCCAGCTCTGCGTCAGCAGGTACGTCGGGCGGCAGGGCGGCGTTCCCGGCGCTGCGGTGTAGGCGAGGTGGACGAACGGTTCGGGCAGGCCCGTCCAGGTGATCCCGGCGCCGCACAGCACGCGGCCGCCGTCGCCGTTGTTCGAAATCGCGATCGGGCGCGGCACCAGGAACCGCACCACGAACAAGGCGAGCGCGGTCCCGAACACCCCGATCCCGAGCCGGGCTTCGGCGCCCAGCCGCGGTTTCGGGACGTCGAGCTTCACGACGGACAGGGTACGTAGCTGAAGTCCGGGTCCTTGGCGAGGTCGGCGACCAGGGTCTTCGCCTGTTCCGCCCGCGGGTACACCGAGACCCAGTACGGCGTGCCGACGCGGCGGAACGTCGCGACCTCGTACTTGCCCGCGTACACCGGGTCGATCGCGCAGTGCTGGCGGTCGGCGTAGCCGCCGTCGGCGGGGACCGCGACGGTCGGGCGGCGGCCGTTGACGACGTAGTCGTAGTCGGTCGAGGTGCCGCCTTCGTGCCGTCCTTCGCGAGCGATGTGATCGTCGGTGCGGCCGAGGACGTCGATGATGAGCAGCTGCCCGCCGTGGGTGGCGAGCGAGCCGGGCGCGGCGGCGCTGACCACCGACCCCGGCGGCAGGTACTCGCCGAGCCAGCCGCCGATTTCGGCGAGCTCGGTGCCGTGCGCGCGCCAGTCGCGCACGCGGTCGAGCATCTCGGGGCTGAACACCGACACGAGCACCGCGATCCCCGCCAGCCCGCAGGCGGTCACCGGGACCAGCCGCGTCGCGGACGACCTCCGCCTCGGCGACGGCTTCCCTTCGGCGTCCACGGTCAGCACGCCGAACACCGAAGCGGACGCGACGGCGAGCAGCGGCGGCACCGGGGCCAGCAGCCGCCACGACGGGCCCGGGTCGCCACCGACCAGCACCGCCGCCACGGCCAGCCCGGCAGCCGTCACGAAGAGCAGCCAGATCAGCGCGCGGGCCTCGACCTCTCCACGAAAGGCAGATTCGGTGCGACGCAGCAGCAGCGCGACCGCGGCGACCAGCCCGAGCAGCAGGAAACCCTGGTGCGCCAAGGCGAATCCCGAAACGTACGGCCAGCCGGCGTCGAGTTGCGCACCGAGCGGCCCGCCGAGCTTCGCGGCCAGCGGCGCGGGGAGGAAGTGCTGGTAGAACGTCGCCCGCCAGGCCAGCCGGGGAATCAGGAAGACCAGCGCGCCCAGCGCGTAACCCACGGGCGCCCACCAGCTGTGCTTCTCCTTCAGCGCGGCGCCGACGAGCCACAGCCCGGCCAGCACGGCGACCACCAGCCCTTCCGGACTGGTCATGACGGCGAAGGCGACCAGCACGCCGGCGACCACCGGGCGACGCGCCGCGAGCGCGTAGCCGAGCGACAGGACGAGGAGCACGAACAGCGGGACCTCGGAGCCGGACGGCCCGTAGACGGCGAGGCCGCCGGCACTCGCGGTGAGCACCGCGGCGGCGACGCCGAGCGCCGGGCGCGGCTCGGTGCCGGGTGGCGTGGCCGCGGCGACGATCCGGTTGACGAGGAAACAGGAAACGAGCACACAGCCGAGCGCGGAAAGGACACCGAACACGACGGCGGCGGTTTCCACGTCGGCGCCGAACGCGGCGCGCGGTAAGGCGATCAGCACCAGCCAGAGGAAGTTCGTGTAGCCCTCGACGCGTTCGCCGGGGTTGAAGACCGGGCCGTTGCCGTCGGCGATGTTCTGCGCGTAGCGGAAGGTGATGAGCGCGTCTTCGGTCACGGTCGCGAACAGCAGCTGGTGGAGCAGGGAAAGCCCGAGGGTGAGGGCGAGGACGAATCCGCGCCAGCCGCGATCGGTGTCGAGGCGGTCCCAGGTCAGCACCACGATCGCGGCGAGGACCAGCCACGCCACCACGACCGCGTAGACCACCCGGCCCCCTCCACCTCGTCAGCGCCCCTGCCGGTCAGGCGGGTCTCTCGCCAGGCTATCGATCATCCGCGGCGAGGCGTTTCCCGTCGGCCGATCACTTGCCCGAATGGGCGAAGATCAGCCCGACGGCGCCACTCAGGCAGGGGAAATTCACCTCCCAGAATAACCCGTTCGGGTGTTGCGCCTGACGGCCGAAGTGACGTCCCGGAAAGGCGCTGATCGGCGTATCACCCCAGCTCATTCGGGGGATCATGGTCGGCTTAGTCTCGACCGTGCTTTCCGTCACCGTCGCGATTGTCGTCATCGCCGTGCCCGGTCTCGTGACCGGTCTCACCGCGGGTTTGCGCGGCTGGGCCCTGGCCGGGTCGACCCCGTTGCTGAGCTACGCCATCGGCGGGCTCACCGGGCCGTGGACCGCGGCGATCGGGGTGTCGTTCAACGCCGTCACGTACGCCGTTTCGACCGTCGTGTTCGCCGCGGTCGCTTTCGGCGTCCGGAGACTGACAGTGCGTCGCTGGGCACCGGAGCCGGAACCCGGGCTGTGGGCGCGTCGCGGGCACCTCGCGGTGCTGGCGTGCCTGCTGTTCGCGTCGGCGGCCGGCGTCTACGCGACGCTGCTCGGCATGGGCCGGATCGGCGTGCTGCCGCAGGGCTTCGACGCCGTCTACCACGGGAACGCGGTCCGCTCGATTGCCGACACCGGCGACGGCAGCCTGTTCGGCACCGGCCACGTGAACTGGTACGGCGACGCGGCCCCGGTGTTCTACCCCAACGGGTACCACCTCCTGGCGGCGGTGACGTACCGGCTCAGCGGGGCGTCGATCCCGGCGACGCTGGACGCGAACACCGTGCTGCTGCCCGGTTTACTCGCGTTGTCCCTGGTGACGCTGGTGCGGGAGTTCCGCGGCCGGGCGGTGCTGGCGGGCGCGGTGGCCTTGACGGCGGTGGCGCCGGTGATGGGTGTCTACGAGTCGATGGACCGCGGGCCGCTGCTGCCGTTCGCGCTGGGCGTGACGCTGACGCCGCTCGCCGCGGTGGCCCTGCGGCGGTACCTGGAGCGGGTCGCGCCGGACACCGGCCTGGTGCTGGTGCTGGCCGCGGTGGGCTTGCTGTGCATCCACTCCTCGACGTTGTTCGGCGGGATCCTGTTCGCCGGGCCGCTGCTGGTCCAGCGCTGGCTGGGCTCGTGGCGGCGGATCGGCCGCGACCTGCTCGCGCTGTCGCCGGTCGCCGTGGTGTCGCTGCTGGTGGCGTGGCTGCAACTGTTCGGGGCGCTGGGGCTGGCCGAGAGCACGCTGCCGTACTACGGCTGGCCCAGCGAGTACCGCGCGACGACGGCGCTCGGCGCGTTGCTGGGTTTCCAGCATTTCGAGCCGCACCCGCAGGTGTGGCTGTCGGTGGCGTTGTTCCTGGGGATCGTGTTCTTCACGCGGGCTGGCGCGTTGCGCTGGATCGGCCTGACGGCGGCGGTGACGGGCTTGGCGTACATGGCGGTGGCGTCGTCGAACGCGCCGATCGTGATGGCCCTGTCCCGGCCGTGGTGGGACGACCCGTACCGGTTCTTCTCGATGGCGGCGATCCCGCTGACCGTCCTGGCCGCCCACGGCCTGGCCTCGACGCAAGCTTGGTTGCGAGACAGGGTGCGGGTGCCCGCCGTGGCCGTCGCGGTGGTGGTGCTGGTGGGATTCGTGGTGCTTTCGAACGGGCTGTACGTCCGCTCCAACGGCGACCGCGTGTACACGGGCTACCAGGCGGCCGACCCGGCGACGCTCCGCGTGACACCCGGCGAGCAGGCGGCGATGGCGGAACTCGGGAAACTGGCGAAACCGGGCGAGTGGGCGATGAACGACCGCTTCGACGGAACAGCGTGGACCTACGCTTTGTCGGGAATTCGAACGGTGGCCGCGCATTTCGACGAAACTTCACCACCTTCGGACGCGGTACTGCTCGCGAACCGCTTTCGCGACTATTCGACGGACCCCGCGGTCCGGGCCGCGGTCCGGCGGTTGAACATCCATTGGGTCATTCTGGGAAAGCCGTCCACCGAACCGGGCAAGCCTTATCAGCCGGGGTTGATCGGGCTGGCTGACGCGCCGTTCCTGAAGGAGGCCTACCGCAACCCGGACGCGGTGATCTACCGGCTGACGTCCTGAGTTGTCCCCAGGTGCGTCAGGGTTGTGGACAGCCTGTGGACAACTCGGTCAGGCGGGGGCGGTCACCGAGCGGGCCGAGCGGGCGGCCACCGCGGCCAGGCCCGCCGTCAGGAGGTCGGCCACCGTGAACATCACCCGGGAGGCCACCGCGAACGCCGTGGCCTGGCCGACGGTCAGGCCACTGGCCGTCAGGACCGCCACCTGGGCCACCTCGCGGACGCCGACTCCGCTCGGGAGGATGAACGCGAACGTGCCCACCGTCATCGCCACGGCCATCGCGCCCACGCACAGCACGAAACCGCTGACGCCCGGCGTGCCGACCGAGTTGGCCAGGAGCCACAGGTGGACGCCCTGCAGGCACCACGCCGCCGTCGAAGCGGCGAAGACCTTGCCCACCACTCGCCAGCCCAGGGGGTGCGCGAGCGGAGGGCGCCGGAGGATCCGCAGCACCAGCGACGTGCCCCAGGTCAGGATCTTCGGGTGCAGCATCGCCAGGCCGAGCGGGATGAGCACGAACAGCCACAGCGCGCGCGGGCTGTTGCTGAACACCGCCGGCGCCGCCAGGAGCGACACCACCAGCGCCGACACCACGCCCACGCCGAGCTGGATCAGCGAGCCCGTGAAGATCCGCGCGCGGGCCAGGCCCGCCTTGCGGCCCAGCTCCATCTGCAGCAGGTACGCCCAGACCGAGCCCGGCACGTACTTGCCGAGCGAGCCGACCAGGCAGATCTGCGCGCCGCGGGCGTAGCCGATCGGCTTGCCCAGGTCGTCGACCATCGTCTGCCAGCCCCAGGTCGACACCAGGATCGCCGCGACGAGAGCAACCAGGCTCAGCAGCGACGACTCCCAGGCGACGTCACGCAGGGTGTGCCAGAACTCGCCCCAGTTCGACGCCAGCTGCTTCGCCGCGAAGGCGATGACCAGCAGGATGGCGACCCAGCGGACGACGTCGAGGATCTTCGCCTTCGCCGACTTCGGCGGTTTGCCGGCAGCCGGCAGCTCCTCAACTGTCGTCATCGACCGTCTCCTCAGGCCTGCACCGTGACCAGGCGGCTGAACTCGGAGAGCAGATCGTAGCCGTCCCACACCGCCGAGAACGTCAGCGCGCTGCCGAAGGGCACGATCCGGTCGACGCCCCGGCCCGCCAGGTCGTGCGCGAACGCCGTCAGCTCCTCGGTGGTGAAGCCGAACTGGCTGACCGTCTGGTCCTTCCGGAGCACGATCGGCACCAGATCGGACAAGGAGGACACTCGCGCGTTCGCGAACGTGCCCGCGCCGAGCCACTCGCGCGGCAGCACCGCCGGGTCGGCCAGCTCCAGCGTGGCGAGGCCGTTGCCCTGGAACTCGATCTCCTTGACCAGCCCGTCGACCGCCGCGCCGTACGCCGAGACGCGCTTCTGGACGGCCATCGCCGGCTCCGTGACGTGCTGCTTCGTCTCCAGCACCGCCGCCAGGAGCTTGCGGAACTCGCTGCCCGCCGCCCGGGCACCGGATTCGTCGCCGACCCAGAACACCGCGCGCGGAGACGAGCAGGCGGCCTGGTCGAACCAGTACGAGTCGTTGTAGAAGCCCTCGGCGGCCGCGCGGCGCTCGGCTTCGGACGCGCGCTGCCAGCCGTCGACCGAGGCGACGGCGAACGACGAGCGGTCCGGGAACGTCAGGTCACGCGCGTGCGGCGCGAGGGGGTACTTGCGCAGCGCCGCGACCGAGCCGTCACCGCCCCAGATGACGCGCAGGTCGGCGGCCAGCGACAGGGCGCCGCTCACCTCGTCGCTGCGGTCGTAGGTCACCATCCGCTGGGTGGCCGTGATCGCGGCCGCCGTCGCGGCGTCCACTTCGGACAGTGCGGCGTTCAGCGCATCCAGCACCGCCTCGGCGGCCCCCGCCGAGCGCGACGAGACCCGCACGACGTTGTGGTTGCCCGCCAGCGCGGACAGCGCCCACGAGTAGACGAAGATCGTGTCGACGTTCGCCGGCGGCACGTGGAACACCAGCCCGCGCGGGAACCGCAGCGCGGTCCCGGAAGTGTCCAGAGTGGACAGTGCCTTGGCGATCTCGCCCTTGCGCAGGAAGAAGCCGAGGGAGGCCAGTTCCGGGAACCGTCGCGCGGTGGCCGGGGCCAGCAGCTTGCGCGCGAACTTCGTGACGAACTCGACGATCCGCGGGTCGCCCACGCGCAACCGGCCGCCCGGCGGCGACGCCCGCAGCTCGTCGACCAGGGCACCGGCCTCGACCGGAGGACCGGCGGGGAAACGCTGAGTCAAGGACGTCATGCCGCCGCTCCCGAGAACGTGTCCGAGCAGCCGCGGGCCTCGGCCTTCGGCAGCCTGCCGAGCACGGAGAAGTGCTTGCCGGGCCAGTCGCCGTCGTCGATGCCGTTGTAGACGCCGAGGTCTTCGGTGAGCAGCACGTGCCCGGGGTAGGACCGCGGCAGCGTCGAGACGACCTCGATCACGCCCGGCTCCCCGACCGGCTGCTCTTCCCACGTCTCCGGGTTCCGGATGACGACGTCGGCGAAGTCCGGGCAGTACAGCGAGTTCCCGGACGGGCCTTCGAGGAACACGGTGCCGATCTGCTCGATCATCCCGTAGTAGTTGTGGATCCGGGTCAGGCCGGTGTCCTCTTTGAACCGCCGCCGGAACTCCGTGTTGTCCACCGCGCGGTCGATCAGCTTCTTCCAGCCACCGCTGTGGATCAGGATGCCGTTCGACAGGTCCAGGTCGTTGTCCCGCGCGACCTCGTACAGGTACAGCCACACCATGAACGTGAAACCGAAGATCAGGAACGGCTTGTCGCCGTACTCGGCCAGGAACTTCTTGACCGCTTCGACGTCCGGCTGGTCGTTCTCGTCGAGCACGTACGTGTGCTTGCGGCCGAAGTTCGCCATGCCCAGCACGCCCGCGCCGCGCGCGGAGAACGAGCGGCGGTTCTTGATGATGCCGATCGTGTCGACCATCAGCATCGGCAGCCGCTCGCCGCCGAGGACCTCCTGCAGCGTCGCGCCCAGCTGCTTGGTCTGCGCGCCCGCCGCCTCCTTGTCGAGGTAGATCCGGGACGCGCCGGCGCCGGTGGTGCCCGACGACGTCAGCGTCTTGAAGACATCGCTGTCCGGGACGGACTTGAGGTCGTGCGTCTTGAACATCCGCACCGGCAGCCACGGCAGGTCGGCGATCGAGCCGAAAGCCGCGTCCGGCGCGATCCCCAGCGAAGCCAGGATCCGGTCGTAGCCCTCGGAGTTCGCCCGGTGGTGGGCGGTGAGCGAAGCCAGCTCGGGCAGCAGCAAGGCTTCCCGGTCGGCTCGCGACCGCGTGAATACGCTCATACCCGCCCCTCCAAGGTCCGGTAGTCGATCTTGCCGCTGGCCAGCAGCGGCACGGTGTCGATCGGGCGCACGTCGAACCCGCTGACGTGCAGGTGCAGCCGCTCGGACAGCGCCCTCGACGCGTCCTTGCAGATGTCCTTGTCGGCCCCTTCGGCGAACAGCACGACCTTGTCGCCGGCGGCCACGGCCGCCACCACGTCGATCCCGACCGCCGCCGCGCGCGCGGCGTGCTCGAGGTCGTCGAGGCTGACGCGGTTGCCGAACACCTTGCCGATGCGCTTGAGCCGCCCGGTGATGAACAGGTACCCCTCTTCGTCGACGTACCCGAGGTCACCGGTGGCCAGCACGCCGCCGTACTCGTCACCCTTGGCCAGTCCGGACTCGTCGTCCGCATAGCCCATCATCACGTTGGGCCCACGGTAGACGACCTCACCGACGATTTTCGGGTGCGTGGTCTCCGAGCCGTTGTCCCGGCGGACCGCGAACTTGCCGCCCGGCAGCGCCGGCCCGGCGGAACCGAGCTTTTCGGCCAGCCGCTCGGCGGGCACCGTCGTCATCCGCGGCGACGCCTCGGTCTGGCCGTACATGACGTACATCCGGCCGCCGACGGCGAGCATCTTGTCGTTGAACTCGGCGATCAGCTCGTCGCGCAGCTTCCCGCCGGCCTGCGTCAGCGTGCGCAGCGTCGGGTACTTCGCGGGGTCGAACTTGAGCCGCCGCAGCATTTCGTAGTGGTACGGGACACCCGAGAGGGACGTCACGCCGTAGGTGTTCACCGCGTCCCAGAAGCCGCGGCCGAGCACGCCGGACGGCTCGATCACCACGGTCGCGTCCCGCACCAGGTGCGAGTTCAGCACCGACAGGCCGTAGCTGTAGTGCAGCGGCAGGCAGGTGGGCGCGACCTCGTCGGCGTCGATGTGCAGCACCTGCGCGATGGCGTCGGCGTTGGCCAGGATGGCCTGCCGCGAAAGCCGCACGAGCTTCGGGTTGCCGGTCGATCCGCTGGTCGGGAGCAGAACGGCGAGGTCGGGGTGCGGGTGCACGCCCTCGGCGGCGTCGCGGACCCAGTCGGAGCCCCGCAGCGAATACCCGTCAGGCGCGTCGCCGGAAGCCGACAGCACCGCCGACGGCCGGAACCGCGAGACCAGCCCGGCCAGCACGTCGGCGTCCAGCGCCGGGTCGATCAGCGCGATCGCCCGCCCGGACTCGAACGCGCCCAGGTACGTCAGCACACTCGGCAGGTCGACCGCCATCCGCGCGAAGACGACACCCGTGGGGAGCGCCGCCAGCTTCTCCATCGAGCGGCCGACCTCGGCCGCCAGTTCCGCGCCCGCCAGCGTGCGGCCCCCGGCCACGTCCACCAGCCGAGCCCCCGCACCCAGCAACGTCACAGCACCAAGCCTCCGTCGATCCCCAGCACCTGGCCGGTGATGAACGACGCTTCGTCGCTCACCAGGAACCGGATCGCGTTCGCCACTTCTTCGGGCCGGCCCAGGCGCCCCAGCGGCGTCCGGCTCGAGTTTTCGGCCTTCGCGTCCTCGCTCAGGCCCGAGGTGAGATCGGTCTCGATCACGCCCGGCGCGACCGCGTTGACGCGGATGCCGGACCGGCCGAGCTCCTTCGCCGCCGAGCGCGCGATGTTCGCTACCGCCGCCTTCGACGCCGCGTACACCGTCTGACCAGCGCTTCCGTACTCACCGACGATCGAGGCGAGCACCACGATCGCGCCGGACTTCTTGCGCATCATCGCCCGGGCCGCGGCCTGGACGGTGTGCAAGGTGCCGGCGACGTTCGTGCTCAGCGTCGTGTCGACGAGTTCTTCCTTGATCATCCCGAGGAGCGCGTCCTCCATGATCCCGGCGTTCGCGACGACGATGTCCAGCTTGCCGTGCTCCTTCGCGACGCCCCTGACCAGCGCAGACACCGCCTTCGCGTCGGTGACGTCGAGCGCGAGCCCGGCCGCGGCCCCGGCCGCCGAAGCCGCCTCCTTGGCGCGGGACTCGTCGCGGCCGGTGAGCACCACCGTCGCGCCCGCTTCGGCGAGCGCGCGGGCGGTGGCCAGGCCGATCCCCCGCGTCCCGCCGGTGACGAGCGCGACGCGACCCGACAGCGACAAATCAGTCATTCTTCGACTGCAGCTCGGTGACCATGTCGACGGCGACCTTGAAGCTCGACATGTCGATGACCTGGTCGGTGTCGAACTCGACGTCGAACTCGTCCTCGATGGCCGCGACCAGCGCCATGTGGCCGACCGAGTCCCACGCCTCGATGTCGCGGTACTTCAGGTTCTCTACGTCCACACCGCCGTCGAGGTCCAGCGCCTCGACGAAGACCTCGCGCAGCTTGGGGGCGACTTCCGACATCTGACAGCTCCTAGTGCTCGTCGCGCGGGCGAGCGTCCCACGCCTTTACCAAGGTAGAGAGGTCGCCGGGCAGCGTGACGTCCGGGAGACCTTCCTTGCCCTTCAGCCACGGCCCGAGGGCTTCGATCGTCTCCTCGTCGAGACCGCGGCGGGACAGGCCCACGACGTTGACGCCGGTGACGCGGGCCGGGTTGCCGACGGCGATGGTGAACGCGCCGATCTCGCGCCGCACCGCCGAGCCCATTCCGATCATCGCGCCGGGCCCGACCACGACCTTCTGGTGCAGGATCGCGCCCATGCCGAGGTTCGCGCCGTCCCAGATGTGGCAGTGGCCCCCGGTCACGGCGTTCGAGGCGATCGTCACGCCGTCGCCGACCAGGCAGTCGTGCGCGATGTGGGAGTTGCGGAGGTAGTAGCCGTCGCTGCCGACGGTCGTTGTCCGCCAGGTTCCTTGATGAACACTCACGTACTCGCGGATGCGGTTGCGGCTGCCGATGACGACACCGTGGCCGTCGTGATCCGGGTCACCGGTCGGAGCGTCTTCCCAGGAGGCGGGATGCGGACGGTTGCGGTCCTCGCCGGGTGTGCCGATCGTCACGTGCGGGCCGATCCAGTTGCCGTCGCCGATCCGGGCCGGCCCGGCGATCACCGTGAACGGCCCGATGACGTTGTCCTCGCCGAGCTCGACGCCTTCGCCGATGACGGCGGTCGGGTGGATGCGGTTGGCCACGGGCGGGTATCCGTTCGTCGGCGGCTGGGTACTGGGCGTGCTACCGCGCCCGGTAACGTGTGGCCCGCGTTGTTGCAGGGCGGCCGGGCGCAGAACCGGCGGCTCACTGTACCGGACGCACCGAAATCGCCTGCCGAGAGAGACTGCCCATGATCCCCATCACTGTGGTCGACGTCCGCGACGCGGAGGACCTCGTCGTCGAGGTGCTGCGCTCCGGCGCCATCGCACAGGGACCGATGGTCAAGCGCTTCGAAGACGCCTTCGCGGCGGTCTCCGGGACGAAGCACGCGATCGCGGTGAACAACGGGACCACCGCGTTGGTCGCCGCGCTCCAGGTGCTGGACCTGAAGCCGGGTGACGAGGTCATCACCTCGCCGTTCACCTTCGTCGCGACGCTGAACGCGATCCTCGAGGCCGGCGCGACCGTCCGGTTCGCCGACATCCGGCGCGACGACTTCGCGATCGACCCCGACGCCGTCGCCAAGGCCGTGACGGACCGCACGAAGGTGCTCATGCCCGTGCACCTCTACGGCCAGACGGCGGACATGGGCAAGCTCGCGCCCCTGGCCGCCGAGCACGGCCTCCAGGTCATCGAGGACTCCGCGCAGGCCGTCGGCGCGTCGTTCGAGGGCAAGCAGGCCGGCTCGTTCGGCATCGGCTGCTTCTCGCTGTACGCGACGAAGAACATCACCACCGCCGAAGGCGGCGTCATCACCACGGACGACGACGCGCTGGCCGACAAGTTGCGCGTGCTGCGCAACCAGGGCATGCGCGCCCGCTACCAGTACGAGGTCGCCGGCCACAACTACCGGATGACCGACCTGCACGCCGCCGTGGGCATTCCGCAGCTGGCGAAGCTCGACCAGCTGACCGCCGCCCGCCAGGCGAACGCGAAGCGGCTGTCCGAGGGCCTCGCGGGCACGCCGGGCCTCGAGGTCCCGAAGGTGCTGCCGGGCCGCGAGCACGTGTGGCACCAGTACACCGTGCTGGTCGGGCCGCACGCGTTCCTCTCGCGCGACGAGCTCGCCGCGGCGCTCACCGAACGCGGCATCGGCAACGGCATCTACTACCCCAAGATCGTCTTCGACTACGACTGCTACGCGGGTCACGACCTGATCCCGGGCGCGCGCGTCGAGGACTTCCCGGTGGCTCGCGCCGTCTCGGAGCAGGCGCTGTCGCTGCCGGTGCACCCGCACCTGACCGAGTCCGACCTGGACACCATCATCGAGACAGTTCGCGAGGTACTGGGCGCATGACGCATCGGATCGCTGTTGTCGGGACCGGGAACATGGGATCGCTGCACGCACGCGTGCTGGCCGGGAACGAACGCGTGGATCTCGTCCGCGTGATCGATCCGCGCGAGGAAGCGGGCCGGGCCGTCGCCGAGCGGTACGAGACGAAGTGGACGCCCGAGCTCGGCTCACTGTCCGATGTGGACGCCGTGGTGCTGGCCTCGGCCACCGAGGTGCACTACGACCTGGCGCAGGAGATCTTCCGCCAGGGCAAGCCGATGCTGGTCGAGAAGCCGGTCTGCAACAGCTTCGAGAAGTCCCAGGAAATCGTCTCGCTGTCGGCGAAGAACGACATCCCGCTGATGTGCGGGCTGCTGGAGCGTTACAACCCGGCGGTCATGACCGCGCTGGCGCTGGTGCAGGAACCGATCCACCTGATGGCGCGGCGGCACGGCCCGTACGCGCCGCGGATCAAGACCGGCGTCGCGTGGGACCTGCTGGTGCACGACGTCGACCTGGCGATCCAGTTCTTCGGCGGGGCGACGCCGTCGCGCGTGACGTCCGGCGCGGGCTACTTCCACCCGCAGTCGGCCGAAGGCGCCGAGGACACCATCGAGACGGTGCTGTCGTTCCCGACCGGCCTGGCCACGGTGTCGGCGTCCCGGCTGGGACAGCGGAAGGTCCGGTCGCTGATGGTGTCGGAGCTCGACCGGCTGATCGAGATCGACCTCCTGCGCCGCGACGTCACGATCTACCGGCACGTCTCGCACGACTCCGTCACCCCGGACGGCCTCGGCTACCGGCAGCAGACGGTCATCGAGATCCCGGAGCTCGTCACGGCCCGGGAGCCCCTCGCGACCCAGCTGGACCGGTTCTGCGACCTCCTCGAGGGCAAGATCGACGCCGACACCGAGCGCGACCTGATCCTGCCGTCGCACCACGTCGTCGAGCAGGTCCTGACGCAGGCCGCGGCCTAGCTCACCGGCACCGGGAACGCGGCCGGGCTCCGGCGATCGCCGGGGCCCACCGCGCGGACGCCGAAGAAGACGTTGTCCTTCGACAGGTCGATCTTCGCCGTCAGCGCCGGGCCGACGTCGATCGCGTGCGTCCAGTCCGGGGCCGTCGTCTCGCGCCAGAGGACCTCGTAGCTCGTGGCGCCCGGCGTGGCGTTCCAGAGCAGCTCGGAGTCGTTCGTCAGGGCCGCCGTGCGGATCTTCACGGCCTTCGGCGTGCCCGGCGCCGTCGCCAGTGACCACAGCGCGGCGCCGTTCACCCGCGCCACCCGCGCGATGAACGGGAAGTCGCAGAACTCCGGCAGGTCGCCGTACTGGACGCCGTTCTCGACGCGGACGTCCTGGTGCTGGTGCGCGAAGTCCTCGTTCGGCTCGGTGAACCGCGCCGCTGGGTAGCCCTGCTCGAGGAAGCCGATGTGGTCGCCGCCGCGCAGGTAGCGGTCGCGCCGGTAGATGACCCGCACGGTCATGCCGGTCGCGTCGTTCTCCGCCACGGACTTCACGAACCGGGCCAGCTGCCGCGGCGGGGAGTCGTTCTCGCCGCCGATGCTGCGACGCAGGTTCGCTTCGGCCGGCGTCTCCGCCGTCGGGACGCCCTCGGCGAACAGGCGGATCGTGAAGGGGTCGCGCGTGCCGTCGTCGGCGCGGCTGGAGCCGACGATGTCGTCGGTGAACATCGCCTGGACGTCGGTGCCTGCCGCCTTGAACTGCTGCGCCAGGTACCGCGAGCCGTAGAGGCCCTGTTCTTCGCCCGCGACGGCGGCGAAGACGATCGTCGCGGGCGGCTGCCGTGTCGAGAGCACCCGGGCCAGCTCCAGGGAGACCGCGACGCCCGAAGCGTCGTCGTCCGCGCCCGGCGCGTCCCCGGTGAAGTCCATGACGTCGGAACGGCGCGAGTCGTAGTGCCCCGAAACGACGTACACGCGCCCGGGATCGGTGGACCCGCGCAGCGTCGCGACGACGTTCGTGATCTTCGTCGGCACCGGGATCCGGTCCGCCGGCGGCTGGACGTACGACTGCAGTTCGACGCTCAGCCGTCCCCCGGAGGCCGCCGCGACCTGCTGGAACTGCGCGAAGAGCCAGTCACGGGCGGCGCCGATGCCGCGGGCACTGTCGTCCTGCGCGGACAGCGTGTGCCGGGTGCCGAACGCGGCCAGCCGCCGGACGGTCGCTTCGATCCGCCGTTCGTCGACCTGGCGCAGCAAGGCACGCTGCTCCGGATCCGGGCGCTGGGGGCGAACCGGGGCGCCGGGCCCGCGGTCCCCCGGTTCGGCGGCGCCGGCCGGGACTCCGGTCGCGGACGCCGCCACCGTCGCGGCCGACGCGGTGAGGAACGCTCGTCGAGAGGTCACGGTGGGGTTCTTACGCCCGCCGCGCGTCCGCGTGTACCGCCTATTTGGTGAGGCGCTCGCCGTTGGCGTCGTACGCGACGAGCGGGGTCAGCGACGCGGAGTCCGGGACCTGGTCGGGGTTGAACCAGAAGATGACCACGTTCGGATCGGCGGTCCACTTCGCCAGCTTGGCTTCCACCGTGGCGCCGTGGACCGTGGTGGTGATCTTGGTCGCCGGCCCGGCGAAGTAGCCGAAGACCGGGATGACCTCGCCCTCGAGGGTCTCGCCGCCGTCCGTGGCGTGGAAGCCGAACGACCGGTCGGAGCCGCGGAACTCGTTCGTGACCAGCACGGCCTGCAGCGAGGTCCCGGACCGGAAGCCGGCCACCAGGCCGAAGCGGACGCCTGGCAGCTCCGGCAGGTCGAGGGCCCGCGCGTAGAAGACGAGCTCCCCGGCAGAGGTCCGGATCCCGGTGCCGACGACCTCGCCGATCGGCTGCTCCGCGTGCGGCGCTGGGGCCGCTGTCGACAAGGCGGGCTGGGGCGACGGCGGCTGCGCGACCGGGGCGGGCGCGGGCTGCCGCAGCTGGACGGCGAACACCACCACGAGCACGACGGCGGCCGCGGCGGCGATCCCGGCGGTGCCCGTCAGCACGCGGCGGCGGCGCCGGAGCCGGGTGCCGTCGGCCATGATCCTGGCCAGGTCCGGCTCGGCGAAGGGCTCGTCGGGCGGCTGCCGGAGGGCGGCGCGGAAGTCGTCGAGATCGTTCATCGCCCGCTCCCTCCGATCAGCGTGTCCTCCGGGCCGACCTCGACCCTCAGCTTGGCCAGGGCCCGCGAGTTGGTGCTCTTCACGGTACCCACCGAAACGCCGAGCTCACGGGCCACGTCGGCTTCGGGCAGGTCGAAGAAGTGCCGCAGCACGACGACGGCGCGTTCGCGGTCGGTCAGCTTCTCGAGCACCGCGGTGAGCCACGCGCGCTGGGTGACGGCCTTGTCGACGTCGAGGCGGTCCTGCTGCTCGGGCAGCACCTCGGTGGCGTACTCGCGGATGGGGCGCCGCCAGCCGTCGATGACGTGGTTGACCAGGACGGTGCGGGCGTAGCCGTAGGCGTCCTTGTGCCGGACCCGCGACCAGGCCGCGTACGTGCGCGTGAAGGCGGTCTGGGCGGCGTCCTCCGCCTGGTGGCGGTCGCCGGTGAGCAGGTACGCGGCGTGGGTGAGCCGGGCCGACGAAACGCGGACGAACTCCGCGAACTCCTCGTCGCCGCGCGCCATGCGTCACCTCTTTTCGTCCGTTTTCACTGACGGCCGGGCGGCGGAAAGGTTGCCCTCAACCTTTCCGAGCGTACGCCCGTACTGAGCTGTGGACGATCTTGCGCCCCGGCTCGGCCGGGGCGCCGACTGAGGGAGAAAGCCGATGAAGAAACGACTTTTCGTCGCCGGCGCGGCCGTCGCCGCGTGTGGCGCACTGGTGGTGTCCGGTGTCCTGGCCACCGCGAACGCCGCCGCGGCACCGGCCGCGGACACCGTGGCCGCACCGGTTTCGCCGCCGCCCACGCGCGTCGCGGCGTCCCAGCACGAAGTACTGGGCGACGTCATCCCGTCGGGCTTCGGCGACGTGGTCTTCTACGGCGTGAAGCTGCAGGAACCGCGGCTCCCGGAGACGACGTTCGGCATCATGGCCGGCGCGCGTGACGCGGCGGGTCGGCTGACGGACCTGATCATCGCCAACGAGACGACGGGCTCCGACAAGGCACCGGGCTTCCACGCGGTGTCCGGCGGCCTGAACATCAACGGGCACGACGTGCCGACCTTCGGCTACTACTCCGGCCCGGCCGCGAAGATCACGGGTCGCATCTGGGGGACGACGGGCGTGGCGCACCAGGCGCGCTGGAGCGCGGACCCGAACGTGGTCGTGTTCTGGTTCAACCCGGGCGTGGCCGAGCCGGAGAACCTCAAGGCCTACGACGCGGCGGGCAACGAACTCCCGGCGGGCGACACGGGCGTCGGCCACGGCTGAAACGTTGCGTAACCGCAATCCCACGGGACGTGACTGAGAGCTAGATTGTCCTCCGGACGCAACTCGGGGGCTCTCTTCGCCGCCGCATGCCTGTTGACCGGGGTCACAGCGTGTCGGGGCGGCTCCGCGACGGCGGCGTCGGCGACCACGCCGGCGCCGCCGTCATCCACTTCGGTAAGCGCTACGGCCGCTGGGCGTGCCGAGTGATGAGGGCGTTCAGGTCGATGGTGAGTTCGGCACCGGCGAACTCGAGCTTGGCGATGCCGGATTGTTCGCCGAAGTCTTCGTAGTCCTCTTCGACCAGCCTGTAGGTGGTCATGCTGACCGGCGGGTCGAGGTCGATGATCCAGTAGTGCTCGATCCCGGCCTCGGCGTACTCGGAGAACTTCGTGACCCGATCGGTCCGCTTGCTCCCCTCGGACAGGACTTCGACGGCCAGTCGTACCTCACCGACAGCCAACCGGGCCGGATTCGCCTCCACGAGAGCGGTCGGTACCACCATCACATCGGGTACGCGCACGGTGAGCGGCACCTCGGCGACCACCATCTCGGTCTCCTGTAGTGCAGTGAACTCGCCCGGGATCTGCTCGTCGAGCCAATAGGTCAGCCGCGTGACGGCACGTTGATGGAACGACAACGGGCGCGGCGACACGAGAAGGACCCCTTCGACCACTTCGACATGGAACTCCTTCATTTCCGGGAGTTCGATCCAGTCGTCGAGGGACAGGAGATGGTGAGGCCATTCCATGACACTCAACCGCCTTCTCCTGTCTTCGGTCACTGGACGTCATCTTCTCACGCAGCCTGCCGTATTGCCACTGCTCTGAGTAGTCACCCAATGGGGCCCTACCAGCGCAAACTGTCACAAACGCCGAACAGCGAGCCACCGCCAGCGCTGCCGCTCGGTGACCACTGTGGCGGCCGCCAGCACGCTCACGACGATCGCCGCCCACGCAGGCCAGGCGATCCACGAACTGACCACCGCGGCGACGAGCTGCAGCAGCACCAGCAGGATCGTCACCCAGCCCGGCACGGCGACGATCACCTTCGCCTTGTCGCCCGGTGTCGAGAAGCACGTCGGCAGGCCGATCAGCACCACCACGGACAGCGCCGCCAGCAGCCAGGAATGCCCGGCCAGTGCCCATGGCGTGGCCACCCAGGCGACGAGTTCGGTCGTGAAGCGCAGGACGGACGGCAGGCGGTCGTCAGGACGGCCCGCGGTGGATTCCCCAGTCACCCGCGAAAGCTACTCCGAAAAGTCGCCCGGCGGCGCGCCCCAGCCGGGAGACTGGCCGCGTTCCTCCGCGATCTCCCGGCGGCGGGCGTTCTCCGCGCGGACCCGGTCCACTTCGGACTGGATGTACTCCTCGTCGTAGCGCTGGAAGACCCGGGCCGGGTTGCCGGCCACCAGCGTCCGCGGCGGGACGTCCTTCGCCACCACCGAGTTCGGCTGCACCGTGGCGAAGTCGCCGATCGTCACGCCCGCCATGATCACCACCAGGCCGCCGATGAAGCAGCCCTTGCCGATCTTCACCGGTTTGCGCTCGATCAGGTCGCTGCCCGAGTGGTTCTGCAGCGTCATGTTCGCCAGCCAGCTGGAGTGCGTGAAGATCAGCGTGTTCAGCCCGATGCTGGTGTGCTCGCCGATCTCCAGGCCGCCGCTCGCGTCGAGCGCCGCGCCTTCGCCGATCCAGCAGTGCTCGCCCATCTTCAGGTTCTCGGGGCTGATGATCTTCACGCGCTCGCGCACCCGGCACGTCGAGGGCAGCCCGTAGAACGCCGCCCGCTCGGCGTCGTTCATGTACTGCGAGACCAGCTCGGTCAGGATCTGCGGGCGCAGCCGGTGGCTGCGCTCGTCATCGAAGAACATCGGCTTCCGACACCAGCTTCTCGAACGTCCTCAGGTGCTCTTCGGTGACGACGTCGAGGCCGAAGTTCGACCGCACCATCTCGCTCTCGCGCTGCGCGATCAGCGCCCGCTTCTCCGCGTCGTCGAGCAGCTCGATCACCGTGCGGGCCACCGCTTCCGAGTCGTCCGGGCGGACCAGCAGAATGTTCTCGCCGTTGCGCAGCTCGATGCCCGGGTAGTTGTCCTCGGTGACCGACGCGATCGTCGCCGTGCCGGAGAGCATCGCCTCCAGCGACGCCGTGCCGCAGCCGCCGTTGAGGTCGTGCGTGACGATGTCCGCCGCCGCGAAGTACGCCGGGACGTCCTCCTTCGGCACCGGGCCCGCGACGACCAGGGCGTCCGAGACCCCCAGCTCGGCGGCCCGCTTCAGGAACGCGTCGTGGTAGACGCGGCCGACCACGACCACCCGGACACCGGGATGTTTGTCCAAAATGGACGGCAGAGCTTCGATCAGCGGCAGCCGGTTGCGCAGCGGGATCACGTGCCCGAGGGAGACGATCAGCGGCTCGTCGCCGATCCCGTGCTCCGCGCGGACGTCCTTCGTCACCGGCTTCGCGAAGTGGCCGGTGTCGACGGCGATCGGGAAGTACTCCGAGTTCGCGTCGCTGGTGCCGTACCGCTCGACGCAGTAGTCGACGCCGAGCTTGTCGAGGATGACGTACCGCGGCCGGATGTAGTTCAGGATGGGCCGCACGAGCACCGCGTCGAGCAGCCGGAACACCCCGCCGTACAGCTTGTTGTCGCTGATCAGCAGGGTGTGGATGGTCAGCAGCGTTGGGACGCCGTGGCGCCGCGCGTAGATCCCGGCCAGCCAGGACAGGTCGAAGAACTGGCCGTGCAGGTGGATCGCGTCCGGCTTGAACTCGTCCAGCAGCTTCCACAGCCGCCGCCAGTTGCCCGGCCGCAGCGACGCGAAGCTCATGTCGAAGTCGATCGACAGCCCGACCTGCGGCATCTTCACCGCCGGGAGGCGCACGACGCGGTAGCCGTCGCGCTCCTCCTCCACCGGCGCCTCGCCGTAGGCGGCGGTGATCGCCAGCACCTCGTGCCCGGCCTGGACGAACTGCGCCGCCAGTGACGCCGCCATGTGCGCGCTGCCGCCGACCCGCGGCGGGAAGAAGTTGTTCACCACCGCGACGCGCATCGCACGTCCTCGGGCAGGCCCCGCGACTGAATTCATGCCGCCTCCGCGGGAAAGAGCACGTCGGCGGTATTCACTCGGTTTCCTTGACCAGGTCCCGCATCCCGTCTTCGACGGTGATCAGCGGCTCCCAGCCCAGCACGTCACGAGCGCGGCTGATGTCGGCGGCGCGCCGCGAGACCAGCACGTCACGCTCGTTGAACAGCGGCTCGACGTCGACACCGACGGCCTCGATGAGGATCTTGGCCAGCGCCGCGATCGACGTGTCGATGCCGGTGCCGATGTTGATCGGCACGTTCGCCTTCTCCGACTCCAGCGCCGCGAGGACGGCCCGCGCGAGGTCGGTGACGTGCACGAAGTCCATCGACTGGTCACCGCGGCCGTCGATGATCGGCGGCTGGCCGTTGCGCAGCCGCTGGATGAAGTGGTTGATCACGGACGTGTAGTAGGCCTCGATCTTCTGGCCGGGGCCGTACACGTTGAAGAACCGCAGCGCGTTCCAGGACAGGCCCTGGGTGCGCTCGTAGAAGCCGAGCAGGTCCTCGCCCGCGCGCTTCGAGATGCAGTACGGCGTGAGCGGGCGCAGCTCGTCGTCCTCGTGCATCGGCAGCCGCTTCGGGTCGCCGTAGACCGACGCCGTCGAAGCGAACACCAGCCGCTCCACGCCCTCGTCGGCCGCCGCGGCGAACACGTTGTGGTTGCCGATCATGTTGATGTCGATCGACTCGTGCGGGTCGGCGATCGACTTGTTGATCGACACCGTCGCGAAGTGGATGACGTGCGTGCAGCCGCGCATCGCCTCGCGCACCGCGCCGCCGTACCGGACGTCCTTTTCGACGAGTTCGACCTTGCCGGTGGCGACGAACTCGTTCACGCGGGACCGGTCGCCGCGGGTCATGTTGTCGAAGATCCGGACCGTGTAGCCACTCTCGAGCAGGAGCGGGATGACGTGCGCGGCGATGAAGCCACCGCCCCCGGTGAAGAGCACCTTCTTGTCGGACACCAAATTCTCCTCGGTCGGTGGCTTCAGGACAGGGACTGCACGGCTTCGCGCACGACCTCGGCGACGCGGGTGACTTCGGCGTCGGTGAGGTTGGCGTGCATCGGGACGGCGAGCTGACGCGCGAACGCGTCCGCCGAAACGGGCAGCGGGGCCTGAGGCCCGTAGATCGGCTGCAGGTGCGAGGCGTAGGTACCGAAGTTGCACTGGACGCCCTGCTCGCGGATCCGCAGCGCCAGGGTGTCGCGGCTGATCTCCGGGGCGACCGTGAGGAGGTAGGCCTGCCAGGGGTGTTCGCGGTCGGGCAGTTCGACCGGGACGGTCAGCGCGTCGACTTCGGCGAAGGCCTCGTGATAGCGCTTCGCGACCGAACGGCGGGCCGCGAGCAGGTCCGGCAGCCGGTCGAGCTGGACGTTCATGATCGCGGCCTGGACGTCCGACATCCGGAAGTTGTAGCCGAGCTCGTGGAACTCCGGGATGGGCAGGGTGTTCGAGCCTTCGCGGCTGATCGCCGGCTCGATGCCGTAGGTGTGCAGCTTGCGGGCGTGCGCGATGAGGTCTTCGCGATCGGAGACCAGCGCGCCGCCCTCGCCGGCGGTGATGCCCTTGCGGCCGTGGAAGGAGAACGCGGCGAGGTCGGCGAGGCTGCCGGCCGGGCGCGTGTTGTACGTCGCGCCCGCGGCGCAGGCGGCGTCTTCGAAGAGCCAGAGGCCGTGCTTGTCGGCGATCGCGCGGTATTCGTCGAAGTCGCCGGGCTGGCCCGCGACGTCCACGGCGAGGATGCCGACGGTCTTCGGGGTGATCAGCGACTCGACGTGCGCCGGGTCGGCGCTGAACACGTCCGGGCGGATGTCGGCGAACACCGGTGTCGCGCCGGCCTGCACGACGGCGTGGCCGGTCGCCGGGAAGGTGTAGTCCCCGACGATCACCTCGTCACCCGGCCGCACGCCCAGGACCTTGAGGCCGAGGAAGAGCGCGGAGCCGCAGTTCGCGGTCGTCAACGCGTGCGCCGTGCCGGTGACCTGGGCGAACCGCTCCTCGAAGCGACGGCACGCCGGTCCGGCACCGGCCAGCCAGCCGGACCGGAAGACCTCGGCGACGGCGGCGAGCTCCTCTTCGCCCACGGTGGGTTGACCTAGGGCAATGCTCTCGGACGACATACCTCTCCCATTGCGTGGGGACCCGGCGAAGTGTATAGACGCACGCTCAGGTGATTCACAGGCCCACGCCGAAGTCGACTTTCGAATGGCGCCCACCACGTGCCGAAGGACGTCCTACGCTGGGCCCATGCGATTCGGGGTGCTGGGGGCCGTCGCCGCATGGGACGCGGGCGGCGCACTGGTCGCGATCGGCGGCCCGCGGTCGCGGACGCTGCTGGCCTTGCTCGCCCTCGAAGCCGGGCGGTTCGTGCCCGCCGAACGGCTGATCGACGGCATGTACGGCGAGTATCCGCCGGACGGCGCGGCGAACGCGCTCCAGTCCCAGGTCTCGCGCCTGCGGACGGCGTTGAAGGAGCTGGCGCCGGTCGAGTTCACCGCGGCCGGGTACCGGCTCGTCGTCGAACCGGACGAAGTGGACGTTCTCGCCTTCGAACGTCTTGCGCGGGAAGGCCGGGCGCTGCTGAAGAACGGCGAGCACGCGCGAGCCGCGGACGTGCTCGGCGAGGCGCTGGCGTTGTGGCGCGGGACGGCGTTCAGCGACCTGGCCGACGCGCCGTTCGCCACCGCCCAGGCCGCGCGGCTCGAGGAGCTGCGGGCGGACGCGGCGGACGACCACGTCGAGGCCCGGCTGGCACTGGGGCAGGCCGAGGACGTCCTCGCCGGGCTGCGGGAGACCGTCGCCGCCCAGCCGCTGCGGGAACGGCCGCGTGCCCAGCTGGTGCGGGCGCTGGCCGCCGCGGGCCGGCCGGCCGACGCGCTCGCCGCGTTCGAAGACGCCCGCCGCACCCTGGCCGACGAACTCGGCGCCGACCCCGGCCCGGAACTCGCCGAAGCCCACCTCGCGGTGCTCCGCGGCGAAACCGAACAGCCGGTGATCCCGGCGCTGCCCGCGCAGCTGACCAGCTTCGTCGGCCGCGGCGACGAGCTGCGGCAGGTGGCGGAGCTGCTGGCGCGCAACCGGCTCGTGACGCTGACCGGGCCGGGCGGCACCGGCAAGACCCGGCTGGCCGTGGAAATCGCCGCGGCCGAAGCCGGGACGGTCGCGTTCGTCGAGCTGGCACCGCACGGCGGCCCCGACGTCGTCCGCGCGGTGCTGAGCGCGCTCGGCCTGCGTGACGCGCCGACCGCCGCACTGGCCGCGGCCCGCGGTGGCCCCCAGGACCCCCTCGAGCGGCTGGTGTCGGCGTTGCACGACCGCTCGACGCTGCTGGTGCTCGACAACTGCGAGCACGTCGTCGACGTCGCGGCCCGGCTGACCGCGCGGCTGCTCGCCGCGTGCCCGGGCCTGCGGGTGCTCGCGACCAGCCGCGAGCCGCTCGGCATCACCGGCGAGCAGCTGGCACCAGTGCCGCGGCTGGCCGTCCCGCCGCCCGGGACGCCCGCCTCGCGAGCCACGGAGTTCCCCGCGATCCGGCTCTTCGCCGACCGGGCGGCCGCGAGCGACCCCGCGTTCGCGGTCGACGAATCGACGATCGGCGACGTCCAGCACATCTGCGCGGCCCTCGACGGCCTGCCGCTGGCCCTGGAGCTGGCCGCGGCCCGTGTCCGGGCCCTGGAGCTCGGCGAGATCGCCGCCCGGCTCGACGACCGCTTCCGGCTCCTCGCCCGCGGCAGCCGGACGGCGGAGGCGCGGCACCGCTCGCTGCGCGGCGTCGTCGAGTGGAGCTGGGACCTCCTCGGCGCCGAGGAGCGCGAGCTGGCCCGTCGGCTGACGGTGTTTTCCGGCGGCGCGACCGCCGCGGCCGCCGCCGAAGTGTGCGGGGCCGACGGTGACCTGCTGCTCGAACTGGCCGACAAGTCGCTGGTGGAGGCCGTCGGCGGCCGGTTCCGGATGCTGGAGACGATCCGCGCGTTCGGTGCGGAGAAGCTCGCCGAAGCGGGCGAAACCGAGGCGTTCCACCGCGCGCACGCCGAGTACTTCCTGCGCTTCGCCGAAGAAGCCGACCCGATGCTGCGGACCGCGGCCCAGCTGGAGTGGCTGGCACGGATCGACGCCGAGTACGACAACCTCCTGGCCACCCTGCGCTGGGCCACCGACCACGACGTCGTGCTCGCCCTGCGGCTGGTGCCGCCGCTGGCGATGTACTGGTGGATGCGCGGACGGCGGTTCGAGGGCGCCGGGCTGTCGCTGGCTGTCGTCTCGCGGTGCCCGCCGGACCTGCGCGAGGAGTACGTCGAAGAGTTCCTGGTGTGCGTTCTCGGGGCGATGTCGGCGCATCCGGACGAGTCCCTGGAGCAGTACCTGCCGATGGTCCACCGGTACGCGACGAGCGTGGACTGGGCGCCCCGCAACCCGATCCTGGTGATGCTGATGGGCGTGGTCGCCGGTCCGCCGGATGACGACGAGCAGCTGCTCGGCCGCGGCGAAGCGCTGCTGGCCCACGGCGACCCGTGGACCTGGGCGCTGCTGCCGACGGGGATGGGCCTGCGGGCGATGATGACGGGCGACCTGGCCGCGGCCGAGGAAGGGCTGCGCGAAGGGGCGGCGCAGTTCCGGGCGCTGGGCGAGCGGTGGGGCCTGTCGATGGCGCTCGACCACCTGTCGCAGCTGCTGACCTGGCGCGGCGAGCACGACGCCGCTCTTCCGCTGATGGACGAAGCACTGGGCCTGATGCACGAGATCGGCGCGACGGACGACGCCGCGGACCTCATGACCCGCCGCGCCTGGACCCGGCTGCTGTCCGGTGACTTCGGCGGTGCCCGCCAGGACTACGAACTGGCGGCGGCGATGGCCCGGCGCACGGGAATGCCGGAATCGCGCGCGTCGGCGTACATCGGACTGGCCAACCTGTCCCGCCACGAAGGTGATCCGGCGACGGCGCGGGAGTGGTGCGAGCGCGCGTTGACGGAGTGCCGGGGTGGCTCGTTCTCGGCGGAGACGGTCCGCGCGATGGCGATGGTCTCGCTGGGCTGGCTCGCGCTGGCGGAGGGCCAGGCCGCAGAAGCGGCCGCGTGGCACCGCGACGCGTTGGTGCTGGGCCGTCACTGGCACGCGAGTGACGTGGTGGCGGCCGCGTTGGAGGGCATGGCGGGCGCCGCGGCCCAGCCGGCGCAGGCGGCGGTGCTGCTGGGCGCGGCGGCGGGGATGCGCGGGACGCCGATCGCCGGCGACCTGGACGTGTCGGCGGTGCGGGCCCGGGTGCGCGAGTCGCTGGGGGCGGACGGGTTCGAGCGCGCCTACGGCACCGGCTTGGGGATGAGTGCCCAGAAGGCGCTGACCACGGCCGGGCTGGCGGAGGTGACCGGCTCAGCCGCTGATCCTTCCCCTTCCCCGCTCGCGTAGCCTGGTCGATCGTGCGCAACGTCGTAGTCGTCGGGGGCGGGATCGTCGGTCTGGCCGTGGCCTGGGAGCTGACCAGGCGCGGGCTGGACGTCACCGTGCTGGAAAAGGAGTCCCGCTGGGCGGCGCACCAGACCGGGCACAACTCGAACGTCGTCCACGCCGGCCTCTACTACAAGCCGGGTTCCTTCAAGGCGCGGATGTCGGTCGCCGGGAACCGGTCCATCGTGGACTTCGCGCGCCAGTACGGCGTGCCCGTCGAGGTGTGCGGGAAGCTCGTCGTCGCGACCCGGGACAGCGAAATTCCCGCGCTGAACACCCTCGCCGAGCGGGCCGAAGCCAACGGCGTCCCGGCGAAGAAGATCTCCCCCGCCGAAGCTCGTGAGTACGAGCCCGAAGTGTCCTGCGTCGCCGCGCTGCGGGTCGAGTCGACCGGGATCATCGACTTCCCCGGCGTCTGCCAGGCGCTCGTCCGGCTGCTCGACGAGGCCGGCGTCGACCTCCGGCTGGACAGTCCCGCGGTGGCCATCCGCGCTCGCGGCAACGGCGGCGTCGAGGTCGCCACCGGCAGCGACGTCGTCGTCGCCGACGGGCTCGTCAACTGCGCCGGCCTGCACTCCGACCGCGTCGCGCGGCTGGCCGGGCTGACGCCGTCCGCGCGGATCGTGCCGTTCCGCGGTGAGTACTACGAGCTCAAGCCGGACCGGCGGCACCTCGTCAAGGGCCTGATCTACCCCGTGCCGGACCCGACGCTGCCGTTCCTCGGCGTGCACCTCACGCGCATGCTCGACGGCAGTGTCCACGCCGGCCCGAACGCCGTGCTCGCGCTGCGGCGCGAGGGCTACCGCTGGACCGACTTCTCCGCGAAGGACGTCGCCGAGGTCGCGGCCTTCCCCGGGATCTGGCGGCTGGCGCGCAAGTACGCGTTCCCGACCGGGCTCGACGAGGTCCGCCGCTCCTTCTCGAAGAAGCGGTTCGCCGCGAGCCTCGCCCGGCTCGTCCCGGCCGTCACCGAAGCCGACATCGTCCGCCACGGCTCCGGCGTGCGGGCCCAGGCGATGCGCCGCGACGGCTCGCTCGTCGACGACTTCCTCATCGAAACCGCGCGCGACCAGGTGCACGTCCTGAACGCGCCGTCGCCGGCCGCGACGAGCGCGCTCGAGATCGCGCGCCACATCGCCGACCAGGTGTCTTCGGACAGCTAGCCCGGCAGGTTCGCGGTCACCAGCGGCAAGCCCTGCTTGACGAGGTCGCACGTCTTGGTGTCGTCGCCGATGAACCCGCTGACCACCTCCACCGAAGACGTCTCGCTGATCGCCAGGGTCGCGCCGCAGGTGACCCGCAGGCCGCCCATGTTCGGGAACACGCCCCACTTCTTGCCGCCGACGTCGACGGTTTCGGTCGGGGGGACGTCCTTCGTGCCCGGCCACTCGCCGGCCGGCGTGCTCGGCCCGAGCCAGACCTCGAACGCCTTCTGGCCTTCGTCGCCGTCGGTGTCGTCCCACAGGCAGTAGGTCGCGTTCGGGACCGTGGACGAGCTGTCCTTCTCACCGTTGGGCGAGATGTCCTTCAGCTGGGCCACCTGGTCGGGCTTCAGCATCGTGCACGGGTCCACCGACAGCAGCGGCCCGCCCGGCTCCGGCTTCGACGACCGCGACGGCGTGATCGACGGCGCGGGCTTGCCGCCGGGCAGGTGCTCGGCGACCTGCGGGATGGCCGCCTTGGCCAGCTCGCAGGACTTCTCGATCGGCGGCCCGGAGACGCTGACGTACGCGAACGACTTCGCCCCGAGCACGGTGTACATGACGCAGTCGTCGCCGAGGACGGACGCGTACTGCGTCCAGCTGAGGCCCCCGAGCTGCTGGGGCGAGGACTTCCGGAGCGCGCCTGCCAGGTAGTCGTCCAGGGTGATCGACGTCGTCATGCCGACGTTGAGCACCGAGGAGGGGTCGACGTCGTCCGTGCTGCTCCACAGGCACATCGACGGCTGGTCGGACTCCTTGTTCTCCTTCACCGCGCGACCGGGGTTCTGGTAGCCGAGGGCGCCGACCTGGTCGGGGCTCAGCAGCGAGCAGGCGTCGACGGCCTTGGCCACCGGGCCCTGGCCCGGCACCGGCGACGCCGAACCGCCGACGGTCACCGTGCAGCCGGTCACCACGGTCACGGCCGCGAAGACCGCCATGACCTGCCATTTTGCCAATCCGGCCGAAAGTAGGCGGACACGGGCCGGAGCGCATCCGCTCACTGGCCGCTGGTCCGCCGTGGCTGCCGGCCGGATTGGCAAAGATCGGCGCAGTATCCGCATGAGTCCTCCCGTTCGGCCCGGACTGTACTGGGACGAACGGAGCAGCACCGCGGATCCACCGGATTCAGCGGGGCGTCAGGACTTCCTTGCCGCCGACGAACGGGCGCAGCGCCTCCGGCACGCGGACGGAACCGTCCTCCTGCTGGTGGTTCTCGACGATCGCGACGATCCACCGGGTGGTGGCCAGGGTGCCGTTGAGCGTCGCGGCGATCTGCGGCTTGCCGTTCTCGTCGCGGTAGCGGACCGACAGGCGGCGGGCCTGGAACGTCGTGCAGTTCGACGTCGAGGTCAGCTCGCGGTAGGTCTCCTGCGTCGGGATCCACGCCTCGCAGTCGAACTTGCGGTGCGCGGACGTGCCGAGGTCGCCGGTCGCGGTGTCGATCACCCGGTAGGGCACCTCGATCTTCGCCAGCATCTGCTCTTCCCAGCCGAGCAGCCGCTCGTGCTCCGCCTCGGCGTCCGCCGGCTTGGCGTAGACGAACATCTCCACCTTGTCGAACTGGTGGACGCGGATGATGCCGCGGGTGTCCTTGCCGTACGAGCCTGCCTCGCGGCGGTAGCAGGACGACCAGCCCGCGTAGCGGTTCGGGCCGTCGTCGAGGTCGAGGATCTCGTCGGCGTGGAAGCCGGCGAGCGGCACCTCCGACGTGCCGACGAGGTAGAGGTCGTCGTCCTCGAGGTGGTAGATCTCGCTCGAGTGCTGCCCGAGGAAGCCGGTGCCGGCCATGATCTCCGGGCGCACCAGCGACGGCGTGATCATCGGCGTGAACCCGTTTTCGAGCGCCTGCGCGATGGCCATGTTGAGCAGGCCGAGCTGCAGCTGCGCACCGACGCCGGTGAGGAAGTAGAACCGCGAGCCCGAGACCTTCGCGCCGCGTTCCATGTCGACGCCGCCGAGGCCTTCGAGCAGCTCGAGGTGGTCCTTCGGGGTGAAGCCGAGCTTCGTCGGCTCGCCGACGTGCTTGAGGACGGTGAAGTCGTCCTCGCCGCCGACCGGCGCGTCCGGGTGGACGAGGTTCGGCAAGGTGCGGAAGAGCTGGTCGAACTCCTCCGACGCGGTGTTCTGCTCTACTTCGGCGGCCTTGACCTGCGCGGCGAGCTCCTTGGCCGTGGCCAGCAGCTGCTGCTTCTCCTCCGGCGGCGCCTTCGGGATCTGCTTGCCCAGGAGCTTCTGCTCGTTGCGCAGCTTGTCGGCGGCCGCGATCGAAGACCGGCGGCGGGTGTCGAGGGAGAGCAGCTTGTCGACCACTCCTTCGTCCTCGCCACGGGCGCGCTGCGACGCGCGCACGGCTTCCGGGTCATCGCGCAGAGTCCTGGGGTCAATCACGGGTCAGAGGGTAGTCCGTACAGACTGTGCGTCCCTACTGGGTTATCCCGACAGTCTGATCGTTGAAGGGCTGTTCACGGCCTCCCCATACTCCTTGGAGACTCGCAGAGGAGGCGTCCGAATGACCGACGAGCTGCTGGCCCGCCACCGCGCAGTGATGCCGAGCTGGATGTCCCTGCTCTACGAGGAGCCGATCGAGATCGTGCACGCGCACGACCGGCGGATGACGGACGCGCAGGGGCGCACCTACCTGGACTTCTTCGCCGGCGTGCTGACCAACTCGATGGGCTACGACGTCGCGGAGATCGGCGACGCGGTCCGCAAGCAGCTCGACACGGGCATCCTGCACACCTCGACGCTGTACCTGATCCGGTCCCAGGTCGAGCTGGCCGAGCGGATCGCGAAGCTGTCCGGCATCCCGGACGCGAAGGTGTTCTTCACGAACTCCGGCAGCGAAGCCAACGACACGGCGTTGATGCTCGCGACGCAGTTCCGGCGCAGCAACCAGGTGCTGGCGATGCGGAACTCCTACCACGGGCGTTCGTTCGGGACGGTGGCGATCACCGGCAACCGCGGCTGGTCGGCGTCGGCGCTGAGCCCGGTCAAGGTCAACTACGTCCACGGCGGGTACCGGTACCGCAGCCCGTTCCGGGACATGTCGGACGCGGACTACATCGACGCGTGCGTCGCGGACCTGGTGGACGTGCTGGACACGGCCACGGCAGGCGACGTGGCATGCCTGATCGCCGAGCCGATCCAGGGGGTGGGCGGGTTCAGCCTCCCCCCGGACGGCCTGTTCCGGGCGATGAAGGAGGTGCTCGACGAGTACGGGGTGCTGTTCATCTCGGACGAGGTCCAGACCGGCTGGGGCCGCACGGGCGAGCACTTCTGGGGCATCGAGGCCCACGGCGTGACACCGGACATGATGACGTTCGCGAAGGGCCTGGGCAACGGCCTCGCGGTCGGCGGCGTGGTGGCCCGCGGAGACGTCCTGGATTGTTTCCAGGCCCAAAGTTTCTCGACGTTCGGCGGCAACCCGGTCTCGATGGCGGGCGCGACGGCGGTCCTGGACTACATCAAGGACCACGACCTGCAGGCGAACTGCGCGGCCCGCGGCGAGCAACTGCTTGGAGGACTGCGCTCGATCTCCTCGCCGATCGTGGCGGAGGTCCGCGGCAAGGGCCTGATGATCGGAGTGGAGCTGATCAAGCCGGGCACAACCGAGCCGTTCGTCGCAGCGGCGGCCCGGATGCTGGAGGAAACGAAGAAGCGAGGCCTGCTGATCGGAAAGGGCGGCCTGCACGGCAACGTCCTGCGCCTGGGCCCCCCAATGACCCTCACGGCAGAAGAGGCCCAGGAAGGGCTGGACATCCTGACGGACTCACTGGCGGCAACGCACGCAGCGCTCGCCTGACTCCATAAAGGAGCTGGGTGGTCATCCCGTCGCCTGAGGCCGCGAAATCACTTTGAGCCGGGCCCGCAACCCAAGGACCAACGCGAGAAGACGACGCAAGCTTGCGGGCCCGGCTCAAAGTGATAGGCCTCAATCAGGCGACGGGATGACCACCCGGCGGCCCCCACGAGAAGGTGGGAGGACAGCGATCGGGGTGGCCATCCCAGAGCCTGCCCGTCCGGCGAGGACAGTCTTTTCTTCTGCTGCAATCCGCGGCATAGCGGGTCCGACCTCCCCCGCCCCTCCGGTGGGAGTGTCAGTCGACCGTCGACTGAAGTGCGGCTTGGACGAGGGGCGGGGGAGGTCTGGTGACGTCGAGGTCGTCTTGCGCTGCCGGCCGCCGGTCTGCGCCGGGCGGGCCCTGCAGAAAACCCCGGCGCCAGGCGGCCCCTGTGGACAACCCCGACGCTGAGCGGCCCCTGTGGACAAACGCAGCGGAGGGCACCGATTCCGTCGGTACCCTCCGCTAGCGTGGAAAACGGGGGCTGCTCAGCCCCGGACGAACCGCGCCACGTGCTCGGCCAGCTCCTCGCCCGCGTCCTCCTGCAGGAAATGCCCGGCCCCGGCGATCACCGGATGCTCCAACCCCTGCGCGCCACGCATCGAGCGCTGAAGCACCGGCGCCATTCCGCCCGTGATCGGGTCGCCGTCGGAGAAGGCCACCAGGAATGGCAGGTCCAGCTCGGTCAGCGTCTTCCACGCGTCGCGGTTGGCCGAAGACGCCGGGTCGTCCGGGCGGTACGGCACCAGCGAGGGCATCGCTCGGGGGCCGGCCTTGTACATCTCGTTCGGGAACGGCGCGTCGTACGCCGCCCGGACCGGATCAGGCAACGATGTGGCGCAGCCCGACTGGACGAGCCGTCCGATGTCCAGCACCGGTGCCTTCTGCACCGCCTCCCGGAACGCATGCCACACCGCGGGCATGTCCACGTCGCCGGTCGGCAGGCCCGTGTTCGCCGCGACCACGCGCGAGAAGCGGGACGGCTCCGCCGCCACCAGGCGCAGCCCGATCAGGCCGCCCCAGTCCTGGCCGACCAGCGTCACGTCCCGCAGGTCCAAGGCGTCGAACGCGAAGCCGCGCATCCATTCGACGTGCCGGGCGTAAGTGTGGTCCGCCAGGTCGCCCGGCTTGTCCGAGCGGCCGAAGCCGACCAGGTCCGGCGCGATCGCGCGCAACCCCGCCGCGGCCAGCACCGGCAGCATCTTCCGGTACAGGAACGACCAGCTGGGTTCGCCGTGCAGCAGGAGCACCGGCGGCCCGTCGGACGGCCCGGCCTCCACGTACCCCACTCTGATCACGCCGCCGTAGGGGTCGGCGAGTTCGGCGTAGCGAGGCTCGAAGGGGAAGTCGGGCAGGTCCGTGAACCGGTCGTCCGGTGTCCTCAGCAGGCGCACGGAACCCACGCTAGTGCGAACGGACCAGCGTGGCCACGGTCAGGAAATACCGACCGCCACCACGAGACCCAGGCCGAGGTGCGCCGCCGCGACCACGATGCTCACCGGGGCGAACTCCTCGCTCTCGATGGTCGAGGCGACGTCGATCCGGGTCGCCCACTCCAGCAGCCGCACCGCGACGACCTGGACGACGATCCCGATCAGGCCGTAGACGAGCGACGTGATCAGGCCCTCGGTGAGGTCGCTCGCCGAGTTGAAGATCGCCACGACGACGATGAACGCCATCGACAGCATCCCGGACGCGGTCACGATCACCGCGTTCGGCAGGCCCGCGTGCACCAGCTTCGACAGCTTGCCGGGCGTGGTCCAGTCGATCGCGTAGAACCCGGCGAACATCAGCAGCAGTCCGACGACGCCGTACAGCAGGATCGCGCCGATCCCCCGCACGAGGTCGGAGCCGAACGTGTCGGACAGCGCAAGGGTCGAGGTCACGAGTTTCTCCCAGGTGGAAAGAGCTGATCAGCGCAGGTGTTGTATCACGCTTCGGGGATGCGGTGGGGGACGAAAGCGGCACCGTCGTCGGTGACCAGGCCGCCGGTCTCACGGATGCCCAGCCCGGCCGAGCTGTCGCCGACGATCCACGCGCCGAGCGCCGGCCGGTAGCCGTCGAACTCGGGCAGCGGGTCGAACGCCTGGTAGACGAAGCCTTCCGCGCCGTAGACGCCGTCGGTCTGGGTCTCGTAGCCGGTCGCGACGATCTGGACGTTCGCGCCCTCGCGACCCAGCTTCGGCTTGCGGACGTACTCGGTGAGGATGCCGGGGTCGTCGGCGAACGCGGGCAGCAGGTTCGGGTGGCCCGGGTAGTTCTCCCACAGGATCGCCAGCAGCGTCTTGTTGGAGAGGATCATCTTCCACAGCGGCTCGATCCACAGCGTCCGCGGCAGCGACTCGACGGCGTGACGGCCGAACTCCTCGTCGACCACCCACTCCCACGGGTAGAGCTTCAGCACGGTCGCCATCTGCTGCTCTTCGAGGTCGACGAATCGCTTGAGCAGCGGGTCCCAGCCGATCTCCTCGATCGCCAGGCCCACCGTGTCGAGGCCGGCCTCGGCCGCGGTCTCCTGCAGGTACGCCGTGGTGACGTTGTCCTCACCGGACGGGTCCGCCGCCGACCAGGTGAAGTGCAGCTCGTTGGACGGCAGCTTGTCCCGCAGGAACGACCACCGCTCGACGAGTTTCTCGTGGATCGAGTTCCACTGGTCGTCGTCCGGGAAGACGTCGGTCTTCCAGTGCCACTGCAGCAGCGACGCCTCCAGCAGCGTGGTCGGCGTGTCCGCGTTGTACTCCAGCAGCTTCGCCGGCGACTTGCCGTCGTAGCGCAGGTCGAACCGGCCGTATACGTGCGGGTCCTGCCGCTTCCACGACTCGGCGATGTGCGGCCAGACCCACTCGGGGATGCCGAACCGCTGGTAGCCCTCGGTCGTCACGACGTTGTCGACGGCTTCGAGACACATCGAGTGCAGCAGTTCGACGTCGGCTTCGAGCGAGAGGACCTCGTCCATGTCGAAGACGTAGTGCACGGACTCGTCCCAGTACGGCCGCACCCGGCCGCTGCTGTCGCGGGCCGGCGTGCCGTAGACGAGTCCCTGCTCTTCGACGATCCGCTGCCAGTCTCGCCGCGGCTCACGCCGGTCCCGGTACACCTACGATCCCCCGCTCTTGCCGCTGCCGCCCGTGCCGCCGCTCTTGCCGCTGATGCCGAACCCGCCGCGCTGGACGGACTTGCCGGTCTTCGTCGTGACGTTGGCGCGCGACGACGGCGCGTCGTACGAACCACCGGACACGTGCTGCCCGATCGTGCCGCTGCCGCCGTAGTTGTAGCGGTAGCTGTTGAAGCCGCCGCCCCCGATCGGGAGGAACAGGAAGCCGCCGCTGACGTGGCCGCCGTGGCTGGTCACGTAGTTCTCGTCGCAGTTGTCGTCGTTCTGGACGACACCGTTCGAGTCGGTGCAGACGGCTGTGACTTCGGTCGGCTTCGCGACGGTGTAGTACGTCGCGACCAGGCCGACGAGCCCGACCGTCACGCCGCTGCCGATCAGGATCTTGCGCCGCGTCGCCGCCTTGGCGTCGGACTGGCGGGCCAGCTCTTCGTCGCGCTCCTCCTGGGCGAGCGCCTGTTGACGCGCGCGCTGCTCGGCGAGCGAGGGCTCGCGGGGTTGGGTGTTGGAGTCCTGGAACCTCATCGAGCCGCGCTTTGGCGGCTCAGGGGGCGGCTGGTCCCCAGCGTTGCTGTCCTGCGTCATGTGCGCTCCGTAATCACCGGCCACCACGAAACCGTGACCACCCTAACCACCCGGATCGCGCACGTCGCGCGCGGCGCGGGCATCATGGACTGCGATGTCTCCCAGCGCCGATCGGTTCCCCGCCGCCACGCAGACCCTGCGCACCCGCGTCGTGATGGGCGGGATCTTCGCGGGCGCGCTCATCGCGCTCGCGCTCAGCGTCGTGTTCTCCTGGAGCGACGGCATCACCGGCGGGGCCGGTGGTGGCGCCGGCAGGCTGTCCGCCGCCGCCCAAGAGGCGTTCCACTCGCCGCCCGGCAGCTGCCTGACCTGGGACAACCCGGACGCGAGCGACGCGCGCAAGGTCGCTTGCACCCAGCCGCACCTGTTCGAGGTGACCACGCTGGTGGACATCGGCGCCCAGTTCCCGGAGGGCGCGCCGGTGCCGTCGCTGGACCAGTGGCAGCAGATCGCGCAGCAGAAGTGCACCGCGGACGTGAAGCCCTACCTCGGGCACCGGCTCGACCCGTACGGGAAGCTCACGACGAACCTGCTCCGCCCGACGCCGTCGCAGTGGGAGGACGGCGACCGCCAGCTGCGCTGCGGCCTGCAGTGGGCGGGCCCCGGCGGCAGGCTGCTGCCGACGACCGGGCCGGCGAAGGACCAGGACCAGTCGCTGGTCTTCGAGCCGGGCACCTGCCTGGCCCTGCTCGGCAAGGGCGTCGGCGACCCGATCGACTGCGCGAAACCGCACTCGTACGAGATCATCGCGACCCTCGACCTCAAGTCGAAGTTCAAAGAGGGCTACCCGACGCAGGACGACCAGAAGGCCTGGCTCGACACCGAGTGCAACAAGGCCGCCGCGGACTACACCGGCGGCGCCGATCTCGACGCGAAGCACCTGATCCTGACCTGGGACCTGCGCGAGCAGGAAAGCTGGGACGTCGGCTCGGCCAAGGTCAACTGCAAGGTGGCGGCGGCCCTGCCCGACAAGAGCGGCCTGCAGGCGGTGACCGGCAGCCTCAAGGCCGCGCCGGCCGGGCCCGACGGCGGTCAGCCGCAAGACGGCGGCGGCCCGCCTTCGGACGGGGGCGGCGGCCCGGTCTCGCCGAGCGCCACTCCGCCGTCGACGAAGAAGAACGGCTGATGCCCGTCGAGATGAGCCGGGAGCGGTTCGAAGAACTGGTCTCGGAAGCCCTGGACGAGGTACCGGCCGAGTTCGCGCGCGCGATGGACAACGTCGTCGTGCTCGTCGAGGAGTTCAACGACGAGGCCCCGGACATCCTCGGGCTCTACCACGGGATCGCGCTGACCGAGCGGACGTCGTCGTACGGCGGGGTGCTGCCGGACCGGATTTCGATCTACCGGCAGCCGATCCTGGCCATGTGCGAGGACGAGGACGAGGTCGTGGAGGAGGTCCTGATCACCGTCGTGCACGAGCTGGGCCACCACTTCGGCATCGACGACGCCCGGCTCCACGAGCTCGGCTGGGGCTGAGCCGGCGCGGATTTCCCCGGCGCACCAAGACTTTCCGCCGATTTCGACATTCGGCGCGGGAAACTGTCACGAGTTTCACCAGTAGTGACAACGTGACCACGCGCAGCCATCACCGCCGTTATCCTCTTACCCAAGTCGTTGGGTGACTTCGATTCGTGCGGGGAGGCGCAATGAACGAAGCCCGGAACGACGGGAACGGACGAAGACTCAGGTGGCTGCTGACGTCGAGCGCGACGTCCCACCTGGGTGACGGCATCGGCAAGGTGGCCCTGCCGCTGCTGGCCACGACCCTGACCCGCGACCCGGTGCTCATCGCCGGGCTGTCCGCCACCCAGTTCCTGCCCTGGCTGCTGTTCGCCGCGGTCGCCGGCGCGCTGGTCGACCGGATCGACCGGCGGCGGGCGATGATCGCCGCGAACACCGCCCGCGCCGTCGCGGTCGGCGCGCTGGCCGTCATGGTCGCCGCCGGCGGCATGACGATCTGGCTGGTCTACCTGACCGCGCTGATCATCGGGACGGCCGAGACGATCGCGGACAGCGCGGCGAACGCGCTCATCCCGGCCGTCGTCGGCGACGGCTCGCTCGACGCGGCCAACAGCAAGCTGCAGGCCTGCGAAATCGTCGGCCAGACGTTCCTCGGCGGCCCGGTCGGCAGCCTGACGTTCGCGCTCTTCGCGGCCTTCCCGTTCATCCTCAACTCCGCGGGGTTCGCGATCGCGGCCGCGGTGCTGCTCGGGCTGGCCGGCACCTACCGCGGCACGGCGGAAACGGCCGTCCGGCCGGCGAAACTGCGCACCGAGCTGGCGGACGGCCTGCGGTGGCTGCGCGGACACCCGCTGCTGCGGCGGCTGGTCGTCGTCGCCGGCGTGCTCAGCCTGGTCAGCGAGCTCGCGCAGGCGCAGCTGGTGCTGTACGCGCTGCAGGACCTCCACCTGTCCGACGCGACGTTCGGGCTGTTCGCGTTCGTCGGCGGGATCGGCGGCCTGGCCGGCGCGGGCGTCGCACCGCGGCTGGTGCACGCGACCGGCCGTCGCGCGGTCGTCGTCGGCGGGATCGTCTGCTGCGGCATCGGGTTCGGCGGCATGGGCCTGGTGCGCTCACCGGTCGCGGGCGCGGCGCTGTTCGGGCTGTTCGCGGCCGCGGTCGTCGCGGTGAACGTCGTGCTCGCGACCGCGCGGCACACCCTGGTTCCCGGCGAGCTGCTCGGCCGGGTGCTCGGGGTGTGGCGGACGGTGGTCTGGGGCGCGATCCCGCTGGGCGCCCTGCTCGGCGGGGTGCTGACCGAGGCACTCGGCACGGCGGCGCGGACGTTCGCGGTCTCGGGGGTGGTGATGCTCGCGATCGCCGCGTTCGCGTTCGGCGCGCTGCGGCGGTTCCCGCTCGGTGACAAATCGGACTCAGCCGCGGCGCTGACGCACCACGATCCGGGATTGTGAGCTGAAATAGCTCCTCACCCAGGTGGTGAGGAGGCTGCTATGCGCACCGCGGACACCGGCACCGGCACCGGTCCCGGCTTCGACGACTCTCCGGCCGAGTCCGATGAGGTCACGACGTCGGCCCCGGCGCCGTCACGCCGGATGCTGGTGCTGGCCACGGTCGCCGGGTTCGTGCTGGGCAGCGGTGTGCTCGGCCTGCTCTGGGGACTGTCCGGGGTGCACGCCGGAGCGCTCGAAGACGCCGTCGCGGCGTGCCAGGCGCTCGACCGCGTCGGCGAGCTGCCCGACACGAGCCGCGACGCGCAGCCGTCGCTGACACCCAGCCTGACGTCGGAGCGGCTGCACCGGATGATGGCGGCGCGCGAGCTGTCCTCGGCCGCCGCCCAGGTCGACCCGAACTACCAGGCGCTGGCCGACCACATCGACGGCGTCAGCCGGATGGTGCTCAGCCTGCACTTCAACGACCTCTCCGGCCAGCGGCACCTGGTCCAGGCTCAGGAAATCTGCGCCAGGATCTAGGCGGGGTGGACGGTCTTCACCGCGAGCTGGTTGCCGGGAATCTTCGTGCTGGCGCAGCCGGTGCCGTCTTCGGGCACGAAGTTCGACGCGGTCTCCTGCGGCAGGTAGATCCGCAGGCCCTTCACCGGCGTCGGCTGGCAGGTGCCCGGGTCGAAGTTCTGCACGTTGACGAACTGGATGTCGGCGACCGCGGTCTGGCCGGGGTTCAGCTTGACGGCGTTGCCCTTCGTGCCGTCGCGGAAGGCGTCCTTGCCGACCTGGTGCCCGTCCGCACCGGCCACATAGGACACCCCGGGGAACCCCTGGATGGTGCAGGGCTTGGCGCTGACGTTCTTGATGAGCAGCGGCCGGTACACCGAGCCGGCACCGGCGTCACCCTGGCCGAGCGAAAGCTGGACGTCGCCGGCCTTGCAGAGCCCGTTGTCGACGGGCTGGGCGACCGGCGGCGCGGCCGGCGTCGGGCTGCCCAGGCTCGACGTGGCCGTGGTGACCGTGGGGGTGGCGGTCGGCGACGCCGAGGAGGACGGCGCCGAGCTGTCCGCCGCGGGCGTGGTGCCCCCACTCCCGCAGGCGGAAAGCGCGAGAACGCCCGCCGAAGCCGCGACGACCGGGAACAACCGTGAAAGCTTCGTCCGAACCATGTCCATCGCCTCCCTGGTGTGGTGCTACTGGGTAGACGTACCGGTCGTGCGCAGGTTGGTCAGCTTCGTAAATTCCCCACCAAACGTGTTCTAAACGTGACGGGATCACACTTTCGTGACGGTCAGAGCGGCGTGTCGACCCAGGTCAAGCAGTGCCACTGCCCGTCCGGGCGAGCCTGGAGTTCCACGAGCCCGGTGTTCGGGATCAGCGCCGCGTTGGCGACGTCCGGGTGGACGTTCGGGGCCAGCCACTCGCTGCCCAGCCGGATCGCGCCACCGTGGCTGACCAGGGCGATCACGCCGTCCGGGTCGGCCTGCTCGTGCTTGGCGCGCAGCCTGCCGACCGCGTCCAGCATCCGGGTGCGCACGCTCGTGCCGCTCTCGCCGCCGGGCAGCGACGCCGCCAGCTCGCCGAGCGTCCAACGCCGGACCGTGTCCATGTACGTCCGGATCGACGCGTGGTCGGTCGCGCCCTCCAGGTCACCCGCGACGACCTCGTGCACCCCGTCGACGACCTGCACGTCCAGCGAGAACCGGGCCGCCAGCGGCGCCGCGGTCTGCTGGGCACGCGTCGCCTGAGACGCGTAGACGGCGACGACCGGCTCCTCCGCCAGCCGCGCCGCGAGGGCGTCGGCCTGCCGACGGCCGAGGTCGGTCAGCGGCGGTCCGGGCAGGGCGGTGTCGAGCGCGCCACGGACGTTCCCGTCGGTCTGGCCGTGGCGGATGAGCAGCAGCCTCACGCCAGGTCCCCCCTGCGGACCGCGGCCGCCCAGCCGGCCGCCTCGACGAAGTCGTCGTTGCCGAAGCCGGACTCGATGGTGGTCTGCGTCCCGTCGGCCCGCGGGTGCGAGCCGAGGAACCGCAGGTTGCGGCACTGGCGGCGCAACGCCGTCAATGCGTCGAGGACGCGCGGCTCGGCCACGTGCCCCTCGAAGTCGATGAAGAAGCGGTATTCGCCGAAGTTGGACCGCGTCGGCCGCGCGTCGAGCCGGGTCAGGTTGATCCCGCGGGTGGCCAGCTCGGTGAGCAGCTCCGCGAGCGTGCCGGTGCGGTTCGCGGCCGCGGCGACCACGGACGTCCGGTCGGCGCCGGTCGGCTCCGGAAGCTCGCCCGGCCGGCGGACCAGCAGGAACCGCGTCGCCGCGTCGGAGACGTCGGCGACTTCGGTGGCCAGGACTTCCAGGTCGTAGTGCTCGACCGCGACCGGCGCGCAGACCGCGGCGTCGAAGTCGCCTTCGAGCACGCCGACCGCGGCGGCCGACGTCGACGACGACGCCACCGGGTGCGCGTCCGGCAGGTTCGCCTCGAGCCAGTCGCGGACCTGGGCGAGCGCGTGCGGGTGGCTCGCGACGGTCCGGATCTCCCCGCCGCCCCGCCGGGTCAGCACGCTGAAGTGGACGGGCAGGATCGTTTCGGCCACGGCCACCAGCGGGGTCGACTCGCTGAGCCCGTCGAGCGTGGCGGGCACCACGCCCTCGACCGAGTTTTCGATGGGGACGCACGCGGCGTCCGCCTCGCCCTTGCGGACGGCGGTCATCGCCAGCCGGACGGTCTCGACCGGAAGCAGTTCTTCGCCGGGGGCGAGGGCCCGCGCGGCCTGTTCGGTGAAGGTCCCTCGGGGGCCGAAGTATGCGATCCGTGACACAGCACTCAGGCTACGGGGCCCCGCCGTGGCGACTTTCACTCGGACAGCCGGTACTCGAACCGGTTACGCCGGGTGGCGTTTTTTGCGATGCTGGGGTACGTGACCGCCGATTCGGGCACACACACCGATCGTGAGGACGCCGGGACGTCCGGGCTCGCCCCGGGCACCCCGGAGCTGGTGCTGTGCGCCGTCGATGAACCACTCGCCGACGCCTGGACGACCGCCGCGAAGTCGGTGGCCGGCCGGGTCCGCGTGCACCGCGGGTCGGTCCTCGACATCGCCGCCCAGGCCGTGGTCAGCCCGGCCAACTCCTACGGCTGGATGCGCGGCGGCATCGACGCCGTCTACGCGCGGGCCTTCCCGGGCATAGAGCAGAGCGTCCGCAGCGAGATCCTGGCCTTTCACGGCGGTGAGCTGCCGATCGGCGAGGCCGTGCTCGTCCCGACCGGCGAAGCCCAGCCGGCGTGGCTGATCAGCGCGCCGACCATGCGCGAGCCCGGCGAGGTGCTGCCCGCCGACACCGTGCACCCCTACCTCGCCGCCCGCGCGGTCTTCCTGCAGTGGCGAGACGGACGGCTCGACCACGGGCCGGTGCGGAAGTTCGTCGACACGATCGCGATGCCGGGCCTGGGCACCGGCGTCGGCGGCGTCGAACCGGCGACGTGCGCGCGCCAGGTCGCGGCGGCCTGGGACGAGGTTTTCCGTCACGCTCGGTAATTTCCCGAGGATTCGGGGTGGACTACATCACAGCGCGTTCACGGGCCGTAAGCCCTACCGTTGAATCACGCAGGTGAACGTCCGCCAGTGCAGGCGACGGCCGGAGGAGTGTGCGATGACCCGGGTCCGCGAACTCAGCCCGTATGTCGAGCTGCACCGGGAACAATGGAAAGAACTGCGAAGTTCGACGCCGTTGCCGCTGACCGCGGCCGAGCTGCTGCGGTTGCGCGGTCTCGGCGAGCAGGTCGACCTGGCCGAGGTCGCCGACGTCTACCTGCCGCTCTCCCGCCTGATCAACCTGCAGGTCGCCGCGCGCCAGCGGCTCTACGAAGCGACGACGACGTTCCTCGGTGACGACTCCCGCGGCACGAAGGTCCCGTTCGTGATCGGCATCGCCGGCAGCGTGGCGGTCGGCAAGTCGACCACCGCCCGCATCCTGCGCACGCTGCTCGCCCGCTGGCCGGACCACCCCCGCGTCGACCTGGTCACCACCGACGGCTTCCTGTACCCGCGCGCCGAGCTGATGCGGCGCGGGATCATGCACCGCAAGGGGTTCCCCGAGAGCTACGACCGGCGCGCGCTGCTGCGGTTCGTCACGGAGGTCAAGTCGGGTGCCGAGCGCGTCACCGCGCCGGTGTACTCGCACCTGGCCTACGACATCCTGCCCGGCCAGGAGCAGGTGGTGCAGCAGCCGGACATCCTCATCGTCGAGGGCCTGAACGTGCTGCAGCCGGGGCCGCGGCTGATGGTGTCCGACCTCTTCGACTTCTCCATCTACGTGGACGCGCACACCGACGACATCCAGCGCTGGTACATCGAGCGGTTCCTGGAGCTGCGGCACACGGCGTTCGCGGATCCGGCGTCGCACTTCCACCACTTCGCCGGCCTGCCCGACGACGAAGCCCGCGCCGAGGCGCGGCACCTGTGGCGCTCGATCAACGAGCCGAACCTGATGGAGAACATCAAGCCGACCCGGCCGCGGGCGACGCTCGTGCTGCGCAAGGACTGCGACCACGCCATCAACCGGGTCCGCCTGCGCAAGCTCTGACCCGCTCGATCTCATCGGGGGCTCCGGGTGGCGGAGCCCCCGGCCTGGGGCGAAGCCCCAGATGTCACAGCTGCTTTTCGGGGGCTCCGGGTGGCGGAGCCCCCGGCCTGGGGCGAAGCCCCAGATGTCACAGCTGCTTTTCGGGGGTTCCGGGTGGCGGAGCCCCCGGCCTGGGGCGAAGCCCCAGATGTCACAGCTGCTTTTCGGGGGTTCCGGGTGGCGGAGCCCCCGGCCTGGGGCGAAGCCCCAGATGTGACAGTCACGCGGCTCGTCACCCACATGCCGCGCTTTCCCACGCTGAGCGAACGCGCGACCACGATCCGGTGTGGACTCGCGACTCTCCGCGCCGGATTCCGGCCGTTCGGCCGAGGCGAAGCGTTCAGGCGTAACCGGTTGGCCGATACCGGCGCACCCGTGTGAAAGCGACCCTGAAGGAGTCAGGAAAACGGCTCTGAGCTGGGGAGGAGGCCCACGATGTTCTCGATGATCCTCACGTGGGTCGGTGCGGTGCTGGGTCTGGCGCTGTTGATCGCGATGGCCGCCGGAACGTTCGTCGTGGACATCGACGACCGGCTGCAGGAACGCCGCCGCAAAGCGAAGGCTGCCGAGCCCGCAGGCCCCCTCCCCTAGACGTCAGAGTCCGGCCAGCGCCTCGAGGTAGGCGTCGGCGTCGTATTCGAGGTTTTCCGCGTCCAGCAGGCTGTTTTCCAGCACGTCGATCAGCTGCTCGAAGATCTCGTCGCGGTCCAGCTCGCCCTCACGCAGGCGCTCGACGGCCTGCCAGGCCTCGGCGGGCTCGTTGTCCCACAGCTGGTCGACGATCGTCGCGCGCAGGATCAGCCGCTGCTCTTCCTCGTCCTCGTCGGCCTCGGCGATGACGAGCGCCCGGCGCTGCTCGGGGTCGGTCGGGTCGAGGTCGACCTCTTCCTCGTCGATTTCCGTGGTCAGCGACGGCACGGCGAACATCCGCCGCTCCAGCGCGTCGGCCAGCTCGCTGGGCGACAGGTCGCCGACGTCGCCGAAGTAGCGCTCCAGCGGCGAGTCGTCTTCGTCGGTGTACTCGCCCAGGTAGTCGGCGACGGCCTCGTCGAGCGCGGCGACCGCGGTCTCGGACAACCCGGCCCGCTCCGCCGTCCACTGCACCCAGGCCAGCACGACCGGCTCGACGGCGTCTTCGTGGTCGGCGTCGAGTTCGTACTCCTCGCCGAGCAGGCCTTCGAGGAACCGTGCGACCTTCTCCGGGCCGATGCGCAGCGGGTTCGCCGGGTCGGTGCGCACGCCGTGTTCCAGCAGCAGGGCACCGATCGCGCGGGCGGCGTCGGCGTCCTCGCCGCTGGCCGCGACAAACTGCTCGACGACGGCGGCCCGCTCGGTCTCGGACCACTCGGCCACCTCGGGCACGAGCGCGGGTTCCGGCAGCGCGCGGCACCAGGTGAGCGCGACGGCGTGGAAGCGCGCGTAGTCCTCGCTGACGTCGGCCTCGTCGAGGTGGTCGGTGGCGGCGAGACCGTCCGCGATCAGGCGGTGTGCCTCGGCGGGGTCGACCGCCTCGAAGACGACCAGCTCCGGGTCCGCGTCGGCCTGCTCGCGCATCTCGGCTATGACGTCTGCGGGCTGGTCGATCACGACGAGGTCCCGCACCCGGCCGCCCTCGGTGAAGTCGAGCAGCGCCAGCAGGCCGTACGCCTGGCCGCCGTGGGAGAAGACGCAGAGCAGGGACGACTCGTCGCCGTAGACGTCACCGGTCCGCAGGCACTCGCCGGCGGTGGCCCGGCCCAGCTCGTCGGCCCAGGACGGCTCCGGGATGCCGCGGCCGAGGACGACCTGCAGCCCGGCGTCGGCGGCCTTGCGTTCGACGTCGGTCTCCGCGACGACCTTCAGCGCGGCCAGCAGCGCGGCGGCACCGGGCGTGATCTTGCGCTGGGCGAAGGCGATGAGTTCCAGGCCCAGCGGCTCGTCGCCGTCCTCGACCGGCAGGTCGCGGAACTGGCCGAGCACCTCGGAGGCGAGCAGCTCGACGTCGACCGGCGCGGGGTCGGCACCCAGCGCCGAAAAGTCGTTCAGGACGTCCTTGAACAGACCGGTCACGCTGTGGGTGACGGGCTGCGGCGGCTTCTTGCGGGCGCGACTGACCGGGCTCATGCATTCATGCTTTCACCTCACCGCAAGCCGGTCGCGGTGGCCCTGGCGCGAGGTCCCGCCGCGGGCTCGACGGGGAGGCGCCGAGCCGGACGACGGAACAGGGCCACCGCGACGTCGCTGGCCAGAGCGGCGTCACCGCCTCGCCGTGCTCACGGTGTCCCGGTGCACGTGTAACACCGGTCCACCTCGGTCAACGAGGGGTGCGCGCGGAAGTTACGGCTTTTGGCAAGGCGATGCGGGCGGTCCGGATTTCCGTGATCAGGCGGGTTTTCCGGCGGTGGGTTTCCACCAGCCCGGCGAGGTAGGCGGTGAATTCGTCCGGGGTTTCGGCGCGCTTGTGCAAGGTGCGCAACAGCTTCAGCCGGCGGGCAGCCTCCTGGTAGGCCTGCGGGTCCTTGCGCTCGATGAGCTCCTCGACGTGCTCGCGGAAGACCGGGATCGTCTCGGCCGGGTGGTCGGCCGCCCGTTGTTCCGCCAGCTCCAGCTTGAGGTCCGGCGCGGCGCCGAACCGGACGCAGGCCCGCCAGGCCTCGTCCGGACGGCCGTCGTCGAGCAGGACGCTCACGAGTTCGCCCGCCTGCTCGACGCCCTCGGCGGCGCGTTCACGCAGGCACGCCAGCGCGTCGCGGCGCTGCACGGTCCACTTCCCCGCGGCCTGCGCGGCTTCGCGCAGCGCCGTGTACGTCTCGCGGCCAGGCTTGGCGTCGAAGTCCTTGCGACGGCGAGACGTCTCGTCTTCGGGTTCGGGCTGTGGCTGCTTGTCGTGCGTGAGCGCGCGGGCGGCGTGCGCGATGGCCTCGCTGTGCCGCCCCGCGGCCCGCAGCACCCGGACGATCTTGAGGCTGACGTCCACCCGCGGCGGCTTGGCCGAGAGGATCGCGACCAGCTCGTCGACGTCGCCGAGCACCTCGGCCAGCTGTTCCCGCAGCCGTTCGGCCACGTCACGGCGGTGCCCTGGCCCGCTCGCCGCCAGCACGTCGTCCACAGTGGACTTGATCCGCTTGAGGCCCGGCTCGCCCAGCGCCGTCGCGAACTCGGCGAGGTCGATGACCGGACGCCCGGGGCCGTCGAACTCGACCTCGAGGATCCAGTCGGCCAGCTTCTCGGGGTCCGGCGGCCGGGCGGCGCACGCGCGGGCGTACAGCTCGACGGCCCGGTCCAGCCGGTCGGCCAGGTCGCCGGCGTGGTCGCCGGACTGCTCCAGCACCTCGCTGATGTCGTCGACCGTGCGCCGGGCCAGCGGGCCCAGGTCGGCGCGGCTGCCGGCGTCGAGCATCCGCTGCAGCGTGTCGAGGACCGCGCCGACCTTCGCGGTGTACTCGACGTTCCCGTCGGTGACCGCGGCGTCCAGCAGCCGGTGCGCCTCGCTGACGTCACCGGATTGGGTGGCGGCGCGCAGTTCGAGCGAATGCCGCAACTCAGGGTCACGTTCGGCTTGGGCGTGCAGCAGGTCCGCCAGCGTCTCCGCGTCCAAGGTGCGCAGGTAGGGGCGAAGATCCGAGGGGGGACTCACGCGCACCAGTCTGCCCGAGGCTGTCCAGCACGCGTGTGGGCCAACCGCGTGCTCTTTTCGGAGTAACAGGTGACGGTTCGCAGTCGGCTCATCGACGCCGCAAGTCGTCGAGCACGGCTTTCAGCGGCCACGGCTCCGGCAGATGCGGTCGTCGTGACCGTGCGTGGCGGGGTCGCGGGATGGCCGCGCGGACGGTCGGCACCATGATCGGCACCACCGGCACCGGCACGCGCGCCACGAGCCGCCGCACCACCACCATGAGGAGCAGCGCGGACAGCAGGAGCGCCGCGCCCGCGGCGAGGGCGCCGCCGAGGGTGCGGCGTCCGTCGTCAAGGGTCAGCTGCACGGCGTACTGGCTCTGCTGCGAGTACAACCGGCCGAGCTCACCGGAAACGGTGTAAGCGGCGCTGCGCCACGTGGACTCGGCCACCGGCAGCGGTTCGGCGGCGATGATCGAGTCCTCGGCGGCGGCCAGCCTGCTCCAATCGGCGCTACGCGTGAGCGACTCGTACGCCGTCCGGCCACTCTCGGTGAGCTGCGGCGCGACCCGCGCGAGTTCGGCCCGGTAAGCGGCGACGGCGGAGGCGTACGCCCGCCGCGTCACGCTGTCCAGCCCGGCGAGGGCGAGGGAATCGGAGCGATCCATGCCTTCGGCGACGGAAAGCAGCTCGACGGCGATCATCTGCTGATAGGCGGATTCGGCGTTCGGCGCGCGGCGCGCGTAGTCGCGCAGGCCGGCGATGGCGGTGTCGATCCGCTGGGTGAAATTCGCGTACGCGGCGGACTGCCGGTCGGGCACGGCCATCGCCGCGCTCCGCTGGGCCTGCAGCGCGACCACCGCCCGGGCGGTCCGATCGGCGGCGGCGGCCGTTTCCATGGCGAGATCGCGGGTCCGAACCGCCTGGTGGACCAGGAAAACCGCGATCACCACGGCCACGACGACGAGCGCGCTGCCGGGGATGAACGCGATGCCCAGCATGCGGCCGCGGACGGATCGCAGGTACTTCAAGACGTTCCTTTCCCAGCCTTGGGCCCCGCAAGCATCCCGACGAAGTTCAACCTATTGAGGGAGAGATTCACCGGTCAACGGCAGTCCGCCATACGGCCGTTAGCGCACGGTGACTACCGGGGACAATCACCCCCGTGACTTTCGACGAAGTGACCCAGCGCCTCCGCGGCTTCGCGGCGGCTCGCGCCTGGGAGCCGTACCACACCCCGAAGAACCTCGTGATGGCGTTGTCCGGCGAAGTGGGCGAGCTGACTTCGCTGTTCCAGTGGCTCACACCGGAGGAGTCCGACGCGTGGCGCGAAGACCCTTCGCTGGAGGCGAAGGTGCTCGACGAGATCGCCGACGTCACGCTGTACCTCCTGCAGCTGGCGGACCGCCTCGGCGTCGACCTGCCGGCGGCCGCGCACGCGAAGATCGACCGCAACGAGCTCCGTTTCCCGCCGCCGGCCTAGCCCCAGAAGACGCCGTTCGGGTTCCGGTCGATTTCGGCGAGCAAGGCGGGCGGCGTGCTCGCGACCGGCGCGTCCGGGTAGGACAGCCACCGCCCGTTCCGGTCGGCCCACAGCACCGACCAGATCCCGAACTCGTCGAGCCGCAGCTGCGCGATCTTCTGTTCGGACCACTCGGGCCCAACCTCCGGCGACCAGGGCGCCCGCCGTTCGACGATGGTGACCGCGCGGCCCCGCGTCCGGCACTCGACCCGGATCCGGTCCTGAAGGTGCGCGGGGACGCGTTGCGCGCACCACCGTTCGATCTGCCGCAGCGCGAGCTCCGGAATTGCCGCCATACCGCCCAGTGAACCCGGTCCACCTCAGCCGGGCCGCACGGGGTCACCCCCGAGCGCGGCTTCGGCCGTGACCTCGAAAGCCTCGACGTCGGCGACGCGGGTGGCGAACTGCGGCGTGACGACGTCGCTCACGACGGCGACGGCGTGGCGATCCACCACCCGCCGAGCAGCGCACCGACGCCGAGCACCGCGACGAAGATCCCGGCGGCCAGCGGCGTCCCGCCGAACATGGCCAAGACGACGACGAGCATCAGCAGCAGTCCTACGCCCATCAGGATCCGGCCGCCGACGAGCCGTCCCCGACGTCCCGGTGCGGAAGCCACGGCACGCTCCACCGGCGGGGCCGTGAACACCGGTGACGTGCTTGGCACCTGCCGCGTCACCGGCGGCCGGGGAACAGCAACCGGCTGGACCGGAACAGGCGCACTTCGCGTAACCCGTTGTGGTTCGACGGCCCGTTCGACTGACGCGGACTCGAAGCCCAGAACAGTCGCCGCCTCCTGAACGCCGAGGACGACGGCGCCCAGCTCGACCGCCCTCGCCAGCCTGGGTTCTTGTGCCGGAACCGTCTCGTCCCGGATCAAGTGGGTCACCGTCGAGGTCAGCTTCTTGGCGAGCTGAGCCCCTTCGGCCAGGATCCGCGCGCGAAGCTGGTCCGCCGCTGCCGTGGAGCCGAGTACCAGAACCCTGGTCGGCTTGCCGACGCCCGAGGGACGCACGTCACCGAGGACTTCGGCGACCCCGAGCGCGGTGGCCACCTGCTGCAGCTCGCCGGCTTCCTCGATGGTCACCACGCCGTCGCCTTCGGCGACATCACGGAGGGACATCACGAACTGCTCATGGGTGGCACGAACCTGCGCTTCGGGAATGCCGGCTTCGGTCGCCAGCGCAGCCAGGGCCCAGACCTCTTCGTGCGTCAGATGGGCGTCGGCGACGACCCCCGCGAGCAGGTCGAGGTAGGCGTATCCGAGCCCCGGATCCCCGCCGATCGGTCCCATCGTGACACGTTCCACGACGTCGGCCATCCAGCTCTGCTCGACGTTCGGTTCCCCGGCACGCGGCCGCAGGCGCCCTCCGGCGGGGAACCGCGGAACCGCAGGCAAGGCCGGAACGACTGCGAACTCGAACCCGTGCCGGCCGAAGAGCGCTGTCACCAGTCGTGCGATCGCCCGGGCGCCGGTCAGGGCCGGCTGAGCAACGCGAACGGGCACCCCGAACGCGTGGGCCACCGTGGAGAGCCGGTAGTTCGGCAGCCTGACAGCGGTCTGCGCGGCCGCGAGCGTGCAGATGCCGGGCAGGACGGGAACCCGGACCCCCAGACGGGCCACCTCCCCGCTCAGGAAGCCGTCCACGAACGGCAGGTTGTGCGCGACGAGGACGCTGCCTCCGCACAAGTCCAGCAATGGCCCCAGCACGGCGCCGAAGGGGGGCGAATCATCGAGCTCGCCGCGGTCGAGGCCGTGCACGAAGGCCGACCCCGGCGGGACCCCTCGTCCGGGATTGATCGAAGTCGTGAACTCGCCGACGATCGTGCCGTCCAACCTCGTCCGAACGGCGGCGAGCTCCACGATGTGCCCCGGCCGCAAACCCGTGGTGCGGATTTCCACGGCGGTGAAGTCGATGCCGTGCGCGGGATGGCCTCCGACACCGGAGAGCGGAAGAGATTCGATCACGTCGTCAGAATCGCGCCGACCGTCGTCGATGTGACGCCTTTTCTTCCGGACACAGTTGTTCGTAACCCAATCGTGACAGCAAGATTCCACCGGATAACAGATGATGGTCCGTTACGTGCTGAGGCGTAACGTCGGCCCGCGTTTTCACGAACTCGGAGTCGGCACGTCGCGTCGAGGAACGAGGACCACCCGCATGCATCCATCCGCACAGGTACCGTCGCGTCCGAAAAGACGAATGCCGAATTGGCTCAAGATCATCCTGGCCGTCTTTGCCGTCTTGTTCATTCTCGGCGCGATTTTCGGGAAGTCGCCGGACCAGAGCACGACGGCGGCGCCGTCGACATCCCCACCGACGACGAGCAGCGCGGCCACGCCCGCCGCGGAGGCGTACACCGTGGCGACCGTGACGGACAGTGCGACGCTTGAAGTGGTCGACAGCGACGGTGTCCGGAAGACAGTGCACGTCATGGGCGTCACCACAGTCGGCACGAGCAGCGACTGCTTCGGCGCGGAATCGCTGGCGTGGGCCACCAGCAAACTCACCGGTACGGTGGTCCACCTCGGCACCGAAACGGCGGGCGCGGTCACGGTGGCACTGGCGGACGGCCGGGACTACGCGGCGCTGGCGGTCCAGAACGGCTACCTCAAGTCGGCGACGTCGGCATTCGAAGCTGCCGAAACCGCTGCCCGGCAAGGTGCTCGCGGATTCTGGGGACCGCCGTGCAACGGCTCGGTCAACGTCGCCGTGCCGGCGACGCAACCGGCTCCGCAGCCGACCTCGACGCCGCCCGCGCCATCCACGAAGGCGGCGCCCCAGCAGAATCCGGTCCGGACGACCGCTGAAGAGCCTCCCGCCCCGGAACCTGACAATGGCAGCGTGTACTACGCCAACTGCGCAGAAGCCAGAGCGGCCGGGGTGGCCCCGATCCACAAGGGCGAGCCGGGTTATCGCAAGGGCCTCGATCGCGACGGCGACGGCGTGGCCTGCGACAAGGGTTGATCGCCACGGGGTTCCGGCTCGCCCGCGGGCCGGAACCCCGACTGTTCAGCCTTTGACTGCCGGACCCAATTTTTGCTCGAGATCGTTCAAAATCGCGTGCACCGGCGCCCAGCAGAGCATCACACTGTCGGCGTCGAACCGCGGCTGCTCCGCCATTTCCTTCCGCGGGTGGATGAAGTTGCGGAAATCGCGAACCCGGTGAGCGAAGTCCTTCGCGTCCAGCTGGATCCAGTCCTTGGCGTGCGCGGTGTCGATGAGCAGCTGAAGCGAAACTCGCTCGTGGTTGATCCGCTGCTGCCGCTGCGATCGTGGATCGAAGAAGCCGTTCGACCTGATGTCGTCGTCGCGTTCGGTGAGCACGGTGAGAAGCAGCCCTTCGACGAAACTGCCGATGCCGATGATGGCCATCGTGTAGGCGCCACCGGATTCACACACCTGCGTTTCCTCGACCCGACGGCTCAGCATTTCCACCGCACTAGCGTCGGAGATCAAGATCCCGAGGCGGTTCCTGAGGTCCGGTGGTACGGAGTACCTGGGTTGTTCGTCGGTCGCGCCGAGCTCGCCGATGACCGGACGTCCGCCGACGAGCGTGACCACCAGACCTTCCGGTATCAGCTTTTCGTTGACCACCGCACGGAACTCCGCCGCAGTGACGTCGCCGTCGTCGTACTCGATCGGATCGCAGACCCGGCAGAGCAGACGTTCGATCTCGGCGTGGTTGTCACGGCGTTCGTCGAGCTGTTCCCGTAGCCAGGGGATTCGCGGTGAGCCGTCGTAATCGGGTGGGCCTGCCCACCCGGCGTGCCGCAGCAACTCGGCCAGCTGATAGCCCTTCCGTTCGTACGAGCCGCCCATGTCGACGATGACCTCGGCCAGCCGGTCGGCCGTCCGGGAGTCCAACGGGAACATTCAGTTCTCCTCTTTGTCCGCAAGGTCCTGCGCAATGTCGACGGCCCGGCTCAGACGCTCGACGATCCGCTCGCCGCGCCGGCGGAAGCCCAGCTCGGCCATCGCCTGCCGGAGGCGCTCGTCGCGGTCGAGCAGCAAACCATCGCTCATCAGCCAGCGGCAGATCTCGATGAGCTGCCGTTCGGTGTACTCCTGGATGGACAAGCCGGCCGGGACGCGTGGCCGCGGACCACGCGCGACCGCAGGCGGTGGCTCGCTGCGCTGCGGAAGCGCGTGCTCGGGTTCCGCCGCAGGTGCGGCGTCCGCCTCCGCCATCGCCTGGTGCCACGCCACGACGATGTTGTCCGCTTCCCTTTCCGGGTCGGCGAACCACGCCGACGACCAGACGCGGTGGAACCGCCAGCCGAGGTTTTCCAGGTGTGCCTGCCGCAACCGGTCGCGGTCCCGGGCACTGTGCGCCTGGTGATAGCGATGCCCATCGGCCTCGACGGCCAGGACCATCCGCCCAGGCTGATCGCGGTGTTCCAGCGCGAAGTCGATCCGGTACTCCGAAAACCCCCATTGCGGGTGGACCGGCACACCTCGATCCACCAGTGCGTCGAGCATGGATCGCTCGAACCCGTTCAACGGCAGCTCCGCCGCGCGGCCGACCTGGTCGACGCGCAGGTGGGCGGCGAAATCGAGATAGCGCCGAAGGAGTTCGGTACCGGTGATCTCGGTCGACGGCTCGATGTCGTGGTGGGTGAACGACGCGACCACGGTCATCCGGCGTTTCGCGCGGGTCACCGCCACGTTGACCCGGCGCTCGCTGTCCTTCCGGTTAAGGATGCCGAACCCGGTCCGGTTGATCTTGCCGGACGCGGTGCGGGCGACCCCAACTGTGAGGATGATCGCGTCACGCTCGTCACCCTGGACGCTCTCCAGGTTCTTGACGAAGAACCGGCGTCCCAGCTCGACCTCGTCCGAGAAGAACTCGTCGAGCTCCGGGTGTTCCCGGCGTGCTTGCGTCAGCCGTTGCTCGATCCGCCCCTGGTGCTTGACACCCGGGGTGATTACGCCGAGGCTCTCGCGCGGCCGGAGCCGGGCGTGTTCGAGTATCAGCTGCACCACGCGCTCGACCTCGGCGGGCGCGGAACCGTTCTGCCCCGGCGAAGCTTCGCCGTCCACGGTGACGAGGGTGACGGGACTGTCTTTTTGCGCGCCGGGGAAGGTCACCAGGCCGTCGCGGTAGATCTCCCGGTTCGAGAAGGCGATCAGGCGTTCGTCCGCGCTCCGGTAGTGCCAGCGCAGCATCTCGGTCGACGGCATGATGGGTCTCAACGCCGTCAAAACCGACTCGTAGTCGGACAGATCGCCGTCGGCATCCTCGTCCTCGTCGTCGGCGACGATGGCCCGGTCGAAGAAGTTCGAGGGCGGCAGCTGCTTCTCGTCACCGGCGACCACCAAGTGCTCGCCCCGCATGATCGACGTGATCGCGTCGTGCGGGCGGATCTGGCTCGCTTCGTCGAAGATCACCAGATCGAAGTGTCTTTCGGCAGGCAGCATCCGGCTCACGACCAGCGGCGACATCGCCCAGCAGGGTCGGAGGGAGAGCAGGACGTCCGACGTCTTCTCCACGAGCTTGCGGGTCGACATGTGGCGCGTCTTCAGGCTCGCCTGCTTCTTGAGGATCTGCGCCTGGTCAGGATGGTTGTCCTGGGCTTCGCGGGCTCGTCTCGCCACTTGCCGGCGCACTCTCCGTGCAGCTGTCACGAAGTGCTCTCGGTCGGCGGCGCGGAAGTCGAGCGCCGCTCGGTTCTGCCGGTCGGCGACGAACTGGCCGAGCTCCGGGATCCGGAGCTTGAAGTCGTCCTCGATCGAGGAGAGCCAGATCCGTTCGAAAGCGCCCCACGCGTCGTCCGCGGAAAGGTTCCGCGCCGCGATCTCACCGAGCAGCGGCTCGAGGCCGAGCTGCCGGAACCGGTCGAGCAAAGCGTTCAGCTTCGGCATCTTGAACAACATGGCCTTGTCGCCGGCCAGCGCGGTCAATCGCTGTTCGACTTCGGGGGCGGGCCCGGTGGCCAGGTCCGGCCACCGCGCCGACAGGGCGACCGCCGCCAGCTGCCGGCGCATTTCGGTGTACTCCTGTGCGACCTGGTCCAGCCCGATGATCCCCGCAGGCGCTACTTCCCGGCCGCCCATTTCCTGCCACCGCTGCCGTTGGGCCAGCACCGCCAGCAGCGCGACGTGGAGCGCAGGTTTTTTGGCGGTGCCAGTCGTCGACATCCCCCGCAGTTGCTTGACGAGAGCTCGGCGTTGTCGCCACGACAACGGCTGTGCGTAGCGAGCACGGGTCGCGCGGTCGGCGGTCGCTTGGACGAACTGGTCCAGCTGCGTTCCGAAGATCGTGGGACCGAAATCCCGTACGCTCTGCGAAACACCATCGAGCAGTTCGAGCACCTGTTCCCAGCCGTCGAAGTCGGGCGGCTGCCGGAGGCCGACTTGCGCGATGAGCCTGTGCATCCCGTGCTGACTGCGCTTCAGCGTCTGGTTGGCCACCTGGTCGAGCTGGATCAGCACCGCTTCGGCTTGGTCCACGGTCCGGACCTGCGTGTTGCACCACGGTGTCTCACGGCGGAGGATGCGCAGCCCACCGGAGTCGACGAAGTCCTTTATCGACTCCTCGAGTTCAGCGGCGACAGCGGCGTTCAGGGCCCGGAGGTGGGCGCCTCGGAAGGCACCGGGGATATCCGGCGCGGGCGGCAGGTCGAGCAGCCTGTTCCGAACTTCGTAGGCGCTCAAGTCCCAAGGCTGCCGCCGGATGTGGAGTTCACGCGAATGGTCGAGCAAGCGTTGCCTGGAGCTGACGAGACGGCCGTGCAACCCGGCGACGTCGATCGGCGGTTCCTTCGCGAGCTGGTCGAGGCTGAGCGCGAGTTGCTGCGCGACCTGCCGCTTGCTGATCTTCTGCTGATGCAGGTCGAACATCAATCCGTCGAGGCCGACGGCCGCCAGCCGGTTGAGCACAGCCTCGATCGCGGCGCGCTTCTCCGCGACGAACAGCACCTTCTTCCCGGTGGCCGCGGCCCCGGCGATGATGTTCGCGATCGTCTGGCTCTTCCCGGTTCCCGGCGGTCCCTCGATGAAGACGTGGCGACCGGAGAGCGCGGTCATGATCGCCCGGTGTTGCGATGAGTCCGCGTCCTGGACAAGGAATTCGTCAGCAGGCGGCAATGAGTCCACCGCCGGTGGACGGAATTCACCTGATACGACCAGCGATTCACCGGCTGGAGTGAACCCGGCCAGAGCCGCGATCAGGTCGTGTGACGCGAGCAACTCGGTCGCGTTGGCCAGGTCTTCGACCATGGGAAGCTTCTCGTAGTTGAACGTCCCGAGGACCACGGCCTGCTCGAGCTGCAGCTCGATCCCGTGGGTCGCGGCGACCTCGGCGAGCCGGGCGTGGGCGTTTTCCATCTGGATCGCATGAGGCGCCGAACCGTCGATCACCTCGCCGATCCGGTCGGCGAGCACCTGGACATCGACGCCGTACTGTTCGTTGAGCGCGTGCAGCAGCACCGGGTTGAGCTCGGCCTCGTCGGTGAGTTCGAGCGTGTAGTCGCTCTCCGACGTCGTCCTGGCCTTGATCGTGACCGGCCGCAAGAGGAGCGGCGCTCGCAGAGGCAGCACCGGAACCGCGCCCTGCCGCTGCTTGGGCGTCGTGCAGACGAGCCCGAACGCGACGCGACCGACATCCAGGCCCTGCTCCTCTTCGAACAGCTGAATCCGCTTGCTGAGGCTGCGAGCCCGGCTGCAAGCGTCCCGGAGCTTCTCGGGTTCGGGCAGCAGCTTGCTCAGCCGGACCTTGGCTCGTGACGTCAGCTCGGCCATGGCGCCCGGATCGGCATCGGTCAGCTCGAGGCTGCCCTGCTTCGTGTTCTTGAAATACAGGAGCGTGTTGCGAAAGCTCAGGTCGATGAGGTTGCGGCGCCACTCGACGGCCTTCGCGGCGACGACATCGAGACGCCCGGTGTCCAACTGCGCGGTCATGCCGCTGTTCCCCCTCAGCAGAACGGTTCGGTTGACCTGACGTGACCGGCACGTGAGGGCCCGCCGTTCTGCGACGAGCCCTCCAGGATTCCAGAAGATCGCGTCGGGCGGAACCCGTCCGATCGGTGTAGTTCAAGCACGGTCGTCACTCCTTCTCCGGCACGTCGGGAAGAGATCGTTTTTCGCGGCGGATCTGTCACGAACAAGCGGGGGAACCACCCGGATGGCCCTGACCCGACGGGGGTTAACCTGGGCCGATGAACACCGCCGACGAACTGCTCGGCCGGCTCACGAGCCTGGACCGCGAAGGGCTGGCGAAGGTCCTGGCCCACCGGCCGGACGTGCTCGAGGAGCCGTGGCCGCGCCGGCTGGACGTCGTCGCCGCGCGGCTGGCCTCGGCCGAATCCCTCAACGAAGCCCTGCTCCAGCTGCCGATGCCGCTCGTGCAGGTTCTGCGCGCCGTTCAGCTGTGTTACGCGCTGGGGCGGCGACCGGCTCCCCTCGGCGAAGTCGCCCGTCTTCTCGGGACCGCGAACGTGGAGTCCTTTGTAGACGATCTCGCCGACCGTGCCCTGCTGTGGCGCGACGGCGGCGACGTCTTCCTTCCGGAGTTCCTGCACCGCAACAGTTTCCAGCCCGAAGGCCTCGGGCAGCCCGTCGCGAACCTGCTCGGGGAGCTCGGCACGCTCCGGCTGACGAAGCTGTCGCGCGCGCTCGGCCTGCCCCACGCCACCCGGAAGCCGGAGCTTCTGCTCGAGCTGGTGCGGTTCTTCCGCGACGACGAGCGCGTCCGCGAGCTCTTCGCCACCGCGCCCGGGGAAACGCGCAAACTGCTGCGGGACATGGCCGACGGCGTGCCCGAGATCGACGGCGTCGCCCCGGCGGGCTGGGCGTTCGACCACGGTTTCCTGTTCGGGACCTACTACGGCAGCGTGGCCATGCCGATCGAGGTGGCGCTCGCGCTGCGGGGCCCGGACCACCCATTGCCGTTCACGCCCGAGGAACCCGCGTTCACCGTGACGCACACCGGAACGGAAGCCGCCGAAGCCGCGTCGTCGGCCGCCGCGCTGCGGCTGCTCGATCGGGTGTCGGCGATCGTCGATCTGGCCACCGCGGAACCGTTTCCGCTGCTCAAAGACGGCACGATCGGGGTGCGGCTGGTCAAGAAGCTCGCCAAGGAGACCGGGGGCACGCCCGAGGAGATCGAGCTGGCGATCGACCTCGCGGCGCAGGCCGGGCTCCTGCTGGCCGACGAACCCGAGCCGCCGCGCCGCGGCCGGAAGGCGTCACCGCCCACGCTCGCGCCGGATCCGGAGCTCGCTCGGCCCGCGCCGGCGCTGCTGTACCGCCTGCTGCTGACGACCTGGTGGAACCCCGAGCCGCTGGAGTACGAGCCCGACGTCGACTCGCTGGTGCGGCGGGCGGTCGTGCGGCTGCTGGCGCGGCTCGATCCCGGCGACGCGGTCGCGGACGTCGACGCGCTCACCCGGCTCGCCGAGTGGCACGCGCCGATGCTGCCGACCGACGACTTCGCCGGGCACCTGCGGGTCGCGCTCGCCGAGGCCGAGTTGCTCGGCGTCGTCGCGCACGGCGCGGTCACCGCGGCCGGGCGCGCGCTGCTCGCCCCGGACAAGCTCGTGGAAGTCACCGACGAGCTCGTCTCCCGCGCACGCACGACGGCGTTGTTCGGCACCGACCTGACGGCGATCGTGCCCGGCTCGCCCGACACCCGGCTCACCGCGCTGCTGGACCGCGTCGCCGACCGGGAGGCCCAGGGGACCGCGACCAGCTGGCGGTTCTCCCCGGCGTCCGTGCGGCGCGCGTTCGACCAGGGCGCCACCGCCGCCGGGCTGCTCGACGACCTGGGCGCGATCGCCGCCGGCGAACTGCCGCAACCGCTGGTGTACCTGGTGAACGACGTCGCGCGGCGGCACGGTGAGGCGCAGGTGCTCGACGTCGCGAGCGTCGTCGTCGGAGAGCCCGCGCTGCTCGCCGAACTCGCCGCGCACCGCAAGCTCGCCAAGCTCGGCCTGCGCGCGGTGGCCCCGACGGTACTGACGTCCACAGTGGACGCTTCCGGCACACTGGAAGCGTTGCGGGGAGCGGGTTACGCCCCGACTCACCACGCCGCCGACGGCACCATCGTGCTGCCCGCGCGTGACCAGGCCCAGCCGGCGATGGCCCTTCACGACCCCGACCCCGGCGAACTGCCACCCGATCCCGCCGACCACGCCGCGCGGCTGCTCGCGGCCCCGGCGAGCGGGCCGGCCCTGCTGCGCGGCCAGCTCGCACGGGCGATGAGCGATCGCTACGGCGGCCGCCTCACGGCGAAGCAGCAGCAGCTCTGCTGGCAGCTCGAAGCCGGCCTCCCGGTCGACGTCGTGTACCGCGAGGACGGCGCCGAGCCAGTCCGGCTGGTGATCGCGTACCCCGAACTCGACGGTGACGTCCTGGACGTCTGGTCACTCGAGGACCGCGGCTACCTCAGGCTCGAGCTGGCGCGCATCGACCTGGCTCAGGCCTCCACCGCGGTCAGTTTCGCGTAGGCGACGACGTTGTCGAGGTAGTTGCCGCTCGCCCGGTCGAACGCGCCGCCGCAGGTGATGAGCCGCAGTTCGGGATCCGGCGTGTCGCCGTACACCTGGTCCGTCGGGAACGCGGCCTTCGCGTAGCGGTCGACGCGGTAGACGGTGAAGACCGCGATCCGGCCGTCGGCACGGCCGACCCGGGCCTGCTCGCCGGGCCGTAGCTCCTTCAGCCGGGAGAAGGCGCCGGGCACGTGCTTGTAGTCGACGTGCGCGGCCAGCACCGCCGGGCCGGCCTCGCCGGGCGACGGCGCGCCGGTGAACCAGCCGACCGTCGTGGCGTCGCCCGGGACCTCCAACGCGCCGCCCGGCGTCAGCCCGAGGTCCTTGATCCCTTCGACCCGGACACCGATCGCCGGGATGGTCAGGGACGCCGGTTTCGCCGCGGGGAGGCCGGGGGCGGTCTCCGCCGCGCTGCCCGCGACGCTCGCCAGGCCCGTGGTGCCCGGGGTGGCCGGGCTGGGCGGGGCGATCGGCGCCGTCGCCTTCGGCGACAGGACGAGGACGAGGGCAACGGCCAGGACGACGCCGAGCGCGGTGGCGACCGCCGCGACGGCGGGCCACAGGCGCGGGTGCCTCAACTCGGGCGCCGGCGCAGGTAGAGCACCATGCCACCGGACGCCGCCGCGGCGAGCAGCGTCCCGCTGACCACCAGGAAGCCGGGCACCTCGGGGTCGGGCTCGCCGCCACCGGTGGCCACGCCGCCGACCGGCTTCACCTTCACCTGTCCGCCCGCGGCGGGTTTCTTGGTCGTCGTCTTCGGCGCGGTGTGCGTTGTGGTGGCGGGCTTTGCGGACGTCGGCGTGGTCGTGCTCTGCTTCGGGCGGTGCGGAAGTGATTCGCAGACAATGCCGTCCTTGTCGTTCCCGTCCAGGTGGTTGGGGTCGGACGGATCCCGGTCGTAAACAGCCTGTGCGTCTTCCTGGTACTTGAAGTCCGAGCAGTTCAGGTCGCCGACGAGCGGCGTCGCGAGCTGCGCCGAAGCGAAGGGAACGGGACCGAGGAAAGCGAACCCGGCAACGGCGGCGGCCGTGATCAGGGCACGACGGAACAAGGACAACGGAATTCCTTCCGAGCGGAATCGGGGCGATTGCGTGGTTACTATCGCGACCTCGGCGGAGCCGTTACGGACCATTCCGAGATTTCGGAAATGCCAGCGCCCAACCAAGAACGCCGCGTCCCGTGATTCTCTGCCGTTTCCACGGTGACCTGCGGATACACCAGCCAGGAATGCGCGCCTGCCGAAATGTTACGGGGTTCGCGGTCACACCTTTGAGGTAATTCACGTGTGACGGTGGCGACCGGCCGCCACCACGGGGTCCGCGCACCCCGTAACCTCGGGGTATGCCGATCCAGGTACTGCTCGTCGACGACCACGAACTGGTCCGCCGTGGGCTGCGCGACCTGCTCGGCGACGAGCCCGACATCGAGGTCGTCGCCGAGGCGAGCAGCGTCGAAGAGGCACTGGCGGTGGCGATGCACGTCGAGCCGGAGGTCGCGGTGGTCGACGTCCGCCTCGGCGACGGCGACGGCATCACGCTCTGCCGCGAGCTGCGGTCCAAGCCGAACCCGCCGGCGTGCCTGATGCTGACCGCGTTCGACGACGAGGAGGCGATGGTCGGCGCGATCATGGCCGGCGCCGCGGGCTACCTGCTGAAGCAGGTGCGGGGGCAGGACGTGGTGAACGCGGTCCGCGAGGTCGCGGCGGGCCGGTCGCTGCTGGACCCGGTGAGCACCGCGCGGGTGCTGGACAAGATGCGGCACCCGCCGACGGACGAACTGGCGACGCTCACCGAGCGCGAGCGCGACGTGCTCGAACTGATCGGCCAGGGCCTGTCCAACCGCGAGATCGCCGAGCGGCTGTTCCTCGCCGAGAAGACGGTCAAGAACTACGTCACTTCCGTGCTGGCGAAGCTGGGCATGCAGCGCCGGACGCAAGCGGCCGCCTGGATCGCGCGGCGCGAGAAGTAACCCCGCGCGGCCGGCCCGTCCGCAATCCGCCGTTCGCTGCGTCCTTTTTGGCTTCCCGTCACGGTCCGCCACGTCGATCAGCGCTTTTATCGGCAAAGTTTCACTCGAACGTGAGTCGAATATATGTTCGACGAGCCGGTACGATCATGGCGAGGGCGTGGAAGGGAGGCTGGATGACCCGCGAAGGATAGATCGCGCAGGAATACCCGGTCAGTCGAGTGGAAGATCGAACGCGACGAGCGTGCCGAGGCTGGGTGAGGAGTTCAGGAAGAACTTCCCGCCCGCGGCGTCCGCGCGTTCGGCGAGATGGCGCAGACCACGGGTGGCGACGCCTTGGGGGACGCCGGAACCGTTGTCCCGGACACGGAGTTTCACGCCACCGGAGTCCCTGGTCAGCGTCACGCGGGTTTCGCTGGCGCCGGAGTGTCTGACCACATTGGACAGTGCTTCGCGCAGGGCGGCCCGGATGTGGTCGGCGCGTTCCGCGGGGATGTCGGCGAACTCGCCGGACAGCTCCAGGGTCGGCGGGTAGCCGAGCAGCTCGCCGGCGATGCGGACCTCGCCGCGCGCCGACTCGGCGAGGTCGGTGGGCGTGCCGGTGTCGTGGCGAGGCTCCGGTGACCGCAGCGCGCGCACGGTGCCGCGGATTTCCTCGATGGTCTGGTCGAGCTGGTCGATCGCGTCGGACAGCCGGGCACCGTCGGCTTGGGCGAACCGCTTGCGCATGTTGCGCCGGACCCGGTCGAGCTGCATGCCGGCGCCGTAGAGCCGTTGGACGATGACGTCGTGGAGCTCACGCGCGATGCGCTCCCGCTCTTCGTACAGCGCGACCCGGTGCCGGGCGTTGGCGCCCTCGGCGAGCGCGAGCACCACCCCGGCCTGCGCGGCGAAGGCGACGAGCATCTCGACGGTGCCGGCGGAGAACGGCTCACGCCCCCGCTTGCGGTAGACGGTCAGCGCCCCGAGAACCCGCCCGCCGGACCCGAACGGCGCGGCGGCGAAGGGCCCGTAGCCGTGGAGCTCGGCGGGAACGTAGGGCGCGGTGCGCGGATCGACGGTGAAGTCGTCACTGGCCACGGGCTCACCACCGCGGGCCACCCGCCCGGCGGCGGAGTCCGAGGGAAGCGCGAGCCCCCGCAGCGACTCACCGGGCGAAGGCTGCGGCTGACCGGCGTGCACGCCCGCGCTCGCGTCGCCTGGTGACCGTCCGGCACTGCCGGTCGCGCCCAAACCACCGGGCGAAGCCTGCCGCTGACCGGCGTGCACGCCCGCGCGATCGGCACCCGCGCGTGTCGGCACCGCTGCTCCGCCGACCGCGGGACCGACCGGCTCCTCGCCGGTCGGGTCGTCACCAGCCGGGTCGACACCGCTGGCGGCGACCGGGTGGGCGGTGGCGTAGTGCGCGGCCTCGACCACCACGCGCCCGTCCTCGGCGCTCACCATGGCCAGCCCGAGGTCGGCGTCGGCGAGTTCGGCCGCCCTGGCGACGACCGTGTCCAGCACCGCGCCCGGGTCGTCGCCGGACAGGGCGGTGCTCGTGATCTCGGTGGCGGCGGACAGTGCCCGCGCGGCAAGCGTCGGATCCATGAGTTCCGTCATTATCGCGCGGCGCGGTGGCGGCGCGGCAAGGACACCGCGGGAATCGATCACGTCACCGGCACCCGGGCGGCGACCCGGCCGTCGCGGACTTCGAGCACCACGTCCGCGCCGTCGGCCTCTTCGGCGCGATGGGTCACGTGCACCACCGTCCGGCCCGCCAGCGCCTCCCGCAGGTGCGCGCGCACTGCCTGCGCCGTCGGCTCGTCGAGGTGCGCCGTCGGCTCGTCCAGCAGCACGAGCCCCGCCGACGGCGCCCCGAGCAGCGCCCGCGCCAGCGCGACTCGCTGTGCCTGTCCGCCGGACAGCCCGCTGCCGCCGCTGCCGAGCACCGTCTCCAGCGACACGTCGGTGAGCGCGGCCTGCCGCAACGCCTCGCGCAGCTCGTCTTCGGTCGCCGTCGGGCTGGCCAACCTGAGGTTCTCGGCGACGGTCGTCGCGGCGAGCATCGGCTCCTGCGGCGCCCACGCCACCCCGTCCGGAACGGCGACCACACCTCGCCGGGGCGGCACGAACCCGAGCAGCGCGGCGACGAGCGTCGACTTGCCGGCACCGCTGGGTCCCACGACCGCGGCGTACGTCCCGGGGGCGAGTTCGAAGTCGACGTCGTGCAGCACGGCCGGGCCTCCCGGCCAGCCGAGGTCCGCTCCCCGCAGCGCGACCACCATCCCGGGCACCGGCGAGCGCGGCTCCGGAACGTCCGCCAAGCGGCGACGCGCGCGCCGCAGCGTGTCCCAGTGCTGCGCCACCGGCGGAAGGAGCGCGAGGACCTCCGCCAAGGCGAGCGGGACCAGCGCGAGCAGCGGCGCCAGGACCGGGTCGAGCCGTCCGGCCGCGACCGCTTGGGCGGCGAGTGCCGTGCTGACGACCGCGGCCGCCCCGCAAACCAGCGTGACCAGCGCTTCCGCCGCACCCACGCCGAAAGCTTGCCTGCGCGCTTGCGCGGCCAAGCGCGTGTCGGCGTCGGCTAGGGCGCGGCGGTGGTCCCGAGCCGTCCCGAAGGCGAGGAGTTCGGCCGCCGCTTCGAACAGCACCAGGACTCGCGACGCCACCTCACGACGGCCGGCCGCCAGCGCCGAAGTCGCCCGTCGCTCGGCGCGCAGCGCGACCCACGGCGCGCACAGTCCGAGCGCCACGGCCGCTGCGAGCGCCAGCCCGGCCGACGGCAGAACCCACGTCTGGACGGCGATCGCCCCGGCCGCGACCAGCGCGACCACCAGCGGCGGCGACACCACCCGCGGCAGGAGGTCGCGGACGGTGTCGACGTCGGCGACCAGCCGGCGTTGCCCTTCCCCCGCGTGCAGCGGCCCGAGCCGGACCAGGGAACTCCACAGCCGCACCCTGACGCGGCCGGCGACGCGGAACGCGGCGTCGTGCGTGACCAGCCGCTCGACGTACCGAAGCCCGGCGCGGCCCAGCCCGAACGCGCGGACGCCGACGACCGCGACCGTCAGGGTCAGGATCGGCGGCTGCTGCGACGCCTTGGCGATGAGCCAGCCCGACGTCGCGGTCAGCGCCACCCCGGCCAGGAGCGCGACCGCGCCCAGCACGGCGCCGCCGAAAAGCCGCCTGTCGAGGAGGGCGCGCCACGCCAGAGGCGGCCGCGAAGAGTCCTCTGTGGACAGTTCCGGAACCGCCGGAACGTCGGACGACATGTCGACCGCGGCCGTGCGCTCGTGGGCCGCGATGATCGCCGCGGCGCCGTTGCCGACGGCACGTTGCACCGCGTCCAGGACCAGGCGCGCGTTGGCCTCGTCGAGGTGCGCGGTCGGCTCGTCGAGCAGCAGCAGCCACGCGCCGTTCCGCACGCGCTGCAGCGCCCGGGCGACCGCGACGCGCTGGCGTTGCCCCAGCGACAGTTTCGCCACCGGGCGGTCCGCGAGGCCGGCCAGGCCGACTTCGGTGAGCAAGCCGGCGGATCCCACTTCTTCGCGAACCGTGCCGCCGGCGAACACCGGCGACTGCGGCACCCACGCGACCTGCTCGCGCCAGCGCGCGAGGTCGGCGTCGGCGAGGTTCGTCGGGCCGACCGTGATGGCACCGTCGTCGGCCGGGACGAAGCCGAGCAACGCCGAGAGCGTCGTCGACTTGCCGCCGCCGCTCGGGGCGCGAAGCCAGACCGTCTCGCCGGGACGCACCGAGAACGTCTCGCCGTCGGGGGCGAACCCGCCGCGTCGCGCGACGCGAAGAGACGACACGCGCAGTTCGCCCCGCGAAGGAACCGCGCTCCCGGCCGGGAGCAGCGGGAGTGCCAGCAGGTCGGCAACGCGCCGGACCGCTTCGACGCCGTCCTCGCTGGCGTGGAACGCGGCGCCGACCGCACGCAGCGGCTGGTAGCACTCCGGCGCGAGGATCAGCACGCCCAGCCCGATGGCCAGCGGCAAGTCACCGCCGACGAGCCGGACGCCGATCACCACCGCGACCAGCGCCACCGAGAGCGTCGCGATCAGTTCGAGCACGAACGCCGACGAGAACGCGACCTTCAACGTCTTGAGCGTCGCGCGGCGGTGGCGTTCGGACAGCCGCCGGACGGTCTCCCCCTGCGCGGTGGCGCGGCGGAACGCCGTCAGCACCGGCAGCACGCGGACGAGCTCGAGGAGCCGTTCGGACATCCGGTGGGTGGCGTCGGTCGCGCCGGCGACGCGGCCGGCGGTGTACTTGCCGACGAGGATCGCGAACATCGGCAGCAGCGGCACCGTCAGCGCGACGATCACGCCGGACGGCCAGTCGGCGAACAGGATCGCCGCGCCGGCGCCGAGCGGCACGACGGCCGCCGTCACCAGCGCGGGCAGGTATTCGCGGAAGTAGGCGTCGAGCGCGTCGAGGCCACGGGTGGTGAGTGCGGTCAGCTCGCCGTGGCCGCGGCGGGCGATCCACTCGGGGCCGAGACGCAGCGCGTGGTCGACGGCCTTGGCACGCAGCTCGCGCTGGGCCGTCGCGGCGGCGCGGGCGGAGACCGTGCGCACCGCCCAGCCGGTCAACGCGCGCGTCGCGACGAGCGCGAGCAGCGCGGCCAGCTGGGCGGTGCGTCCCCCGGAACCTGCTCCGACGATCGCCGCGAGGACGTCGGCGAGCAGGAATGCCTGGGCCACCAGCGCGGCGGCGTTGAGGAAGGACAGGAAACCCACCAGGGCCAGCGCTCGGCGCGCGGCCGGCACGAGGGCCGGCAGTGCGCCGAGCGGGCCCTTTCCCGGCCGCGCCGAGTCCACTGTGGACTCCGAGGCGGAAAGGGGAGCGCGACCGGGAAGATTGCTCATGGTGCGTGCACCGCGGGGATGTGCTGGGTGCCGATGCGCTTGCGGAACACCCAGTACGTCCAGCCCTGGTAGATCAGCACGGCCGGGGCGCCGAAGGCGGCGACCCAGGTCATGACGGTCAGCGTGTACGGGCTCGACGCGGTGCCTGCGATGGTGAGGGTGTTGGCGGCGTCGAGCGTCGATGGCAGGACGTTCGGGAAGAGCGCGCCGAACATGGTGACGGCGGCGCCGGCGATGACCACGCCGAGCGCGGCGAAGGCCTGCCCGTCGCGGTCGGCGCGCAGCCGCAGCCAGGCGACGACCGCGGCGACGGCGCTGATCCCGAACGCGAGCAGCGTCCACAGCGTGCCTTCGCGCCACTGGACGACGGCCAGGAACGCGACCATCGGCACCATGGCGGCCGGCAGGAGCTTGAGCGCCAGGCTGTGCGCGCGTTCCCGCAGGTCACCGCTGGTTTTGAGGGTGAGGAACGCGGCACCGTGGGTGATCGAGAAGGCGGCGATGGCGACCGCGCCGAGCAGGGTGTCCCAGCGGACGGCGGCGAACGCGGAGCCGACGCGGTTGCCGTCGGCGTCGAGGGGCAGGCCGAGGACGGTGGTCGCGAGGATGAGGCCGACGCCCAGCGGCGGGACCCACGAGCCGGCCATGATCACGCGGTCCCAGTTGCGCCGCCAGCGCTCGGAGTCGACCTTGCCGCGGTATTCGAAGGCGACGCCGCGGCCGATGAGGGCGAGCAGGACGAGCAGGAGCGGTAGGTAGGCGGCCGAGAACAGGCTGGCGTACCAGCCGGGGAAGGCCGCGAACATGGCCCCGCCGGCGACGATGACCCAGACCTCGTTGCCGTCCCAGACGGGCCCGATGGTGTTGACCATGACGCGGCGCTCGGTGTTGTCCTTGGCGAGGACGGGGAGCAGCATGCCGACGCCGAAGTCGAAGCCTTCGAGGAAGAGGTAGCCGAGCCAGAAGAAGGCGATGACGGCGAACCAGACGGTGGCGAGTGTCACCGGGCACCTCCGTCCAGCCGGTGGCCGTGAGTTATCCACAACGAGCCGAGTTGTCCACAGACGGACTGTGGGTAACTCGCGCGAGTGGTCACATCGACACTCATCGTCAACACCTCAGTAGGCGAAGGCGAGGGTGTCCTCGCCCGGTTTGTCGGAGTCCTTCGACTTCTTCGGGGGCATCACCGCGTCGACGCCGCCGCGGACGTACTTGCGCATCAGGTACAGCTCCACCACGCCGAGGGCCGCGTACACCGTGGTCAGGGCGATCAGGGACGTCCACACCTCGCCCGTCGTCAGGCGGGAGACCGCCTGGGCGGTGAACATCCACACCCCGTCGACGCCGCTCGGGTTGGGGACGACCACGAACGGCTGACGGCCCATCTCCGTGAAGATCCAGCCCGCGCTGTTGCCGAGGAACGGCGTCGCGATGCCGCCGAGGACCAGCCACGGGAACCAGCGGGCCGTCGGGACGCGGTCGCGGCGGGTCAGCCACAGGGCCAGGACCCCGATGCCCGCCGACACGGCGCCGAAGCCGATCATCATGCGGAAGCCCCAGTACGTCACCGGCAGGTTCGGCACGTAGTCGATCGGCTTGCCGGCCAGCGAACCCAGGGCCGGGTCGTCCGGGTAGTTCGTGCCGTACTTCGCCTGGTACTCGCCGACCAGGTTCTCCACGCCCTTGACCTCGGTCTTGAAGTCGTTGTGCGCCAAGAACGACAGCAACGCGGGCACGTTGAAGGTCTTGACGTCTTCGCAGTTCGCGCCCGACACGTCACCGATCGCGATGATCGAGAAGCTCGCCGGCTTTTCCGTGTGGCACAGCGCTTCCGCCGATGCCATCTTCATCGGCTGCTGCTCGAACATCAGCTTGCCCTGCGTGTCGCCGGTGATCGCGAGGACCGCGAACGCCGCCACGCCGACCCAGCCGCCGAGGCGCAACGACGAGCGCCACACCTCGGCGTGTTCGCCGCGCCGCCACAGGTGCCAGCCCGCGACGCCCACCAGGAACGCCGCCGCCACCGAGAACGCGCCGGCCAGGGTGTGCGGGATCGCGGCCAGCGCCGTGTTGTTCGTCAGCACCGCCCAGATCGAGTTCATGGTCGGCTTGCCGTTCTCGAACGTCACGCCCACCGGGTGCTGCATCCACGAGTTCGCCGCCAGGATGAAGTACGCCGAAGCCATCGTGGCCAGCGAAAACGCCCACGCGCACATCAAGTGAACACGCTTTTGCAGCCGGTCCCAGCCGAAGATCCACAGGCCGAGGAACGTCGACTCGACGAAGAACGCGACGAGCCCTTCCATCGCGAGCGGCGCGCCGAAGACGTCGCCGACGAAGCGCGAGTACGCGCTCCAGCTCATCCCGAACTGGAACTCCTGCACGATCCCGGTCACCACGCCCATGGCGAAGTTGACCAGCAGCAGCTTGCCCCAGAACTTCGTCATCTTCAGGTGCCGCAGCTCGCCGGTGCGGACCCAGCGGGTCTGCATCGCCGCGACCAGGATCGACAACCCGATGGTCAGCGGGACCATCAGGAAGTGGTAGACGGTGGTGATGCCGAACTGCCACCGCGCTAGCTCAAGGACCTCCACGTGGTCCAGCGTGCTCCGGGGCGCCGGCCGCAGCCAGATCAACTGGTCCCGTCCGGCACAGGACCAACGTCCCGGGTGACTACAGCTGGTCGAGCGCCTTCCGCGCCTCGGCCGCCACCGTGCGGCGCGGTCCCGTGTCGCCGAGGCCGAGCACGTGGGAAAGCGCCAGCTCGTACGCGGTGTCGAACGCCTTGTCCGCCGCCACCGGGAGGTCCGGCCGGACGCCGGTGCCTTCCCAGTTCTCCCCCGTCTCCGGGTGGAACGAGCGCGCGATCGACACCGTCACGTCGAGGTAGGTGTCCACTTTGTACTGTTCACGCGGGTGGGCGCCGCCGCGGGTGGACTCCCCCACGGTCTTCGCCCGGCCCTGCTGCTGGAGCGAAAACGCCAGGTCTTCCCCGCCGGAGAACGTGTCCGGGCCGGTCAGCACCCAGATCGGCTTGGTGCCGCCGAACTTCGGGCCCGGCACGTACGGCAGCGTCCACATCTGAGTCGTGCGGTGGCCTTCACGCTCGTAGAGGTCGAGGTAGTGGGTCCGCTCGTCGACGAGGTAGCTCTGCAGGAACGCGCTCGTGTCCGGGTCGCCGCCGCGGTTGCGCCGCACGTCGAGCAGCAGCGCGTCGGCCGGCGCGACCAGTGTCATCGCCGCCGAGAACGCCGGCGCCGCGAAGTCGAGCGGGTAGAGCAGGGTCGTGTCGAGGTAGCCGACGTTGCCCGGCAGCCGCCGCACCGACGCGATCCCGAAGTTCTCCAACTCGGCCGTCCGCCGGAAGTCCTCCGACGCGAACTCGGCGTCGCCGTCCTCGGCCACCGGGTCGGCGTGGTGGCGCAGCCGCAGGTGCTTGTCGCCGTTCACCGACTGGAGGTCGGCTGTGACGGCCGTCGCGAATTCCGCGTCGCCGAGGTCTGCGTACGCGCCTTCGTCGAGACGCGCGCGAAGCACCTTCGCGAGCTTTACGGCGACGTCCGGGAAGACGTAGTGCGCTTCCAACCGGCGGATGACCTCTTCGACCTGCGCAGCACGCGCCTGGGACCCCATGCCGTGAACCTACCGCAGGCCACAACCGGAAATTCGGCGTGCCGAAGAAATATGTGCGACGCACCTCGTTGTCAAATTCATGGCCACCGATCAGGCAATTTCGCGCGAGCCATCAGCTTGCGACTTTCCCGAGCTCCCCTTTATCGTTGCAGTGAAAGGGGCGAAGAAATCCTCATGACTGCCGCTATGGTGGCGCTGATCAGCGCGTTCGGCCTGGTCCTCGCCGTGGAGCTGCCGGACAAGACGCTCGTCGCGACCCTGGTGCTGACCACCCGTTTCCGCGGCTGGCCGGTTTTCGCCGGGGTGTGCGCCGCGTTCGCCGTGCAGTGCGTCATAGCGGTCGCGTTCGGTAGCGTGTTGACGCTGTTGCCGGACGTAGTCCTTTCGCTGGTCGTCGCCGTCATGTTCGGTCTCGGCGCTTTCATGCTCCTTCGCGAAGGCTTCAGCGAAGCCGACGAAGCAGGCGAAGACGCTTCGCGCACCGGCCCCTCGGCGCTGTCCTTCACGCGCTCCGCGATGACGTCGTTCGGCGTGCTCTTCGCCGCCGAGTGGGGCGACGCCTCCCAGCTCGCGACGGCGAGCCTCACCGCCCGGATCGGCAACCCCTTCGCGGTCGGTGTCGGTGCGTTCAGCGCGCTCGTCGTGGTCGCCGGGCTCGCGGTGTTCATCGGCGCCAAGCTGCGCAGCCGGATCAAGCCGAAGCTGATCCAGCGCTGCGCCGGGTTCGCGTTCGCCGGGTTCGCGGCGTTCGCCCTGCTCCAGCTGGCCTTCTGACCGATCTTTCACAGGTTTGCCCGGTAACCTTTCGGCAACGAAAGGGAGAGCACCAGGTGAACAAGCCCTCGACCGCGGTCTCGCCGCTGCACGGCCGGGTCGCGCTCGGCGGCATCGGCCTCGCCGTGGCCATCTCGATCGACCTGCACCTGCGGCTGTCCGGCCAGGTCAGCCCGATCTGGCAGACGCTGTCGGAGTACGTCTACGGCAAGCTCGGCACGGCCTCGGCAGCTCCCCTGTTCAGCATCATGTGCCTGGCGCTGTCGCTCGGCTCGGTGGCGTTGCTCGCCGGGATCGCCAAGGCCCACCGCCCGGGCACCACCGTCGTCTGCGTGCTGCTCGGCGTCTGGTCGGCCGGGCTGCTGGTGTGCGGCCTCGTGCCGGTCGACCCCGACGGCCAGGCGCGCTCGCTCGCCGGGCAGGTCCACAACCTCGCCGCTCTGACGGCGTTCGTCGCGCTGCCCGCCGCCGCGTTCGTGCTGACGAAGAAGGGCCGCGAGCGTTGCCCGTGGGAGCCCCGCCGGACGACGATCCGGCGCCTGGCCACGGCGAGCTTCGCCAGCGTCGGCGTGGTGCTCGGCGGGTTCGTCCTGACGCTCGTCCTCGGGCCGGCCCAGCAGGACGTCACGCTGGGCCTCTTCGAACGCCTGCTGTTCACCGTCGACGTCGCCCTACTGCTGACGATGGTCCGGCCGCTGCGTTAGCCGTCCGTCTTCAGGATCTCGGCCAGCCGGGTAGCGGCCGCGACGACCTGCGGGCCCACCTCCGCCGCCTTCAGCGGTTCCATAGAGACGACACCGACGCTCGCCCGCAGTCCTGGCACCCCGCGGACCGGCGCGGCGACGCCGGACGCGCCCGCCTCGAGTTCGCCGGTCGACGTCACCCAGCCGTTGCCGCCGGGACGCAGGGTCATCGCCTTGCCGGCCGCGCCGGCGGTCAGCGAATGCCGGCTGCCGACGCGGTAGGCGACGTGAAAGTTCGTCCACGACGGCTCGACGACGGCCACCGCAAGCGCTTGCGGTCCTTGGGCGACCGACAGGTGCGCGGTCGCGCCCACCTTCTCGGCCAGCTCACGCAGCACCGGCCCGGCCGCGTCGCGCAGCTGCGGCAGCACCTGCCCGGCCAGCCGGAGCAGGCCGACGCCGAGACGGACCTTGGTGCCGTCACGCCAGACCAGCCCGCGTTCGGACAGCGGCACGAGCAGCCGGTAGACGGCCGCGCGGCTGGCCCCGATGGCCACGGCCAGCTCGGAGATGGTCGCCGCGTCGCCGCCCGCGTCGGCCACTGCCTGCAGCAGCGCCAAGCCCCGGTCGAGCGTCAGCGACCCCTCCCGGCTGGTCACAGCAAGCCGAGTTCGCCCAGGTCGGCGACCGGCTCCTCGAACGACGCCGCCGCGTAGGACGCGAAGAGCGACCGCACGGCCTTCGCCGCCGGCTCGGACAGCGCGCGGGCCTCGTCGGCCAGCCCCTGGGCGTCGGTCGACTCCAGCGCCGCCCGGACGTCGCCGCCGGACAGGCTGCGCGCGGAGGCCACGAGCAGGTTCAGGAAGCCGTGGTGCACGAAGCCGGTGCCGGGGTCGGTGTGCCGGACCGCGCGGTGCAGGCTGTTCGTCGCCTTGAACGACGCCCCGGTGGCGCCGCTGACGACGGCGAGGAAGTCCGCCACCTCGTCGACGCTGGGGAAGTTCTCGCCCGCCTGGCCGCCGCAGCGGATCTTCGGCCAGCTGCCGTGCTCGATCACCTTGCGCACGCCGTCGAGCCAGCCGACGCCGCGCCGCGGCTCGACCACCCGGATGACGTCCTCGGGGACGAACTCCGAGACGCGCTCCAGCCACACCTCGTCGACGTCGGACGGCGCCGGCATCTCGACCATCCGCAGCGCGAGCAGCTCGCTGCGCGATTCGACGATCGAAATCGCCTTCGGGACGCCGCCGAGACCGGTGTCGATGATCAGCGAAAGCGGCAGCGGCTGCTTCGGCTTGATCTTGATCAACTCGGTGATCAGCTCGGGCAGCCGGGACGCCTGGCAGAGGAAAACTCCCAGTACACCGGCGTGTTCGGACTCCCGGCTCGCGAAGTGCGCGCGCAGGGCTTCGGGCATGGCCGCATCGCCCGGAGGGAACAGCGCCGAGTCGTCGACGAGCCTCGCGAACAGGGGAGGAATTCCACGGGGGCCGGGGGGCGTGAGTTCCACAGCGCTTGACACGACTGACACGCTAGTAGCGTACGACATCAGGACAAAATCGTTCGCACAACGGACACGTCAGAAGGGGACGTCGATGCCTTACTACCGGCGAGTAGGCGAGATCCCGCACAAGCGGCACACCGCGTTCCGGAAGCCGGACGGCGGCCTCTACGCCGAGGAGCTGATGGGCGTCGAGGGCTTCTCCGCGGACTCCGCGCTGCTCTACCACCGCGGCCTGCCGACGGCGATCGTCGACGCCGTCGCGGTCGAGGAGGACCGCGGGTCGCTCACCCCGAACCACCCGCTCAAGCCGCGGGCCTTCAAGACCCGGGACCTCAAGTTCGGCGGCGGAGCCGACGCGGTGACCGACCGCCGCCGCCTGTTCGGCAACGCCGACGTCACCATCGGGTTCGTCACGGCGACCGCGCCCAGCCCCCTGTACCGCAACGCGGCCGGCGACGAGCTGTTCTACGTCCAGGGCGGCTCCGCGACCGTCGAGACGATCTACGGCCGTCTCGAGGTCGGCGACGGCGACTACCTCGTGATCCCGACGTCGTGCACCTACCGCGTCCTGCCCCACGGCGAGATCAACCTCTTCACGCTGGAGGCGCGCGGCCACATCGGGCCGCCGAGGCGCTACCTCTCGGCGAAGGGCCAGTTCCTCGAGCACGCGCCGTACTGCGAGCGCGACATCCGCGGGCCGTCGGAGCCGCTGCTGGAAGACGGCGAGGACGTCGAGGTGCTCGTGCGGCACCGCGCAGGCCTGACGCGCTACACCTACGCGACGCACCCCTTCGACGTCGTCGGCTGGGACGGCTGCCTCTACCCGTGGGTGTTCAACATCGACGACTTCGAGCCGATCACCGGCCGCGTGCACCAGCCGCCGCCTGTGCACCAGACGTTCGAGGGCCCGAACTTCGTCGTCTGCTCCTTCTGCCCGCGGAAGGTCGACTACCACGAAGACGCGATCCCGGTGCCGTACAACCACGCGAACGTCGACTCCGACGAGCTGATGTTCTACGTGCGGGGCAACTACGAGGCCCGGAAGGGCTCGGGGATCGGGATCGGCTCGCTCTCGCTGCACCCGTCCGGGTTCACGCACGGCCCGCAGCCGGGCGCGGCCGAGGCGTCGATCGGCGCGGAGTTCTTCGACGAGACCGCGGTCATGGTCGACACGTTCGCGCCGCTGGACCTCGGCGAAGCCGCCGACGCGTCCGAAGACCCCGGGTACGCGTGGACGTGGTCGCGCCGCGGCCCTAAGCCCGCCGCCCCTAAGTGATAGTCAAGTTTCGGCAACGCGACCCCAGCCCCGTTCCGCCGACCGGATAATGAACTTCCGGGTGGCGGAACGGGGAGGGTTCGATGATCAATTCCCAACCAGCGCGGCGCAAAAGAAAAATTCTCCCGTTCGTGGCCGCGATCGTGGTCGCCGCCGGGCTGATCGTCGGAATCCGGTACTGGACCAGCGGCTCGAGCAACGACGCCGACGCGCCGAAGTGCTCCGGCGCGGACGCCGTCGCGCTCAACGTCGCTTCTTCGCCGGAAAAGGTCGGCATCGTCCAGGAGGCCGCGAAGGCCTACTCCGGACGGACGGTCGCCGGGCACTGCGTGGACGTCGTCGTGAAATCGAAGTCGTCCGGCGTGGCGATGCAGGCGCTGGCGAAAGGCTGGAACGAAGCCACCGACGGCCCGCGCCCGGACGTCTGGACGCCGGCCGCGAGCGGCTGGATCAACCTCCTGCGCGTCAACGCGAAGGGCGACACCGGGTCGATCGTGCCCGACGGCGACCCGCAGTCGATCGCGAACTCGCCGCTGGTCGTCGCGATGCCGAAACCGATGGCCGAAGCGCTCGGCTGGCCGGGCAAGGCGATCGGCTGGAAGGACCTCGCCGCGCTGGCCACCGACCCGGCGGGCTGGGCGAAGTACGGCCACCCGGAGTGGGGCAAGTTCCGGCTCGGCAAGACGAACCCGAACATCTCGACGTCCGGGCTGAACGCCACCATCGGCGCCTACTACGCCGCGACCGGCACGTCGTCCGACCTCACCGCGGCCGCGCTCGAGAAGCCGGACGCGAAGCAGTTCGTCACGAACATCGAGCAGGCCATCGTGCACTACGGCGACACCACGCTCACCTTCCTGACCAACCTGCAGAGGGCCGACGACAAGGGCGCCGCGCTCTCGTACATCTCGGCGGTCACCGTCGAGGAGAACTCGCTGATCGGCTACAACCAGGGCAACCCGACGAACGACCCGGCCAAGGTCGGGCAGCACGCGCCGCCGAAGGTCCCGCTGGTGGCGATCTACCCGGGTGACGGGACGCTGAACTCCGACCACCCGTTCGTCACGCTGAACTGGGCCGACCCGACGCGCAAGCAGATCGCCGCGGACTTCCTCGGCTACCTGCGCATGGACGAGACGCAGGCGAAGTTCGCCGCGCTGGGCTTCCGGTCGTTCGACGGCAAGCCGGGACCGCAGGTGACCACCGCCAACGGCGTCCAGCCGGACGCGAAGATCACCTTCCTGCGGCCGCCGTCGCCCTCGGTGCTGTCGAAGCTGCTGTCCTCGTGGACCGACCTGCGCAAGAAGGCGAACGTGCTGCTCGTCGTCGACGTTTCGGGCTCGATGAGCGACGAGGTGGCGGGCACCGGCAAGAGCAAGATCGACCTGGCCAAGCAGGCCGCGATCGACTCGCTCGGCCAGTTCGTGCCGCGGGACCAGGTCGGGCTCTGGCAGTTCTCCACCCGTCTCGACGGCGACAAGGACTACCAGGAACTGCTCCCGGTGCAGCCGCTCGGCACCAACGGCAAGGAGACGCTGGCGATGCGGCTGAGCGGGCTGACACCCCAGTCCGGCACGGGGCTGTACGACTCGTCGCTGGCCGCGTACGAGTACATGAACGCCCACCTCGACCCGTCGGCGATCAACGCGGTCGTCGTGCTCACCGACGGCCGCAACGAGGACTCCGGCGGCGTCGACCTCGAGCACCTGGTGCCACAGCTGCGGCCGGAGGGCAACGCGGAGTCGGTCCGGCTGTTCACGATCGCCTACGGCTCGGACGCCGACCAGGACGTGCTGAAGCAGATCGCGGAGGCGACCGCGGGTTCGGAGTACGATTCGTCCAAACCGGACTCGATCAACCAGGTGTTCACCTCCGTGATTTCCAATTTCTGATGAAGTTCGCCCGTGAGCTCGCCGAACCGTGGGGGCTGCTGGTCGCCGCCACGTCGGCCGGGGTGGCGTGGGCCGTGCAGCTGCCGGTCCTCGCCGCCGTGGGGGTCGGGGTGGCGGTGCTCGCCGCCCGGGCGGGCGTGGCGGTCCTGGGCGGGGAGAAAGAGCTTCCCGCGCGTGAGGCGCGGGTGCTCGACGTCGCGCCCGGGTCGGCCGAGGAGAGCTGGCTGAACCGGGCGGAGAGCGCGGCCGAAGGGTTCGTCTCGCTGAGCGAATCCCTCGCCGCGGGCCCGCTCGCCGAGCGCGTCGCGGACATGGAGCCGGTGGTCCAGGAGACGCTGTCGACCCTGCGACGGCTGGCCGGCCGCGCGTCGGCGACCGGCAAGGCCCTGTCCCGGGTCGACCTCGACGGCGTCACGCGGGAACGCCGTCGGCTGGAACAGTCGCTGGCGTCGGCGCGCGAGGAGGTCCGCGGCGACCTCGAACAGGCACTGACGGCGGTCCAGGCCCAGGCGGACGTGCACGCGCGGCTCTCCGGCGCCCGCGACAAGCTGCTGGCCCAGCTGCAGTCCGGCGCGCTCGGCCTGGACAGCCTGGTGGCGCGGGTGGCGGAGCTGACGGCGGCGACCACGGACATCGCCGTGGACACGGGCGCGGTGCGGGAGCTGAGCGACCAGCTGGAGGGCATCCGGCAGGGCGTGCTCGAAACCGAGCAGGCGACGCGGAAGTCGCTGGGTTAGACAGCCACCGGCGTACGGTCGCGGCGGGGCAGCAGCAACGGCGTCGCCAGCACGACGACCCCGGCGATCCCGATCGCCCAGCGCGGGCCGGTGAGGCCGGCGAGCACACCCCAGACCGCGGTCAGCGTGGCGATCGCCGCCTTGGTGCTGACCGACCACGCCGACAGCGCCCGCGCGACGCGGTCCGCCGGGAGCTGCTCGAGCCGGTAGGTCGCGATGACGGGGTTGAAGACGCTGCAGCTGACGATCAGGCCGAGCTCGACGACCATGACGTAGACCAGCCCGCCGGTGCCCGGCACGAAGGCCAGCGCGAGCAGCCAGCACGCCCTGACCGCGCCGGCCGTCACCAGGACGGGGTGGCGCCCGAACCGCTCGACGAGCCGCGGGGTCAGCCGCGAGCCGGCGAGCCCGCCGAGGCTCGGGACGGCGAACGCGAGCCCGTACTGCCACGGCGTGAACCCGAGCTGGTTCAGCATCAGCACGGCGAGCAGCGGCTGGGTCCCCATGACCAGGCCGTTGAACACCATGGCGTTGAAGAGCAGCGGCCGCAGTCCCGGGTGTTTCAGCAGGAAGCGCCACCCGTCGGCCAGATCCCGCGCGCGCAGCCGGGTGGTGTTGCGCGGGCGTGGTTCGTTCTCGCCGATCGCGCGGATCCCCAGTGCGGAAAGCACGAAGCTGACGGCGTTGGCGGCCACCGAGGTCACCGGGCCGAACAGCGCGAACGCCGCCCCGCCGAGTGGCGGGCCGAGCGCGGTGGCGGTCCAGTTCGTCGACTCGAACCGGCCGTTCGCGACGAGGAGGTCCTCCGGCGGAACGAGTCCCTTGAGGAAGGCGCCGCTCGCGGAGGTGAAGGTGATGTCCGCCGCGGCGACGACCACCGAGACGACGAGCAGCTGCGCGAAGCTCAGCGCCCCGAGGGCGTAGGCAGCGGGCACGCTGATCAGCGCGGCGAACCGGACGAGGTCCATGGCGATCATCACCGGCTGCTTCCGGCGGTGGTCGACCCACGGGCCCAGCGGCACGGCCACGAGCGCGCCGACGGCGGGCCCCACGGCAGCCAGGGCCGAGACGGCCGCCGGTCCGGCGTGCAACACGAGGATCGCCAGCATCGGGAAGGCCCCGAAGCCGAGCCACGTCCCGAACGCGCTCACGGCGTAAGCCGACCAGAGCCACCTGAACCGCGGCCCCAGCGACCGCCCGCGCATCACCGGGAGATCAAAGCCGGGAACGGCCGCGCGAGGCAAACAACCGACGCGGCGGCGAGCCACAACGCCGCGTTGTGAATCTAGAGTCGGTCGTCGTGGACCTCGACGCCGTGCGCACCTTCGTCGCCGCCGTGGAGGCGGGCCGGTTCCAGGACGTCGCCACCGACCTGTCGATCACGCAGCAGGCCGTTTCGAAGCGCATCGCCGCGCTGGAGAAGTCGCTCGGGGTGCGCCTGTTCACCCGAACCGCCCGCGGGGCTGTGCTCACCGGGGACGGCGAAGCCTTCCTGCCGCACGCCCGTGAGCTGCTCTCGGCTGAGCTGCGAGCGCTCGCGTCGGTGCGCACCGGGCCGCTCCGGGTCGACGTCATCGGCCGGCGGTTGTGCCCGGCCACGTTGCTGCGCGGCTTCCACGAGGTGCACCCGGACGTCGCGTTGGAGGTCACGACGCTCTTCGACACCGCGGTCGCCGCGATCCGGGACGGCTCGATCGACGCGTCGTTCCGCGCGGTCGTCTCGCTGCCCGAGGACCTCGAGGCGCAGTGGGTGCTCGACGAGCCGATCCAGCTGTTGTGCGGACCCGCGCATCCGCTCGCCGAATCGCCTTCGGTGACTCCGGCCGAGCTGGCCGGGCATCGGATCTGGATGCCCGGTGTGGTGCCCGGAACCGAGTGGGGCGCGTACTACGCCGAGTTCGCGGCCGCGTTCGGCCTGTCCATCGACGCCGCCGGGCCGAACTTCGGCACCGAGGTCGTCATGGACACCATCGCGGAGTCGGCGGAGGTGGCGACCTTGGTCGGGGCGGGCAGCCGGGTGTTGTGGCCGCCCGGGCACGACTTGCGACGCGTGCCGATCGAGGAGCCCACGCCGGTGTATCCCCATTCGCTGGTGTGGCGGCGGGACAACGCGCACCCCGGGCTCACAGCGCTTCGGCGTCACCTCGCGAAGAGCGAGCGTGTCGCCGGCGCATGGCGACCGAGCTGGGCCGCTCAGCCGAGCCAGACCGTGCCCAGTACCGGATAACCGGGCACGCCCGTCTTCGCGGCGCCCGGCGTCGGCGCTCCCGCGATCCACAGCCGTCCGGTGGCGGCGATATTGGCGGCCATCGACGGGTCCGCCTTGGGCAGGCGGAAGGGGACCACCCGGCCGTCGGCCAGCATGGTCAGGCCGCTCAACCGGGCGGAACCGCGGCGGCTCATCCGGACCGGGCCGTCGAGGACCGCGCGCAGTTCCGTCCAGTGGTCGGCCGGCAGGGGACGGCCGTGGGCGAACGAGCGCAGCGCGACCGCGAGCGCGCCCAGCAGCGCGCCGGCCCCGAACGTCCACGCGGCCCACCCCACGACCGGGAAGTCAAGCGCGACCCACGCCGCGAAACCGGCCAGGACCAGCAGGAACGCCGCTGTCGCCCGCAGATCGCGGGCGAGCTGGCGGCGGTGCGCGGTCAGCACGGGGTCGAGCCTCGGCGAACCGGACCCGGCCGGTTCCGGCACCGGCACGGCGCCCGGCGGCGGCGCGTCGTGGATGTGGGCGCGGCGGAGACGCACCACGCCGGAGAGGCCGACGAACACCTTCGGGCCCCGGCCCAGCAGCCAGACCCGCCGGTGCCCGGCCACCAGCAGCCGGTGCGCTTCGTCGAGCCGGACGCGCAGCCACCGGCCGTCCGGCAGGCGCACGCCGACCGTCCGCCCGGCCGCGACCAGGCCGTCGGCGGTGATGTCCACCCTCCGGAACGCTTCTCGCTTCAGGCGTGTCTCGGGCACGTGGGCGTACGCGCGGTAGTGCCACCACGCCTCGATCGAGCCGGCCAGCGCGAACGTGCCGACCGGCAGGGCGACCCCCGCGCCGGCGACGAACTGGGCGATCCCGAACACCAGGAAGAACCCCGCCACCAGCCGCCGGTTCGCGGTGTCGCCGAGGCGGTCGAGGTACTCGCCGAAGATCGGCAGAGCGCCGGACGGCATGGCGGGGTCGAGCTCGAACGCGCGCACGCGTTCGGGAAGCGGGACGATCGGCACGCTGAGCCCCCACCCGGGTCGGCACTGGTACCCGCCTTTTCGACGAACTGGGCATCGGCGTTACCGGATGCTCCGATCGGCGGAAGCGACGTGACCGCCACGACTACCCAGACCACACGATTCAGGTTAGGCTCGCCTAAGTAGGAGGTGAGCCGTGACCGAGGCACCCACATCGATCCGCCGCCCGCCGGCGCCGAACCCCGCCGAGCGCGCCAAGACGATCGCGACCCGCAACGGCCCCGCGTCGTTGCTGCCCACCTGCGACCGCGCCGACCTGAGCGGCGAGCGGGTCGTCCCGGTCCTGCACCACGTGCACCCCAGTGGCAGCGTCAGCGTGCTGCTGCCCGACGACCACTCGATGGTCCACGCGGCGAAGCAGACCCAGCGCGGCGAGCTGGCCGTGATGGCCGAGCTCGCCGACCAGGCCCCGGTGGACCTGCGGGAACCGATCCGCGGGCTGCTGTGGATCACCGGCTGGCTGCGGCCGCTGTCGCCGGAGTCGGCCCGCGCGCGGGCCGTGGCGATCGCCGAGACGCGGCCGGACGAGCGGCTCCTCGACGTCGGCCACGGCGTGACGCTGCTGCGGCTCACCCCGGCATCACTCGTGCTCGCCGACGCCGAAGGCACGCATTCGCTGCGCCCGCACACGTTCAGCGCCGCGCCACCCGACCCGTTCCACGACTACGAGGCCCAGTGGCTGCGGCACCTGGAGAGCGACCACGCCGACGTCGTCGAGCAGCTGGCGAAGCACCTGCCCGCGGAGTTGCGCGGCGGCCGGATCCGCCCGCTCGGGCTCGACCGGTTCGGCCTGCGGCTGCGCGTCGAGTCCGACGGCGGCGACCACGACGTCCGGCTGGCGTTTTCGAAGTCGGTCGACAGCCCGCCGCAGCTCGCGGCGGAGCTGCGGCGGCTGGTCGGCTGCCCGTTCCTGCGCGGGACGTCAGGCTAGTTCGGCCGGGAAACCGCCCTTGGCGATCGGGCCCCAGCTCTCGATGGTGACGCGGATGATGCTCTTGCCCTGCTTGACCATGGCCTCGCGGTATTCGTCCCAGTCCGGGTGCTCACCCGAAATGGCGCGGAAGTACTCCACGAGCGGCTCGACCGAATCCGGGATGTCCAGCACCTCGGCGGTGCCGTTCAGCTGCACCCACTGGTCGTTCCACTCGTCGGACAGGACGCAGGCCGAGACCTTCGGGTTGCGCTTGACGTTCACGACCTTGGCGCGCTTCGGGTAGGTCGAGACGACCAGCCTGCCCTCGGCGTCGACACCGCACGTGACCGGCGAGAGCTGCGGGCCGCCGTCCGCCTTCGTGGTCAGCAGGATCGCGCGGTGGCGGGTGGACAGGAACTCGACCAGCGCGGCGCGGTCGACGGTTTCGTTGGTGGCGATGCTCCTCGGCATACCCCGAAGGTAGCGTGCGTTCATGACGTTCACCGCGCGATCGTGGCTGGCCCCGGCCCGCCCCGAGTTCCCCGGGACGATCGAGGACCCCGCCGAGCGCCGTGCGGTCAAGCTCGAGCTGCTGATCGTCTTCGGGATCACGCTCGGGATGTCCGGGGTGCGCAGCCTGCTGTCCCTTGTGGACTCGCTGTTGCAGCCGGTGCCACTCGCCCAGCAACAGACCCAGCTGAACGTGCCGCAGGCCGCGGCCAGCCTGATCGACCTGCTCAAGCAGCTGCTGTCGGCAGCACAGCTGGTCGGCTGGGGCGCGCTGGGGCTGTACCTGCTGTGGCGCGCGGGCGTCAAGATCGCGCAGGTCGGCCTGGACCGCCGGTCGCCGGGCCGCGACGCGCTGCTGACCGTCGTGCTCGCCGCGCTGATCGGCATCCCCGGCCTGGCGTTGTACTTCATCTCCTACCACCTGGGGTTCAGCCTGGCGGTGCAACCGTCCACTTTGGGCGACACGTGGTGGCGGCCGATCTCGCTGACGCTCTCGGCGTTCGGCAACGCCTTCGCCGAGGAAGTCCTGGTCATCGGCTATCTGCTCACCCGGCTCCGGCAGCTCGGCGTCCGGGAGAACAACGCCGTGTTCGGCGCCGCCGTGCTGCGCGGGTCGTACCACCTGTACCAGGGGTTCGGCGGGTTCGTCGGCAACTTCATCATGGGGCTCGTGTTCGGGCGGCTGTGGCAGAAGACCAACCGGCTGTGGCCGCTGGTCGTCGCGCACACGCTCTTCGACTTCGTGTCGTTCGTCGGATATTCGCTGCTCAAGGGTCACGTTTCCTGGTTGCCCTGAGTACGCTCGGCGGGTGATCGACGAAACGGCACCTCCCCGGGTGGACAGCGAAGTCGGACCCCTGCGCGCCGTGCTGCTGCACCGGCCTGGCAACGAGCTCAAAAGGCTGACGCCCCGCAACAACGACCAGCTGCTGTTCGACTCGATCCCGTGGGTCGACCGGGCCCAGGCCGAGCACGACGCGTTCGCCGAGGTGCTGCGCAACCGCGGCGTCGAGGTCCTGCTGCTGGCCGACGCGCTCCGGACGGCCCTGGACGACGACCGGGCGCACGCGGCGGGCGTGCACGCGGCGGTCGACGACCGGCGGCTGGGCGGCGACCTCGCCGACTCGCTGCGTTCGCACCTCTCCGGCGTCGACGCGGCCGGCCTCGCCGAAGTGCTGATGGCCGGCATGACGTTCGAGGAACTGCCGTCCGCGGAGGGGGCGTCGCTGGTGCGGATGATGAACCACCCGCACGACTTCGCCGTCGATCCGCTGCCGAACCTGCTGTTCACCCGCGACTCGTCGGTGTGGATCGCCGACCGGGTGGCGATTTCGTCGCTGACGATGCCCGCGCGTCGCCGCGAAACCGCGGTGCTCGACCTGATCTACGCCTACCACCCGCAGTTCCGCCACGCCGCCCGCGCGTACGGCGCGCATTCCGCGCCGATCGAAGGCGGTGACGTGATGCTGCTGGCGCCGGGCGTGCTCGCCATCGGCGTCGGCGAGCGAACCACGGCGGCCGGCGCCGAGTCGCTCGCCCGGTCGGTGTTCGCCGACGGCATCGCGCACACCGTGCTGGCGGTGCCGATCGAGCAGTCTCGCGCGACCATGCACCTGGACACGGTGTGCACGATGGTCGACGCCGACGCGGTGGTGATGTACCCGCTGGCGCGCGACTCGCTGACGGCGTTCACGCTGCGCCCGACCGGCGACGGCGGCGTGAAGGTCGCAGGCCCGGCGCCGTTCCTGGTGGCCGCGGCCGAGGCGATGGAGATCGACCGGCTGCGCGTCATCGACACCGGGCTCGACCCGGTGACGGCCGAACGCGAGCAGTGGGACGACGGCAACAACACCCTCGCACTGGCCCCCGGCGTCGTCGTCGGCTACGAGCGGAACGTCGAGACCAACGAGCGGCTCGAAGCGGCCGGCATCGAGGTGCTGCCGATCGCGGGCTCCGAGCTGGGGTCCGGCCGGGGCGGGCCGCGATGCATGTCGTGCCCGGTCCGGCGCGATCCGTTGTGACAAATGAAGTAAGCCTTCCCTAAAATAGCGCGTCATTTTAGGGGAGGCTTACTTCATTTAGGTGAGTCTTCTTTAGGAATGGTAACCCTAATAGGGCCAAGATCACCAGTACGAAGTGGCATTCAATCCCTTTCTGAAGTATGTTCTTGGACATGGCCCTCACCAAGAAGAAAGAACCGCGCTCGAAGTTCTACGAACTGCTGCAGGCGCAGATCCACAACGAGTTCAACGCGTCCCAGCAGTACATCGCGCTCGCGGTGTGGTTCGACGCCGAGGACCTGCCGCAGCTGGCGAAGCACTTCTACAAGCAGTCCGTCGAAGAGCGCAACCACGCGATGGCGCTCGTGCAGTACATGCTCGACCGCGACCACCACGTCGAGATCCCCGGCACCGGGGAGGTGCGCAACGACTTCTCCGGCGTGACCGAGCTCATCGAGCTCGCGCTCGAGCAGGAGAAGGAGGTCGCCGCCGACATCTCCGCGCTGGCCAAGGCCGCCCGCGCCGAAGAGGACTACATCGGCGAGCAGTTCACGCAGTGGTTCCTCAAGGAGCAGGTCGAAGAGATCTCCCAGATGAACACGCTGCTGAACGTCGTCAAGCGGGCGAACGGCAACTTGTTCGAGGTCGAGAACCACCTGTACCGCGAGTCCGTCGGCGACGCCGGCACCGACTCCCAGATGCCGCCGGTGGCCGGCGGCAAGCTCTGACGCACTTCTGCGTCTGACGGAAACCCGGGCTCTCCCCCTGTGGACAGCCCGGGTTTCCTTTGCGCCCGGACTCAGCCGGCGCAGTCCTGGTCGACGCTCATCAGGCTCGTCTGCACGACCCCGGTCTCGCCGAGCTTGAAGTGGTATTGGGCGGCGGCGCTCGCCGGGGCGACGACGCCACCGGTCTCGGCCTTGGCCGTGGGATAAGCGGCGAGCACCTGGTCCTTGGTGGCGCCGGCGCCGATGCCTTCGGCGGTGTGCGCGACCACGTCGGGGGTCACGACGACCAGCCCGACGGCCTTCGAAATGACGACGCTCGCGGAGGCGGGCAGCCCGCTGCCCTGTGCCTTGTAGACGGTGCAGCTCGCGCCGGCCTCCGGGTCGCTGAGCGCGACGGCCTGGGCGGTCACCTCGGCCTCGGACATACCGAGCTTGAGCTTGCCGAAGCCGTCGGCCGCGAGCAGCGGCCCGCTCGACACCGCGGGGAGCGTGGACGGCTTCTGGGTGGCCGACGGCCGCCGCGGAATCGACGTCGGCGAATCCGGCGGCGCGGAGACCTGGATGCTCTGGGTGCTGGCCGGCTCGGGCGCCGACGTCTCCGGCGCGCGACCGGCCGTGAGGTTCTCGGGCGGTTTGACGCTGCTCTCGGTCCCGTCGGCGGACATCACCGCAGTGCCGTCTTCGGCGTGGAGCCGGATCACGGTCAGCCCACCCGAGACGGCGACCACGGCCGCCGTGACCCCCGCCGCGGCCAGCACGGCGTGCCGACGACGCCGGCGGCGACGCGCACCGGCGACGATGACCGTGCCGGCGCCCGGCGGCGGCGGCAAGTCGAGCCGCTCGTCGGCGAACAGCGCGCGCAGGCGCTGCTCCAGCTCGTCCTCGGAGATGTTCAACCCGCACCACTCCCTTCGCCTCCGCCGTCGCCCGGCTTCAACTTCAGCCGCAGCGACGTGATCGCCTTGCTGGCCTGGCTCTTCACCGTGCCCTGCGTGACGCCGAGGGCACTGGCGATCTCCGCTTCCGAGAGACCTTCGTAGTAACGCAGCACCATCACGGCACGTTGTCTCGGCGGCAGCGTTCGTAACGCGCGCCACAGCGGCTCGTGCTCGAACGGGTCAGCCGGGACGTGCGGGCTGGTGTCCGGCAGATCGGCGACCAGGTTCTCGCGACGCGTGCGGCGCCAGCGGCTCACGTGCGCGTTCGCCATCGACCGGCGGACGTAGGCCAGCGGGTCACCCGTCTTCTCGTGCACGTAGGACCAGCGCGAACCGATCTTCTCGAGCACGGTCTGCACCAGGTCCGCCGCGTCGTGCGGATTGCCGGTGAGCGCGTGGCCGTACCGCAGCAACCCCGGCAACGTGGCCTGGACGAAGTCCCCGAAGTCGACGAACTCGCCCGGCAACGTCGCGGCCCTCCCTCGGCCTGCGCTGGTCACCCAGGTCTCTCCCCCGGTGAAGACGGGTGCCGCAGCGGTCACCGTATCGCCTCCCATCGGGGTCGGGTAGCCAGAAGCCGAGTCACCTTCCTCCCCAACACGCATCACAGCCCCCTCAGGTTGCCTGCGTTCCCCGCCAAATCCCCAGACGTTCGGCGGGGTGCTGAGTTGCCCACCTCAGCGGTGTGCGAGCGAGGCCGGCAGCCGGAAACCGCCGCCGTCCGTCTCGCGGAACTGGTGCACGCCGACGACCGCGGCGCGCGGGATCGGGCCGTACACGTGCGGAAACCGGATCCCGGCGGGGTGCGGCGGCGCGCCGTCTTCCCAGCGTACCGGCGCCCCGACCTTGGCCGGGTCGATTTCGAGCAGCACCAAGTCGGTCCGGCCCCGGAAGAGCGCGTCGGCCGGGAGGTGCGCGGTGCCGAAGTCGGAACAGTGGATGAACCCGGCTTCCCCCAGCGACGGCGGCCGATAGTCGCCGTCCGGTACCACTTCGGCCCAGTCGGCCGCCCCGCAGATGTGAAGTATCACGCCGAGAATCGTCCCACCGGCGCGATCCGGCGGCGGTGTCTCGTGCGCCACATAATGCCTGGTTGAACGCTCATCCAGCGTCGCCGGACCACCGGTGTGTCCCGGTGGTCCGGGCGCTCGCTCCCGCGGTCAGCGCAGGGTGAGCTGACGGCCGATGAGGCCGTCACGAGCACGGCGCTCGGCGGCGTTCAGCGGCTCGCCGTCGAGCGACTTCAACGCCGTCTCGAGGCGGGCGCCGAGAGCGTCCTTCGCCTCCGCCCACTCACGGGCGTGGGCCTCGGGGTCGAGGTCCCAGACCGGGACCAGCAGGCCGTGCGCCCGGAACGAACCCGCGTAGCGCGAGCCCTCGCCGAGCCCGAGCTCGCCGGCCGCGGACAGCCGGGCCAGGGCCTGGAGCAGCAGGTTCTCCGGCTCCGGGCGCACCCAGCGCAGGTGCGCCTTCTCGCCGGCGAGAACCCAGTAGGCACCCGAGCCGAGCCGTTCGGTGGGCATGATCGCCGCGTTCGCGCGCTCGAGCGACACCGCGACGTCACCGGTGGCGTCGGCATCCTCCGGCAGCCACCAGGCGAAGTCCTGGTGCAGCGTGACGTCGAGCTCGGCACCCGGCGTCAGCAGGTCCTGGAGGCGCGCGTGCTCGTCGGCGGACGGCGGGGTGGTCGTGTCCGGCACGCCGAGGACGTCGCCCTCCTTGGCGTCCAGCAGCCACTTCAGCGACCGGCCGAGGTCGCGGCTGATGTCCGAAGAGCGGGTCTGCACCTGCAGGCCGAGGTAGCGCTCGCCGTCCGAGCGGACGAACGCGGCCGCCGCCATCGGCAGCACGGTGCCGAGCGTGACGTCGCCGCCGTCGGCGAGGGTCAGCTTGGCCGTCGCGGACGGCACGAACTCACGCAGCGCGATCAGCTCAGGCTCCGCCGCCAACCCTTCGAACGGCTGGCCGACGAAGACGTCGCGCACCTTCGGCTTGCGGTCCGACGCCTGCTTGGGACCCTTCTTGCGCGCGCCCTTGCCCACTGCTGCCTCCTCTGGCTCGGCTTCAGACGCTATCGAAGGGTTACCCTCGCGACGTGTTCGACCCCCGCGATCCCGCCTTTCTCGAAGACCCGTACCCGGCGTTCGCCGCACTCCGCGCGAAGGGCGACGTCCATTTCCACGACGGGCTGGGCCTCGCCGTCGCGGTGTCGCACGCCGCGTCGTCGGCGGTCCTGCGTCACCGCGGGCTCGGCCGGATCTGGCAGGACGCCCAGCCGCTCGAACGGTTCGCCTCGTTCAACCTCCTGCACCGCAACTCGCTCCTGGAGAACGAGCCGCCGGCACACACGCGGCTGCGCCGCCTGATCGCGGGCGCGTTCGGCCGCGGCCACGTGCAGCGGCTGCGTCCGATGGTCGCGACGCTCGCCACCCGGATGGTCGACGACCTGGCGGCCGCGATCGCCGCCGACGGCAGCGCGGACCTCCTGGAGCACCTGGCCCAGCCGCTGCCGGTCGCGGTGATCGCCGAGTTGCTCGGCGTGCCCGGAACGGACGGACCGCGGATGGTCCAGCTGTCCAACGCCATCGTCAAGATGTACGAGTACGGCCTTTCCGAGGAGGGACGCGACGCCGCCGAGCGGGCGTCCGCCGAGTTCGTCGCCTACGTCCGCTCGGTCGCATCGGCCCGCGCGGACTCGCCGGGGGACGACATCGTCAGCGACCTCCTCCGCAGCGAGCTGACGCCCGACGAGCTGGTGGCCACCGCCGTGTTGCTGCTGATGGCCGGCCACGAAGCGACGGTCAACGTGCTCGGCAACGGCATCACGGCCCTGCTCACGCACCGGGACCAGTGGGAGCGCCTGCTGGCCTCACCTTCCCTTCTGGATTCGTGTGTCGAGGAGCTGATTCGCTTCGACGCGCCGTTGCAGCTGTTCGAGCGGACGGCGACCGAGGACGTGTCGATCTGCGGATATGTCGTCGAACGCGGACAGAAGATCGGCGCACTGCTGGGTGCCGCGGCTCGCGACCCGCAGGTGTTCGACGAGCCGGACCGCCTGGACATCGGCCGGACGCCGAACGCCCATCTCGGGTTCGGCCTCGGGATTCACTACTGCGTGGGTGCTCCTCTCGCTCGAGTGGAGATCGCCGCCGCGTTGAGCGCGTTGGCGGAGAAGCTGCCGGGATTGAGGCTGGCCGAGGCTCCGCGTCGACGGCCGGAGTTCGTGATCCGCGGCTTGCGGGAGCTTCGGGTCACGGTGTGACGGTGTCCCGCCGTGATCGGGGCGGATCTCGCGTGACCGGAAGCGGAACTCGCGTGATTGGAGGGGCATCTCGCGTGATTGAGGGGGCATCACGTGTGATTGGCGGGTCGACACGGGTTGTCATGGGGTTACTCCGGTGAAGAGGTTGTCTTCGAGGTCGGGGCCTGGGGTGGGGTGGGCCAGGTGGTAGTCCTCGTAGGGCCAGACTTGGCGCTCGATTTCGCGTGAGTGGGCGAAGAACGGGTGGGCCGGGTCGACCTGGGTTTCGTGGGCCAGGAGGGCTCGGTCGCGGGTCGCGAAATAGGACTCGCAGCGGACTCGGGTGGTGACCGTCAGGGTTTCTTCGGGCGGGAGTTCGTCGAGGACTGGGCCCATCGCGGAAGCCAGGCCGGCGGCCAGGGTGGCGTCGTGCAGTGTTTGGAACCAGGCTCGGCTCAGAACCGCTTGGTAGTACAGCTTTTGTGGTTGCCACGGTTCGCCGGTGCCCGGGTAGCGGTCGGGATCGGCGGCCGCCGCGAACGCTTCGACCGTCACCTCGTGGGTGCGGACGTGGTCCGGGTGGGGATAGCCGCCGCTTTCGTCGTACGTGATCACGACGTGCGGACGGAACTCCCGGATGAGGGCCACCAGCGGCGCGGCGGCTGCTTCCAGTGGCAGGGCCGCGAAGCACCCTTCGGGCAGTGGCTCGCGCAGGCCGGAGTCGACCAGGCCGAGGAAACGCTGGCGCACGCCGAGGATCCCGGCCGCGGCGGCCATCTCCCGGCGACGGACCGCGGGCAGGTCGGCGCGGGTTTCGGCGGTGTCGACGGCCGGGTTGAGGATGTCACCGCGTTCGCCGCCCGTGCAGGTGGCGACGAGGACGTCGACACCTTCGGCGGCATAGCGGGCCAAAGTGGCCGCGCCCTTGCTGGACTCGTCGTCGGGGTGGGCGTGGACGCTCAGGAGGCGAAGGGTCATCGGGTGCTCCTCGGGGGGAAGAAAGCCGCGGGGATCAAGGTCAGGACGGACATCGCCAGTGCCTTCATTAGGTTGAACCTCAGATTAGGTTCGACCCACTCACTGGGTCAAGCACAATCTTGGGTCCGACCCAGTAGAGTGACACCATGAGTGAGGGACTCCGGGCCCAGAAGAAGCACGAGACCAGGAAGACCATTTCCGACGTGGCGACGCGGCTGTTCATCCGCGACGGCTTCGAGGACGTGACGATCGCGGAGATCGCCACCGAGGCGCGGGTGGCCAAGATGACCGTGACGAACCACTTCCCCCGCAAGGAAGACCTGGTCTTCGACATCCGCGCGGACTTCACGACGTGGCCGTCTTCGCTGATCCACGACGGCGTCTTCCACGACACCCGCGAGCTCTACTTCGAAGCACTGGACGCCCACCACGCGCTGGCCGGCTTCTCGGGGCGCGGCTTCGCGCGGATGATCAGGCAGAGCCCGGTCCTGACGAACGCGCTGCACGAACTGCACCGCGAGCGCGAAGCGAACCTCTCGAGCCTGCTGACCGGACGCCACCCCGGCGACGGCCTCAAGCCCGCGCTGGTCGCCGCGCACCTCACGACGCTGCTGCGGGTGCTCTTCGACGACGTCTTCGACCGGACGATCGCCGACCAGCCCAAGGACGCGATCGTGGACGCCGTGTGGCCCGTCGCGGAACAGGCCTTCGACCAGCTCGAACCGGCCTTCGGCGGGTACTAGCGCGCGGCGCCGGCCGGGCGCTTGGCGCGCAGTTCCGGCTCGGGCGCGCCCTCGACCTTCACCACGCGCATCTCGCGCACGGCCAGGGCGTCCGAGGGCGCCAGCAACGCGGAAAACCGCCGGACCACCAAAGCCGTCACCACGGCGAGCGCGGCCGCGGAGAGGTCGGTGAGGGCGACCAGGACGACACTGTCCGCCATCGACTGCACGTCGTCACGGAAGCGCCAGACGATCGACGCGCCGAGCAGGACCCAGTTCAGCAACCAGACGCCCCACCACACCAGCACTTCGCGCGACGGCTTCGGCCGGACGTCACGCGGGCGGCGCAGCACCGCGTGTTCCAGCTCGCCGACGACGGACAGCGCCAGCGGGAGGTTCGCCACCGGCACGACGACGCCGACCAGCACCTGCCACACCGGCCTCGGCGGGTCTTCGCCCGAGACGTCCGCCGCCGCCTGGCGGGCGACCAGCAGCCACCAGACCGACAGGCCGGCGGGCAGCAGCGCGAGGACCGAGGACAGCAGCCCGGCGGTGAGCACGAACCCGTCGGAGAACGCCACCACCGAGCGGGACAGCGCGGAGTCGCGGCCCTGCACGAGCAGCACGTACCGCCAGATCTCCGCGCCGGCGGCGGCCACGGCGAGCACGGCGAACGCGGCGAGGACGACGACCAGGCTGCGGCTGAGCACCGGCACCCGGTCGATCGGGCGGATCTCGTCGGACGCCGTGCCGGGCACCGACGTCGGGCGGCGCCAGACCAGGCTGGGGAAACCCCAGCGGGGCGGCACCGGGTACGACGGCGGCCCGGAGTACCGCTCGGGCACGACCACCCGGCGCCGCGGCCACGCCCCGGGCGGCGGGGTCGCCACCCAGCGCAGCTTCGGCCGGTGGACCGGACGGCGGTGGTAGGGGTACGGCTCCGGCTGGGCGGCCAGCGTCCGGCCCTGCAGCTGCTGCGTGGTGGGGGCCGGGGCCTGGCGCGGCCAGTACCCGGGTGGGGGCGACGGAGGCTGACCCGGGTGCAAGGCTAGATCACTTCGGGTTCGATGCCGGGGTGCTCGCCGACCATCGGACGGCCTTCGCGCTGCCACGCGCCCATGCCGCCGGCGACGTTCACCGCGTCCCAGCCGCTCTGGTTGAGCCACGCGGCCGCCCGCGCGGACCGGCCGCCACTGCGGCAGATCACGTGGATCGGCTGGTCATCGGGCAGATCCGCAAGCTCGCCGACGCGCGCGGGAAGCTCGCCCATCGGGATGTGCACGGCGCCGGGCGCGTGCCCGGCGGCCCACTCGTCGTCTTCGCGGACGTCGAGCAGCACGAGGCCGTCCTTGGGCAGGTCGCGGACCTCGGCGGTCGGCAGTTCAGCAGGGCTCACCACGATCCCCATGCTGCCATGCGGGGGCGTTGCCCGCGCGTGAGGTCGCCGACGCGCGCGGGCAGTGACGACCCACTCAGTGCGCGACCGCCTTTTCGGCGCCCGCACCGGTCAGCGCGCGCACCTCCATCTCGGCGTACTTCGCGGGGTTCCGCTCCTTCGACAGGACCGTGCCGAGCCAGCCGAGCAGGAACGCGGCCGGGATCGAGACCAGGCCAGGGTTGTCGAGCGGGAACCAGTGGAAGTCGACGCCCTGGAGCATCGACGCGCTCTTGCCGGTCTTCGCGTCCACCGGCTTGCCGGAGACCGCCGGCGAGAAGACGATCAGCACGATCGTGACGACCAGCCCGCCGTAGATCGACCACAGCGCGCCCTGGGTGTTGAACCGCTTCCAGAACAGCGAGTAGAGAATCGTCGGCAGGTTCGCCGAGGCCGCCACGGCGAACGCCAGCGCGACCAGGAACGCCACGTTCTGGCTCTTCGCCAGGATGCCGCCCGCGATGGCCAGCGCGCCGATCACCAGTGCCGTGATCCGGGCGACCCGCACCTCGCCACCCGTGGAGATCTGCCCCTTCTTGAGCACGCTCGCGTAGACGTCGTGCGCGAAGGACGCCGAAGCCGTGATCGTCAGGCCGGCGACCACCGCGAGGATCGTCGCGAACGCGACCGCGGAGATGAACCCGAGCAGCACCGGGCCGCCCAGTTCGAGCGCCAGCAGCGGGGCCGCCGCGTTCGTCGTGCCCGGGGCCTTCGAGATCTTGTCCGGCCCGACGAGCGCACCCGCGCCGTAGCCAAGCACCAGCGTGAACAGGTAGAACACGCCGATCAGCACGATCGCCCAGACCACCGAGCGGCGCGCGTCGCGGGCCGTGGGCACCGTGTAGAAGCGCATCAGCACGTGCGGCAGGCCCGCCGTCCCGAGCACCAGCGCGACGCCCAGCGACAGGAAGTCGAGCTTGGTCGTGCCGGTCTTGCCGTACTGCTTGCCCGGGTCGAGCAGTGCCGCGCCGCCCTTGCCGCCCTTGTCGACGGCGGCCTGGAACAGGCTGGACAGGTTGAAGCCGTACTTGCCGAGCACCCACAGCGTCATCGCGAACGCGCCGACGATGAGCAGCGCGGCCTTGATGATCTGCACCCACGTCGTGCCCTTCATGCCGCCGATGAGCACGTAGAGGATCATGATCACGCCGACGACGGCGATCACGACGTCCTGCCCCGCCTCGCCGGAAATGCCGAGCAGCAGGTTCACCAGACCGCCCGCGCCGGCCATCTGCGCGAGCAGGTAGAAGAACGACACGATCAGCGTCGAAATCGCCGCCGCCGCGCGCACCGGCGTCTGCTTCATGCGGAACGCGAGGACGTCGCCCATGGTGAACTTGCCGGTGTTGCGCAGCAGTTCCGCGACCAGCAGCAGTGCGACGAGCCAGGCGACCAGGAAACCGATGGAGTAGAGGAAGCCGTCGTAGCCGTTGATGGCGATCGCGCCGGCGATGCCGAGGAACGACGCCGCCGAAAGGTAGTCACCGGAAATGGCGATGCCGTTCTGCGGGCCGGTGAACGCGCGGCCGGCGGCGTAGTAGTCCGACGCCGTTTTCGTGTTGCGGCTGGCCCGGAACACGATCACCAGCGTGATCGCGACGAAGACCAGGAAGATGATGATGTTGAGGGTGGAATTGCTGCCCTCCACGCCCGCCGCGAGGTTCATCGGCCCGGCTCCCCTTCGATCCGGGCGCGGATCTCGTCGGCGACGGGGTCCAGCCTGCGGTTGGCGTACCGGACGTAGAGCCCGGTGATCACGAACGTCGAGACGAACTGCAGCAGGCCGAAGACGAGGCCGACGGTGATGTTGCCGAACAGCTTGGTGCTCATGAAGCCGTGCGCGTAGTCCGCCAGCAGCACGTACAGCAGGTACCAGAGCAGGAACAGCGCGGTCATCGGGAACACGAACACCCGCAGCCGGCGGCGCAGGTCCGTGAATTCGGGACTTCCCTGGATTCTCTCCCAGTCGGTCTGCGGCTCCGCGCCACCGACTTCTTGTTCGGTGCTGCTCACAGCGGATCTCCACCTTCCCGTTCTCGTCCGATCGGGCGCCAGAGCTTAAGTAGAAACCCACTGGGAGATTCCCGCACGCCGTCATTTACCAGACCGCGACTCACCCGATCAGGTAAAGAATTTCTGACCGGCTGTCAGCACTTCACTTGCGGTGGCGGCCGCGGCCCGCGATGCGGGTCTTTTCCTCGGCCTGGCCGAACCGCGCAACAGCCCTGTCCCGCATGAAGCCGAGCGGGTCGGGCGCGTGCAGCCGCAGCATGATGTCGTGGACGTGCTCGGGACGCCCGTAACCGGTCACGCGGCTGACCAGATACGTCGTCACGAAGGCCATCGGGACGGTGATCAGCGCGGGCTGGCTGACGAACCAGGGCGCCCAGTCGCCGGTGTAGCCGCTCACGACGTCGAGCACGAGCGCGGCCAGCACCAGACCACCGCCGACGAACATCCCGGCCAGCGCGCCGGGCCAGGACAGCTTGCGCCACCAGATGCCCAGCACCAGCAGCGGGCTGAACGTCGACGCGGCGAGCGCGAACGTCAGCCCGATCGACAGCGAGATGTCCTCCGGCCGCAGCGCGACCGCCAGCGCGATGGGGAACAGCGCGACCAGCCCGGCCGCCACGCGGAAGTCCCGGACCCGGCCGGGCAGCAGGTCGGTCGACACGACCCCGGCGACGCTCACCAGCAGGCCGGAAGTGCTGGAGAGGAACGCGGAGAAGGCGCCGGCCGCGGTGACCGCGCCGAGGATCTGCCCGCCTGCCCCCGGCAGGATCGCCGACGGCAGCCGCAGGATCGCCGCGTCCGTCTTGCCGGTGACCAGCAGTTCGGGGACGTACATCCGGGACAGCGCGCCCAGCAGCGTCGGGAACAGGTAGAACAGCCCCAGCAACAGCAGGACGTGCACGGTGGTCCGGCGCGCGGCCTTGCCGTCGGGGTTGGTGTAGAAGCGGACCAGCACGTGCGGCAGGCCCATCGTCCCCAGGAACGTCGCGAACATCAGCGAGTACGTCTGGAGCAGGTCGGTGAGGCTGCCCGAGCCCGGGTGCAGCCAGTTCGCGTTGTCCGCGGTCGCGTCGCTGACCACCGGCACCGGCGTACCGGCCATGAACTTCAGCGTGGTGCCTTCGGAAACCGTGTGGGGCGCCAGCGGTGTCCAGTGCGTCGGGCCGGCCGCCGGGCCGTTGTCGGTGCGGCCGTAGGCGTACAGGTACGTGTCGGACGTGACGTGCAGCGTGACGTCGGTCTGCACGTCCACCGTGGTGTCGCTGACGAACACCGGCGGCGCGGGTGCGCCGAGCGGCCGGAACCCGTCCGGCCCGCCGCCGGCGAAGAAGACCATGCACAGCACGAACGCGGGCACCGAGATCGCGAACAGCTTGACCCAGTACTGGAACGCCTGGACCACGGTGATCGCGCGCATGCCGCCGGAGATCACGTTGAAGGTGACCACGATCATCACCGCGACCGCACCCGCCCACGCCGGCACGGGCAGGATCGTCGCGAGGGTCAAGCCGGCGCCCTGCAGCTGGGGGGCCATGTACAGGATCCCGATGAACACGACGAACGCCGTGGAGAACCGCCGCAGGCCCTTCGAGCCGAGCCGCATCTCGACGAAGTCGGGCAGCGTGTACGCGCCGGACCGGCGCAGCGGCGCCGCCACGAACAGCATCAGGGCGAGGTAGCCGGCGGTGAAGCCGATCGGGAACCACAGCGCGTCGGCGCCGTCCTTGAGGACGATCCCGGCGATGCCGAGGAACGACGCCGCCGACAGGTACTCGCCCGAGATCGCGGCGGCGTTGCGGCGGGACCGCACGGTCCGCCGGGCGACCAGGAAGTCGTGCGTGGTCGTCGCCGAACGCGAGGAGCGGTGACCGAGGTAGGGCGTCACCACGGCGACCAGCACGATGCCGGTCAAGGCCCACGGGTTCAACTGCACGGGAGGAATCCTCGCACGTCTGTGCGCGAAACTAGTTTTCGATCATGTCCACGAACGCGCGTTCGTTGCGCTCGGCCAGCCGGTTGTACCAGATTCCGACGCCGAACAGGAACGGGAACGGCAGCACGCCGAGGATCAGCCAGGCCACCGGGATGCCCAGCAGGCTCAGCGAGGAGAACCCGGGAACCACGTAGAACAGCACCGGCAGCGAGCCGAACACCACGACGACGAGCAGCGCGAGCAGCAACGCGGTCCGCAGCTGCACCTTCACCAGGTGGTCCTGGACGAGCAGCTTCCCCCAGCTGGTCTGCTCTTCCAGCTCGACGCGGGCGCGCAAGGTGCCGGCACCGCGACGCGGGTCGGCGAGGATCACCCGCTCCCGCTTGGGTTTCGCGTGGTGTTCCGGCTTCGGCGGCTCGTCGTCCGGGGCCGGCGGCAGCGACTCGACGACGGCCCGGTCGCCCGGCTGAGACTGCGGCTGCGGCAGTGGCTGCGGCAGCTGCCGATGACGGGGCCGCCTCCCGAGCGTCGGATCGGGTTCGCGGACGCCGTTCGCGCGGCGCTCGTAGAAGTCGTCGGTCATGGCCGGTCCCGGCTCAGCCGTTCCGGCCCGAACCGACCAGCCGGTCCTTCAGCGCCCGGGTGTGCCGCCTGCTCACCGGCAGCACCTTCTCCTCGTTGCCGATGACGACCTGGTAGCCGCCCTGGCCCATGCGCAGCTCGGTGATCAGCGGGAGCGCGACCAGGAACGACCGGTGGATCCGGACGAACCCGGCCTTCTCCCAGCGTTCCTCCAGCTGGGCCAGCGGGATGCGGACGAGGTGGCTGCCTTCGGTGGTGAACAGCCGGGCGTAGTCGCCCTGCGCCTCGACCCAGCGGACCGACGAGCGCGGGATGAGCTTGGTGGTGCCGGCGAGCTCGACGGGGATGACCTCGTCGTCGTTCTTCACCGGCTCGCCGCCCATCGCGCCGGGCGGCGGCGCCGCGGCCGCGGCCAGCTTGTCGAGCACGCGGGAGATCGCGCGGTCGAGGCGGTCCTGCTGGTACGGCTTGAGCACGTAGTCGAGGGCGCCGAGGTCGAAGGCGTTGACCGCCTCCTCGGCGTGCCCCGTCACGAACACCAGGCACGGCGACGGGCGCAGCGCGGCGAACACCCGGGACATCTCCATCCCGGAGAGGCCGGGCATGTCGATGTCGGCGAAGACGGCGTCGACGATCGGCAGGCCGCGGTCCTTGCGCTCGCGCAACCGCGGGTCGTCGGTGGACAGCAACCGCAGCGCCTCGGAGGCGTCGATCGCCGGGAACACCTTCGCCACGTGCGGGCTGTTGCGCAAGCAGTGGACGAGTTCGTCAAGACCGTTGGGCTCGTCGTCCACAGCCAGGACCACGAGCTTCCGGGTGTCATCGTGAGCACTCACAGTGAAACGCATCCTGCCCATTGCCGAGTGCAATGTCCAGCCCCCGTCCGCCTTAAGTGAGGAGACCCGCGACCGGAGCCGCGGGCCTCCTGCTCTCAATGCACGAACGTGAACCAGTTGAGGTTCACGAAGTCGGCCGGCTGGCCGCTCGTGAACGTCAGATACACGTTGTGGACACCGGTGACCGCGCTGATGTTCGCCGGGACGGTCCGCCAGCTCTGCCAGCCACCGGTGTTCGCCACCGCGAAGCTGCCGATGGGCGCGTTGGACCGGCTGTCGAGCCGCACCTCGACCAGTCCGCTGACCCCGCCCGCGGCCCCGGACGCCACGCGCGCCTGGAAGTTCGTCGCGGCGCTGCCGCCGAAGTCGATGCCGGGGTAAAGGGCCCAGTCGCCGTTGCCCGCGGGCCCGATGTTCTGCCCGCCGCCGGTGTCGGTGGTCGTCTGCTTGGCCAGGCCGTTCTGCTGGGTGTAGGACTCCGCCTGGATGGTGGCGTAGGCGCTGCCGCCGTTGCCGGGCGGAGTCGTCGTGGTGGGCGGGGTCGTCGTGCCGCCACCGCCGCCGCGGGTGGTCACCGTGACGTAGTCGACGACCATGGGGTGCCCGGGCACGATCCCCGGCCCCGGCGTGGTCGTGCCGGAGTTGTTGTTGGGGAACGCGCCGCCGATCGCGACGTTCAGCAGCACGAAGTAGCCCTGGTGCGTGGTCATGTTCGCCCAGGTGGTCGCGTCGAGCTGGTTCTGGCTCACCGAGTGGAACTGCTGCCCGTCGACGAACCAGCGGAGGACCTGCGGGCTGCTGCTCGCGTCCCATTCGAAGCGGTAGGTGTGGAAGGCCGACTGGCAGCTGCTGCCCGGGCAGGCCCGGTTGTTCGGCAGACCGGTGGTCTCGTTGCACGGGCCGCCCGGGTTGACGCCGCAGTGCAGGACGCCCCACACGGAGTTGATCCCGTTGACGTTTTCCATGATGTCGAACTCGCCGATGGCGGGCCAGTTCCAGTAGTTGCCGCGGTAGGGGCCGCCGAGGGCCCAGAACGCCGGCCAGTACCCGAGCGCGGCCGCGCCGGTGACGTCCGGCATCTGGATCCGGCTTTCGATCCGCATGACGCCGCCCGCCGGGGGCTTGAAGTCGGCGCGCTGGGTTTCGATCCGCGCCGACGTCCAGTTGCCCGCGCCGTCGCGCAACGGCGTGATGCGGAGGTTGCCGGAGCCGTCTTGAGAGACGTTGCCGGGGCTCGACGTGTAGTTCTGGATCTCGCCGGTGCCCCAGTTGGCGGGGCCGCCCGGGTAGCTGTGGCCGGTGTCGATGATCCAGTTCGCGCCGGACGGGAGCGAGCCGGAGCCGCCGGTGAAGTCGTCGGCGAACACCGTCGTCCAGCCCGCTTCGGGCGGCGGGATGGACGCCGCGGCGGGCAGGGTCAGGGGGATGGCGATGAGTGCGGCGCCGAGCACCGCGCCGAGAACGAGCCTGCGGGAGTGGGGCATCGGGTGCGACCTCCTTGTCGACCGGATTTGTTGCCGTTCACAACAAAGCCCGTCGACAAGGAGACCCGAGGACCTCCTGCGATTCCAGAGGCGTTACACGGGAAGGGTGATCCAGGTCACAAAGTCTGCCTGGAAGTACCCGAACCGGACATCGGCGTCAGAGGCCGAAGCGCGACCAAGCCACCTTCTGCGACACGGCCTCCAGCACCGCCGCCGCCGCGGCCGGCGCGCCGAGACCCAGCCGGGCCAGCAGCGGCCTCTTCGGCTCGGCCACCGAGATCTCGGCGTCCGGGAACCGCTCGGTGACGATCTGCCGGAGGCTGCCGAGGCCGTCGACCAGGCCCAGCTCGACCGCCTTCGCGCCGAGCCAGACGTCCCCGGTGAACAGGTCTTCCGATTCGGCCAGCCGGTCGCCGCGGCGCTCCTTCACCCAGTTCACGAACAGCTCGTGGAGCTGGGTGTGCATCTTCTTGAGCCACTCGACGTCTTCGGGCTTCTCCGGCGAGAACGGGTCGAGCCGCGACTTGTTCGCCCCCGCCGTGTGCAGCCGCCGCTCGATGCCGAAGCGCTCCAGCAGCCCGGGGAACCCGAACCCGCCGCTGATCACGCCGATCGAGCCGACCATCGACGTCCGGTGCGCGTAGATCTCGTCGGCCGCGCAGGCCAGCCAGTACCCGCCCGACGCGGCGACGTCCTCGCAGAACGCCAGGACCGGCACGTTCTTTTCGTCGGCCAGCTGCCGGATCCGCTCGGCGACCAGCCCGGACTGCGTCGGCGCGCCACCCGGCGAGTTCACCAGCAACGCGACGGCCTTCAGCCGGTCGTGGCCGAACGCCCTGGTCAGCGCCGATTCCACCGCGGTCAGGTTGATCGCTCCCCTGGCCAGCGGCGACGGCGACGGCGTGATCACGCCGTGCAGCCGCACCACGGCCACGACGTCCTTGCGCTCGACGCGGTCGGCGAGCACCGGGATCCGCGAAGCCAGCTTGTCCGTAACGCTCATGACGCCAGGCTAGCGGGATTCAGCCCATGGGGAGGATGCCGGAACGCGTGCCGTTGACGCCGTTGACCTCGGCACCGTTCAGCTGGGCCGGACCGCCCTGGTGCGGGACATCGGCCTCGCCGGCGTCGTTCTCGGAGCTGTAGTCCGGCATGTTCGGCCGGACGCCCGGGACGAACTTCGGCACCCGCAGCGTCACCTTCATGCCGGCGCCGGGCGCGGTCTCGACCATCACCGCGTAGTCGCTGCCGAAGACCTGCTGCATGCGCTGGCTGATGTTGCCGAGCCCGACGTGCGCGCCGGTGCTGTGCGCGTTCTTGACGTCCTTCAGCCGCCGCGGGTCCATGCCGATGCCGTCGTCCTCGACGCTGATCAGCGCCTCGGTGCCGTAGTCCTGCGCGATCACCGTGACGCAGCCGCCGCTGGGCTTGCTCGCGAGGCCGTGCTTGACCGCGTTCTCCACCAGCGGCTGGATGATCAGGAACGGCACGACGACGCTGAGCACCTCGGGCGCGATCTTCATCCGCACCTCGAGCCGACCGCCGAAGCGGGCGTTCTCGATCGTCAGGTAGCGGTCGATGTTGCGCAGCTCCTCGGCGAGCGAGGTGAACATGCCCGACGTCCGGAACGAGTACCGCGTGAAGTCCGCGAAGTCCTGAAGCAGCTCCCGGGCCTCTTCGGGATCCGTGCGGATCAGCGCGGAGATCGTGTTGAGCGCGTTGTAGACGAAGTGCGGCGAGATCTGCGCCCGCAGCGCCTTGATCTCGGCCTGCTGGAGCTGCTGCTTCGACTCGTCGAGCCGGGACAGCTCGAACTGCGTGCAGACGAACTGGGCGACGGCGTCGGCCATCTGCACCAGCCGCCCGCGGGTGCGGCCGACGACGATCAGCGCGGCCTCGGTCTCGCCCTCCACCAGCAGCGGCACGATGACCGCCGTCTTCATCCGGCAGGTGCCGCGGTGGTTGCACGGCATCCGGTCGTGCGCCACGACCTCACGCCGGTGCTTGCGGATCGCCGCGCCGATGGCGTCGACGAGGTCGACGTAATGCTCGTTCGCTTCGCCGTCCCAGGACAGCAGCGTGCCCTCGCTGTCGGTGATGCCCACGGCGACGCAGTCGAGCATCTGCAGCAGCTGCGTGGTGATCTTGTCGGCGGCCTCCTCGTCCAGGCCGGCGCGGAGGTTCGGCGCCGCTTTCGACATCCGGTGGACGGCCTGCAGCATGGCGTCCTCGACGACGCTCGCCGGCTTGCGCTGCTTCACGAGCAGCACGATCACCACGATGGCGAGCAGAGCCGCGACACCCCAGGGGACGACCTGCGCGAGCGGAAACCCGGACACGGCGTCCATGCTCTGCGCTCGACCAACCGGGTGCAAGGCCTGATCCCACTTTCTGTCCAACTGTGATGACCGAGGGTTGGGAGGACCCTACCCAGAGTCTGATTCACCCCTTGACAGTCACTGTCCGCAACGCGCGGGAGGCGTGCCCTGTTCCACCCCTTCCGGGGAAAGCCGCAGGAAAACCGCGCTTTCGCCGGCGGCGAACACGACGTCGGCGTCGGACGGCACAGCACGTGCAGCCGATCGGGCGAATCTGCGCTACTTGAGCAGGCGCGACATCCGGCGGTCGGCGAGCGGCTTGCCGCCGGTCTGGCAGGTCGGGCAGTACTGGAACGACTTGTCGGCGAAGGAGATCTCGCGGATGGTGTCGCCGCAGACCGGGCACGGCAGCCCCGTCCGCGCGTGTACCCGCAGGCCCGACCGCTTCTCGCCCTTCAGCCGGGCAGCCTTCTGTCCCACCGAGCGCTGGACCGCGTCCGTCTCGATCTCGACGATCGCCTCGGCGAGGGTCTCGAGCGCGCCGTCGTCGAGCTTGCCGATCGTCGCGTACGGAGACAGCTTCGCGCGGTGCATGATCTCGTCGGAGTAGGCGTTGCCGATCCCGGCGATGAGCGACTGGTCGGTGAGCGCCCACTTCAGCCGGGTGTTCCTCCCGGCGAACAACTCGCGCAGCCGGGCGGCGTCCAGCACGAGCGCGTCCGGGCCCAGCCGCGCCACGCTCGCGATCTCCTGCGGGTCCTCGACGATCCACACCGCGAGGCCCTTCTTCGTGCCCGCCTCGGTGAGGTCGAAGCCGGGCCCGGTGGCGGACTCGAGGTGCACGCGCAGCGAGATCGGGCCCTTGCCCGGCTTCAACGGCGCCGCGGCGAGCCCGTCGGACCAGCGCAGCCAGCCCGCGCGGGCCAGGTGGACGACCAGGTGCAGGTCACCGGCGACGACGTCGAGGTGCTTGCCGTGCCGGGTCGCGCCGGTGATTTCCCGGCCGTGCAGATCCGTCCACGGCGGCATGGCCGTCTTCAGCACGCTCAGCGACGCGACGTCGATCCGGAAGATCGTCCGGCCGACGGCGTTCTCGCGCAGGTGGTGAGCCAGTGCTTCGACTTCGGGCAGCTCGGGCATGGCTCCAGTCTCCTACTCGACCGGGTGCAGCGGCCCGTCGAAGTCCGGCAGCGAGTGCCGCTGGATGGTCTTGGAGATCTTCTTGACCTCGCCCTGCACGGTGAACATGCCGCGGATCGTGCCGACCCAGCGCTCGGACGGCCGGTCGCCGGTCACGTCGCCCTCGGTCTCCGCGACCACCGTCCACGGACGGCGCAGGATCCACCGGAGCGGGAAGAACAGCACCACGAGCAGCAGTGCCAGCAGCACCCACGCCGGGATGTTGACCTGGTCCGGCGTCCACACGACGAGGATCACGGCCAGCAGCGTGGTCACCACGATCATCGCGATGCCGGGACCGTAGCTGCCCGCGACGTCGTGCTCGAAGTCGTCGGCCGTCGCCGGCGCCCGCCATTCCATCTGGGCACGGACCACCCAGTCGCGGCCGTCTTCGCCGCGCACCAGCCGGTTCATTCAGTAGCCTCCCGGGCCGCCCGCAGGGTGAGCACCTCAACGGTACCGTGCACGGGCTCACCCGCGCGAGGGAGGAATCGGGCATCCCCACCCGCCGAACCTGATCATCGCTGATCAGGACTCGCCGCGGTGGTCGAGGCCGAATCGGCCGGTTCGCCCGAATCGGTGACCTCGGACGTGCCGGCCGGGCACGGTTTCCCCGAAGTCGGCGTCACCGTCGTCGACGGCTCGGTCGTGGCCGTGTCCTGGTCGTCCTTGGGCTTGGGGTCATCGGCAGCCGTCGATTCCCCGGCAGGCGTCGACGACGCGTCGGGACGGCCGGTCGGCGACAGCGCGGGCGCGCCGGCGTCCTCCGGCACGGTCTTCCCGGCGGCGGACTCGGTGGTCATCGTCATGTCGGGCCGAGACGTGTCCAGCCGCGGCGACGTCGCCGGGTTCACCGGCGCGAACGACGAGGACGCGAGATCCTCGCGCGGGGTCACCGCCCCGGCACCGCCGCCCGTGTCCCCGGTGGGAACGTCCCCGGCCACGGACACGCCGGGCACCTCGTTCGCAGCGACCTGGCGGCCACCGGAGTGAGCACGGGCCGGAACGGCGATCCCGGTGCCGCGGCCGTTGAGCACCCCGATGCCGATCCGCGGGTCCTGCTGCGGCTGCGGTGGCGGCTGGTGGTGCGTCTCGGACGGCGGCACCACGACGAGCTCGGGCGCACCGCCGGTCAGCCCGACGTCCTGCACCGCCGTCGACCCGAACAGCACCGGCCCCGCCGCCACGCCGACCGCGCCCACGGCGGCGGTCGACGCCAGCGCGAGCCCGATCTTGACCTTCGAACCGACCAGGACACCCTTGATCGTCGCGCCCAGCCCGGCCAGCACCCCGCCGCCACCCACCGACGCGGCCGCCGGCACCAGCAGCACCAGCACCCCGGCGTGCGCGCGCAGCGACGAGCAGACGTCGCGCAGCTCGTCCTGGGTCGCACGGCACGACGGGCAGCCGTGCAGGTGCGCCTTGATCCGCTCGGCCTCGGCACCGGTGACGCTGCCCGCGGTGAACCCGCCCAGCTTCTCGACGACCGCACGGCACGAATCCGGCCCGCGATTCACCGAAAGGTGTGCCTGCAGGTACGCCGCGCGCAGCCCCTGACGGGCCCGCCGGGCCAGGGCCGCGGTGGCGTTGGCGCTCAACCCGAAATGGGGAGCGACCATCGCGGGCTGCTCGCCCTCGACCTCGGTCTGCCACAGCACCGTCCGCCAGCGCTCCGGCAGGCTGGTGAACGCGGTGGTGATCAGCGTGTGCTCCGCGGTCCGGGCGTGCGTGTCGGCACCCGCTCCGGCGCGGAAGGTGAGCTCGTCGTCGGAAACCGGCACGTCCCGGCGGGCACCGTGCCACTCCCACGAAACCCGGCGAGCGACGGTCAGCAGGTAGGCGCGGACGTAGTCCCTCGGGCCGGAGCCACGGCGAAGGGCCTGCAACACGCGGAAGAACGTCTCCGCGGTGATGTCTTCGGCCTCGGACCGGTCGGCCGCCAGGCTCTGCGCGAGCCGGCGGACGGCGCCGGCGTGCAGCTCGAACAGCTCCCCGAACGCGGCGTCCTCGCCGTCACGGAGCCGTTGCAGCAGTGCCTGCTCGTCGGATTCCGAGGCCGCTGGTGGCGGCACCGTGCCCAGCTCGGTCATCCGGCCCGGCACCTCCTCCCCGAAGGTCTCCCCATTCGGTCGAATGGAGACACCATACGGAGGGAAACAGCCGTCGTCACCCCTTGTACGCCAGCTGTGACACCGAAGCACCGGTCAGGGGCACAGGGGACCCCCCGATCGGCGCGGGTTCCCGTGGGTATAAAGTGTTTCCCATCAGCAAGGCAGTGCGGATGTAGCGCAGCTGGTAGCGCATCACCTTGCCAAGGTGAGGGTCGCGGGTTCGAATCCCGTCATCCGCTCAGGACTAGGGACCGTGTGTCTGGTTACACCAGACCACGGTCCCTTCGCCATTTCACCTGGGGGCCGAGCCCCCGGACCCCCACGGTGCGGCCGCTTCGGCTTCGTGCGCCCGTTGGGTTGGGTCAGGCTGCCGGGCTCTTGAAGGGGTCGTGCTCGGCGAGGAGCTTGTCGAGCCGGGCCTGGTCGACACGGGAGACGACCGAGGTCTCGTCCTGTCTGTCCCGGACGCACTTGGCGAGCGTGAACGTCGAGGTGACCAGGTAGAGCATGCCGAGGGCGAGGAAACCGCGGATCCAGCCGTCGACCGGCAGGTACGCGATTCCGCCCGTGACCGCTGCCAGTGCCAGGCCGAACGAGAGCGCCGCCTGGATGTAGAAGGCCGTCGTGGTGGGGGACGTGGTTCCCGTTTTGGTCATGTGACCACGGTCTCGTCCCGGCGGTTCGGGTGTCTTGAGCAGTACTACTCAGCCGCGGTTGCGATGTGGCTACAGCTCGTAGACGTCCAGGATCGTGGGGGCCACCGGGGTCAGGTGGGGGTCTTCGCGTTCCGTCACCTGGCCGCGGGCCATGCGGTACACCCGGAAGTTGTTGTCGTTCTCCGTGTCCTGGTCGTCCCACGTGTGGAGGAGGCCGTAGGAGCCCGGCGCCAATTCGCCCGCCCGGGTGAACAATTCGAGGAGTTCGGGGCCGAGACGGCCGCCGTGCTTGTCGAAGCCGCCGAAGTGGAGCATCGGCATGCCCGCGCTCCAGCGGAGGTCGACGAGGTCGAAGTCACCGGCGTCGCGGATCGCGCGGTGCACGCGGTCGACCAGACGCTCCAGCAGCGCGGCGTCGTCGTCGCCGCTCGCGGTCGCCTGGATGGTCACCCAGCCGTGATATTCGAACACCCGCAGAACGGTAGCAAGAGATCAACCAGCGGCTCAGCGGGCCAGCTCGGACGGCTCTGCGGGGGCCCGGGTGGCGGAGCCCCCGGCCCGGGGCGAAGCCCCGGTTGTCTCGGTCGGCTTGCCGTCGCGGCGCAGGACGTTGGTCAGCACCCCTTCGCCGAAGCGCTCGAACGCCGGCACCAGCTTCTCGCCGAACACGCACAGCGTCCGCTCCCATGGGTGCCCGAGCGTGCCGAACGAGAAGTCCTCGGCCAGGAACAGGTGGTAGTCCGCGCGCGGGAACACCGGCACCGGCCACCGGGCGCCCTCGGTCATCAGGTGCGGCCGGATCCGGAAGGACTGGTGCTGCCAGTGCAGGGCCCACATCCGGCCGTCCGGGCCGCAGGCCTCGCGGAACGCGGCCAGCGCGATGGCCGCGACCTGGTGCTCCTCCACCGCGTACGGGCCGAGCCGGAACTCCGCCGACCCGCGATCGGTGTCACCCGGCGAAAGGTCCCAGGTCCGCGACGGCGCCGGCTCGCGGAAACCCGGCCAGGCGTGGGCGTAGGTGCTCGGCCAGAACGCCAGCTTGTCGTACACCCAGTACCAGGCGGGCTCGTCGACGACGCGGGAGACGGCTTCCCAGGCAGCATTCACGGTTACGACCTCGAGGTTTGGCCAGGCACAGAAGAACACGCGAAAGCTTCGTGTTCGGTCTCCGGTTTGTCCAGTCCCGGTCCGCTGACCGCGAACTGTGTCACTCATCCGGGTGGGTTCCGCCAAATTGTCACCATGAGAGTCCTCTTCGTCCACGGCGCGTTCGTCCGCGACGGCGCGTGGTGGTGGCAGCCCACGGCCGACGTCCTCGCCCGCCACGGCCTGCGCAGTTTGGCGGCGGTGCTGCCGAGTTGCGAAGGTGAGCCGCGCGGTGACCTCTACGCCGACGCGGCGGCCGTCCGCGCGCTGCTCGACGCCTCCCCCGAACCCGCGCTGCTCGTCGGGCACTCCTACGGCGGCATGGTGATCACCGAAGCCGGCCGCCATCCCGCGGTCCGGCGGCTCGTCTACGTGACGTCGTTCCTGCCGGACGTCGGCGAGGCGCTCGCGGACTTCGGGACCGGCGAACCATCGCCGTGGCACATCAGCCACGGCGATGGCACCGCCGGCGTCCGGAAGGAGTTCGTGCGGCCGCTGTTCGCCCAGGACTTCGACGACGCCACCTACGCCGCGGCCGCCGACCGGCTGACCTCCCAGAACGAGGCCGTGTTCGGCCAGCCAACGACTCGGGCGGCGTGGCGGAGCGTCCCGTCGACCTATGTCGTCTGTGGCGAAGACCGCGCGACGCTGCCCGAGACCCAACGGGCCCAGGCGGCGCGCGCCACCGACGTCGTCGAACTGCCGGTGGCGCACCACCCCTTCGTCACGCGGCCGGACGTGATGGCCGAGGTGCTGCTCAGGCGGCGTCCCAGAGCGTGAGGAACGCCGAGGCCTCGCTGCGGGCCCAGGGCCGCAGCCGTTCGCGGTCGCGGGCGGACAGCTGGTACTCCTTCGCGCGGCGGACGTCGATCACCAGCGCCTGCCCGCCGGGCAGGACGTCGGGCATCGCCTGCTCCAGCACCCACAACGCGAGCTGCGCGGAGTCCTTCGCGAGCGGCTCCTCCTTGAAGTAGAGCCAGACCGCGTACCGGCGGCCGTCGCTCTTGCGCAGCCCCATCTGCGGGCTGACGCCGATCTCCAGCTCACCGATCCGGCACCGGCCGCGGCCGACCTCGACCAGCCGCGGCGACTTCCGGCCGAGGTACCGCAGCCAGCCCTCGGCTATCGCCGCGTAGTGCGGTTTCGTCCGCTCGTCGGCGGCGTTGACGAGCGCGCGCAGTGCCACCTCGTCCTGGTTCGCCGCGCGCCCGGACCGCACCGCGTTGGCCGCCCGCCGGTAGTAGTTGAACGCCGCCCGTGCCGGGTCTTCGTACTGACGGCGCTGCCGCCGGACGAACGACGACCGCGACGGACCGGAACTGGCGCTGTAGCCCACGAACGTGGACAGGGTGATGTAGGCCATGGCCCTGCCTTCCTCCATCACGCCACCCGCGCTCGCGGGCGGCATCTCCCCTGGACAACGCCAATTTTAGAACATATGTACGACAGTTTCGGGGTCCTGAAGGGTGACGCGGGCGGGGTCTCCCGAAAACGGCGGACTTGCGCTACGTTGCCGATCAACCTCAAACCGCAACCTCGCAGGTCGGCAGTCCGTGCCAGACTGATGCCCCGAATGGTGGATGGGGGTCCCAAGGATGAGCTGGCAGGAAGAGCTTCGCCGTCTCGACGCGGAGCTTGCCGAAGGTCGCATCGAGCCCGCTGACCACCGCAAACAGCGGGACGAGCTGCTCGCGCAGGCCTCCGGTTCGACGGTGCCTTCGCCGGTGCCCTCACCGCTGCGCCGTCCGGGTGAGGCCTGGCGCAGCGCGAACCCGGCCAGCCACCCGGCACCCGCCCAGTACGTCCCGCCGCCGCAGCGCATGGAATCGCCCCGGCCGGCTGTGCCGCACCAACGGCCGCACCAGCCGCCGCCACCGCCGTGGCAGCGGACCGGGCTGCCGGTTTCGCCCGCCACCAGCCACGTGCCCGCGATCCCTGACCACATGACGACCGCCCCCAGCCCGGCCGACATCACGCCGACGCGCTACCTGAGCGTCGACGGCCCGGCGGAGCGGGGACCGGGCAGCCGGTTCCCGCCGATCACGCCGCCGGGCGGCGAATCGCAGCCGGCGCAGCCGCTGCCCGGACCGGAGGAGGTGCCCGGCAAGCACCGGTGGGCCACCGACGGGGAGCCGTCGTCCGAGCGCTCCTGGACGAGTCGGCCGTTCATCGTGCTCGGCGCGCTGGTGGTGGTGGGCGTCGTCGTCGGCGCGACGATGTGGCTCGGGAAGGACGATTCGAAGCCCAACGCGCTCGCGACGTTCACGCCTGTCGTGACCCAGCCGCCCGCCGCCGCGGCCCAGCCGCAGCTGGAGGACGAGGTGCCGCCGCTGCCCGGGCTGCAGCACCCGGAGAGCTCCACGATGTCCTTGGCCCGCGGCCTGGACCTCAAGCTGTACCCCAAGGAAGCCGCGCAGATCTTCTCGCAGCACGGCGTCACGCAGTTCGTGTACCGCGCCTCTTCGGCCGGTGACACCGGGTTCCTCGGCTACGCGATCCCGGCCGAGAACGAGGACGGCGCGAAGGCGATCGTCGACTACCTGCGCGAGGCCGCGTCCGCGGGCGGGTTCGTCCCGGTCACCGCCGACCCCGGGATGGTCACCGGCCGCAACGGCGACCTCCGGATGAACGGCACCTGGTACACCTCGGGCAAGGTCGCGATCGTGCTCTGGGCGTCACAACCGTTCGCCAAAGACAAGAACGAGCTGAAGACCAGCCTCGACAACGCCGTCGCGGTGTTCAAGAAAGCCCTTCCGCCAAGCTGATCAGTCGCGCCGGTCCAGCAGCGCGGCCAGCGTGCGGCGGGCGACGTCGGCGCCGAACAGCCGGTCCACCACGGTCTTGCCCTCTTCGGACAGCCGCTGCCACAGCTTGTCGTCGTCGAGCAGGGTGACGATCTCGTCGGCGAGCTCCTGCGCCGAGCCGCCGACGAGGACGTCCCGGCCGTGGGTCAGGTGCATGCCTTCCGCGGCCAGCGGGGTGGCGACCACCGGGACGCCGTAACCGAGGCTCTCGCCCAGCTTTCCCTTGACGCCCGCGCCGAAGCGCAGCGGCGCGACGACGACCCGGGCCTCGCGGTAAGCGCTGTCGAGGTTCGGCACCCAGCCGCGGACGACGACGCCGTCGCTTTCCAGGTCGAACATCTCCTGCGGCGGGTTGCTGCCGACGATCTGCGCGACCGCGTCCGGGCGCCGCCGCCGCACGAGCGGCATGATCTCGGTCGCCAGCCAGCGGGCCGCGTCCCGGTTGGGCAGGTGGTCGAAGCTGCCGACGAACAGCACGCCGGACCGTCCTTCCGGGACGGCCACCGAGCCTTCGGCGTAGTGCACATTGGACAGCACTTCGACGCGCGCCGACGGCACGAGCTCCCGCAGCAGCTCACGCTCCACATCGGACACGACGAACGTGACGTCGGTGGCGCGGGTCAGGCCCAGTTCGGACTCCCGCAGCACTTCGGCGCGACGCCGCAGCGTCAGCTCCTCGCGCGTGTTGCCGAGCTGCGCGGCCAGGTCGGCCTGGCGGTTGAGCCGGACGAAGTGGAGGTCGACCGTGTCGTAGGCGATGACGCAGTCCGGCGCGTGCTCGCGGACCTGTTCCAGCAGCTGCCAGGCGACGTGCGGCCGTGACAGCACGGTCAGGCTCAGGTCGGGTCCGGCGTCGCGCAGGAACTCCAGCTGCTCGCCGAGCCCGGTGATCACCGTGACGCCCGCGCGGTACAGCGCGTCGACGTACGGCTCGTGGAGCGCGTTGTTGAGCGGCATGAAGACGACCCGGTGGCCGAGGCCGACGAGCAGCTCGAGGATGCGGAACATCCGGACCGAGCCGGAGTCCTTGTCGGGCATGGGCACCTGGTGGTCGGCGACGAGGATCGTGCCGCCGCGGTGGCCGTCCTTGGTGCGCTGCCGCCCGGCCCAGACCGCACGCGGGCTCGCCTCGGGGAAGTGGTCGCGCAGCTGGACGCTCCACTTGTCGACGAAGACGCCCCGGTTGAGCTCCTGGTGCCGCTTCACGCCGGAGGAGACGTCGGTGCCGTTGGTGATGCCTTCGTGGTGCACGACGACCGACGCGGGCTGGACCATCGTCCGGTACCCGGCCGCCCGGACGGCGAAGGCGAGGTCGGTGTCCTCGTAGTACGCGGGGGCGTAGCGCTTGTCGAAGCCGCCGATGCGCTCGAACAGCTCCCGCCGGACGAGCAGCGCCGCGCCCGAGCAGTAGTCGACGTCGCGCAGCGCCTGGTACCAGGGGGCGTCCGGGTTCTGCAGCCTGCCGTAGTTCCAGCCGGTGCCGTCGGCCCAGATGATGCCGCCGCACTCCTGGAGGCGGCCGTCCGGGTAGACCAGCTTGGAACCGACGAGCCCGACGTCGGGCCGCGATTCGACGACGGCGACCAGCTCGTCCAGCCAGCCCGGCCGGACCTCGGTGTCGTTGTTCAGGAACATGACGAAGTCGCCGCGCGCGTGCTCGGCGCCGAGGTTGCAGGCGCCGACGAACCCGAGGTTCTTCGGCGCGCGAACCAGCCGGACCCCGGCGCAGCCGGCGACGCGGTCGGCGGAGTCGTCCGGCGAGGCGTCGTCGACGACGACGACCTCGAACGGCGTCGAGGGCAGGTGCCGCTGGATCGAGTCGAGGCAGCCGCGGGTGAACCGCCAGTTGCCGTAGACCGGGATGACGACGCTGACGATCGGGTGGTCGCTGGTGGTCACCGCGACCGGGCCGGGCGCCGGGTCGGGCGCACCGGGCAGCACCCCGGCGGGACGGCCCAGCGCCGTCTCGTAGAAGTCGCGGCGGCGGCTGCCACGGGGCGCGTACCGCTCGATCGCGCCGCGGTACTTCCCGATCGCCTTCTGGACGAGCGCGGACGTCTCGGCACGCAGCTTCTCGTTCTCGGCGGCGAGCCTGCCGATGGTTTCGCCGAGGCTGGTGTTGTTGCCGGCCAGCCACTCCAGCCGTTCGCGGTCGTAGCCCGCCTTGCGCTGGAGCCGGTTCAGCTCGTCGGCCGCGCGCTGCCGGTCTTCGCGGGCGCGCTCGGCCTGCCGGAGCGCCTCGTCGCGCTCGGTCGCGGCGCGCTGTTCGGCCGCGGTGACCTGGGCGAGCTCACCGGTGAGCCGGGTGACCGAAGCCGTCGCCTGGTCGCGCTCGGCTTCCGTGCGGCCCAAGCCGTCGCGCAGGCGGGCCGCCTCGGCGGCGGCGCGGGCGACGAGGGTCAGCTTCGGGTCGACCATCGCGGAAGTCGAGGGCACCTCGACCGGCTCGGCCGACGCGACGGAGACGAAGTACGTGTGCGGCGCGCCGGGTTCGACGACCCAGCCGTCGCCGTCGTCGGCCTGCACGGTGAGGACCTCGGCACCGGCACCGGCGCCGTTGTCGTGGATCAGCGAGCCGACGGCGACGTTCTGCCGCAGCACGACGACGTGCGCGAAGCTCGCGGACAGCAGCGTGCGGAACGCGGACTCGGTCAGCTCGTGCACGTGGTACGGGTTCTCGTTGCCGTGGTCGTGCGTGTAGACCTCGATGTCCGGGGTGCTGCAGAGGAAGACCCCGCCCGGCGCGAGCCGGTTGCGGACGAGCTCCATCAGCCGGTCCTGCTCGTCGACGTGCTCGATGGCCTCGAAGCACGTGATGACGTCGAAGACCTCGCCGTCGAGCGCCCGCGGGTCGGTGATCGAGCCGACCTCGAAGCGCAGGCCCGGGTAGCGGGTGCGGGCGTGCTCGACGGTCGTCGGGTCGATCTCGAGGCCGACGACCTCGGCGGCCGGACGCGCGAGCAGCGAAGCGCCGTAACCCTCGCCGCTGGCGAGGTCGAGAACGCGCTTGCCGTCGGCGAAGCGGGCCGCGAACGCGTAGCGGTGGTAGTGCTCGTAGATCACCTGGAGGTCTTCGGTCCACGGCACGCACCGCTCGCCGGTCCACTCGATCAGCCGCTCGCCACTCGTCCCCTTGGCCATGCGGGGCAGATTAGCCGTCCGGCCGATCTCACCTTTCGAGCAGCCCCAGCCCGACCAGGACGTACGCCAGCGTGCGCCGGTCGCCACCGGCCGTGATCGACCAGTCCGCGTCGAACGAAAGCCGCACCTGCCGGTGCGCGTCGAGCCGGACCGGCAGCACCTGCTCGGTCAGGCCCGGTCCGACGTCGGCCTTCGCGACCGGGGCGCCGTCGACGGAGACGGTGACGCTGCCGTGCTCGGTGGCGTCGTCCGGCAGGTAGGTCCGGAAGTCCAGGGCGTCGACCGGGGCCGTGGTCAGGACCGGGAACTCGACCGACGGCGCCGCCCAGTCGTCGTGGGCGATGCCGTTCATCCGGCCGGTCACGATCCCCGCGCCGCGCACCAGCCGTTCGCCGTTGGTGCCACCGGGGCGGAACGAGACGCGGCCGGCCGGGTCGACGACGCGGGTGTCCCGCACCGACCGCTCCGGCGTCCGGTCGCCGTGGACGCGCAGCAGCCGCGGGGACGGGTGGAACAGCGCGGTCAGCCGCGTCCCGGTGACGAGCCCGAGGTCGAGCAGGCTGTCGTCGAGGACGCCGATCTCGTCGATCAAGCCGACGTGCGCAGGGTCGTCCATGTCGAAGTTGTGGCCGTAGATGCGGTCGACGAACGGGTCGATCACGTTGCCGTACGGCAGGAACAGGCTCGGGTGCAGGAAATCGAGGAGCACCGGCAGGACGTCCTGCGCCCGGATGCCCTCGAAGCCGTCGGCGGCGCAGTCGACGTCGACGAACTGCTCGTCGATCTGCCCGGTCAGCGCGTTCCGGCGCAGCTCCGGCGGCAGCGTCGCCCAGATCCGGTCGACGACCTCGTGGGCCTCGGGCCACCGGCGGTGCCCGTTGCGGCCGATCATGTCGTGCACCACCAGGACGCCGTCCGCGCTCAGGCTGCTCTTGATCTGGCCGTAGAGGTGTTCGAGGTCGAGCACGTGGTGCAGCGCCTGGAACCCGACGACGACGTCGTGCCCGGCGTCGGCGCGCCACGTGTTGAAGTCCGCGGTGATCAGCTCGACGCGGTCGGCCACGCCCTGCTCGCGGGCCGACGCCTCGGCGCGGGCCTGCATCTCCGGGTTCAGTTCGAGCAGCCGCAGCCGGACGTTGTCCAGACCTTCGGCGGCGAGGCCGCGCAGCCAGCCGAGCTCCTGGTCGCCGTTGCCGCTGCCCAGCGACAGCACGACGGCGTCCCGCGAAAGGTTCCGGGCCCGTTCGGCGATCTGGCCGACGATCAGCTCGTCGAGGCCGGGAACACCGAGGGCTTCGAGCTTCGGGCGCACGTGCCGGTTCGACCACCGGTGCGCCGACGGCGGCAGGTTGCCGTGGATCTCCTCCTGGCCGGCAAAGGTTTCGCGCTCCCTGGCCAGCCGCTGGTCATAGCCCGGCCCTCGGCTACCGCTCATCGCCGTCCCCTCGCGTTCACCCGTTCGGGGCCGCCCGTCACCGGCCCGGCGCTAGGATACGGCTGTGTCGTCCCGTCCTCCGTCGCAGTTGCCCACCGAGCAGGGCCTGCCGAGGACCCCGGAGTCGTGGCTCCCCAAGGAGCACAACCTCTACCGGCCCCGGCACAGCAAGCGCCAGCGCACGGCCTTGGCCTGCGCCGCCTTCTTCTTCGTCACGCCGCTGCTCCTTTCGGTGCTCGGCGTGCGGCCCGCCGCCTTCGAGAACCGGCCGCTGCGCGACTTCCCCAGCCTCGGCGCCGGCTGGGGGTTCTTCACCGGCATGTCCGGCTGGGCGACCGACCACCTGCCGCTGCGGCAGGCCGGTGTCCAGGCCGCCGACGCGATCAGCACCGGCCTCTTCGGCGACCCGCCGGGCTCCGGCCAGGGCACCAGCCACGACGGCGGCACGGTCGGCGTCGACCAAGGCAACCAGGGCAAGCCGAACACCGGCGACGTCCCCGGGTACGTCTACCCCACCGTGCTCCCGGGCAAGGACGGCTGGATGTACCTCGGCGAGGACGTCAACGCCCGGTGCCGTCCGGTGATGGACACCGACCACGTCGTCGCCGCGCTCCGGAAGCTGCGTGCGGCCGTGGAGAGGTCCGGGCGCAAGTTCGAGCTGGTCATCGCGCCCGACAAGTACAGCGAAGAGCCGGCCCACCTGCCCGACACCTACGTCGGCAAGCCGTGCGCGCAGGCGCGGACCGCCGAGTTCTGGAACCGCGTGCCGCGCGAGACCGGCGCGATCGACCTGCGGCCGGCGCTCGCCGACGCCGAAAAGCGCGTCGGCCACTCGCTGTACGACCGCAACGACACCCACTGGTCGTTCGACGGCGGCCTGGTCATGACGTACGCGCTGGGGGCGGCGATCGCGCCCGGCAGCACCGCGGGCTGGCAGGCGGCGCCGAACGGCGTCCGGCCGTGGCCCGCGGACCTGGCCAGGGTGCTGGGCCGCGACGAACAGCGGCAGCTCACGACGTACAGCCTCTCCACCGACGGCGGCGCCGACCGGACCCGCTACATCGCCAGCGACTTCAAGACCCCGCTGCACCTGAGCCAGCCGGACGGCGCCAAGCCCGCCGGGTCGATCGCCCGGAACACGGCGGTCGTGGCCGACTCGTTCACCCAGTTCGCCAGCCCGTTCCTGGCCGCGACCTGCCAGGACGTCACCATCGTGCACGCCGAGACGGTCGCGCAGAGCACCGCGCAGGAAATGACGAGCCTGTTCGCCGACCGCGACATCGTGACCTTCGAAATGGTCGAGCGCAGCGTCATCGGCGGGTCGTCCGCGCTGCTGCGCGACCAGACCATCGACCTGCTCGGGCAGGTGCTCGCCGCCCACCCCCGCTGAGGCGCCGAGGCGTCCACCACGCGAAGGTAACGACGGGGTGGTGGGCGACGACCAGGTGAACACACCCGTGCACAATGACTCCGTGCGGCCGCGCTCCCGGGTGAGGAGCACCCACACGTTCGCAGATTCGCAGGCGATTTACCCAAGGGGGTACCGGGGTGACCTGGCAGGAAGAGCTGCGCAGGCTTGACGAAGAGCTCGCGGCGGGAAACCTGACGGCCGACGAATACCGGGCGCGACGTGACCGGGTGCTGTCCATGGCCGTCTCGACCGGCGACCAGTCCCAGGCCCCCGCCCAGCCCGCGCAGCAGCAGGTGCCGAGCACCGCTGCCGACACGCAGATCATCGCGCCGGTGTCCCCGCCCGACCACCAGGCGAACGCGGCCGAAGCGACGCAGGTCGTCTCCGCGGCCGATGCCGCGGGCGCCGAGCGGACCCAGGCCGTGCCGCCGTGGCAGCAACAGCAGCAGCACCCGAACTCGCCGTCGGGCGGGTTCCCGCAGCCGATGCAGCAGCAGCAGCCGCCGCCCCCGTACGGCCAGCACTCCCCCGCCGGCGGGTTCGCCCAGCCGATGCCGCAGCAGAACCCGTGGGGCGCTCCACAGCAACCACAGCAGGACGTCAGCCCGCCCTGGGGTGGGTCGGAGTTCCCGCCGCTGGCGCCGCCGTCGAACAACGCGGACTGGATCAGCCAGGGTCCGGAGAGCTTCCAGACGCAGCCGTCGTCGGGCAAGGGCAAGAAGATCGCCTTCGCCGTGGTCGCGTTCCTCGTGGTCGCGGGCCTCGGCTTCGGCGTCTGGGCCCTGTTCATCAAGGACGGCGGCAGCCCGACGCCGCCGGTGGCCCAGAGCTCGAGCCCGCAGCCGCCGCCCGCGCCGACCGTCAAGCCGCTCCCGGAGCCGCCGGCGGCCAAGCCGGAGCCGGGCGACAACTCGTCGGCGCTGGTCACCCCGGCCGGCACCACCCGCGCCGGTGGTGGCGAGTTCGACATGGACAAGCTGCAGTCGGCCAAGTACCTGCCGACCACGGTCGTCGAGAAGCTCAAGCAGAGCGGCATGACCGAGGGCCTGCTCAAGACGACCAAGGACGGCGACGTCACGCTGGGCCTGTTCGCCCTCGAGCTGCCCAACGCCCAGGCCGCGTCCGCGGTGGCCGCCGAATACGGCAACGCCGAGCAGGAAGGCGGCCTGACCGTCAACCGCAACCTGTCCCTGCACGGGGTGCCGGTGTTCTCGGCGGCGGACAGCAGCCAGCAGGTCTACCGCGCGGTCTACGTGCTCTACAACCGGGTCGTCATCATCGACTCGTTCGGCCCGCAGAAGGACGCGACGCTCAGCTCGTTCAAGACGCTGCTGACCGCGCAGGTCCAGAAGTCGCCGCCGACGGAGCGCACCAACAACTAGCTCACCCGAACGGGTGAGTTCGGCCGTGTCGGTGAACGCGGTCCCCCTCCCGGACGCCTTCTGAGCAGAGCATCGGCCGGGAGAGGAGGCGCCGTGATCTGGTTCGGCCTGGTCGGTGTCCTCGCCGTGGTGTTCCTGGTGCGTGCGGTCCGCGTGGTGCGCCGGGTCAGGCGGGGCGACGCGGCGTGACCAGCCCGGACTCGTAGGCCAGCACGACCAGCTGGGCGCGGTCGCGGGCGCCGATCTTCGTCATGATGCGGCTGACGTGGGTGCGCGCGGTCGCCGTCGAGATCACCAGGTGGGCGGCGATTTCGTCGTTCGACATGCCGCCCGCCACGAGACCGAGGACCTCGCGCTCGCGGTCGGTGATCTCCCGGACGGCGCTGGTGTCGATGCGCCGGTTCTCCGGGCGCCCGACGAACTCCTGGATCAGCCGGCGCGTGACCGTCGGCGCCAGCAGCGCCTCCCCGCTCGCGACGACCCGCAGGGCGCGCAGCAGCTCGACCGGCTCGGTGTCCTTCAGCAGGAACCCGCTGGCGCCCGCGCGCAGAGCCTCGTAGACGTACTCGTCGACGTCGAAAGTGGTCAGGACCAGCACTTTCGTGCCCGCCAGCTCGGGGTTCGCGGTGATCCGGCGGGTGGCTTCGAGGCCGTCGACGCCCGGCATCCGGACGTCCATCACGACGATGTCCGGCCGGTGCTCGATCGCTCCGGCCACCGCTTGCTCGCCATCACCCGCCTCGCCGACGACGTCGAAGCCGTCCTCGGTCTCCAGCAGCACGCGGAACCCGGCGCGGACCAGGATCTGGTCGTCGGCCAGCAGGACGCGGATCATGCTTCTCCCTCGATCGGTAGCTCGACGCACACTTCGAAACCGCCTTCGACCGGCCCGGCGGTGCACCGCCCGCCGAGCGCCGCGGCGCGTTCGCCCATACCGCGCAGGCCGTGACCCGGAGCCGGCTGGGTGGTGCCGCGGCCGTCGTCGCGCACCCGGAGCGAGAAGGACCCGCTTCGGCGTTCGAACCGCACGTCGACGTGTTCCGGCCGGTCGGCGTGCCGGACGACGTTGGTCAGCGACTCCTGCAGGATCCGGTAGGCGGCCGCGTCGACCGGCGCCGGGAGGTCGCCGGCCTCGCCGTGGACGTCGACCGTGAGCCCGGCGTCGCGGGCGTGCCCCAGCAGTTCACCGGCCTGGGCGAGGCTCGGCGCGGGGGCCTTGTCCTCACCGGACCGCAGCACGGCCAGGGTCGCGCGCAGGTCCTTGAGCGCGGACGCGCTGGCCGCCTTGATGTTGAGCAGGGCTTCTTTCGCCTGCTCGGGCCGCCGGTCGGCGACGTGCGCGGCGACCCCCGCCTGCACGTTGATCATCGCGAGGCTGTGCGCGACGACGTCGTGGACCTCGCGGGCGATGCGCAGCCGTTCCTGCTCGGCGAGCCGGTGCCGGTGCTCGTCGGCCTGCTCGCGCCGGGCGGCGAGCGCGTCGAGCTGGTACCGGACGGCGGTGCCGACCCCGATGACGGCGACCAGCCAGACGACCAGGAACCCGGCGCCGACGGCCAGCGTGAACGACCCCGACGTCACGATGTGGACCAGGTAGAGGACGGCGAGCGCGGCGGCGCCGGTGATCCCGGCGGTGAGCGGGCCGCGCTGCCGGGTGAGCAGGAACAACGCGATGGTCGGGACGACGATGATCGGCCCGCCGGGCAGCCCGGAGGAGTAGTAGCCGAACGCGGACGCCGTCGTGGCCAGGAAGAGCGTGAGCGGGAAGCGGTGGACCACGAGCAGCGTCAACGCGGTCGCGGCGAGCCACGCGGCCGCGACCGGGGTCATCGGCGCCGCGCCGGGCTGCCAGCGCGACGCACCGCTGGTCGCCCCGAGCACAAACCCGGTGACGACGACGGTGCGCACCACGCGCCCCACCCAAGGCGGCCATCTCATGCCGCGAAAACTACCGGTCGGCGAGCCGCCGCGCGTCCGTCCCGGAGCGGCTCCCGCCGTACGTCGGACGCCGTAGTCAGTCGAAGAAGAGCGGCAGCTTCGCCGCCGTCTCCTCGTCGGCGGGGGTGTAGGTCGACATCGTGATTTCCGACCGGCGGCCGTAGTAGAGGTAGGTGAAGTTGAACTGCAGCAGCCCGACGTCCGGGTGCAGGTACCGCTTGGTGCGGATCGGCTCGGAGTTGACGTCGTGGTGCGGCCACAGCTCGGCGAACAACGGCGACTCCGCCTTGAGGCGCTTCACCAGCTGTTTCCACGCCGGTTCGGCGACGTGGTCGGCCATCGCCGCGCGGAACGACGCGATCACGCGCGGGATGTTCGTCTCCCAGTCGAGCATCCGCTTGCGCCACTCCGGGTTGAGCAGGCACTGGACGAGGGTGTTGCGGTCCTCGTACGGGATGGCGTCGACGTCGCCCATCAGCCAGGTGTAGCCGCGGTTGTAGGCCAGCAGGTCGCAGCGGGCGTTGCGCACCACGACCGGGTAGGGCTCCAGCTTCCTGAGCATCAGCTCCATCGACGGCGTGATGACCAGACAGTCCTTCACGCGCTCCGGCTCGGGCGCGCCGGCCAGGCGGAAGAGGTGGGTGTGCTCGTGCGGGTCGAGCCGCAGCGTGCGGGCGATCGCCTGCAGGACCTGCTCGGACGCGTTGATGTCGCGGCCCTGCTCCAGCCACGTGTACCAGGTGACCCCGACGCCGGCGAGCTGCGCGACCTCTTCGCGGCGCAGCCCCGGCGTCCGGCGGCGGCCGGCGATCGGGAGGCCGACCTGCTCGGGCGTGATCCGCTCGCGCCTGCTGCGCAGGAACCTCGCCAGCTCCTGGCGGCGGAGCTCGGATTCGACGGCGGTGGTCATGGTGCCAGGATGGCACGCCGTCGAAACTGGTACCAGGTAGTGACCGGTACCTGGATAACCAGCAACTGGTACCAGGTTCGGTTGGGGTTGATCGTAGTAGTCATGACCACGACCCCACTCGCGCCGATTCCCGCCGGCGCACCGGCCCGGCCGGGACTGACCCCCGCCGGCCTGGTCACGGTGCTGCTGGGGGCGGCGCTGCCGATCATCGACTTCTTCATCGTCAACGTCGCACTCCCGACGATCGACGCCGACCTCCACGCCTCCACCGCCACCCTGGAACTGGTGGTCGCCGCCTACGGCATCGCGTACGCGGTGCTGCTGGTGGTCGGCGGCCGCCTCGGCGACTCGTTCGGCAGGCGGCGGCTGTTCTTCGCCGGGCTCTGGCTGTTCACCCTGACGTCCCTGGCCTGCGGACTCGCCCCGACGGCGGGCACGCTGGTGGTGGCCCGCGCCGCGCAGGGGGCGGCGTCGGCGCTGCTGCTGCCGCAGGTGCTCTCGATCATCCAGGCGACGACGTCGGGCGAAGCTCGCTCGCGTGCGCTGGGTCTGTACGGCGCCACGGGGGGCCTCTCGACGGTGGTCGGGCAGCTCCTCGGCGGCGCACTGGTGGCGGCCGACGTGTTCGGCACCGGCTGGCGGCCGATCTTCCTGGTGAACGTGCCGATCGGCCTGGTCGTGCTGGTGATGGCCCGCAAGCTGCCGGAAAGCCGCGCGCACAACCCGCTGGGCGTCGACCGCCTGGGCACGGCGCTGCTGGCCGTGACGCTGTTGTCGTTGCTGGTGCCGTTGATGGAGGGCCGCGCACTGGGCTGGCCGGCGTGGTCGATCGCGCTGCTGGCGGTGTCGCCCTTCGCGGCCGCGGCGTTCGTGCACGTCGAACGGCGTTTGGAGCGGCTCGGGGGAACGCCGCTGCTGCCGCCGTCGGTGATGCGGCTGCCGAGCGTGCGGCGCGGGCTGGTGGTGGCGATCCCGTTCTTCGGCGCGTTCGGCTCGTTCATGTTCGTCTTCGCGATGACGCTGCAGGTGGACCTGCACTTCGGCCCGCTGGGCGCGGGCGCCGCGCTGACACCGCTGGCGGTCGCGTATTTCACGGTGTCGATGCTGAGCAGCCGCCTGGTGACGCGCTACGGCCAGAAGGTCGTCCCGGTGGGCGGCGCGATCACGGCGATCGGCATGGTGGCGCTGCTGTGCACGACCTTGGCGACGTGGCCGCACGTGACGATCGCCGACCTGGCGCCCGCGATGGTGGCGATCGGCGTCGGGAACGCGCTGGCGATGACGACGCTGTTCCGGATCGTGCTGTCCCACGTGCCGACGGACCTGGCCGGGGTCGGGTCGGGCGTGATGACGACCAATCAGCAGACGTCGCTGGCGCTGGGCGTGGCGACGCTGGGGAGCTTGTACGCGGCGCTTTCGGGCTCGATGGGGGGCCGGGCCGCGTTCGCGGTGGTGATCGGCCTGGTCGCGGTGCTGGCGACGGTGGTCGCCGTCACCGGGCGGCGGTTGCCGGATCCCCGCGGGTGAAGTCCGTGAATGGGATTCCCGCACCAGGCCGTCCAGGCTCGGGGTCGGAACAAGATCCTGCGGGTCATGGACGCGTACGGCTATCCCCACGAACTCGAGTACCGGCGTGAGGTCGCGCCCGGCGAGCGGGTGCACGAATACACCGAACTCGTCGACGACATGGGGTTCGTCCTGGAGCACCGCAGCGAGCGGTACGAGGGCTGGACCGTCCGGTACGGGACCGCTTGCGCGCACGACTACCTGTCCCGCAAGCGGGCCCGGCCCGGGGTCTTCCTCGTCAGCGTCTACCGGCTCTTTCCCGGGCGGCGGGACCACGTCGTCACCATCCGGGTGAACTGGCCGCCGAAAAAACCCGAAGTTCACCCGTCGGAGAAAGCCTCCGCCAGGCGACGATGAGGGTGTGACGGAACCTCGGGTACGACCGGACCCGGCCTTCGCGCTGCTCGGGCTGTACGAAACCGCGCTGCCGGAGGTCTACGGGTACCTGCTGTCCCGGTGCGGTGACCGCACGCTCGCCGAGGAACTCACTTCCGAGACGTTCCTCGGGGCGGTCGCCGCCTGTCGCAAGGAGTACGCACCTCCAGTGAGCACCGGGTGGCTGATCGGCGTCGCCCGGCACAAGCTCGCCGACCACTGGCGGCGCAAAGAACGTGAGGAACGCGGGCTGCGGCTCGTTCACGACAGCGAGCCGGACGTCGAGGACCCGTGGGACGAGCAGCTCGACGCCCTGCGCGCGAGACAGGTGCTCGAATCCCTCGGGCCGCACCACCGGGCCGCGCTGACCCTGCGGTACGTCGACGGCCTCGGCGTGCCCGAGGTCGCCGGCCACCTGGGGCGCAGCGTGCACGCCACCGAGGCGTTGCTCGTGCGGGCCCGTGCCGCGTTCCGACGTGCCTACGAAGAGAAGGAGGGTCGCGATGCCTGAGCCTTTCGACGCGCTTCGCCGTCCCTCCGAGCGGGTCGCCCCCGACCCGGACTTCGCCGCCGAACTGCGCGACAACCTGCGTCGCCTGATCTTGAACGGAGCCGACATGACGACCACCGAAGCCCCTGCGACCCACGCCGAAATGCGTTCGCTGACGCCGTACCTCGCCGTTTCCGATGCCCGTGCCGCGCTCGACTTCTACGTCGAGGTCTTCGGCGCGGTGCGCCGCGGCGACCCGATCCTGATGGACGACGGCCGGATCGGGCACGCGGAGCTGGCCATCGGCGACGCCGTGCTGATGCTCGCCGAGGAGTACCCCGAGATCGGGCACGTGGCGCCGCGCGAGGGCGGCGCGTCGGTGCGGGTCGAGGTCCCGGACGTCGACATCAGCGTGGCCCGCGCGCTGGAACTGGGCGCGACGCTGATCCGCGCGGTGAGCGACTCGCCGTACGGCCGGGGCGGCTCGTTCCGCGACCCGTTCGGCCAGCGCTGGCTGGTGTCCCAGGCTACCTCTCCGGCGGCGGGCCCGAAGCCCGCGCGGCACGGCGAGGCGATGTACTTCACGTTCCAGGTCCCGGAGGCCGAGCCGGCGAAGGCGTTCTACGGCTCGGTCCTCGGCTGGCAGTTCTCGCCCGGCTCGACGGCGGACGCGTGGCAGTTCTCGGGTCCGGGTCTCGAAGGTGGCCTGTGGGCCGGGGACCGGCAGGTCGGCTGGAAGCTGATGTACGCGGTCGACGACCTCGAGTCGGCGCTGGCGCGGGTTCGCGAACAGGGCGGCCAGGCGGGCGAAGTCGAACACCACCCGTACGGCACCACCGCCGACTGCACGGACAACCAGGGCATCGAGTTCTGGCTCTGGCAGCGGCCCGCGAAGTGAGGAATCCCATCCGCCGGGATGCGCGAACAGGCGCACACTCGAAGCATGGCCGGGCAATGGGTGCCGCGTGACCACGACGAGCTGACCGCGGGCTGGCGGTTGTGGCTCGAACTCGGGTCGTCGGTGTGGCCCCGGCCGGATTGGGACGGCACTCCCGACGAAGCCGTGCGCGGGCTTCAGGAACTGCTTCAGGCGTGCGACGAAGTCCTCGCGGAATATCTCGCCGCGGGTGGGTCGGCCGAGGCCGAGGTCGCCGTGCTCGTCAGGTCCCTGCACCCGGCCGCCTGCTGGGTCCGGGAGCTGTGGTCGGGCGACACCACGCCCCTCGACGGAGAACGGCTCGCTCTGCTGCACGGCGATCTCGCCGGGTTCGCCGAGCACGCCCTCGGCGTGCGTACTTTGCTCGCCGAGGGCGGCGGCTGGGCGTCGTTGACGCTCTAGCGGCCTGCCGCGTAGCCCTGCATGCCCCGGGCGTTCGCCGCCGCCCGGAGCATGCCCGAAGAGCGCGAGACCGCCGAGAGGCGGCCCAGGGCCCAGTCGCCCGCGTCGACCACGACGTGCCCGCGCGCCCGCAGCGCGTCCAATGTGGACGAACCGAGCCGGGACTCCGCCACCAGCTCGCGCGGCGCCCACGAGCGCGGGTAGAACGAACTCGGGAACGCGTTCGTGTGCCAGGCCGGCGAGTCGATCGACTCCTGGAGGTTCAGGCCACCGTAGACGTGCGCGAGCCAGAAGCACAGCTGCCACTGGTCCTGCTGGTCGCCGCCCGGGGTGCCGAACGCCAGCGTCGGGACGCCGTCGCGCAGGGCCAGTGACGGCGACAGCGTGATGCGCGGGCGCTTGCGCGGGGCCAGGGAGTTCGGCAGGCCCTGCTCCAGCCAGAACATCTGCCCCCGCGAGTCCAGGCAGAACCCCAACGAAGGGATCGTCGGGCTCGACTGCAGCCAGCCGCCCGACGGCGTCAGCGACACCAGGTTGCCCGCCGCGTCGACAACGTCGAGGTGCACTGTGTCGCCGCGCGTCTGGCCCTGGGGTCCGACCGTCGGCTCGCCCGTCGCGCCGCCTTCCACCTGGACGCCTTGCAGGGAGTCCAGGATCGCCGGCAGCCGTGCCGGGCCACGAGCGTCGCCGGGGCGGAGGCCGGGAGACGCCGTATCGGTGATCAGAGCACGTCGCTCGTCGGTGTACGACGCGGAAAGCAGCACGTCCAAGGGCACGTCGGTGTCGCCGTACCACGCCTCGCGGTCCGCGAAGGCCAGCTTCGCCGCTTCGACCGCCAGGTGCACCGTGCGCTCCGACGGCACACCGTCTACATAGGACAGCTCGTCCCGGAAGCCGTGCAGCAGCAACGCCTGCTGCAGCAGCGCCGGGCCCTGCGTCCAACCGCCCATCTTGAGCAGGCGCCAGTCGCCGACGTCGGCGAACGCCGGGTCCTCGTAAGACGCCGACCACGACGCCAGGTCGTCGCCGGTCAGCAGGCCCGCGTGGTCACGGCCGGAGTCGTCGCGGAACGCCTGGCGGCTGAACTCGTCGATCGCCTCCGCGACGAACCCCTGTGACCAGGCACGACGTCCCGCGTCGATCTGCGCCTCCCGCCCGGAGACGGACTCGGCCTCCCGCAGCAGCCGCTCCCACGTGTCCGCCAAAGCCGGGTTCCGGTGGAGGCCGGACGCGGGCTTGCCGTCCGGCATCCAGAGCGCCGCCGACGTCGGCCAGTGCTCGGTGAACAGGCGAGACACGGCGCTGATCGTGTCGCCGACTCGCGACACCAGCGGGACGCCGTTGCGCGCATAGCCGATCGCATACGACAGCACCTCGCGAAGCGGCTTCGTGCCGTAGTCGCGAAGCAGCATGAGCCAGCCGTCCCAGGCTCCCGGGACGGTCGCCGGGAGCAGGCCGCTGCCCGGGATCATGGCCAACCCCAGCGAGGCGAAATGCCCGGGCGTGGCCCCCGCGGGCGACGGCCCTTGGCTCGCCAGCGCCCGCGGGGTCGGATCGTCCGCTGTCACGAAGAGGCCGGGCACCTGGCCCGCCGGGCCGCACAGGTGCGGCTCGGCGACCTGCAGGACGAACCCGGCCGCGACCGCCGCGTCGAACGCGTTGCCGCCGTCCTCCAGCACCGCCATCCCGGTGGCCGAAGCCAGCCAGTGCGTCGATGCCACCATCCCGAAGGTGCCGGCCAGCTCCGGCCTCGTCGTGAACATGCCCCGATAGTACGCATTGCTAAGGAACTTCTACCAGGACGACGGGCGCTTCCGCTCCGGCTCGTACGGCTGCGTGATGATTTCCATCCCGTTCCCGCCGGGATCGAGGAAGTAGACACCACGGCCGCCGTGGTTGTGGTTGATTTCGCCGAGCTGCTTTCCCGCCGGATCGGCGTGGTAGGTCACGCCGGTTTCGACGAGCCGCGCGAAGACGGCGTCGAAGTCGTCCTCCGGGATCAGGAAGCAGTAGTGCTGCAGGCGAAGGTCCTCTTCGGGGACGCTCGCGAAATCCAGCCGGACGCCGTTGCGCGTCTCGACGGGGATGAACGGACCCCATTCCTCCCCGACCTCGAGGCCGAGCAGGTTCGCCAGGAATTCGGCGGATTCCCGGTTGTTCCGGGACGGGACGATCAAATGGTTCAATTCAACGGAAACGGATACCGACACGATTGAAATGCCTCCAGGGCACTCCCGCCACCTCCATGTCTCACCCAGCCGGTGACCGACACGCGATGCCGTGCCGATCACCCTAGCGGGCCACACACGATCAAGCAGTGCTTTTTCAAGAGACCTTGATTCGCGCCGCCGCCCGCGGCCGTCCGACGCCCTGCCAGGACAGCCCGGCGTCCACGATCACCCGCGGGTCGAGCAGGTTGCGCGTGTCGACGACGTCGATGCCGTCCATCAGCTCGGCCATCGCGGCCCAGTCGAGGTGCTTGAACTCGGCCCACTCGGTCAGCACGACGACGGCGTCCGCGTCCTTCGCGACCTGGTAGGCGTCGTCGACCACGGTCATCCCGGCGATCTCGCCGTCCACGGCCGGATCGTAGGCGATCAGCTCGGCGCCCAGCGCGCACAGCACCGAAGCCACCGCCAGTGCGGGCGAGTCGCGCAGGTCGTTGGTGCCCGCCTTGAAGGCCAGGCCGAGCACGCCGATCCGGGCGCCGGCCAGTGTCCCGCCGACCGCGCCGGCGATCTTCGCGACGATCCGGTCGCGCTGGGCGATGTTCTCGTCGATGGCCGAGGTCAGCATGCGGAAGTCGTAGTCGACCGACTCGGCGACCTTGACCAGCGCGCTGGTGTCCTTCGGCAGGCAGGAGCCGCCCCAACCGGGGCCCGGCTTGAGGAACGTTCGCCCGATCCGGCGGTCGTAGCCCATCCCCTCGGTGACCAGGGAAATGTCCGCGCCCAGCCGTTCGCAGAGTTCCGCGATCGAGTTGACGTAGGACAGCTTCAGCGCGAGGTAGCAGTTCGCGGCGTACTTCACGAGTTCCGCGCTGGCCGCGTCGGCGACGACGACCGGCGCGTCCAGCTCGGCGTACAGCTCACCGACCCGGCGCGCGGCCGCGAGGTCGTCCGAGCCGACGACGATCCGGTCCGGGCCCAGGAAGTCCGCGACCGCGGTGCCCTCGCGGAGGAATTCGGGGTTCGACACCACCGGCACGTCGGTCCGGCCGACCATCTCCTGGATCCGCTTCGACGTCCCGACCGGCACGGTCGACTTGGTGACCAGCGCGCAGCCGGTGGGCAGGACGTCGCCGATTTCGGCGGCCACGGCCTCGACCGCGCGCAGGTCCGCGGAGCCACCCGCGCCCATCGGCGTCGGCACGCAGAGGAAGACCGCCTGCGCGGTCCTCACCGCGTCCCGCGCGCCGACGACGAACTGGAGGCGCCCGGTCGCGATCCCGCGGTGCACCAGGCCCGCGAGCCCGGGTTCGAGGATGTCGACGCGGCCCGCGGCCAACCGGGAGACCTTCGCGCGGTCGACGTCCACGCAGGTGACGTAATGCCCCAGGCTGGCCAGGCAGGCCCCCGTGGTCAGTCCGACGTAACCGGTTCCTACCACCACGATCCGAGCTGGCGTCATGCTGCTGAAGGTGACAGCCGGACGTGACCACCGCGCTAACGGAAACGGTCGCCCCCGAAAGCGGTGAGCGAAGACACGAACCGCTCGTGCGAACGAGCGTTAACCTGAGTCCGCGAATCGGAGCAGCGAAGGGAACGGCACAGATGCAGATCACCGACACCGCGGCGCTCGTCACCGGGGGCGCGTCCGGCCTCGGGGGAGCCACGGCGAAGGCCCTCGCGGCCAAGGGCGCGAAGGTGTTCGCGCTCGACCTGGCGTCGTCGATCGAGAAGGCCGAGCAGGTCGACGGCATCACCTACGTCGAGGCCGACGTCACCGACGTCGAGCAGGTCGAGGCAGCCGTCGCGACCGCTTCGGGCTCGGGCGTGCCGCTGCGGACCGTGGTGAACTGCGCCGGCATCGGGCCGTCCGCGCGGATCCTGTCCAAGAAGGGCCGTCACGACCTCGCGCTGTACGCGAAGGTCATCCAGATCAACCTGGTCGGCACGTTCAACGTGCTGACCATCGCGGCCGAGGCGATCGCGAAGACCGAACCCCTCGAAGACGACGCCCGCGGCGTCATCATCAACACCGCCTCCATCGCGGCGTTCGACGGCCAGATCGGGCAGGTCGCCTACTCGTCGTCCAAGGGCGGCGTCGTCGGCATGACGCTCCCGGCGGCCCGCGACCTGGCCTCGCACGGCATCCGCGTGCTGACGATCGCGCCCGGCATCGTCGACACGCCGATGCTCGCCACGGTCAGCGACGAGTTCCGCGCGTCGCTCGCCTCCGGCATCCCGTTCCCGAAGCGGCTCGCGCGGCCGGACGAGTACGCGCAGCTCGCGCTGTCGCTCATCGACCACGACTACCTGAACGGCGAGGTCGTCCGCATGGACGGCTCGCTGCGGATGGCTCCCCGCTGACACAGGGCGGCACTTTCACACCGAAAGTGCCGCCCCTCGCGGTCAGCGCGTCAGCCGGACCTCCAGGCCGATACCGTCGGTGGTGACCGAGCAGCCGCCGAACGCGCTTTCCGCGGCCAGTGCCTCGAACTGCGCCGGCGTGAACGCCCGGTGCCGCAGCCAGGCGAGCGTCCGGCGCACGGTGAAGCCGGCGACCACGCCGACGTCCATCCGGGCCACCTCGCGGTCGATGTCCGCGCCGCTGGCCTCGTGGTTGAGGTCCTGGATCACCGCGAACCCGCCGGGCCGCAGCACCCGGTGCATCTCGTTCAGCGCCGCCACCGGCTCCCGGAAGTTCTTGAACGCGGCCTGGCAGATCAGGAAGTCGAACGACTCGTCCGCGAACGGCGCGTTCGTCACGTCACCCTGCCGGAAGCCGACGTCCACGCCGGCCTTGCGGGCCTCTTCGAGGGCGATCTCCACCATCGTGTGGCTGATGTCGAGCCCGGTGACGTGGTAGCCGCGCTTCGCCACTTCCACGGCGAAGAAGCCGGGGCCGGGCGCCACCTCCAGGACCTCGGCGCCGTCCGGCAGCCCGGCCGTCACCTCCGCGGCCTGCTGCCGGTACTGCGCGAGCTGGGCCTCCGTGCCCCGGTTCTTGGCGTACCAGCGGGCCTGGAAACCCTCCATCTCGGGCACTTTGTGCTTGCGGGTCGTCTCCATGGATCTCTCCTCTTCGGTGGGACCGAACCGAAGAGCGCACCCGGTTATCCTTGCGGTGCCACCTCGGGGCCGGGCGTGCTCGGTTCGGGGTCGAGGACCCCGGGCGGTGTGCCAGCACCTCCCGGGGTCCGTGCTATTTCTCTTCCCGGAGCTCCCCCAGGTCAGCAGGGATCTCGCCGGTCTCGTACCAGCGTCGCCATGCCTCGATGCCGGGCAGGGCGCCACTGGTCAGTTCGTCGAGGAAGCCGCGTACCCAGCGCGCTTCGGCCTCCGTCATCGCGAGGTCGTACTCGACCTCGATCAGGAACATCCGCGGCATCAGCGGCCGCAGCTGCTCGAGCCCGGCCCGCTGGTTCCCGGCCCGTTCGTCGAGCAGCGCGAGCCGCTCCCGCAACCGGCCGATCGCCTGGTCCGGACCGAGGACGCCGATCATCGACAACCCGGCCTTGAACCGCGGGGGTTCCGGATCGACCGTGCCGACCAGCTCGCGGACCCAGTCCTCGAACTCCTCGCGCCCGGCCGCGGTGATCCGGTAGACGGTCCGCTCGGGCCGTCCACCGTCCTTGACAATCTCGACGGCCTCGACGAAGCCGTGTTTCTCCAGGTTGGCGACGACCGTGTAGAGCGAGCCCCACTTGATCGGCATGTCGGTGTCCTTGCCACGCTCCTTGAGCACGGTCGCCATCTCGTACGGGTGCATCGGACGTTCCAGCACGACCGACAGCACGGCCAGGCCGAGCAGGTTGCCGACCTTCCGCCGCTTCATCCCGACTCCTCGTCTACGAGTACTCGTAGACGAGTATTACGGAAAGCGCATCAGCAGGCAAGTGTCTTAGTCGACAAAGCACCTCAGAGGTCGAACATGAACGGCACTTCGTCCTGCGCCCGCGCGTCGATCCACTCGCGCAGCGCCCGGGTCGCGAGGACGTCGTCCTCGTTGTAGCGCAGCAGCCGTTCGCGCTGGTCGTCGTCCGGCTTCTCGCCGTCCATGCCCACCGCGTCGCGGTACCAGCGCATCGACGCCTCGCCGCCCGCCTCGGGGTCGCGCCACGAGAACCCGGCCACCGGCGCGATCACCTTCAGCCCCTTGCCGTGGGAGCAGAGGAACTGGTCGGTGACGCTGCGGAAGAGGTCCACCCACTGCTCCGAGTCCACAAAGGACTGGATTTCTTTCTTGGCCGGAACGCCCGGGTGGTCGCCGAAGCGCTCGACGGAACCGAAGAGCCAGCGGTTCTCGGCGAGCGCATTGTAGCAGTAGGCGCGGAAGGTGAGCCCGGCCGCTTCGGTGCGCTCGCGGACGTCGGTGAGCCACGCCCAGAACTCGGCGAAGGACCGGGCCTCGTCGTCGGTGGGCAGCGGGTCCCACGTCGCGAAGGCGCGGTAGCCCTGCGGGAGGCCGATGTCGGCGCCGCTGAGCAGGCAGCCCCAGAGGTACGCGCCGGCGTCGCCGAAGCTCTCCATGTCGACGTCGACCTCGACGTCGGCGCGCGGTACGTCGACCGCCTCGACGCGGCGCACCAGCGTCAGGTCGGCCAGCCAGGCCCTGGCGAGCACGACCGCGTCCGGGAAGGTGACGCCCGTCCAGTTCACCGCCGGCGGCTCGCCCGCCGGATCGAGCGCCGCCAGCTTGTCCACAGTGGACACCCCGGCCCGGCGCAGCTCCACGGCGTCCTCGCCGCGGACGACGAGGCTGACGTCACGGGTCTCGGTGAGCACGACCTCGCAGGTCGGCCACCACGGGCAACGGCGGCACTCCAGCACGCGCGACGGCTCGGCGAGGGGTTCTTCGCCGTTCGCGGCCGCGGTGGCGATGGCCAGGCGGTCGGCAAACCGGGCCTGGTACTCGGTGAGCGCGTCGCGCCCGCCGGGCCAGGTGCCCGCGGTCAGGTCGTGCCAGACGACGACGTCGGCGTCGAGGCCGATCACGCCGCCGAGGGCGAAGCTTTCGTCGGCCTGCCCGAGCGTCTGCAGCATGCGGCGGATGTGCACGAGCCGGAGCTGGTCACGCGGTTGCGAGCGGACTTTGCGGCCTTCGTCGGCCGCGCGGTGCGCCGGGTCGAGGTCGGTCAGCTCGGTGACGATCGCGCCGGTACCGCGGTCGGTGATGCGGTGGCGCACGACGAGCACCGGGACGTAGCCGCGGCCGGTCCGGACGAGCAGGTCGATGCCGCCACGCCGGTGCCCGGCCGGATCGACCGGCAGCAGCGCGCCCCAGATGTAGCGCGCCCCGTCGGTGAAGGCCCGCAGCGTCTGCTCGACGCGCTCGTGGGCGGGCAGGTCGCGGCCGATCTTGACCCAGTGGTCGGGGTTGGCCGCCATGAGCCGGGTGACGATGTCCTCGCGGTGCGCGGTGGCGTCGGCGATCCGCTGCTGCGCGGTGGGGTCCGGCGGGGACAGCGGGACCTCGCGCATGGCGGGATCGTGTTCGAGGTGCACACGGCGGCGGCAGCGGCTGACCGCTCCCGCGTCGAGTACCACCTCGGTGTTCATGGAGATCACTCTAGATTCCCACCGCCGAGCCGACATGCCCGCCACCCGGGCGACCAGTAAGTTCGACCCCGACACGTCGCAGGAGGTGCCATGGCGCGCAAGGCCAAGGTCGAGGGTGAAGCCAGGTTCACCCCTAAGAGGGCGAAGAACGCGGTCGCGGTGGCGAAGGTGCTCGGCCCGGCGGTGATCCCGGTGGTCGCGCCGCTCGCGGTGCGCGCGGCGGGCGTCGCACGGGAGGCGTACGACCGCTACCAGGCGCGCAAGCTGGGCGTTTCGGTCGACCAGCTGGGCTCGTACACGGGCCGCGGCGCGGCGCGGCACGCCCGGATCGCGGGGCTGGCCGAAGGCTGCCGGGATCTGCAGAAGTCGGACAAGGCGTCGAAGGCGGACACGGAGTTCGCGCAGGGCGCGCTGGGGACGTTGGAACAGCTGTCGGCCTCGGTCCGCGCGGCGGAGCGGATGCCGACGGCACGGCGGAAGTCGGTGCACCGGGCGGTGGCCGGCGAGCTGGAGCGGCTGGAGGGCCAGCTGCTGCACCGGCTGGGGATCTGAACGCGGCGGCCCCCGGCGCCTTCGCACCGGGGGCCGTTCCGGCTACTTCACGAAGCCCTTCTTGACCATCCAGTCGTGGGCCACCTTGCCCGCGTCCTGGCCGTCGACGTCGACCTGTTTGCACAGCTCGATCATCTGCTCGTTGTCGATCGCCGCGCTCACCTTCTCCAGCGGGCCGCGGACCTCCGGGTGTTGCTTCAGCCACTCCGTGCGCAGGGTTGCCACCGCGTTGTACTGGGGGAACGCCTTCTTGTCGTCCTCCAGCACCCGCAGGTTCAGCCCAGAAATGCGGCCGTCCGTCGTGAACACCTCGCCCACCGGGCAGGTTCCGCTCGCCACCGCCGAATAAATGGTGCCGATGCCGAAGTTCTTCACCGTCGGCTTCTGGAAACCGTACGCCTTGACCGCCGCCGGGAAACCGTCCTGACGGCTGGTGAACTCCGTTTCCAGGCAGAACACCGCCTGGTCCGGCTTCTGCTTGATGAACGCCGCCAAATCGGAGGTCGTCTTCAGGTTGTTCTTCGCGCCGTAGGCCTCGGTGACGGCGAACGCGTATTGGTCGTTCAGCGGCGAATAGTTCAGCCACGTGACGCCGAACTTCTCCTCGTCCGCCTTGGCCGTCGCCTCGTACTGGGCCTTCTCGCCGCCGGGTACCGGGAGCTCGTTGCCCTGGTAGTTGATCCAGCCCGTGCCCGTGTACTCCCACGTGACGTCCGTCTGCCCGGACAGCAGCGCCTGGCGCGACGAGTTGGAGCCCTTGATGTCGGACAGGTCGACCACGTCCGCGCCCGCCGCCGTCAACGCCATCTCGGCCATGTACGCCAGGATGATGTTCTCGGTGAAGTCCTTCGACCCCACTGTCACCTTCAGCCCCTGCAAGGCGGGGATCGGCTGGATCGTGCCCGGCCGGATGTCGTACGGCACCGCCTGGTTGACCGTCAACCCGCAGGAAGACAGCGTCACGCCCAGCAGCGCCACGACGGACAGTCGCCGGAGTTTCATCGCAGCCCCTTCGGTCCGAAGTACTGTTCGGCGACCGCGCCCACCCAGTCCACCAGCAGCGCCAGCGCGACGGCCAGCACCGAGCCGGTGATCAGCACCGGTGTCAGGTTGAGCTTGTAGCCGGTGTCGATGAGCAGCCCGAACCCGCCGGCGTTGACGAACATGCCGAACGTCGCCGTGCCGACCGCCAGCACCAGCGACGTGCGCAGGCCGGCCAGGATCAGCGGGACGGCCAGCGGCAGCTCGACGCGCCACAGCACCGCGCCCGCCGACATCCCGATGCCGCGGCCCGCGTCGATCAGGGCCGGGTCCACCTGCTGGATGCCGACCATCGTGTTCCGCAGCACCGGCAGCAGCGAGTAGAACGCCAGCGGCAGCGCCGCGACCCAGATCCCGCCGGTCGCGCCGGTGACGATGAACCACAGCACCAGCACGCCCAGCGCGGGCGCGGCCTGCCCGATGTTCGCGATGGCCAGGAAGATCGGGGCCAGGAAGCGCGCCCACGGCCTCGTGACGATCACGCCGAGCGGCACCGCGACCAGCACGACGATCGCCGTCACCACGAGCGTCATCAGCAGGTGGTCCCACAACGCCGTGAACAAGGTCGGCGCGTTGAGCGTCTCCTTCTCCGTCGCGTTCAGGCCGCTGGAGAACACCGAGACCAGCGTCACCGCGACGATCACCAGCACCACGACGGGCTGGGCGAACAACCGGACGCGTTCCGCGCGTTTGGAACCGGACTCGGTGCTGAAGCCGGTGTCGACGGCGACCGTCGTCATGCGGACACCTCTTCGCCGTTCGTGTGCTCGTCCCGCAGCTGCTGGATGGTCGCGATCACCGTGTCGAGCTGGATGGTGCCCGCGTACTCGCCGCGCGCGCCGGTGACCGGCACCGAGCCACCCTCGGCGAGCATCGCCTCGAGCGCGTCCTGGAGCGTCGACTGCAGGCTGACGACGTCGCGCAGCGGCTTGCCGAGGTTGGCCAGCGAAGACGCCGAAGTGAGTTCGCGCGCGTGCACCCATCGCGTCGGACGGCGGCGCGCGTCCAGCACCAGCGCGAAGTGCCGGCGCGACTTGTCGAGCTTCTCCCGGACCGACGCCGGTGTCTCGTCGACCGTCACCGTGAGCGCGTCCTGCTGGAGCTCGACGTCTCGGACGCGCAGCAGCGTCAGCTGCTTCAGCGACGCGCCCGCGCCCACGAACCCCGCGACCGTGTCGTCCGCCGGGTTCGCCAGGATCGCTTCGGGCGTGTCGTACTGCAGGATCGTCGACTGGTTGCCGAGCACGGCGATCTTGTCGCCCAGCTTCACGGCTTCGTCGAAGTCGTGCGTGACGAACACGATCGTCTTCTGCAGCTCGCTCTGCAGCCGCAGCAGCTCGTCCTGCAGGTTGCCGCGGGTGATGGGGTCGACCGCGCCGAACGGCTCGTCCATCAGCAGCACCGGCGGGTCCGCGGCGAGCGCCCGCGCCACGCCGACGCGCTGCTGCTGACCGCCCGACAGCTGGCGCGGGAAGCGGTCGCGGAAGTCGGCCGGGTCGAGCCCGACCAGGTCCATCATCTCTTCGACCCGGTCGTTGACCTTCTTCTTGTCCCAGCCGAGCAGGCCCGGCACCACCGCGATGTTCTGCGCGACGGTGAAGTGCGGGAACAGCCCGGCCTGCTGGATGGCGTAGCCGATGCGACGGCGCAGGGTGTCGACGTCGAGCTTCAGCGCGTCCTCGCCGCCGATGGTGATCCGGCCGGACGTCGGCTCGATCAGCCGGTTGATCATCCGCATGGTCGTGGTCTTGCCGCAGCCCGACGGGCCGACGAAGACGACGATCTTGCCCGCGGGCACGACCATCGAGAAGTCGTCGACCGCGGGCTCACGGGTGCCGGGGTACCGCTTGGTCACGTGCTCCAGCTCGATCTCGACGCCGGAGACTTCCTCGTTCTCAGCCACGGACACCCCTTGAGACGGTGAAGCGCTTGATCAGGACGTAGACGCCGTCGAGGAGCAGGGCGAGGATGACCACCCCGACCGTGCCGGTGACGGCTTGGTTGAGGGAGTTCGTGCTCCCCGCGTTCGTGAGCCCGGAGAAGACCTCGGCGCCGAAGCCGGGACCCTTCGCGTAGGCGGCGATCACCGCGATGCCCATCAGCATCTGGGTGGCCACCCGCATGCCGGTGAGGATCGCCGGCCAGGCCAGCCGCAGCTCGACGCGGGTGAGCACGCCGAAGCGGCTCATCCCGATGCCGCGGGCGGCGTCGGTGACCGCCGGGTCGACGCCGTCGAGCCCGACGATGGTGTTCCGGACGATCGGCAGCAGGCCGTAGAGCACCAGCGCGATCACGGCCGTCGTCGGACCGAGCCCCGAGAGGGGGATCAGCAGGCCCAGGAGGGCAAACGACGGGACCGTGAGGATCGTGCTCGCGAGTGCCGTGGCCACCGCCGAACCGATCGGGCTGCGGTACACCGCGACCCCGATCAGCACGCCGAGGACCGCGGCGATGATGGTGCACTGCACCACCATGCTGGTGTGCAGGTAGGCCTCCAGCCACAGCTTGCTCGCCCGGTCGGAGATGTAGTCGAAGAGGTTCATCCGTGTTCGCTCTCCCGCCCTTCGCGTCAGCCTTCACCCGAACGGGCTAGCGCTGACCGACGGCTCAGTACCCACGGCACCAGCCGTCCAAACCCCGGTCTTCGGCCCACCGTGGCCTACCCGCCGACAATCGGCAACAAATTGCCTGAACCACGGCGTCGTGTGGAACGTGAACTCGGTGTGTGCTCTGTTCACGGGATCACAACATCGCGGAAAAGCAGACCCCTTAGGCTGCTCTTCATGAGCGATCCGGCCCGGCGTCCCGCCGTGCTGGGTGCTACCCGTGGAGCATTGCTCGCCGTAAGTGCTGGAGCACTCTCCGTCACGGCGCACCGGCTCGCCGACGGCGGCCTGCCGGATCCGGCCATGACCGTGCTGCTCACCGGTCTGTTCGGCTGGACCGCGGCCGCGCTCGCCCGCAAGGCCCGCGGGCCGATCGCCACGATCACCCTGCTGGGTGCCGCTCAGCTGGTGATGCACCTGCTGCTCACCACGCTCGCCGGCCACCACGACATGTACGCGATGCCCGGCACCACCGGGCTCGGCATGATCACCGCGCACGCGAGCGCCACCGTGCTGACCGCGCTCCTGCTCGCCCGCGCGGACACGATGCTCCTCACGGTGCTGGCCGTGCTGCGCGCGATCCTGCCGCGGCTGCTGACCCCGTTGCCGGTGCCGTCGGCACCGGCGCTCGTCCCCGTCCGCGTCGACGCGCCCAGCCACCTCGTCGGCGTCGACCTGCGCCGGATCCGCGGGCGGCGCGGCCCGCCCGTCCACTCCTGAAACCCAGCTCATCCCCGAAACGGCCGGTCCCCGAACCGAGCCGCCCCTTTTTCTTGAGTTCATCAGGAGTGAACCCATGTCCCAGCACGTCTTCAAGCGCGCCGGTTTCCTGGCCGCCACCGTCGGTGTCGCCGGTCTCCTCAGCGCGGGCATCGCGTCCGCGCACGTCACCGCCAACGTCTACGGCCCGCAGCCCACGAAGGGCGGTTACGCCGCGATCGTGTTCCGCGTCCCGAGCGAGGAGCCGAACACCATGACCACCAAGGTGGCCGTCGACTTCAAGGCCGACTACGGCATCGGCAGCGTGCGGACCAAGCCGCTGCCCGGCTGGACCGCCGAGGTGACCAAGTCCAAGCTGCCCGCCCCGATCACCAAGGACAACGGCACGAAGATCACCGAGGCCGTCACGGCGGTGACCTGGACCGCGCAGCCGGGCAACGAGCTGAAGGCCACCGACTACCAGGAGTTCTCGGTGAGCTTCGGCCCGCTGCCGACCAACGTCGACGAGGTCGAGTTCCCGGCGCACCAGACCTACAGCGACGGCAAGGTCGTCGACTGGAACCAGCCGACCCCGGCGAACGGCGAGGAGCCCGAACACCCGGCGCCGACGGTCAAGCTGGCCGCGAAGGCCGAGGGCGACGGTGACCACGCCGGGATGGCCGCGGGCACGGCGTCCACGACCGGCGAGCACACTGAAGCCGCCGCGGCGACGTCCGACAGCACGGCCCGCTGGCTCGGCGGGGCCGGCCTGCTCGTCGGCGCGATCGGCCTCGGCGTCGGGGCCGGTGCGACCGTCCGGGCCCGCAAGGCCACGGCCAAGTCGGGAGGCAACAGCTAGATGCGCAAAGCGCTCGTCGCGCTCGCACTGACGGTGGTGGCCGTGCTCGGCACGGCCACCCCGGCGCTGGCGCACAACGTGCTGATCTCCTCGGACCCGGCGAACGGCGCGTCCGTCGCCGCCGGGCCGCCGAAGATCAGCCTGACCTTCGACCAGTACGTGCAGGGTGCGGACGTCAACCAGATCGCGGTGACCGGACCCGGCGGCGGACAGTGGGCCGAGGGACCGATCAGCGTGGTGAACAACGTCATCAGCGCGCCCCTGCGGCCGCTCGGGCCGGCCGGGAAGTACACCGTCGGCTTCCGGGTGCTGTCCGCGGACGGCCACCCGGTGACCGGTGAGCTCACCTTCACCCTGACGACGGCGGGCACCGGCACGCCGGCGACCGTCGACGCGGCCCGGTCACCGGGCGGCTCGTCGCAGGCGTCGCCGCAGTCATCCTCGACCGGCGTGCCGATCTGGGTCTGGATCGCCGGCGCCGTCGTGCTGCTGGCGATCGGGCTGACCGTCGCCCTGCGAGCGGGCGGGCAGCCCAGCCGGGAACACCCGGCGGAAAAGAAGCAGTAGCTCAGATGTCCCAAGCCGAGACCACCGCCAAACCCCGCTACTCGACGCTGCTGTGCGTCGTGACGGCGGGCCTGCTCGGCGCCCTCATCGGCGTCGCGCTCACCGCCACCGCCCCGGTCCCCGGTGTGGTGCAGCCCGGTGCGGTGGTCTCGGCCGGCATCCCGGTCGTGCGGGTCCTGCTCGACCTCGCCGCGGTCACGACCATCGGCCTGGCGCTGCTGTCGGTGCTCGTCGGCTACGACCGGCCGAAGCTCACCGAGCCGATCATGCGGCTGGCCCGCCCGGCGGGCGTCGCGGCCGCGCTGGTCTGGGCCACGGCCGCGGTCGTCGCGCTGATCCTGCAGACCGCGGAGTACAAGCCCGGCTCGTCGACGCTCTCGCCGTCCGACATCGGCCGGTACATCGCCGATGTCGGCGCCGGGAAGGCGCTCGTCATCGTCGCCGCGCTCGCGCTCGGCCACGCCGGGATCGGCGCGCTCGCGCTGCGCTTCGGCGAGAAGGTGCCCGCCGAGGTCCGCGTCGGGCTCGGCCTGTTCGCGTTGCTGCCGCTGCCGGTCACCGGGCACGCGTCGAACTGGAACTACCACGACTACACGATGATCTCGATGGAGCTGCACGTGATGAGCGCCGTCGCCTGGACCGGCGGCCTCGGCGCGATGACCGTGCTGCTCGTGGCGAACCGGACGCTGCTGGCGCACGCGCTGCCCCGGTTTTCGAAGCTCGCGACGCTCTGCCTGGCCATCTCCGCGGCGACCGGGCTGTTCAACGGCCTGGTCGAGATCTCCCTCAACCCGACGATCGGGTTCTGGGCGGCGATCTTCACGACGCCGTACGGGCAGTTGCTCATCCTCAAGGCCGCGTGCACCGGCGTCATCGCGCTCCTCGGCGCCCACGTCCGCTGGCGGCTCCTCCCGCAGATCGTCCGCCACAACCGGACGGCGCTCGCCTCGTGGGCGACGCTCGAGCTGACCGTCATGGGTTTGGCGTTCGGCTTCGCCGTCGTGCTCACGCGGGCGCCGGTCGTCGCATCCTGAGCTCGAATCACGGCGAGTAGCTGCAAGTTGCGCATTGGCATGAGTGCTGCCCCATTGGAGGCGACCTGCCGGGCTGAACTTTCTACCCAGAGCAGGCCGCACTTCAGAAGCGACGAACGGTCATTTGCAGTCGGCGAATGCACGTGCAGTTTGTGGCACCGGTCACACGAAGTGACAGTCTCGGCCTAACGGTAACGCGTCCACCTGGCGTCGGTGCGGGCGTTCCGGAGATCGTCCAGACGGCGGAACAGCTCGGGCCGCACCTGCGGGCGGCTGCGCAGGATCGGCAGCACGCTGGTCGTCAGCTTCAGCTCGCGGATGCTCCTGAGCACCGAAAACCCGGGCCAGGACGTCACGTCGAAGCCGTACTCCGCGGCGAACGTCCGGTAGTGCACCGGCGGGTCGCCGAACCGCTCACGGCCGACGGCCAGCGGCGTCAGGTCCCATTCCGGCGGGCCGACGCACGACGAGTCGAAGTCGCAGAGCACCGGTCCGTCCGGGCCGGGGATGACGTTGCCGGGGTAAGCGTCGCCGTGCACCAAGCCCCTGGGCAGCGGAAACTCCAGCCCGGCCAGCGCCGCCTCGAGTTCGGCGCAGCGGTCGAGCAGGAACTCCCGGTCGGTGTCGCTGATCTCCTCGGCGTCGGACACCCGGGCCCGCACCGCGGCGAACGGCGCCCACTCGGCGAGACCGTCCGGCGCGGGTAGCGCGTGCACCTGGCGCAGGAGCCGGGCCAGGTCGGCGGACGTCGCCGCCCGGCCGATGCTCGGCACGCGGTGCCACACGGTCACCAGGTGCCCGCCGACCGACAGCGGCTGCTCGATCCCTTCCAGAAGCCGGATCGCGGGGACGCCGTGGCGTTCGAAGTGCCGGGCCACCCGCACGACGGTGCCGACGCGGTGCCGCAGCCGCGTCGAGCCGACGATCCGGACCACGAAAGGCGCCGTGACCAGCGCGTACACCGCGTTGTTCGTGAACCTCAGCAGCCGCGCTCCCGCGGGGTCGAGACCCAGCAGGGCACAGGTCTCGGCCAGCACGCCGCGCAGCTTCCCGGAGGTGAACCGGCCGTCCAAAACCGCGCCGGCGCCTTCGGGCCTATGCGGCGTAGAAAGCGTGGAGGCGGTCGGCGAGGTCACGGGCGTCGGCGTTGTTCCGGCGGCGCTCGGCCTCCTCCTGCAGAGGCCGCATCCGGTCCTTGACCCGCTCGGACTTGATGCCCTCGGCGCAGTCGATGGCCTTGCCGCCGACCTTGGCGCCGTGGTCGAGGTCGCCGTCCAGCAGGTGGTTGGTGGCGAGCGCGCTCAGCATGAACGTCTTGGAGCGGGCCATCTCGTCGTCGTAGGACTCGACGGCCCTGGTCAGCGCGGGGATCGCGTACTTCGTGTGCTCGGCGTTCTTCTGCGCGAGGACCGTGTGGACGGTGCCGACCATGGCGTAGACGTCGGTCTCGGTGAAGAACTTCACCCACGACTCGGCTTCGGCCAGGTTGGCGCGCTCGAACTCGTCCTTGCTCCGGCCGAGCAGCTTCACCGCCTGCTCTTCGTTGCCCATCATCGCGTAGGCCCACGCCTCGTTCGCGCACAGCACGGAAACCGCCAGCTCGGAGCCGGATTCCTGGGCGGCGATCTGGCCGAGCTGGAACAGCTTCAGCGCGTCGTTCGGGGCGTCCTGGTGCAGGTAGACGCGACCCATGCGGTAGAGCACGTTGGCCACCAGCGGGTGGTTTTCGCCCTGCTTGGCCAGGTCCAGCGCGTTCGCGAAGTGGCCGCGGGCGGAGTCCATCAGCCCGGTGTCGAAGGAGGTCCAGCCGGCCAGCGAGTGGAGGTCGGCGAGCGCCACGTACAGCCGGTTCTTCACCAGCTCGGTGCCGTGCGCCTCGAGCATCTGCTGGCCCCAGGACAGCTGGGCCACGACGGCGTCGCGGCAGAACCCGCCGCCGTACTGGTAGTCCAGCGCCCGGAGCGCCCGCGTCGCGGCTTCGACCTGGCGGACGTCGGTCATGCCGATGCGCCCGGGGGCCGGCGTCCTGGCCGGTCCGGCCGCCCACGTGCCCGATTCCGGACCGAACACCGCCGCACCCATCGTGACCTGGGCGGCGTGCGCGAGGAACCTCCGTCGCTTCACGGACTCGTCCTCCTCAGCCTGCTGGCCGTCGGCGGAGCCGACGACCCGTATCGCCGTGGCCTCGTCGTAGGCGAGGCCCATGTACCCACGGGGGACGCCCAGGCCGTCGGCGATCCTCGTGAGGACGTCGTAGGCCATGACCTGGCGACCCTTGAGGATCTCCGACACCTCGGACTGGGATTGGCCGGTCATCGCGGCGATCTGGCGCTGCGAGACACCGTGCTTGCGCAGGAGCCGGTAGACGGCGCTGATCTCGCGGGTCGCGAGTGCAGCTCTCATCTCGGGCTGCTCCCACGCGTCAGCGGGAACTGCGTGGCTCTGCCTGGCCTCGGCACTGCCACCGTTACTGGCGTCCATCGCGCCCCCTCCACTGTCCGGTCGGGCGTCTGTAAACAGCGTAGGCAAACCTGGGAAACCGTGTGAACAGCCGAACTGGTGCCCTGATCGGTCCGGGCGAAGTCCGGTGACCGCTTACCGTGGAACCGAGTCCGGTCACCGCTATGACGCCAATTCGACCTTCTATCGCCACCGGTTTCACCTCACTGTAGTTGTCAGATCTCCGTCACCGGCCGCACACCGGTAGCGATCACGGAGAGCTACGAAAACCGCAGCGTTGTGACAAGGCGATGTTGCAGAAGGCATCTTCGGAGACTTTCGACAGAGCGGAGAAGGGCGTGGAGTTCGTGGACTCGTTCGCAGGGGGACATGCCGGCACGGCCACCCGCGCTGTGCGGCCGGCGGTCGCGTCGGTCTCTCCCGTCTCCGCCGTCCGCCCTGTCACCCCGGCCGCCGCGGTGGACCCCCGCACGGCGAGCGTCCGCCACTACGAGGGCGGTCAGCTCGTGTGGCGGGTGCAGTGCGGCGACCTGATCAGCCGGGAACGCGCCGTGACGGTGTTCGTCGAAGACAACCAGGTGGTACTGGTCTCGCCTCCCGGTGAGACCGCGCGGTTGACGTCCGGCCAGCTCGGACAGCTGCGCGCCGCGCTCAACGAAGCCGCCAAGATGGCGGAAAGGTAACGGTGAGCTGATCATGGATCAGGTACTCGGGCAGGTCCTCCGCAACGCGGTCTGGGAGCGTCTCGACATGCTGACCGACCTGGCGAACCGCGCCGACGCCCAGTCGCTCGTCTCGGTCGCGCGCTCCGAACTGCCCCGGTTGACCGAGGCGTGGCGCGCGATGCTGAAGATGCACGAGCCCGACGAGCGCGGCGACTGCCCCACCTGCTCGACCCGGTGGCACCGCTGCAAGGCGCCGTGCTCGGTCTGGCAGGTCGCCCACGAGCACCTGGTGGCCGGCGGGCTCGCCCCGCAGCAGCAGGCGCCGGCCGACCGGCGGCTTCAGGGACGGCGCAAAAGCCCGGTTCCGGTCCACCCGGCCCCCACGGCGGCCGAGACCACCGGTCGCCACGCGCTCGTGAACCCGCGCCGAGCGGTCACGGCCTGACCCTCCAGACCGGCGAGCGCGGCAGGCCCGATCGCCCCATCGGATCCCGTGCCGGACTCGCCGTCGGCCGGGGACTGTTTCGCCCGCACCCCCGAGCAGTGCGAACCAGTCCTCGGCCATCACCCGGTCCCCACCGCGATTAATCGAAAAATTTCCGCGTTAGCCCTAGCCCAGGCGGTAATCGCCCGCTAGATTGATCATCGAAGACAGCGTCGATCAAGGGTCTGGTCCCGCTGTCACCCCGCCCTCGTGCGGCCCTCGAATTCCGCGGGCCGGTGCCGTTGCACTCCCCTCCCCCGACCGGCACCGGCCCGCGGTTCCATACCCGCAAAGCAGTGAAGGCCACCTTCAGTCCCTGAAGGTGGCCTTCATTGCTTTTGGGCCTAGCGAACGGCTTTCACGCGCAGCACCAGCACCGCGGCCAGGAGCGTCGCGACCGCCGAAGCCGCGAACAGCCCCGGGTAGCCGCCGAGGTAGGCCAGCACCAACGGCGTCAGCAGCGGAGCCACCACCTGCGGCAGCGAGTTCGCGATGTTGATGATCCCGAAGTCCTTGGCCCGGTTCTCCGCCGTGGGGAGCACCTGCGTCAACATCGCCAGCGCGACCGCCATGTACGCCCCGAAACCGACGCCGAGCAGCGGCGACGCGGCGAGCGCCACCGGCCAGCTCTGCCAGAGCACGAGCAGCAAAGCGGCCAATGCCATCACGCCGGAGGCCACCAGGACGTACGGCTTACGCCGTCCGGACTTGTCGGAGAAGTGCCCCGCGAGCACCGCGCCGAGGACGAGCGCGACGCCGTACAAGCCCATCATGATCAGCAGGCCGTCCTCCGGGTCCGGGTAGTGCACCGCGTCCTGGAGGAAGTACAAGAGGTAGAGCGTCCCGAACGCGTTGCCGAGGTTGATCATGAAGTGGCAGCTCCAGGCCCACGCGAAGTCGGGGTACTTCCGGGGCGAAACCCAGAAGTCGCGGAGCACCCGGCGCAGCACCCACGGCGGGCGGAACTCGATCGGCAGCCGCGCGTCCGGCGTCCGGAGGACGAAGAACACGGCACCGATGACCACGATCCCGGCGCACACCGAGTAGGCCAACGGCAGCCCGGCGATGCCGAGCACGACGACGACCACGACCGCGCCCAGTACGGTGCCGAGCATCTGCGCGATGCCGACGAGGCCACCGACCGCGGCCAGCTGCTGAACCGGAACCCGGTCGGGCAGGGCCGCCATGAGAGCGGCGAGCATGCCGTTGAGGCCGCCCTGCACCAGGCACCAGCCGATGATCATCACGGCGACCGTCGGAGCGAACGCCAGCACCACCAGCCCGGCGGCGGCGAAGATCGCGCCGGCGACGGTCCACGGGTGACGACGGCCGAACCGGGAGCAGGTCCGGTCGGACAGCAGCCCGATCGCGGGGTTGGCGACGAGCGCCACCGCCGCACCGAAGCCCATCACCAACCCGAGCACGGCTTCCTTGTTCACGCTGTCGAGCAGTTCGGCCTGCTTCGGCAGCAACACCTGGATCGGCGCGTAAACGCCCAGCCAGAGCGCGATGTTCGCGAAGAACAGCAGGCTCATCCAGCCGGGCCGCACCCGCACGGTGGGCTCGGCGAGCGCTTCCGGGACGACCTGGGTCGTTTCACTCATTCCGCACCAGCTTCCGGTACCAGTGGAACGAGTCCTTCGGCGTCCGCCGCAGGGTCTCGTAGTCGACGTGCACCAGACCGAAGCGTGGCGCGTAACCCTTGGACCATTCGAAATTGTCCATCAGGGACCAGCAGAAGTAACCCCGGACATCGACGCCGGCGTCCATCGCCTCGCGCAACGCGACGAGGTGGCTGTGCAGGAAGTCGATGCGTTCGGGGTCGTGCACACCGCCGTCTTCGGCGACTTCGTCGGCGAAGCTGCAGCCGTTCTCGGTGATCTGGATCGGCGGCAGCTTGTCCTGGTAGCGGTGGTGGAAGTCGAGCAGCAGCTCGCGCAGGGCGTGCGGGACGATCGGCGAGTCGTTGGTCGTCATCGGGTACCCCTCGACGTCGCGCAGCTCGAAGGGCAGCGGGTTGTCTGGACCGGGCTTGGCGACGCCCTGGGGTTCGTAGTAGTTGACGCCGTAGAAGTCGAGGGGCTGCGCGATGGCCGGCAGGTCGTCGGCGAACCCGGCCGGGAGATGGGCGTGCAGCTGCTCCGGGTAGGTACCGAGCAGCATGGGGTCGGCGTAGAGCCGGTTGAGCAGCGCGTCGAGCCACTCCGCGGCCGCGTGGTCCTCGGGGGTGTCGTCGGCGGGCCAGATGGGCGAGTGGTTGTTGGCGGTCCCGATGTTCGTGGCACCGGCGGCCCGGAGGGCCTGGACGGCGAGGCCGTGCGCGAGGTTCTGGTGGTGCGCGGTGGGGATGGCGTCGAGCAGGAGCACCTTGCCGGGTGCGTACTCGCCGATGCCGTAGCCGTAGATGGACATGACCATCGGCTCGTTGAGCGGAATCCACAGCTTCACCCGATCGGCGAAGCGATCTCCGAGGATCTGGGCGTACTCGGCGAAGCGCTCAGCGGTACCCCGGGAGAGCCAGCCGCCCTCGTCTTCGACCGCTTGCGGGGTGTCCCAGTGGTAGAGCGTGACCGCGGGGGCGATGCCCGCTTCGCAGACGGCGTCGATGAGCTTGTCGTAGAAGCAGAGTCCTTCGGGGTTGGGCGCGCCCTTGCCGTCGGGCTGGATCCGGGGCCAGGCGATGGACATCCGGTAGGCCCCGACGCCGAGCTCCGCCATCAGCGCGATGTCTTCGGGGTAGCGGTGGTAGTGGTCGGCGGCTACGTTGGCTTGTTCACCGCGGGCGATCTTGCCCTCGGTCGCGGTGAACGTGTCCCAGATGGACGGTCCGCGCCCACCTTCGCTGGTGGCGCCTTCGATCTGGAACGCCGAGGTCGAAACACCCCAGAGGAAGTCGGGCGGGAAGATCGGGTTCTGCACCGGCTGCTGACCCCTTCGTCAGGACACCCGTACGGGTGAACATGAAAAGTTCTCATATACTAGGTCTTCACTCGTCCGTGGGGAAGCCCGTCGGCACGATAAAGTCCCAGATCAGACGAGGAGGAGCGCCGTGTCCGACATCCAGGCCGCGAAGGTGCCGGCAGAAGCCACCCCCTTACGCCGTCAACCGGTCCAGCAACGCAGCGCGAAACGGGTCGAGCAGATGCTCGACGCGAGCGCGGCGTTGATCGACGAGCTCGGTTACGACGCGCTGACGACGACCCTGATCGCCAAACGAGCGGGAGTCGCCGTCGGTTCGCTGTACCAGTTCTTCCCGGACAAGCGCGCCGTGGTGCAAGCGCTTACCGCCCGGAACCTCGACCGCTTCGTGGCGGCGGTGAACGAGCGGCTGACCCAGCTGGGCCCGGAGCACTGGTGGGACGTCGTCGACTCGATCCTCGACATCTACCTGGAGATGCACCGTTCGGTCCCGGGCTTTTCCAAGGTCCACTTCGGCGACATCATCGACCGCCAGCTGCTGGACGAGACCCGCGACAACAACGCGGTGATCGTCGACTCGCTGACGGACCTGGTGGCCACCCAGGTGGACCGTCCGGTGGAGGACCTGCGGTTCGCGATCACGATCGCCAACGAGGTGGCCGACGCGTTGATGAAGCTGGCATTCCGGCAGGAGCCCAGCGGGGACGAGAAGATCGTCGCCGAAGCCAAGTACGTCGTGAAGGGGTATCTGGCGGCTCGGTTCGGGGAGCAGTCGTAGCTGTCCACAGAAGTTGTCCACAGGTATCCCCAGTTGTGGACAACTTCGCGCTGACGCTGCGGAATGGCCGGGACCGTCGGTGGGCGCCGATAGACTGGACGTGGGCACGCCCCCCAGGGCGGGTGGGGGCCGTGTTGTGGTGGTCTCCCCGAGGCCACAGGGCTTGAGCCCAGCTGGCCAGCGGAGGCGGCCAGAGTCAGCCGAAGTTCTGGTGCTCGCCTCGGTACGTCGGGACCGTTCGCTCCACCCGGTCTCCCATCACCAGGTGGTAGTGCGTGAAACGCTCCGCCAGCTCGCCCGCCTTCGCGTGGCGCAACCACACCCGGTCGCCGAGCTTCAGGGTGCGGGCTGCTCGGCCTGTTACCGGGGTCTGGACTTCGCCCGCTCCCTCGAAGCCGAGGAGCTTCAGGCCCGCCGGCAGGTACGGCATCGGCTGGCGGGAAGGGCCTGTCGGGCCCGAGGCGATGTAGCCGCCCGAAAACAGCGTGGCGATGTTGCGGGCCGGGCGGCGGACCACCGGCAATGCGAACAACGCCGCCGGGCGGGGCTTGAAGCGGGTGTAGCCGTCGAACAGGGTTGGTCCGATCAAGCCCGAGCCTGCCGCTATCTCCGTGACCACCGCGTCCGCGCCCGTCGACTCGATGCTTCCCGTGCCGCCGCCGTTCACGAACTCCAGGGGGGTCACCGCCTGGACCGCGCGGATCACCTCGCCGCGGCGGTGGGCCAGCTCGGCCGCCGACCGGCGTTGCATCCAGCCGACCAGGAGCTGGTTGAACCTGCGGCCCGCCGCGTCGCCGAGGCCGGCGATCTGGCCTTCGTACGCCATCACGCCCACCAGGCGGAAGCCCGGCCGGGCGACGATCTGGCGGGCGAACGTCGAAGCCTGCTTCGGGGTGAACACCGGTGACCGGCGCGTGCCGACGTGGACTCCCGGCAGGGGGCGCCACGACGCGTCCAGCTCCAGGCAGACCCGGACCTCCGGGTGGCCGTGGCCGAGGGCGGCGTCCACCAGGTCCAGGTGCTCGGGCGAGTCGACCATGATCGCGATCGCCGCGCGGGCGGGCTCGGAAGCGGCCAGGCGGCGGAGGGCTTCGTGGTCGGCCGTCGGGTAGGCGACGACGATGTCATCGGTCGTGCCCTGCTCCACGTGCCAGATCGCTTCGGCGAGCGAGTAGCACATCAGGCCCTCGAAGCCCGGCATCGCGAGCACGCGCTCCAGCAACGTCCGGCAGCGCACCGACTTGCTGACGACGCGGATCGGCTTGCCCGCCGCGCGGCGAGCAAGGTCGTCGGCGTTCGCGTCGAAGGCAGCCAAGTCGACGACGGCCAAGGGCGGATCGAGGTCCTTGGTCGCCAAGTCGTACACCGTCGCACTGGTCACGAGGTCTAAAGTACGACACGAAGGCTTGAAACGCGAATACTATTCACTTACTGTTTCGAGCACTCGACTGACGAAGGGTGCGCGCGCATGACCCGGTGGACCAACTGGGCGGGCACGGCGTCCGCCTCGCCACAACACGTTCACCAGCCCCGCAGCGCGGCTGAGATCGCGGCGACCGTCGAAAGCATCGCCGCGGCCGGCCGGACCGTGCGCCCCTGGGGCAGCGGGCACTCCTTCACCGCGATCGCCGTCGCCGACTCCGATGCCCTCGACCTGCGGCACTGGACCGGCATCGAGCGCGTCGACGTCGAAACCAGGCAGGTCACCGTGCGCTCGGGCACCACGATCCGGGAGCTCAACGCCGCCCTCGACACGCTCGGGCTGGCCATGACCAACCTCGGCGACATCGACGCGCAGACCATCGCCGGCGCGATTTCGACCGGCACCCACGGCACCGGCGCGAAGCTCGGCGGCATCGCCACCCAGATCGCCGCCCTGGAACTCGTCCTCGCGGACGGCTCGGTCGTCACCTGCTCGGCCGGCGAAAGACCCGACCTCTTCGCCGCCGCCCGTGTCGGCCTCGGCGCGCTCGGCGTGATCACCACCGTCACGCTCCAGTGCGAGCCGTCGTTCGTGCTGCGCGCGCAGGAGCGGCCGGAGCCGCTGGAGCAGGTGCTCGAAGGCTTCCACGACTTCGCCGACGAGAACGACCACTTCGAGTTCTACTGGTTCCCCTACGGCAAGAACGCCCTGGTCAAGCGCAACAACCGGACCGACACCGCCCAGCCGTTGAGCAAGGTCCGGGAGTTCGTCGACTACCAGATCATGGAGAACGTCGCGTTCGGCGGGCTCTGCCGGACCGGACGGCTGATGCCGCGGCTCGTGCCGTCGCTCGGCAGCTTCGCCTCCAACGTCCTGAGCGCGCGCGAGTACAGCGACCTCTCCCACCGCGTCTTCGTGACCGCGCGGAACGTCCGCTTCACCGAGACCGAGTACGCGGTTCCCCGCGAATCAGTGCTCGACGTGCTCGCCGAGCTGCGCGCCCTGGTGCCGAAGCTCAAGGACCCGGTGATGTTCCCGGTCGAGGTGCGGGTCGCCGCCGCCGACGACATCTGGCTGTCGACCGCGCAGGGCCGCGACTCCGCCTACATCGCCATCCACCAGTTCGTCGGCATGCCGTACCGCGAGTACTTCAGCGCGTTCGAGAAGATCGCCGGCGCCGTCGGCGGCCGCCCGCACTGGGGCAAGATGCACGACCTCGACGCCGGCGTCCTCCGTTCGCGCTACCCGCACTTCGACGACTTCCTGCGTGTGCGCAAGGAAACCGACCCGAGCGGCGTCTTCGGCAACACCTACCTGGACCGGGTACTCGGCCCGGCCTAGAAGAGCGCCGACACCGATTCGCCGTTGTGGATCCGGCGGATCGCCTCGGCCAAGGCCGGCGCGATCGAAAGGATCTTCAGCTTCTCGGTGCGCTCCTCTTCGGGCACCGGCACGGTGTTGGTGCAGACGATCTCCAGCACCTCGGGCCGGTCGCCGATCCGCTCGATGGCCTTCGCCGCGAACAGCCCGTGCGTGCAGGCGACGCGGATCGAACGCGGCTCCAGCTCGGCCAGCCGGTCCAGCAGCTCGAGCACCGTGCTGCCCTTGGCGATCTCGTCGTCGAGCACGATCACGTCCCGGCCGGTGACCTCGCCGATCACCGACGTGATCTGGACGCGGTCGTCGGGGAAACGCTCCTTCGCGCCGGCCGCGACCTGGACGCCGAGGAGCCGCGCGAAGTGCGACGCCTCCTTCGCGTTGCCCAGGTCGGGCGAGACGACGGTGGTGCGCGAGAGGTCGTACTGGCGGAAGTGCTTGGCCAGCTCCTGCAGTGCGTGCAGGTGGTCGACCGGGACGCTGAAGAAGCCGTGCACCTGCGGGGAGTGCAGGGTCATCGCGAGCACGCGGCTCGCCCCGGCCGTCACCAGCAGGTCGGCGACCAGCCGGCCGCCGATGGAGATGCGCGGTGCGTCCTTCTTGTCCGAACGCGCGTACGAGTAGTGCGGCATCACGGCGGTGATGCGGGACGCCGACGCGCCGCGCGCCGCGTCGAGCATGAGCAGCAGCTCGACGAGGTGCTCCTGCACCGGCTTGACCAGCGGCTGGATGATGAAGACGTCCCGCTCGCGGCAGTTCGCCTGCAGCTGCACCTCGAGGCAGTCGTTGGCGAACCGCTGGATCTCGACCGGCCGCAGCGGCACGCCGAGGTGCTCACAGATCTCTTCGGCCAGCTCGGGGTGCGCGCTGCCGCTGAAGACGGCGATTTCTCTCGAGGCCTGGGTGATCACAGCGCTGAGATCGCTTCGCCGATCGCGATCTCACCGGAGATCAGCGTCAGGGTGCGGTGCACCGAAGTGGGCGTCTCGAGCAGGCCGACGAGCACCGCGGCGACGTCGTCGCGCGGGATCGGGCCGCGTCCGGTGTTCTCCGCCAGCAGGACCAGGCCGGTGCCGGGGTCGTCGGTCAGCTGTCCCGGCCGGAGGATCGTCCAGTCGAGGTCGCGCGCCTTGAGGTCGTCCTCCGCCGCGCGCTTGGCGCGCAGGTAGTGGCGGAATTCCTCGGTGACGTCGGGGTTCTCCGGGTTGTCGGCGCCGATGGACCCGACCTGGATGTGCCGCCGGACGCCGGCCCGCTCGGCCGCTTCGGCGAACAGCGCCGCGGCGCCGCGGTCCACAGTGTCCTTGCGGGCGGTACCGCTGCCCGGGCCGGCTCCAGCGGCGAACACCGCGGCGTCGGCCCCCTTCAGGACCTCGGCGACGGCGTCCACTTCGGAGTTCTCCAGGTCGAGCACGACGGGCTCGGCGCCGGCCGCTTCGAGGTCCACCGCGTGGGCGGGGTTCCGGATGATGCCGACCGCTTCGTCACCGCGCGCGGCGAGCAGCCGCTCGAGCCGCAGCGCGATCTGACCGTGTCCACCTGCAATGACGACTCGCATGAGCCGACCCTATTACGTCCTGGAAGAGCGCGTCAGTCGAGCGACGCGGGCGCCTCGGCGGTGCGGAGCAGGTGGTCGTAGACCAGCTCGTTCACCAGGCGGGAGACCGGGTCCTCGGCCAGCACGACGCGCTCGGTACGGCCCTCGAGGTCGAGGTCGACGACCGCGTTCGGGTCGGCGGTGACGACGGCGAGGCCGTACGCGCGGGCGCGCGGCAGGCAGTTGCCGACGTAGTCCTCGGTCAGCACGGCCGGGGACGGGAGGACCATCGCGGCCTCGCCGTAGCGGGCGAACGGAACCGCGGAGGCCATCGCGGTGCGCCAGTGGCGCGCGACGGCCAGGACGCCGACGATCTCGGCGGCCGGGGCGGGGGCGGTTCCGGCCAGCTCCGGCCAGGTCCAGGTGTCGACGGTGGCACGGTCGGCCACCGGGCCGGCACCCATCGCGATGCGTTCGGCGTGCACGTCGGTGCGAAGCTTGGCGACCACGCAGACCTTGCGGCCGAGGATCGTGGTCTCGGGGAGGACGATGCCGTTCCAGCCCAGCTGGGCGGCGGCGGCGCGGGCGAGCTCGTCGACGCTCGCGGGGAGCTCGATCGGCGGCACCACGCGGCTCGGCATCGACCGGCTGCGCTTCGCGCCACCGGCGACCGTCGAGCGCTCGGTGTTCTGAGGTGTAGCCGCCACGAGTCCGCCTCCTTCTAACCTGCACCGCTTCGTGACCGGGGGAAACCGGCACCTCACTTGTCTAACAGCGCGGCGGCGCGGAGTCGCCGGGTAGTGCGAGTGGCTGCGATCGGCGGCGCCCATCGATCGATGACCGGTCGGTGGGCGGTCATCGGACTTCGGTCGAACGGTGCGGCCAACCGAGTGAGAGCCAGGTGAGTGGCATTACCGTCCGCCCGCGATCGACTACCCAAGGGAGGGACCGCCAAACCCGGTCCGGCTAGCCCGTTCGGCGCAACCCGGCGAAAATCCACAGTGGACGCGGGGCGCTGAGCTGCGGTTGTCCGCCGTCACCCACCCGGCGGTGAGCTACACCGCAGCGGTGACGGGCGCCCCCGACTAAAGTTACCCACCAGTCACTTAGTCGCCGCCGTGGAGGACCGATGCGCTCCCCGAAGGACTTCTTCGCCCCGCTCGCCCTGGGCGCGCCCGCTCCCGTGCGGGAGATCCCGGTGACGCCGTCCCGGATGATCCACTTCTTCGACCCCGGCAACGAGAAGATGGCGGCGAAGGTGCCGGACATCGCCAAGAAGGTCGACGTCCTGCTCGGCAACCTCGAGGACGCCGTCCGCGCCGACCGCAAGGAGGCCGCGCGCGCCGGGCTCGTCGCGATCGCCAAGGCGAACGACTTCGGGAAGACGCAGCTGTGGACGCGCGTCAACAGCCTGGACTCGCCGTGGGTCCTCGACGACCTGATCACCTTGGTCACCGAGATCGGCGACAAGCTCGACGTGATCATGGTGCCGAAGGTCGAGGGCGCGCAGGACATCCACTACGTCGACCGGCTGCTGGCCCAGCTCGAAGCGCGGGCGGGGCTGACGAAGCCGTTGCTGGTCCACGCGATCCTCGAGACGGCGAGCGGCGTGGCCAATGTGGAGGAGATCGCCGGCGCGAGCCCGCGCATGCAGGGCATCTCGCTCGGCCCGGCCGACCTGGCCGCGAGCCGCCGGATGAAGACGACCCGCGTCGGCGGCGGGCACCCCGGCTACCTGGTGCGCACCGACCCCGTCGGCGACGACCTGACCGAGGGCCGGACGACGTACCAGCAGGACCTCTGGCACTACACGGTCGCGCGGATGGTCGACGCGTGCGCGATGCACGGGATCCTGCCGTACTACGGGCCGTTCGGGGACATCCGTGACGTCGTCGCGTGCGAGGACCAGTTCCGCAACGCGTTCCTGCTCGGCTGCGTCGGCGCGTGGAGCCTGCACCCGGTGCAGATCGACATCGCGAAGAAGGTGTTCTCGCCTTCGCCGTCCGATGTGGCCTGGGCGCGCCGGGTGATCGCCGAGATGGGTGACGGCACGGGCGCGGTGATGATCGACGGGAAGATGCAGGACGACGCGTCGGTGAAGCAGTGCCGCGTGGTCGCCGAACTGGCCGACGCCCTCGCGGCGGACGACCCCGAGCTCGCCGCCGCTTACGACGCCGCCACCAAGGAGGCCCTCGGATGACCGAGCTGAAGCCGAGGCGCTCTGTCCTCTACATGCCCGGCGCGAACGAGCGCGCCCTGGAAAAGGCCAAGACGATCCCCGCGGACGCGCTGATCCTCGACCTCGAGGACGCCGTCGCACCGGACGCGAAGGAAGCCGCGCGCGAACGTGTCTGCGCGGCGGCTTCGTCCGGTGACTACGGCTCACGGGAAGTGACGATCCGGGTGAACGGCCTGGACACCGAATGGCATGACGCCGACCTGCGCGCGGCCGCGTCGGCCGGGCCCGCCGCGGTGGTCGTGCCGAAGGTGAACTCGGCGGCCGAGGTGCACAACATCGAACGGGCGCTGGAGCTGGGCGGCGCGCCGGACCACACGAAGATCTGGGCGATGGTCGAGACGCCGGTGGCGATGCTGCACGCCGAGGAGATCGCGGCGGCCTCGGACCGGTTGACCGTGCTGGTCATGGGCACGAACGACCTGGCCAAGGAACTGCACGCGGAGTTCGTCCCCGGCCGCGGCCCGCTGCTCGGCGGGCTTTCGCTGTGCCTGCTGGCCGCCCGCGCGACCGGCAAGGTCATCCTCGACGGCGTCTACAACGACGTGAAGGACCTCGAGGGGTTCGAAGCCGAGTGCGAGCAGGGCCGTCAGTACGGCTTCGACGGCAAGACGCTGATCCACCCGGCGCAGGTCGAGCCGTGCAACCGGATCTTCGCGCCGTCCGAAGCGGAGATCGACCGGTCGCGGCGGATCATCGAGGCCTTCGAGGAAGCGCAGAAGGAAGGCCGGGGCGTGGTCACTGTGGACGGCCGGATGATCGAGAACCTGCACGTCGACAACGCGCGCCGGGTGCTCGCGCTGGCCGAGGCCGTCAAGAACTGAACCCCGGTGGCCGGGCGGGTCGCCCGGCCACCGGCGCGGTTCACTTCGGCAGCGAGTCCGTCCACTCGGCACTGACCTCCGCGCCCTGCGGGGCGGAGGACTGGTAGATGGCGCCATCCGCCGTCACGTACATCGACGTGTGGTTGATGCGGCCAGTCGCGGGATCGACCACCAGGCGGTACTCGCCGGGCAGCTTGAATCCCCGGCCGCCCAGGACGGGGCCGAGGTCCTGGACGCCGGGGTACGCCGCGATCGAGCGGAAGGCCGTCGCTCGCACGGCCGGCGGCGCGGGCAAGGTCGACACCAGCGAGACCATGGACAGCAGCAGCTCCCGCTCCTGGTCCGCCGCGGTGTACGGGCCCGCGCTCGTCCGGGCGTTGCTGTGCGCGATCGCGTTGACGAGCCAGTCCCGCAGTGCCGCCGGGTCGGTGGGCAGGGTCCGGAGCTGCTCGAAGGTCACCTCGGTGGCGGCCAGCCGCAGCGGGAAGACCCCCAGCGGCATGACCCGGCCGGCGGTCTTCGCGCCGCGGAACCACATGTGGCCGTCGGAACTGAACCAGTACTCGTAGACCTGCTTGTCCGAGGCGGTCTTGAAGTGCCAGTACTTCCCCGTGCCTGCCGGGGACTGCTCGGCCACGGTGGCCGCCGCCAGCAGGACCTGCGTGCCGGTGACGACCGGGGCCACCGCCTGCGGGGGCGGCGAGGCCGGGGTGCCCGGCAGCGTCGCGACCACGACGGCGGCCGCGGCCGCGGCGGCCACGAGACCGACACCGATGGCGAGCGGGCGGAACCGCTTCCGGCGTGCGCCGAGCATCCGGTTCTGGAGCCGGTGCCGACTGCGGTCGACGACGTCCTGGGCCGGTTCGTCGGCGATCAGCGCGGCTCGCAGGGTCTGCAGGTCATTCATCGAAAGCCTCCTGGGCGAGGACGGGGGTGAGCTTCTTGCGAGCGCGCGTCAGCCGGGAGCCGACCGTGCCCGGGGAGATGCCGAGCGCTGCGGCCACTTCGGCGTAACCGAGTTCGCCGAGGGCGACGAGCAGCAGGACATCGCGTTCCCCGGCGGAAAGCCGGGCCAACGCCTTCCCCAGCCGCGCCACCGTCACCGATGCGACAACGCGGCTTTCGTGCCCTTCGGCGGCCTCGCGCGGGTCGAGCCGCGAGAGCGCGCGGTAGTGGCGTGCCTCCTTGCGGCGGTGCCGGGAGACCAGGTTCGTCGCGATGCCGAACAGCCAGGAACGCAGGTCGCCGCGGGCGGCGTCGAACGTGCTCCGGCGGTCGAAGGCGACGAGGAACGTCTCCGCGGCGACGTCTTCCGCGGCCTGGGCGCCGAGCCGGCTCGCCACGTACCGGTAGATCACCGCGAAGTAGCGGTCGTGCACCTCGGTGAACTGCTCGATGCCGGTCACGGGGGCCGCCGTCATGGGGCTGCCTCTGTCATGGGGTTCCTTCCCGTCGGCGACAGCTTCACCCCTACTTCGCCGCCGGGCCGGAACTCCTTCCCCTTTTTTCAGCCGATCGGCCAGGGCCGCTGCGGCGGCCGGAGCCGTTCGTAGGCCGCGGCGGCACGCAGGACGCCGATGTCGTCGAAGCGGCGGCCGACGATCTGGAGGCCGATCGGGCGGCCGTCGTCGGTGTAACCGCAGTTCAGTGACACCGCCGGCTGGCCGGACATGTTGTACGGCACCGTGAAGGCGATGTGTTCGAACGGCCGGGCCGGGTCGTTCGTCGGGGACGCCCACTCGGCCGGTGGGGCAGCGACCGGGCAGGTCGGCGACAGCACGACGTCGAATGCCGAAGTCGCCCGCAGCGCCGCGACGCTGATCGCGTCGATCTGCGCGAAGCCGCGGTAGACGTCCGCTCCGGACACTTCCGCGCCGCCCGCCGCCCAGTCCGCGATGTACGGCAGGATCTTCGCTCGGCGGTCCGGCGGCAGGGCCGCGGTGTCCGACCAGGCACGCGTGCGCCAGAACGTGTCCAGGCCGTCGAGCATCTCCCGGATGAGGAACGGCTCGACCGGCTCGACGACCGCGCCCGCGGCCTCGAAGGTCCGGGCCGCCGCGGTGACGGCGTCGAGCGTCACGGGACCCACCGGCAGGCCGGGGCCCGAGTCGAGGTGCAGCCCGACGCGGAGGCCGTCCAGAGTGCCCTCGAGCGACGACCACGGCAGGTCCGCCGGCGGCAAGCTCAGGTGGTCGCGGGGGTCCGGGCGGGAAAGCACGCCCATCAGCAACGCCGTGTCGGCGACGGTCCGGGTCATCGGGCCGGCGACGCGGCCGAGGAACGGCGGGTCGACCGGCACCCGCCCGAAGCTCGGCTTCAGCCCGACCAGGCCGCACCAGCCCGCAGGCAGCCGGATCGAGCCGCCGATGTCGGTGCCGGCGTGCAGCGGGCCGTAGCCCGCGGCGGCCGCGGCCCCGGCGCCCGCGCTGGACCCGCCGGGCGTGCACCGCACGTCCCACGGGTTCCGCGCGGTCGTGTGGAAGCTCGACAGCCCGGAGGTCAGCATCCCGTAGTCCGGCATGGTCGTCTTGGCCAGCAGGACTCCGCCGGACTCGCGGACCCGGGCGGCCGCCGGGGCGTCCTCGGCGGCCGGGACGAGCGCGGTCGCCGCCGTGCCCAGCGGCACCGGCGTGCCGCGGGTGGCGATGTTCTCCTTGAGCGTCAGCGGGACGCCGTCGATCGGGCCGAGCGGTTCGCCGGAGTGCCAACGCGCTTCAGCCGCCTTCGCGTCTTCGCGCGCGCTTGAAGGGTCGTACGCGTACAACGCGTGCAGCTCCGGCTCTCGCGCTTCGATGCGGGCGAGAACGGCTTCGGTGACTTCGACCGGCGAGAGCGTCTTCGCGCGGTACTGCGCGACGAGTTCGACGGCGGTCAGGTCGGGCAGCTCGGTCATGAGCCCTCCTCACGAAGCAGGTGGTTCGAAGCGGCCGTCGACGGCGGTCCAGCCGCCGTCCACCGCCAGCACAGAGCCGGTCACGAACGACGAAGCGTCCGAAGCGAGGTACACGACAGCGCCCGCCAGCTCGTCCGGACGCGCCCAGCGACCCAACGCGCCCTTCGTCGCGTACGCGTCGTACCACTCCGGGTTCGCCTTGATCTGCGCGGTCAGCGGGGTCTCGACGACGCCGGGGGCGATCGCGTTGACCCGCACGCCGGCCGGGCCGAACTCCGCCGCGGCCGTCCGGAACAGCTGGACGAGACCGGCTTTCGTGGCCGCGTACGGCCCTTGGCCGGGCTCGACGGTCGTACCGCGGATCGACGAAAACCCGATGATGCTCCCCCGCCCGCGCGCGACCATGTCGGCGCCGAACACGCGGACCACCTCGAAGGAGACGCCGAGGTTCAGCGCGATGACACGGTCGAACTCCTCGCGCGTGTAGTCCAGCAACCGTTTGCGCACGTTCATCGCGGCGGTCAGCACCACCACGTCGAGCGGGCCGAGGTCGCTCGCGGCCCGGTCGATCGCACCCGGTTCGAGCAGGTCGACCTGGTACGCCTCGCCCACCCCGGCCTCGCGGGCGATGTCGAGGTCACGATCGGCGCAGACGACGTCGGCACCGTGGGCGGCGAGCGCGCGGGCGGCTTCGCGGCCGATGCCGCCCGCGCCGAGGACCACCGCACGGCGTCCGTCCAGCCGGAACAGGTTCTGGTAGTTCACGGGCGCAGCACCGCCATCCTCGTCACGGTCAATTCCTCGACGGCGAACCGCGGCCCTTCGCGGCCGATGCCGGAGTCCTTCACGCCCCCGTAGGGCATGGTGTCCGAGCGGAAGCCGGGCACTTCGTTGACGACGACACCGCCGACCTCCAGCTCGTCGAGCGCGCGGAACGCCGTGTTCAGGGACCGGCTGTAGACGCTGGCGTGGAGGCCGTAGCGGGACGCGTTCACCGCGGCGAAGGCTTCGTCCACATCGGACACCGTGCGCAGGCAGACGACCGGGCCGAAGATCTCCTCGTCCCAGCATTCGACGCCGTCCGGGACGTCGAGGAGGACGGTCGGCCGCAACACCGTGCCGTCGATACCCCCGCCGACCCGGCGGCCGCCGGCCTTCTCGATCCACGCGGCGACGCGTTCGGTGGAAGCGGGGTCGATCAGCGCGGACACCCGTGTCTTCTCGTCCCGCGGATCGCCGATGACGACCTCGTCGAGCCGCGCCAGCAGCCGTTCGGTGAACTCCTCGGCGACCGGCGCGACGACCAGGACACGCTGCACCGAGATGCAGGCCTGGCCGGACGCGTAGAACCCGCCGCGCAGCACGGCGTCCACGGCGGCGTCGAGGTCGGCGTCGGGAGCGACCACGAGGGCCGCGTTCGAACCCAGCTCCAGCAGCGTCTTCGTGGGGGCCGCGTCGCGGGCGATGCGGTGGCCGACCGCGGCCGAGCCGGTGAACGAGACCGCGCCGATCCGGCGGTCGGTGGTCAGCGCCGCGCCCACCTCGGCGTCGCCGGTGACCAGCTGGACCATGGCGGGCACCGGCGCGAGCGAGCGCACGAGGTGGACCAGCCACAACGTGGCCAGCGGCGTCTGGGGCGCGGGCTTGACGATCACCGGGCAGCCCGCGGCGATCGCGGGCGCGATCTTGTGCGACGCGAGCAGCAGCGGGTAGTTGAAGCCCGCGATGCCGACGACGACGCCGATCGGCTTGCGCTTCCAGAAGCCGACCAGCCCGTCGCCCGAGGGCAACAGGTCCAGCGGCACGGTTTCGCCGTGCAGCCGTGAGACCTCTTCGGCCGCGGCTTCCCAGGTGACGATCGTGCGCGCGACCTCGACGCGGCAGTCGACCAGCGGCTTGCCCGTCTCCAGCACGAGGAGGTTCTCGAACTCCTCGCGGCGAGAACGCACAGCAGCAGCGACATCGTTCAACAAGGCGCGACGAACCCGCGAAGGCAGCGAAGCCACTTCGCGCGCGACGGCGACAGCCTCGTCGACAGCGCGAGTAGCCAGCGAAGGCGTCCCGACCGGCGCGGTGCCGACCACGCTCCCGTCGTAAGGGAAAACGATTTCTTCGACATCCACAGTGGACACCCAGCCCGCACCGACCGGCAGGCCGTCCGGATACTCAGCCATCGTCACCTCCGCTCAGCCGGGCCAGCTCCGCGCGCAGGTTCGGCGCGGCTTCCAGGAGCTCCCGGGTGTATTCGTGCCGCGGTGCGTCGTAGACCTGGCCGACGTCACCGAGTTCGACGATCTCGCCGCGGCGCATCACCGCGACCCGGTCGCAGACGTGCCGGACGACGCCGAGGTCGTGCGACACGAAGATCAGCGTCAGCGCGAACTGGTCCACCAGGGACGCGAGCAGGTCGAGGATCTGGCCGCGCACGGAGACGTCCAGGGCGCTGACCGGCTCGTCGGCGATCAGGACGCTCGGGTTCGGCGCCAGCGCGCGGGCGATCGAGATGCGCTGCCGCTGGCCGCCGGAGAACTGGTGCGGGTAGCGCTGGGCGGCGTCGGCGGGCAGGCCGACCGCGGCGAGCAGCTCGGCCACGCGATCGGGCTCACGACGGCCGAGCGGTTCGGAGATGATGTCCCGCACGCGCATCCGCGGGTCGAGCGAACCCATCGGGTCCTGGAAGACGATCTGCAGCTCCGACCGCAAGAAGCCGAGACGACGTTCCGGCAGGTCGTCGATGCGCTTGCCCTGGAACGAGACCGTGCCCGACGTCGGCTTGTCCAGCGCGGCCAGCAGCCGGACCAGCGTCGACTTGCCGGAGCCGGACTCGCCGACGATGCCGAACCGCTGCCCCGCCTCGACGTCGAAACTGACCCCGCGCAACGCGTGCACGTCACGGCGGGCGTAGCGGCGTTCGAGGTCGCGGACTTCGAGGATCATCGCCGGGCCTCCAGGTCCGAGGAGGCCAGGAGCTTCCGCGTGTACTCGTGCTTCGGCTGCGTCAGGACTTCGCGCGTCGAGCCCGCTTCGACGATCTCGCCGTCGAGCATCACCAGCACGCGCTCGCACACCGAAGCGACCACCGCGAGGTCGTGCGTGATGAACAGCAACGCACTCTCGGCGGGCAACGACGTCTTGATGAGCGAAAGGATCTGCGCCTGCACGGTGACGTCAAGGGCGGTCGTCGGCTCGTCGCAGATCAGCAGCGACGGCTCGTTGGCCAGGGCCATCGCGAGCACCACGCGCTGGCGCTGGCCGCCGGACAGCTGGTGCGGGTACGCGCGGGCCGTGCCCGGGAGTCCCACCGCGGACAGCAGGTCCTCGGCGCGATGACGGCGTCCGTGGACACGGCCGGGCTCGGTGACCTGGCGGCCGACCCGCATGGCCGGGTTCAGGGCCGTCATCGGTTCCTGGAACACCATCGCGAGTTCGTCACCGCGCAGCCGTGACATGTCCTTTTCGGACATTTCCAGCAGTTCACGGTCGTTCAGGACGACCGAACCGGACGCCGGAAGCTCGTCGGGCAGCAGGCCCATGATCGCCAGCGCCGTCAACGACTTCCCGGACCCGGACTCGCCGATCAGGCCGACGCGCTCGCCGGCGCCGATCTCGAAGGACACGTCCCGGACCAGCGAAGAGACGTTGAGGCCGCGCACTGAGAGCGTCATACGCGAGCCGCCAATCGGGGATCCAGGCGGTCGCGCAGGCCGTCGCCGAGGAGGTTGAAACCCAGGACGGCGACGGCGATCGCGATGCCCGGGACCAGCGCCAGCCGCGGGTGCACGGTCAAAAGCTCTTGGGACTCCTGCAGCATCCGGCCCCACGACGGGGTCGGCGGCCGCGTCCCGAAGCCGAGGAACGACAACGCCGCTTCGGCGAGCACGGCGATCGCGAACGACACCGAAGCCTGGACGATCAGCAGGCCCGAGATGTTCGGCAGGACGTGCCGCACGGCGATGTTCGGCCGAGACCGGCCGCCCGCACGAGCCGCGAGCACGAACTCGGTGCTCATCACCTGCAGCGTCCCGGACCGGGCGATCCGCGCGAACGACGGGATGGTGGCGATGCCGATCGCGACCATCGCGGTCAGCGTGTCGGCCCCGAACACCGCGCCGAACATGATGGCCAGCAGCAGCGCGGGGAACGCGAGCACGAGGTCGTTGACGCGCATGACGAACTCGCCGAGCCACCGGGGCGACATCCCGGCGAGGATGCCCAGCGGCGTGCCGATCACCGCCGCGATGCCGACCGCGACCACGCCGACGTACAGCGTCGTGCGCGCGCCGACCATGATCTGGCTGAGCACGTCCCGCCCGAACTTGTCGGTGCCGAACCAGTGCGACGCGCCGAAGCCGAGCAGCCGGTGGGTCGCGTCGACCTTCACCGGGTCGAACGGCGTCCAGACGAACGACAGCAGCGCGGCCACCACGACCAGGCCGACGAGCACCCCGCCCAGCACCAGACTGCGCATCACGAACCTCGCAATCGCGGGTCGAGCACGGTGTAGAGGACGTCGACGACGAAGTTGACGAGCAGGACCCCGACCACCAGGACGAGCACGATTCCCTGCACGGTCAGCAGGTCACGGGCGGCGACGGCGTCCAGCAGCATCGAGCCCAGCCCCGGCAGCACGAACACGCGCTCGACGACGACCGCGCCGATCAGCAGCGTCGCCAGCTGCAGGCCGAGCACGGTGACCACCGGCACGGACGCGTTGCGCAGGCCGTGACGCACCAGCGCCTGTCCCGGACGCAGTCCCTTCGACCGCGCGGTGCGCAGGTAGTCCTGGCCGAGCGTGTCGAGCACGGCCGAGCGCACATACCGCGTGAGCACCGCACCCTGGACCAGGCCGAGGGACAGCGCGGGAAGGACGAGCCCGCGGGCGAACTCGCCGAAGTCCTGGTCCGGCGGGGTCCAGCCGCCCGACGGCAGCCAGCGCAGCTGGACGGCGAAGATCTGCACCAGGATGATCCCGGCGAGGAACGCGGGGATCGCGACGCCGATCTGCGACAGCCCGGAAACGCCCGCGCCGGACGCCTTCCGGTGCTTGACCGCGGCGAACGTCCCGGCCGGCACGGCGATCACCAGCGCGACGAGCATCCCGGCACCGACCAGCCACAACGTGACGCCGAGGCGGTCGAGCAGCTGCGGCCCGATCGCGTCCCGCGTCACGTACGAGCGGCCGAAGTCGCCGCGCAGCACGTGGGAAATCCAGTCGAAGTACTGCGTGACGAGCGGGCGATCGATGCCGAACTCCGCGCGGGTCTTGGCGAGCAGCTCGGGCGTCGCGTTGACGCCGAGCGCGACCTGCGCGGGATCTCCCGGCAGCACGGCCATGAACAGGAACACCACGACGGACGCGACCAGCACGCTGACCACGAACACCGCCACCCGGCGCAGCACCCTGGCCGTCATCGCGGCGCCAGCCCGGTGAGGTCGAACGACTCGCTGACCTGGTTCGCCGCGATCCCGCCGACCTTGGTCTTCGCGACGATCACGGTGGGGAACAGGAACAGCCAGTCCGCGGCGGCGTCGGTGTTCAGCTGCCGCGCCACCTGTTTCATGTCCGCGACCTGCTGCTCCGGCGTCCCGCTGTCGGCCTCGGCGAGCAGCTGCTGGACACGCTTGCTGTCGTAGCCCCAGTAGTACTTCGGCTTGCCGAACGTCGTGATGTCCCGCGCCTCGACGTGCTGGATGATCGACAGGTCGTAGTCGTGGTCGGTGAACACCTGCTTGAGCCACACCGCCGGGAAGTCGAGGGGCTCGATCGTGGTCCGGACGCCGACGTCGGCGAGCTGCGACTGGACGACCTGCGCGGCCGACACCGCGTACGGCAGGTTCGGGATCCGCAGCCGCAGGTTCAGGTTCGTCACGCCGGCTTCGGACAGCAGCGCCTTGGCCCGCGCGGGATCGAACGGATGGACCTGCGAAAGGTCTTCGTACCAGGGGTCGGTCGGCGGGACCATGCTGCCGATCAGCGTCCCGCGCCCGGCCCACGCCGTGTCGAGCAGCGCCTTCCGGTCGATCGCGTACGTCAGGGCCTGGCGCACGCGGACGTCGTTCAGCGGCGGCCGCGCGTTGTTCATGGCCAGCGTGACTTCGGAGTTCGTCGTGCCCTGAACGACCTGGAACCGGTCGTCGGCCTGGAACTGCGGGATGGAGTCGGGCGCGGTGATCGCCGCGATGACGTCGATCCCGTTGCTGTACAAGGCGTTGTTCAGCGCGGTCGGGTCCTTGATGTACTTCAGGACGACCGTGGTGTACGCCGGTTTCCGGCCCCAGTACGCGGGGTTCGCCTTGAGCACCACGGAGTCGCCGCGCTTGCGCGCCGCCACGACGTACGGCCCGGTGCCGACCGGCTTGTTCGCCAGGTCCGCGACGCCGGCCGGGCTGAACATCGCGCCGAGCCTGCTGGTGAGGCTGAACAGCCAGCCGTTGGACGGCTTCGAGAGCACGACCCGCGCGTGGTCCGGTGCCACGACGTCGACGTGGTCGACGACGTCCATGGTGGACTTGATCGAGATCGTCCAGGCGGTCTTCACGCGCATCAGCGAGAACTTGACGTCCTCGGCCGTGAACGGCGCGCCGTTGCTGAACTTGACGCCCGGCTGGAGCTGGAAGTCGTAGGTGCGCCGGTCCGGGCTGACCGTCCAGGACTTCGCGAGCAACGGCACGATCCGGCCTTGCGCGTCGAGCTTCACCAGGCCTTCGTAGACGTTGTAGAGCAGCGCCTGCGGGATCGCGGCGCCGTCCGTGCGGGTGAAGTCGAAGTTCGCCGGCTCCGCCGTGAAGCCGACGGAAAGTGTGTCCGGACCAGCGGAAACGCTGGCCGACGAGCCGGCCGAGCAGCCGGACACCACGAGCAGCAGCGCCGCTGCCAGCACGTGAAGTCGGGCTTTCATTCGACCTCCAGATAAGTACACTGGTCTGACCAGTAGCCTGCACCGAGCGGACGACGAGGTCAAGGGATGCGGTTCGAACCGGTGGCTCCGGTCCGCGCGTACGAGCGGGTCGTCGAGCAGATCGAGCAGGCCGTGATCAGCGGCGAGCTCAAGCCGGGCGAACGCCTGCCCAGCGAGCGTGAGCTGATGACGCAGTTCGGCGTCGGCCGCTCGACCATCCGGGAAGCCCTGCGGGTGCTGCAGGCGGCCGAGATGATCCGTTCGCGGCCCGGCGACCCGCGTGGGCCCGAGGTGCTGGCCGCGTCGTCCGCCGCGCTGCACCGCTCGATGCACCGGCTCGCCCGCGCCGAGCACGTCGGGCTCGCCGAGCTGCTGCAGTTCCGGATGATCCTCGACGGCTCGGCCCACCTGCTCGCCGCGGAGCTGCGCACCGACGACGACCTGACCAGCCTCGACGCGGCGCTGGATGCGATGCGCGAAGGCGTCTCCCGCGGTTACGCCGAATTCAGCCGCGCCGACGTCGCGTTCCACGAGGTGATCGCGCGGATCTCACGCAATCCCCTGCTGGTGGTCAGCGAGGAAGTCGTGCGCGGGGTCGTGCTCGAACTGATCGAGGACAAGCTAGAACACTCCAGCAACCGGACGTCGCTGATGCACGCGTGGCTCGCGCACCACGCCGAGGTGCTCGACGCGATCCGCTCGGCCGACGGCGCCGGCGCGGCCCACCTGGCCAAACAGGCCCTTTACGACAACTACGCCGAGTACGTCCCGGCCGGGCAACGTCCTCTCCTCGCACCGCTGCTGCGGCCTTAGACTCCTCCGCGTGGATTCGGCGAAACGGGACGGCGTCGGCCTCGCGCTCTCGGGCGGCGGCTACCGCGCAATGCTCTTCCACGCCGGCGCGCTCTGGCGGCTCAACGAACTCGGCTGGCTGCCGAAGCTGACCACCGTCTCCAGCGTCTCCGGCGGTTCGATCGCGGCGGGTGTGCTGGCGCACGCGTGGAACAAGCTGTACTTCGGTGAAGACGGCGTCGCGGAGAACTTCGGCAAGGAAGTCGTGCAGCCGCTGCGGAAACTCGCCCGCACCAACCTCGACATCCCGGTCACGCTCAAGGCGATGTTCATCCCGTGGCGCAGCGCCGGCGAGGAACTCGCGCGCCGCTACGCGAAGCACCTCTTCGGCGACTGCTGCCTCGCGGACCTCGATCCGGCCGGGCCGAACTTCGTGTTCACCGCGACCAACCTGCAGGACGGCTCGCTGTGGTGGTTCTTCCGGCAGCCGGGCCCGCACGGGCAGATCCCCCTGGCCACCGCGGTCGCCGCGTCGTCGGCCTTCCCGCCGATGCTCTCGCCGGTCGTCATCGACGACCCGCACCAGGCCGGCCACAAGATCGTGCTCAGCGACGCGGGCGTGTACGACAACCTCGGCCTCGACCCGATCGAGAACCAGCGGGCGACCGTCCTGGTCAGCGACGCCGGCAAGAAGATGAAGCACGAGGACAGGCCGCAGCGGAACTGGCCGATGCAGCTGCTGCGCGTGCTGACCGTGATGGACAACCAGGTCCGCGAGCTGCGCACCGGCTCGCTGCTGAAGGCTTATGAGGACAAGCAGTTCGCCGGCACGTACTGGGCGACCTACAGCGACATCGCGAACTTCGAACTGCCGGACGCCCTGCCCGCGCCGGTCGAGCACACCAGGAAACTCGCCGAGACGAAGACCCGGCTGACCAGGATGTCCGAGGCCACGCAGGACCAGCTGATCAACTGGGGTTACGCGGTCTGCGACGCGGGCATGCGGCGCTGGGTGTGCCCCGGCACCGCGTTGCGGCCGCGGTTCCCGTATCCGGGCTCAGGCGTCGGCTAGGTTCGCGTAGACGACGATGTTGTCCTTGTAGCTGTGCTCGGCGTGGTCGAACGCGCCGCCGCACGTGATCAGCCGCAGCTCCGGCTTGTCGCTGTTGCCGTAGACGGCGTCACGCGGGAAGTCGTCCTTCGGGACCTGGGTGACGCGGGCAACGACGAACTTCAGCTTCCGCCCGTCGCTGCGGTCGATGTCCACCTCGTCGCCGGGCACGAGGTCCTTGAGCTTGAAGAAGATGCCCGGCTTCTTGTCGCCGTCGACGTGCCCGAGCACGATCGCCGGGCCGACGTCGCCGGGCACCGGCGACAGCTTGTACCAGGCCGCCTGCATCGGCGTGTGCACCGACGGGACGGAGATCGAGCCGTCGGTCTTGACGGCCACCGCGAGCAGGCTGGACTCCGCGCCGATCTTGGGGATCTTCACCGACGTCGGCCGGAGACCCTTGAACGGCGCGGTCACCGGCACCGACGAAGGCACGGGCGCGGCGGCCTTCGACGGCTCTCCACCGCACCCGGCCAGCGCGAAGACGAGCGCGGCGGCGACCGCGCCCACCCGCAGGACGGTCATCCGGCCATGCCGCCGAAGCCCGTCTCGACCCCGCCCTTGGGCGCGACCTTGACCTGGGCCTTCGGGGCGCTGTTCCCGGCCGCCGCCGCGGCCGACGACGACGTCGCCGTGGTGATCGGCGCGGTGCTCGAGGACTCGGTGCTGGTGGTCGTGCTCGCGCTGGTGCTCGTCGAGGGCGAAGTCGAGGTCGCCGGCGGCTGCTCCTGCTGGAACTCGACGATGCCGTTGCCCTCGACGCCGTCGCAGGTCCAGCTGAACTTCGCGGTCGTGGTGCCGGCCGGGGCGTCGACGACGCGGACCGTGTAGTTCCAGTAGCGGCCGTCGGACTCGTCCTGGTCCGGACCGCCGGTGACGCTCAAGTACTGCGTCGAGACCGGGCCGATCTTGCCGGAGGCGCAAGCGATGACCAGAACACCCTCGCCGCCGGGGCCGACGAAGCCATGGCCGGTGTTGTCCTGGTAGTCGTCCTTCGGCGGTTCGCTGTCCGCGGAGGTCGAGGTCGGCGCCGACGCCGTGGTGGTGGTCGTGGTGACCACGCTCGTCGGGTCGGCCGAGGTGGTCCCGGTCGTCGTGACGGGGGTGGTCGGAGTCTCCGAAGCCGTCGGAGCCGTCGTCGTCGCCTCGGACGACGTGGTCTCCGACGTCGGCGGCACCGTGGTCGTCTCGGTCTCCGTCTGGGCCAGAGCGGCCGGAGCGGCGGCGAAGGTGATCAGCGCACCCGCGGACACGATGCCCGCGAACCGGCTCAGCGTTCTACCCACAAGTGACTCCCAACGGCGTTGACCTGCGCTGCCGCGACTATCGACGATTCACCCGTCCGCGTTACTCCGGGAGGGCGAACGCCAGGTCGCGCCAGAGGTCCTCCGGGTCTTCGAGGCCCACGCTGAACCGGATCAGGCCGGGCGGGACGCGCTCCTCGCCCGCCAGCCACGCCCGCCGTTCGACCAGGCTTTCGACGCCGCCGAGGCTCGTCGCCGCCCGGATCAGCCGGACCGACGCGCAGAACCGGTCGGCCGTCTCGGCGTCAGCCAGGTCGAACGCGACCATCATGCCGAAGCCCGGGTAGCGCACCTGCCGCACGGCGGGGTGCCCGGCCAGCCGTCCGGCCAGCAGCGCGGCGGTGCGGGACTGCTCCGCCAGCCGCACCGGCATGGTCCGCAGCCCCCTGAGGGCGAGCCAGGCTTCGAGGGCGCCCGGCGTCGACCCCACCCGCGTCCGCGCGCCCCGCAGCTCGGCCGCGACGGCCGGGTCCTTGGCCACCGTGATCCCCAGCAGCAGGTCGCTGTGCCCGCCGATCAGCTTGGTCGCGCTGTGCACGACGACGTCCGCGCCCAGTTCGAGCGGCCGCTGCTGCAACGGCGTCGCGAAGGTGTTGTCGACGACGACCCGGCCCCGCGCGGCGGCGGCGATGGTCTCGATGTCCATCACGTCGAGGGTCGGGTTGGTCGGCGACTCCAGCCAGACCAGGTCGGACGTCGCGGCCTCGGCGACCCAGGCCTCGGTGTCGGCCGGCGCCAGCTCGGTGACGGCGAGCTTGCCGAGCTTCTGCGCGTGGGCCAGCACCCCGCGCGTCACCGCGTAGCTGAACGTCGGCACGGCGACCCGCGAACCGACCGGCAGCAGGTCCAGGACCGCGGACAGCGTGGCGACCCCGGACGCGAACGCCGTCGCCTCGCCGCCCTCCAGCGCCCCGACGGCCTCTTCGAGCGCCAGCCACGTCGGCGTCCCGTCGCTGCGCGCGTACGCGAAATCGCCACCGGCCTGGTACGTGCTGGTGGCGACGAGCGGGGTGTTCAGCGGCTCGCCGGGGCCGTGCGGGCGGCCGGCGGCGACGGCCTTGGTGCGGGGCGTCCAGTCGTCCATCCGCCCACGATAAGGGGAGGCAGGGGCACTCACGCGTCCGCGAGTGCCCCTGCCGGGCTCAATGCGCGTACACCTCGAACTCGTAGAGCGAATAGCCGTACTTCGTGCCGCGCTGGACGCCCTGCATCTTGACGAACCGGGCCGGGGTCGCGGCGAAAGAGACGTTGTCCTGCCCGCCGTCGCCGTCGGTCACCACGGCCGCGTCCGTCCAGTTCACCGCGTCCGGCGAGAGCTGGATCTTGTAGCCCCTGCCGTACGCGGACTCCCAGTTGAGCATCACCCGTGAAACCTGCTGGACCGAACCGAGGTCGACGGTGATCGCCTGGTCGTCGCTCCAGTCGCTGGCCCAGCGGGTCGAGGCGTTCCCGTCGATCGCGTTCGACGCCGGCGAGTTGTAGAAGCCGGTCTCGGCGCTGGTGGCGCTGACCGTCTTCGTCGCCGCCAGGTTCGCGACGTTGTCCCCGCGGTGCGCGGCGTACTCGACGACCTGCTGGAACGTCGGGCGGTTCTGCCAGCTGATCTTGTCCTGCGTGATGCCGCCGAGCGGGTTCTGCACGATCGAGTCGGCGCACCACTGGTCACCGGCCGAGCAGTTCGCGTCACCGGGGTAGACGGTGTTCGCGGCCTGGCCGGCGGCCGTGGTCAGCGAGTCGACGAGCGCCTGGCGGCACGCGGTGACGTCGCCGCCGCCGCAGAACGTCTGCGCGAGCGGGCCCGCCACCGGCTGGCCGAGCACCTGCCGGATGTCCTTGCTGACGTAACCCCACCAGCCGTACTGGAACGACGAACCCTTGTGGGGCTGGCCGGTGTGCTGGCCGTTGCCGTTCTGCCAGCCGGACGGGCTTTCGTTGATGCCGAGCACGCCGGTCATGGCGTTGTAGGCGTCGTCACCCATGCCCGGCTTGAACTCGGCCTGGACCAGCAGCGGCCACCAGGCGTCGAAGATGCGGATCGCGTCGGCGTCCGCGTACGCCTTGCTGCCGGGCGAGGTCTCCGTGCGCAGCTGGCCGTGGGAGAGCCACGTCTTGAGCTTCGCCTCGGCGTCCGCCGCCGCACCGGTGGCCGGCGTCTTGTCGAGCACCTGCAGCAGCAGCGGCAGCACGCGCTCGGCGCGCAGGTCGGCCAGTGCCGCTTCCGCCATCGCCTGGGTCAGGTTGACCCGGGTGACCTTGGTGCCGCTGGTGATGAGCTTCTTCACCCGCGAGTCGAGCAGGTCGACGCGGTGCACGGCGGACTTGTCCGATCCGGCGGCCGCGTAGCCGTTGGCCTGCGCGTTGTTCCAGCTGACGTAGTAGTCCTGGTTGATCGACTGCGGGTGCTGCGACGCCGGCGTGTAGGTCGCGAGGTTGCCCGCCGGGTTCCAGCCCACCCAGTCGTGGCCCTGGTCGCCCCAGACCGGCATGTTCGGGTCCACATTGGACTGCCGGGCCGGGTTGGCACCGGAGTTGAAGTAGGCGATGTCCTTGGAGTCGGCGTAGAACCAGTTGAACGTGAAATTGATGTCCTGCGCGGCCCGCTGGAAGTCCGCCGCCGACTTGACGAAGGTCGGGTCGTTCAGCTCCTGGAAGCCGATCAGCGAGTCGACCTCGTGGAAGTACGACGACCGCAGCGCCGCGTACGCCACCGGCTTGCCGCCGACGGTCGCCCGGCTCTGCACCGGCCCGTACTTGGTCCGGTAGCTGCGCAGGGTGTACGAGCCCGCCGCCGTGCCGTCGGCCACAGTCGGCTTCCAGGCGTTCTTGACCTCGACGGTCTCCATCGGGACGCACTTGCCCTGGTAGGTGTAGTAGTTCGAGTCCTTCGTCGGCGCGGCTCCGCTCGGGTCGCACAGCTGCAGCGCGTAGGTGTCGATGATGTCCTGCGCCGACGTCGTCGCGCTCCACGAGTAGTCCTGGCCGCGGCCGAGGAGCGTGTACATGCTCAGCCCGGCGAAGGCCGCGCCGCGCGAGCTGATGCCCGGGCCCTGCAGCTCCTGCAACAGCAGCAGCTGCGGCGCGAAGTAGCCGGTCTGCGGACCGAACACCGCGACCGGGTGGCCGCTGGCGGTCTTCGCGCCGGAGACGAGCAGCGCGTTGGACATGCCGTGCTTCTCGCTCAGCATGTTCGCCGGAAGCACGCCGTTTTCGAACATCCCGCGGGCGGGCTCCTGCTCGGCGGGCGCGGCGACGTCCACAGTGGACGGCGTCGCGGTCGAGGCCGAGCCGGTCCTGTCGAACACCAGCGGCTGCGGGGTCACCGAACCCTTGTCCGGCATGGCCCGCCCGGCCGCGTTGGCCGGCGTCTTGCCGTACGGGAAGGTCTGGCCGTCGTGCAGCGTCTTGACCGCCTCGGGGTCGTCTTCCGCGCGCAGGCTCTGCCACACCTTCTCGCCCTGCGCGACGCCGTACTTCTCCTGCAGCGCGAGCTTCGCGATGGCGTTCTGGACCTCGCCGCCGCCGCCCGCGCCGAACTCGGCGCCGATCAGCGAGGCGAGCGCGACCAGGTCGGTCAGCTTGAACGGGTCGATCGACCCGGCGTTGGTGATCGAGTCGACGTGCCCGGTCAGCACGTACTCGCCGGGGAAGTAGCGGCCGTTGTAGGAGTCGCTGATGTACTTGTTGATGCCGTCGACGTAGGCCTGCGCGTCGGCGAGGCCCTGCGCGCCGCGGGGACCGCTCGCGGCGGCGTGGTCGATCTGCTGTTGCAGCTCGGATTCGGTGTACGGCGCGTTCGCGAAGAACTGCTGTTCGAGCTCGCGGTTGGCTTCCGCGCCACCGGCGAACGAGGTGACCTGCCCGCGGGCGGCGTGGCGCAGCACGTCCATCAGCCACAGCCGGTCCTGCGCGGCGGCGTACCCGGCGCCGAACTCGGTGCCGGCGCGGGTGGTGCCGGTGATGTGCGGGACGCCGAGGGCCTTGTCCCGCACGATCGTGACGTCCGCACGCGGCTGCGTCGTGCTCGCCACCTGGTCGGCCGGGACGCCGAACGAGGAGTCGTTGAAGTACTGGTTGATCGCGCTGGTGGTCAGCGTCTTGTAGCCGCCCGCCAGCGAGGCGTACTTCCCGAGCTGGTCGGCCGAGTGCGCCGGGCGGGTGCCGAGCAGCTTGTGCGCCAGGATCTCCGCGAGGGTGGCGCTGCCCTGTTCGCCGGGGGGCAGGATGTCGCTGCACTGCCCGCCGCAGTAGTCGTCGGGCGACAGAGCCGCGTGCGCGGCCGGCGCGGTGAGGACGACCTGGGTGAGCCCGGCCACGAGGGCCCCCAGTGCCGTAACGGTCAGGGCGCGGATGCGACGTCGCATGCCGGGCTCCCCTCAGTTCAGAAGAGTGACGAAGCGCACGTTACCCAGCAGTAGGTCAAGTGTGAAGACTTTTCGCGTTTTTCCCCTCCTTGGGCGTAGTCCGTTCGGCGCAGCGCTGCGGGCGTCGGTACGGTGAGGCCCATGACCTTGGAAAAGCCCCTCATCGACCGCCCGGACGGCGAGCCCCCGGCCGACCTCGAGATCACCGACATCACGGTCGGCGACGGCGCGGAGGCCACACCCGGCAAGGCCGTCACCGTGCACTACGTCGGCGTCGCGCACTCGACCGGCGAAGAGTTCGACGCGTCCTGGAACCGCGGCGAGCCCCTGCGCTTCGGCCTCGGCGCCGGCCAGGTCATCTCCGGCTGGGACCAGGGCGTCGCGGGGATGAAGATCGGCGGGCGCCGCAAGCTCGTCATCCCGCCGCACCTCGCCTACGGCGACCGCGGCGCGGGCGGCGTCATCAAGCCCGGCGAGACCCTCATCTTCGTCGTCGACCTGGTCGGCGTGAACTGATTTCTCCACACCGCGAGACATTTGCGGCAAACGGCCCCGGCGAAGCTCCGCCGGGGCCGTTTTCTTAGCCCGAGCAGAGCATTCCCGCCCCCGCACACCGTCGCTACCCTCGATGGTGATCACCGGCGCGGGTCGCCGGTGCGTGAAAAGGGGGATCCACCGATGCGCGTTCGCGCTGTGCTTTCCGCTGCCTTCCTGATCTTGACCGCCGGTCTCGCCACCGCGGCACCGGCTTCGGCCGTGGCCAACGGTTCCGACGTCCCGGCGGGCCAGTTCGGGTTCGCCGCCAAGCTCACCATGACCAACATCCCGAAGCCCGACGGCTCGAAGTACAACAGCGCCTGCTCGGGCTCGCTGATCGCCAAGAAGTGGATCATCACGGCCGGGCACTGCTTCCACGACGCGAACCGCAACCGCGTCTCCGGTCCGGTGCCGTACCCGACGTCCGTGCTGCTCGGCACGGTCAACCAGAGCACGCCCGGCGTGACGCGGAACGTCGTCACCGTCTACCAGTCGAGCGTCAACGACATCGCGCTCGCGACCCTCGACGCCGACGTCACGACGATCACGCCGCTCACGGTCAACCGGGTCACGCCGTCGGTGGGCCAGCTGCTGACCCTCGCCGGCTGGGGCAGCCTCACCTCGGTCAACCCGGCGCCGTCGACGAAGCTGCAGCAGGGCACGGTCAAGGTCGGCCAGGTCGCCACCGCGACGCTCGGCGTCCAGGGCGTGGCCCCGACGTCGACGACGAGTGCCTGCGTGTACGACTCGGGCGCGCCGTACTTCGTCGCGGGCGGCGCCGGCGGCCAGCTGGTGTCGGTCGAGTCGACCGGCCCGGACTGCCCCCACAACCAGCTCGAGACGACTTCGCGCGTGGACGTCGTCGCGGACTGGATCGCTTCGCACACCGGCTGACCCCCGGGCCGGGCGTCACCCGATGGTCCACCGGGTGACGCCCGGCCAGGGAATTCCCCACCCGCGGCAGCGCCCCTAACCTCAAACGTCGACCACCACTCGACGAAGGGGAAGAATGCGCCTGCGCGCCCTGCTAGCCGCCGCCGTTTTGACCATCACCACCGCCCCAGCCGCCCTGGCCGCCCCAGGGATCGCGCACGGCTCGGACGTCCCACCGGGCCAGTACGGCTTCGTAGCGAAGCTGGCGATGACAAAAATCCCCCGCCCGGACGGCTCGACGTACAGCAGCTACTGCACAGCCGCCCTGATCGCCCCGAGCTGGCTCATCACGACAGGCCACTGCTTCCACGACGCGAACCGCAACCGGGTCTCGGGCAAGGTCCCCTACCCCACAACGGCAACGCTGGGCATGGTCGACGAAGGCCAAGAGTCGGGCATAGCCCGCAAAGCAACAGAGGTAGTCCAGTCACCCCAGAACGACGTGGCCCTCCTCCACCTGGACTCCCCAGTGACAACGATCGCCCCCCTGGCAACAAGCCACGCAACCCCACAGGTAGGCCAACAGCTCACACTGGCAGGCTGGGGCAGCCTGACCAGCACAAACCCGACCCCAGCCACCCACATGCAGCAGGGAACGGTAGCGATAGCGAACATAACGCCAACAACGCTGGGAGTCCGCGGAGCAGCCCCGGACATCACAACAAGCGCGTGCACCTACGACTCAGGAGCCCCCTACTTCAAGGACGGCGAACTGGTCTCCCTGGAGGCAACGGGCCCAGGCTGCCCCCACGCAGGCATCGAAACAACGTCAAGGACAGACGTCCTGACCCAGTGGATCAAGAAAACAACAACCTGAATGCACAAAAACTCCGCCAGGAGCGAACACCACGCAGAGCCAACCGGGTGACATTCCCCACCAAAAGAACCCCCGCCCCCACGCAACCAAGCCGGAAGGCGACGCACCGCACCGTGGGGGGTCCGGGGGGCTCGGCCCCCCGGGAGGGATGAGGAGAACGGGAAGAGGCCCGGTCGCGCAAGCGACCGGGCCTCTGAACAGCGTGGGCGAGGAGGGAGTTGAACCCTCACGTCCTTTCGGACACACGGACCTGAACCGTGCGCGTCTGCCATTCCGCCACTCGCCCCGAGTGCTTCCTTGCGGCAGCGAGGAGAAGACTAGCAGGCCGTTCGGGCGGGTTTCCCCGGGGGCCGTGTAGAGGCTCGCTCACCCGGATAGGATCGATGCGGAAGCAGACGTGTGAGGAGGTTTTCCCCGGTGGGCCGCGCCGAGCGATTCGACAGGCGACTCGAGAACCTGGTGGGGAACACTTTCGCGCGCATGTTCGGTGGCAACGTCGTCACGCAGGAAGTGGCGATCGCCCTGGAGCGGGAGAGTGAGGAGAACGTTCGTGAGCTGGCAGGCGGTCGGCAGCTCGCCCCGAATCACTACATCGTGTCCTTGGGGGCGGCTGACCACGAACGCATGGCCGGTGACGAGCATCGCGTCACGCAGATGCTGGCCAGGGCGGTGGCGGAACACCTCGCCGCCGAGGGCCTCGACACCTATGGTGACGTCGTCGTATCACTCGAGCGCAACGAGGCGCTGCATACTGGACAGTTCAAGACCCGTTCGTCCGTCGATCCCGACGCCCGCCCCTCAGGCGCCGGTTCACCGCGGTCGGCACGACCCAGCAACGCAGGAGACCCAGCAATGAGCCAGCCCCCCGGCTACGGCCAATACGACCAGGGTGACCCGTACGGCCAGCAGGGCCAGTACGGCTACGGACAGCAGGGTGGCCAGCAGCCCGGGTACGACCAGGGTTACGGCCAGCAGGGCGGATACGACCAGTACGGCCAGCAGCAGCCGGGTGGCGGTTACGACCAGTACGGCCAGCCGCAGCAGGGCGGTTACGACCAGGCTGGTTACGCGCAGCCCCAGCAGGGTGGCTACGACCAGGGTTACGGCCAACCGCAAGGTGGTGGCTACGACCAGGGCGGCTACGCGCAGCCCCAGCAGGGTGGCTACGACCAGGGTTACGGCCAGCCCCAGGGTGGTGGCTACGACCAGGGCGGCTACGCACAGCCGCAAGGCGGCGGCTACGACCAGTACGGCGGCCAGCAGCAGGGCGGTTACGACCAGTACGGCCAGCAGCAGGCGTACGGCCAGCCGGCCGCTGACCCGTACGCGCAGCAGCAGGGCGGCTACGGCCAGCCCGCGCCGGGCCGCCAGCTCGCGGCGAGCCTGCAGCTGGACGACGGCTCGAACCGCACGTACTCGCTGAAGCAGGGCGGGAACGTCGTGGGCCGGGGCCAGGACGCGGACTTCCGCCTGCCGGACACCGGTGTTTCGCGGCGGCACCTGGAGATCACCTGGGACGGCCAGAGCGCCACGCTCGCCGACATCGGTTCGACCAACGGCACGACCGTGAACGGCACCCCGGTCCAGACCTGGCAGCTCGCCGACGGCGACGTCATCCGGGTGGGTCATTCGTCTCTCGTGTTCCGTACACAGGGCTGACTCGGGACCCGGAATACTGTTCCCGCAGAATTGACGTGCGGGGGGACCGCGGCGTACCCGCGTCGCGGCTGCGCGGAAGAGTCGGGAGCGGACACACCAAGTGCCAGAGCTGGTCGTACAACTCACCAGGGTGGGCTTCCTCGTGCTGCTCTGGCTCTTCGTGTTCGCCGCGCTCAGAGTCGTCCGTTCGGACCTCTACGCGGCGTCGGGCATGCGTGTCCAGGTGCCGGCCTTCGGCCGCAAGAAGGAGAAGAAGCCGCGCAACAGCAAGTCGCCGCAGCAGCTGCTGGTGACCCACGGCGCGCTCGCCGGGACGCGCATCGCACTCGACGGCAGGCCGATCCTGATCGGCCGTGCCGACGACTCGACTCTGGTGCTCGACGACGACTACGCGTCGACCCGGCACGCCCGGATCGCGCAGCGCGGTGAGGACTGGTACGTGGAAGACCTGGGCTCGACGAACGGCACGTATCTGGACCGGGCTAAGGTCACTGCACCCCTCCGGGTCCCGCTCGGAGTCCCCATCCGGATCGGCAAGACGGTGATCGAGCTTCGCCCATGACTCTCGTCCTCCGCTACGCAGCCCGCAGCGACCGGGGCCTGGTGCGTTCGAGCAACCAGGACTCCGTGTACGCCGGCCCTCGCCTGCTCGCGCTCGCCGACGGTATGGGTGGCCACGCGGCGGGTGAAGTGGCCAGCAAGGTCGTCATCGCCTCGCTCGCCCCGCTCGACGACGACGAGCCGCGCGACGACCTGCTCGCCCAGCTGCGGGAGGCGGTGGCGAACGGCAACGCCGCGATCGCCGAGCTGGTCTCGCAGGACCCTGACCTGGACGGCATGGGCACGACGCTCACGGCTGTCCTGTTCGCCGGCACCCGGCTGGGGCTGGTGCACGTCGGCGACTCGCGGGCGTACCTGCTGCGCGGCGGCCAGTTCGCGCAGATCACGCGGGACGACAGCTTCGTCAACGAACTTCTCGAGCAGGGCCGGATCACGCCCGAAGAGGCGGCGGTCCACCCGCAGCGGTCGCTGCTGCTGAAGGCGCTCACCGGGCACGAGGTCGAGCCGAGCCTGACCGTGCGCGAAGCGCGTGCCGGTGACCGGTACCTGATCTGCTCGGACGGCCTGTCCGGCATGGTCAGCGACGAGACGCTGGCCGAGGCCGTGCAGATCCCGGACCCGCAGCAGTGCGCGGACCGGATGATCGAGCTGGCGCTCAAGGGCGGCGGCACGGACAACGTCACGGTGATCATCGCCGACGTGGTCGACGTCGACTTCGGCGAGGACGCGCCCATCGTGGGCGGCGCCGCCGGGGACGGCAGCGACGAACTGCACCAGGGTGACTCGCCCGCGGCCCGCGCCAGGGCGCTGACCCAGCCGCCTCCGCAGCCGCGTGCGGAACTGCCGCAGCCCTCCGAAGATCCGAAAGCGAAGCGCCGGAAGCGGTTCCGCTGGCTGGCCGGCGCGCTCGTGGTCCTCGTGGTGCTCGCCGCGGCCGCCATCGCGACCCGCTACTTCGTGCTGAGTCAGTACTATGTCGGCGAGGGTGCGGACGAGGAGGTCGTGATCTACCGCGGCGTCCCCGGCAGCATTCTCGGCATCGACTTGCACACCTACGAGCAGGGCTCCTGCCCGCCCACCCAGGTGTGCACGGACAAGCTGCGCGTCGACCAGCTCCAGGAGGACGCGCGGCTGGCGGTGCAGAACGGCGTCAGGAAGGACAGCCTCGATGACGCCCGGAGGTACATCGACGACTTCCTGCAGCTGCACAAGCGCCTGAACAACTGCGCGCCGGCGGGCGGTACCCCGTCCTCGACGCCGACCACTCCGGTCACGCCGACGACCACTTCGTCGGCTCCGGCCGGCTCCACTGCTCCGTCGTCGGCGAACCAGCCAGCGGGGAGGGACTGCTCGACGCCGAGTTCGACGGCACCGACGACGGGAGGCGGTAACTGATGAGCCAGCCTGTCGCGCGTCCCGCCGAACCGCTCGCCGCGCAGTTCCAGACGAACCCGCCGCGCGAGGTCCCGACCCGCCGCAACACCGAGCTGGTGCTGCTGGGGTTCGCGGCGTTCATCGTCACCGTCGCGCTGGTGCTGGTGGAGGCGAACCAGGAGCAGGAGCTGACCTGGTCGATCATCTGGCTCGGCCTCGCCTACCTGGGGATCTTCGGTGCGGCGCACCTGGCCGTCCGCAAGTGGGCGCCGTACGCCGATCCCGTCCTGCTCCCCTGCGTCGCGCTGCTGAACGGCGTCGGGCTGGTGATGATCCACCGGATCGACCTGGCCCTGGCGGAACGTGCCACGCAGCAGGGCAAGGACTACACGCCCGCGGTCACCGCGCAGGTGCTGTTCACGGTGATCTCGCTGGTGTTCTTCGTCGTCGTGCTGATCGTGGTGAACGACCACCGCACGCTGACCCGGTACGGCTACACCGCCGGCCTGGTCGGGATCGTCGCGCTGGCGCTGCCCGCGCTGCTGCCGTCGAGCCTGTCCGAGGTCAACGGCGCCAAGGTGTGGCTGAAGCTGCCGTTCTTCTCGATCCAGCCGGGCGAGTTCGCGAAGATCCTGCTGATGGTCTTCTTCGCGTCGTTCCTGGTGTCGAAGCGGGACCTGTTCATGGTGGCGGGCAAGAAGCTCGTCGGCGTCGAGCTGCCGCGGGCCCGCGACCTCGGCCCGATCCTGATCGCCGCGTTCGCCTGCATCGGCATCCTGGTGTTCGAGAAGGACCTCGGCACCTCGCTGCTGTTCTTCAGCGTCATCCTGGTGATGCTGTACGTCGCGACCGAGCGGGCCATCTGGGTCGTCCTCGGGCTCAGCTTCTTCGCCGCCGGCTGCGTCATCGCCTACAACCTCTTCACGCACGTCCAGCAGCGCGTCGCGAACTGGCTGGACCCGCTGGCCACCTACGACCAGGCCGGCGGCGGCTACCAGCTCGCGCAGGGCCTGTTCGGGCTCGGCACCGGCGGAGTCGGCGGTACCGGGCTCGGCGCCGGGCGGCCGGACATGGTGCCCGAGGCCAACACCGACTTCATCACCGCGTCGATCGGCGAGGAGCTCGGCTTCATCGGGCTGGCCGCGGTGCTGATGCTGTACCTGCTGGTCGCCATGCGCGGCATGCGCAGTGCGCTCGCCGTGCGCGACACGTTCGGCAAGCTGCTGGGCGGCGGGCTCGCGTTCACCATGGTCATGCAGATCTTCGTCGTCGTCGGCGGAGTCACGAAACTCATCCCGGAGACCGGTATCACCGCCCCGTTCCTTTCCAAGGGTGGTTCGTCGCTGCTCGCGAACTACATCCTCGTCGCGCTGCTGCTCCGCATCTCCGACGCGGCCCGCAAGCCCGCGGCCCGCCCGAAGCCGCAGCAGCAGCCGCAGGCGCCGATCGCGGAAGCGCACACCGTGCTCGTGCAGCGCCCGCCGGCGGACGGGGGCGCGCAGGCATGAACACCCCCCTCCGCAAGGTCGGCATGGCGATGCTCGTCATGGTCGTCCTGCTGCTGGCCAACGCCACCTACATCCAGGTGGTGAAGGCCGACGACTACCGCACCGACTCCCGCAACGCGCGGGTGCTCTACGACGAGTTCGCCCGCCAGCGCGGCAAGATCGTCGCGCCCGGCGGCGAGGTGCTGGCCAACGTCGTACCGTCGAACGACAAGTACAAGTACACGCGGACCTACGTCGACGGCGCGATGTACGCGCCGGTCACCGGGTACTACTCGATCAACTACGGCGCCGGCGGCCTGGAGCGCTCGGAGGACGACGTCCTCAACGGCTCCGACCCGCGGCTGTTCGTGCGGCGGCTGTCGGACATGGTCACCGGCCGCGACCCGAGCGGCGGCAACGTCCGGCTGACCATCGACCCGGTCGTGCAGAAGGCCGCGTACGACCTGATGACGCAGAAGGGCTACACCGGCGCCGTCGTCGCGATGGAGCCGAAAACGGGGAAGATCCTGGCGATGGTCTCGACGCCGTCGTACGACCCGAACCAGCTGGCTTCGCACACGTCGAAGGCGCAGAGCGACGCCTGGAACGCGAACAACAAGGACCCGAAGAAGCCCATGCTGAACCGGGCGATCTCGGAGACCTACCCGCCGGGTTCGACGATGAAGCTCGTCATCGCGTCGGCCGCGCTCGAGGACGGCAAGGGCCCGGACACCCCGGTCGACACGGCGTCGAACACGAAGCTCCCCGGCACCAGCGTCACGCTGGAGAACTACGCCAACACCCCCTGCCAGGGCAACACGTTCAAGGACGCGCTCGCGCACTCCTGCAACGTGCCGTTCGCGCAGTTCGCCGGCCAGCTGGGCGCGGACAAGATCAAGAAGACGGCGGCCAACTTCGGCATCGGGCAGACCGACCTGACCGTGCCGATGAAGGTCGCACCCTCGACCGTCGGCCCGCTCGACTCGCAGGGCGCGCTCTACCAGAGCGGCATCGGCCAGCGCGACGTCCGGCTGACGCCGCTGCAGGACTGCCTGCTCTCGGCCACCGTGGCCAACGGCGGGATGGCGATGAAGCCGCAGCTGGTGCAGTCGGTGCTGGCACCGGACCTGTCGACCATCGAGGACTACAGCCCCACCGAACTCACCGGCACCCCGGCGCTGTCGTCGTCGAACGCCGCGATCCTCAAGGACATGATGATCGCTTCCGAGGGCTTCACCAAGGGTGGCGGCAAGCGCGCGGACATCCAGATCGCGTCGAAGACCGGCACCGCCGAGCACGGGGCAGACTCCAAGAACACCGCCCCGCACGCCTGGTACACCGCTTTCGCCCCGGCCGACAACCCGCAGATCGCGGTCGCCGTGATCGTCGAGAGCGGCGGTGACCGCGGGCTCGCGGCCACCGGCGGCTCGGTCGCGGCGGAAATCGGCCGCGCGGCGATCAACGCCAAGCTCGGGGGTGGATAACGCATGCTGTCCTCGGGTCAGCTGCTGGCCGAGCGCTACAAGCTGACGCACCGGATCGCCGTCGGCGGGATGGGCGAGGTCTGGCAGGCCAGCGACACCCGGCTCGACCGGACCGTGGCCGTCAAGATCCTCAAGGCCGAACTCTCCGGCGACGCCGAGTTCCTCCACCGCTTCCGCACCGAAGCACGGATGACGGCCTCCCTGAACCACCCCGGCATCGCCGCGGTGCACGACTACGGCGAAACCATCTTCGACGGCGACCTGTCGATCGCGTACCTCGTGATGGAGCTCGTCGACGGTGACCCGCTGGCCGGACTGCTGGCCAAGCACGGGCGGCTGTCGGCGGAGTTCACGCTCGACATGCTGGAGCAGGCGGGCAACGCGCTGCAGGCCGCGCACGAGCAGGGCCTGGTCCACCGCGACGTCAAGCCGGGCAACATCCTGGTGACGTCGGCGGGCCAGGTGAAGATCACCGACTTCGGGGTGGCGAAGGCCGCCGACGCGGCCCCGGTCACCCGGTCCGGCATGGTCATGGGCACCGCGCACTACATCGCGCCGGAGCAGGCGCTCGGGCACCCGGCCGAGCCGGCGTCCGACGTCTACTCGCTGGCCGTGTGCGGCTACGAATGCCTCGCCGGGCACCGGCCGTTCCTGTCCGAGAACGCCGTGACGGTCGCGATGATGCACATCCGCGACATGCCGCCGCCCCTGCCACCGGACGTGCCGCCCGCGGCGCGCGCGGTGATCGAGGCGACGCTGATCAAGGATCCGCGGCAGCGCTACAACAACGGCGGCGAGTTCGCGGCCGCCGTCGCCGCGGTCCGCGCCGGGCTGCCGCTGCCGACGCCGTCCGGGCTGGTCAACGCCACCTACACGACCGGGCAGCAGCCTCAGCAACCCCAGCAGCCGCAACCCCAGCAGCCGCCGCCGTCGGGTCCGGTGCCGATGCCGATGCCCCCGCAGCAGCTTCCTCCGCAACAGCCGCACATGCCGGTCGGCCCGCCGTCGCCGGCGATGAACCCGATGGTCGTCCTCGGCCCGCCGTCCCGGCCCGCGGTGCGCCCGGTCATGCTGCCGGCCGCCCGGCGGAAGTCGCAGTGGGGCTGGTGGGCGCTTCTCGCGGCGATCCTGCTCGTTGTCCTGGTCGCGGGGATCGTGCTGGTGGCGAAGATGATCGGCGACTCGGGTTCGCCACCGCGTACCGGCCAGACGCAGAGCCAGGTGGTCCCGGGCAGACAGGCGCCCACGGAGGAGCCTGCCGGCTCGATCGCCTACCCGGCGGACACTCCCGGCACAACCGACGATCGCCCGCAAGGCATCATGACCACACCTTGGACGGAATGGAACGGCACCCAGAGATGAGCACATCCAGACTGCTCTCCAACCGGTACGAGCTGGGCGAAACGCTCGGCTACGGAGGCATGTCCGAGGTCCATCACGGCCACGACGTGCGACTGGGCCGGGAAGTCGCGATCAAGATCCTCCGTGCCGACCTCGCCAGGGATCCGCAGTTCCTGGAGCGCTTCCGCCGTGAGGCACAGAACGCCGCCGCGCTGAACCACCCGGCGATCGTCGCGGTCTACGACACGGGTGAGGCGAACGCCGAGTTCGGCCCGCTGCCGTACATCGTCATGGAGTACGTCGAAGGCCGGACGCTGCGCGACATCGTCAAGACCGAGGGTCCGATGTCGCAGAAGCGGGCGATGGAGGTCATGGCCGACGTCTGCGCGGCGCTCGACTTCTCGCACCGCCACGGCATCGTGCACCGGGACGTCAAGCCGGCCAACGTGATGATCACGAAGAACGGCGCGGTCAAGGTCATGGACTTCGGCATCGCGCGCGCGATGCACGACGGCCAGTCTTCGATGACCCAGACGGCCGCGGTGATCGGCACGGCGCAGTACCTGTCGCCGGAGCAGGCCCGCGGCGAGTCGGTCGACGCGCGTTCCGACGTCTACGCCGCCGGGTGCGTGCTGTACGAGCTGATCACCGGCGAGCCGCCGTTCACCGGTGACTCCCCGGTCGCGGTGGCGTACCAGCACGTCCGGGAGGATCCGAACCCGCCGTCGTCGGTGAACCCGGCGGTGGCGCCCGAGCTGGATGCCGTCGTGCTGAAGGCGCTGGCCAAGGGCCCGGCGAACCGCTACCAGTCGGCGGCGGAGATGCGTTCGGACCTGGTGCGCACGCTGTCGGGCCAGCGCCCGGCGGCGCCGATGGTGATGTCCGAAGACGAGCGCACGCAGGTGATGAACTCCGACCGGCGGCAGCCGCAGCGCTACGAGGAGTACAGCGAGCCGGACAACGAGGACCCGAAGGCGAAGCGCCGCCGTCGCACGATCCTCGCCGCGGTGGCCGCGGTGTTCGTGCTGGGCGCGGTGCTGCTGATCATGTGGCTGGCGGGCTCGTTCAAGAGCAACGACACGGCCACTGTGGCGATCCCGGACGTGGTGCACAACACCGTCCCCCAGGCCCGGGAAACGTTGAACAGCAAGGGTTTCACCGGCTCGATCGAGCAGAAGCAGGTCACGTGCGGGGTGCAGCCGACCGACGGCAGCCCGCAGTGCACCCAAGACGACGTCAACCGGGTCATCAAGATCGACCCGACGGTCGGCACCGTGGTCGCGACCAACACGAAGATCACGTTGTACGTCGGTGTCGCGGCGGGCAAGTCCAACGTGCCGGACCTCAAGGGCAAGACACGTGACCAGGCCGAGAAGGCCCTGACCGACGCGAAGCTGACCTTGGACCCGACCGTCGACGAAACCGAGGTCGACGACCCGAACCAGGCCTTCCTGGTGCAGTCGCAGACCCCGACCGCGGGGTCCTCGGTCGACGCGGGCAGCAGCGTGAGGATCACGATCGGTAAGTCGAAGCAGCTCAAGTCGGTCACCGACTTCACCGGCAGGCCGTATTCGCTGGCCAAGTCGACGCTGGAAGGCCAGGGCTTCAAGACCAGGAAGCTCGAACAGGCGTCGGACACGGTGGCGAAGGACCTGGTCATCACCCAGAACCCGAACGGCGGGCAGCTGGGGGTGGGCGAGTTGATCACGCTGACCGTGTCGACGGGTCCGGAGAACCAGAACCAGATCCAGATGCCGACCCTGGTGGGCATGACCCTCGACGACGCGCAGGCGAAGATGCAGAGCATGGGCTGGACCGGCACGCTGAGGCCCCAGGCGGACCGGACCAGCAAGCAGCCGGAAAACACGATCACCAAGCAGAGCGTGCAGCCGGGTACACCGATCACCAAGGACCAGGCGATCACTGTCTGGGTGTCGGAGGGCAACGGCGGCGGCATCACGATCCCGACGGGGCCGCCGTCGACCACCGGAAACTGACACAGGGCACGAAGAAGGGCCCGCACGGTTAGCCGTGCGGGCCTTCTCCTTGTTCAGGGCTGGTCGAGGAATCCTTGGACGGCCCCGAGAACCTGCTCGGCATCGCTCGCGGCACCGCAGTCGAGTTCGAGTTCCTCGGCGGCGCCGGAACGTTTGACCTTCAGTGAGACACGGGCTTGGCAACGCAGCAGCCAGGCGAAGAGCGAGCGGCAGAAGACACCGGCGGAGTTGCTCGAAACACCGACCACGACGGCGTCGAAGACCTGGACGCGACCACGGAGCGCGTCCTCCCCACGCAACCAGGCGGCGAGCTCCGGGAGGTCACCGTCGGAGTCTGGCACGGTGATCGCGACGATCCCAGCCGTCACCCGTTCTCCTTTCACCCGAACCGGAGAGGCCCCGAACCTTAGTCGGCCCGACGGCTTGCCAGGAAGAGCGGGCGGCGATTTGAACAGTGCAAATTGCAATCAGGAGCGGCGGGCGGCCCGGTAGCGATGGATCAAGGCAAGCGCGCTCCCCGCCGCCAGCAAGCCGAACAGCACGTCCATCCAGACCCTCAACGCGGTCAGGCTGGGCGGCCCCTCGGTCGACCGGCTCGTCGGTGGCGAAACGATGGCGAGAGCCAGGAGAGATGAGGCCACTACCAGCGCCACCCACGACGCGCCTGTCTGAAGCTGCCGCAACCTTGGGGACCATGCCGGAAAGGCGTCCTCCACGCATGGCCGATCGACGGCACTTACGGGGTGTCGGCGGCGGTACAGGAACAGCCCGCACACAGCCCCTGCGATGCTCATGGGAAGACCCAGAGTCAGATCGCCCCTCGCGCTGCTGAATACGGCGCCGGCGACACCACCGATCCCGAAGGAGACGCCCATGTAGAACCCGATCCGCAGCAGTAGCGCGGCGACAACCTCGGCGAACCACCTGGCAGCGGTCCGGTTCGGCTGCCGCTCGACCACAGAGCTCGTCAACGGCAGCTTCGACTCAGCAGCCCGGGGACTCATGGGCGGAGCAGGCGAACTCTCGGGCGCGACGAGCTGCCGGACCTCGGCACTTTCCTTCGTCGACGGCCGCAGGAACTCGAGCACGTCGGCGAGCACCGGCAGGCCCTCCTCGACGCGGCCGCACGCGTTGACGAAATCGATCAGCTGATCCCGGCCGGACAACCGCGACGAGATCGTCAGCGGACGACCGAGCGCGGCCCGCACTTCCTCGATCAACAACGTCCGGCTCGGCGCGTCATCGGCGAAACCGGCGACGACCAAGATGTCCACCAACGCCCTGCGGATCGCGAGCCCTGGAGTGGACAACGGTTCGAAGATCGGCGGCTCGGCCACGGCCACCTTCTCCCGCACCCGCGCGACCTTCTTCGGCGCGGGCGGTGGCGGATCCGTCCGCAGCAGGAGGTTCCCGCTGGTGTTGCCCGTCTGTGTCTGGGGCAACGGCATACCGCGGGTGGCCATCTCGGCCCGGAGCGCACCGATCAGCTCGCTGACGTCGAGCGGCCGGCCGGGCACCGGGGAGCCGTTGGTCAAGAGCGACAGCAAGGCACCCGTGAAAGCCGTGTTCCGCTCGTCCGGCGGAGAGTGGGAGATCGAGTTGCGCGGAGAGGACGCGATCACCGTCGTGCCGGTCACCGCGATCTCCCTCGGGTCGGCCCGGTCAGCGGACATGGCGCCCAGCACCATGCCGGAATAGCAGCAGTCGAGGATCAGCACGCGGGTCTTCGCCGAACTCCGCTCGATGACTTCGCGGACGTAGTCGAACGGCACCGCGGTGGTGTCGAGTTCGTCGAGGTCGGTCTCACGAGTGGTCAGGTACAGCTTGTCCTGCCGGTCGTGCCGGATCCCGTGGCCGGCGTAGTACACGAGCAGGAGGTCCTGCGCCTGGAAAGCGACCTTCTTCAGCCTGGTCATGAAGCTGTGAGCCGAATCCGGGGAGTCGACCACGGTGCACTGCTCCCAGCCGACCACGCCCGTGACCCGGTCGGTGATCGCCGCCTGCAGGTCCACCAGATTGCGGTGCACCGCGGGCAGATCCGGAAGCCGTTCGCTCTTGAAGTCTCCGGTACCCATGAGGATGACCCGAGAAAACTCAGGAATCGGCAGAGCACCCAACCCGAATCAGGCCTTGCCCTCGAGGAACTGCTGGAGGGTGGCGGCGATCTCGCGGTAGTCGTCGGCGGTTCCGCAAACGAGCTCCAGCTCCGCGCCGGCCGCGTTCTTGACCTTGAGCGTCACCTTTTTCGCCTCGCGAGAGCGGGTCAGGAAACCGAACAGGGAGTTGCACAACGCGGTGGCGGTACCGCTGGTGACGACCACGACGACGGCCTCGAGAACACCACCCATCTGCCCCGACCGGATCGGCGCGTCCGCCAACTGGACCCGGCCTCGCAATTCATCTTCGTCCCCCAGCCACGAACCAAGCCGCCGAAGTTCTTCATCGGCATCCGGCAGGGTTATGGAGATCGTTCCTGACATCGACTCGGTTCTCCCCTCCAAGGCAGAACAGAATAGCTCAGGAGCGGCGGCGTACGAGGGCCGAGACGACGAAGAAACTGACGGCCAGCATCGCCACCGACGTCAGCACCGCCAGCACCAGCGGGCCGCCGACCGGTTCGTCGTCGGTCAGGGCGTGCAGGAGGGGGTGGACCAGCGGGATCTTCGCCAGCAGCACGACGACCAGCGTGATCACCGCGGCGAGCACCGTCCAGCCGATCCGGTGCACCAGCAGCCGCGAGCACGGCAGCGCGATCGCGATGCCCAGCAGCGCGCACGCGACGTGGGCGAGCAACCCGATCCCCAGCGCCGACGGCTGGACCTTGAACGACTTGATCGCCGACCAGGCCTCGGTGATCACGGTCAGCAGCAGCGAACAGGCCAGCACCGTGAGGATCACCCCGGTGATCATCCGCCGCCACTGCCGCGCGTGACTCAGCGTGACCAGGCGCTGCACCGGGTCTTCGATGTCGAGCAGCGCGATCGTCAGCCAGCACGACACCACCAGCAGGCCGCCGGCGCTCACGCCGAACAGCGGAAGCGGCGGCGAGTGCGGGTCGGCGTAGAGGATCACGCACAGCGCGAGGTACGCCAGCAAAGCCGGGAGGTACCGCTGCGAATGGCCGAGCAGCGCCAGGTAGTACCGCGTCAAGGCGAGCACGGCGCCACCTCCCGCACCGACCAGCCGTCCTTGAGCGCGCGCAGCAGCACGGCGTCGACACAGGCGACTTCGACGGTGAGCACCACCTGGCGGCCTTCGGCGACCGCGTGCCGCACGCCGGGCTCGTCCGCCCACTCGGTTCCGCGGCCCCGCAGGACGATCCGGGTGGTCGGCTCCGCGCTTTCCGCCGTGAGCCTGCCGGAGTCCATGAGGTGGACGACGTCGGCGTGGTCGTGCACCACCGGCGGCCGGTGGTCGGTGAACACGACGCTCGCCCCGCGCGCCCGCGTCTCGGCGACGAGCTCGCCGAGGATCGCGTGCGTCCCGACGTCCAGCCCGGACCACGGCTCGTCGAGGATCAGCAGGTCGGGCCGGATCATCACGGCCTGCGCGAGCCCCACCTTCTGCGCGTTGCCCTTGGACAGCGTGCGCAGCGGCGCCGACGGCCCGCCGACCAGGGCGAGCCGTTCGAGCAGCGGGTCGATCACCGACAGGTCGGTGAGCCCGCGGATGCGCGCCATGTGCCGCAGGTAGGCCCGGGCACCCATCCGCTGGCCGGCCGGGAAGCGGTCCGGCAGGTAGCCGATCCGCGGGGTGCCGGTGAGTGACCCGGTCGTGGCGCGCGAGACGCCGGCCATGATCCGCAGCAGCGTCGACTTGCCGGAGCCGTTGCTGCCGAGGATGCCGACGACGTGCCCGGGCTCGACGCTCAGGTCGACGTCACGCAGGACGAAGTCACCGCGCCCGTACCGCTTGCCGACCCCCTCGAGCCGGATCACGCAACAGCGGCCTTCTGAAGCGCCTTGGTCGCGCGCTCGAGCTCGTTCACCCTGGCCGGGTCGACGGGGTGGCCCGCGGCGGCCAGCCAGTTCGCGAGCATCCGGTGGCCGCCCTCGGTGAGCACGGACTCCGGGTGGAACTGGACGCCTTCCAGCGGCAGCTCACGGTGGCGCATGCCCATCACGATCCCGGACTCGGTGCGGCCGGTGATCTCGAAGACGGCGTCCGGGATGGTCTCGGGCAGCACGGTCAGGGAGTGGTAGCGCGTGGCCGTGAACTCCTCGGGCAGGTCCTTGAGGATGCCGGCACCGGCGTGGCGGACCTGGCTCGTCTTGCCGTGGAGCAGTTCGGGCGCGCGGTCGACGGTCGCGCCGTAGACGACTCCCAGCGCTTGGTGGCCGAGGCACACGCCGAGCATCGGCGTGCGCGTCTCGGCGCACTTGCGGACGACGTCCATGCTCTGACCGGCGCGTTCGGGCGTACCGGGACCGGGTGAGACGAGCACGGCGTCGAACTCGGGCACGCGGTCGAGGTCCACGACGTCGTTGCGCCAGACCGTGCAGTCGGCGCCGAGCTGGGCCAGGTACTGGACCAGGTTGTAGACGAAGCTGTCGTAGTTGTCGACGACGAGAACGCGCATGGCGCCGAGCTTACCGGCTCCCAGCAGGTGGACCGTACGCCAAATCACATTTTGACTTAGGTGAACCTAACTTACCGTGGATCCAGTGAGCCGATCTCTTCGTGTAGCCGTGGTGGGTGCCGGTCCGGCCGGGATCTACGCCGCCGACATCCTGGACAAGTCCGACGCCGACGTCTCGATCGACCTGTTCGAACGGATGCCGGCGCCGTTCGGGCTGATCCGGTACGGCGTCGCGCCCGACCACCCGCGCATCAAGGGCATCGTGACGGCGCTGGAGAAGGTGCTCTCGAAGCCGAACATCCGCCTGCTGGGCAACATCGACTACGGCACCGACATCAAGCTCGACGAGCTGCGCGAGTTCTACGACGCGGTGATCTTCTCGACGGGCGCGTCCGCCGACCGCGCGCTCGACATCCCGGGCATCGACCTGGACGGCAGCCACGGCGCCGCCGACTTCGTGTCCTGGTACGACGGCCACCCGGACGCGCCGCGCACCTGGCCGCTGAACGCGTCCTCGGTAGCGGTCCTGGGTGTCGGGAACGTGGCGCTGGACGTCGCGCGCATCCTGGCGAAGACGGCCGACGAGCTGCTGACCACCGACATCCCGGACAACGTCTACCAGGGCTTGCGGGCCAGCCCGGTGACGGACGTGCACGTGTTCGGCCGCCGCGGCCCGGCGCAGGCGAAGTTCACGCCGCTGGAGCTGCGTGAGCTGGACCACTCGCCGAACGTCGAGGTCATCGTCCACCCCGAGGACATCGAGTTCGACGAGGGCAGCATCGCGGCGCTGCGGGCGTCGAAGCAGATCGACATGGTCGTGAAGACGCTGCAGGAGTGGGCGATCCGCGAGCCGGGCTCCCGGCCGCGCCGGCTGCACCTGCACTTCTTCCACTCCCCCGCGGAAGTCCTCGGCGCGGACGGCCGCGTGACCGGCCTGCGTACCGAGCGGACCGAACTGACCGGCGACGGGAACGTCCGCGGCACCGGCGAGTTCCACGACTGGGACGTCCAGGCGGTGTACCGCGCGGTGGGTTACCTGTCGTCGCACCTGCCGGAGCTCCCGTTCGACCACGCGGCGGGCGTCGTGCCGAACGAGGCGGGCCGGGTGCTTGACCTGGACGACAACCAGCTGCCGGGCGTCTACGTGACGGGCTGGATCAAGCGCGGCCCGGTGGGCTTGATCGGCCACACGAAGGGCGACGCGGCGGAGACGATCGCGAGCCTCCTGGCGGACGCGGAAACGCTTCGCGCCCCGAAGTACGACTCGCCGGACGCGATCCTGGACTTCCTCGGTACGCGCGGAATCCCGTTCACGACCTGGGAAGGCTGGGGCCGGCTCGACGCGCACGAGAAGGCACTGGGCACGGCGGCGGGCCGTGAGCGCATCAAGGTGGTGGAGCGCGAGGAGATGACCCGGGTCTCCCGCGGCTAAGCCTCCGCGCCCAGGTAGGCCAGCACGGCGAGCACGCGGCGGTTCGTGTCGTCCGAAGCCGAGATGCCCAGCTTGGCGAAGATGTTCGCCGTGTGCTTGCCGACCGCGCCTTCGCTGAAGTGCAGGCGGGTGGCGATCGCCGCGTTCGAGCAGCCTTCCGCCATCAGGGAAAGCACCTCACGCTCGCGGGGCGTCAACGCGGCCAGCGGGTCGGAGGCGTTGCCCGCGACCAGTTTGGCGATCACTTCGGGGTCCATCACCGTGCCGCCGGCCGCCACGCGGCGGACCGCGTCGATGAACTGGTCCGCGTTGAACACCCGGTCCTTCAGCAGGTAGCCGATCGCGCCGGTGCCGTCGGCCAGCAGCTCGCGGGCGTACAGCTGCTCGACGTGCTGGGACAGCACGAGGATCGGCAGCCCGGGGATCTCCCGGCGCGCGCCCAACGCGGCCTGCAGGCCCTCGTCGGTGTTCGTCGGCGGCATCCGTACGTCCACAATGGACACGTCGGGTCGTTCTTCGCGCAAGGCAGCCACGAGTTCGGGGCCGGTGGCGACCGCCGCGACGACGTCGAAGCCGTGCGCCGTCAGGAGATGCGTCAGGCCGTCTCGGAGGAGGTACTGGTCCTCGGCGACGAGGGTTCTTGGTCGATCTGACACGGGATCTCCAGGGTCGCCTTCGTCGGGCCGCCGATCGGGCTGGTCAGCGTCAACCTACCGTCGAACCCGCCCAGCCGGCGCTCGATTCCGCGGAGTCCGGAGCCCAACGCCGGGTTCGCGCCGCCCGGCCCTTCGTCGGTCACCACCACCGTCAGAAGGTCGTCCGCGAAGGCGACGTCGATCGACACGCTCTTCGCGCCGTGCTTCGCCGCGTTGCCGAGCAGTTCGGACACCGCGAAGTACACGCACGCTTCCACCGGTTCCTCGATCCGCCCCGGCAGCGAGCCCGTGACCTGTGATTTCAGCGGGCTGTCCAGAGCCAGCGCCCGCACGGCGTCCAGCAACCCGCGCTCGGACAGCACCGGCGGGTGGATGCCGCGGATCAGCACCCGCAGCTCGGTGAGCGCCTCCGACGACGACGCGCGCAACTCCGCCGCGAGCCGTTTCGCCGCCGCCGGATCGGTGTCCACCAGCGCCTCGACCGCGCCGAGCTTCATGCCCATCGCGACCAGCCGCGACTGGATGCCGTCGTGCAGGTCGCGCTCGATCCGGCGCAGCTCCGCCGCCTGCGTGACCGTGACGTCGGACCGGGTCTGCTTCAGCCGTTCGACGCGCTGGGCGAGCCGGGACGACTCGGTCGGCCCGAGCCACACCCGCGCGAAGCGGGCCAGCTGCCGGACGACCCACGGCGCCGGAGCCAAGGCTGCGGCGAACGCCAGCAGGATCAACGGCGACTGCGCGAGCGCACCGAGATGCGTCGACACCGCGGGCAGCGGGAACCACTCGACGCGCGGCGACACCAACGGCCGCCACACCCAGAGCACCGAGAGGCCCGTCATGGCCCAGCCGAACAACGCGAGCGCCGGCAGCGAGCAGGCGAGCGAAACGAGCGAGATCAGGCCACCGCCCGCGATGTCCCGCCAGGTGGCCCGGTCGCGCAGGATCCACCGGGTGCGCGCGTGCTGGACTGGCCAGAACGGCTCCTCGTACAGCTGCCTGCCGACCTGGTAGAGCCCGTCGGCGCGGGGCACCGGCAACGCGGGCGGCGGCAGGTACGGACGCGGGATCCGCACGCCTGTCCAGTTCTCCGCCTCCCGGCGCAGCGTGTCCGTGATCGAACGGCACCACAGCACGACCGGGGCCGCCAGCGGCATGGCGCCGACGAACACGACCAGCTGGAACGCCGAGAAGATCAGCTGGACCAGCGCCAGCGCAACGATGCCGAACTGGTGGCCGAGCGATTCGAGGTGCCGGTGCACCCAGTTCTTGCGCACGGCTTCGGCGGGCGGGCGAGGACCGATCCACCAGCGCGTCCACCGGCCATAGCCGCGCAGCACCACCGGGCCGCCGAGCAGCACGGCGACCGGCAACAGCAGTGTGCACAACGGGTTCACGAGCTGCCAGGTGAACTCGCGGCCCGTCGCCGGATCCTCCATCGCCCAGGTGAGCCGGTGCTGCCAACTGATCCAGAACGCCCGTTTGTAGAGCTGGTTGCCGTCGCGGTACCAGCCATCGCGTTCGCGCACCGGCTCCGGCGGCTCGGGCCGGTACGGCGCCGGGATCTCGACGCCGCACCAGCGCGCGACCAGCGCGCGCATGGCCGCCGACCGGCGACGGGCCCACAAGACCGTCGGGCCGAAGAAGAAGACCAGCCCGACGCAGAGCATTCCGAACGTGATCAGCTGGATCAGCACGTCCACCCAGCTGAGCAGCGAGAACGCGGCCAGCGCGAACGCTCGGCCGACCGCACGCACGTACGGCATCCGGCACCTCCTTCCCCCGAGATCCTGGCCGATCCGCCCCCATCCGCGCATTGCGCGAAGCCCCACGAAAAGGGTGGGGAAAACCCCACCCCCGCTTCAGCAAAACGCTACCTGAGCTGGGGATTCAGCGTCATTACGAACGCGGCCGCCGGTTCGTAGTTTCGGAGCCATGCCACTCATCGAAGTCACCGACCTCCGCAAGCGCTACGGCACCCGGGTCGCCGTCGACGGCGTTTCGTTCACCGTCGAGCGCGGCGAAATCTTCGGCATCCTCGGCACGAACGGCGCCGGGAAGACCACCACCGTCGAATGCCTCCAAGGACTCCGCCAGGCCGACGGCGGCACGATCTCCGTGCTCGGCCTGAACCCGGAAACCGACCGCGCGGCGCTGACCCGCCGCGTCGGCGTCCAGCTGCAGGAAAGCCGGCTGCCCGCGAAGCTGCGGGTGCGCGAGGCGCTGGAACTGTTCGCCTCCTTCTACCCGGAGCCCGCCGACATCGACGTCCTGCTCGACCAGCTGGACCTGCGCGAGCACGCCCGGAGCGCGTTCGGGAAGCTGTCCGGCGGCCAGAAGCAGCGCGTGTCGATCGCGCTGGCCCTGGTGGGCCGGCCCGAACTGGCGATCCTCGACGAGCTGACGACCGGGCTCGACCCGCACGCCCGCCGGGAAACGTGGCGGCTCGTCGAAGGCGTGCGTGCCACCGGCGTCACCGTCCTGCTCGTCACCCACTTCATGGACGAGGCCGAGCGGCTCTGCGACCGCGTCGCGATCTTCGACGCCGGGCGCGTGGTCGCCACCGGCACCCCGGCCGAGCTCCGCGCCGCGGCCGGAGAATCCACTTTGGACGACGCGTTCGTCTCGCTCACGAGGAGTGCCCGATGACCACCTTCGCCAAGATCACCGCCACCGAAACCAAACTCGTCCTCCGCTCGCCGTCCATGGCGATCGCGGGCATCCTGCTGCCGTCCGTCCTCCTGCTCGTCATCGGCGCCATCCCGGGCATGGCCGAGCCCAGCGAGGCGGCGGGCGGGTACCGGTTCATCGACGCGTGGGTGCCGTCGCTGATCGTCATGAGCCTCGCGATGCTCGCGCTGCAGTCGATCCCGGCCGCCGTCGCCACCTACCGCGAGCAGGGCGTGCTGCGCCGGCTGGCCACGACACCCGTGCACCCGGCGAACCTGCTGGGCGCGCAGCTGCTCATCCACGTCGTGATCGCGCTGGCGGGCATCGCGCTCGTGCTGGGGCTGGGCAACGCCGTCTACGACGTCCCGCTGCCGAAGCACCCGGTGGCGTTCCTGCTGACGCTGCTGCTCGGCGTGGTCTCGATGTTCGCGCTCGGCCTGATCGCGGCCGCGGTCGCCCGGACGTCGAAGGCCGCGTCCGGGGTCGCGATGATCGCGTTCCTGCCCGCCATGTTCTTCGGCGGCGTGTACCTGCCGCGACCGCTCCTGCCGGAGGTCCTCCGCCGGATCGGCGACTACGTGCCGCCGGGATCGCAGCCACTGCAGGACGCCTGGGTCGGCGTCGGCGTGCAGCCGCTGCAGCTGGTCGTGCTCGCCGCGTTCGCGGTGCTCGGAACGGCGCTGGCGGCGAAGCTCTTCCGGTGGGAGTGACCGGGCCTTCCGCCAAAGTGGTGATGATCATCGTTTTCTCTTGTGGCCGGGCCACCCGGACGGTAGCCAGGGAGGTGGCCCTGCTCAAACTGGAGGTTCGATGTCCCTGGACGTGTCACCCGCGTTGCTGGAGAAGGCCGAGCGCGGGGAGGTCACCGACGCCGAGTTCGTCACCTGCGTCAAGGAATCCCTGCCCTACGCCTGGGAGGTGATCACCGGCGTCATCGCCGACGCCGAGGGCGCGGCGGACGGTTTCGCCGACAACGAGACACCGCCCCCGAGCGAGGCCGCCCGCGGCCAGCTGCTGCGGGCGCTGGCATCCGACGCGATCCGCGGTGGTCTCGAGCGGCACTTCGGCGTCAAGCTCGCCTTCCAGAACTGCCACCGCGTCGCCGTGTTCAAGAAGTCCGATGTGAACGGTGACCGCTACCGTGCGTTCGTCTCGCCGCGCGGCCAGCTGCTCAACCAGAGCCCGGAGCTGCGGGACTGCTAGCCCGCAGCGCCCAGCCCGGTCAGCAGGCGGGCCGTCGGCAGACCGCTTTCGAGGTACTGCACGAACAGCTGGTTGTGCAACGCCCACGGGGAGCGCCGTTGCCGGACCAGGGTGATCGCCTCCGGCACGCTCGACCCGAGATCGACGAGTGCCTGGGCGACGACCAGGCCGGACCGGTTGTGCCCCGCGTGGCAGCGCACGAGCGTCCGGCGGCCCGCGCGCACCGCCTCGGCGGCGAGCACGGCGAACCGCTCGACCTGCTCGATCTGCGCCTCGCTCAGCGGCCCGTCCGGCATCTCGGCGAAGTGGTGCTCGATGTCGGGCGGCGGGCCGTGACCGGACCGCTGGTACAGGCTGAGCACGAGGTCGAACTCGCGCCGGACGACCACCGGCTCCTCGCCCGTGACACCGGCCCGGACGTGCCCGCCCATCCACAGGCCCGGCCGGATCTCGTTCCACGGCGCTTCCGGCAGCGGGTTGTCACGGTCCTTCTGACGTGTCTTCACTCGCGGCCCCCTCTCCCGAGAGGAGCAACGGATCACCCGCCCGGTGGGTTCCGGCTCAGTTGACGGCGACCTCGTTGAACCACAGGCGCGGCTCCAGCCACGGGAACACGACGAACATCAGCAACGCGACGACGCCGAGCACCAGCACGACCGCGACGGTCAGCTTCGCCGCGAACGGACCGGGCAGCTTCCGCCAGATCCAGGCGTACATCAGGCCTCCCCGATCTTCGAAAGCAGGTCGCCGTAGTTCTTGACCTGGTTCTTCGGCACCTGCTGGGTCAGCACCGAGGTGATGATGAGCCGCTCCCGCGCGGAGAACTGCGGGTGGCAGGTGGTGAGCGTGAGCAACGCGGCCTGCTGGGCCTTCGGCAGCACGTCGGCGCCCTTGTACGGGACCGGGTTCACCGCGGCGCCGTTGCTGGGCAGCACGACCTTCCGGCCGAACGTCTCGCTGTACGCGCCGCCGTCCTCGGCGTTCGGGTCGCGCAGGGTCGAGACGCCCTTGCACTTCGGGTCGGCGCCCTTGCCGCCGGCCCAGTCCTTCACCTCGTCGTCGTACGGCAGGACCTTGTAGATGTAGAAGTCGGTGGAGGTTTCGATCACGATCTGGTCACAAGATGAGAGGTTGTCCAGGTCGTTGAACGGGGCGCCCTTGCCGACGCGGTGGCCGGCGACGGCGAAGTTGCCCGGCTCGCCGGGCAGCGACGTGCCCTTGTAGTGGCCGGGGCCGACTTCGAGGGCGGCGTCGTCGGTGCCCTCCTGGATCGTGAAGTTGTAGTCGACGCCGAAGGTGGGGATGTGGATGCGGGCGAACGCCTTGCCGTCGATCAGCTCGGGGTGCAGCGTGCGGTCGTGCGCCCACTCGCCGTCGAGCTGGTCGCTCGCCTCGGACTGCTTGCCCGCCGAGAACAGGTCGGTCACGTAGAGCTCGTAGACCATGAACAGCAGCACGACCAGGCCGAGCGTGATGAGGATTTCACCGGCGGTCCGGATCGCGACGCCGCCCTTGCCGAGCGGCGGCGGGGCGGTCTTCTCCTTGGTCGCGGTGCCGCCCGGCCTGACGGGGGCGAAGACGACGGTCTCTTCGTTGGCGCCGGGTACCGGAGGCGGGCCGGCGTAACGACGGGGCGGCGGCCCCTGCGGACGACGGGGCGGCTGCCCTTGGGGGCCCCGTTGGGGCTGGCCAGGCGGCATTTGGCCGCGCGGCGGCGTCGCGGGACGGCGCTGGGGCATCGGCCGCTGTCCGGGGTGTCCGCGCCGGTCGTCATCCGGTCCTTCGCGCATCGTCACGCAAGCTCCTCTCAAGCCGCGTCGAACCCTGGGTGACGCCGATGTCACGGTGCGGGAAAATCCGACCACTCCGGCCGCTGCTTTCCTGCGGTCGTTTACGTTAACGTGTGCACGTGGCGCTGGTTGCGCACCCTCAGCGGGACATCGCCACCAGACGAGCCCGAAGAGCACCGCGAGGAACACACGATGCCCAAGTCCAAGGTCCGCAAGAAGACCGCTTACACCCCGCCTGCCGACCGGCGCACGCCGGTGAAGGTGCGGGCCGCCGGCCCGACCGGCCTCGCCTGGAAGATCCCGATGTTCGGGTTCATGGTCCTGGGCCTGGTATGGCTGCTGGTCAACTACATCGCCGGGGACAAGATCTCCTGGATGGCCGACCTGGGCAACTGGAACTTCGCCGGCGGGTTCGCGCTGATGATCGCGGGTCTGCTCATGACTATGCGCTGGCGTTGATTATTACTCCGAATGGCGGCTTGACGCCGAATTACACCGGTGTGACTCATCCCCAGTGTGGATAACCCCTGTGGATAACTACCCCACCTCGTGGGCACCGCGTCCGGCCCTTGTGGTATCGGCCTGGGCGGTCACCGCGCTGCTGCTGGCCGGCGTGGTGACCGACGCGGTGACCGGCGACCGCGGCGGCCTGGTGCTGTTCGCACTGGCGACGCTGGCCGCCGGGGCCTTCGCCGCCCACTCGACGCTCGTACGGCCCCGGCTGGCGGCCGGCACCGAGGGTCTGGTCGCCCGGACGCTGAGCGGCACGCACCGGCTCCCGTGGGCCCAGACCCGCACCCGGCTGCGCACGACCCGCCGGATGGGCCGCGACGGCGTCACGCTCGAGGTCGAGCACGACGACCAGCTGTACGTCTTCGGGTGGCTCGACCTCGGCGAGGACCCCCGCGAGGTCCTGGACGTGCTCAGCACGCTGCGCGGCTAGCCGCAGCTGTAGAGCTCCTGGCCGCGGTACTGGGCGAACTGGCACGTCTGCGCCGCGACCTGGGTGTCCTTGTAGACCAGGAGCCCGATCATCGCGACGACGAGGATGGCGATTCCGGCCGCCTGGTAGGTCGCCTGCCGGGCCTGCGGGGCGTAGAGCATCGCCACGGTGACCAGCGCACCGGTGACCAGGCCGCCGACGTGGCCGAGGATCGAGATGTTCGCGACGCCGAAGGTGATGAACGCGTTCAGCGCGAGCGTGATGATCAGCCCGGTCGGGTTCAGCCGCAGCTTCAGCACGATGACGCCGTAGGCCCCCATCAGGCCGAACAGCGCGCCGGACGCGCCGGCGGTGCCGCCGTCGAGGCTGTCGAAGAGCAGCACGGCCGTCGACGCGCCGAGCATCGAGACGAAGTAGAGCGTGAGGTACCGGACCTTGCCGAAGACCGGTTCGAGCGCGCGGCCCATCATCCACAGCGAGAACATGTTGACCGCGATGTGGATGGGTCCGTAGTGCAGGAAGCCCGAGGTGAACAGCCGCCACCACTCGCCGGCGCCGAGCGTCGCCTGGCCCCAGAGCACGCCGATCTGGAAGACGCCGGAGGTCTGGTTGTCGTTCAGGCTGCGGGCCTGGACCACGGTCACGAGGAAGACGAGGACGTTGACCGCCAGGATGACCTGCGTCGCCAGGACGGACGACGACGGCCGGGCTCCGGCGATCGTGCGCACGCCCATGCCGGCGTCCTGGTAGCCGCGGTGCTGACGGCGCTGCTGCTGGCCGCCGGCGTGGACGCAGTCGGTGCACTGGAACCCGACGGGGGCCTCGCGGAGGCAGTCCGGGCAGGCCGGACGCCCGCACCGGGAACAGCTCAGCCCGGTCGGGCGGTTCGGGTGCCACCAGCACCCGGGCAGCGCGGCTTGTTCGGCGGCGGGGTTCGGCGGTTGGTTCACGATGTCACCAACCTACCGAAACCCACGCGGGAAAGCCGTCAGTGCTCGATGCTGACCTTCTCGATGACGACGTCGGTCAGCGGGCGGTCCGCCGGTCCGGTCGACGTGCGCGCGATCGTGTCGACGACGGTGCGCGACTCCTGGTCGGCCACCTCGCCGAAGATCGTGTGCCGGAAGTTCAGGTGGGTGGTCGGCGCCACGGTGATGAAGAACTGCGAGCCGTTGGTGCCGGGCCCGGCGTTGGCCATGGCCAGCAGGTACGGCTTGCTGAACTGCAGTTCCGGGTGGAACTCGTCGCCGAACTTGTAGCCGGGGCCGCCGCGGCCGGTGCCGGTCGGGTCGCCGCCCTGCAGCATGAAGCCGTCGATGACCCGGTGGAAGATCGAACCGTCGTAGAAGGGGCCGGAGTTCGTGCCCGCCGCGTTCGGCTGGGTGTACTCCTTGGTGCCTTCCGCGAGCCCGACGAAGTTCGCCACCGTCTTCGGCGCGTGGTCGGGGAACAGGTTCAGGTGGATGTCACCCTGGTTGGTGTGCAGCGTAGCTTTCACAGACCTCATCGTGCCATCTGCGGCGCAGCTCCGGAAAAAGGGGCACGATAGGTTACGGGTAACAGAGCAGCGTCAAAACGAATGATGAGGTGAAGCCCATGTCCCGGGCGACAGCCCAGGCCGTCGAGACCGCCGACAAACTCGTCACCGAGGGTGTCAAGCAGGGGCGGCGCGCGCAGAAGAAGCTCGCGAAGAAGACGGAACTGACCCGCAAGGAGCTCAAGAAGAGCTCGAAGGCCGCTCGCCAGGAGGCGCTCGCGCGCCTCTCCGAGCTGCGCAAGCCGGGTCGCAAGGCGAAGAAGGCCGCCATCAAGGCCGCGAAGGCGGCCGGCGAGTCGAAGCGCCGCGGCAAGAAGGACTTCAAGGCGGCGAAGAAGGACTTCTACGCCGCACTGTCCGAGGCCAAGTCGGCCGCCAAGGGCACCCGCAGCCGTCGCAAGTGGCCGTGGCTGCTCGGCCTGGTCGTGGTCGGTGCGGGGGCCGCCTACGCCCTCCGCTCGAAGCAGGAGCCGCCGGTCGCGCCCGCGCCGCCGAAGGCCACCCCGCCGGCCCCGCCGGCCACGCCGAAGCCGGAAGCCGCGAAGCCGGGCTCCTCGGCCAACGGCAAGGCTCCGTCCCCGGCACCGGCCGAAAAGAAGAACTGAAAGCGACGCGAAGAGGCCCCCGGGGGTGCACCGGGGGCCTCTTCAGTCGTGCGTGGGATCCGCTCAGACGGCAGCGGCGTGCTTGTCGATCAGCTGGCCGAGACGCGGCAGCGCCTCCTCGACGTTCTTCTTGCCGTTCGGGCGCAGCTTGCCGTAGACCTTCTTGATGCTGTCACGGCTGCTCTTCTCCGCGCGCGAGTCGGTGACGCTCAGCAGCGCGTCGGAAGCCTCGTCCGAGCGGCTGGACAGGTAGGCGCCGAAGTCGTTGCCGCCCTTGGCCCGGTAGTCGCCGTAGAACGGCTCGAGCGCGGAGGCGAAGTCCGGGAGCAGCGTGTCGACGGCCGAGGGGATGATGCCCGGCTTGATCTTCTTGACCGCGGCGAAGCCGGTCTTCACCACGGCACCCGAAACGCCGCCCTTGTCCGAGACCTCGGCGTCGACGAGGGTCTCGAAGTCGGACACGACAGCCGGGCGACGGCTGGAGTCGAGCAGGATTTCCTTGAGGGTGTCAGCCACGAATCTTGTCCTTTGTCCTTGCAGAGTTGGTGCCCCGCCCCGGGGTGGGGGTCCCCGGTGGCTGCGGTGCGCGAGTCCACGAAGCCTGCGCGTGACGCACAGCGTAATACAAGATCAACATCACTCACCCGTGTGGAGCCCGCTACCTAGAGCTTCAGGGCAGCGATAGCCTTCTTCGCCACTGTGCGCGCTTTGACGCTTTGCTTCTGGTTGGTCGTCACCACCACGGCTGATGCCCCCTTGGCGACCGCGTAAACGGCGCCGTCGTCGGAGGACAGGTAGCCGCCCTTCCAGCCGGACGGGTCGGACGCCGGGTTGGACGAGTCGATCGGCGCCACCTTGTTGACCAGCGCCGTCGCCGTTTTCGCGTCCCCGACGTACACCCGCACGGTGAGCTGGATCTTCCCGTCCGGGCGGTAGAAGAAGCACGCCGGGTGCGGCTGGTCGGCGGACACGCGCACCTTCGACACGTGCTGGCCGTTCGCCTCGGCCACGACCTCGCTGCCGAGGTACGGGCAGTCCTCGGTCGCTCCCGGCTGGGGGTCCGGGGGCAGCTCGGCGCCCGCGGCGGAGGACGCGGACGGCGGGCTGGGAGCCGCGGTGCCGGACACGATGGTGGCGCTGCAGCCGGCCAGCAGGGCCACGGCGGGCGCGAGAAGTACGAGTCGTCGCATAGCGCGCACAGTCAACCATGAAGCGTGTGTGAAAACTGCTGGCTGACGTCGCCGTGGCCGGGGGACGTGCGACGATGGCCGCGTGCTCACCCCGGAGCAGTACCTCGGCGCGATGGCCGAGCGCATCCAGCGGGCCGGCGGTCGGCTGAACACCGTGCAGATCGGGCCCGCGACGGCCGTCGTCGGCCTGTTCACCGAGTCGGTGCTGCTCTCGACGATGAACTACTGCGTCGTCGCGGCCGCTGTTCCCGAGGTCAGCGCGGCCGCGTTGTACGACTTCACCGGCCGCGCGACGCAGCACGCCCGCGCGAACCTGATCGGCACGATGGGCTGGACCGCGGCCTCCGTCGTCATCGCCGGGCTCGTCGGCGGTCGCGTGTACCCGGACGCCGCGCAGGCCGCGTCGGCGAAGTCGGGCAACCAGTTCGGCGGCGAGACGCGGATGGTCGCGGTCGACCTCTCGGCCGGGCAGCTGTACGCCTTCGTCGGCGGGAAGTTCTGGGGCGCCGCGGTCCAGGGTTCGGTCAACGCCAAGCTGACGTACTGCTTCCCGCAGCCCGCCGAGGTGTACCAGCAGGTGCAGTGGCAGCAGGCGCAGCAGCAGGGTCAGCACCCGATGCCGCCGCCCGCGCCGCAGGTGCCGCCGCCGCCGTACGTCGGCCCGGTCGGCCCGCAGCCGCCGGTCTACCCACCGCCGGGACATCCGCCACAGCAGGGCCCGTACGGTTACTGACATGGTGGAGTTGCGTGGCTGGCCGTCGTTCCCCGAAGAACTTCCCGTGTTCACACCGGAAACGGCGCCGCCGGACCCGCAGTCGCTGTTCCTGGAGTGGCTGACCGAAGCCGGCGAGCACGTGCTGGCACCGCACGCCGTCACTCTGTCCACAGTGGACGCCGATGGTGCGCCCGACGCGCGCGTGGTGATCCTCAAGGACGTCGGGGCGGGCGGCTGGGCGGTCGCGACCAGCTCCGAAAGCCCCAAGGGCCGGCAGCTGCACAAGGATCCGCGCGCCGCGTTGACGTTCTTCTGGCCCGGCCGCGGCCGCCAGGTCCGGCTGCGCGGCCCGGTCTCCCCCGCCGCGCCCGAGGTGTCCGCGGCGGACTTCCTGGCCCGGCCGACGGCGTCCCGCGTGGAGGCGTTCATCGGGCACCAGTCCCAGGTGCTGCACGATCCCGCGGACCTCGACGCGGCGGCCGCGGAAGCGGAACGCTGGGTCGAAGAGAACCCGGACGTGGCCCCGGAAACATGGACGCGGTACCTCGTCGACCCGGACGAGGTCGAGTTCTGGCAGGCGAGCCACGACCGGCGGCACGTGCGGCTGCGGTACCGGAAGTCCGGCGGCGAGTGGGTCCGCGAGCGCCTCTGGCCGTGACGGTCCCCGTTCGGGGGTATGCGGGTTCCGCGCCGGTGTGCGCATGATGCACCCCATGCGCAGGAAGATGCTGACCGCCGGGCTGGTCCTGGCGCTGACCGCCGCACTCGGGGGTGTGGCCGCGGCCGACGCGCGTCCTGGGGGACGACCGAAGCTGACGGACCCGCATCCGTGCCCCGGACAACCGGGCTTCACGTGCTCGATCCTGACCGTGCCGCTCGACCACACCGGCCGGGTGCCGGGCACGCTCGACCTGCCGGTGGCGACCGCGGACAACGTGACCGCGCCCAAGGGCGTGCTGCTGTTCCTCACCGGCGGGCCCGGGCAGGGCGGCGTCGGGACGATCACGCGGATCGCCACGCAACGGCTGCCGGAAGTCGCGAAGGACTACCAGTTCGTCATGCTCGACCAGCGCGGCACCGGACCGTCGGGTGCGTTGCAGTGTCCCGGCCTGCAGGCGCAGATGGGCAGTTCGGACATCGCGACGCCGTCACCCGATGCGGTGAAGGAATGCGCGCGCATCCTCGGCGACACGGCACCGCTGTATTCGACCGACCAGACCGTGGCGGACTTCGACCGGCTCCGGCAGGCGCTGGGCGTGCCGAAGATGGTGGTCGACGGCGTCTCGTACGGCTCGTTCACGGCGGCGCGGTACGCGATCGCGCACCCGCGCAACGTCAGCAAGGTCGTCCTCGACTCGGTGCTGCCGCACCACGCAACAGCGTCGGCTTCGCTCTACCTGACCGGGTTGACCGCCGAGGCGCGCGTGCTGCGCGCGGCCTGCGCGGTGGCTCCGGCCTGCGGCTACGACCCGGCCGAGGACCTGGCCTGGGTGGTGCGCCACCGCAGCACGGCCGACGGGGTGCGGATTTTCGACACGATCGTGTCGTACGAGTTCGTCGACCCGACCTACCGCGCCCCGGCGGGGGGCGATATCATCGGCGCCCTCCACGAAGCCCGCGGCGGCTCGCCGGCTCATCTGGACGAGCTGCTGGAGGCGTACAAGTCCGGCGGCGACGACCCGGCGTCGTTCAGCTCCGGCCTCCACGCGGCGACGCTGTGCGCGGACCAGCGCTTCCCGTGGGGCTCCCCGGCCACCCCGCTCCCGCTCCGGCAACCACTGCTGTCCCTGGCCGCGCGCACGCTGCCGGCGAGCGCGACCTGGCCGTATACGACGGAAGTCGCGACGCAGCAGGGGTTCATCCAGAGCTGTCTCCCGTGGCCTGCGGAACGCCCCGGCTCGAACCCGGCCGGACCGCTGCCGGACGTCCCGGTGCTGCTCCTCAACGGCGACCACGACCTTTCGACGCCGTTGGAGTGGGCGCGGGAGGAAGCGGCGCAGGCCCCGCGCGGCAAGCTCGTGATCGTGCCGGGCGCGTCGCACTCGATCCAGAACCGCGAACGCGGCCACGCGGGACGGGACGCGGTGATCAGCTTCCTGGGGTCCACGTGACCGGCAGGGCGTGGACGCCGTAGATGTTCATGTCGGTCCGCAGCTTCACTTCCTCGGCCGGGATCGCCAGCGCCAACGTCGGGAAGCGGCGCAGCAGGCCGCCGAACCCGGCGCGCATTTCGATGCGGGCCAGCTGCTGCCCGAGGCACTGGTGGACGCCGTGGCCGAAGGACAGCAGGCCGCGGGCGTTGCGGCGGATGTCGAGCGTGTCCGGGTTGTCGAAGCGCCGGGGGTCGTGGTTGGCCGCGAGCAGCGAGACGACAACGGTCGAGCCCTTGGCGATCGTCTCGCCGCCGAGTTCGAGGTCTTCCGTGGCGTAGCGGAAGAAGATGTCGGCGACGGACAGGTAGCGCAGCAGTTCTTCCACGGCCCCGGGCAGCAGTTCCGGGTCGGCGTGCAGTTCGGCGGTCTGCCCGGGGTTCTCCAGCAGCGCGAAGGTGCCCAGCGCCAGCATGTTGGCGGTGGTTTCGTGGCCCGCGAGCAGCAGCAGGAAGGCGGCGCCGGTCAGTTCCTCGATGGTCAGGTCGTGGTGGCGGGCGAGGTCGGACAGGATGTCCTCGCCCGGCTCGGCACGCTTGCTCGTGACCAGCTCGGAGAGGTACGTGTTGAGCGCGATGTACGCGCCCATCTTCTCCTCGAGCGCCTGCTCCCTGACCATGAACTGGGCCGAGTCGGCCTGGAACTTCTCCCGGTCCGCGTACGGGACGCCGAGCAGCTCGCAGATCACCAGCGAGGGCACCGGCAGCGCGAACTCCTTGACCAGGTCGACCGGCGGCACCAGCCGCGCCAGGTGGTCCAGCTGCCGCTCGACGACGTCGGCGATGTGCTCTTCGAGCTGCTTCATCCGCTTCACGGTGAAGGCGCCGGTGAGCCTGCGCCGCAGCCGGGTGTGGTCCGGCGGGTCCATGGCGATGAACATGCCCGGGAGCTGCGGCGACGGCTCGGTGGCGGCGGGCATGCCCGTCTCGTACGGGACGTGGATGACGTCGAGGTCCAGGCGGGAGCTGAACCGCGTGTCGGCCATCAGCTGCCGGACCTCTTCGTAGCCGGTGACGAGCCAGCCCTCGTGACCGTCGGGGAAGACCAGCGGGCTGACCGGGCGAGCGTCGCGCAGGCGGCTGAGCTCGCTCGGCGGGTCGAAGGGGCCCGCGTCGCGTTCCATGGGGAGTCCGTGCGGGACGTCGACCTGGGTCATCGCTGTTCCTTTCGTGGTGGCTGTGCCGATCACGATCACCGGGGCGGCTGACATGGCGCTGACACGCCTCGGACACCACCGGCCGTGGCAAGATCGGCCGCGTGCAGATCGGGATCCTGGGGCCCTTCGAAGTGCGCGCGGACGACGGCGGGCTCGCCGACGTGCCCGGCGCCCGGTTGCGAGGCCTGCTGGCCGCCCTCGCACTCGAACCGGGGCACGTGGTCCCGAAGGCGACGCTCGTCGACTGGATCTGGGGCGAACGTCCGCCCGCCGAAGCGGCGAACGCCTTGCAGCGCTTGGTTTCCCGGCTGCGGAAGGCACTGCCGGAAGGGTCGGTCGAAGGCAACTCGACCGGCTACCGGCTGGTGGTCGCCCCCGACGCCGTCGACGCCGCGCGGTTCGAACGGCTGCTCGTCCAGGCCCGCAAGGACGACGATCCCCGCGGGCTGCGTGACGCGCTGGCCCTGTGGCGGGGCGCGGCGATGCAGGACATCGACCTGCCGGAGAGCCCGGCGTTCGCCGCGGCGGTCACCCGGCTCGAGGGACTGCGCCTGGCGGCGCTGGAAGACCGGTTCGACGCGGAGGTCCGGCTCGGCCGCGGTGCGAACCTGGTCACGGAACTCACCGACCTGGTGGCCGCCCACCCGATGCGGGAACGGCTCGTCGCCGCGTTGATGCGGGCGCTCGTCGCGACCGGGCGCGACACCGAGGCGCTGCTCGTGTACGAGCGCACGCGGGAAACCCTGGCCGACACGCTGGGCGTCGACCCGTCACCCGAGCTGTCCGAGCTGCACGTCGCGCTGCTGCGAGGCGAGCTGGGACGGCGTGAGGAGCACCGCAAGACCAACCTGCGGGCCGAGCTGACCAGCTACGTCGGCAAGGAGTCCGACGTCACCACGGTCCGCGAGCTCGTCGCCGGGCACCGGCTGACCACCCTGATCGGGCCCGGTGGGTCGGGAAAGACCAGGCTGGCCACGGAAACCGCCCGCACGCTGCTCGGTGACCTGCCGGACGGCGCCTGGGTCGTCGAACTCGCGCCCCTCGGCGCCGAGGGGGACGCCGCCCAAGCGACGCTCTCCGCGCTCGGCCTGCGGGATTCCCTGATCGGCGACGGAACGGACGCCGAGCCGACGGACCGGGTCGTCGCCGCGCTCCGCGAGCGGGAGACGCTGCTGGTCCTGGACAACTGCGAGCACGTGATCGAGTCCGCGGCGGAGTTCGCCCACCGCGTGCTCGGCGAGTGCCGTCGGCTGCGCGTCCTCGCGACGAGCCGGGAGCCCCTCGGCATCACCGGCGAGGCGCTGTGGCCGGTCGCCCCGCTGGCCCTGCCCGGGGCGGACGCCGACCCCGCCGAGATCGAGGCCGCTCCGGCGGTCCGGCTGCTGCGAGACCGGGCCGGCGCGGTGCGCAAGGACCTCGCGACCGACGCTCCCACGTCGTCGACGCTGGCGCGGATCTGCCGGGCACTGGACGGGATGCCACTGGCCATCGAGCTGGCGGCGGCCCGGCTGCGCACCATGTCCCTCGACCAGCTCGCCCACCGGCTCGACGACCGGTTCCGCCTGCTGACCGGCGGAAGCCGCACCGCGCTGCCGCGGCACCGGACCCTGCGCGCGGTGATCGACTGGAGCTGGGAACTGCTCACCGACGACGAACGGACCGTGCTGCGCCGGCTCTCGGTGTTCTCCGGGGGAGCGAGCCTGGAAGCCGCCGAACGGGTCTGCGCCGGCGACGCGGTCGAAGACGTGCTCACGGCGTTGACCGAGAAATCGCTGGTCGTCACGGACGGCGAAGAGGCGCCGCGCTATCGGATGCTCGGCACGATCAAGGAGTACGCGGAGCAGCGGCTCGCGGAGGCGGAAGAGACGGATTCGACGCGGCGAGCGCACTTCGCGTACTTCACCGAACTCGCCGAAACCGCCGAGCCGCACCTTCGCCGTGCCGAGCAGCTGGAATGGCTCGCCACGCTCGAAGCCGAGCACGACAACATCGCCGCTGCCATGCGCGGCGCGCTCGCGGCAGGCGACGCGCAGGCGGCGATGCGGCTAGCGGCGGGCGCCGGCTGGTACTGGTGGCTGAGCGGGCACAAGTCCGAAGGCATGGAGCTGCTCACCACGGCCACCCGCACGCCCGGCGAAGTCACCGACGAGCTCCGGGCGACGGTGTACGCCATCATCTCGATGTTCGTGAACTCCGGGCCGGGCGACGAACACCAATCGGCGGAGTGGATCCACAAGGCGTACCGCTTCAGCCGGAACGTCGAGGGCGGGCACCCGGGGCTGGGGCTCGTCGTCGCGATGGAACGCCTGCTGCAGGAACCGGAAGCGGCGTTGACGGCCTTCGAACCGGCGCTGGACGACGGGGATCCCTGGGTGCGCGCCCTGGCCCGGCTGCAGCTCGGCAAGATGCGTGTCCTGTTCGGCCAGGGCGGGCGCGAGGCCGAGGAGCACCTCGAGACGGCGCTGGCCGAGTTCCGCGCGATCGGCGAACGCTTCGGCATCTCGTTCGCGCTCGCCGAGCTGGCCGATCTGGCCGCCGCACGCGGGGAGTTCGCCGCCGCGTGCGAGCACCTGGAACAGGCGATCGCGGCCGTCGCCGAAATCGGCGCTGTCGACGACGTGATCCGGATGCGGTCGCGCCAGGCGCAGCATTACCGGTTGCTGGGCGACAAGGACGCCGGCGCGGCCGCCATCGCCGAAGCGGGGCGTCGCGCGGAAGGCGTCACTTGGCCGGGCACGCTGGCCGTGCTGGCCCTGGCAAAGGCGGAACTCGCCCGCTGGGACGGCGACGCCGGGGAAGCACGCCGGCAAATCGAGGTGTTGAAAGCCGTGCTGGGCGACGAAGCGGAGCAGCCGCACCTCCGCACGACCACCCTCGTCCTGCTGGGCTACCTCGCCGAAGACCTCGACGAGGCCCGTGAACTCCGTGCGGCGGCCTGCGAGGCGGCGGCCGAGGCGGGACACGCCGCCATGATCGCGGACGCCCTGATCGGCGTCGCGGACTTCGCGTTGCGCCAGGAGGAATACGAGCAAGCCGCGCGGCTGCTCGCGGCGAGCGCCGGCTTGCGCGGCCTGCCGGATCTGTCCAAACCGGACGCTGCGCGGATCGAGGAAGCCGCCCGGCGTCACCTCGGTGACACAGGGTTCACCGAGGTGACGCGGGAGGGGACGCGGGCGAGCTGGCGCGAGCTGGTCGCGGTCACGCTCGCTTCTTGAACGTGGCGGACGACCACAGGTAGCCGACGACGGCGATGCCGACGCACCAAGCGACCGCGGTGATCGCGTAGCCGGTGGACGGGGTGCCGTTGAGCAGCCCGCGCACGGTTTCGATGATGGGCGTGAACGGCTGGTACTCCGCGAACTGCCGGAGGCCCTGCCCCATCTTGTCGGCCGGGGCGATCGCGCTGCTGAAGAACGGCAGCATGACCAGCGGCACGGTGGCGAGCCCCGCCGTTTCGACGGATTTCGCCGCCAGTCCCAAGGCGATCGTCAGCCAGCCGGCCGCGAAGGCGAGCAGGACGACGATGCCGGCCACGCCGAGCCAGTCGAGGAAGCCCGCCGACGGGCTGAACCCCAGCAGGAAGGCCACGCCGACGAGAGCCGCGATGGCGACCAGGTTGGTCAGCACGCTGGCGACGACGTGCCCCGTCAGCACCGCGCCGCGGGAGACGTCCATGACCTTGAAGCGGTTGATGATGCCCTTGGTCATGTCGGAGTTCACCGAGGTCGCGGTGGCGCCCAGGCCGTAGCAGACGGCCAGCAGCATCAGGCCCGGCGTCGCGTAGTCGACGTAGTCGACACCGACGTCGAAAGCGTCCCCGAGCATGTACACGAACATCAGCATGATCACGATCGGCATCAGGACCGCGTTGAACACCGACGTCGGGTTTCGGGCGATGTGCTTGAAGTTGCGCCGCAGCATCACGATCGAGGGAGACTTCATTTCGCGAGCACCTCCGTGGTGTGGCCCGTGAGGGCGAGGAAAACGTCGTCGAGGTCGGGGGTGTGGACGGAAAGTTCGCCGGCGGTGATCGAGTACTCGTCGAGCCGGTCGAGCAGCGTCCGCAGGGATTTCGTGCCGCCGTCACCGGGAACGCGCAGGACCATCGCCTCGTCGTCCCGGGTGGAGTCGGTGAGGACGCGCGCGGCGGCGTCGAGGTCGGCGGCGGTGGTGAAACGGAGCCGGACGTGGGTGCCGGGAATCCGGCGCTTGAGCTCGTCAGGAGTGCCCTGGGCGACCAGGCGGCCGTGGTCGAGGACCGCGATCCGGTCGGCGAGCTGGTCGGCTTCCTCGAGGTACTGGGTGGTGAGAAAGATGGTCACCCCGTCGGCGACGAGCTCGCGGATGATCGACCACATGGTGCGGCGGCTGCGCGGGTCGAGGCCCGTGGTCGGCTCGTCGAGGAAGATGATCCGCGGGTTGCCGACGAGGGTCATGGCCAGGTCGAGCTTCCGGCGCATCCCACCGGAGTAGGTCGACGCGGGTTTCCGCGCCGACTCCGTCAGCTCGAAGCGTTCCAGCAGCTCGGCGACGGTCTGTTTGCCGGCGGCGCCCCGGTGGAGGTCCACCATGAGCTGCAGGTTCTCCTGCCCGGTGAGCAGTTCGTCGACGGCCGCGAACTGCCCGGTGACGCCGATCGCCGCCCGGACCGCCTTGGCCTCGGTGGCGACGTCATGCCCGGCGACGCGAACGGTCCCGCCGTCGGCGCCGACCAGCGTGGTCAGAACGTTCACGGTGGTGGTCTTGCCGGCCCCGTTCGGGCCGAGCAGGGAGAAGACGCTGCCCGCACGAACATCGAGATCGATGCCGTCGAGCACGACTTTGTCTTGGTAGGCCTTCCGCAACCCGGAAGCCATGATCGCCAGGTCTGTCATGGGAGCCACTGTGATCAGCGGTCCTGACACCGACCTGACCCTGACCTGACACGGTCCCTGACGCCGGACGCGAAACGGCCCGCACCCTGAGCGGGTACGGGCCATTCGACGTGTGGAGCTGAGGGGAATCGAACCCCTGACCCCCGCCTTGCAAAGGTGCGAACACATCCTGATCTTGACCAGCGGAACTAGCATCCCCTGGTCAGCGGCCTACACCGTCCGTCGTTCCCCGCTGTTCCCCGCGCGCTCCCCCAGCAACGGGCACGCGAGGGGCACGCAAGGGCACAAGAGGCTGGAACACGGGGTTGTGGCCGACGCCCCCGTGTTCCAGCCTCTTTTCCCTGCCCAGTGACTACTGAGACATACCGTTAGTGTGGGAGAAAAGCAGCTATCGAAGGTGTCACTCCCCTGGCACTCCTAAAACCGCAGGTCAGTTCCGGTGAAGGGACAGAGTGACAGGTGTGACAGCCTCGACACAGTGCAGGTGTCACGCCGAGCCGTGGCAGTCTCCGCAGGTGGCCCCGGCTTTGAAACGTGCTATAACGCGCCGACCGGCGTGTCATCCCCCGAATTCCGACCGTCTTGGATGCAGCCATGTCCAGAAAGGGTGCATCCATTGAGTTGGGTAGGCCGTCAGATGTCACATTCCGTAGCACGCCGTCGACTATGGAGGTGTGGACGAGACGCAGCCTGCTCCCATGCTGACCGACCTGACCGAGCTTGAGCAACAGGTGGTCAACAACGCCCGCCGCGGGAGAGTCACAAATCCCGGCACCACGATGACAGTGGAGGAGCTGGCGATCACCGACGACTCCGATTTGCGGGTACGTGCCGATCTGATCCGCGAACTGCTTCGCGGCCTGCACGGTGACCTCGACCCCCGCGGAATCCGCATGATGGGGATGCGGGTCGTCGGAATGCTCGACCTCGACTACTTCACCGCCGTCGCCGGTCTGAACTTGTACCAGTGTGCGGTGCCAGACGGCATCGTTTGCCGATACGCGCACCTGCACGACCTGTACCTAAGCGGTAGTGTGCTCCTCTACCTGGACGCCGACGGTCTCCGCACCGCGAGCAACCTGGGCATGTCGGATGTCACCATCACCGGCACCGCAAAAGACGGCGCGATCCGGCTACCCGGCGCCCACATCGGCGGCTTCCTCGACCTCGACCGAGCCACCATCACCAACACCGCCGGCCGCGCACTGCGCGCCGACGGCCTCCGCATCGACAGCAGCCTGTTCATGCGCGACACCACCATCACCGGCACCGCAGACGACGGCGCGATCCGGCTACCCGGCGCCCACATC
>NZ_NMUL01000003.1 GCF_002234595.1 Amycolatopsis vastitatis
CTCGACCTCGAGCGAGCCACCATCACCAACACCGCCGGCCCCGCGCTATACGCCGATCGCCTCCGCACCGACACCAACCTGTACATGAACGACGCCAAAATCACCGGCACCAAAGAAGACGGCGCGATCCGGCTAATCGGCGCCCACATCGGCAGCCAAGCCGACCTGCACGTGGCCAAGCTGGACAACAGCTCAGGTCCGCTCCTGGTAATGCAAGAGGCGCAAGTCACCGGGGCGTTGCTGTTCCCGTCGACGGTGGTGTGCCCGGCCAGCCGGCAGGGGATGAGTCGCCGTGACTGCCCTGACAGCGAGCGCATCATCTCAGCCGACGGCTTGACCTACCCCAGCCTGGCCGGGATCTCGTGGCGGCAATGGCTGCACCTGCTGGTCCACCACACCAAGACCTACTGGCCCCAACCCTTCCAGCAACTCGCCGCCACCGAGCGCGCCGCCGGCCACGACAACAACGCCCGCGAAGTGCTCATCACCCAACAACACGACCTCCGCCGCCGCACCCCTTGGGCTCTAGGCAACCGACTCGCACGCGGGCGACACGCACTCTGGGGCTGGCTCGGCCGCTACGGCTACCGCGCCCACCGCCTCGTCACCGCCCTCGCCGTCGTCCTCACCCTCGCCGCCACACTCAGCCTGCTCGCCGGGCACGTCACCACCCACCCCGGCCACCACGCCGCCGAACGCATCCCACCCGCCACCGCAAAAACCGCCGACCCCGGCACACCCTGCTCCCCCGTCGAACTCATCGGCCTCGGCATCGACCGCGGACTCCCCCTCGGCACCACCGGCATCCGCGCCCACTGCGACCTCGACACCACCACCGGATGGGGCCAAACCTTCACCGCCACCCTCTGGGCACTCCAAGCCCTCCTCTGGGGCCTGGCCACCCTCGCCATCGCCGCCTACACCGGCCTCGTCCGCAAACCCACCTGACCACCGCCGCCACGCTCGCAAGGCTCGTACCTCGGCAAACGAATAGGGCACCTTCGAAACTGTCTTTGGGCCGAGCTGCCCTCGTGATCGGGGCTCACGCCGTCGACCAACGCGCCGCTAAGGACACCCTGTGCTGTTCCTCCTGGTCAAGTCACCTCACTCCTGCGGCGTTCGGCCGCCTACAGCCGTCTCAGAGAGGACGACTGGAACAGGAAGCAGGCGCACCCACATCGGTTCCCCAGCGTTTGGCACAACGTCTGGCATCCCAACGGTCCATCCGAGCGGCCACGATGAACGCTCGAAGGCCGGCTTCGCAGGGTCTACCCGAACACGCGCCTCACGAGCGCAAGCCGCCGTATCGAAGGTCGCCACGTTGAACAGGGCGTTGCCGGCGAAGGCCGCCTTGTGGAACCAGGCGGCGCCGGCGAAGGCCGCCTTGTCGAACCGGACGTCGCCGGCGAAGTCCGCCTCGTAGAACCAGGCGGCGCCGGCGAAGGCCGCCCCGTCGAACCGGACGTTGTCGGCGAAGGTCACCTCGTTGAACACGGCTTCCCCGGTGAAGGCCGTTCCGTTGAACCGGGCATCGTCGGCGAAGGCCGCCCCGTCGAACCGAGCGTCGCCGGCGAAAGTCGCCTTGTGGAACCAGGCGGCGCCAGCGAAGGCCGCCCCGTCGAACCGGGCGTCGCCGGCGAAAGTCGTGTTGGCAAAACCGGCCGCGTTGATCTGGCAGTCAGTGAGGTCGAGTTCGATCAGGGCGGCGCTGGTGAGGTCGAGGTTGATGTCTTTCCAGAAGGTTTTTGCGGGTCGTTTCGGGTCGATGCCCGGTTTGAGGTGTGTGGCCAGGATGCGCTCGGCTGTGAGACGGACCTCTCGCTCCTGCCGGGCGTCGTCGTCAAGTTCGGCCACGGTCGGCGACTGGGTCACTCGACCACGCGGGCCGCGCTGCGGTACCAGCGCGCACGCCGCGAGCGTGACCACTCGATCGCCGACGCGATGAATCGCAACATCGAGTCCGCGCGCCGGCGCCCGCAGGGCAAACGCGCCCGAAAGCGTGGTCGTCGGCGGGGCGAGGGGCACGCAGGGGACACGGCGGGCGACACGGCCGCCTGACACGACGAAGGCCAGGTGAGAGGAAATACCCTCTGACCTGGCCTTTGTCGTGTCTGCTGCGGTGTGGAGCTGAGGGGAATCGAACCCCTGACCCCCGCCTTGCAAAGGCGGTGCTCTACCAATTGAGCTACAGCCCCGGACGCGGGCGGCGCACCGCCCGCGGAAGATCAGTTGTGGGACGCGCCTGCGGGCTTGGCCGGAGTCGTGCCGTTGTTGGAGGGGACGGGCGCGGTCGCCTCGCGCCAGAGGTCGGCTTCGGCCTTGGCCGCCTTGTTGCGCTTGACGACGAACAGAACGCCGCCCGCGATGACCGCGAGTGCCAGCAGCTTCTTCACCGAAGCCCCCTTCTCAGCTTGCTTCCCTTACCCCGCGATGTTACTGCACCGGTCCGGCCCGGTGTCGGGCGCCGGTGGTTCCACGTGGAACCAAGAGTTCGCAGGTAACGCACGTCACACAGGAGGCGAAATACCGGGCGCGCGTGTCTCGTTGTACCCACTGGTCGGTGTGCCCACCGTGTCCCCCGGGCCGCACCCATCGCCATCGCGGAGTTCCGCTCGGCTGGAGCCGCGATGAGCGTTTCGCCGAGAGGCGACCGTGACGCACGCCGACCGCGACAACTCAGCCCTGCCGGACTTCTCTTCCCGGCAGGGCTGACCTGTATCCGGGACAGACCAGGCCGGCGGGGCACGAAAAAACCGGCCCGTGAGAGTCACGAACCGGTTCGTTCTGTGGGCCTACCAGGACTTGAACCTGGGACCTCTTCGTTATCAGCGAAGCGCTCTAACCGCCTGAGCTATAGGCCCTTGAACGAGAAGAACCTTACAGGACCCCCGAAGGGGCCCTGCAACCGGGTCACTCTCGTTCCGACAGGGTGACTTCGAGGCCTCCCGCGAGGTCCGCCGACACGTTGTAGATGAACGCGCTGACCGTGGCCAGTGCCGACACCAGGACGATGTTGATCGCGCCCAAGATGGCCGCGATGCCGAACACGCGGCCCGCGCTGATCAGGGGTTCTGCTGGTGCGTTGGCGCCTTCGCCGCCCACCAGGGACGAGTACGTGCCGTTCAGCTTGTCCCAGACGCCCATTCCGTCCAGGACCGTGTACAGCACGCCGACCGCTACCAGCCAGACGAAGAACATCGCCACGCCCAGGACCAGGGACAGCTTCAGGACCGACCACGGGTCGAACCGCTTCACCTGCAGCGAAGCCCGGCGGGGTCCGCGGCCCGGGCGCCGCAGGGCGCTCGGGCGGGCTCGCTGGGTCGAGGCCGATGGGACGGCCGCCGCTGACGGCTCGGCGGCCGTGTCCGGGCCGCCGAAGAGGCGGGGGGCGGCGCTTCCCGTCACCACCGGGCGCTCGGCGGCGGCCGGCTGTGTCTCGTCGGCCGACGGCTCGGGTTTGTAGAGCGCCTCGTCCGTGGCCAGCTTGACCGTCGCTTCGGCGTCGCCTTCCTTGTCGACCCGCTGCCATGGCGGGCTGGCCGCGGTCCCGTTCGAACCCGCTGCCTCGGGATTCTCGGATGGTGTCACGAAGAGTCAGTCCTTACCCGTGCCGTGGGGCGCTGTCCGTAGTGAACTTACTGCTCCGACGGCGCCGTCGTTTCTTCACCCGCTTCAGGTGTTTCCGGGGCTTCACCATTGGCGACGTCCGAGGGCTCGTCCGCGTTGCGTGCGACCGCGAGAAGAGTTGTGCCTTCACCGAGATTCATCAGCCGGACCCCCTTCGTCTGCCGCCCTGCCTTGCGGACGTCGCCCGCCGGTGTGCGGATCACGCCGCCGCTCGAGGTGATCGCATACAACTCGTCCTCGGCGTCGACGATGAGCGCACCCACCAGCCTGCCACGTTTCCGGTCGTGCTGAATGGTGAGCACGCCCTTGCCGCCGCGGCCCTGGACCGGGTAGTCCTCGATCGGCGTGCGCTTGGAGTAGCCGCCGTCCGTCGCGACCAGGAGGAACTTGCCCTCCTTGACCACGCTGATGCCGAGCAGCTCGTCGCCGTCGTTGAAGCGCATGCCCATCACGCCGGACGTCGGGCGGCCCATCGGCCGGAGCGCCTCGTCGGTCGCGTGGAACCGGATGGACTGGCCCTCGGCCGACACCAGCAGCAGGTCGTCCTCGGCGCCGGCCAGCACCGCGCCGACCAGCTCGTCGCCTTCGCGCAGGTTGATGGCGATCAGGCCACCGGAGCGGTTGGAGTCGAAGTCGGTGAGCTTGGTCTTCTTCACCAGGCCGCGCTTGGTGGCGAGGACCAGGTACGGCGCGACCTCGTAGTTCTTGATCTGGATGACCTGGGCGATCTTCTCGTCCGGCTGGAACGCCATCAGGTTCGCCACGTGCTGGCCGCGCGCGTTGCGGTTGGCCTCGGGCAGCTCGTACGCCTTGGTCCGGTAGACGCGGCCCTTGTTCGTGAAGAACAGGATCCAGTCGTGCGTCGAGCAGACGAAGAAGTGCTGGACGATGTCGTCCTGCTTCAGCGTCGCGCCCTGCACGCCCTTGCCGCCGCGCTTCTGCGAGCGGTACAGGTCCGTTTTCGTCCGCTTGGCGTACCCCGTGCGGGTGATGGTGACGACGACGTCCTCGACCGCGATGAGCTCTTCGTCCGTGACGTCGCCGCCGAAGCCGACGATCTGCGTGCGCCGGTCGTCGCCGTACTTCTCGACGATCGCCATCAGCTCGTCGCGGATGATCGAGCGCTGCCGCTCCGGCTTCTCGAGGATGTCCTTCAGGTCGGCGATCTCGAGCTCGATCTCGGCCAGCTGGTCGATGATCCGCTGGCGCTCCAGGGCGGCGAGGCGTCGCAGCTGCATGTCGAGGATCGCGGTGGCCTGGATCTCGTCGACGTCCAGCAGCTCCATCAGGGCTGGCCGGGCCTCGTCCGCCGAGGGCGACCGCCGGATGAGGGCGATGACCTCGTCGAGCATGTCGAGTGCCTTGACGTACCCACGCAGGATGTGGGCCCGTTCCTCGGCCTTCTTCAGGCGGAACCTGGTCCGCCGGACGATGACCTCGACCTGGTGCTTCACGTAGTGACGGATGATCTGGTCGAGCCGCAGGGTGCGCGGCACGCCGTCGACCAGCGCCAGCATGTTGACGCCGAAGTTCTGCTGCAGCTGGGTGTGCTTGAACAGGTTGTTCAGCACGACCTTCGCGACCGCGTCCCGCTTGATCGTGACGACGATCCGCATGCCGGAGCGGCTGTTGGACTCGTCGGCGATGTCGGCGATGCCGGTGAGCTTGCCGTCGCGGACCAGGTTCGCGATGTTCTCGACCAGGTTGTCCGGGTTGACCTGGTACGGCAGCTCGGACACGACCAGGATCGTGCGGCCCTTCGCGTCCTCTTCGACCTCGACGACGGCGCGCATGCGGATCGAGCCGCGGCCGGTGCGGTAGGCGTCCTCGATGCCGGACGTGCCGAGGATCATCGCCTTGGTCGGGAAGTCCGGGCCCTTGATCCGCACCAGCAGCGCGGCCAGCAGCTCGTCGTCGGTCGCTTCCGGGTTTTCCAGCGCCCAGGCGACGCCCTCGGAGACCTCGCGCAGGTTGTGCGGCGGGATGTTGGTCGCCATCCCGACCGCGATCCCGGAACCGCCGTTGACCAGCAGGTTCGGGAACCGCGACGGCAGGACGTCGGGCTCCTGCGTGCGGCCGTCGTAGTTGTCGGAGAAGTCGACGGTGTCTTCTTCGATGTCGGCCAGCATCTGCATGGCCAGCGGCGCGAGCCGGGACTCCGTGTACCGCATGGCGGCCGCGGGGTCGTTGCCCGACGAGCCGAAGTTGCCCTGGCCGTCGATCAGCGGGTAGCGCAGCGACCACGGCTGGGCGAGCCGCACCAGCGCGTCGTAGATCGCCGAGTCGCCGTGCGGGTGGTAGTTGCCCATGACGTCGCCGACGACGCGGGAGCACTTGTTGTACCCGCGTTCCGGCCGGAAGCCGGAGTCGAACATCGAGTACAGGATGCGGCGGGCGACCGGCTTGAGGCCGTCGCGCACGTCCGGCAGCGCGCGCGACACGATCACGCTCATCGCGTAGTCGATGTAGGAGCGCTGCATCTCCTGCTGGATGTCGACCGGTTCGATCCGGTCGTTCTCCGGAGCCGGCGGCAGGGTTTCCGTCATGAGGTCCTTCTCGGGTGCGGGTGGTCCAGGCGGGACAAGAGCGGGGGACGCCTACACGTCCAGACGGTCACACATCAAGGAACCGCACGTCCTTCGCGTTGCGCGTGATGAACGAGCGGCGGGCCTCGACGTCCTCGCCCATCAGGACCGAGAACAGGTCGTCCGCCTGGGCGGCGTCGTCCATGGTCACCCGGCCCAGTAGCCGGTTCGCCGGGTCCATGGTGGTCTCCCACAGCTCTTCGGCGTTCATCTCGCCGAGACCCTTGTAGCGCTGGATCGCGTCGTCCTTCGGCAGCCTCTTGCCCGCCTCGACACCCGCCCTGATGACGGCGTCGCGCTCGCGGTCGGAGTACGCGTACTCCGGCTCGGCCCGCGGCCACTTGATCTTGTACAGCGGCGGCCGCGAAAGGAAGACGTGGCCGTGCTCGATCAGCGGCGTCATGAACCGGAACAGCAGGGTGAGCAGCAGCGTGGTGATGTGCTGGCCGTCGACGTCGGCGTCGGCCATCAGCACGATCTTGTGGTAGCGCAGCTTCGAGAGGTCGAACTCGTCGTGGATGCCGGTGCCCAGCGCCGTGATCAGCGACTGGACCTCGGTGTTCTTGAGGACGCGGTCGATGCGGGCCTTCTCGACGTTGATGATCTTGCCGCGGATCGGCAGGATCGCCTGGTACATCGAGTCCCGGCCCTCCTTGGCCGAGCCGCCGGCCGAGTCACCCTCGACGATGTAGAGCTCGCACTCCTCCGGCTTGGTGGAGCGGCAGTCCTTGAGCTTGCCGGGCAGGCCGCCGATGTCGAGCGCGCCCTTGCGGCGGACCAGGTCACGCGCCTTGCGGGCGGCCATCCGGGCCTGCGCCGAGGAGATCGACTTGTTGATGATCGTCTTCGCCTCGGTGGGGTTGCGCTCGAACCAGTCGGCCAGCCACTCGTTCGACTGCTGCTGCACGAACGTCTTGGCCTCGCTGTTGCCCAGCTTGGTCTTGGTCTGGCCCTCGAACTGCGGCTCGCCCAGCTTGATCGAGACGATCGCCGCGAGTCCTTCGCGCACGTCGTCGCCGGTCAGGTTGGCGTCCTTCTCCTTGAGCAGCTTCTTGTCGCGCGCGTACGCGTTGACGACGCGGGTCAGCGCGGCGCGGAAGCCCTCTTCGTGGGTACCGCCCTCGTGCGTGTTGATCGTGTTGGCGAACGTGTACACCGACGGCGTGAACCCGGTGTTCCACTGCATCGCGACCTCGACCTCGAGGCCGACGCCCTTGGCGTCGAAGGAGATCACGCTGGGGTGGATCGGGTCCTTGCTGCCGTTGATGTGCTTGACGAAGTCCTCGAGCCCGCCCGGGTAGCAGTAGACCTTCTCCTTGACGCGGGCGACCTTGCCCTCCGCGTCCTCTTCGGTCTCCTCGTCGGCGACGCGCTCGTCGCGCAGGGACAGCGTCAGCCCCTTGTTGAGGAACGCCATCTCCTGCAGCCGGCGCGAGATGGTCTCGAAGTTGTACGTCGTGGTCTCGAAGATGTTGTCGTCGGCCCAGAACGTCATCGTCGTGCCGGTCTCGGTCGCCGGGCCGAGGTCCTCGAGCGGGCCGGGGATCTGGTCGGTGTACAGCTGGCGCCAGCTGCGGCCGCCGTACTTGACCTCGGCCAGCAGCCTCGTCGAGAGCGCGTTCACCACGGAGATGCCGACGCCGTGCAGGCCGCCGGACACCGCGTAGGAGTCGCTGTCGAACTTGCCGCCCGCGTGCAGCTGGGTGAGCACGACCTCGATGGTCGGCTTGTTCTCCTTGGGGTGCATGTCGACCGGGATGCCGCGGCCGTCGTCGACGACGCGCACCCCGCCGTCGGCGAGGAGGGTAACCTCGACCTTGGTGGCGTGCCCGGCCATCGCCTCGTCGACGGAGTTGTCGACGACCTCCTGGACGAGGTGGTGCAGCCCGCGTTCACCGGTGGAACCGATGTACATGCCGGGGCGCTTGCGGACCGCTTCAAGGCCTTCGAGCACCGTGATCGACGACGCGTTGTACTCGCTCTTGTTCTCGGTCACCGGCGTTGTTTCTCCTCGTCTCGCCCGAGCGGACGCTCGCTCCCTCCCAGTGTACTTGGCCGCGTCCGCTGACATGCGGCAAGGACACCCCTGAACGCGTCACAGACGGACGAAATCGGTGCGAGCCGAGTCTTGACGTATCTCGGGAGGTCTGGATGCGTTCTCGGGGCATTCAACCGAGCATCGCGCAACCCGGGTCAGCCGTACGTGTCACGCGGGCCGCGACCCGGCACGTGGCGTGGGCCTTTCCGCCAGCTCGGGGCGGTCGGACCCTGGATCCGCATGCGCTTGACGACGCCGTTGCCGACCCCCGCCGCGATCTTGTGCAGCAGCTTTCCCTGCAGCAACCGGAGCTGGGTGGCCCACGCCGTGGAGCTGGCGCGGACGGTCAGCTCGCCGTCCTTGAGCGCGACCGGCTGCGCGTGCTCGGCGACGTCTTCGCCGACCAGGCGTGCCCACTGCGCGAAGACGCGGGCGCTCGTGACGTTCTCGTTCCAGCCGCGATCGCTGAGCAGCCGGGAGACGAGCCGGCCGAGCGGCTGCGGGTCGCGCGGGTCGGCGCCCGGTCCCGACCAGCGGCGACGCCGGGGGTTCTGGCCCCCGCCACCGACAGCGCGACGCCGGTACCCGGGGGACGTGCCGCGCTCCTTCGCCTTGGCCTTGGCGGCCTCGAGCGCCGCGTGCGCGAGGTCCCGACCGGTGGTCCCATTCGGAGCAGCGCCATTCTCACTCTGCGTACTCGACGCGGGCTTCTCGACCGGGTTATCCCCCGCGCGGGGGGTGTCAAGCGGCCGATTCGGCGTTTTGGTGACGCGCGGCGATAACTCGGGCACGGGTTTATCCACACTGTCCACAGGTTTGTCCCCAGATCGGTGGGTAACTGCTGTGTCGGCGATCACACCGGGTGCCCGATTCGATCTTGCCGCTCTCCGTCCGCGCTGTTCAGCCACCCGAAATCTCACCATCCGCCACCACGAACCGGCGGCCGGCCAGCTCACTGGGCACGTCCTCGTCGACCGCGGCGGTCACCAGCACCTGTTCGGCACTCGCGGCCACCTCGGCCAGCCGGGCCCGGCGCTTGCGGTCCAGCTCGGCGAACACGTCGTCGAGCAGGAGGACCGGCTCGCCGGCCTCCGCGCGCAGCAGCTCGTAGCTGCCGAGCCGGAGGGCGAGCGCGAACGACCACGACTCGCCGTGGCTCGCGTAACCCTTGGCCGGCGCCTCGCCCAGGATCAGCTCCAGTTCGTCCCGGTGCGGGCCGACCAGGCTGATCCCGCGCTCGAGTTCGGCCTTCCTGACTTCCCCGAGCGCCTTGAGTAAGACGTCCTTGAGGACCTCGGGTTGCGCGCGTTCGCCGTCCGGTACGCCGTACGTCTCCGGCAGGGCCGCACCCAGCGACGACCGGTAGGAGATCTTCGCCGGACGAGAGTCCGGCGCCACCCCCATGTACGCCGAAGCCGCGTACGGCGCGAGATCCGCAACGAGGTTCAGGCGCGCGGCCAGCAGCTCCGCGCCCGCCACCGCGAGGTGGTCGTCCCAGACCTCGAGCGTCGACAGCGCGTACGGGTCCTCGCGACCCGTACGGCGTTTCCCGGCCGTCTTGAGCAGGGCGTTTCGCTGCTTCAGCACCTTCTCGTAGTCCGCACGGACCCCCGCGTACCGCGGCGCGCGCAGCACCAGGAGCTCGTCGAGGAACCGGCGTCGCTCACCCGGGTCGCCACGCACCAGCGCGAGGTCCTCCGGGGAGAACAGCACCGTGCGCAGGATCCCCAGTACGTCACGCGGACGGCCGACCGCACCGCGGTTGACCCGGGCGCGGTTCGCCCGGCCGGCGGTGATCTCCAGCTCGACGGTCAGCTCGCGGTCGTCGTTGACCACCGCGACCCGGACCAGCGCGCGCTCGCAGCCGTGCCGGATCAGCGGCGCGTCCGTCGCGACGCGGTGCGAGCCCAGCGTCGCGACGTACCCGATCGCCTCCAGCAGGTTGGTCTTGCCGCGGCCGTTCTGGCCGACCAGCACGGTCGGCCCGGGTTCGAGGGCGAGATCGGCCTGGGGCCAGGAGCGGAAGTCGGTGACCTGCAGGTGTCGCAGATACACCCGGAACTCCTTATCCGCCGGCCTTCTTCACGGCGTGCCCGCCGAACTGGTTGCGCAGCGCCGCGACCGCGCGCATCGCGGCCGAGTGTTCCTGCCGAGAGGCGAACCGCGCGAACAGCGCGGCCGAAATGACCGGCGCCGGCACCGCGTTGTTGATCGCCTCTTCCAGCGTCCAGCGGCCCTCGCCCGAGTCCTCGACGTAGCCTTCGAGGTCGTCCAGCTCCGGGTCCTCGTCGAGCGCGCGCACGAGCAGGTCGAGCAGCCACGACCGGACGACCGTGCCGCGCTGCCAGCCCTTGATCACCGCGGGCACGTCCTTGACGACCTTCGCCGCCTCGAGGAGTTCGAAACCCTCCGCGAAGGCCTGCATCATGCCGTACTCGATGCCGTTGTGAATCATCTTCGCGTAGTGACCCGCGCCGACGTCGCCCGCGTGCGAGAAGCCCTCTTCGCGCGGGCCGTCCGGGCGCAGCGCGTCGAAGATCGGCATCGCCTTCTCGACGTCGGCGGCCGCGCCGCCGACCATCAGGCCGTAGCCGTTCTCCTTGCCCCACACGCCACCGGAGACGCCGCAGTCGAGGTACCCGATGTTCTTCGCCGCGAGCAGGTCGGCGTTCAGCTTGTCGTCGGTGTACTTCGAGTTGCCGCCGTCGATCACCATGTCGCCCTCGGCGAGCAGGTTGCCGAGCTCGGTGATGGTCTGCCGGGTCGGCTCGCCGGCGGGCACCATGATCCAGACGATCCGCGGAGCGTCCAGTTTGGACACCAGGTCTTCGAGCGACGTCGTGTCGCTGACGTCCGGGTTGCGGTCGTAGCCGACCACCTCGTGACCGGCCGCACGCAGCCGCTCACGCATGTTGAAGCCCATCTTGCCCAGGCCGATCAGACCGAGCTGAACCATGAGATCCCCTTACGTGCAAACGAGAAAGCGGGTCAGCCCGGCAGGCGGACCGGCATCAGGAGGTAGAGGTAGCCGGGGACGACGTTGCCCTCGGGGTCGGCGGGCTTGATCAGCGCGGGCCGGTTCGGCGTGGTGAACGTCAGCTCCGCCCGGTCGCTGTGGAGCGCGCCGAGGCCGTCGACGAGGTAACCCGGGTTGAACGCGATCGTCACCGGCTCACCTTCGTACTCGACCTGAAGCTCCTCTTCGGCGCTTCCCTCGTCGTCACCGCCCGCGGACAACCGCAGCGTGTTGTCCCCGAACTCCAGTCGTACCTGAGTCCCCCGCTCCGCCACCAGCGAAACGCGCTTGATGCTCTCCGTGAGAGCCGACACGTCGATGACCGCGCGCGACGTGTGCGACGCGGGCAGCAACTGGCGGTACGGCGGGAACTCCGCGTCGAGCAGGCGGGTCGTCGTGTAGCGCCCGGAACCGGACAGGCCGAGCAGGCCTTCGCCGCTGGCGAGGGCGAGGCGGATCGTGGCGCCGCTCGCGCCGAGCGTCTTGGCCGCTTCGGCGAGGGTGCGCGCCGGGACGAGCACCGCGGCGTCGGCCAGCCCCTCGGCCGGCTGCCAGGTGAACTCGCGCATGGCGAGCCGGAACCGGTCGGTCGCGACGAGGGTCAGCGAGCTGCCGGAGATCTCGAGCCGCATGCCGGTCAGCATCGGCAGCGTGTCGTCCTTGCCCGCGGCGACGACGACCTGGGTGACGGCCTGGCCGAACGCGTCGCCGGCGAGCTCACCCGCGAAGGCGGGCTGGGACGGCAGCTGCGGGTAGTCCTCGACCGGCATGGTCGGCAGGGAGAAGCGCGCGCTGCCGCACGTGATGGTGGCGCGCGAGCCGTCGACGGAGATCTCGACCGGCTGCGCGGGCAGCGCCTTGGTGATGTCGGCCAGGAGACGCCCGGAGACCAGCAGGCGGCCGCCGTCGGCGATCGTCGCGGGGACCCCGACCGTGGCGGAGACCTCGTAGTCGAAGCCCGAGACCGTCAGCGCATCGGTGTCGCCGTCCGAACCGGCGTCGAGGAGGACACCGCCCAGTACCGGCACCGGAGGCCGGGAGGGGAGGCTTCTGGCCACCCACGCGACGGCGTCGGCGAGCCCGTCACGCTCGACGCGGATCTTCATGCGCGCATCCTTTCGACGACCGAGCCCTCTTCGGCTCGGGCTGGGCGACGAGGCCGGCCGGGCCACGTTCTCGCGGGGCAGTGACCGGCTGCCCCCTCCGGCCGGTCCGCCCTCCGCTTGAGCGGCCGGAGCACGGACCAGGTGCAGGAGTCCACGTTAGGCCGTCGCGGCGGCCCACGTCACCTCGGGCTGCCCTTCGTTTTGTCGACTTGACGACACGATCTCGAGGCTGTCCCCAACTTCGTCCATCGCCTGTTTTTGTTTTGTTCTCTCTTAGAAGAGATCTAAAGGCAGTAACAGTAGTAAGCGTTGTGGATTGTGTGGATTGAGCCTGTTTGCGCAGGTCGGAGCACTCGCGGGCGTGTGGAGAACCATGGTGGCAGACCTGTGGGCAGATCGGGGCGTCCGTGGATGGTTTCGGGCGACCCCCGATTCGTCCACAGCCGGCCCCAGTTGTCCCCACTGTTGTCCCCAGGTGTGGGGTGATCTGTACCCAGGGTCTGGGGGTGCCCGGAGGCGTCCGAATCGCCCTTCCGAGTGATCGGGCCGTCCTGTGTACAGCTTGTGGGCAACCTGGGGAATCCGCGTGGACAACCGTGTGGATTTCCTGTGGACGGCCTGTGGGCGGGGTGTGGACCGATTCGGCGTCGTCGCTGGTGGGAGATCCGTTGGTACTGTGGGCAATCCGCCCACACCATGGGGAAACTTCCTTGTGTACAAACAATTTTCGCGACTTTGCGAAGCACGCGTACACGTGCTTCGCTGCTTCGGGGGCGTACGCGTGCTTCAGACACTCCAACGAGGGCGGTGTCCAATGACGACTGTGCGCAAAGACGGCAAAGGGGCGTCCACATTGAGCGGACGCCCCGAAGTCGTTGCGGGATAAGGGATGTGCTACTGGCGGGCGCGCTGCTTGATGCGCGACGTCAGCTCCTGCACCTGGTCGTAGATCCGCCGGCGCTCGGCCATCTCCTTGCGGATCTTCTTGTCCGCGTGCATGACCGTCGTGTGGTCGCGGCCGCCGAACGTCTGCCCGATCTTCGGCAGCGACATGTCGGTCAGCTCGCGGCAGAGGTACATGGCGATCTGGCGGGACGTGGCGAGCGCCTTCGTCTTGCCGGGGCCGCACAGGTCGTCGAGCGTCACGTCGAAGAACTCGGAGATGACGCTCATGATGGTCGGCGCGGTGATCTCCGGCGCGTGGGAGTCGGGGATGAGGTCCCGCAGCACGATCTCCGCCAGCGCGGCGTCCACCGGCTGCTGGTTCAGCGACGCGAACGCGGTGACGCGGATGAGCGCGCCCTCGAGCTCCCGGATGTTCGCCTCGACGCGCGAGGCGATGAACTCCAGGACGTCGCCCGGCACCGCGAGCCTGTCCTGCGCCGCCTTCTTGCGGAGGATCGCGATGCGCGTCTCCAGCTCGGGCGGCTGGATGTCGGTGATGAGGCCCCACTCGAACCGCGTCCGCAGCCGGTCTTCCAGCGTCTCGAGGCGCTTCGGCGGCCGGTCGGAGCTGACGACGATCTGCTTGTTCGCGTTGTGGAGGGTGTTGAAGGTGTGGAAGAACTCTTCCTGCGTCCCTTCCTTGCCCTCCAGGAACTGGATGTCGTCGACGAGCAGGATGTCGATGTCGCGGTAGCGCCGCTGGAAGGCGACCTTGCGGTCGTCGCGCAGCGAGTTGATGAAGTCGTTCGTGAACTCTTCGGTCGAGACGTACCGCACGCGCATGCCGGGGAACAGCCGTTGCGCGTAGTGCCCGACCGCGTGCAGCAGGTGTGTCTTGCCGAGCCCGGACTCGCCCCAGATGAAGAGCGGGTTGTACGCGCGGGCGGGGGCTTCGGCGACGGCGACCGCGGCCGCGTGGGCGAAGCGGTTGGACGCGCCGATGACGAACGTGTCGAAGGTGTACTTCTCGTTCAGCTTCGTCTTCGACGTCTGCGGCTGCGCCGGCGCGGTGTACGGCTGGCCGGCGATCGGCTGGCCGGAGAACGTCGGCCAGATCTCGTGGACCGCGGCGAGCGCCTCGCCCTCTTCGTCGACTTCCTCGTCGGTGTCGTCGCCGTCGTCCGGCTTCGCCGCGGCTTGCTCGTGCGGCAGCCGCGGGGGCATCGGCTGGGCGGGCTCGGGACGCGGCGGCGGCATCATCGGCGCGCCGTTGCCCGGCAGCGGCGGGGCCGCTTCGGGAGCCGCGCCGTTTTCCACTCGGCCGGGTGACGGCGCGTAGCGGGCCAAAGGCGCCGGGGCGACCGCCTCGGCGCTGTCGACCTTCACCGCGAGGGAGATGGCGCGGCCGAGGCGCCGCGAAAGCGCGTCGGTGATCGCGCCGCGCAACCCGCGCTCGATCGCTTCCTTCGCGAAGTCGCTGGGGGCGGCCAGGAGGGCGGTGCCGTCGAGCAGGCCGATCGGACGGGTCACGCGCATCCAGGCGCGCTGCTGGGGGGACAGGGTCCCGTCGGACAGTTCGCGTACCACCTGTTCCCAGATGACGCCCAGATTGTGCTGGTGCTCCGACACCTGTCTGGCTCCCCTCCCCTCGTCGGCGTGGACGGCCGATCCGCTCCCGGAACGCCCTGGTCACTCCACCCGGCGATCACAGGAAGCCTGTCCGCGCACCGGCACAGCGAATATCCACATAGTTGTCCACAGCTGTGCACTAATGTACGGCGACCCGCGGTGCCGCCACCTGCGGGCTCGTCGTACGCCGGTGGGCACTCCACCACCCGGATACTCGTGCACCTCGACCGGTGACCCGAGAGAGGCACGCTAACAAGCCCCGCTCGCGGCCACAAGGCATCCTGGGCCGCAAGCATTTCACGGTGTACGGCGCGTTGCCATTCGGTGCCGCCGCGTCGACGATCGCGGGCCCGCTTGCCCGTCGCGTACCGTGGCCGAGGGGGTGCTTACCGACCGCCGGACGGGGGTGCGTACCCTCGTAAGGTCTCCCGTATGCGACGGGTGCGTTTCGCGTGCCCACGTTGTCGTTGCTCGTCGTGACGAGGCCACACGTTGGTAGGAGACACCAGAGACTGCCGTGCGCCCGCACGACACGCCAGGCGGGGGAAGTGATTCTTCCGGGCTGGTGGGAACACGGACACCGCGAGACACAGGAGAAGCAGTGAGCAAGGGTAAGCGCACCTTCCAGCCGAACAACCGCCGCCGCGCGAAGACCCACGGGTTCCGCCTGCGCATGCGCACCCGCGCCGGCCGGGCCATCCTGGCGGCCCGCCGTCGCAAGGGCCGCGGCGCGCTGTCCGCCTGATCGCCCCGATCGAGGCGCGCCGTGCTGCCGGCTGCCGCACGTCTGCGGCGGAGTGAGGATTTCCGCGTGGTTCTCCGTCGCGGCTCCAGGGCAGGCAGGCGCCGCCTCGTCGTCCACGCGCTCACCACGGACCCGTCCATGGCCGCCGATCCACCGTCGGCGGCCAGGGCGGGTTTTGTGGTGAGCAAGGCCGTCGGGAACTCGGTGGTCCGCCACCGCGTCACCCGCCGGTTGCGTCATCTCGTTTCGGCCAGACTCGGAACACTGCCCGCCGGCACTTCGTTGGTCGTACGGGCATTGCCGCCGTCGTCGACCGCGTCCAGCGCCGAGCTGGGATCCGATCTCGACGCCGCGTTGCGTCGGTTGGGGCTTCTGTCGTCGCACCGTCCGGCCGGGGATGTCCCCCGCCCGACGCGTCCCGCGGACGCGGCCCCCGACCACGGATCAGCGGTGTGACCGGCATGCGAGCCAACCCCGAGCACGACTCAGCGCACGACCACTTCGATGACGGCGCCGCCGAGCCCCCGCGGCCCGGCCCGGTCGCCTGGGTCCTGCTGCTCCCCATCAAGCTCTACCGCAAGGCGATCTCGCCCTTCCTCCCGCCGGCTTGCCGGTTCTACCCGAGCTGCAGCGCGTACGCAGTCGAAGCCCTCACCCGGCACGGCGCCGGTCGCGGCTCCTACCTCGCGCTGCGCCGGCTGCTGCGCTGCGGCCCCTGGACGCCCCCCGGCCGCGACCCCGTGCCAGAGACGTTCTCGTGGCGTCACCGCAGACCTGAAACACCGATCGAGGAGTAGCAGCAGTGCTCGATTTCATCTACTACCCCGTGTCCTTCATCCTCTGGTGTTGGCACAAGGTCTTCGGGTTCGTCTTCGGGGAATCGACCGCGGTCGCCTGGATCCTCGGCATCATCTTCCTGACGTTCACCGTCCGCGGCATCATGTTCAAGCCGTTCGTGAACCAGGTCCGGTCGATGAAGAAGATGCAGGACTTCGCGCCGGAGATGAAGAAGCTCCAGAAGAAGTACGCGAACGACCGGCAGCGCCAGGCCGCGGAGATGCAGAAGCTCCAGAAGGAGCACGGCGTCAACCCGCTGGGCAGCTGCCTGCCGATGCTGCTTCAGATCCCGGTCTTCATCGGCCTGAACCACGTCCTCCGTGCCTTCACGATGCCGCCGCCCGGTGGCGGCCTGAAGACCGAGAACTACTTCTTCAGCCAGCACGACGTCGAGTCCTACGTCAACGCGAAGCTGTTCGGCGTCAACCTCGGTGAGGCCGTCTACAACGGCGTCGGGGTCGTCAGCGGCGGGGCCACGAACGTCGGGTTCCACTGGAGCGTGCTCCCGGTCGCGCTGCCGCTGATGATCGTCGCGTCGATCGCCACGCACCTCACCGCGCGGCACTCGGTGGCCCGGCAGAACGTCGCGTCGGCCACCCCGCAGACCGCGATCATGAACAAGCTGACGATGTACATCTTCCCGCTCGGTGTGCTCGTCTTCGGTGCGCTGTTCCCGCTCGGCCTCCTCTTCTACTGGCTGGCGAACAACGGCTGGACCCTGATGCAGCAGCGCCTCGTCTACACGAAGATCGACAAGGAAGAGGCGGCTCGCAAGGCGGAGGCCGCGGAGAAGCGCGCGACGCTCGGGCCGAAGCCGGGCCAGAAGCCGGCCGCGCCGAAGGTCGGCCAGAAGCCGGTCCAGCAGAAGAAGAACCAGGCCGCGCAGACCGGAACGTCGAAGAAGGTCGCGAAGGCGGGCTCGGCGCACGGCTTCGCCCAGACCGTTCCGGCCAAGGACGGCGACAGCGACGGCGACAAGACCCCGGCCGACACGAACGGCCAGAACGGCTCGAAGGACAACGGCACGGGCGTGCCGGGCCTTCTCAAAGACTCGACCAGGAAGTCGGGCCGGAAGCGCCGCTGAGCGCGACCGGTTCGGAGAGGAGACGAATGATGTCGGAGACGATCGACACGATCGACGCCGATAAGGACGACGTGACCCCGGAGACGGCCGCGGAGGCAGTGGACGAGCAGAAGCCGGGCGGTGACGACATCCTCGTCCAGGAGGGTGACATCGCCGGCGACTACCTCGAGCGTCTGCTGGACCTGCTCGACTACGACGGTGACATCGACCTGGACGTGGAAGCCGGCCGCGCGATCGTGAGCATCGACGGCGGCGAGGACCTCGAGAAGCTCGTCGGTCCGCGCGGCACGGTGCTGGAGGCGCTGCAGGAGCTGACCCGCCTGGCGGTCCAGCAGGAGACCGGCTCGCGCAGCCGGCTGATGCTGGACATCGCGGGCTGGCGCGCGGACCGCCGCGAGGAGCTGAAGGAGCTCGGCCGTTCGACGGCGGAGTCGGTCCTCAAGAGCGGCGAGCGGGTGCGGCTGCAGCCGATGAGCCCGTTCGAGCGCAAGGTGGTCCACGACGCGGTGGCGACGGTCTCCGGAGTCGCCAGCGAGAGCGAGGGCGAGGACCCGAAGCGCCGCGTGGTGATCTTCCCGGAGTCCTGAGGCCCGGTTGCCGAAGCGGCCCCACCCGACTGGTTCGGGTGGGGCCGCTTCTTTGTGTGCTAGGTGTTGCTCATGCGACCGGCGCCCGGTGAGGTTCTCCACTTCTCGGAGGACCCGTCGATCACCCGTTTCGAGCCGCACGTCGCCGCGACCGCGCGACAGCCGGAGGCGTACGTGTGGGCGGTCGACGCGGACCGGGCGCCGGACTACTGGTTCCCCCGCCAGTGTCCCCGCGCGATGGCTTGGGTGACGGCCGGAACCTCCGTCGCGGATCGGTCCCTCCTCGGCCCGGGCGTCGATCGCGTGCACGCGATCGAGTACGGCTGGCTCGAGGCGATGCGTACCGTGCGGCTGTTCGCCTACCGGTTCGCGGCGACCTCTTTCCGTTCGTTCGGTGCGCACGCTCATGCGGTCGTGGCGACCGAGCCGGTGAGTCCGCTCGGACCTCCGGAGCCCGTCGGCGATCTGCTGGCGTGGCACGAGGAGGCCGGTATCGAACTACGCGTGCTGCCGAACCTGTGGCCGTTCGTCGACGCGGTGGCGGAGAGCTCGCTGGGCTTCAGCGGCATCCGGCTGGGGAACGCCCGGCCTCGGCCGAGCGAATTACACGCGTGATGTTTCACGTGGAACCGTCCCCGGCGGCGGCCGCCTGAGTGGAGTTGTCCACATCTGCGGTCTGTCGGCTCGTTTTCGCCTCGACATCGGGGACAATCGAGCGAGCGCGGTTTCACGTGAAACCGGCGGACGAGGAGTAGGCGGAGTGAGCTTGGAGCAGGCCGCGGCGGCGGTGCGGGCCGCGGCGGAGCGAGTGTTCGGTGAGCACGTCGACCAAGCGGCCGGGTACGTCGAACTCCTGGAGCGACACGGCGTCGAGCGTGGCCTGATCGGACCCCGGGAAGTCGAGCGGCTGTGGGAACGGCACGTGCTCAACTCGGCGGTGATCGGCGAGCAGCTGCCCGAAGGGGCTCGCGTCATCGACGTCGGGTCGGGGGCGGGGCTTCCGGGAGTACCGCTGGCGATCGCGCGACCGGACCTCGATATCGTCTTGCTCGAACCGATGGCCCGCCGGGTGGACTGGCTGGCCGAGGTGGCCGAGAAGCTGGAACTCCCGATTACCATCATCCGTGGACGCGCGGAGGAGCGGCCTGTGCGTGAGCAGCTCGGTGGTGCCGACATCGTCACCGCTCGCGCGGTCGCCCCCCTCGCCCGGCTCGCGGAATGGTGCCTGCCACTCGTCCGTTCCGACGGCTTCCTGGTCGCCCTCAAAGGGGCCAGCGCGGCGGACGAGATCGATCGGGACGGCGCCGCCATCCGCAAGGCCGGCGGTGCCGATCCACTGATCGTCGAGTGCGGTGCGGCTGTGCTCGAGGTCCCCAGCACGGTCGTGAAGATCCGTCGCCTGCCGTCGAAGACGGCGCCGGGCAAGCCGAAGGCACGGAGCAGGAAGCGTTAACGGGTCGCGATGTTCCACGTGAAACGACGCGACTCGACCACCGACCAGACGTCTAGATGGAGGAGGTGTCGAGACCGGTGAATCCCCCGCCGTCCGACTCCACGGAGACCAGCCACGACGTGGGCTGGACGCCGATCGCCGAAGAAGCCGCCCGCGCCGCGCGTCTGCTGCACCCGGAGAGGACGCTTCCCCGTCCCGGCCGTCGTCGCGTGATGACCGTCGCCAACCAGAAGGGCGGCGTCGGCAAGACCACCAGCACGGTCAACCTCGCCGCCGCGCTCGCCGTCCACGGGCTCAAGACGCTCGTCGTCGACCTCGACCCGCAGGGCAACGCGAGCACCGCGCTCGACGTCGACCACCGGTCCGGGACGCCCTCCATCTACGAGGTGCTCATCGGTGAGGTGACGCTCGCGGAGGCGGCCCAGCCGACCGAGCAGTCCCCCAACCTCTTCTGCGTACCGGCGACGATTGACCTCGCCGGTGCCGAGATCGAGCTCGTCTCGATGGCGTCCCGCGAGTCCCGGCTCAAGGAGGCGATCTCCTCGGAGATCCTCGACGAGATCGGCGTCGACTACGTCCTCATCGACTGCCCGCCGTCGCTGGGACTGCTGACGGTCAACGCGATGGTCGCCGCGCAGGAGGTGCTCATCCCCATCCAGTGCGAGTACTACGCGCTGGAAGGTCTCGGGCAGCTGCTGAGCAACATCGAGCTCGTGCAGCAGCACCTCAACCGCGAACTCCGCGTCTCGACGATCCTCCTCACCATGTACGACGGCCGGACCAAGCTGGCCGACCAGGTGACGAACGAGGTGCGGAACCACTTCGGCGACACCGTGCTGAAGACCGTCATCCCTCGCAGCGTGAAGGTGTCCGAGGCGCCCGGGTACGGCCAGACGGTGCTGGCTTACGATCCCGGTTCGCGTGGGGCGATGAGCTACGTCGACGCGGCCAAGGAGATCGCCGAGCGTGGCGCACAGATGGAGAAAGGTAGTTCCACATGACCGAGCGCCGAGGAGGGCTGGGGCGCGGCCTCGCCGCTCTGATCCCGACCGGACCGACCGGTGGCGGCCCGCTGCCCGCGCCCGGTGAACCGTCGGCGGCGGACAAGAAGGCGGCCGAGGACAAGGGCTGGTTCGCGGCCAACGGTCAGGCGAAGCAGCACAGCGGCGAGGTGGCCGGCGCGGTCTACCGCGAGATCCCCGTCGGCTCGATCAAGCCGAACCCGAAGCAGCCGCGCCAGGTCTTCGACGAAGACGCGCTCGCCGAACTCGAGCACTCGATCCGCGAGTTCGGGCTCATGCAGCCCATCGTGGTCCGCGAGCTCGGGAACGACGAGTACGAGCTCGTCATGGGCGAGCGGCGGCTACGGGCGTCGCAGCAGGCGGAGCTCGAAGCGATCCCGGCGATCGTCCGGCAGACCGCCGACGAGTCGATGCTCCGCGACGCGCTCCTGGAGAACATCCACCGCGTCCAGCTGAACCCCCTGGAAGAGGCGGCGGCGTACCAGCAGCTGCTCGACGAGTTCGCCGTCACCCACGAGGAGCTGGCGAGCCGGATCGGCCGCAGCCGCCCGGTCATCACCAACACGATCCGGCTCCTCAAGCTCCCCCTGCCGGTGCAGCGCCGGGTCGCCGCGGGCGTCCTGTCCGCCGGGCACGCGCGTGCGCTGCTGTCGCTGGAGGACGCCGAAAGCCAGGAAGAGCTCGCCGCCCGCATCGTCGCGGAAGGCATGTCGGTCCGGGCGACGGAGGAAGCCGTCACGCTCAAGAAGAGCGAGAAGCCGGCCAAGCCGAAGCCCGCGCCGCGCAAGCCGATCCAGGCGCCCGGGTTGCAGGAGCTCGCGAACCGGCTCTCGGACACGTTCGACACCCGCGTGAAGGTCGACCTCGGCCGGCGCAAGGGCCGGATCGTGCTCGAGTTCGGCTCGGTCGACGACTTGGAGCGGATCGTCTCGATCATCGACGCGAACACGGCAAATCGGACACCGGATTCCGATTAGGGATCACCCCAGGGCGTTTCGTCACGGTGATGATTGCGCATCGCGGTGATCGACGGCACGCTCGGTGATGATCGTTCGCGACACGAAAAAGGCCACCACGGACTGATCCGTAGTGGCCTTTCGCGTGAGGATCAGCGGGCGATCGCCCGGGAGATCAGCTCCGAGAAAACTCCGCCGAGCGACTTGCCCGCCGCTTCGATCGACATCGGCACCGTGGACGTCTCGGTCAGACCCGGCGACAGGTTGACGGCGAGGAAGTTCACCGTGCCGTCCGCGGCGACGATCGCGTCGGTGCGGGAGATGTCGCGCAGTCCCATGACGCGGTGCGCGGCGACGGCCAGCTCGGCCACCGCCTTGGCCGCGGTGTCGTCGAGCCGGGCCGGGGTGAAGAAGTCGGTCAGGCCGGCGGTGTAGCGGGCCGTGAAGTCGTACACGCCGCTCTCCGGCACGATCTCGACCGCGGGGAGGGCCTGGGGCCCGTTCTCGCCTTCGACGACCGTCACGGCCACCTCGACGCCCTCCACGTACCGCTCCGCGAGCACCGTGTCGCCGTAGGCGAAGCAGCCGACCATCGCCGCCGGCAGTTCCGCCGCCTCGCGCACCACCTGGGTGCCGAGCGCCGAGCCGCCCTGGTCCGGCTTGAGGATCAGCGGCAGGCCGAGGCGCTCCACCATCGCGTCGAGCACCGCCTGTGCGCCCAGCTCGCGGAAGATGCTGTGCGGCAGCACCACCCAGTCCGGCGTCACGAACCCGGCGTTCGCCAGCAGCGCCTTCGCGGTGGGCTTGTCCCACGCTCGGCGGCAGCCGTGGGAGCCGGTGCCGACGAACGGCACGTCCAGCATCTCCAGGACCGTCTGCACCGAGCCGTTCTCACCCTCGCCGCCGTGGAGGGCGATGACCACCGCGTCCGGGCGCTGGGTGCGCAGGCGCTCGAGCAGTCCGGCGTCGGTGTCCCATTCGTGGGTGTCGAAGCCTTCCGACTTCAACGCCGCCGAGAGCCGCCGGCCGGACCTCAGGGAAATGTCGCGTTCGTGCGAAAGCCCGCCGGCGAGCACGGCAACGGTACGGTCGACCACCGTAGGAACTCCTTTTGCTACTACGGACTTCCGGTTTTAGACGGTGTCCGGGGAAGGTGTCTGCGGGCCGCGGATCCGGCGCGTGCCCACGTTACCGAAGGTACGGGCAAGGTCCATTTCGGACTCGAGCACGGCGGCCAGCCGCCGCACGCCCTCGGTGATGCGTTCCGGCGTCGGGTAGCAGTAGGACAGCCGCATCTGCCGGCTGCCGAAGCCGTCGGCGTAGAAGCCGGTTCCGGACGCGTACGCCACCCGCGCCGTCACCGCGCGCGGCAGCATCGCCTTCGTGTCGACGCCTTCCGGCACCGTCACCCAGACGTAGAAGCCGCCGTCCGGCTTGGTCCAGGTGCAGCCCGGCGGCAGGTGTTCGTCGAGCGCGGTCAGGATCGCGTCACGCCGTTCGCGGTAGTTCTCGCGGAACTTCTTGATCTGGCCCTTCCAGTCGTGCGTGGCCAGGTAGCGCGACACGATCATCTGGTTGAACGTCGGCGGGCACAGCGTCGCGGACTCCGCGGCGAGCACGAGCTTCTCGCGCACCGCGTGCGGCGCGAGCACCCAGCCGACGCGCAGGCCGGAAGCGAAGGTCTTGGAGAACGAGCCGAGGTACACGACGTTCTCGGGGTCGGTCGACCGCAGCGCCGGATAGGTCTGCCCGTCGAAGCCAAGCAACCCGTACGGGTTGTCTTCGACGACCAGGACGCCGTGGTCGCGGCAGATCTCCAGGATCTCCGCGCGGCGCTCCACCGCCAGCGTGACGCCGGCGGGGTTGTGGAAGTTCGGGATCGTGTAGAGGAACTTGACCCGGCGGCCGGCCTTCTCGGTCCGGTCGAGCGCCTCGCGCAGCAGTTCGGGCACCAGGCCGTGGTCGTCCATCGCCACGTGCACGACCTGAGCCTGGTACGCGGCGAACGAGCCCAGCGCGCCGACGTACGAGGGGCCTTCGGCGATCACGACGTCACCGGGGTCGCAGAACAGCCGCGTGACCATGTCCAGGCCCATCTGCGAGCCGACGGTCACCACGACGTCGTCCGGGTGCGCCTTGATGCCCTCCAGGGCCATGATTTCGCAGATCTGCTCGCGTAGCACCGGGACGCCGTGCGCCGAGCCGTACTGCAGCGCCACCAAACCGTCTTCCGCGATGATCTCCGCCACCTGCGCCGACAGCGTGTCGAGCGGGAGCGCCGCCAGGTTCGGCATGCCGCCGGCCAGCGAGACCACCTCGGGCCGGCTGGCCACCGCGAACAGCGCCCGGATCTCGGAGGCGGTCATCCCGGCGGTGCGCGCGGCGTACCGCTCGAGATGCGGGTCGAGGCTGTGGCGGCCGCTCTGCGGCTTGCTGGGGCGGTTCTCGGTCATCGACGATTCACCCGGGGCTCGGTGGACACGGTCACTCCCGCGGGAGCGGTGGAGATCCCATCGAGTGTAACCGGGCACCCATCCGGGACCCCTGGCCTTTCGGTGCTTGTCACATCGGCCTATCCTCGACCGTGGCTCCCGTGTTCGTGCTGTGGCTCTTGCGCGGCTTGACGAACGGGCAGCCGGTCGGGAGCGCAGGTCAGGGAGGTCGCGGGTGTCGCGTCGCGTCGTGGGCGTCACACTGGACAACCTCGAGCATCTGCCGAAGAGCTGCCGCCAGTGCGTGTACTGGGAACTCGCCCCGCACCTGAAGAACCAGGCGGAGGAGTTCGGCGCCACCGAGGTCGAGAAGGAAGCCTGGGTCTCGAGCGTGCTGCTCGAGTGGGGTTCCTGCGGCCGCATCGTCTACAGCGACACGCTGCCGGTCGGGTTCGTGCTGTACGCCCCGCCGAACGCCGTCCCGCGCGCGCTGGCCTTCCCGACGTCGCCGCCGAGTGCCGACGCCGTGCTGCTGACGGCGTTCCAGGTCCTCCCGGAGTTCCGCGGCGGCGGCCTCGGCCGGATGCTGGTTCAGGCGGTCGCCAAGGACCTGACCAAGCGCGGTGTGCGCGCGATCGAGGCGTTCGGCGACGCCCGGCCCGAGGAGTCGGATCCCGATGGCGGCCACAGCTGTGTGCTGCCGGCCGCGTTCCTGCAGAGCGTCGGCTTCAAGACCGTCCGCCCGCACCAGAAGTGGCCGCGGCTGCGCCTCGAACTGCGCTCGGCGATCACCTGGAAGGAAGACGTCGAGGCAGCGCTGGAACGGCTGCTCGGCCAGGTGACGATTACCACCGCCGAGCCGAGCCTCGGTCGCGCCTGACCTTCCCGCAAACGTTTGCGCCCCTGCTCCGGCGTGCCTGTAACGCGCGTGTGCACAACTGTGGAAGAAGTGCCGAGTTATCCACAGAGCGCTGATAGGAGCGGTGGAAAAGCTGTGGATGACTGCGCCGAAACCTGGGGACGAGCCGACGTCGTCCCCAGGGATGGTGGGGCAGGTGAAGGAGAGCCGCTAGGGGTTGTGGTCGGGCTTATTCGGCCTTCGCGAGCTCGTGCGCCAGGACGTCGGCGAACGTGAACGTTCCCGTCGGCTGGTCGCCCTCGCCGAGGAGGTACAGCCGCTTGACGGCGATGAGGATGCCCTCCGCGACGATGTCCCGGAACGCCGGGTCGCCGAGCTTGCGGGCGTCGTCCGGGTTCGTCAGGTAGCCGATCTCGACCCGGACCGCCGGGCAGCGGGTGCGGGTGAAGATCTCCCACGTCTTGTAGTGCGTGCGGCAGTCCAGCATGCCCGTGCGGGCCGCGACCTCGCGCTGGATGAAGCCCGCCAGCAGCTCGCCCACCGTCGACGTCGTGCCGTTGCCGGTGCCGAAGTGGAAGCTCGCGATGCCCTGCGCACGCGGCGAGGGGTTGCTGTCGCTGTGCAGGGACAGGAACAGGTCGGCACCCGCGTCGTTCGCGAAGCGGGCACGCTCCAGCTCGGTGGGGCTGTGGTTCGGGCCGCGGGAGATCAGCGCCTCCATGCCGGTGGCCTTCATCCGGCCCTCCAGGCGGCGGGCCAGGTCCCACGCGATGTCGGCTTCACGCAGCTCGCCGGCGACCACGCCGAGGTCGTCGCCGCCGTGGCCGGGGTCGATCACGATGCGCTTGCCGCGCAGCCGCGGCCCGGCCTGGCGCACCTGCTCCTGCTCGCGCAGGAACACGGGGCGCCCGCCCCGGGCCCGCGGCGACGACAGGCGGTGCAGCTCACGGATGGTCGCCGGGCCGCACATGCCGTCCGGCGTCAGGCGCATGTCGCGCTGGAACGTCTTGAGGGCGCGCTCGGTCTGGGCGCCGAAGTACCCGTCGGGGCGGCCGGCGTCGAAGCCGAGCTCGGTCAGCCGCTCCTGCAGCGTGAAGACGTCGTCACCCTGGATCGGCGCCGCGATCGTGTACGACAGCGGGCGGCTGCCAAGGTGGTAGCTGGCGCCCTTGAGCGCCTGGAACGTGGCCGGACCCACGATGCCGTCGGTGATCAGCCCACGGCGCTGCTGGAAGGCACGGACGGCGTGCTCGACGGCGACGTCGAACGTGTCGTAGTCGCCGGTGTCGGTGACCGGCGGGAGCAGGTCCATCCCGGCCAGGATGGACCTGATCTCGGCGACGTCCGGACCGGCGTCACCGCGGCGGAGTACCCGCATGCACTCCTCGCTCTTCCTCAGGCACCGATTCGGGGGCTCGATGCGTGGCAGGACTTCGGGAAAACCTTCGCTGGGACGCACCCAGGTCCTCTATTGTGCCTTGCCAACTCTCGGTGACAGCGCAGGCCCAGTAGGTAGGTCAAGGGCCCGATCGTGGAGTACCCCCGGTGGCCGTCGTCACGCTGCATTCACCCACATCGGACAGATTCCCCCGAAGGACGGACAAACCCGGGGTCCGCGGGGGATTCCCGCAGGCCCCGGGTTCGCCGGGCTGGTTCGGTTCAGAGGACGTCGGCGAGATCCGACAGCAGCGCGGCCTTCGGCTTCGCGCCCACGATCTGCTTCACCGGCTTGCCGCCCTGGAAGAGGATCAGCGTCGGGATGGACATCACCTGGTAGTCACGCGGCGTGTTCGGGTTCTCGTCGATGTCGATCTTGGCGATCGTCAGCTTGTCGCCCTTCTCGGCCGCGATCTCCTCGAGCACCGGGGCGACCATCTTGCACGGGCCGCACCAGGTGGCCCAGAAGTCGACGAGGACCGGCTTCTCGCTGGTCAGGACCTCGTCGACGAACGTCGCGTCGGTCACCTTCACGGTGTTGGACATGGTTTCTCCTTCAAGTGGTCGAAAGCCGGAAGTCAGTTGGTGCCCGCGCCGTAGCCGCCGCCGACCAGCTCGGCCGCCTCATGGGCGTCCGACTCGCCGTGCTCCGCCAGCCATCGTTCCGCGTCGATCGCGGCACTGCATCCCGAACCGGCGGCGGTGATCGCCTGCCGGTAGGTGCGGTCCACGAGGTCGCCGGCCGCGAAGACGCCGTCGAGGTTCGTGAAGGACGTCTTGCCCTTCGTGACCACGTAGCCGTCTTCGTCCAGCTCGACCTGCCCCTTCACCAGCTGGCTGCGGGGGTCGTGGCCGATCGCCACGAAGAAGCCGGACACGTCCAGGGTCGACTCGGAGCCGTCCCGGGTGTCCTTCAGCCGCAGGCCCTCGACCTTGCCGTCGCCGAGCACGCCGGTGATCCGCGAGTTCAGCTTCCACTTGATCTTCTCGTTCGCGCGGGCGCGCTCGAGCATGATCTTGGACGCGCGGAACTCGTCGCGCCGGTGGACGACCGTGACGGACTTCGCGAACTTCGTCAGGAAGGTCGCCTCCTCCATCGCCGAGTCGCCACCGCCGGCCACCACGATGTCGTGGTCGCGGAAGAAGAAGCCGTCACAGGTCGCACAGGCCGACACACCGCGGCCGAGCAGCTCCTGCTCGCCCGGCACGTTCAGGTACCGCGCCGCCGCGCCCATGGCGAGGACGACCGCGCGGGCGGCGTAGCGCTTGCCGTTCGCGTGGACGTACTTGACGTTCCCGGTCAGCTCCAGCGACTCGACGTCCTCCGCGCGCAGCTCGGCGCCGAAACGCTCTGCCTGCTTGCGCATCTCCTCCATCAGGTCCGGACCCATGATGCCGTCGCGGAAGCCGGGGAAGTTCTCGACCTCCGTCGTCGTCATCAGCGCGCCGCCGAACTGCGTGCCCTCGAACACCAGCGGTTCCAGCTGGGCCCGCGCCGCATAGACGGCAGCGGTGTATCCGGCAGGACCCGACCCGACGATGATCAGGTTCCTGATTTCCTCGGCAGCCACCCGTGACCTCCGCTCGTAGTGACCCGTGTACCAGGCTCAACACGATCGTAGGTGGCCGTGTTCCCGGGCGTGACAGCGCTCATGGGGGTTCCGGGTGGCGGAGCCCCCGGCCCGGGGCGAAGCCCCGGATGGCACAGCCGCTACTTCTCCCCGACGACCTTGTCGAACAACACAGCCGGATTTCCCGGTCCGCAGTCCGCGCCGAAGGCCACGAGCCGGAACTGGGCGAGCTTGCCGGTGGTCAGGATGATCATCACGCCCGCCTTGCCGCCGACGTTCACCGGCCGGATGCCTTCCGGGCGCACCTTCGGGTCGAGACCGGCGGCCGCGATGCACGCGTCGAGGCGGTCCTCGTTCTGCAGCGGGCCGAAGTCGCGGACGCCGACCGCCTTGCCGACCAGGGCCTGGACGCCGCTGCCGTCGCTGCCCACCGACGGGCCGGACGGGGGCGGTGCCGCGACGTTGGGGGTGCCGCTCTGCGGCGACGTGTTCGGGATCGCGACGGTCACGGCGACGATCGCCGCCGCGGCCGCGGTCAAGACACCGGCGGCCCAGCCGAGCCGCTTGTTCCGGCGCCGCCGGGCCGCCGCGAGGTCCACCACCGGGGCGTTCCCGGGCCCGGCCTGCTCCGGTGCCGTGCGCGGCGCAGGCTGTGCTTGTCCAGGAAAGGCGGCCGCTGCTTCGGCGGCCAGCGCCGCGTCGAGCCGGGCCGCGAACTCCGCGGGCATCCGCGGGGCGGGTGCGGCGGCGAGCGAGGCCAGGTCGGCCTGCGTGGCGTCGAGGGCGTCCAGGACCGCCCTGGCCTCCGGGTCGGCGTTGACCAGCGGCCACAGCTCCGCCGCCCGCGCGTCGTCCAGGACGCCGGCGTGGAGGTCGGCGAGCACGTCGACAGACCAGGGGGGACCGACGGTCCCCCCGATCCCCCGGCTTTCGTCCGTCATCGTCCCTCCCCGCTACCCGGCTGACGCCCGGCCCGTTTGCTTTCGTGAGTTGGGACGTTCGCAATCGCATCGGGGTTCCGCAGGTGCCCGAGAACCTTCGCGAGCTTCCCGCGGCCCCGGGCGCACCGGCTCTTCACGGTGCCTTCGGCGATGCCGAGCATCTTCGCCGTCTCGGCGACGGAGTATCCCTCGACGTCGACCAACACGATCGGGGCACGCTGCTCCTCGGGCAGCTGGTCGAGGGCTTGGCGCACCAGCAGGCTGGTCTCCCGCTCGGCCATCGAGTCGCGGGGCGTCGCCGGCTCGTTGAAGCCGGTCTCCGGCAGCGGCACGGTCGGCCGCGCCTGGCGGCGGCGGATCCGGTCGAGGCAGGCGTTCACCACGATCCGGTGCAGCCACGTCGTGACCTGCGACTCGGCCCGGAAGTTCCCGGCCGCGCGGAACGCCGAGATGAACGCGTCCTGCAACGCGTCGGCGGCCTCTTCCGGGTCGCGGACCGTGCGCAGGGCGACTGCCCACATGCGGTCGCGATGTCGCTGGACGAGTTCGCTGAACGCATGAGGGTCCCCCGCGGCGTGAGCCGCTATCAGATCCGCATCCGTGGGAGCTGCAGCTGTCACCCGCGAGAGCCTACTGACCCTGTCGGGTGCGTCACCCCGCAGGCAGGAAGGTCAAGTCACCGATTTCGGTCATGAACTGCCCGTCGGCGTCGCCCAGCTGAGTGATCCAGACGATGAAGAATTCGCCCTGCGCCGGCTGGGCCAGCGGGATCGTCGTCTCGCCGTCCTTCAGGTCGCCGTTGCCGATCACCTTCGTGTCGGCCAGGTCGGGGTTCTTCCCGGTCGCCGACCGGATCTCGACCTTCGTGCCCGCGGTACCGGTGATCTTCACCTGGCTGAGGTTGATCGGGTCCTGGAAGGCGACGATCAGCCCCACGCCCGGCTTCACGGCGGGCAGCTGCTGCCGGTACTTCTCCGTCCGCCAGACCGTGTCCGGCTTGCCGTCGATCGCGTACTTCGCCCGTCCGGTGTTGTCGCCCTTGCCCTCCGGGTTGTAGACGGCCACCGACTGCGGCGCCACCGGGGCGCCCACGGCCGGCGGCTGCGAGGGAGGCGGCGCAGGCGGGGACGCGGGGGGCTTCCCGGCCTGCTGGCTCGACGCCGGCGGTTCGGCGACGTTGATCGTCGGCCCGCTCACCTTCGATTCGCCCTGGAAGGTGTTGATCAGCATCAGCCCGCCCCAGGCGAGGATGACGACGGTCGCGACCACCAGCACCGTGACGCCGAGGGCGAGCTTGCGCCGCCGGGCGACGTCCTTGACCGGCTTCTTCGTCGTCCACACCGTGCCGTCGGGCTCGGCCGGATCACCGCCGACGGCCTTGATCAGCTGGGTGCGTTCCTCTTCTTCGGCCACTTGGTCGAGGACGCGGAGGATGGCCGCGCTGGTGCGGATGCCGCCGTTGCCGCCGTCCTCGATCGTGCGCACGGCCAGCGACGACAGGTCCGCGGGGACCGTCGGGACCAGCTGGCGCGGCGGGACGATCCGGCCCTGCGGCGTCATCGGCGCCGCCGGGATCGCGGGCGGCCCGCCGGGCAGCGCCCAGCGGCCGGTCAGCAGCAGGTACAGGACCGCGCCGAGCGCCTTGACGTCGTCGCGCAGCGTCGCCTCCGGCAGCGGGCCGGGGAACGCGAGCTTCAGCGCGCCGTTCGGCGTCAGCCGCAGGCGCTGGGGGTGGTCGAGGCCGAGGACGAGCCCGTTCTGGTGCGCCTGTTCGACGGCTTCGGCCAGCGCCTGCACCATCCGCGCGGCCGCGGCGGGGGCCACCGGCCGCTGCGCGACGAGGTCGACCAGGTCGCTGCCCTTGGTCCACTCCGCGACGACGACACCGAGCAGGCCTTCGCTCGAGGTGATGCCGCTGCCGAGCGCGAGCACGTCCAGCACGCGGGCGACGCCGCCGTGGCCGAACTTGGACGCGTGCGTGGCGCGTTCGAGCGTCCGCCGGGCCAGGCGAGCGGCTTCGGGGTCCGCCGGGTCGCCGACCAGCAGGGTCAGCGCGACGTCCCGCTTCAGCTGCCCGTCGCGCGCACGCCAAAGGTGCGCGTCGCCCCGCTCGTCCACGCCGAACTGCGCGAGGAGGCGGTAGCGGCCGTCGCCGACCACACGCCCGGGGGCCAGCGATCCGACCTGGGCCTTGCCCACGTGGTTCGCACCCCCCGCCTGTTCGCTCCGCCTCGTGTCCACCCGCACTCTCCCGTTAGCTCCCCGCCCCAAGGTTACCCAGAATACGACGCGGGAGTCGTCGCCTTCCGTACCGCAATCGTTACCCGCGCTTGATCAACCGGGTGAACCTCGAAGTGGCCGGCTTCAGCTCTTCGACCTTCAGCGCCATCAGCACGCCGAACGAGACGACGATGCCCACGATGCTCTGCAGGAGAAGCTTCGCCCAGGCCCCCAGTTTCGGGCCGAACCCGTCCGGCACGATCTGGCCGGCCAGCCACGCCGCGCCGACGCCGAGAGCGCTCGCCACCACCGTGAAGAGAATCACGCCGATCACCCGTTTGCTGCGCAAGTTGCCCAGCGTCACCCAGAGCCAAACCTGCCCGAGGATCGCGCCGACCACGAACGTCAGCGCGTTGACCATCATGACGCCGAGCACGACGTTGTCCGGCGACAGCAGCACCGGGCACAGGTACAGCAGCGGCACCTTGACCAGCGTCATCACGATCATGATCAACGTCGGCGTGCGGGCGTCCTTCATCGCGTAGAACACGCGCATCTGGAGCATGACCAGCGCGTACGGCAGCAACGCGAACGCCGAGATGGCGAGCGCGTCGCCGAGCCGCTCCGCGGTGTCGATCGTGCCCTTGCCGAAGGTGAACAGCGCGATGCCGATCGAGCCGCCGACCACGGTCATCACCGCGGAGATCGGCACCAGCAGCACCGTCGACATCCGGGACGCGTACGACAGGTCGCCGATCAGCTTCTTGTGGTCGCCGTCGGCGGCCGCGCGGCTCATCCGCGGCATGATCGCCGTCAGCAGGGAGACGCCGATGACGCCGTACGGCAGCTGGAAGAGCAGCCAAGCGTTGCTGTACGCCGTCACACCGCCGGGGGAACCGCTCGTCAGCACGCGGGTGTTGATCGTGTAGCCGACCTGGCTCACCGCGACGTAACCGAGGATCCACAGCGCGAGGCCGCCGAACTCCTTCATCTGCCGGTCGATGCCCCAGCGCCACTTGAAGCGGAAGCCGGAGCGCAGCAGCGGGGGTATCAGCAGCAACGCCTGGGCGACGATGCCGCCGGTGACGCCGATGCCCAGCGTCAGCACCTTGGGGTCGGTGATCGAGACGTGGCCGGTGTCGATGTCGCCCGGCATGATCCAGACGACCAGGATCGTGAAGATGACGACCAGGTTGTTGATCACCGGCGCCCACGCGGTGGGGCCGAAGATCTGCTTGGCGTTCAGCACCGCCGAGAGCAGCGCGAAGACGCCGTAGAAGAAGATCTCCGGCAGCAGCAGGTAGGCGAACGCCGTGGTCAGCTGCGGACTGGCCCGGCCGGACGAGTCGACGTAGAGGCTCGTGAACGCCGGTGCCGCGAGCACCGCGACGACCGTGCCGACCAGCAGCAGCACGAACGCCACGGTGATGAGCCGCTGGGTGTACGCCGTGCCGCCGTCGGGATCGTCCTGCGAGCGCACCAGCAGCGGCACGACCACGCTGGCGAGCACGCCACCCATCAGCAGCTCGAAGATGATGTTCGGCATCGTGTTGGCGACGTTGAACGAGTCGTTCGCGACGCCCTGGCCGATGGCGCCGACCAGCAGCAGCTTCCACAGGAAGCCGGTGATGCGGCTGATCAGCGACGCGATCGCCATCCGCCCGGACGCCTTCGCCAGCGACGGCGCCTTCGCCGGGGCCTCCGGCGCTTCCCCGTCCGGCCGGGGCTTGACGAGCGGCCCCTTGAGCGCCGGCATGACCTGGGTCGCCAGCGCGTCGTACGGGCGCATGACGTCCGGGTCGGCGACCGGCCAGCGCGAGTTCATCGGGACGCCGGCGGTGCGCGGGATGAACCGCGTCGCCTCAGGGTCGCGCGGGGGCTGCTGGGCCTCCTCCTGCCACGGCCGGACCGGAGCCGGGCGGCGGGCCCCGCGGCCGCGGGGCGGCACGGGGGTGCCGGGCGGCGGCGTGCCGGGGACCGGGTTGCCCGGCGGCGGGGTCGACGGCGGGGGCGCCACCGGCGGGGCGGGCTGGGGCAGCCGGCCCTGGACCGACTGCGGACCCGGCGGGCCCGGTGGCGGCGGCACCGGCTGGACGCGCGTGGGAGCCGGACCGCCGGCGCGGGGAGGCTGCCCGCCGCGCGGCGGAGGGCCTTGCGGCGGAGGGCCTTGCGGGGGCGGACCCTGCGGCGGCGGGACCCGGCGGGGCGGGCGCCCGTCGCGGGGTTCGTCACGGACGGGGCGCGGGCCGTCGTCCGGGACCGGCCGGCCGTCGCGGGGTGGTCCGTCCTCGCGGATCGGCCGCCGGGGCGGCACGTCGTCCCGGGCGGGCCTGCCGTCGCGGACGGGGGCTTCGTCGCGGACCGGGGGCTTGCCGCGCGCCGGTCGCGGGTCGCGCGCCGGCACGTCCTCGGGCGTCGGCAGGTGGCGCGTGTGGCCGTTGCGGGGCGGCTGGCGGCGGCCGCGCTCCGGGGGCGGAGGCGGCTGCTGGGGTGGTGGCTGGCGGCGGACCGGCTGCGACGCTCGGGGAGGCCCGTCGCCCCTTTGCGGGGGTGGGGCGCCTTCGCGCCGAGGACGACTCGCACGCTCGGGTGGCAAGCCCGGCTCTCTCTCCAACGCGCGCCCAATCCTCGGTGCTCTTCCCCCGTGCCGCGGCCCGGTGCCGCGCACGTGCGGACCAAGGGTAATCGGGAACGGCCCGGAACACTCAAAGGCCGAGCGATCAGCTCACGACGTCGCGGCCGGCGCGGGCGTCCTTCACCCTCCGGTAGATCCTCCGGGAGGCGAGCAGAAGCAGGGCCACACCTGCGGCGACGGTCGCGATGATGGTGATCGCGCCGTACTCGGTGGACGTCAGTTCGAACCGCGCGGACGACCCGAGTGGGGTACCGGTGGGCGTGCGCAACGACACATCGACGCTGAACCGGCCGGCCCGCAGCGCCTCCACCGGGAGGAAGTAGTTCTTGCCGCCGCTGGCCGGGAAGTACCAGTCCTTGGCCTCCTCCGAGCGCAGGCCGGTGTTGTTGTTGAGGGCGAACCGGGCGTTGATCCCGACCGGCAGGTCGTTGCTGACGTACACCGGCAGCGGCGAATTGCCGGACGCCAGCGCGATGGTCTGCTTCGGCTGCGTGACGCTCACCCGCCCACTGATCGCCGCGAGCTCCGCCTGCGCGTTCGTGGTCGCCGCCGCGGCGGGCAGCCCCCGCCACGCCGTGGAGGCGCCGCGCAGCTCGGCCAGCCGGACCGGCTCGACGACGTCGTCCGGTTTCACCCGTTTGGTCGGGTCGATCCGCATCGCGGCCGCCAGGCCGGTGGCCTGGTCGTCGATGTCCGACAGGGTCGAGACGACGCCGGCGTCGATGCCGGCCGCGTCCTGCCCGCTGTCGCCGGCCGCGCCGGAGGGCGCCGCGTCGTCGGCGAGCAGCGACGGCAGCCCGGTCGCGGTCACCAGGCCCGCCTCGAGGAAACCGCCGACCTGCCGGAGGTAGGTGGTGAACTCCTCGGCCGGGGCGTCCCAGCGCCGCGGCGGCGCGACCAGCAGGTGGTCCGGCCGCTGCTGCCCGGCGGCCTGGCCCAGCCCGGCGCGGAAGGCGAGGGCGCCGAGACCGTTCTGGCTCGCGACGGCCGGCTCGGTCGTGGCGGGCACCGTGACGGAGTCCGGCACGGTCGGGACACCCGTCATCGCGGCGGCGATCAGCGAGTCGGTCGGCTGCACGCGGACGGTGCTGCCCTGCACGGTGACGCCGCCGCCGGTCGCGGCGGGGGCCAGCTTGCCCGCGTCGGTGAGCACGGTGCGGACGCCGGCCCCGGCGAGCGCCGAGAGCACCGACGCGCTGGGCGTGCCGGCCGGCCAGAGCACGCCGGTCTGCGGGGCGACCCCGGTGACCTGCTGGATGGTCGCCGCACCGGCGGCGGCGCGGGTGACGAGGCCGGCGTCGCCCGGCCGGATCCGGGTGAGCGCGTCGAGGTCGGCGTCGGCGAACGGCAGCGCCACCACGCACCGGCCGCCGACCAGCGAGCGGAGCGCGGACAGCCACGTCTTCGCGGCGTCGGCACCCTTGCCGTCGACGTTCCCCGTGTCGGTGTGGACGAGGTAGCCGCGGCTCATCGCGGCGACGGTGGCGAGCAGGTCGGGGTCGAGCGCGAAGCACATCGACTTGGCGAGGCCCGAGTTGCCCGGCAACGCGGTGGCGGCCGCCGTGACCAGCGCGTTCAGCCTGCCGTCGCCGCTGATCTCGGCGGCCAGCCGGTCGTCGGCCAGCACCAGCGGGCTTCCGTATGGCGCCGCGTAGACGTGCGGGACGTTGCCGGTCAGCGGCCAGAGCAGCGTCATGCTCGGGGCGCCCGGATGGCCGCCGGACGCCCGGCCCGGCCCGGCCAGCACCGGCATCAGCATGCTGACCGCGCCCAGCCGGGCGGGCCCGCCGAACTCCGGCGTGCCGTTGACGTTGACCAGCAGCGGGTAGACGCCGGCCCGGCTGAGCTGGGCCGCGCGGGTCCCGGTCAGGTTCACGGTGATGTTCAGCGGGGCGCTCTGCCCGGGCGCCAGCGCGTCCGCGACCGGCGTGAAGTCGGTCAGCGGGCTGTCCTTGACGACCGCGCCGGACAGCACGTCGCCGATCCCGCGTTCGCCCGTCGCCCGCTCACCGACCTGCAGCCGCACCTGCGGCCGGGTGACCTTCCGGTCACCGGTGTTGGTCACCGTGCCCGCGACGGTCAGCGTCGTCGTCGAGCCGGTGATCACGCGCGGGCTCAGCTCGGTCAGGTCGACCCGCAGGCGGGCGCCCTCGGCCGCCTGGGCCACCGGGGCTCCGGCGAGGGCGGGGACGGCCAGGAAGAGGACGGACAGGAAGGCTGCGGCGAACCGCTTCACTCGGGGGCTCCCTCAGGGGCGTGCTCATCTCGTCCGTGGACGTCCGGGCGCGCGAAAAGTTCCTCGATCATCTGACTGGCCCTCCGGACGAGCTTGCGTTCGTCGGAGTAGGCGAGTTTGGACTCCAGCTCGGCCAGCGGGACCCAGGCCACCTCGGTGACCTCGACGTCTTCGTCGGACAGCTCACCGCCGAGCGCTTCGAGCAGGAAGTGGTGCACGGTCTTGTGGATGCGCCGCTTCTCGGCCACGAACCAGTAGTCGATGGTGCCCAGTGGCCGCAGGACGCGCGCGGAGATGCCGGTTTCCTCCTTCACCTCGCGCACGGCAGTCTGTTCCACCGTCTCACCGTCCTCGATGTGGCCCTTGGGCAGCGACCACAGCAGTCTGCCGTGCCGGTCGAGCCGGCCGATCAGCACCGCCCGTTCGCGGCCGGGGTCCACCACGAGGCCACCGGCCGACGTCTCGTCGACCGTGGTCAGGCGCCTGCCGCGTTGACGCCTCCGCCGCCTGCGCGGCTTCGAGGCGCCGGGGCGGCCGGCTGATCCAGACATGCTGCGATGCTAGAGCAAACGGTTGCCCCGGTAGGCTGGCTCTCCGTGTCCGTGTCCGGCGGTGCCTGAGGTAATCGCACCTCGAACGTAGTGGGATTTTCGTGAACGACGTGGTCGACAAGCAGGTGGTGGAGCTCATGCGGGTCTCCCCACTGGCCGAGGAGCTGGCGGAACGGTTCGCCAGTGCGGGGCACCGCCTGTACCTGGTGGGCGGCAGCGTGCGCGACGCGCTGCTCGGCCGCCGGTCCGGTGACCTCGACTTCACCACGGACGCGCGTCCCGACCGCGTGCTGAAGATCGTCAGCGAGTGGGGTGACGCGGTCTGGGACGTCGGGATCGCGTTCGGCACGGTCGGCGTGACGAAGAAGGGCATGCAGCTCGAGATCACGACGTTCCGCGCGGACAGCTACGACCGCGTCGGCCGCAACCCCGAGGTCACCTTCGGCGACAGCATCGAGGGCGATCTGCTGCGTCGCGACTTCACGGTCAACGCGATGGCCGTCGAGCTGGCGTCGAAGACGTTCATCGACCCGCACGACGGGCTGAGCGCGCTGCGGGAGAAGGTCCTGGACACGCCGGCGACGCCGCAGGAGTCGTTCGCCGACGACCCGCTGCGGATGTTGCGCGCCGCCCGCTTCGCCGCGCAGCTGGACTTCACCGCCGCGCCGCGGGTGGTCGACGCGATGACGTCGATGGCGGGCGAGATCGACCGGATCACCGCCGAGCGCGTCCAGGCCGAGCTGTCGAAGCTGCTGCTCGCGCCCGACCCGCGGCCGGGCCTGGAGCTGCTGGTCGACACCGGGCTGGCCGACCGGGTGCTGCCCGAGGTGCCCGGGATGCGGCTGGCCATCGACGAGCACCACCAGCACAAGGACGTCTACGAGCACTCGCTGACCGTGTTGGCCCAGGCCATCGACCTGGAGAAGACGCACGAGCCGACGTCGGAACCCGACCTGATCCTGCGGCTGGCGGCGCTGCTGCACGACGTCGGCAAGCCGGCGACGCGGGAGTTCCAGCCAGGTGGCGGCGTGAGCTTCCACCACCACGAGGTGGTCGGCGCGCGGATGGCCCGCAAACGTTTGCGGGCGCTGAAGTTCTCGAAGGAGATCATCGACGACGTCTCCCAGCTCGTCTTCCTCCACCTGCGGTTCCACGGCTACGGCAAGGGCGAGTGGACGGACTCGGCGGTGCGCCGGTACGTGACCGACGCCGGTCCCCTGCTGACCCGGCTGCACAAGCTCGTCCGCGCCGACTGCACCACGCGCAACCGCCGCCGGGCGGCCGCGCTGCGGGCGACCTACGACGACCTCGAGGCCCGCATCGCCGCGCTCAAGGCCAAGGAGGACCTCGACCGCGTGCGGCCGGACCTCAACGGCGAGCAGATCATGGAGCTGCTCGGCCTCAAGCCGGGGCCGGACGTCGGGAAGGCGTGGAAGTTCCTCAAGGAGCTGCGCCTGGACCGCGGGCCGCTGGAGCACGACGAGGCCGTCGCCGAGCTGAAGAAGTGGGCCACGGAAAACGGCGTCGGGGACGCGTGAGCCGTGGCGAGCGGGGGCAGCTTCCTGGTGGCGCTGCTGAGGCGCGGCGCCCCCGCGATCGCCACCGCCACGAGTGAGCTGCCCGACGAGATCGCCGACCCCGCGCCGATGCACGCGCTCCGGCGGATTTCACGGATGTCGGGTCCGATCGATCCCACCGAGCGCGACACGCTGCTCCTGCGCGCGACCCGGTACGTCGTGCTCATCCCGCTGGGCTTCCGGCTGCTCGCGGTGCCCGGCCAGTTCGGCGTCTACGTCTTCCAGCACGGGGTGACCGGGCTGGTGCCGGTCGGGGTGTTCACCCTGCTGTCGGTGCTGCTGAACCTGGTCGGCTTCCGCTGGATGCTCCGCTCGGCGCCGTTCCGCGGGCGGGACGCCGGGAAGCTCCTGGCCGTCGACCTGGTCTTCACGGTCCTGTCGCCGCTGGTCCTCGCGCTGACCGTGCCGGCTGAGGCGTACTTCGACGCGCTCGCGGTGAGCAGCGCGCACCTGTTCGGCGAGGTCGGGCTGCTGACGCTCGCGCTGGGCGTCCCGACCGGCCTGATGTTCGGGGTGGCCGCCTTCCCGCTGCGGATGCTGGCGAACTGGCTGAACACCGGGCGGTTCCACGTCGGTCCGGCGCTGTCGATGTTCTCCGCGTTGCTCGTGGAGATGTTCCTGGCGACCGCCGCCCTGCTGCTGACCGGGCTCGGGACGCGCCTGGCCCTGGCCTACGGCACCCGCAACGGACGGCTCGCCGAGCGCGCCCAGCAGCACCGGATGCTGCACGACACCGTGCTGCAGACGCTGGAGGCGATGGCGCTCACCGACACCACGAACGCCGAGCAACGGCTGGTCGAGATGCAGCGGCTCGCGCGGGCGCAGGCGATGGAGATCCGGCAGACGATCGAGTCGGCGGCGTCCGAGCGGGCCGAGGCCGGTGCCCGGCCGCTGGGCGAGAAGCTCGCCGCGCTCGCCGCCGAGATGGCGCGCGACGGGCTGCGCGCCCAGCTCGTGGTGGCGGAACTGGACGACGACACGCTGTCGGAGGTCCGGCAGATCGCGATCCGGGACGCTGTCCGCGAGGCGATGCGGAACACGATGAAGCACTCCGGCACCGACCGGGTCGTGGTCCGGGTCGAGGAGCGCGAAGGCGGGATCGCCGTGATCACCCGCGACCACGGCGCGGGGTTCGACAAGGCCGAGCACCCGGCCGGGTTCGGCATCAGCGAGTCGATCACCGCGCGGCTCGCCGAGGTCGGCGGGACGTCGCTGGTGGAGTCGGGACTGCCCGGCGGGGGCACTCGGGTGACGCTCTGGGTGCCGTTCTGATATCTCCTGAACATGACCTCGATCGAGCTGCTCGCCGACGCTCTCGCCGCCCATCGCGTGGGTGACCGCGATCAGGCCGCCGAACTCGCTGCCCAGGCCGGCCTCGCCGGCTCCTCGCTGGCCGTCGAACTGCGGACCTACCTGGCCGGGGACGGCTCGGCGCCGGTGTACGACCAGCCGAGTGCGTTCACGGCGTTCATCCGCGGCGGCGGCAACGTCGAGCTGTACCGGGCGCTGAGCGCCGAGCTGGCCTCCCGCTACGACGCCGCGAAGCCGGAGTCGCTGCTCGACCTGGGCTGCGGTGACGGCCTCGCCGTCGTGCCCGCGCTGGAGCAGGCGTCGCACACGCCCGCGCGGATCGACCTGGTCGAGCCGTCGGCCGCGCTGCTCGAGGGCGTCCACGAACGGGTGCCGTCGGCGCAGTGCTGGCAGTCGACCGCGCAGGACTTCCTGGCCCGGGACGACCTCGGCTGGGACTTCGTCCAGTCGACGTTCGCGATGCAGTCCATCGAGCCGGAGCAGCGGGCGGAGGTGCTTCGCACGCTTCAGCCGCGGACCGGGACGCTGGTGCTCGCCGAGTTCGACGTCCCCGAATTCGACGAAGGCTCGCCGGAGCACCTTCGCTCGCTCGTCGAGCGCTACGAGCGCGGTGTCGCCGAGTACGGAGACGACGCCACGCTGGTCGCGCAGGGATTCCTGCTGCCGGTCCTGCTCGGGATCGTCGACGGGCAGCAGCGGACGAACTGGGAGCACCCGGCCGCCGGCTGGGTTGAGCAGCTGAAGACGGCGGGCTTCACCGAGGTCGGCGTCGAACCGCTCGCCGACTACTGGTGGTCGCCCGCCGTCCTGATCACTGCCTGCTGAGGGCGCCCGTTTCGAGGTGCTGGGCGAGCGGCCGCGGCAGCAGGTAGGCGACCGCGCCGCCCGGCATCGTGCTCCACGGCGCCATCACGCCGGTCAGCACCCGCACCGACCGCTGCACCCGGTAAAGCCGCTTCTCCCGCTCGCGCTCGAACGCCAGCGACGTCTCGGCGAACCGCGTCCCGTCGGCGTGGACCAGGTTGCCGGTCTCGTTGCCGAACCGGACGACCGTCGTCCCCGGCGAGAGCACGACCAGGCGCTTGCCGCGGTAGAAGTTCAACGGCGGTTCGCCGCGCAGCGGCAGGACCGGCCAGTCGGCGGGCTGGTCGGACTCCTCCGCCGGCCACGGCGGCAGCATGAGCAGCACGCCGAGGAGGAACCCGGCCGCGTCGGCGAGCGAGCCGAACGCCACCGGCTCGTCGGACGGCGGCCGGGAAACCTCCCAGCCGTTCTCCGCGCGGCGCAGCGTCCAGACGCCTTCGGCGGGGATCTCGCCGGCGCCGATCCGGTACGCCGCGGCCGGCACGCCGTGCTCGGCGAGCCGCTGCTGGAGCAGCTCCAGGGTCTCCGCGCCACGCAGGTTCCGCACCGGCTCGCCCCGGGCCACGCGGGTCAGCGCCCGGTCGTCCGGCAGGTCGGCGGTCGTCTGCGGCGGTCGCGGCTGGCCGAGGACCTCCGCCTCCGCCGTCGCGCGGACGAGCTCCCCGACGAACGGCGGGCGCCAGTTCATCGCGCGTGCCTGCTCGACCAGCTCCGGTTCCGGCGGCACCCCGTACTTGCGCAGGTAGTGCGGCACGGCGGCGGGCCAGATCCAGGTGCCGTCGGTGTGGAACGCGTTCGGCACGTCCGGCGGCGCGCCCGGCGCGCCGAAGATGTCCGGCAGCGGCGCGGGCCGGTGCAGGGCGACCGGTGCGCGGAACAGGTAGTCGAGCACGCCGCGGACCTGGTCCGGCGGCACTGGCGGCCGGTTGACCACCGGGCGTTCGCCCTCGACGTGCGAGTCGGCGACCCGCGCGTGCCGGAACACGACGTCCAGCGGCAGTCCGGCCTTCGCGGTCAGCCACGCCGGCAGGTGCTTCGGCGTCCGCGGGAAGGTCGCCAGCTCCAGCTCGTAGGCGGCGGTCGACGGGCGGCCCCCGTCGTTGGGTGGCACCCGCCAGTCCGGCTCGCGGTCGGCGTCGAAGTCGAAGTCGAACTGCGACTGCGCGTCGAGGGTGAACGTGCCCTGGAACCAGGTGCCGGCTTCGGGCTGGTACATCGCCGTCCGCAGCCGCGCGAAGAGGCCGCCGAGGCGGGGCACCGCGGGCAGCGACACCGACACCGGGCCGTCCTCGTCGCCGACCGCACGGACCTCGATCTCGGCGTAGTCGCCGACCTGGCGGAACTGCGCGCCGACCCGCGCCCAGCCGCCCGGCACGGTGTGCAGCAGCGTCCGGCCGATCGCGCGCAGCAACGCGTTCTGGTCGCCGGTGCCCGGCCGCGGCCGCGCCTCCGGCGTCTCGGTGAAGTCCTGCCGCGCCTGCCAGAGCGCGCTGACCTGCTTGGCGGGCACCGTGACCGAGAAGTCGGTCAACCCCAGCTGCGCCGCGCGGGCGGCGTCGTCGCGGACCCAGCGCAGGGTCAGCTCGGGCCGGTCGCCCGGCGCGACTTCGAAGTACTCGCCGTCGTACTCGCAGAAGGTGCGCAGCGTGAACGTCGACGGCACTTCGCTCGCCGGCACGACCCGCGCCGGACGGCCGTCGAACTCCTTGTCGAAGCCCTCCGGCGCCTCTTCCTCCGGCAGCACGGACAGCAGCACGGTGCCGTCGGTGGTCGACCGCTGCGCGCGGAAGGTCCCCTCACCCCACGCCGCATACAGGCCGTCCGGGCGTTCGGCCACCTCAACCCGGTAACGCACGTTTGTCCTCCCCTGACCCCAGTGACACCGGAAACCTAGTCGACCGGGTACCGAGCGAACCACCGGTCGTCACCCGGTGCATCCGGGCCGAACTCGGTGAGCGCGTCGTCCGCCAGGCCGACGATGACATCGCGGAGTTCCAGCCGGTCCAGCCAGCTCTTCCGCAGGGCTTCCTCGCCGTACATCGCGCCGACGAGGTTGCCGCAGACCGAACCGGTCGAGTCGCTGTCGCCGCTGTGGTTGACCGCCGCGAGCAACGCCGAGCCGGCGTCCGCGGTGGTCAGCGCGACGTACACCGACATCGACAACGCCGTCTCACCGACGTTGCCCTGCCCCAGCGATTCCAGCTTCTCCGGCGTCGGCGGCCCCTGCTCCGCCAGCGCCAGAGCCGCGTCGAGCGCCCCGCTCTGCTCTTCGTGCGCCGGGTGCTTCACGAGCTCGGCGCGTGCCGTCGCGACCGCGTCGAGCAGCGGCTTTCCGTGCAGCAGCTCGTGCACGATCACCGCGAAGCACCCCGACGACAAATACCCGCTCGGGTGACCGTGGGTCAGCGCCGCGCTCTCGGCCCCGAGCCGGAACACCTCGGCGAGGTCGTCCGACCACAGCGCGATCGGCGCCGCCCGCATGACGCCGCCACAGCCCTTCGAGTTGTTCACCGGCCGTTCGATGGTGCCCCGGACGCCGGAGCGGCCGTACGCCTCCAGCTCGCCGAAGCAGGTCAGGCCCGGTGCCCGACGGCTGAACAGCTCCTGGTGCGTGATCAGCCAGCCGTCCGGCACCTCGACGCCCGACTGCGGTCCGCGCGCCCGGTCCCACGTGACGCCCTGGGTGTGCAGCCAGCGCTGGTAGGCCATCTGCAGCGATTGGACGACGTCGGCGGAGCCGGTCCGGCGCCGCTGGGCGTGCGCGCGGATCAGTGCTTCGAGCGTGAACAGCGTCATCTGCGTGTCGTCGGTGATCCGGCCTTCGCCGCCGTACGCGGGGATGAAGTCGGTGATGCCGTCCGGCCCGGCGAGCTCGCGGATCCGGTCGATCGAGTCGAACTCAGTCTTCGCGCCCAGAGCGTCGCCGATCGCCCCGGCCAGCAGGCTGCCACGCAGTCGCGATCGCAAGGGGAGTCCCTTCGGTTTCGGGGTGAAGCGGCCGCTCGGGTAGCGGCGTTCCCAGCGGGCGTGTTCCGCGGTCTCCGTCTGGAGGCCGTTGTGGTTGAAGTACCAGAAGACGTCGCTGGCGACGTCGTCGAGCAGGCCGAGATCGGGCAGCGCGGCCACCCACTCGGCGGGCAGGCCGGGGACGCCGAGCCGGGCGCCGACCATGGCTCCGGCGAGCGCGCCGGCCACCGGACCGGACCGCGCGGCGAGCGTGAGCGCCGCTTCCGGGTCGTAGCCGCGCTTGGCCGCGGCGAACAGCGCCCGGCCGAGCACCGACCGGACGCTCCGGCCGTCGCCGATGGTTTCGAGCTGCGTGACGTCGTCGGCGTCGCGGTCCTCGCGCAAGGCCAGGGTCGACGTCGCCAGGTCACCGCCCACCTCGCGCAGCCGCAGGTGCACCGGCAACGCGAACGCGTCCCGGGTGAGCAGCGCCTGGAACAGCGCGACCAGCAGGTCGACGCCCTCGGTGACCTCCGCGCCGGCCGCGCTGCCGGTCAGCTCCCGGGCAACGTCCTTCGCGTACTGTTCGCCGTCGACGTCGGCCATGGCGGCCGCACCGGCCGGCGCCGCGGCCAAGGCCGTGGCCAGCAGCGCGGAGAACTCGGCGGGCGCGGGACCCGAGTGCCGCGTCGCGACGGCGAGCCAGCCGTCCGGGTCCGGCCCGGGCAGGGTGGCCGGCACCTCGCCGGTCGGCACCGGCGGCAGGCCGCGCAGGACCGCCTCGGTGTGGAACAGCAGGTTCCGCGTCAGGCCGCCCATCGGCAGCGGACCGGTCGCGCCGCCGCCCAGCGCGTCACCGATCGCGAAACCGACGTACGCGCCGACGACCCGGTGCCACGCGAAGCGCCCGGCGAGCGTGCCGAAGGCGGAGAACTTCCCGAACGTCCACGGCACCGGACGCGGGCGCGCGTCCTCGTCCACATGCGCGATCAGGCCGTTCGCCCCCAGGTCGGTGGGCCATTCCGGGTCCTGGCCCGCGCGGCGCCGGACGCCGTTGCGGTACTGCCAGGCGAACCCGCGCAGGTACCGGACGCACTCGGCGGCCGTCAGCTCGAAGTGGTGGTCGCGGGCGTGGTCCACCGCGTACCGCAGGTGCCGTTCCAGCAGGTCGGGCGGCTCGACGCCGAACTCCGCGACCAGCGCGGGCAGTGCTTCGGCGACCTCGGGCCCGGCTTCCGGCGCGGGCTCCTCGACTTTCGGACGGCGCTCACCTTCGACCACGCCCAGTTCGGCCGCCGTGAGGCTGCGGACGAGCCCGGTGCCGGGATCGAGCGTCAGCCCGGTCCCCGGCTGGTCGGCCAGCAGCTCGCGGACGGTCACCCGCCACCGGCGCGGGTACCGCCCGGGCACCTTCGCCGACGAGCTGTACGCGATGACTTCGCGCCTGCCCGTGCCGGGCACCGGCCGCAGCAACGGCTCGCCGTCGGGCAGGGGAACAAGCACTTCGCAGTCCAGCAGCGCACGCGCGAACTCGGCGCGGCTGATCCAGTTCGCGCCCAGGTAGTTCAGCAGCTTCCCGGCGTCGGTCGTGGGCACCGGGAAGCCGTGCCACACCGGGCCCGGACGGTACTGGTCGTTGACGCGGCGCGGGCCCGTCGGCTCCCCGAACGCCGTGTACTGAGCCCAGCCGCGGATGGCACGCACCGGGATGCCGAGGTCGGGGAACGCCTTTTCGTCGAACTCCGGGTCGACGTCTGGGCGCCACTCGACGAAGTCCTCTTCTGTCATTCTCCCCATCCTCGGGCTAATGCCGCGGGTACCGCTCGATCCACTGGTCGCCGAGCGCGCTCAACGCCGAGTGCCGGTCGAAGTGCCAGTAGGCGTCGGACGCGACGTTCTCGACCAGGTACCGCAGCTCCAGCTGGTCGACCCACTTCTGCGGCAGCCCGGGGATCCCGGTCCGCGCGCCGAGCAGGGCGCCGGCGATCGCGCCGGTCAGCGCGCTGCGGCCGGAGTGGTTGACGGCGCGAAGCAGCGCCTGCTCCGGGTAGTTCTCGAAGCCCGACAACGCGGCGAACGCGCGTCCGAGCACCGACAACGTGGTCTTGCCGTCGCCGATCAGCTCGGGCATCCGCAGGTCAGGCAGTCCGTGCTCGCCGAAGAAGGGGACGGACTCGGCGACCATCTCCCCGATCTCCGTCCACTCGGGACCCTGCTGGAACTGGTTGTCCGGGTTGAGCACCTCGCGGCTGAGGTTCCAGATCGGGAAGCTGAACGGATCCTTGGTCAGCGCGTGCTCGAACAGCCAGGTCAGGTAGGTCGCGGCGGCCAGGTCGGGCTCGGTGGGGTGGGTGACGCCCGCCAGGCCGCGCACCGCCTGCCGCGTCCCGCCGCTGAACCCGCTGCCGGGCCCGGCCATGGTCAGCGCGGCCGGCAACGCGGAGATCAGCGCGGCCGGCCCGGTCATCGGGGTCGCGCCGGCGGCGCCGGTCGCGAGCTGGTGGTAGCCGTTGAGCTCGGCGTCGTCGGCGTCACGCCGGGCGTGCAGGTCCGGGACCTGCACGAGCCAGCCGTCCAGCGCGTCCATCGGCGCGCCCTGGGTGCGCAGCCAGCGCTGCAGCGCCCCGCGGACGACGTCGGGGAAGAGCTGCTCGGCTTCGCGGGACTCCGGCTGCTCGCGGTGCGGGCTGCGGATCACGGCCTCGGTGTAGAACAGCAGCCGCTGCGTCAGCGAGCCGATCCGGCCCGGCTGGTCGAACGCCGGGACGAGGTCCGTGACGCCTTCGATGCCGTACTTGGCGTGGATGTCGTGCAGGGGCATCCGGTCGACGGCCGCACCGAGGGCCTCCCCGAGCGCGAAGCCGACGTACGCGCCGGTCACGCGCTGCCAGCCGTAGCGGAAGCCGTCCAGGTCCCGCTCGAAGTACTTGCCGAACGTGTCCAGCCGCGGCACCGTGCGGCCGGTGTTGTCGTACGACGGGGCCAAGCCGTTCGCGCGCAGGTCGTTGGGCTTGCTGCGCGGCGGCTCCGGCATGTTCAGCCGATTCAGCCAGGACTCGCCGAGGATGGTCTTCGCGCACTCCTCGGCGGTCAGCTCGAAGCCCCGCCGCCGGGCCTTCTCGGCCGCGAGGAGCGGCGGCTTGACCGGCTCGGGCAGACCCATCCGGGACGCCGTTTCGGCGGCCACGCGCAGCAGGTCCTCCTCGGCCTCCGGGCAGCGGCCGTGCACGTCGATGCGCGGCTCGTGCCGCGGGAACCGCTGGACGATCTCGGCGAGCTCGCCGCTGGAGACGTCCTCGATGGTCGTCGGGCCGCCGTTGATCACCAGGTTCGGCGGGTGTTCGAACTCGGCCAGCGTCGCGACGTCGACCTTCCACCAGCCGTGCTCGCGCGAGGGCAGGTTCCGGGTCGAGCTGAAGACCTTGAGCTCGTTGCGCTCCTCGGCGAAGTAGAACCGGTCGGTCTTGCCGGTCTCCAGGTCGAGCGGGACGAACACCTCGCAGCGGATCAGCCCGATGAGCAGCAGCTCGCGGGTCAGCCAGCCGACGCTGGCGAACGACAGCAGCGTCTCGAGCGCGTTCTCGGGCTTGGGGTAGCCACGGCGGATCGGCCCTGCCTTGTACTCGGGGTTCTCCCGTTCTTCGCCGGTCTGGTTGCCCTCGGCGTCGACCTTCACCCAGCCCGCGACGGCCTGCAGCGGCACGCCCAGCTCGCCGAGCCCGGCCTTCACGTACTCGGGGTCGACGACCTCGCGCCAGTTCTCCTGGCCGGGGAACGCCACCGGCACCGACAGCCCGCCCGGGTGCGGGTGCGCCTGCCGCAGCTCGCCGTCCGGCTCGCGGACCACCACCGACGGCGGCGGGAAGATCTCCTTCTCCGGCCGACCCTCGTCGAGGAACGCGATGGTGTTGTAGGGCACCGACCAGCCCTCGGGGATGCGCAGGACCCTCTCGGTGTCCACCCGGAGCCCGGCGGGACCGGAGACGTCCGGGCCGTGCACCGCGCGCAGCCACTGACCGACCTTGGCAATCGCTTCCGCCGCTTCCACCTACTCGATCCTCTCCAGGCTTCCGTCGGACTCGTGCTCGGCGATCGTCTTCGGCAGCACGAAGGCCACCGCGCCACCCGGCAGGTTCGCCCAGGGGACCGTGATGCCGGTGATCACGTGCAGCGGGCGTCTCAGCCGGTAGCTCCGCCGCACCCGCTCGCGTTCGAGCGGCAGCGACGTCGTGGCGAACCGTACCTCCCCGTGGTGGACGAGGTTGCCGGGTTCCTCGCCGAAGCGCAGGACGACCGTACCCGCCACCAGCCTGGTGATGCGCTTGTTGCGGAGCAGGGTGAGGGGAGGCTCACCCGGCGCCGGGTGCACCGGCCAGTCGTCGAGTTCCTTCGCGGTTTCCAGCGGGGTTTCGTGCCCGGCGGTCATCCGGGCGGGGTGCAGCAGGAGCGCGCCGAGCAGCTGCTGCGCGGCGTCCTCGAGCCGGCCGAAGTACTTCGGCTCGCGGGGTTCTCCGCCGGCGTACGCGGCGACCTCCCAGCCGTCGGACGTGTAGTTGAGGCACCACGTGCCGTCCACCCGCTCGCCGACGCGGTACGCCTCCGGCCACACCCCGTGCTCGCCGAGCCGCTGGACCAGGACGATCAGCAGTTCGTCGTCGGCGAGCTTCGGATCCGGCGTGGTCTCCAGCTCGGCGACGACGTCGCCGACGGTCTTCTTCACGTCGCCGCGGCCCGGCTTCGGCCGCGGCTTGCCCAGCAGGTCCGCCTCGGCGGTCCGGCGGACCAGCGGCTCGACGTACGGCGGCTGGTAGTGGTGACGCCGGATGTGCGCGACGAGGTCCGGTTCGGGCGGTACGCCGTACTCCGCCAGGAGGTGCGGCACCGCCGCGTGCCAGATCCAGGTGCCGTCGGTGTGGAAGCGCTCGTCGCCGTCCTCGTGGACGACGGCTTCGCGCTCGAGGTACTGCAGCACGAGCGGCACCTCGGTGTCGGTCAGCGGCGGCCGGTCGGCGTCCGGTCCCCCGACGTCGGCGTGCCGGAACACCACACCCAGCGGTAGCTGTGCGCGCAGCCGCCACCAGTCGGGGATGTGCTCGTCGGCGCGCGGGTACTCCCCGAGCTCCTCCGGGTAGGCCGCCGGCTCCGGCGAATCTGTCCACAAAGGATCATCGTCGAGGGCGAAGTCGAAGTCGAAGGTGCCGCCGGGGTCGAGGGTGAACCGCGCCTGCAGCCACGTGCCGTGGCCCTCGGCGTACATCCCGGCCCTCAGCTCGGTGAAGACGTCGGCCAGTTCATCGGGCGTCGCCGTGTTGTGGCCGGCGATCTCCGTGTGCTTCCCGAGCTGCCGGAAGTCGACGACGGCCGGCGCGGCGGCGTCGGCCCGGTGCTGCCGGACGAGCTTTCCCAACCGTACCAGGACGGCGCGCTGCTCTTCGGGCGAAAGTCGATGTTCCACGTGAATCATCGCGCCAACGTCGAGGTGTAGCGGAAGGTCGGGGGGTCGCCGGCGTCGCGGCGCGCGAACTCGTCCTCCCACATCTTGAAGGTCCGCCGGTAGATCGAGTCGATCAACGCGCGCTCCTCCTTGGTGATCCGGCGGTTCTCCTCTTCGGTTCCGGCCCAGATCGCGTCGATGGTCTGGTAGAGCGCGAAGATCGGCCCGTCGCCACGGAGGTAGTGGTGCCGCTCCTCCTCGGTCCGGATGACGAACCGCTCCCAGTCGAGCTTCACGATCTCGGCTTCGTGGCCGAGGAGCACGTCCGGAACGTGGTCCGGCTTCTCTTCGAACGCCCCGGTCTCCCAGTTCAGGATGCGACCGGTCAGCCCGCCGTCGGGCGTGCTCTCGACCACGTACGTGTGGTCGTAGTACTCGAAGTAGGACGGCGTCTGAACCATTAGAGACTCCCCTGCAGCGCGTCCCAGAACAGGTCGCGTTCGCGCTTGATCAGCCCGTCGATCAGGGCCTGTTCCTCGGTCGTGTAGTTCGCTCGGCCTTCGGCCTTCCGGAGTGCCTTGAGATCCCGGCGAACTTCGTAGAGCGCGTGCTCGTAAGCGGCCACGTCGTCGAGTGCCTTGACGTGGAGGCGCAGCTCGGCGACGTGGCCGTCGATGCGCACGCTCATCTGCAAGTCGCGATAACCGGCTTCCGCGGGGTTCGCGAATCGGTCCTCGAACTTCACGATGTCCAGCTCCGGGTGCGCGGCAACGCGTTCGAGCGCCGCGTAGGCGTCCTGCACCCGCTCGAACTGGATCATCGCGCCGGCCAGGTCGATCAGCCTCGAGGCATCTCCGCCGTAGTCGGCGATCTTGTCCATCGCCCGGCCGAGCGACTTGGGACCGGGGCGGAATCCCGGGGTCCCGTTGGTTTCCTCCGCCAGTGGCGGCAAGGTCCGCTTGAGCACTTCCTGCGCGCGTGCCGCCTCTTCGTAGCGGTGCCCGAGGTACTCGCGCGTGTAAGCCTCGTCGCCCCGCATGGCGGGGTCGAACGGCGCCTGCAGCCGATCCGACGGCCGGTGCTGCCGGGCCTCTTCGGTGACCCGGTCGGCGACCTCGTGCTGTTCGGGCGTCAGGGGGGTCGGCTCGGCGTCGGGGCTCACCGGTTCGGCGTCCGGGGCCGGGTGGTGCACCTCGTGCACGGCGTCGGCCAGGATCGGGATGGCCTCGTCGTGCACCAGCAGGCTCGCGATCGTCTCCGGCTTGCGCAGCAGCGACCGCGTCAGGAACTCGTTGGCCGGGTCGTGGAGCAGGTTGACCAGCTCCGGGTGCTCCGCAAGCCGCGTCCGGACGAACTCGCCGACCGGGCCGAGGTTCTGCGGGTTGCCTTCGTGGTCCTTGACGACGAGGTCGGTGGTGGCACCGGCGAGCGCCTCGGCGACGCGAGGCTGGGCGAGCAGTTCGTCGAGCCGCGACTGCGGGGCATTGCCATAGCCGCCGTGCGTCTCGTTCGGGGCGTGCTCCGGCTGGACGTGGACCTCGTCCGGCGTGCCGATGTGCATCAGCTTGATGCCCTTCGGCGGCTGCGGCAGGTGCATGAGGTCACCGGACTGCGGGTCGATGAACGCGACGCCGTCGCGGGTGTGCACGACCATCGCGACGTGCCCGTACACGACGCCGTTCGGGCCTTCGTACTTCACCGCGACCACAGCGTGGTGGTCGAGCGGCCGGTCCCGCATCTCGCGGATGACGTCGTCGTAGCTGCCGCGTGCCGAGAACGTCTCGCCGAACCGGCCCTCGAGGTGCTCGAGCGTGCCGCGGGTGCCCATCTCGTGGAAGAGGGCCGGCTCGGCCGTCATGTCGCCGCCGCGCAGCCGGTCCATGTACGCCTCGGGCCCGCGGGTGCAGTTGGACATGTACCCGTTCTCCAGCGCGCCGGGCTGGTGGAAGCCCGGGTTGACGTCGCGCAGGTGCGGGTGCCGGTCCTGGACGTAGGCCGCGCGCTCCGCCGGCGTCGCCGTGTCGGCGTGGATGGCCGGTTCTGACGGCGGGTTCGTCGCGCGCGCCAGTGTCGAGTAGTCCGGCTGCGGCTCGGGGACCACGGACGGTTCCGAGCCGTCGAGGGCGTCGCTGATCGACGGGTGCTCAGGCTGGTGAAGCTGCTCCGGCTCGCCGAAGCCGCCGAGGCGTTCCATCAGCGCGGCCTGCCGGCGCCGTTCGAACTCGGCCGTGTTGTGCTCGTTCTCGGCACGCCGCTCGGCCATCTTCCGCTGCGCGGCCTCGGGGTCGAGGTAACGCGGGTGGCCGGGCCCGATCTCCTCGGCCTCGATCACCCACTTGCGGCGGCCCTCGGGCGTGATCTCCAGCCGCCGCTCGTGCACCAGCAGCTGAGTGCCGGGCGGCGAGAGCGTCTCGCGCTCGGACGGGTTCTCGGCGAGCTTCGAGATGTCGCGGAGGTTGTCGGACCGGACGTGCAGTTCGACGTCGTCACCGAACTTGCTGGTCGAGAACTCGCCGGTCTTGATCGACGCGCTGGAGAACGCCGGCTCGACGACGACGGCGCCCGGCTCGTACGGCCCGGCGACCAGCTCGGCCAGCCGCGGGTCGCCGCCGACGTCGAAGGCGCGGATGCTCTTGCCGGACGTGCGCGGGACCTGGTTGAGGCCGTCGGTGATGGCGCGCGCGTTCGCCTGCGCCAGGTCGAAGCCGGGGTGGCCGGGGCCACGGCGCAGGGCCTCGTTGACGTCGTAGGCGTACTCGCCGCGGGTGTAACCGTGGACCGCGACAGCGCCCTCGTCGGTCAGGGGCAGTCCGGCGGCGTCCCGGCGGGCCAGGGCGCGGTCGTGGATCTGCTGGTAGATGCCCTCGTCGCCGACCGCGCGGCGGATGCTGTCGTGGTCGGCGGGGGTGCCGCGGTGCTCGCCGTCGAAGAGGTAACGCTCGTCGTGCGGCAGCCGCTCGGGCGCCGGGCTGAGGCGGTCGCCGATCGCCGGCGTTTCGTGGGGGCCGGTTTCGTGGGGGCCCAGGGGCAGTTCGCGGATCCCGGCGGCGTCGTGCGGCAGTTCGGCCAGCCGTCCGCTGACGGGATCGGCGAACAGCACCCCGTGCTCGGTGTGCACGGCGGCGACCAGCCGTTCCGCGCCGGCGTGCTCGAAGGCGACCGCGGACCGCGCGCCGACGGGACGTTCGCCGAGGTCGCGGGCGACGTCGTCGAAGCTGCCCCGGTGGCTCCACGGCCCGTCGAGCCGCTCGCCCCGCGACGGCCCGGCGACGACGTCCTCGCCGTTCATCCGTCGCTCGAAGGCGACCATCGAATCGGCGGCGTTGGTGCGGAAGCCGTTCTCGAGGGCGTCCGGGCCGTAGTGGTTGCGGGTGTTGACCGCACCGAGTTCGGGAACGGCGTCGCGGACGAGACGCGCGTGCTGCTGCGGCGTCTCGACGGACCCGGCGTGCAGCACGGGCACGCCGCCCGGGGTGAGCGGCTCGGCGAGCCGGGACCAGCCACCTTCGGGTTCGCCGGTGGCCGGCACGCGCCGCACAGGCGGCGGCGGAGCGTCCACGGGGTCGAAGCCGAGCAGCTTGGACATGTCACCGGTCGGCTTGAGGTGGGGGTGCTCGGCGTAGAACTGTTCCAGCTCGGCGTCGGCCTCGCGCTGGAAGCGCTCCTCGTCGGCGCGCTCCTGGGCCCGGCGTTCTTCGACGGCGGTCCGGGCGTCGGCCTCGCCGAGATGCCCCGGATCACCGGGCGTGACCTCTTCGGCGTGCACCACCCACTGCGGCTCGCCGCGCTTGTGGTTCGGGTGCTCGGGGTGCCCCGGCCCCATCTCGACCCCGGTGACCTGGAACTGCGTCCCGGCCTTGAAGAGGACTTCGCGTTCGTGCCCGATGCTCGCCAGCGCTTCGACGTCCCGGCCGGTCCTGGACCGGATCCGCATCTCGACCTCGCCGGGGAAGGTGCTGCGCGGGTGCTCCGCGTCGACCTTCGACGAGCTGAGGAACGACGGTTCGGTGATGTGCGCACCCTCGTGGAACCGCCCGAGGAAGGCCTGCAGCCGCGCGGGATCGCCGTGGAAGTCGACCCGCCGCGAAACGGTCCCGAGGTGCGGCGGCAGCTCGTTCAGCCCGGAAGCGAGAGCCCCGGCCTGCGGAGCGAGATCGACGAGCTCGGGCCCACCCATCCGCAGCGCCCGGTTGAGCGGCCCGACCATCTCGTACCGCGTGTAGGCGTGCACGGCGAACGCGCCGGCGTCGGACATGCCGGGGTGGAACTCGTCGCGCCTGGCGAGCGCCTCGCGCCGGACCTGCTCGTGACGCCACTCGCCGGACTCCGGGCTGTGCCGCCCGGAGTCCATGAAGGTGTCCTCGATCCGCCGGACCCCGGCGGGATCGTCGGTGTGGAAGGCGTGGTCGGCGAGGTAGGGCTCGTCGGGCCGGAGGTGAGCAGGTTCGCCGTCGTGAGCAGCGGGTTCCTGGTCAGCGGCGTGTTCTGGGGCCGCGTGCTCGGCGGCGGGCTGCTCGGCCGGGTGTTCTTGGGCGGGGGCGTGCTCGGCCTGCTGCTCGTTGTGCGGCGCCGGGCGTTCCTGCGCAGGCGTGGGGGCGGTGGGTGCCTGCTCGGCAGGTCGTGGCTGTTCCGGCGCACGGTCCACCGGCCGCGGCGGGTCGAACGGGCTCTGCGGCCCGCGCGGCAGGTGCTCCGACGGCGGACCGAACCGAGGCGGGGGCACCCGCGGGTCGTGCGGTGACATGGGAGGGCGTCCGCCCGGCGGGGGCGGCATCGGCGGCCGTCCGCCGGGCCCTTGGGGACCACGCGGCTGGTTCGGATATCCCGCGGGACGCTGCGACCCGGGCATCGGCGGACGCTGCCCACCCGGCGCCCCCATCGGCGGCACCCGGCGCGGATCGTGCGGGTGCACCCCACCCTGCGGCGGCTGGCCCCCCATCGGCGGCTGCCCGGCCGACGGATAGTGCCCCCGCTGGTGCGGCTGCCCACCCAGAGGTTGCGGCCCACCCTGCGGCGGCTGCCCGCCGGGCTGAACGGATGGCTGCGCCCCATGCGGCGGCTGTGCACCCGGCCGCATCGGAGGCTGCCCACCATGCGGCGGTTGCCCACCGTGTGGTGGCTGCCCGCCCTGCTGTACCGGCGGCTGGCTGCCCTGCGGCGCCTGCCCGCCGGGCCGCAGCGGCGGTTGCCCGGGGGGCGGTTGGCCGCCGGGAAGTGGTTGCGTGGGGTGCGGTGGCTGTGCGCCCGGATGTGCCGGCGGCTGCCCACCGTGCGGTAGTTGCCCGCCGGGCTGCGCTTGGGCGCCGTGGGGCGATTGCCCTCCCGTGCTCGGCTGTGGTCGATGCCCACCTGGCTGAAGCGGCGAGGGACCGCCGTGGGGTTGACCTGGCGGTGGCGTTCCCTGCCGCCGGCCGGGCTGGGGTGGCTGACCACCCTGCAGCATCCAGCGGGGATCCTGCGGCGGGACCCGTCGCGGCTGTTCTCCACCATGCGGCGGCATCGGCTGCTGCGGCGACGGCCCGGCCGGTCGCGGGCCCGGGCCACCGCCGTTCGGCATTCCCGCGGGTGGTGGTGGCGTGAACCCGCCGGGAGGCGGCGGTGCCTGCTGCGGCGACGGTCCGTTCTGGAACGCCGCCGTCCCGCCATCCGCCGCGAACGGCTGGCTCGCACCGCCCGTGAACCCGGCCGCTCCGACGTTGTCCTGCGGGCGTCCGACGGTCTGCCGTCCCGGCTCCGGGCCGGATCCCGGCGGCGGTGCCATGCCGTATCCGCCACTCGGCGAACCGGTGCCCGTCGCCGAAGCCGGCTGCTCCGCCATCGCGCGCACAGCTGCGGGCTCGGAGCCGGGTTGCTCCGGCGCTTGCCGTGGCTCGACCGACTGCCGTTCCGGGCCCGGCTGCCCGTGGCTCGGCGCGTTGTCCGCACGCTGCTCCTGCCGGGCCTCCGGCTCGGACTCCACCCGTGAGTCCGACGAAGACGGGGATTCCCGCCGCGCTTCAGGTTCCCGGCGAGATTCGGGCTCGGACGACGCCTCGTGCCGGGGTTCTTCACCCCGTGACTCGGGCTCAGGCGAAGCCGCGGCTCGCGATTCGGGCTCCGAGGCCGCCTCACCCCGCGACTCCGGCTCCGAAGAAGGCTCCCGACCAGCCCCTTCCCCGCGAGACTCCGGCTCCGAGGACCCCTCACCCCGAGACCCAGCCTCCGAGGACGAGCCCCCCGCGTCACCTGGTTCGGTCCGCGGGATGTTCGCCTCGTGGATCGAGTGCAGCTGCTCCTTGGCGCCCCCGGCGGCACCCCCGACCGCCCCGCTCGAAGCGCCCATCAGCAGCTGCTCCGGCGTCAGCGAGCCCAAGTCCCCCGTGACGGCCGCCTGTCCGACCGTCTGCGCGACCCCTTCGACCGCACCGCGCGCCCCCGCGCGCATGGCCGCGTCCGCGATCTGGCCGCCGGCGCTGTGGGACAGCCCCTCGGTGGCGCCTCGCCCGATCGATCCGGAAGCCGCCCCGACGACCCCGCCGACCGCGCCCGAAATCGCCGCGTCGGAGGTCTTGGACCAGTCCCAGCTCTTGCGGTCGCCCTTGGCCATCTGCAGACCCTGGATGCCCGCGTCCATGCCGAGGTTGATGGCCTCGTTCTTGAGGACCTCCATGCCGATCTTCTTGAGGCCCTGCTTGAGCAACTGCTCCAGCAGCTCCTTCGCGACCTGCTTGAACCCCTGCTGGGCGAGCTTCTCGAGCAGCTGCCGGAACAGCATCTGCACGGTCATCCGGGTGGCGATCTGGGCCGGTGCGATGCCCGCCGTCGAGCCGCCGAACGTCACCGCGGCCGCCGCGATCATCGCCGCTATCTGGGCCGCCAGGATGATCAGCGAAATGATGATCATGTACTTCGTGTACTCGACGTCCAGCGCCGTCTGGTCGCACGAATCGCCCAGCGCCTTCGTCGCGTCCGCCAGCTGCTTGAAGTACGCCTCGTCGCCTTCGACGAACTTCTTCCACTGCTCGGCGAACGCGTCCGCGCCGTCTCCGGTCCAGTTGTCGTGGATGCCCTGAGCGGCCTGGTTGCCCGCGTCGGAGGCCGGCCCGATCGCCGAAGACGCCGTGTGCCACGCGTCGCGCAGGGCACGCAGCTTGGTCTCGTCGCCCTCCGGCCAGCTCTCCCCGACGACGATCGGCAGCAGCCACTTGACCGCGTCGGGCATTTCCATCCCCACGCGTCATTGCCCCTTGCTGAGCTGCGACGTCACGTCTTCGTCGGCGCCCGAGAGCGCCTTCATCGACTTCGCGACGTTCTGCTGCATGCCGCGCAGTCCCTGCACGAGGTTGGCGAACCCTTCGGTGGCGCCCTGTGCCCCGGGCACGTAGTCCTTGGCGAACTCCTTGCCGGAGTCGTCGTTTCCCCAGCACTCGCCCTGGGCGTCGAGCGCACCCTGCAACGCCTTCAGCGCGTTCTCCAGCCCGTCCGCCGCGGTGACCAGGCCGTTCGACGCACGCAGTACCGCGTCCGGTTCGGCGGTGAAGCCGGTCCCGTCCGGCATCAGTCGCCCCTCGTCATCCAGGACGACGGCGGCTCCTCGTCCTCGTCACGCGGCGGGCGGACGCGCTTGGGAGTGGGCTTGGGTGCCGGGATCGGCGCCTGCTCGTTGCGCAGGATCGAACCGGCGTCTTCGAACGACTCGGGACGCGGCGCCGGTGCCTCTTCGTCCTCGGTGAAGTCGGGGATCGGCGGCACCAGCCCGGCCAGCGACGGTGCGCCTTCGACCAGGTCGGCGAGGTCGGGCAGGCCCTCGGTGATGGGCGCCATCAGGTCCGCGATCTTCTGCTTGACCTGCAACGACCCCTGCCGCACCAGCGTCTGGACGGTGTTCGCGAGCTGCGCCGGAGTGGTGCGCTCGAACGTGTTCGGGGCGAACTCGAGCTTGACGAGGCTGCCGCCGGCGTCGATGGTGGCGCGGACCAGGCCATCGGGGGAACTCACCTGCGCGGTGGTTTCGGCGGCCGCCGCCTGGGCGTCGCGCAGCTGCGCGGTCTGCCGCTCGAAGTTCTCCAGGAGGGTGTCCATCCGGTCCTTCATCGCGGCGTTGCGTGCTTCGAGCCGTGCACGGTCGTCGCCCGCGGTGGTCACAGGTGCCCCCGGTGTCCCTCGAACCTACTAATGACTGCCCGTCACCCTAATGCCAATGGAGCAGTGGCCGTGACCGGTTCGGGTGTTTGCCTCAGCGAATCGTGCGGCGCCGGGCCACCAGGTACCCGGCTCCGCCGACCAGGTAGCAGACCGTGGCGGCGATGAGCAGGCCCGGCGCGCGGCCGTCGTCCGGCACGACGAGCGCGCCCAGCGAAACCGCCGCCACCTGCGTGATGTTGAAGAGCGTGTCGTAGAGCGCGAACACCCGGCCGCGGGCTTCGTCGGCGACGTCGAGCTGGATCGATGAATCGACACACAGCTTGAGCACCTGCCCGGCGCCGGTGATGACGAACGACGCGAGCAGCGCCAGCGGCAGCACCATCGGCAGGCCCAGCGCGGACTGCGCGATCGCCGCCAGCAGCAACGCGCCGAGCACGGCACGCAACCGGCCGAAGACACGGATGATCCGCGCGGTCAGCAGCCCGGCCAGCAGCAGCCCGGCCCCGGCGAGCGCGGCCATCTGCCCCAGACCGGGCAGGCCGGCGCGGAACATGCCGTGGTCGGTGAAGTAGTTCCGCATCAACAGCACGGTGACCAGCAGCGACACCCCGAACGACGCCCGGTGCGCGAACAGCGCGAGGAACCCGGCCGTGACACTCGGCGCGCGCCACGCGTGCTTCGCGCCGTCGGCCAGCCCGCGCGCGACGGCCAGGAAGGCGTTCGGCGGCTCGTCGACCACCGACGGTCCGAGCACGCCGCGGGCGAAGCCGCGCGCGAGGAACGCCGCGACCAGGGTGCCGAGCACGGCGAACACCGTGGTCTCCGCCGATCCGACGTCGTTGCTGCCGAGCAGTGCCCGCAGGCCGATCGCGCAGCCACCACCGATGACCGCGACCACCGAGCCGAGCGTCGTGGAGAACGCGTTCGCCGTCACCACGCTCTCTTCCTCCACGACGTGCGGCAGCGACGCCGAAAGCCCGGAGCCGATGAAGCGCGTGATCCCTTCCGCGGTCAGCGCCAGCGAAAACAGGCCGAGACCGCCGAACCCGAAGCCGACGGCGGCGGACGCGCAGACGATCGCCAGGCCACGCAGGAGGTTCGCGAAGATCAGGACCTTGCGGCGGTCCCACCGGTCCAGCAGGGCGCCGGCGAACGGCCCGACGACGGAGTACGGGAGCAACAGCGCGGCGAATCCGCCGGCGATGGCCAGCGGATCGGCGGCACGCTCCGGGTTGAACAACACGGCACCGGCGAGCCCCGCGCGGAAGACGCCGTCGCCCCAGCTGGCGGCGAAGCGCGTGAAGAGGAGACGCCGGAAGTCCGGGTCCTTGAGCAGCTCCCGAGGGCCTCTTCGCTCTGTCGCCGTCTGGGCGCTGATCGTCACGAAGCCAGAGTAAGGCCCAGGCGTAGGGCATCAGTCAAGAGAATGGGTGGCCGACGCACTAAGGTCGCCTCTCGGCGGCTATGCGCAGTGTGGCTCCAGCCGGACGGTATTCCACAAAGGCGGTTCTTCAGTGAGCCCGGGGGACACGCAGTGCGCCGGCCACATGTTTCAAACGAGGCTGCTGGGGCGATTGTTCCCGAGCCGAAGTAATTCGCCGGGCCAGGGGTGGGATCATGGGTCGCGTGCCAGCGGACGCCGAGGTTGAACCGGGAACGCTCCTGGTCGCCGCCCCCACGATGGTCGACCCCAACTTCCGCCGGACCGTGGTGTTCGTCATCGATCATCGTGACGAAGGCACGCTCGGCGTGGTCCTGAACCGGCCGAGCGACGTCGCCGTGCACGACGTGCTGCCCAACTGGGGCGGGCACGTCGCCGAGCCGCAGGCGGTGTTCGTCGGGGGGCCGGTCGAGAAGAAGACGGCGTTGTGCCTGGCCGCGCTGCGCACCGGCGAGACGGCGGCGAGCGTGCCGGGCGTGATCGCGGTCCGCGGCCCGGTCGCGCTGGTCGACCTGGACACCGACCCCGAGGTGCTGGTGCCGAAGGTCCGCGGCGTGCGCGTGTTCGCCGGCTACGCGGGGTGGAACTCGGGGCAGCTCGCGGGCGAGATCGAGCGTGACGACTGGCTCATCGTGCCCGCGCTGCCGAGCGACATCCTGGCCTCGCCGAACGGCGACCTGTGGAGCCAGGTGCTGCGCCGCCAGGGCATCCCGATGGCGCTGCTGGCCACCCACCCGGGCGACCTGCAGCGGAACTGAGTCACCTGAAAACTAGGCTTCGTCCTTCTTGAAGACCCCGCAGCCGCCGGCGCCGCACGCGCAGCCGCTGCACCCGGCCGGTGCCGCCGGAGCCGGGGCCGGAACGGTCAGCGCGGCCCGGTTGCCGAGCACGCCACCGCCCATGACCAGCACCAGCATGGCGAGCACGCCGGCGAGCGCGGCGGAGATCAGGCCGCCGGTCGACGGCATCGCTAGCCCGGCCAGCCCGGCGAGCACGGAGATCGCGCCTCCGGCCATGGTCGGCAGGCCGGCGATGCGGTTGGCCAGCTTGAACGCCTCTTCACTGCGCAACGCGGCTTCCGTGCGCACGCCGGTCCCGCCCTCGCGCGTCAAGCGCTCACGGAAACCGAGGAACCCACCAAAGCCGACGAGCACACCCAGCACGATCGGAACCAGCGCGATAGCGAACACGAGCTCAAGGATAAGCGTGACGTCCCGGCAACCTGCCGGATACCCTGATCGACTGTGCTACAGGCCATGTCACCGCGCGTACTGCCCACTCTGTTGGCCGCTGCCCTGATCGGCGGAATCCTCGCCGCGGCGCCGGCCGATGCCACCGAGCGTCACCAGCGGCCCCTCCGGCTGCTCGGCGAGCAGATCGTCCCGAACGCCCTGCCGTTCCAGGGCACGATGGTCGGTGGCCTGTCCAGCATCGACTACGACCCGCGGACCGGCGGCTACGCCCTGATCTGCGACGACCGGTCGGCGATCAACCCCGCCCGCTTCTACACCGCGACCTTCCCGGTGTCCGCGGACGGCGTCGGCCCGGTCACCTTCACCGGCACCAAGCCGTTCCTGCGGCCCGACGGCACGCCGTACCCGCCGCTCACCCAGAACGACCCGGCGAAGCCGCAGAACGAGCAGACGATCGACCCGGAAGAGCTGCGCGTCGACCCGTGGACGGGCGACTACTACTGGGCGCAGGAGGGCGAGCGGACGGCGACGACGTTGATCGACCCGTCCATCCGCGAGGCGCGCCGCGACGGCCGGTACGTCCGTGACCTGCCGATTCCCGCGAACGAGAAGATGACGCCGACGGCGGGTCCGCGGCAGAACCTCGTCCTCGAGGGCATCACCTTCACCGGCTTCGGCTCGCTGCTGGCCAGCGAGGTCGAGGGTCCCCTCCTGCAGGACGGGCCCCAGCCGACCACGACGTCGGGTGCGCTTTCGCGTATCACCCTGCAGTCGCGGTTCGGCCCGGTCCTGGCGCAGTACGCCTATCCCCAGGAACCACTCTTCGCGTCACCGGTGCCCGCTGACGCGTTCGCGACCACCGGGGTGTCCTCGATGCTGGCTGTCGACCAGGCCGACCCGACGAAGTTCCTCATGATGGAGCGTTCGTTCAGCACCGGTGTCGGCAACAAGGTCCGCGTCTACGAGATCGACACGTCGGGCGCGACGAACGTCCTGAACGTGAAGTCCCTCGCCGACGCGAAGCACGTCAAGCCGGTGAAGAAGCGGTTCCTCTTCGACGCGGCCGACCTCGGCTTGTCCACAGTAGACAACCTCGAGGGCATGACTTGGGGGCCGAAGCTCCCGAACGGCGAGCGCAGCTTGATCTTGGTCAGCGACAACAACTTCTCCGCGACCCAGGTCACCCAGTTCGTCGCACTGGCGGTCCCCTCGGAACGGCTTTGACCAGCAAGTTACGATGTGCACATGAACACGGCTCGGCTGCTCCTTAGCCTGCCGCGCTGACCGGGCCCGGCCCGGCCGGTGCGGCGACCCCTCATGCCCTGGTGGCTGAGGGGTCGAGTTGTTTCTGGAGTAGCTCGAACTCGGAGGAAGACGGCGATGACCGAGACAACAGGGACCGACGTCCCGGCGCACCGCTACACGGCCGCGCTGGCGGGTCAGATCGAGCAGCGCTGGCAGGACCACTGGGCCGACCAGGGCACCTTCCACGCGCCCAACCCCGTCGGGCCGCTCGCCGTCGAGGGGCAGCCGGTGCCCAGCGACAAGCTGTTCGTCCAGGACATGTTCCCGTACCCGTCGGGCTCCGGCCTGCACGTCGGGCACCCGCTGGGCTTCATCAGCACTGACGTCTTCGCCCGGTACCACCGGATGATCGGGCGCAACGTGCTGCACACGATGGGCTTCGACGCGTTCGGCCTGCCGGCCGAGCAGTACGCCGTCCAGACCGGGCAGCACCCGCGCAAGACGACCGAGGAGAACATCCGGACCTACCTGCGCCAGATCCGGCGCCTGGGGCTGGGCCACGACGAACGCCGTCGCATCTCCACGATCGACCCCGAGTACTACCGCTGGACGCAGTGGATCTTCCTGCAGATCTTCAACTCCTGGTACGACACCGAGGCGGGCAAGGCGCGCCCGATCGCCGAGCTGGAGGCCGCGTTCGCGGACGGCTCGCGTCCGACGCCGGACGGCCGTGACTGGGCCGCGCTGAGCGCGGCCGAGCGGAAGAGGGTGATCGACGACAACCGGCTGGTGTACATCTCCGAAGCGCCGGTCAACTGGTGCCCGGGCCTGGGCACGGTCCTGTCGAACGAAGAGGTCACCGCCGACGGCCGCAGCGAGCGCGGCAACTTCCCCGTCTTCCGCCGCAACCTGCGGCAGTGGATGATGCGGATCACCGCGTACGCCGATCGCCTGGTCGACGACCTGGACCTGCTGGACTGGCCGGAGAAGGTCAAGTCCATGCAGCGGAACTGGATTGGCCGCTCGCACGGCGCCCGCGTCACGTTCTCCTCCGGCGAAGACGCGATCGAGGTCTTCACGACCCGGCCGGACACGCTGTTCGGCGCCACCTACATGGTGCTGGCGCCGGAGCACCCGCTGGTCGACAAGCTGGTCACCGAGGCGTGGCCTGCGGACGTCGACGAGCGCTGGACCGGTGGTGCGGCGACGCCCGCCGAGGCGATCAAGGAATACCGCGTCGCCGCGTCGCGGAAGTCCGAGCTGGACCGGCAGGAGAACAAGGAGAAGACCGGCGTCTTCACCGGCGCGTACGCGACGAACCCGGTCAACGACAAGCAGATCCCGATCTTCGTCGCCGACTACGTGCTGATGGGCTACGGCACCGGCGCGATCATGGCCGTCCCCGGCCAGGACGTCCGCGACTGGGAGTTCGCCGAGAAGTTCGGGCTGGAGATCATCCGGACCGTGCAGCCGTCCGAAGGCTTCGACGGCAAGGCGTACACCGGTGACGGCCCGGCGATCAACTCGAGCTTCCTGGACGGTATGGACGTCGCCGAGGCCAAGAAGACGATCATCGACTGGCTGTCGGAGAAGGGCGCCGGCACCGGGACCGTCCAGTACAAGCTGCGCGACTGGCTGTTCTCGCGCCAGCGCTACTGGGGCGAGCCGTTCCCGGTGGTCTACGACGAGAACGGCGAAGTGCACGCCGTCCCCGATTCGATGCTGCCGATCGAGCTGCCCGAGGTCGCCGACTACTCGCCGGTGACGTTCGACCCCGAGGACCGCGACTCGATGCCGTCGTCGCCGCTGGCCCGCGCGACCGACTGGGTCGAGGTCGAGCTGGACCTGGGCGACGGGCCGAAGAAGTACCGCCGCGACATCAACACGATGCCGAACTGGGCGGGCTCGTGCTGGTACCAGCTGCGGTACGTGGACCCGACGAACGCCGACACGTTCTGCGCGCCGGAAAACGAGCAGTACTGGATGGGCCCGCGGCCCGGCGAGTACGGCGCGGACGACACCGGCGGCGTCGACCTGTACGTCGGTGGCGTCGAGCACGCGGTGCTGCACCTGCTGTACTCGCGGTTCTGGCACAAGGTGCTGTTCGACCTGGGCCACGTGACGTCCAAGGAGCCGTACCGGAAGCTGTTCAACCAGGGCTACATCGAGGCGTACGCGTACACGGACGCGCGCGGTGTCTACGTCCCGGCCGAGCAGGTCGAGGAGCGCGACGGGAAGTACTTCTTCAACGACGAAGAGGTCACCCAGGAGTACGGCAAGATGGGCAAGAGCCTGAAGAACGTCGTCACGCCGGACGAGATGGCCGAGAACTACGGCGCCGACACGTTCCGGTTCTACGAGATGGCGATGGGCCCGCTGGCGATGTCGCGCCCGTGGGCGACCAAGGACGTCGTCGGTGCGCACCGGTTCCTGCAGCGGCTGTGGCGCCTGGTCGTCGACGAGACGACCGGCGAGCTGCGAGTGTCCACTGAGGACGCTTCGGAGGCGGACCGCAAGGTGCTGCACAAGACCATCGCGGGCGTCCGCGAGGACTACGCCGAGATGCGGTTCAACACGGCCGGCGCGAAGCTGATCGAGCTGAACAACCACGTCACCAAGGTGTACGGCGGGGCCGCGTCGACGCCGCGTGAGCTGGCCGAGCCGCTGGTGCTGATGCTGGCGCCGCTGGCCCCGCACATGGCCGAGGAGCTGTGGCACCGGCTGGGCCACGCGGACTCGCTGGTCCAGGGCCCGTTCCCGGTGGTGGACGAGAAGTACCTGGTCGAGGACTCGGTCGAGTACCCGATCCAGGTCAACGGCAAGGTCCGTTCCCGGGTGACGGTGCTGGCTTCGGCGTCGTCCGACGAGGTCCAGGCGGCCGCGCTGGCGGACGAGAAGGTCGCGGCGATGGTCGGCGACGGCTCGCCGCGCAAGGTCATCGTGGTGCCCGGCCGGCTGGTCAACATCGTCCTGTAGCGCGCTGTCGGAAAGCCGCCGGTGCTTCTCACGTGTTCCCGATTTGATTGAGCAGTCAACGAAAACGCTCGATCGAAGGAGAACCGGGGATGACCCTCGACGGCAAGGTGGCACTGGTGACGGGCGGCAGCCGGGGCATCGGCGCGGCCACCGCACTGCGGCTCGCCGAGGACGGCGCCGACGTCGCGCTGACGTACCAGAGCAACG
>NZ_NMUL01000004.1 GCF_002234595.1 Amycolatopsis vastitatis
CGCGCTGGCGATCCAGGCGGATTCGGCGGACGCTTCAGCGGTTTCCTCGGCGGTCCAGGCGACCGTCGCGGAGTTCGGCAGGCTCGACGTCCTGGTGAACAACGCGGGCGTCGGGTTCGTCGGCGCGTTCGGTGAAACTTCTTTGGAAGATGTCGACCGCGTGCTGGCGGTGAACGTCCGCGGCGTGTTCGCGGCGACCCAGGCCGCGGCCGGAGTCCTGGCCGACGGCGGCCGCGTGATCACGATCGGCAGCTGCGTCACCGATCGCGTGCCCGGCCCGGGCATGGCGCTGTACGCGACCAGCAAGGCGGCGATGGTCGGCCTGACCAAGGCGCTGGCGCGCGAGCTGGGCCCGCGCGGCATCACGGTCAACCTGGTCCACCCGGGCCCGACGGACACGGACATGAACCCGGCCGACGGGCCTTTTGCGGCCGACCAGCGCGCGCTTACGGCGTTCGACCGCTACGGAAGGCCGTCCGAGGTGGCCGCGGCGGTCGCTTACCTCGCTTCACCCGGCGCCGAGTACGTGACGGCGGCGGTGTTGTCGGTGGACGGCGGCCACGCCGCCTAAGCGGAGTAGAGCCCGATCTCCCGCGCGAGGTCGGCCAGCATCGATTCGAACAGAACGTCCGGTTTGGACATCGGGATCGGGTAGTTGCCGAAGACCTCGAGCGTGACGTGCCCGTAGAGCCGGGCCCAGAACTGGATCATCAGGTACGTCACGCCGAGGTCGATCTTTTCGACGGGCACGCCCTGGTCGGACTCGACGAGCACGGCAACCAGAGACTCCTGGAAGGTCTTCAGGTCATCGCGCAGCTCATCGGGCACACTGCTGGCCGACGGCAGCACGATGTCGTGCCGCGCGAGCACCCGCCCGGCGGCGGCGAGGAAGATCCGCCCGAACGGCTCGTCGACCCGGCTCAGCGCACTCCCCGACGTCGACCCGACGCCACCGGTCGGCGACGCGAAGACCAGCGTGAATTCCTTCGTGTGGGTGAGCGCCCACCGCCGGAAGCCCTTGCAGATGGCGAACAGCTGCAGCACGCCGTCGTCGGGCAGCTCGGCGATCTCTTCGGCGAGATCGTCGGCCAGGTCGGCGCAGACGTCCAGCCGCAGGTTCTCGACGAGGTCGTCGCGGGATTCGTAATAGCGGTAGAGCGCGGGCGCGGTGATCCCCAGTTCGCGCGCGATGGCGCGCAGGGTGACCGCCTCGGGCCCCTGCTCGACGAGCAGTTTCCGGGCGGTCCGCCGGATGTCCTGTTCGGTAGCCGCACGCGCGCGACCCCTCCTCGTGGGGTGGCTCATCCGAACAGTCTAGGTGTTTACTACGACAATTCTTGCATTAACGCGATCTCGGCCGTAACGAAAAGGTGCAGCTCAGAGGTCCCGTACCTGCCACCGGGTCAGCGGCCGCAGCAGCCACATCGCCACCACGGACATGCCGAGCGCGCCGAAGAAGTGCACGGCCCACGCCCCGATCAGCGACGGTCCGCCCCACGAACCGGCCGCGCCGGCCTCGGTCCAGAAGAACCCGAAGGTCGTGATCCGCCAGACGAGGAACCAGATCAGCAACGCGAATGGGAAGGCGGCGAGGGCCGCGAAGAAGGCGGGGCCGCCTCGGGGCTCGGCACCCAGCAATCGCCGCGCCAGCCACCGCCGTGCCGCCGGGCCCGCCAGGAACGCGGGCAGCGCGAGGGCCGCGTAGATCGTCCGCTTCCAGTCGGAAATGCTCATGGAAGTGACGTTAGGAGCGGCCGAACAGCCAAAACATCCGGTTGCCCACCCGGCGAGGTGGGGAAAACCCGAGTGTCGCGGTACCGGCTGCCGGAAGCCTTCAGCGACGAGCGGGGCGCCGCCGACGCCGATCACTCGGGGGGCTACGTGATCGGCGCCGGCGACACGATGCCCTGCCCGGCTCGCGCCGGTTGGGGCAAATCATCACGTTTCCGTGATGACGCACCTGGAGAGCGGGACCGGGCCACGAAGTGACGGCCGGGGGACGGACGTCCTCCGATCGAGTGACGGTCATCCGCTGCTCGCATGATTGTCGCACTCAGCCCCGGATAAGTTACAAAAACCTTCACTTTCCCCTTCGGGGCCGGTTCTGACCTGGTCCGGGTGGCTTCCGTGGGACAGTTCGGGCATGAACTCTGACGTGCTCGTTGTGGGATCCGCCAATGCCGACCTCGTCGTCGCGGTGGACCGGCGACCGGCCGGTGGGGAGACGGTACTGGGCGGCGACACGGTGCTCTCGCCGGGTGGCAAGGGTGCCAACACGGCGGTCGCGGCGGGCCGGCTCGGGGCGGACGTCGCGCTGCTCGGCGCGGTCGGCGACGATCCCTACGGCAGGCTGCTGCTCGATTCGCTGCGCGCCGCGGGCGTCGACACCGGGCTCGTGCGGACCAGCGACCGGCCGACCGGGATCGCCTACATCACCGTCACCCCCGACGGCGAAAACTCGATCCTGGTCTCCCCCGGCGCCAACTCGGGCCTGGAGCCCGCCGACGTCGACGCCGTCTTCGACGGGGTCGAGATCGTGGTCGTCTCGCTCGAGGTGCCGCTGCCGACCGTCGAACACGCCGTCGCGAGGGCCGCCGAGAAGGGCGTCAAGGTCCTGCTGAACCTCTCACCCGCGGCGAAGCTGTCTCCGGAGACGCTCGCCAAGCTCGACGTGCTGCTGGTCAACGAGCACGAGGCCGCCTGGCTGACCGGACCCGGCGCGGACTTCCGGAAACTCCTCGACCTCGGGCCGAAGACGGCCGTCGTCACGCTCGGTGCGGCCGGTGCGGCCGTCGTCGAAGCCGGCGGTGTCACCGAGGTGGCGTCACCGCAGGTGGAGGCCGTCGACACGACCGGGGCCGGGGACGCCTTCGCGGGCGCTCTCGCCGCGTCGCTGGCCGACGGCGCCGATCTGGTCTCCGCGGCGAAGCGAGCCGTTCGCGTCGCGGCGTTCAGCGTGACGCGGCCCGGCGCGCAGCCGTCCTACCCGACCGCCGCCGATCTGGGGGAATGACCACTCCGCCGGACGTGTTGCCCATCACATGGGCGATTCGTTCGGTTCGGCCTGGTGGCGCGGCTATGCCGCTCAGCTGAAGGCGATCGCGGAGGCGCGCCGCCCCGACCACCTCGCGATCATGCCGCTCGACGAAACCCTCCAGGCGCTCGGCAAGCAGACCGAGCTCGACGAAGGCGTGTACGACGTGCCGCTGGACGGTGTCGTCGGCACGGTCGCCCGCGCCGGGGACTTCGACCGCGAGTTCCGGCCGCGCAACCGGGCACTGCGAGACCGCTGGGAGCACCTGACGCGGACGTCGGCGGACCTCCCGCCGGTGCGGCTCGTCCGGCTCAGCGACATGTTCTTCGTCGAGGACGGCCACCACCGCGTCGCCATCGCGCGGGCGCGTGGTGCCCGGACGATCCGCGCGCGGGTCCGGTGGATCGGCACGGTCGCCTGCGCGCTGCGGTGCCTGACGCTCGCCGACCTGCCGTCGAAGACCGCCGAGCGGATGTTCCTGGAGCGTGTGCCGCTGCCGGACGACGTCCGGCTCGGACTGTGGCTCGACGATCCGGCCGACTGGTTCCGGCTCGCCGACTCGGCCGAGGCCTGGGGGTTCCGCCGTATGCTGGCCGGACGGCCGGTGCGCAGCCGCGACGAACTGGCCGATGCCTGGTGGCAGGAGGAGGTCCGGCCGGTGCTCGAACAGGTGCGGCGACGGGGCTTGTGCCCGCCACCACGAGATATCCAGGCTTATCTGAGCTATGGTCTAGACCATGCCGTCTGAGTTTCTGTCCGGGGTCGCCGTCAGCCCCGGCCGCGCGAGTGGTCCTGTCGTCCGTGTCGCGGAGCCGCTGGGCGAGCCCGCCGCCACCCCCGCCCCGGCCGATCCGGCCGCCGAGGCCGCCCGGATCGTGCCCGCCGCCGGCGCGGTCGCCGCACGGCTGGAGAAGCAGGCCGAGACCGCGTCCGGCGAAGCGGCGACGATCCTGATCACGACCGCCGCGATGGCCGCCGACCCGGCGCTCGCTTCGCAGGCCGAACAGCTGGTCAAAACGCAGGGGCTGCCCGCCGCGCGAGCCGTCTACCAGGCCGCCGAGGGCTTCGCCGAAGCGCTGGCCGCGGCCGGCGGGTACATGGCCGAGCGCGTCCGCGACGTCCGCGACGTGCGAGACCGCCTGATCGCCGAGCTGCTCGGCATCGCGCCGCCGGGGGTGCCCGAGCTGGCGTCGCCGAGCGTGCTGGTCGCCCGCGACCTCGCACCCGCCGACACCGCCGGCCTCGACCCGGCGAAGGTGCTCGCCCTGGTGACCGAAGAGGGCGGCCCCACCAGCCACACCGCGATCCTGGCGCGCGCGCTCGGCATCCCGGCGGTCGTCGCGGTGCGCGGGCTGCTGGCACTGGACGCGCAGGCGCTCGCGGTCGACGGCGACGCGGGCACCGTCGAGGTCGCGGACCCGTCGGCGCCGGTCGTCGCGGCGACGGTGGCGCAGGTCGCGGAGTGGAACGGCACCGGCGCGACGTCCGACGGTCACCGCGTGAAGGTCTACGGCAACGTCGGCTCCCCGGCCGACGCGCAGGCCGCTGCCGACGCGGGCGCCGAAGGTGTCGGCCTGTTCCGCACCGAGTTCTGCTACCTGAACGCCTCGGACGAGCCGTCGGTGGCCGAGCAGCGCGCGGCGTACACCGCGGTGCTTTCGCCGTTCCGCGGCAAGCCGGTGATCGTGCGGACCCTGGACGCCGGCGCCGACAAGCCGCTGGCCTTCCTCTCCCCGGAAGCCGAGCCGAACCCGGCGCTCGGCGTCCGCGGGCTGCGCGTGGCCTTCGACCGTCCCGAGGTGCTGGACCGCCAGCTCGAGGCCATCGCGGGCGCGGCGACGGACTCCGGCGCCGACGTCTCGGTGATGGCACCGATGGTCGCGACGGTCGAGGAAGCCGCCTGGTTCGCCGAGCGCGTCCGCGCGGCGGGCATCGCCCGGGCGGGCGTGATGATCGAGATCCCGGCGGCGGCGCTGAGCGCCCGCGAGATCCTCGGCGTCGTCGACTTCGTCTCGGTCGGCACGAACGACCTGGCCCAGTACACGTTCGCGGCGGACCGTCAGCTGGGCGCGGTCGCGAAGCTCAACGACCCGTGGCAGCCGGGGCTCCTGCGCCTGCTGAAGCTGATCGGCGACGCGGCCAAGGCCACCGGCAAGCCGGCGGGCGTCTGCGGCGAAGCGGCCGCGGACCCGCGCCTGGCGCTGGTCCTGGCCGGCCTGGGCCTGACGAGCCTGTCGATGAACGCCCCGGCGGTCCGCACGGTGGGCGCGAGCCTCGCCGCCACCACGCTCGCGGAGTGCGAAGCCCTGGCCGAAGCGGCCTTGGCGACGTCGGATCCGGCCGCGGCCCGGGCGGCTGCTCGCCCCTGACCTGCACCGACCGCCCGGCAGGCTGGACAGTTTCTTGGGGGCGCCCCCCACTTTCAGTCTATCGGTCATCACCGACAGTGCCGGGTTGTGCCAATGTGGAGGGGCGGAGTTGTCCACATTGATCGAGGGGTGTGGGCAACTTGTCGTAAGTCCGTGAAGGCCACCTTGAAGGGCCTCGAGGTGGCCTTCACGGCGTTTCTCCGAAAATCCGGCGGGTGGTTTGTCGATCCGGGGGCCGGTCGCTCGACGCAGTGGTGAGAACGAAGCCACCGAGTCGAGAGGACCTCACCATGACCGCCACCATCGCCGCCCCGGCCGAAGTGCTCCGGGCCGGGCGCCGGGAGTGGATCGGCCTGGCCGTGCTGGCCCTGCCTGCCCTGCTCGTCTCGCTGGACGTCTTCGTCCTGATCCTCGCCCTGCCGAAGCTCGCCGTCAGCTTGCACGCCGACGGCACCGAGCAGCTGTGGATCATGGACATCTACGGCTTCATGGTCGCCGGGTTCATGGTCACCATGGGGACCCTCGGCGACCGGATCGGGCGGCGGAAGCTGCTGCTGGCCGGGGCCACCGCCTTCGGGGCCGCTTCCGTCGTCGCCGCCTTCTCCACCAGCGCCGCCACACTCATCGCCGCCCGGGCCGTGCTCGGCATCGCCGGGGCGACGCTGGCGCCGTCCACGCTCTCCCTCATCGGGACCATGTTCCAGAACCCGCGGCAGCGCGCCGAAGCGATCGGGATCTGGGCCGGCTGCTTCACCGTCGGCGCGATCATCGGCCCGATGGTCGGCGGGTTCATGCTGGAGCACTTCTGGTGGGGCTCGGTCTTCCTGCTCGGCGTCCCCGCCATGGTTCTGCTGCTGGTCATCGGCCCGAAGCTGCTGCCCGAGTACCGCGACGAGACCGCCGGCCGTCTCGACGTGCCGAGTGTCGCCCTGTCGCTGGCCACGATCCTGCCCGCGGTCTACGGCATCAAGGAACTCGCCCGCGACGGCGTCCACCTCGTTCCCGTGCTCGCTCTCGGCGCCGGCCTGGCCATCGGGTACGTCTTCGTGAAGCGGCAGCGGACGCTCGAAGACCCGCTGATCGACTTCAGCCTGTTCGCTGCGAAGGCGTTCCGCACCACGCTCGGCGGGATGCTCCTGTTCAGCATGCTCGGCGGCACCACGATGCTGTTCGTCGCGCAGTTCTTCCAGGTCGTGCAGCACCTCTCGCCGGTCGGGGCCGCGCTGGGCCTGCTGCCCGGCATGGCCACCTCGACCGTCAGCTTCCTCGCCGCGCCCGTCCTGGCCCGCCGGGTGAAGCCGAGCGCCTTGATCGCCGGTGGTGTCGCCCTCGCCGCGGCCGGCATGGTCATCCTCGCCCTCGTCGACCCCTCGGCCGGGGCGGCCTGGCCCGCCATCGGCTTGGCCGTGACGTCCGCGGGTGTCGGCCCGATGATCGCGCTGGGCACCGACCTCGTCGTCGGGTCCGTGCCGCCGCGCAAGGCGGGTGCCGCCTCCGCGCTCGCCCAGACCGTCAACGAGTTCGGCTACTCCCTCGGCATCGCGACCGTCGGGACCCTGGGCAACGCCGTCGTCCGCGCCCACGGTTTCGCCGACGGGCTGCACGTCGTCGCCGGGCTCGCCGCCGTCGCGTTCACCGCCCTGGTCTGGTTCGTCTTCCGGAACCTCCGGCCGGCGGCCATCGCCTGAGAACAGCGCCTGAGAACGGCGAAGGCCTCCCCACCCGATGCCTGAGTGGGGAGGCCTTCTTGACGCCGGGGGCAGAGGGGCCCCGGCTAGCCGAACAGCCCGCGCCGCGGGTGCCGGACGACCAGCGAGCCGCCGTGCACGCGGCCGGTCAGCACGAAGCGGGGGTTGCCCATCCGCCCGTTGCTGCGGGTCTTGTCCTCGAGTGAGCCGAACTTGATGTCGGTGATCGAGTTGACGTCGACCGCCGCGTGCTCCGGGATGATCACCTCGACCGAGCCCCACTTGGCGTCCAGCTCGATGTGCACCACCGGCGACTGCACCTGGGCTTCGGTGAAGTCGAGCTTCGTCGAGCCGTACTTGTTCCGCACCACCATCTCGGGCGGGACGACCCACGGTCCGCTGCGGACCAGCGACGAGTACTTCGCGTTGAGCTCGAAGCGCCGGCCGGGCGAGTAGCCGCCGTAGCCGATGGGGGGCGCGTACGCCGGAGCAGCGGCAACGGCCGCGGCGGGGTGGTAGAGGCCGGCGAGGTCGGCCAGCACGGCGTTCAGCTCGCCGCGGGTCCGCGACGCGAGCGCGCGGTCGGTGCGCTCGGTGAACTCGTCGAGGTCGATCATGCCGCGGCCGATGGCCTTCTGCAGCACGCCGACGACGTGCTCGCGCTCGTCGTCGGACACCCGAAGATCGCGTTCGCTCAACGGCTTGGTCTCCGTCACCGGTTCCGTCGCCGTGGTCTCTTCCTCGCCCATGCCCTTGATGGTAGAAGGGGATTTCACCAGGGAGATCGGGGGAAAACCCTGAACGGACCCGTAATCCGCGGTGCCGTGCTCGGCGCGGCACTGGCGCTGCTGTGCGGGTGCACCGGCGAACCGCCCGCACCACCATCACCAACGTCGACGACCACCACGGCACCGCCCACCCCGGTGAAGGGGCTCAGCGGCATCCCGGCGACCGGGATCGGGGTCACCGCGCTCCTGCCCACCACCGGCCCCACCCTCTTCGACGCCGACCGCGGGGCCACGGCCAGTCCCCCCGGCTACCCCGGCGGCCTCGGTGTCGTCCGGGTCGGCAAGCAGGCCGTCCTGACGGCCTACCCGGTGGGCACAGCCGACGAGGCCCCCTACGAGATGTTCGCCTACACCGGCCCGTCGACCCCGCCGCGGTCACTGGGCCGCGCCTGGTCGGTGGCGCCCGGCGCCGACCAGCAGAGTGTGTGGCTGATCCGGCAGGACGCGCCGGACAGCTGCCGCCTCCAGCACGTCTCGCTGACCGGTGCGGCAGTTGGAGAGCTCGGCCACGGCCAGTCCGCCAGCTGCCGCACCCAGGTCAGGGCCGAGACCCCGCACGGCCTGCTGATCACCATCAACTCCGGTTCCGCCGAGTCGACCGACGCGCTGATCGACCCGCAGACCGGCCGCACCGTCCGCCAGTACCCGCGGATCCTCGGCGCCACCGGCGACTGGCTGCTGCTCGACGGCTTCACCGACCTCAGCCTGCTCAACCTGCGCGATGGCAGCACCAAGCCGCTCACCCGGCCGGCGAGCGGCGGCGGCCCGCCGATCGTCGTCCCGTCGCGGGACGGCTACGTCTTCGCGGTCGACTTCGTCAACCCGTCCTACCGCGGTCCGGTCCAGACCCGGGACATCTGGCTGCTCAGCCTGAACACGCGGACCTGGGAGCACGCACCCGGGATGCCGTTCATCACCGACCACCTGAAGCAGGGCGGCGGGATCGACTGGAGCGCGGACGGCGACCTCGTCCTCTCCGACGGCGTCCTCGCGGCCTGGCACCCGGGCGAACCCCAGTGGCGGCTGGGCAAGGCCACGCTGCCGGACGGTGAGTGGAACGGCATCGCGGTGCTCCCTTGAGGAGCTACTCCTCGTCGAGGCCGTGCTCGATCGCGTACCTGGCCAGCTCGACGCGGTTGTGCAGCTGCAGCTTCCGCAGCGTCGACTGCACGTGGTTCTCCACCGTGCGGTGCGACAGAACGAGCCGCTCGGCGATCTGCCGCGCGGTCAGCCCCTTCGCGACCAGGCGCAGGACGTCGGTTTCGCGCTCGGTCAGCCGGGGCGGCTCGGCTCCTTCCGCCGGCGCGTCGGCCATCCGCCGGTATTCGCCGAGCACCAGCCCGGCCAGTCCCGCGGTGAACACCGGGTCGCCGGCGGCGGTCCGGTGGACGGCGTCGACCAGCTCCGCCGCGGACGCCGACTTGACCAGGTAGCCGGACGCGCCGGCCTTCACCGCCTCCAGGACGTCCTTGTGCTCGCCGCTCGCCGACAGCACCAGCACCTTCGTCGTCGGCAGCGCCGAGGTGATCTCGCGGGTCGCGTCCACGCCCGACGTGCTGCCGAGATTGAGGTCCATCAGCACGACGTCCGGCCGCACGGTCCGCGCGATCCGCAGCGCGGCGTCGGCGTCGGGCGCGGTCGCCCGCACGTCGAAGCCGTGTTCGGTCAGGTCACGGGCCACCCCGTCGCGCCAGATCGGGTGGTCGTCGACCACCATGACCGAAATCCGCGGCTCGCTCATCCCGCACCCCTCGTGCTCGGCACCCTGACCTCCCACTCCGTGCCCCGGCCGGGCCCGGTGTCGAGGGTCGCGCTGCCTCCGAGGTCGCGGACCCTCCCCCGGATGGATTCCACCACGCCGAGGTGCCCTTCCGCGGCCGCTCGCTCGAGAACGCCGTCCGGAATGCCCGGTCCGTCGTCGCGGACGCTCACCACGACCTCGCCGCCGAGGTCCTCCAGCAGCACCCAGGCGTGCGCGTCCGGACCCGCGTGCTTCTCGACGTTCGCCAGTGCTTCGCGGGTCACGGCGAGCAGCTCGCCGGTGACGTGCGCGGGCAGCTCGACGTCGTCCGCCGGGGTCGAGACCTGCACCGACGGCGTCGCGAGCAGCTGCAACGCGGCCCGCAGGCTCGTCGTGCCGCGGTCGTTCGGCTTCAGCGGCTCGGTCGTCACCAGCGAGCGCAGCGCGATCTCCTGCTCGCCGGCCAGCCGGGCCAGCTCGGCCGCTTCGCCGCCGACCTCGTTGCCGCGCTTGCGGACCCGGGCGAGCACCTGCAGCACGCTGTCGTGGATCGACCGGGCCAGCCTTTCCCGCTCGGCCGTCGCCGCTTCCTTCCGCAGCGCCTGCTCCAGCCGCGCCGCGGACCGGCGGCCCATCGTCGCGGCCATGCCGACCAGCAGGCCGGCCGCGGCGAGCAGGACGGCGTCGCGCGCGACGTCGAGGTCGAACTTTTCCCGCGCCAGCGCGGTCGCCGCCCCGACCACCAGCCCGGCGAGCACCCCGCCCGACGCGCCGAACCGCGCGCCCGCGGCGACCGGCGCCACGGCCGCCCACACCGTGGTGATGAGCGGGACGTTCAGCGCGAACTGCGTGTTGCTGAGCACCCACGGCGAGGTCAGCAGCAGCGCGGTGGTCAGCACGAGGTCGAAGACCACCAGCGACGGCGGCCGCGTCCGCTCGCGCAGGTAGAGGAAGCCGCTGACGACCGACCACACGGCCATCACGCCGAGGATCGCCCAAGCCAGCCCTTCGCGCCGGTACTGTCCATTTTGGACGATCACGGTGCCGCAGGCGAACGCCCAGGTGAGCACGCGGAACGCGATCACGCCCCGCCACATGGGCGTGATCGGGTCGGGCGTCCTCCCGGCGGTCATTTCTCGTCGTCGCCGCGCGTCGGCACTTCCGCTCCCTCGGACCCGGGCTCGGCGTCGTTGGGCTGCGCGGCCTGGTCCGTGAGGACGTCCACCTCCTGCGGGTCCGGGTCCGACTCGTGCAGCAGGGACCGGATGCCCGCGTTGAGCACCGCCAGGATCGGCACCGCCATCAGCGCGCCCGCGATCCCGCCCACGACGAGCCCGCCGGTGATGGCCAGGACGACGGCGAGCGGGTGCAGTTTCACCGCGCGGCCGAGCAGCAGCGGCTGCAGCACGTGGCTTTCCAGCTGCATCACGCCGATCACGATCGCCAGCACGATCACCGCGCCGATGAAGCCGTTGGTGACCAACGCGATCAGCACCGCGACGCCGCCGGTGATGACCGCACCGATGATCGGGATGAACGCGCCGATGAAGACCAGCGTGGCCAGCGGGATCACCAGCGGCACACCCACGATCCACAGCCCGACGCCGATGCCGACGGCGTCGACGACCGCCACGGCCGCCGTCGCCCGCACGTAGCTGACCAGCGACGCGAACCCGCGGCGCCCGGCGACGTCCACCCGGTTGCGGACCCGGCGGGGCACGACGCGCACGAGGAACGACCAGATGCCCTCGCCGCCGCTGAGGAAGAAGATGGTGATGAACAGCGTGAGCAGGAAGCCGGTGACGATCTCGCCGACCGTGCCCGCCGTGGTCAGCGCGGTGTCGGTCAGCGCGGCCTGGTTGTTCTGCAGGAACCCGAAGACCTGGTTGATGAACTGCTGGATCTGCTCCTGGCGCAGGTGCACCGGGCCGTTGATCAGCCAGTCCTTGATCTGGTTGAGGCTCTCGTTGAGCTGCTTCTGCAGCTGGGGCAGGCCGCTGGAGAACTGCGTGACGACGAACGTCAGCAGCCCGCCCAGCACGGCGAGCCCGGCGATCAGCACGATCGCCGTCGCCAGCCCGCGCGGGAACCGCACCGCCACCAGCTTCTGCACCGCCGGCGCGAGCAGCGCCGACAGGAGCAGGGCGATGCCCAGCGGGATGACGACGACGGACAGCCTGCCGACGATCCAGCCCAGGCCGTACAACGCCGCGCCCACCACGATCAACCGCCACGCCAGTGCCGCGCTGATGCGCAGGCCCCGGGGGATCAGCCCGGTGATGTCCTCGTGCTCCGGCAGGAATGGGTCTTCGCGTCGCGCGTGGCTCACGGGCTCACCGTAGCGGCTGGACCGCCCGATTCGGCCGCTTTCCCGCGGCCGCGTCCGACACACCCGGCGGCCAGGCATGATCACCGACCGTCAAATCGGGCTACACGGTGTGTCCTTCACACGATGGGGGCATCAAGTCGCGCCGAGGATGCGTGACGCGGGGCGGATTTGGTTAGGTCGCTTTCGCAACGGACGGATCACGAATGAGGCACGAGGAGACGACGAGTGGCGAGCACGGCGACGAACGAGGGGCAGGGCGCCAAGCGCGTCGGCCGTCTCGTGTCGCGTGCGCTGCTCGTGTTCGGTGGTGCCGTGGCCGGTACCGCCGCCGCGTGGCTCGTCTCCGGTGCGACGGCCTCCGCCGACACCGTCGAGGTCGGCACCGCCTCCGTCACCCCGGTCGCCGAGGCTGCCGATGGCAGCATCGCCGACGCGGACCACGGTGCCAAGCACTTCTCGGGTGACATCGCCGGCGGGGCCTGCCACCAGGACGCGACGACGTGGAGCGAGCCGCGGACCGAGTGCGGCCGCACCCTCCGGCACGAGGTGTCCGAGCGCGTCGGCGACTCGGTGTCGGACCTCGCCGGTGACGCGGTGCTGAGCCCGGCCGAGCGCACCCTCGGCGCGGTCGAGCACATCGCCAGCAAGCCCGAGGACACCCGCCAGGTCATCGAGGAAACCGTCGCCCCCGCGCCGGCCAAGGAGTTCGGCCGCCAGGTGTGGCAGCTGCTCGACCCGGCCGCGCACGGCGACCTGCTCCCCTCCCTTCCGGGCCTCGCCCCGGCCGGGCAGGGTCCGGCGGCCGCGGGCACCGGACAGCAGGCCGGTACGGCCGCTGTCACCGCCACCGAACTTCCCGCCGCGTGGCGAGCCGATGCGCTCGCGACGTCGACGGGTCTCCAGCACGACGACGTCACCGGTGCCGCGGGCCACTCCCGCGACGGGCACCGTAACCTCCCGTCGCCGCTGACCCCGGCGCAGCTTCCGATCGCGCCGGCCGTTCCCACCGCCCCGGGTGGCAGCACGACCTCCGGTGGCACTGGTGGGCACTCTGACGGCTTCAACGTGTGCGCCCCGTCCCGGGCCGCCGAAGCCATTGACACCGCCTTCGCGGCGATGAGCCGCGTCGGCCTGCGCCGTTCGCTGCGCTCCCCGGGCAAGCAGCCCGGCGTCACTCCTGACTGAACACCTCCCTTCACGGGTCGCTGACGCGCCCAAGTCCGTCTTCGTCTGACGGCTTCGCGTCCGCGCAATACCCGTGACACGGCGGTGCGCTTTGTTGCGCCCGCAAGAAGTTCCTTCCCCTCGGTGCGGCTCGAAGCCATCCCTCTTTGGCGAGCGCGCACCGCCATAAGCCCGCAAGGGAACCCGAAATAAAGGAGAAAAACCCCATGCAGACGTGGGCAAAGCGCGGCGTACAGACCGCGTTGGTCACGGGTGGGTTGCTGATGCTGGGTACCGGCATCGCCTCGGCTGACGAAGACGTCAACCCCGACGCTCCGGCGTCCCCGCTCGACCTCAACGTGACGGCTCCGGTCCAGGAAGCCAACAACGCCGTCGGCACCCCGTTCGGCCAGCTGGACCTGCCTGAAGAGCAGACGGAGCTGAGCACCAAGCCGGCCACCCAGGCGGCGAACGAGGCTGCCCGGCAGCTCGACGAGTCGAGCCCCATCAACAACAGCGCCCTCGGCGCCAAGTTCACCCCGAGTCACAACAACCTCAAGGGCAACAAGGTCGCGGGCGACATCGTCGTTCCGATCCAGATCGTCGACAACGCTGTCGGCGTCATCGGCGACGCGCACGTCCAGGGCACCGACCACTCGCAGACGTGGTCGCACGACCAGGACGTCAAGACGACGGGCCAGGACTCGAGCCTCGCGGGCAACGCCGTCGTCCTCGACTGGGCGCTCCCCGTCCAGATCGCCGGCAACGGCGGCGGCGTCGCCGGCGGCACCGGCCGCGTGACCGGTGGGTCGGCCAGCCAGAGCACCAGCGAGACCGGGGACGTCGCCACCGACGGCGACGGCTCGGCCCTCTCCGGCAACGTGGTGGCGGGCCAGTTCGCCACCCCGGTGCAGGTGACCGGCAACGCCGCTTCGTACCTGCTCGGCAACGGGCAGAGCCACGGCTACACGGCCGACACCGTCGCGTCCTCCGGCGGCTCGCTGCTGAGCTCCGGTGACAAAGCATCCGGGTCGGGCAACGTGGTCGGCGCGCCGATCGCCCTGCCGGTCAAGTTCAACTGCAACTCCGGTGCGGTGTGGGGCTCGCTGTCGAACTCCGACGGCTGCGCCACCTCCGCCGACGCCACGGCCGGGGACACCCGCAAGGGCAGCCTCGGCATCCCGACCTACCTCGAGACGAGCGGCAACGACTCGTTCCTGTCGGGCAACGGCGCGGCAGCCTCGCTGTCACCGATCGCGAACGTCGCGGGTGTCGCGGGCTCGTGGATCGGCAACGCCTCGGCGGGCCTCCCCTGTGACGGCAGTTCCTCCAGCACTGTCGACTCGGGTGGCTTCGTCCAGACCGCCGGTGACAACTCGAGCGGGTCGGGCAACGTCCTGAACCCGTCGGTCGCGCTGCCGGTCGAGGCCTTCGGCATCGGTGGCACGTACATCGGCCAAGCGGACGCCGCGCACGACAACACGACCGACGCCAACGCCGGCAACGGCAGCTACACCAAGGGCAACGGCGCCGTCCTCGGCGGCAACATCGTCAACACCCAGGCCGCGGGCGCGCCCGAGGTCTTCGGTATCGGCGGCAGCCACATCGGCAACGCGACCGGCTCGGCGACCGAGGACAAGACGGTCACCGCCGGGGCGTACGACGGGACGCAGGGCAACGACTCGTCCGGCTCGGGCAACGTCATCCAGGTGCCGGTCGGCCTCCCCGCCGAGGTCTTCGGCATCGGCGGCTCGTTCATCGGCCAGGGCTCCGGCGCGGCCGACGAGACCAAGGTCGTCTCCGGCGGCGGCGGTGGCAGCACCCACGACGACAACGGCTTCCTGAGCTCCAACCTGGGCACGGTGCCGGCGTCGCTCCCGGTGCAGGTCGCCAACATCGGCGGCGCGTTCATCGGCCAGGGCCACGGCAAGGGCTCGACCGACACGACGTCCAACGCGGGCGGCGACGTCAAGGCGAACGGCCCGGCCGGCGCCGGTGCGGGCAACCTGATCGAGGCCCCGGTCTCGCTGCCCCTGCAGGCGATGGGCGTCGGTGGCGCCCTCGGCGGCATCGGCACCGGCGAGAACGACAACATCACCGACTCCTCGGCGGGCGGCGACGCCGTCACCGACGGCCGGGACGGCGCGCTGACCGGCAACATCGTGAAGGCCCCGCTCGCGGGCGCCGGCACGGTCTTCGGCGACGGGCTCGCCGCGGCGGCGCTGGGCACCGGCGCGGGCACCAACGACGTCGCGTCGGAGGCGGGCGGCGACGCCACCACCAACGGCGACCGCGGCAGTGTGGCGGGCAACATCATCGGCGTGGACGCGCTGCCGGTGGCGCAGGTCTTCGGCGACGCGGTCAGCGTGGCGGGTGTCGCCAAGGGCACCGGCATCAACATGACCGAGGTCGAGAACGCGGGCGACGACACCACCTCGGGTGTCGAAGGCGCCGTGTCGGGCAACATCCTCGACCTGCCGGTGACCGCGATCGCGCAGCTGTTCGGCGACGCGGTGACCGTGGGCGGTGTCGCGCACGCCGTCGGCGACAACACGCTCACCACGGAGAACGGCGGCAAGGCCGTCACCGCGGGCGACCAGTCGAGCCTGTCGGGCTTCAACCTGTACCACCCGTTCGTGCTGCCGGTGCAGATCTTCGGGGTGCCCCTCGAGCTGCTCGGGGAGGCGACCGCGGTCGCGACCGACGCGACGAGCATCGACGAGGACGTCGACCCCATCGCGTACCCGATCGAGGGTTCGGAGCTGGCGGCCGACGAGCTGCCCTCGCTGGCCGCGCTCCGGAGCGGCCTGCCGACCACCGGGCTGCCCTCGCTGGGCGGCTTCACCGGTGGCCTGCCCACCGGTGGCCTGCCCACCGCGGGCCTGCCTCTGCTGGCCGGGCTCACCCAGGGCCTGCCCACCAAGGAGCTGCCCTCGCTGACCGGGCTCGCCAGTGGCCTGCCGACCGCCGGCCTGCCCGTCCAGGGCCTGCCCGCGCTGCCGTCCGTGGCTCCGATGGGCACCGGGCGCGCCGACGTGCCGCCGGTGACCAGCCCGGTGCCGGCGCTGCCGGCCCTCGGTGGCGTTCCGGCGCTGCCGAAGCTGCCCGCGGTTCCGGCGCTGCCGGCGCTGGGTGGTCTGCCGGGTCACGGCACCGAGCGTGCCGACGTGCCGTCGGTTCCGGCTCTGCCGGCTCTGGGTGGCGTTTCGACGCTGCCGAAGCTGCCCGCGGTTCCGGCGCTGCCGGCGCTGGGTGGTCTGCCGGGTCACGGCACCGAGCGTGCCGACCTGCCGACGGTTCCGGCGATGCCGGCCCTGGGTGGCGTTCCCGCGCTGCCGAAGCCGGCGCTGCCCGCGGTTCCGGCGCTGCCCGCGCTGGGCGGTCTCCCGGGTCACGGCACCCAGCGCGCCGACGTGCCGTCGGTTCCGGCTCTGCCGGCTCTCGGTGGCGTTTCGACGCTGCCGAAGCTGCCCGCGGTTCCGGCGCTGCCGGCCCTGGGTGGCCTTCCGGGTCACGGCACCGAGCGTGCCGACCTGCCGACCGAGGTCCTGCCGGTGATCCCGGCCGCTCCGGCCATCCCGGCCCAGCTCCCGGTCAACGCCAAGCTGCCGGTGCTGGACAGCACCCCGCAGGTGCCGGCGATGTCGGGCCTGGACTCCACCGGCTTCCTCGCGAAGCTGCTGGGTCTGATCAAGCGCAAGTAGTGCGGTGAAGCCGGGCGGGTTCCGCGAACCCGCCCGGCCCACGAACCCCGCTATCACGACGGCAGGCGCTCCACGCGCCGCGAGGGTGACCTCGCACGGAGCGCCCCGGCCACGCGATCGCGGTGCGGGCTCGCCCGCGAACACCGGATAGCTCTCCTTCCCTGGAGACGACGAGCCCCAGGAGCCGACATGGCTCCTGGGGCTCGTTCGCGTCGGCGGGATCAGGAGAACTGCAGGGAACGCTTCGCCAGGCCGTGCCAGAAGCCGTCGATCACCGTGCGGCCGGAGCCTTCGTCGGAGCTGGCGCCGAGGGAGACGAACAGCGGCGCGAAGTGCTCGATCCGCGGGTGCGCGAGCGTCGCCGCCGGCGCCTTGTGCCGGAAGTCGAGCAGCGTGTCGACGTCGCCGCTGCGCAGGACCTCGTCACCCCAGTGGTCGAACTCGGCCGACCACGCCGGCGGCGTCCCGTCGGTGGACCGGGCCATCCCGCTCAGGTTGTGGGTGAAGAAGCCGCTGCCGATGATCAGCACGCCTTCGTCGCGCAACGGCGCGAGCTTGCGGCCGAGGTCGAACAGCTCCCGCGGGTCGAGCGAAGGCATCGACACCTGCAGCACCGGGATGTCGGCGTCCGGGTACATCTCGACGAGCGGCACGTAGGCGCCGTGGTCGAGGCCGCGCTCCGGCGCGTCGTGCACCGGCGTCTCCGTCGAGCGAAGCAGCTTCCGCACCTTCGCCGCCAGCTCCGGCGCACCCGGAGACGCGTACTTCACCTGGTAGTAGCGCTGGGGGAAGCCCCAGAAGTCGTACACGAGCGGCACGGTCGTGGTGGCCCCGATGGTCAGCGGCGCCTCCTCCCAGTGCGCCGACACGACCAGGATCGCGCGAGGCTTCGGCAGGTCGGTGGACCAGCCGGCGAGCTGGCGGGTCCAGGTGGCGTCGTCGGCGAGCGGCGGGGCGCCGTGGCTGAGGTAGAGGACCGGGGTGCGGGTCATCGTGCGCTCCAGTGCTTGAAAGTTCAACTACTAGAGCAGACGCCGCTGAGTTCCCGGATATTCCTCAGGTGGCTTCGAGGTTGGCCGCGCAGCGCTCCAGGGTGCGGATCGTCGCGCGGTAGTCGTCGTCGCCGATGCCGTCGATCGCGAGCGTGCGGAAGGCGTTGACGCGCTGCTCGACGCGCGCGTGGGCCTCGCGGCCCGCGGCGGTGAGCTCGCCGTTTCCGGCCACCCAGCCGCGCTCGCGCAGGTCGGCGATCTTCGGGGTCATCGAGCCCTCCGCGGCGACGAACGGCGCCATCACCGTGTCGACCTCCTCCGGCGTGTGGGCGCCGAGGGCGATCGTGTTGAGTACCTGCCAATGCCGCCGGGTCAGCGACTCGTCGTCGAGGATCCGGCCCATGGAGGATTCGAGAAGCTCGTGGAGGTGGCGCAGCCACCAGCCGAGGGGTTTCATGGAGACTCCTGAATGTCGATGAACAACTACATGTAAAACTACATGTAGTTCGGAGGTGGAGCAACCATGACGGACGCGGTGGCCGACGTCGAGCGCGCCATGATCGCGATCCGCCGCAGTCAGCAGCGCCGGGCCCTCAGCCGGATCGGCAAGGCGAGGGGCCGCGGCGCGCACGACCCGGTGCACGAGCTGCTCGACATCGTCGAGGAGCTCACCGAACGCGGTGAGCCCAGCACGGTGACGGCCCTGAGCGCGGCGATGGGCGTCGACCAGCCGCGCGCCAGCAGGCTCGTGGCGCGCGCGGTCGAACAAGGCCTGCTTCGCCGCGAAGCCGATCAGCGGGACGGACGGCGTGCGGTGCTCGTGCCGACCGAAGCCGGTCAGGCGCACCTCGACGAGATGCACGCTTTCCGCCGCGGGGTGTTCGCGGAGGTCATGGCGGACTGGCCGGACGAGGACCGCGACACCTTCGGCAGGCTCCTCACCGCGTTCGTCCGCGGGTACAGCGCGCTCGGCTAGTCGTACAGACCGCAGAATGCCGTTCGCGACGGGGTCCGTCGCGAACGGCATCCGGCGTGATGGTCCACCCCCCTCGGTGGGCCGCCCGGATCAGCGGACCAACAGCCGCCCGGTGGTGCGGGCCTGGCCGTTGACCGTGATCCCCCCGTTGGGTGTGCGGTTGGCTAAAGGCTGACCTGGTAGACGCGGCCGCCCAAGTTGGGGTCGCCGCTCGGTGCCCGGCGCTGGCAACGCAGGTTGAAGCCGACCCCGCCCTCGACGGTGCCGAGGTAGTGCATGCCCGAGTCGCCCCGGTCGATGTAGACCCAGCTGGTCACGCCGATGCCGTCGATGTAGAGCTGGCACCGCTCGCCGCCCGCGGCGTGGTCGGTCAGGGCGATGAGGATCTTCTTGACCGTGGTGGTGGACCACGCCGGCGGATACGGATCGCACACGGTGCCCGGCCCGGTGGCGTTGCTGCAGGTGAAGGTCGCGGGGACCGCGGCCGACGCAGCCGGCGCCATCGCCGTGGCCAAGCCGGCGGCGCCGAGCAGGACGGCGAACAAAGACGGCATTTTGCTCTTCAAAGAATTCTCCTGGAAAGTGGGTCATTTCTGACTCCGTCGCTGCGGAATTCCTCCGGATCAATGTGATCCGGAGGCGAGTCAACCGGCCATTTGGTTGATAAGCAATGGTCAGCGCGGTGGTTATCAATTCTTGCGCGCCGATCGCCTCTCTGCGAAGCTGGTCACGGCCGGAGGAGGGGCATGGGGCGGCGGGAAAGAAAGCTGGACGTCGACGCCGGTCCGACACAAAAGTTCGCCGGTGAGTTGCGAGAACTGCGGCAACGTGCCGGGAACCCGACTTACCGGGTAATGGCGGCTCGCGCGGGCTATTCCGCGCCCGCGTTGTCGCAGGCCGCCGCTGGGCAACGGCTACCGTCACTGGCGGTGACGCTGGCCTATGTCGCCGCGTGCGGCGGAGATGCCGGTGAGTGGGAGCCTCGCTGGCGGCGAGCGGCGCGCGATTCGGCCGCTCAGCCCGTCGAAGACGGTGCCGAAGACCCGCCGTACCTCGGGCTGGCCCGGTTCGAAGCCGAGGACCACGACCGGTTCTTCGGCCGGGACAACCTCATCGGCGAGCTGGTGGACCTGCTGGGCGACAGCCGGGTCGTGGCTCTCGTCGGCGCCTCCGGAAGCGGGAAGTCTTCGGTGCTGCGGGCCGGCCTGCTGCCCCGGCTGCGCGGCGAAGACCCGCCGCGGTTCGGCGCGATCCGGATGATCACCCCCGGCCCGCACCCGATGGCCGAGCTCGCCCGGATCCGGGCTTCGCCGGGGGACACCTTGCTGGTCGTGGACCAGTTCGAGGAGGTGTTCACCCTCTGCTCGGACCCGGCCGAACGCAGCGCCTTCCTCGGCGCGCTTCCGGCCATGGCCACCCGGACGGAGCACCCGTTGCGGGTCGTCATCGCGATCCGGGCCGACTTCTACGGGCGCTGCGCGGAAGACCGGGCACTGGCCGAAGCGGTGAGCCGGACGCACATCCTGGTCGGCCCGCTCACCGAGGACGAACTGCGGGACGTGATCGTGAAACCGGCGTCGGCGGCGGGGCTCGTCGTCGAACGCGCGTTGACCAGCCGGTTGATCGAGGAGGTCGTGCACCGGCCGGGCGGTCTGCCGCTGCTGTCGCACGTGCTGCTCGAAACTTGGCGCCGCCGTCGCGGCCGCACGCTGTCCCTCGACGGGTACGTCTCCTCGGGCGGGGTGCACGGCGCGATGGCGCAGACCGCGGACAGCGTCCACGAGAGCTTCACCGCGCAGCAGCAGGTGCTCGCCCAGCGGATCCTGCTGCGCCTCGTCGCGCCGGACGACGGCACCCGGCGGCCCGCCGATCGCGCGGAGCTCGTCAGCACGCAGCTGCCGCACGACGACACCGAGATCGTCCTCGCGCGGCTGGTCGCCGCGCGGTTGATCACGCTCGACGGTGAGACGGCCGAGCTGTCCCACGAGGCGCTGATCACCTCGTGGCCGCGGCTGGCGAACTGGATCGAGGAGAACCGCGAGTGGCTGCGGGTACACCGCGAGCTGACCGAGGCGGCCCGCCGCTGGGAGGAACTGGACCACGACCACGGCGCGCTGTACCGCGGCGCCCGGCTGACGGTCACCCGCGAATGGACCGAGCACGGTGGCCGGTCCGCGGACCTCAACCCCGTCGAGCGCGCGTTCGTCGACGCCAGCATCGCCGAGGCCGACCGCGAGCGCGCGACCTCGGCGCGCAGCCAGCGCCGCATCCGGTACCTCGCGATCGGGCTGGCGGCGGCGTTGCTCGTGGCCGTCGGGGTGGGCGTGACGGCGATCGGCCAGTACCGGGAGGCCGTGACCGCCGCCGACGTCTCGCGGTCCCGTCAGCTGGCCGCGGAAGCACTCGGGCTGGCGGACTCCCGGCCCGGCACGGCGATGCTGCTCGGCGTGGAGGCCTTCCGCGCGGCGCCGACCCCCGAAGCCCGTGGCGCGCTGCTCAGCGTGGCGAACCGCCAGGCGTACCAAGCGGAGTTCACCGGGCACGGCGACGCGATCAGCAAAGTCGCCTTCAGCCCCCGCGACGACACGATCGCCACCGTGAGCAAGGACCAGACGCTCATGGTGTGGGACCGGGTGCACCACACCCGCCGCGCCGTTCACCGCGACCACGCGACCTGGCTGCGTGCCATCGCCTTCAGCCCCGACGGGCGGACCCTGGCCACCGGGGGCGACGACGGGAAGGTGGTGCTCTGGGACGCCGGGCTGGGCAAGCCGGCCGCCACGCTGACCGGGCAGGCGAACCGGATCAAGGACATCGCCTTCGCGCCGGACGGGCACAGCCTCGCCGCGGCGAGGGCGGACGGCACTGTCGTCGTCTGGGACCTGGATCGCCGTGCCGAGCGCTTCCGGCTGACCGGGCACACCGGCGCGGTGCAAGCGGTCGCCTTCAGCCCCGACGGCCGGACCCTCGCCACCGGGGGCGCCGACGGCACGATCGGCCTCTGGCCGGCCGACGGCGGCGCGAGACTGGCCGCCCTGACCGGGCACACCCGCTCGGTCGACGACGTCGCGTTCAGCCCGGACGGCCGGACGCTCGCGTCGGCCAGCCCGGACCTGACCGTCCGGCTCTGGGACGTGCCGACGCGCGCCGCGCTGGCCACCTTGACCGGGCACACCGGCGAGGTGCGCACCGTCGCCTTCAGCCCGGACGGGAGCGTGCTCGCCTCCGCCGGGCACGACTACCAGGTCATCCTGTGGGACGTGCGGACGCGGCAGCCACGCGCCCACCTGACCGGGCACACCGACAACATCTATTCGGTCGCCTTCCACCCGCGGCTCCCGCTGCTGGCCTCGGCCGACGAAGACGGGCGGATGATCCTCTGGGACACGACCCGCGTGCCCCCGGCCGGCGACGCGGGCCCGGTCAACGCCGTCGCCTACAGCCCGGACGGGAAAACCCTGGTCACCGGCGGCGAAGACCGGTCCGTCCGGTTGCAGGCGCCCCACCGCGGTTCCGGGAGCACCGTCATCACCGGCCTTCGGGGGCCGGTCAACGCGGTCGCGTACAGCCCGGACGGCCGGACCATGGTGATCGGCGGGGGCACGGCCGTGCAGAGCACGGGCCGCCCCGACCAGATGCTGACGGTCTGGGACGTCACGAACCCGCAGGCGCCGGTGCAGATCGGCGAGCTGCGCGGGCACACCGACCGGATCAAGACCGTGGCCTTCAGCCCCGACGGGCGGTTGCTGGCCAGCGCTGGCAGCGACCAGACCGTGAAGCTGTGGGACCTCCGGAGCCGCCGGGAGGTGCTCAGCATCGACGCCGGCGGCACGCTCAACACCGTCGCGTTCAGCCCGGACGGCCGGACGCTGATGTCGCTCTCCGGCAACAACCGGACCGCGACGCTGTGGAGCGTCCCCGACGGTGCCCGGGTGGCGACGCTGACCCACGACGGAGTGGTCAGCAAGGCGACGTTCAGCCCCGACGGCCGGACGCTCGCCGTGACGTCCATCGACCGCACCCTGACCCTGTGGGACGTGCCGAGCCGGACGCGCACCGCGACGCTGACGCACAGCGAAACGCTGACGGGCGTTGCCTACAACCACGACGGCAGCCGCCTCGCGACCGGCGATGCGAAGGGGACCACGGTCCTGTGGGACACGGCCACGCTCACCCGCCTGGCCACGCTCACCGGGCACCACGGTGCGGTGACTTCGGTCGCGTTCAGCCCCGACGATCGCGAAGTGACCAGCAGCAGCCTGACCGGCGAGGTCATCACCTGGACCACCGACCCCGCCGAGGCGGCCGCCCAGATCTGCGGCGCGTTGAACCGCAACCTCACCGCGGAGGAGCTGGCGCAGTTCTTCACCCAGCCGCCGGACCACGAGACGTGTGGGAGGACCGGCTAGTCGTGCGAGAGGTCCACGAAACGGCTGTAGTGCAGCTGGTGCGCGACGGTGATCGTCGCCGTCGGCCCGGCGCGGTGCTTCGCGATGATCAGGTCCGCCTCGCCCGCGCGCGGGTCGTCCCGCTCCCAGGCGTCGGGGCGGTTGACCAGGATGACGAGGTCGGCGTCCTGCTCCAGTGAGCCGGACTCACGCAGGTCGGACAGCATCGGGCGCTTGTCCGTGCGCTGTTCCGGACCACGGTTCAGCTGGCTGATCGCGATCACCGGGACCTCGATCTCCTTCGCCAGCAGTTTCATCTGCCGGGAGAACTCCGAAACTTCCTGCTGCCGCGACTCGACGCGCTTGCCGGACGTCATCAGCTGGAGGTAGTCGAGGACCACGAGCTTCAGGTCGTTGCGCTGCTTCAGCCGCCGTGCCTTCGCCCGGATCTCCATCATCGTCATGTTCGGCGAGTCGTCGACGAACAGCGGCGCCTCGGAGACCTCGCTCATCCGGCGGGCCAGCCGCGTCCAGTCGTCGTCGGACATCTTGCCGCCGCGCATGTCGGCGAGGCGGATCTTCGCCTCGGCCGAGAGCATGCGCATGACGATCTCGGTCCGGCTCATTTCCAGGGAGAAGATGACGCTGGTCAGGCCGTGCCGGATGGACGCGGACCGCGCGAAGTCCAGCCCCAGTGTCGACTTGCCGACACCCGGGCGGGCCGCGACGATGATCATCTGGCCCGGGTGCAGGCCGTTGGTCAGCTCGTCGAAGTCGGTGAACCCGGTCGGGATGCCCTGGGACTGGCCGCCGCGCGACGCGATCGCGTCGATCTCGTCCATCGTCGGCTGCAGCAGCTCTTCCAGCGCGACGTAGTCCTCGCTGGTCCGCCGCTCGGTGACGTCGTAGATCGCGGCCTGCGCGCGGTCGACCACCTCGTCGATGTTCGCGCCGTCGGCCGCGGCCGCGCCGTAGCCGTACTGCACGATCCGCGTGCCCGCCTCGACCAGCCGGCGCAGCACCGCCTTCTCCGAGACGATCTCCGCGTAGTACCCCGCGTTCGCCGCCGTCGGCACCGTCGCGATCAACGTGTGCAGGTAGGGCGCGCCGCCGACGCGGCCCAGCTCGCCGCGCCGCTCCAGCTCCGCCGACACCGTGATCGGGTCGGCGGGCTCGCCGCGGCCGTAGAGGTCGAGGATGCAGTCGTAGATCGCCTGGTGCGCGGGCCGGTAGAAGTCGTCGGGACCGAGTGCTTCGATGACGTCGGCGACCGCGTCCTTGGACAGCAGCATGCCGCCGAGGACGGACTGCTCGGCCGCGATGTCCTGCGGTGGCTGGCGGTCGAAGCCGCCGGAACCCGGATCGCTCGGACCCGGGTCGGACTCCGCATACATCGGACCGCGGTCGTCGGTCAGCGCCACCGCTCCGGACACCTCCTCATCGTGTCGAACACTCGTTCGAGTATGCCGGAACTTCGCTCTCGAAGCACGCGGCTCGGTTCGTGCTCCCGTCCCCCGGACGTGTCCTCTCGATGATCGGCGAGAACGCCGTCCGGTTCTCGGAGGCACGCCGGGCGCCACCGTGAGTACAGGCCCGAGCGGGCACGCTAGATCCCCCGGACGGCCGATGGCAATTCAGGGTGGGGACCCTTCTGTGGACAACCTGGGGATGAATGGGGGTAACCAGTCACAGGTGCCGCGAGAGCTGTGGACAAGTTGGGGACAAGCGTGATCGGCTTCGGTAAAGCTGCAGGTCAAGCCCTGTGAACAAGCTGTGGAGAACTTGCGGAAAACTCGTCCGGCGTGTCGCGAGAAGTCCGTTCTTCGGCGTGTCGTGGGGTGGGCGCGGGCTCGGGCGTCGCGTCACCTGTGGATGAAAATCACGGACGGTAGACGGGTAACCCGGAGGGCTGAACGGCCTCGGGGTCAGGCCGCGGTGAGCCGACCCTGTGCGCTGCGTAACCGGTCAGCGAGAACGCGCTGGTCGGCCGGGGTGAAGGCGATCCGGTTCTCGCCGCGGCCCGGTATCTCCTCGGTCAGCCATCGGCCTTCCGAGGTATCGATGTAGTTCACCGGGCGTTCGATCCGGTGCCACGCGCCGCTGCGGCTACGGGCCGCGACGTAGAGGCTGCCGCTCCCCATCCGGCGCAGCGCCAGGATCCGCCGGAGCTCTTCGACCTCCTGCGAGCCCTCGGCCGGGCGGTCGTTGCGGAGCACCGCGAACCCGCCTTCGTCCCGGCGGGCGGTTCCCTCGATCTGGCTCTTCGGCACCGCGAGCGGCGTCCCGCGCCCGGGCGCCAGCTTCGGGATCTGGCCGAGGAAGTCGTCGAGCAGCTCCCCCGGCCGGGTCGACTCGATGACGACGACGTCCAGCGCCTCGTGCTTGGCCAGCACGAACGCCTCGCCGCCGGCACTGCCGGCCAGCAGCCGGTAGCTCACCGCCTTGCCCTGGAACCCGCCGTCGACCCAGCCGTAGTACTCCAGCTGCGGCCGGGCGATCGCTTCGACCGTCGCGACGAACCCGGGGTGCATGCCGCGCGGGCCGAACAGCCCGGCCTTGGCGAGTTCGGTGTTGACCCGCTCGTCCTCGCTGCGCTGGGCTTCTTCGCTGTACCAGGTCGGCTTCTCGGACAGCACCGTGTGCGGCTCGCCGCCCCGGCGCCGGATCAGGTTGATCAGGGTGCCGGTCGAGAGGGTGACCTGCCTGTCCAGCACCGCTCTTTCCCCCTAGTGAAGATCAGCTTGAACACTCCGAAAGCCGGGCGCGGCCCATCTTGGCACGCGCCCGGCGGTCCCGCGTGCGCTACTCGCCGATGACCGGCGGCGCGGTCAGCTCGTCGGTCCCGAAGATGTCGTTCGGGTCGTCGCCGAGCAGGTACTTCGACGTCCGTTCCTCGTCGCCGCCGCCCTGGCCCTTGGCGCCGTGGCCCATGCCGCCCATGCCACCCATCCCGGTGGCGCCGGAACGGCCCGCCGCCGCGCCGCCCGCGCCCATGGCTCCGCCCGCGCCGCCCCGGCCGGCGCCGGACGCGCCGGCGCCGGCGCCGCCAGGAATGGCCGCCCCGGTCGAGCCGCCGGGCCCGAAGCCCGCCCCGCCCGGACCGAAACCCGCTGCCGGGTCGCCGATCCCGCCCGACCCGCCGGGACCGAAGCCGCCGCCCGGGATCGAGAAGTCGCTCGCGCCGCCGGAACCGCCGGGGCCGAAGCCGCCGGCACCGGGGATCTTCGGCGGGGTGAAGCCCGACGAGTGCGTGCCGTCGTTGAAGTTCGGCGGCGTGTAGGTGCCGCCGCCGGGGATCTGGGACGGGTCGAAGCTGCCGCTGGGGACCTTCGACGGGTCGTAGCCCGGCACCTTGGACGGGTCGAAGCTGCCGCCGGGGGTGTTCGGCGGGCCGCCGATGGACGGCATGCCGCCCGGACCCGGAATGTTCACGCCGGGCATCGAACCGGTGCCGGTGCCGGTCCCAGTGCCGGTCCCGGTTCCGTTGCCGTTGCCGTTGCCGGTTCCGTCGCCCGGCTTCTTCTTCCCGTCCTGGCCGCCGTCGACGTTGACGTTCTCCTGCTGGCCCTTGAGCGCGGAGTACGTCGGCATCTTCTGGCCGTTGTCGTTGCTCGCCTTGAAGTAGGTGTTGAAGGCGTCGACGTTGGCCTGGCCCTTGGCGTTGTAGTCGCGGATCGCCCGGTCGGTGTCGGTCGTCCACGGCGTCATCGCGTTGAGCAGGTTGTTCTTCGGCGGGTCCTTCGGGACCTCCTGCACCTGCGCGTGCACCGTGGTGAAGGCGGTGTTCTGCTCGCCGAGGTACTTGTCGGAGTCGGTCAGCTTGGTGCCCGAGTCCTCCATCCACACCCGCAGCGGGTGCGCGCCGGCGTTCTGCGCCGCTTCGGCGCCGCCGCCGGTCCAGGCCGCGTCCATCTCCTTGGCCAGCGTGTCGATCGTGGTGAGCCGCTCCGCGTACGCGCCCTTCAGCCGGCTCGCCGCCGCCTGCCCGTCCTGGATCGAACCGGTGCCGGGACCGTGGGTGATCTTGTCCCAGATGTCGTAGCAGTCGATCTTGCGGTCGCCCTGCTGCGAAGTGTGGTCGTCCGAATGCGTGGTGGCCAGGTTGTACGCGGCGAAACCGCCGAGCAGCACCAGTTCCAGCATCTCAGCCCTCCTTCAAGGTCTGGATCATCGCCTCGGCCGCCTTCAGCGCGTACGGGCACGGGTCGCTCGCGCCCGGGCCGGAGCCGATCTGCGTGAAGACCTGGACGGCCTGGCTGTCCGTCACGCCCACCAGCAGCTTGCACTGCCCCTGGGTGCGGAAGTCCTTCGTCGCGGCGTACACCCCCGGGTAGCCGGAAACCTCGGTCGGCTCCCAGTACTCGTACTGGTCCTTGCCGCCCTTGGCGTAGAGGTCGTAGATGCCGGCGAGGCCGTCGGTGTTCGGGTCGGCCGCGATGTCGACGCGGCTGCTGCGCGTTTCGTCGTCCCTGTACACCCAGGCGCAGCTCGAGCCGGCGGACGTCGTCCGCGGCGTGCCGTCCTCGACACCCAGCGACGAGCGCTGCGAAGCGGAGAGCACCGAACAGACGTCGGACTTCAGCTTCGCCGGGTCGAGCGGGCGGGACACCTTGGGGGCGCCGTTGCCGCCACCGCCGTCACCGTTCGTGCTGCTCGAGGTGTCAGGTCCGCTGGACGCGACGGGGTTGGCCGTGCCGTCGGTCTTGGTGCTGCAGCCGGCGAGGGCGAGCGCCGCGAGGAGCAGGCCGGGCAGGACGAGCCGGCGGTTCACGCCTGCGTCCCCGCCTTCGAGATGTCGCCGGTGTGGTCGGCGTCCGCGGCGGTGAGCTTCTTCTTCGCGTCGAGCAGGGCCTGGATGTAGTTCTTCACGTAGTCCTGCATCTTCTTGTTCTGCTCGAGGAACGCCTTGCCGGACGGGTTGGCGAGCTTCTCCCAGTCGCCGCTGGCGAACTCCTTGCCGGGCGCCTTCACGTCGGCCATCAGGTTCGCGTCGGCCGCGTCGTTCTGCAGGTCGGTCTGCAGGTCCTGCCACTTCTTGATCACGCCGTCGATCTTGTCGGCGTCGAACGTGAAGCCCCCTCCGCCGGACGGCGCGGACATGTTGACCTCGTTACCCATCCCGGTGCGCTCCCTTCGCGTCCCGCTCCATTGTCCTACGACGGCGCCCGCGTGTCCGGGGTTCCCCCGAAACGCGTGAAGGCGGGCCGCCCACCAGGGAGCGACCCGCCTTCCACGAGGTACTTGCCTTACTGCGCGACGGCCTTGACCTCGAGCCGCACCTCGACCTTGACGTCCGGGTGCAGCCGGGCGCCGACCGAGTGCTTGCCGACGGTCTTGATGTGGTCGCGCAGCTCGATGACGCGCTTGTCGAGCAGCGGGCCACCGGCCGCCTTGATCGCGTCCACGATCTCGGCCGAGGTGATCGAGCCGAAGAGCTTCTTCGAGCCCTCGGCCGCCTTGCCGGTCAGCTGGATGGCGCCGAGGCCCTCCAGCGTCGCCTTGATCTCCTTGGCGTGGTCGAGGTCGCGGATGCGACGGCTCTCCTGCGCGCGCTGGATCGTGCGGACGTTCTTCTCCGCGCCCTTGGAGGCCGCGATCGCGTAACCCCGCGGGAGCAGGTAGTTGCGCGCGTAGCCGTCCTTGACCTCGACGATGTCGCCGGGTCCGCCCAGGTTGGCCACGTCCGTGGTGAGAATGATCTTCGCCATGTCAGTGCCCTCCCTTAGCGCGCGGTCGAGGTGTAGGGCAGCAGCGCCATTTCGCGGGAGTTCTTGACCGCGATGGCGATGTCACGCTGGTGCTGGCTGCAGTTGCCGGTGACGCGACGGGCACGGATCTTGCCGCGGTCGGAGATGTACTTCCGCAGCAGGTTGGTGTCCTTGTAGTCGATCAGTTCCGGGCGGCCCTTCTTCTCGGCCTTGCAGAACACGCAGACCTTCTTCTTGGGCTTGCGAATGGGTGGCTTGGCCACTGTCTACTCCTGGTAATTCAAATCTTTGTGGATGTGTACGAGATCAGAAGGGGGGCTCGTCGGAGAAGCCGCCGCCACCGCCGCTGCTCGCGGCCGGGGCGGAACCCCACGGGTCGTCGGCAGGCATTCCGCCACCGCCGCCGCGGTTCCCGCCGCCACCGCCGCCGAAGTCACCACCGCCGCCGCCACCGCGGCTGACCTTGTTGACCTTGGCCGTGGCGTAGCGCAGCGAGGGGCCGATCTCGTCGACCTCGAGCTCGACGACGGTCCGCTTCTCGCCTTCCTTCGTCTCGAACGACCGCTGCTTCAGGCGGCCCTGCACGACGACGCGGGCGCCGCGGGTCAGGGACTCGGCGACGTTCTCCGCCGCCTGCCGCCAGATGTTGCAGCGCAGGAACAGCGCCTCGCCGTCCTTCCACTCGCCCGACTGCTTGTCGAGCGTGCGCGGGGTGGACGCGACGGTGAAGTTCGCGACCGCCGCGCCGGACGGGGTGAAGCGCAGTTCCGGGTCGGACGTCAGGTTGCCGATCACCGTGATGACGGTGTCTCCAGCCATCGGGATTCCCCTCGGGCTCAGGCCTTGGCGGCGGCGGGCTTGGCCGCGGCGCGCTTGACCTCGCGACGCATGACCTTGGTGCGGAGCACGGTCTCCTGCAGCGACAGCTGGCGGTCCAGCTCCTTCACCGCGTCCGAGGACGAGTTCAGGTCGAGCAGGGCGTAGATGCCCTCGGCGTGCTTCTTGATCTCGTACGAGAGGCGACGACGGCCCCAGACGTCGACCTTCTCGACGCTTCCGCCCGAAGTGCGGATGACGTTGAGGAAGGTGTCCAGCGTCGGAGCGACCGTGCGCTCGTCGAGCGTGGGGTCCAGGATGACCATTACCTCGTAATGGCGTGACACAACCACTCACCTCCTATGGGCTCGCGGTCACGGACTGTCCGTGACAGGAGGGTTTGTCCAGGTAAGGCTACCTGGGGGTACCGACAGGACCGGAGGGCGGGGTCAGCTCGCGCGGCGCAGGACCCAGGTTCGGACGAGACCCGCCGTGACGCCGGCGAGCACGATCACCGCGAGGAGCATCGGCAGCTGGACGTCGTTCGACGCGCTGTTCGAGGCGAGCGACTGCGCGTTGCCCGCGTCACGGATGTCCGCGCCCTGGCCGCTCTGGTCGCCCGCGCCGGCCTGCGGGGCCGACGCGTCGCCGGGGAGGATGCCGTTCGCCGGGTAGCGCACGCCCGGGGCGACGGCCGTGCCGGCGGTCGCCGTCGGGATGCCGCTGTAGTCGCGCATCGGCGCGCTGCCGCCCGTGCCACCCGCGGTGCCCGCGTTGAGGTTCGAGAGGTTGCCCGACGCGCCGCCGGGAGCCGTCCCGGTGCTGCCCTGCGTGCCGCCCGCGTTCGGCTGGGTCGGGGTGCTCGGCGCCACGTAGTTGGCGGCGAGCAGCGTGAGGCCGCAGCCCTTGGCGACCGTGCTCTCCACGCTGTTCAGCGTCTTGTTCCAGTCGAGCCCGAGGCCCCACGTGCCGGAGTTCGCCAGTGCGGTCCGAACCGCCTTGCCAATCGCGGCACCGCTCGCCTCGCCGCCCGCGGAGTTCGGCACCTGGCCCACCAGGATCGAGTGGTTCTTGGCGATCGAATCGCCCGCCCAGCTGCCGATCGCGAGGGTTCCGGCGTTGTTCGCACCGTTGGTGACCAGGGTTTTGACCGAGGCTCCGTCGATCGCCACCTGGTCGCCCATCTGTCCGGTGACCGAGCCCGTGCAGCTGTTGCTGACGAGGGTCGTCGCGGCGGAGGCCGTGCCCGCGGACAGGAATGCGCCTCCGGTCACGAAAGCGGCGATCGCGGTGAGGGTCAGTGCTCGGCGAGTCGTCTGCCAGGTCTTCCGCACGAGCACTTCCTCCGTGGCGTTATCGGGGCGTCTTCCTGAACAACAGGATGAACGAGGGAGATACGCGAAAGATACTCGGCAGTCGTATCAATTCGCAGCGGCCATTCGGCGGAGTACCCAGGTGCGGACGAGGCCCGCGCTGACTCCGGAGAGTGCCAGGACCGCGATCAGCATCGGCAGGTTCGACCCGTTGGTGAAACCGTCCGATGCGGACGGCAGTGCCTCGGCCTGGCCGGCGGTCTGGACGCCGGCGTTGCTGCCCGAGGCGCCGTCCGGGCCGTTGAGGCCGTACTGCGGGGCGTAACCCGGAATCTGGCTGCCGTACCGGATCGCCGGCGACGGCGTGAACAATCCGGCCGTCGCGAACGGGATACCGCTGTAGTCGCGCATCGGCGCATAACCGGTGCCGAGGGCGAACGGAAACCCGCCGAACACCGGGATGCTCGAAAAACCGGGCAGAAGCGGGCTGTTCGCCTCGGGGATCGGCGTGGTGCCTGCCGGGGTGCCGCCCTGCTGGGGCGCGCCGCCGGTCCCGCCGTTGGACGGCGGCTGCTGCGGGTTGCCGCCGCTACCGGGCTGCGGAGACTGCTGCTTGCCGCCGCCGCTCACCCCGCTCAGGCCCTGCTGGGCAGCGCCGGTCACGCTCTGGACGCCCTGGTTGATCGCGCTCGCCGCGGGCGCGCCGACCACCGGGACCGGCGAGACGACGGTGTTCACCACGTTCACCGTGACCTTGCAGACCGTGCCGAGCAGCCCGTTCACGGTGGTGGTCAGCACGGTGGTCGCCTGGGTGACGATGCCCAGGTCGATGAGCGGCAGGCCGAGCAGCGAGCCCTGGATGTGGTCGCCCGGCGCCGCCGACACGGTGCTGCCGCAGGGCACGGTCTTCGTCTCGGCCGACGCCGTCCCGGGCAGGCCGAGCACGGCCGAACCCGCGAGCACGAACGCCGTCGCTCCGACCGCCGTAGCCCTCCGTGTCCGATCCTGCATCCTCGCCGCCCCTGGTCTCGTCGCCTCTTCCCAGGACAACGACGTTAAGGCAGCCGGGTGACGCCCGCTCGCTCAGAAATGTCCGGCATTCGAGTGGAAGGGGGCGTCACGATGGGTGAAGGTCAGGCGGGCTTGCGGCGGATCCACGCGCGGACGAGCGCCGCCGCGACGATCGCCAGCGCCAGCACCGCGAGCAGCATCGGCAGCTTCGCCGGCGGGGTGACGCCGGGCAGGGCCTCCGCGGTGCCCGACTTCTGCTCGTCGACGGTCGGGATCTGCTGGCCGGGGATGACCTGGGCGATCACCGGCACCTGCACCAGGCTGCCCGGGATCAGCGCGGCGTGGGTGAAGATGCCCGAAATCGAGTCGCCCGGCAGGCCCGCGTTGCCCGGGCCGGTGACGATGGGGCCGGTGCTGCCGCCGGGCGGGTTCGGAGCCGGGTGCGGCGGGTTCGGACCTGGCGGAACGGGCGGAACGGGCTGAGGCGGGGCAGGCTGGGGCGGGTTCGGACCCGGCGGGAGCGGCAGCGGCGGCAGTCCGGCGGCCACCCCCTGCGTCAGGTCGCCGACCGCGTTGACGGTGCCCTGCGCGGCCGGGCAGACGCCTTGCGCCGCCACGTCGCCGACCACCGGGACCTCGCCGACGCCGAGCGCCTTCACGGTGTCGCCGAGGGGCAGCGTGAGCAGCGGTGCCGAGCCGTTCGTGTTCCGCGAACTCGAGTCGAGGCCGATGGTGAGCTGGTTCGGGGCGTTCAGCGGGGCGCCGGCGTCCAGCAGGAGGCCGGTCGAGCCGGTGCGGGCGGCACTGTTCTGCAGCGTGGCCTGGCAGTCGCCGCCGAGCGTGGGGTTGGTGTCGGCGCTCGCGACGCCGGGCGCCAGCGTGACGGACGCGGCGATCGTGAACCCCAGTGCGGCGATCCGGGCGACGTGCTTCCCCATCATGCCCTCCGGCAGTCGGACCAATCTGGATCACGGAACGCGCTCACGGTACTCCACCTGCGTCACCAACCGGTCCCAGTGGCCGAAAATCCGCCCGGAGTAGCGTGCTCGCCATGCTGATTGGCGCCCATGTCCGTGACGACGACCCGTTGACCGCGGTCGCCGAGCGCAAAGCCGACGTCGTCCAGTTCTTCCTCTCCGACCCGCAGGGCTGGAAGGCCCCGAAGCCGCACCCGCACGGCGAAGCCATCGCGGCCGACCCGGTCGAGGTGTTCATCCACTCGCCGTACCTGATCAACGTGGCTTCGCTGAACAACCGGATCCGGATCCCGTCGCGCAAGAACGTCACGCAGCACGCGGACGGCGCCGCCGCGATCGGCGCGAAGGGCCTGATCGTGCACGGCGGGCACGTCGGCGCGAACGACGACGTCGAGGCCGGCCTGGACAACTGGCGCAAGCTGTTCGAGCGCGAGCAGGAAAAGGGCGGCTTCAAGGTCCCGATCCTGATCGAGAACACCGCGGGCGGCGAGAACGCGATCACGCGCGACCTCGACGTGATCGCCCGGCTGTGGGACAAGGTCGGCGAGTTCGGCGCCGGGTTCTGCCTGGACACCTGCCACGCGTTCGCCGCGGGCTGGGACCTGGCGACCGCCGTCGAGAAGGTCAAGGCCATCACCGGCCGGATCGACCTGGTGCACCTCAACAACTCCCGCGACGAGTTCGGCTCGACCCGCGACCGGCACGCGAACGTCGTCGAGGGTGAGGGCACCATCGACCCGGACGTGCTGGTCGAGGTGGCCCGGGCCGCCGGAGCGCCGGTCGTCGTCGAGACGCCGGCCGAGGGCCAGGCCACCGACATCGCCTACCTGCGGGAGAAGCTCGGCTAAGCGGCGACGGCTTTCCGGCGGCGGCGCCGGACGGCGTTCGGGATGATCACGTCACGGGCGCCGTCGAGGAAGCCGCCTGCCGGGTCGTCGTCGCCGTCCATCCGGACCAGGTCGGCGGCCGGCAGGTAGATCTCCCGGACGACCAGCACGCACAGCCCGACGACGGCGAGGTCGCGGACCACGACCGTGCCGAGGAACCAGCCCTCGGGCAGGCCCTTGTGGTCGACGCCGAGGTAGTAGAACATCCGCGGCACCCAGACGACGGCGTCGATCAGCATCCAGCCGAGCAGCAGCCGCCAGCGCGGGATCGCGAGCACCGCCAGCGGCACCAGCCACAGCGAGTACTGCGGGCTCCACACCTTGTTCGTCAGCAGGAACGCGGCCACGACGAGGAACGCGAGCTGCCCGACGCGCGGCCGTCGCGGCGCGGCGAGCGCCAGGTAGGCGATGCCCGCGCAGCAGGTCAGGAACAGCACGGCCACCGTGATGTTCAGGTACGTCGGTGTCTGGTTCTTCTGCAGCACGCCGTCGAACCCGGCCCAGCCGCTGATGTACGAGAAGACGTTGTACAGCGAGTCGGGGTCCATCGGCCGCAGGGTGCTCATCCGGAAGAACTCCCACCAGCCGCGGGTCGCGGTGAGGATGAACGGCGCGTTCACCGCCAGCCACGTCACGACGGCGGCGCCCGCGGTCTTCCAGAACGGCGTGAGCTTGCCCGCGCGCAGGCACAGCACGAAGAGCACGCCGAGCAGGAACAGCGGGTAGAGCTTCGCGGTCGCGCCGAGGCCGAGCAGCAGCCCGGCGAGCAACGGTCGTTTGCGCGCCCAGGCGAGCAGGCCGGTCGCGGTGAACGCGGTCGCGATCGCGTCGAAGTTGGTGAACGCGTGCACCAGCACCAGTGGCGAGACCGCCACCAGCACCATGTCCCACGGCCGGCGTTTCACCGTCCGCCCGGTCGCCCACACGGTGACCAGCCAGGCCGCCGACAGGAAGAACGCCGTGATGTCGAAGTAGATCGCCACGGGCAGCGCGCCCGGCAGCCAGCCGGACCGGGCGACGTTCAGCCAGCCCGCCGCGAGCTTTGCGTTCGCCCACTGGAAGAGGCCGGTGAACACCGGGTACTCCATGTACCGGGTGTTGTTCTCGGCGGTCTGCGAGCTTTCCTTCCACGACGTGTAGTACGGGAAGGTGCCCGGCCGGTCGAGCCGCTCGGCGCCGTAGAGCGGCACGATGTCGGAGTAGCACATGGCGACGAAGGGGCGGCCCGCGCGCCAGTCGAGCTGGGTGGCGCCGCTGGAGTCCTGGTACTGCTGGATGCAGGAGCCCTTGCCGAACCAGCAGAGCATCAGCGCGAGGGTCGCCAGCAGCAGCCCGACGCGTTGCGGGGACCAGAACCAGTGCCTGCCGACCGCCGCGTGCTCACCGAGCGGCCCGCCGAGGGGTCTGGTGACCGCCGCCGCCAGCGGGTCGTTCCAGCTCGGGACGACCCGTTCCGCCCGGGTCAGCGTCACGGGCCCGGGCTCCGGCTCCCGCGTGGTCTCCTCTGGCACGAGGCGGATCGTATCGGTGATCGGGGTGCACGGTGGTGAAGCCGGTGATCATGCCGGATTCGCGTAGTACGAGGCCAGGACCTCGGCGGCGGCGCCGCGGGTGACGATCTCCTCGCCGGAGCCGTCTTCGACGACTTCGATGCGCTGCCAGTGCGGCACCGGCAGCAGTTCCTCGAGCCGCGCCGAAACGGCTTCGCGGTGGACGTCCGGCTCGTCCCGCACCGCGCGTCCGGCCAGCACGATCCGCTCCAGGTCGAGCACCTGCACCAGGTCGGCCAGCCCGATGCCGAGGAAGCCGGCGGCGGTCCGCGTGTCGGGGGCCCGCTTGGCCATGATCTCGACGCAGCCCCGCCGCCCGCACGCGCAGCGGGGGCCGTCGTAGGCGATCGTGGTGTGCCCGAACTCACCCGCGTTGGTGCGCGGGCCGCGGTAGAGCCGCCCGTCGATGAGCAGGCCGACGCCGATGCCGGTGCCGACGAGCACCACCGCGGTCGCCGTCGGCTCGCCGTGCGGCCAGAACCGGGCGAACGCGGCGGCGTTGGTGTTCTTGTCGAGCGTCACGGGCAGCCCGGTCCGCTTTTCCAGCAGGTCACGCAGGGGGACCTCGTGCCAGCCGGGCATGTTCGTCGCGTCGCGGACCAGGCCCGCGAGGTGGTCCAGCGGGCCGACCGCGCCGAGCCCGAGACCGAGCACGTCGAAGCCGTCGGCGAGCTCGAGCGCGGTGGCGCCGATGGCTTCGACGGCCTGTTCGGGGGTGAAGCCGGGCGGGAGCGGGCCGCCCGCCGTCTCCTCGACCTCGCCGATGAGGTTGGTGCGCAGCACGCGGTATTCGTCGCGATCCAGCCGCGCGCCGAGCGCGTGCCGGGCGCCGGCGCGGATGGTCAGCCGGGTGCGGGGCTTGCCGACCCCGCCGGACGGCTGGCGCTGCTCGTCCAGCAGGCCCGCGTCGAGGAGTTCGGGCACGATCTTGGAGACGGCCTGCTGCGTGAGCCCGGTGCGTTCGGCGAGCTCGACGCGGCTGAGGCCGCCGGCGCGCAGGATGTGCGTGAGCAGCAGGGCACGGTTGTGCTCGCGCACGTCGCGCAGGTTCACCCCGGTGTCCGCCATGACAGGATCTTCGCACGACTGGTCAGTTAGGCAACGCTGTTGTTTTAATAAGCGGCGGCGGGGTTTAATGACGGGCATGGCGGACGATTTGCGGGTGGGCATCCTCGGGTACGGCATCGGGGGCCGCGTCTTCCACGCACCCCTGGTGGCGGCGACGCCCGGGCTGACCCCGGCGGTGATCGCCACCTCGAGCAACGCCGCCCAAGCCCGCGTCGACCACCCGGGCGCGGAGATCGTGCCCGACGCCGACGCGTTGTTCGAGCGGGCAGGCGACCTCGACCTCGTCGTGGTCAGCACGCCGAACCGCACGCACGTCCCGCTCGCGCTGCGGGCGATCGAAGCCGGACTGCCGGTGGTCGTCGACAAGCCGTTCGCACCGACCGCGGCCGAAGCCGAGCAGGTCGTCGCCGCGGCGAAGGCGGCCGGCGTCGGCTTGACGGTCTTCCAGAACCGGCGGCTCGACTCCGACTTCCTCACCGTGCGGAAGGTCCTGGACTCCGGACAGCTGGGCGACGTCTTCCGCTTCGAGTCCCGCTACGACCGCTGGGTGCCGAAGCCCAAGGACAACTGGCGCGAATTCGGCGACCCGGCCGAGGCCGGCGGCCTGCTCTACGACCTCGGCGCGCACATCGTCGACCAGGCGCTGCAGCTGTTCGGCCCGGTCACCACCGTCTACGCGGAGGCCGACCGCCGCCGGGCCGGCGTCCAGGTCGACGACGACGTCTTCGTCGCGCTGCACCACGCGAACGGCGTCCGCTCGCACCTGTGGGCGACCGCCCTCGCGGGCACGCAGAACCCGCGGTTCCGGGTGCTCGGCGACCGGGCGACCTTCACCAAGTACGGCCTCGACGTGCAGGAACCGCAGATCAAGGCGGGGCTGCGGCCCGGCGACGAAGGCTGGGGCGTGGAACCCGCCGCGGACGCAGGGAAGATCGGCGTCGGCAGCGACGTCAAGACCGTGCCCACCGAGACCGGCCGCTACGAGCAGTTCTACGCCCAGGTGCGCGACGCGCTGCGCGGTGAAGGCGAGTTCCCGGTCGACCCCGCGTCGTCGGTCGAGGCCCTGCGGGTGATCGAGGCCGCGCACCGCTCCGGCGTCGAAGGCACCGTCGTCGAGCTGACGACCCCCTGACTGGCCGTGACCTCGGTGACCCCCAGCTCCGAGGTCACGGCCTCCTTCGGCCGCGCTGCTGGTTCTGCTGGTTCTGCAGCTCCTGCAACCGCTGCTGGAACTGGCGCAACTGCTCCTGCTGATCGAGCTGCTGTTGTTGTTGCTGCTGTTGCTGCCGGTTGCCGCCGTTGCCGAACTGGACCGAGTTCTGCTGCTGCTGCTGCTGCTGCTGTTGTTGCTGCTGGTCTTCGTCCGGCTGGACCTGGACCTGCACCCGGTCCTGCGGCGAGCTGATCGCCGCCACGCGGTTGAAGCGTTCCGCCGGCTTGCCGCCCAGGTAGAGCTGCATGAAGCGGTCCCAGATCGGGCCGGCGAGCGTCGAGCTGGACAGCGGGGCGCCGCCCGGGCCGCGGAGGGCCTTGTCGCCGTCGCTGCCCACCCAGACCGCGGCCGACACCGACGGCGTGTAGCCGACCATCCACGTCTGCGAGTTCGCGTTCGCCGCCGACGGCGGTTCGTCGTTCTGCGGCGTGTGCTGCTGCGTTCCCGTCTTGCCGGCGCACTCGTGGCCTGCCGGGCAGCTCAGCCGGGCGAACTGGATCACCGGCGCCAGTGCCGCCGTCACGTTGCCGGCGATCTGCGCGCTCTTCGCCGTGTCGTTGTCCGCGAACGCGTCGGTCCCGCGGATCTTGGCCTCGTACGCGGTTTCGCCGTTGGCGTTGGTCACCTTCTGCACGAAGTGCCGGTCGTGCTGGACGCCGCCCGCGGCGAAGGTCGCGTACCCCGACGCCATGTCGGCCGCGGTGACCTGCGTGCCGCCGCCGCCGATCGAGATGTTGTTGTCGCCGGTGAACAGCGTGCTGCGGCCGCCGTTGTCGGTGGTCCGGATCCCCGCCTCCTGCGCGGCTTCCGCCACCCCGGACGGCTTCGTCACGTTGAGCACCATGTCGTAGAACACCGTGTTCGTCGACCGCTGCATCGCCTCGGCGACGGTGCACTGCTGCGAGCAGCTGCTGCTGTCGCCGGCGTTGCGGATCGGCAGGTCGACGCCGGGGAACGTCCGCGGTGACGTGCCGTCGAACCGCGCGTCGAGACCGCGGCCGAGCTTGAGGAACGCCGCCAGGTCGAACGGCTTCATCGACGACCCGGGGTTGTGCGGCTCGTCGGCCCAGTCACGTCCGGCCTGGTCCTCGCCGTTCGGGCCCTTCACGATCGGGTCGCCGCCGTCGTAGGCGACCACGCCGCCGGTCTTCGGGTCGACGGCCACCATCGCGCCGAGGATCCGGTCGTCGGTCTGCTCGGCCATCCCCTCGGCCATCGCCTTCTCGGCCGCCTGCTGGGCCTGCGAATCGATCGTGGTGAACACCTGGAACCCGCCGGAGTAGTACCGCTTCTCGTCGATGCCCTGCGCGGCCAGCTCGGCCCTGACCTGCTTCTTGATGAACGGGTTCAGCGCACCGGCCTGCTTGCTCTCCCGCAGCGGGATCAGGGTCGGGAACTTCGCCGCCGCGCGCTGGGCCGGCGTCAGGTAGCCGTTCTTCAGCATCCGGTCCAGCGCCGTCGTCCACCGGCTCGTCGCGACGGCCGTGTTCTCCGAGCGGCCCGGCTGCTGGATGAGCCCGGCCAGCAGCGCGGCCTGGGAGTAGTCGAGCTGCCCGGCGTCCTTGCCGAAGAAGGCCTGCGACGCGGCCTGGATCCCGTAGGCGCCGCGGCCGAAGTAGATGATGTTGAGGTAGGCGGTGATGATGTCCGCCTTCTCGTAGGTCTGGTTCATCTTGAACGACTTCGCGAGCTCGACCCACTTGCGCGTCAGGGTCGGGTCGTCGTCGCCGGAGGAGGTCTTGATGTACTGCTGCGAGATCGTCGACCCGCCGCCGGAACCGCCGGTGACCTGGTTGTACGCCGCACGCAGGATGCCGCCGACGTCGAAACCGGAGTTGGTCTCGAAGGACGCGTCCTCGGTCGCGATCACGGCCTTCTTCACGACGTCCGGGATCTGGTTCGGCGCCAGGAGCTGGCGGTTGCCGCCGGTGGGCACGTCCTTGCCCATCTCGGTGCCGTCGCTGTACAGGTAGGTCACGGCCTGGCCCTGCGCCTGCGCGACCGTCTCCGGCGAGGGGACGTCGACGGCGAAGTAGGTGACCGCGAACGCGATCGCGGGGACGGCGAAGAACAACCCGGCGACGACGTAGGAGATCCGCCGGATCCGGCGCCAGCGCCGTTTCCGCAGGTCCTGCGCGGTGAGTGGCCGTGGCCGCCGCGGTGGCTCACCCAGGCGCGGCCGCAGGATCGGCACGGTGGGCGGCTCGTCCGGCTCGGTGCCGTTGTGCGTGTGGTGGGTGATGAGCTCCGGCTCGGCGCCCAGCAGCCCGGCGCGGGGCACCGGACGGCGGGTACGACGACGTGGATCGGATTGCCGGCCAGGCGACGTGCGGGTGCGGTCGTTGTTCACGGGCCGTCCTCGGGTACCACGGTGGGCTGCGGGCGCAGTCCCCTCTGGGAGCACACGTACCGCGGCCCACCGTGGTTCACGGCCCCTAGTTGCCGGGGTCGGCGCCCGAGGTCGGCGTCTCCTTCGAGGACGACGGCGGCTTCGGGTGCTTCGACGAGTTCGACGTCGACGACTGGCTGGGGGTGTCGCCGTCGTGGTTGCCGCGGCCGGGGTGGTCGCGGTTGTCGCCTTCGTCGCCGTTGTTCTCGGTGGACGGCGCCGAGCCCGTGGTCGTCACGACGTCACTGGACGGCGGCGGTGCCACCTCGCCACCGATGCGGTCGACCTTGTCGAACCGCTCGCCCGACGTGCCCGTCAGGTACAGCGACAGGAACTTCTGCCACATCGGGCCGGCGATGGTGGCGCCGTAGATCGGCGAGTTGTTCTTGCCGTGCAGCGGCTTGTTGCCGTCGCCGCCGACCCAGGCCGCCACCGAGACCGACGGGGTGTACCCGACCATCCACGTCTGCGAGTTCGTGTTCGCCGCCCACGACGGCTCGCCCGCGACCTTGGCGTGCTGCTGCGTCCCGGTCTTGCCGGCGCACTCGTGGCCGTTCGGGCAGTGCAGGTGCGAGAAGTCGATGACCGGTTTCAGGCCCTCGGTGACGTTCCCGGCGATCTGCCTGCTCTTGTCCATGTCGCTGTCGAACGCCGCCTTGCCGTCCTTCGGAGCTTCGTACGCGACTTCCTTCTGCGCGTTGGTCACCTTCTGCACGAAGTGCCGGTCACGGCGTTCGCCGTTGCCCGCGAAGGTCGCGTACGCCCCGGCCATGTCGAGCGGCGTGATCTGGGTGTCGCCACCGCCGATGGAGATGTTGTTGTCCTTCGTGGAGATGATCGACTGGCCGCCGTCCTCCTTGGTCTTCACGCCGGCTTGGCGGGCGGCTTCCTTGACCGGTCCCTGTTTGGTCTGGTTGAGCACCATGTCGTAGAACACGGTGTTCGCCGACCGCATCATCGCGTCCGCGACGGTGCATTCCTGCGAGCAGCTGCTGCTCGGGCCGGCGTTGCGCACGGTGCGGCCGTCGAAGACGCGGTTGTTGGAGCCGTCGAACGTCGCGTCGAGGCCCTTGCCCATCTTGAGGAACGCCACGAGGTCGAACGGCTTCATCGACGAGCCCGGGTTCTGCGGGGTGTTCGCCCAGTCTCGCCCGGCCTGGTCCTGCCCGTTGACCTGCACGACCGGCTTGCCGCCGTAGTAGGCGAGCACCCCGCCGGTCTTCGGGTCGACCGCGACGAGCGCGTTGAGCAGGTTGTCGTCCACCTGGTCCTGGAGTGCCTCGGTGCCGGCCTTTTCCGCGGCCTGCTGCGCTTTCGGGTCGATCGTGGTCTGCACCTGGAAGCCGCCGGCGTAGTAGCGGTCTTCGGGGATGTCGTGCGCGGCCAGCTCGTCCTTCACCTGCTGCACGATGAACGCGGGCGGCGCGCCCGCCTGCTGCTTGCTGTCTTCCACCGGGATCGGCGTCGGGAACTGCGCCGCCGCGCGCTCGGCCGCGCTGATGTAGTTGTTCTTCACCATCCGGTCGAGCGCGACGGTCCAGCGGTCGTGCGCGACCTTGTCGTTCTCCGACCGGCCCGGCTTCTGGATCAGCCCGGCCAGCAGTGCGGCCTCCGAGAAGCTCAGGTCCTTGGCCTCCTTGTGGAAGAAGGCCTGCGAAGCCGCGCCGACGCCGTACGCCCCGCGCCCGAAGTAGATGATGTTCAGGTACGCGGTGATGATGTCCTTCTTCTCGTACGTCTGGTTCATCTTGAAGGACTTGGCCAGCTCGGTCCACTTGCGCGTCAGCGTGGGCGCGTCGTTGTCGGTGGCCTTCTTGATGTACTGCTGCGAGATCGTCGAACCACCGCCGACCCCGCTGGTGGCCTGGTTGTACACCGCGCGCAGCAGGCCGCCGATGTCGAAGCCGGAGTTGGTCTCGAACGAGTCGTCCTCGGTCGCGATCGCCGCGTGCTTCATGATGTCCGGGATCTGATCCGGGGTCAGCAGCACGCGGTTGCCGCCGCGCGGGACGTCCTTGCCCATCGGCGAGCCGTCGGCGTAGAGGTAGGTCACCGCCTGGCTCTGGTTCTGCGCGACCTCCGTCGGCGAAGGCACGTCGACCAGGAAGTACGTGATGACGAACGCGATCGCGGGCAGCACGAAGAACAGCCCGACGAAGGCGTAGGAGACCCGCCGGATGATCTTCCAGCGTCTCTTCTTGCGCTGCTCCGGCGTGAGAACCGGCTTGCCGTCGCCGGGCGGCTCGACGCCCTCTTCGTCGTGGGGGCCGTCGTAGCCCGACGGCTCGTCGTACGCGTGGTGCGTCATCAGCTCCGGACCGCCGCTCATCGGCGGCGGCTCGGGCCGGTAGGCGCGCGGTGGCGGCTGCTGCGGGCGGCCGGGCGGCGGCGGCACCGGGCGGCGGGGGACCTGGCCGTGGGGACCCTGTGGTGCGGACGGCCCACGACGGCGCGGATCGGGACCCTGGCCGGGCCAGGAGCGGGATCGATCGTCGGGCACGGGGTCCTCCAGTGAACGCAGGAGCGGCGACGGTCGCCGTCCCTCTAGAGGAGGGGACGCACGTGACCCCGGCGGGTTGCCGGAATGATCACCCCGGAACCGCTTCGGGGCCCGCCGCGTGTTCGCGACGGGCCCCGAAGGAGCGGCTAGCCGGGTCCTGGACCCGGTCTCGAGATGAGCCCGCCACCACCACCGGAGGTGTTGCCCTCACCGGGGTTGATGATCGGCGGCGTCGGACCGGGCCGGGACGTCCGCGACCTCGACGGCGTGTCGGTCGACGTCTCCGTCGACTCGGTGCTGGGCGGCGTGTCCGACGTGGTCGGCGTGGTCGTGGTCGTCGGCGTGTCCGGCGGCTTCGTCGCCGTCGTTGTCACGTCGTTGACGTCCTTGCCGATCGCCGCGACCTTGTCGAACTTCTCCGCCGGCTTGCCCTTGAGGTAGAGGTTCATGAAGTTCTGCCACGTCGGACCGGCGACGGTCGCCCCGAAGATCGGCTTGTTCTTCGGGTCGTGCAGCGGCTTGTTGCCGTCGCCGCCGACCCAGACCGCGGCCGACACGGACGGCGTGTACCCGACCATCCACGTCTGGGAGTTGCGTTCGCCGTACGCCTTCGGGTCGCCGTCCTTCGCCGTGTACTGCTGCGTCCCCGTCTTGCCGGCGCACTCGTGGCCGGTCGGGCACTTGAGCTTCGAGTGGTCGATGACCGGCACGAGCGCCTCGGTGACGTTGCCCGCGATCTGCTGGCTCTTCGAGGAGTCGTTGTCGAACGCCGGCTTGGTCGTGACGTTGTTCTCGTCGAACTCGACCTCGTCCTGCGCGTTCGTCAGCTTCGAGACGAAGTGCTGCTCGTGGTAAACGCCGCCGTTCGCGAAGGAGGCGTACCCGGCTGCCATGTCCTCCGGCGTGATGGCCGTGCCACCACCACCGAGCGAGATGTTGGCGTCGTCGGTGTACAGGACGCTCTTGCCGTCCGGCGCCACCTTGACCCCGGCCTGCTTCGCCGCCTCCGCGACCCGCGACGGCTTCGTCACGTTCAGGACCATGTCGTAGAACACGGTGTTCGCCGAGATCTCCATCGCCGTGGCGACGGTGCACTCCTTGCCGCAGCTGGCGCTGTCACCCGCGTTCCGGACGGTGCGGCCGCCGAGCTGCCGGTTGTTCGAGCCGTCGAACACCTCGCCGAGGCCCTTGCCCATCTTCAGGAACGCCGTGAGGTCGAACGGCTTCATCGCCGAACCCGGGTTTCTCGCCTGGTTCGCCCGGTCCTGGCCGATCTGGTCCTTGCCGTTCGCGTCCTTCACCAGCTCCGGCCCGCCGTAGTAGGCGATCACGCCGCCGGTCTTCGGGTTGACCGCGACCAGCGCGTTGAGCAGGTTCTCGTCCGTCTGGCCCTTCATGCCTTCCTGGGACGCCTGCTCGGCCGCGTCCTGCGCCGCCGGGTCGATCGTGGTGTAGATCTTGGCGCCGGTGGAGAACAGCTTGTTCTCGTCGTAGCCCTTCGTCGCCAGCTCGTCCTTGATCCGCTGCTGGAGCTGGTAGGTCATCTTCCCGGAGTTCTGCTCCTTGTTGGCGTTCTTCGGGATCGGCGTCGGGAACTGGGCGGCGGCCCGCTCGTCAGGGCGCAGCCACTTGTTGGCGACCATCTGGTCCATCACGTACGTCCAGCGCTGCTGGGCGTACTTCTGGTTTTCCGACCGGCTGGGGCCCTGGATCAGGCCGGCCAGCAACGCGGCTTCGGAGGCGCTGAGGTCCTTGACGTCCTTGTTGAAGTAGGCCTTCGAGGCCGCCTGGATGCCGTTCGCGCTGCGTCCGAAGAAGACGATGTTCAGGTAGGAAGTGATGATCTCTTCCTTGGACTGCTGGTTGTTCATCTTGAACGACTTGGCCAGCTCGGTCCACTTGCGGGTCAGCGTCGGAGCGTCGTTTTCGGTGGCCTTCTTGATGTACTGCTGGGAGATGGTCGAACCACCGCCCTGGCCGCCGGTCACCTGGTTGTACACCGCGCGCAGGATGCCGGTGACGTCGAAGCCCGAGTTGGTCTCGAACGTCGCGTCCTCGGCCGAGTACACCGCGTGCTTGACGACCTCGGGCACCTCGCCGGGCTTGAGCAGCTGGCGGTCGCCGCTCGGCGGCGTCTCCTTGCCCATCACCTGGTTGTTGACGTCGTAGTAGGTGATCGCCTGGTTCTGCAGGGACTTGATGCTCTCCGGCGTCGGCACGTCGACCAGGAAGTACGTGATGACGAACGCGATCGCGGGCACCACGAAGAACAGCCCGACGAAGGCGTACGCCACCCGCCGGATGATCTTCCACCGGCGCTTCTTGCGCTGCGCCGGCGTCAGGACCTTCTTGCCGTTTTCGTCGAGCTCCTCCTGGGGCTCGACGTCGTCGGCGAACTCGTTGAAGCCGGCGTCGTCGTAACCGTCGTCGTACGGGTCACGGCCGATGTCGTCGGTGCCGTTGTGCGCGTGGTGGGTGATCAGGTCCGGTTCGCGCTCGGGCGGCGGAGCCGGCGGACGGCGTCCCGGCGGCGGCTGGCGGAAGCCCTGCGGAGGCGAGCCGGGCGCGGCCTGCCCCGGGCGCTGACCGGGCGGCGGGACCGGGCGCCGCTGCGGCACGCCCTGCTGGCGCGTGCGCTGCGGACGCCGTGGCGCCTCGTCGGCGGGCCACTGGGGACCACCTTCGTCGCCGGACGGCCACTCGGGCGACCCGCCGCCACGCGGGTTGCCGCGAGGCGGTGTGCCGCGCTGCGGACGGCGAGGGGCTTCTTCGCCGGGCCACGCCGGTCCGGCGTCCTCCCCCGGCCCCGGGCCTGACTGGGCACGGCGAGGTGCATCTGGCTCCTGGCCTGGCCAGGAGCGGTTGCGGTCGTCGTTCACGAATGGGCCTCCCAGACCGGCGCCCGGTGGGGTGCCGTTCTGCGCTCTGCAGCGGTTGTGTTCCAGCTCACCGGCCTGCGGTCCTTCGTGGACCGGCCGGTTCCCCCGTGCCGAGGACGTATGACCGCACCAGGTGGTTCCAATGGCACGCCCGGCACACCTCGACGTCGTACACGGTGAACTCGGCGAACAGGCCGGCCATCCTGGCCAGCTCTTCGGGGGATCTCGCCGAGCCCGCGACGTGCTTGAGTTCGTCACCGTAGACCCAGGACACGAGGGTCAGCGGCTCCTGGCGGCAGATCGGGCAGGGCAGGTCACCGGCCCGGCCGTGGAACTTCGCCGCCCGCAGCAGGTACGGGCTCGCGTCGCAGGCTTCGTAGCTGCCGACGCGCCCGGAGCGGACTTCGGCGAGCAGCGCACGGCGCTGCAACGCGTAGTCCACGACCTGCCGCTGGTTAATCACCAGGACAGAGTACGGGCTCTTCCTGTGCCGTCCACGCCCCCTAGCGCGGCCGGGCCGCCGACCGGGGCGGACACGCCGGACGTTCGATAACTCTCCGGTGAATTTCGCCCACATTGGGTAGGACGTCAGGGTTAGCTTCGCCACTTCGATGTATCGGCGCGATATAGTGGCTGAGTAGGTTGGATCGAGGCGGTCGTCCGGAGCAACGCCGGTCGCTTCGGTTTGTTCCCGAGAGGGGGTGCGGTGTGCTGGAGTTCGCGATCCTCGGTCTTCTGCACGAAGCGCCCATGCACGGGTACGTGCTGCGCAAGCGGCTGCACGAGACGCTCGGCACGTTCCGGACGTTCTCGTACGGCTCGCTGTACCCGACCCTGCGGAAGCTGCTGCGGGCCGGGTACCTGGTCGAAGAGCTGGACGAGGCCGACGACCGGGCGTGGTCACGGCGAGGACGGCGGGTCTACAAGCTCACCGCGGAGGGCAAGGAGCGCTTCGGCGAGCTGCTCGGCGACGCCGGGCCGCAGACCTGGGACGACGAGGGCTTCGGCGTCCACTTGGCTTTCTTCTCGCGGACCCCGGCCGACGTGCGGATGCGGATCCTCGAGGGCCGCCGCCGCCGCGTCGAAGAACGCCGTGAGGGCTTGCGGGCGGCGCTGGCCAGGGCCGAGGAGAGGATCGATCGCTACACCCGCGAGCTGCACCGGCTGGGGCTGGAGACCAGCGAGCGGGAGGTGCGCTGGCTCAACGAGCTGATCGCGCACGAACAAGCGGAGCGGCAGGGGCCGGAGACGACCTGAGCCGCGAAGCCGGGCCGCAGCGTCGCGGCACCAGACCTACTGACAGACGGATTGAAGGAGAAACCTCCCATGGGCGAGAACCGCCGCGTACGGGTGGCCATCGTGGGCGTCGGCAACTGCGCGGCGTCGCTGGTCCAGGGTGTCCAGTACTACCGCGACGCGGACCCGGCCACCCGCGTCCCCGGTCTGATGCACGTCGACTTCGGCGGGTACCACGTCCGCGACATCGAGTTCGTCGCCGCGTTCGACGTGGACGCCAAGAAGGTCAGCCGCGACCTGTCCGAGGCGATCTTCGCCTCCGAGAACAACACCATCAAGATCGCCGACGTGCCGCCGCTCGGCGTCACCGTCCAGCGGGGCCACACCCACGACGGGCTCGGCCGGTTCTACCGCGAGACGATCGAGGAGTCCGACGAGACCCCGGTCGACATCGTCGCCGCGCTGCGCGAGGCGCAGGCCGACGTGCTCGTGTCGTACCTGCCGGTGGGCTCCGAGGTGGCCGACAAGTTCTACGCCCAGGCCGCGATCGACGCGGGTGTGGCGTTCGTCAACGCGCTGCCGGTGTTCATCGCCTCCGACCCGGAGTGGGCGAAGAAGTTCGAAGACGCCGGCGTCCCGATCGTCGGTGACGACATCAAGTCCCAGGTCGGCGCGACCATCACGCACCGCGTGCTGGCGAAGCTGTTCGAGGACCGCGGCGTCCAGCTCGACCGGACGATGCAGCTCAACGTGGGCGGGAACATGGACTTCCTGAACATGAAGGAGCTGGAGCGGCTCGAGTCGAAGAAGATCTCGAAGACCCAGTCCGTCACCTCCCAGGTCGACCGCGACCTCGGCAAGGGCAATGTCCACATCGGACCGTCGGACTACGTGCAGTGGCTCGACGACCGCAAGTGGGCCTACGTCCGCCTCGAAGGCCGCGCCTTCGGCGACGTGCCGCTGAACCTGGAGTACAAGCTCGAGGTGTGGGACTCGCCGAACTCGGCGGGCATCATCATCGACGCCGTGCGCGCCGCGAAGATCGCCCTCGACCGCGGCATCGGCGGGCCGATCCTGTCGGCCTCGTCGTACTTCATGAAGTCGCCGCCGGAGCAGTACGACGACGCGACCGCCCGCGACGCCGTCGAGAAGTTCATCCGCGGCGAAGTCGAGCGGTAAAAGCTGACCTCGTCGAAGGCCGTCACCGCTGGTGACGGCCTTCTTCGCGTGCTCCACTAAACCGGTGGGGCGGGGTGGGCGTTGGCGGGGTGTGAGTGCGAGCGTGGGCGAAAGCGCGTCGGAGGACCTGGGCGCGCCGACCTTCTACGACCTGTTCCGCGAGTACTTCGGCCAGATGACCCGGCTGGCCCACCTGCTCGGCGCGGACGACTCGGAGAACGTGGCGCAGGAGGCCTTCGTCAAGCTCCACCAGCGCTGGGACTCCCTGACCGACCACACGCGCGTGGCCGGCTACCTCCGCACGACCGTGGTGAACTTGGCGCGGTCGCGGACCCGGCACCTGCGCGTCGTCCGGCGGAGCCCGCAGGAGCGGCCGCCGGACGAGCCGTCGGCCGAGGTCAGGGCGGTGGCCAACTGGGAACACCAGCGGCTGCGCGCGGTACTGGTGAAGCTGTCCCGTCGCCAGCGCGAGGTGCTGGTGCTGCGCTACTGGCTGGACCTGAGCACGGCGGCCATCGCGGAAACGCTGGGTGTATCGCCGGGCACGGTCAAGGCGACGACGCACCACGCGATGGAGAATCTGCGCAAACACCTGGGGGACGACCTGGGAGACGAGCGATGATCGACCTCGAACGCAAGCTGGCCGAGACGCTGCGGGAGCAGGCCGGGGAGGTCACGCCCAACCTCGACGCGGCCTGGGCGGAACAGCGGCGGAGGCAGCAGCGGCCTTCGCGCCGCCACCGGACCGCGGTGTGGATCGCCCCGCTGGCCGCGGTGCTGGTGGTGCTGACCAGCGTGCTCGTGGCTACCGAGCTGAACACGGCTCAGCCGCCGGCCCCGCCCGGGGACGGAAGCGAAACGTTGCACCTGTCGGGCTTCTCCACCCAGGACATGTCCCTGTTGCGCGTGACCGACTCGGTCCGGCTCACCGAATTCGCGGGTCAGGCCGATGCTTGGAGCGCCTACGCCTTCTCGGCGATCGCGACCAGGACCGCGGACTCGATGCTGTGCGTGGCAGCGGTGCCCACCGGTCAAGAGCTCAAAGACCACGTTCCGCAGTACGGCACGAAGTCGCCGCAGTGCATCTCGGCCCGCGAACTACCCGTCCGCGGTGTGCGTGCCGCATACGTCGGCGAGGCCGGGGGGCCGTTGCCACCGGGCAAGGCGGTCTTCCTCGTCACTTCCGAGGTCCGGAGCCTGCGCCTCTACGACGCGGCCGGCGACCCGGTTCCGGCGAAGGAGGTCGGCGCCCTGGTCCCGGCGAAAGAGACCGGCGTGCCGGGGCGCGACAGGGTGTTCCTCGCTGACGTGAAGCCCGGTTCGCCGCCGGTCCGCTACGAACTCAACCCAGTCCAAGCGCACCCGGCAGGTCGGTGATCTTCTCCACGACCGCCGTGGCCTGCTTCAGCACCTCGGGATCCGGCGGGAAGTGCGGGTTCGGCACCGCGTACACGGCCATCTTCGCCGCGAGCGCCGAGCGCAAGCCGTTCGTGGTGTCCTCGACAGCCGCGCAATCCGAGGGCGCCACGCCCAGCAGCTCGGCCGCCCGCAGGTACACGTCCGGTGCCGGCTTCCCGGTGCCCACCTGCTCCGACGACACGGCCGCTCCGACCGGCAGGCCCGTCACGTCCAGGAAACCCTTGATCAGGATCACCGGCGACGAACTGGCGATCGCCACCGGCCACCGGTTCGACACCTGGCGCACGACGTCCACCGCACCCGGGATCAGCGGCGGCTCGGCGGCGTACCGGGCGGCCATGCGCTGGACGACGAGGGTCGCGATCTCGGCCGGGGTGGTCCGCGCGCCGAGCTCCTCCACCAGGTAGCGGGCCCATTCGGGGGTGCTCATCCCCTGCTGGGCCCGCGTCGCCTCCTCGCGCCAGGTGCCGCCGTGCTCGGCGACGACCGCGCGCCGCACTTCGTCCCAGATCCGCTCGGAGTCCACCAGCACGCCGTCGAGGTCGAAGATCACCGCGTCCATGCCCCGAGCCTAGCCTGTGAGCCGACTTACTTAGCTACCCTTACTAATTTTTGTTAGCCTGGCTAAGTGACTTCCGCGATCACCGACCTCGCCCACCGGCTGCGGCCGCTGGTCTTCCGGCTGTACCACCAGGTGCGCCGCCAGACCCCGCAGCTGTCGCTGACCCTCACGCAGGGTTCGGTGCTGAGCGAGCTGGTCAACGGCGGCCCGCGGCGGATGAGCGCGCTGGCCGAGTTCGAACGGGTGAAGCTTCCGTCGATGACCGACGTCGTCGGCAGGCTCGAGCGGCTCGGCCTCGCGACCCGCCGACCGGACCCCGCCGACGGCCGCGCGGTGCTCGTGGACGTCACTGACGAGGGCCGTCGCTTCTACGCCGAGACGGTGGCCGCTCGCGAGGAGTTCCTTCGCGAACGGCTCATCGCCATGGACGACACCGACCGCGCAGCGATCGAAGCCGCCCTCCCGGCCCTCGCCAAACTGCTCGTGGACACCAAGAAGGAGGAACTGATCAGCGATGAGCGCTGAACACCACTCGAGTCTGCTGGACGCCGTCAAGGGCCAGCCCAAGCAGGTGTGGATCACCGCGTTCGCCGCGGTCATCGCCTTCATGGGGATCGGGCTGGTCGACCCGATCCTGCTGTCGATCGCCAAGGGCCTGGACGCGACGCCGTCCCAGGTCACCCTGCTCTTCTCGTCCTACCTCGGCGTCCAGGTCGTCGCGATGCTGGTCACCGGCGCGGCGAGCGCCCGCTTCGGTGCGAAGCGCACCGTGCTGGTCGGGCTGACGCTGATCGTCGCCGCCACCGCCCTGTGCGCGGCCGCCGGGTCGATCGAGCAGCTCGTCGGGCTGCGCGCGGTCTGGGGTCTCGGCAACGCCTTCTTCATCGCGACGGCGCTTTCGGTGATCGTCGGCGCCGCGACCGGCGGCCAGTCCGGGGCGATCCTGCTCTACGAAGCCGCGCTCGGTGTCGGCCTGTCGGTCGGCCCGCTGCTGGGTGCGCTGCTCGGCTCGATTTCCTGGCGCGGCCCGTTCCTCGGCACCGCGATCCTGATGGCGGGCGCGCTCGTGCTGTGCGCGGTGTTCCTCAGGAGCGACAAGCACGAGCGGCGTGCCCCGATCAAGCTGCTCGACCCGCTGCGCGCGCTGAAGCACACCGGGCTGCTGCGTACTTCGGTCGCTTCGGCGCTGTACACCGCCGCGTTCTTCGCGGTGCTCGCCTGGTCCCCGTTCGTCCTCGGCTGGAGCGCGATCGCCGTCGGCCTGGTCTTCTGCGGCTGGGGCCTGTGCGTCGCGGTCGCCGGCGTCGCACTGGCGCCGCGGCTGGCCGCCAAGCTGGGTGAACGGCACGCCGCCGCGGCCGCCGTCTTCGGCTACGCCGTGCTGATGCTGGTCCTCGCCGTGCCGAGCAAGCCGGTGCTGGTCGCCGGGATCATCGTCTCCGGACTGGTGTCCGGCCTGCTGAACACGCTGTTCACCGGCACGGCGATGTCGATCAGCGACGCGCCGCGCCCGGTCGCCAGCGCGGGCTACAACTTCTGCCGCTGGCTCGGTGGCGCGGTCGCCGCGACGCTGGTCGGGCACGTCGCCGAGTGGTTCGGTTCGCCGCAGGCGCCGTTCGTCGCCTCGGCCGTGCTGTGCGTCGTCGCGGGCGGGCTGCTCTCCCTGCGGGAGCGCCAGGCCGACCCGCACGAGGTGCCGAAGGAAGCGGTGCTCGTCGGCGAAGAGTTCTGAGTTCCGCACCCACAGTGACAGCCCCGAGATGTCCGTCTCGGGGCTGTCGTGCTGTACACCCGTTGTTCACTTGGAAGTCCGGAAAGGCTGGTTTTCGGCGCTTAGGTTCGGTTCGTTCCCGATCCCCACCATGGAGGCGCTGTGCCCGACCGCCTGCTCCCGCTGTTCCCCGCTCATCCGGGCGGCCGTTCCTCGATCACCTGTGAGTACCGCTGCGGCAACGCGTGCGCGCACCCCGAGGCGAACGACTCCGGGAACGAGTACTTCGGTGATGTCGTCAAGGACATCTCCCGCCGCCGGGTGTTCAAGGCCGGTGCGGTGATGGCCGCCGCCGCGGGCGGGTTCGCCGCGTTGTCCGGGACCGCTGCCGCCGAGCCGCTGCAGAAGCCGCGCCCGCGGCCGGTGCCCGGCACCGACTTCACGCCGGTGCCGCCGAACAAGCTCGACGCGGTCAGCATCCCCGACGGCTACGCCCAGCGCGTCGTCGTCCGCTGGGGCGACCCGGTCGTCGCGGGTGCGCCGAAGTTCGACTTCACCAAGCAGACCGCGGCCGCGCAGGCCAAGCAGTTCGGCTACAACAACGACTTCGTCGGCCTGATCCCGCAGGACCCGCTGGGGACGACGAACCTGCTCGTGGTCAACCACGAGTACACCACCGAGGTCCACATGTTCCCGGCCGACCAGTACGACCCGGCCAACCCGACCGAAGAGCAGGCGAAGATCGCCTGGGCGGCGCACGGCCTTTCGGTGCTGCAGGCGCGCCGCGACCCGATCCACGGCGGGCTCGAGGTCGTCCCGAGCCGCTACGGCCGCCGGATCACCCTCGACACGATCTTCGAGGTCCGCGGCCCGGCCGCCGGCTCGAAGTACCTGAAGACGTCGGCCGACCCGAGCGGGCGCCAGGTCCGGGGCACGCAGAACAACTGCTCCGGCGGCGTGACGCCGTGGGGCACGGTGCTCTCCGGCGAGGAGAACTTCGACCAGTACTTCGCCAACTCCGACAAGGTGACCGACCCGGTCGCGGCGGCGCGGCTCAAGCGCTACTCCATCGGCAGCGGCGCCAGCACCCGCAAGTGGGAGCGGTTCGACAAGCGCTGGGACGTCTCCCAGGAGCCCAACGAGCCGAGCCGGTTCGGCTGGGTCGTCGAGATCGATCCGAACGACCCGAACTCGACGCCGGTCAAGCACACCGCGCTCGGCCGGTTCAAGCACGAAGCCGCGAACATCAAGATCACCGCCGACGGCCACGTCGCGGTCTACTCCGGTGACGACAGCCGGTTCGAGTACATCTACAAGTTCGTCTCGAAGGGCAAGTACAAGCCCGGCAACAGCGCACACGCGCGTCGGCACAACTCGGCGCTGCTCGACGAAGGCACGCTGTACGTCGCCCGCTTCACCGGCGACAGCCCGGCGGCGGAGATCGACGGCAAGGGCACGCTGCCCGCCGACGGCGAGTTCGACGGCACCGGCGAGTGGATCCCGCTGGTCAGCGAGGACAAGTCCTTTGTGGACGGATTTACCGCCGAAGAGGTCTACGTCTTCACCCGGCAGGCCGCGGACAAGGTGGCCCCCACGAAGATGGACCGGCCGGAGGACATCGAGCCGAACCCGGTCAACGGCCGGATCTACGCGGCGCTGACCAACAACAGCGACCGCGGCGCGGCGGGCAAGGCCGGCGTCGACGAGGTCAACCCGCGCAACGGCAACAAGAACGGCCACATCCTGGAGTGGGAGGAGAACTGCGGCGACGCGGCGTCGACCCGGTTCTCCTGGCGGCTGCTGCTGGTCTGCGGCGACCCGAAGGCGGCGGACACCTACTTCGGCGGTTTCCCGAAGGACCAGGTAAGCCCGATCTCCTGCCCGGACAACGTCGCGTTCGACCGGCACGGCAACCTGTGGATCGCCACCGACGGCAACGCACTCGGCGCGAACGACGGCCTGTTCTCGGTGCCGGTCACCGGCCCGGAGCGCGGCCACGTCAAGCAGTTCCTGTCGGTGCCGGTCGGCGCCGAGACGTGCGGCCCGGTCGTGACCGACAACCTGGTGCTCGTCGCCGTGCAGCACCCGGGCGAGAACGCGACCAGCTCGGCGAACCCGACGTCGCATTGGCCGGACGGCGGCACCGCGCAGCCGCGTCCGGCCATCGTCTCGGTGTGGAAGAAGGGCCGCTTCGGGCTGCCTGGCCGCATCGGCGAACGCTGAGGCCCGCGGGCCCGCCCGGCCGAGGTTCAATGAACCTTATTCAGCCGTCGGCAGGCGCGAGAGGTCGCCTCAGGCCACCCGCTCGCGATCCGTAGCGCCTGCCTAACCAGAATAAGGTTCACTCTTAAGTGGACGGTTCTCGGCCGGTGCGGGCCCGTGCCGCGCGTCATAGTCGAGAGGTGATCTTCTCGGCGCGGGCGACGGCGGTGGCGGTGGTGGCGATCGCGGGGGCGGTGGTGCCCGCGTCCGCGTCCGCGGATCCGCCGCCGGGCTGCGGCGGGCTCGCGGCGAACCCGAGCGTCGAGCTGACGGCGCGCAACGGCGCTCCGGACGGGTACGTGTTCACCCCCGCCGCGCCGGTCCCGCCCGGGACACCGGCCGCGAAGGCGCCGAAGCTGCTGACCGAGCAGGCGTACGCCGTCGACGGGCAGCGGTCGGCGGTCATCCAGACGCCGGACCACAAGACCAGCACCGCCTCCCAGGCCGAGCGGTTCGTCCCCGGCGGCGTCTACACGCTCAGCGTCTGGACCGCTTCGCACGCGCCCAGGAGCGAACCCGCCACCGGCCTGCGGTTCTTCGACGCGTCGGGCGCCCAGGTGCAGGAGACCAAGCTGGTCGCCGACCACTACGCCGGCGACGGGCACCTGGAACAGCAGGACTTCCCGGCGGCGACAGCGCCGGCGAAGGCGGCCGCGGTGAAGTTCTTCGCCACGACCAGCTTCGACCGGCTGCGCTGGGACTGCGTCGACCTCCAGCTCGCGGCGTACTCGGTGAAGAAGGAAGTCCAGAACCCGGCGACCGGCGCGTGGGGCACGTTCGCGACGGTGACGGCGGGCGAGGCCGCGCACTACCGCGTCACGGTGACCAACGAGGGCACGCAGGAGCTGACGGGGATCACGGTGCAGGACCCGTGGTGCGCCGAGCCGTTCGAGCCGTTCGGGCTGGCCGCGGGCGCGAACCGGCAGCTGACCTGCGACCACCCCGACCTCACGGTGGCCGACAACGGGCACGTCAACACGGCGAAGGTCACCGGCGTGCACTACGCGGGCGGCACGCTCGGCGACAAGACGGCGTCGGCGACGATCACCGTCCTGCCCCCGCCGTCGATCGCGAAGATCGGCGACTTCGTCTGGGCGGACCGCAACCGCGACGGCCTGCAGGACCCGGACGAGCCCGGCGTCGCGGGCGTCAAGGTGACGCTGAAGGACGGCGCGGGCGGCACGGTCGGCACTGCTACGACCGACGACAAGGGCAAGTACGGCTTCGAGAAGCTCAAGGACGGCACGTACCAGGTCTGCTTCGACGGCTTCCCGGACGGCTTCGCGGTGACGCGCCAGGACGCGGGCAACGACGACAAGGACTCCGACGCGGGCGCCGACGGCTGCGCCGCGCCCCGGACCCTGGGCGGCAAGGCGCGCGAGGACTTCACGGTGGACCTCGGCCTGGCACCGCCGACGAACCGGATCGGCGACTTCGCCTGGGCGGACAACGACGGGAACGGACGGCAGGACCCGGGCGAGCCCGGCCTCGCGGGCGTCAAGGTGACGCTGAAGAGCGGCGCCGCGGAGGTGGCGAGCGTCGCCACGGGCGAGGACGGCGCATACGCGTTCGACGGCCTGGAGGACGGCGGGTACCAGGTGTGCTTCACCCCGCCGCCGGGCGAGCACCTGGTGCCGAAGGACGCGGCCGACGACGCGGTCGACTCGGACGCGGACCCGGCGACGGGCTGCGCCGACGTCCGGCAGCTCGGCCAGGGCAAGCGCGAGGACCGCACGGTGGACGCCGGGTTCGCCGTTACGGTGGGGGCATGACGGATCTTCCCCTCGCCCTGGTGACGGGTGCGTCGCGCGGCATCGGCGCGGCGGTCGCCCACCAGCTCGCCCCGACCCACCGCCTCCTGCTCGGCGGCCGCGACGCCGACACACTGGCCGCGCTGGCGAAGGAGCTCCCGGGCGCGAAGCCGTGGCCGGTGGAGCTGACGGACCCGGCTTCACTCGCTTCGGCGGTCGCGGACATCTCGTCGTTGGACGTACTGGTCCACTCGGCGGGCGTCGCGCGGCTGGGCCGCATCGAGGACGCTTCCGCGTCGGCGTGGCGAGACAACTTCGAGGTCAACACCCTGGCGGTGGTCGAGCTGACCCGCCTGCTGCTCCCGGCCCTGCGCGCGGCCCGCGGCCACGTGGTCGTGATCAACTCGGGAGCGGGCCGCAACGCCCGCCCGGGCTGGTCCCCGTACGCGGCGAGCAAGTTCGCGGTCCGCGCCTTCGCCGACGCGCTGCGCGAGGAGGAACCGGACCTCCGCGTGACCTCGGTCTACCCGGGCCGCACGGACACGGAGATGCAACAGGAGATCTTCGCCGGCGAAGGCCGCGAGTACGACACAGCGCACCTGCTGAAAGCCGACTCGGTGGCGACGGCGGTGGTCACGGCGGTGTCAGCCACCCCGGACGCCCACCAGACGGAAGTGATCCTGCGGCCGCGCTGAGCAGGCCAGCCCGGTCTCTCCTGGCAGCGTTCCCACGCCGACCGGCCGCAGGGCCGAGCGTGACGCCCGCGGTAATCGACTTCGCCGGGGCGAGCAGGTCTCGGGGGTCTCCGCAGAGCTGGTTCGGCCTGTTATTGACCCACCACCCCGAAGCCGGATTGTGACGACGGACGGCAGCACCGCGTCAAGGCGGGAAAGCGTGCCTTGACCCGGCACTACCGTCCGTGTTCTGGCTTCGTATCGGGGTGGCAGGGAGGGGTCTGGGTGGGGCGCCGGTTGTGTCTTCAGCGTGCCGTCACGCCGGAGAGGCACCTGAAAAGGGGGCGCTACGACTTTGCCGGGGACCCTTGGGCCCGAAAACCTCCCCCGCGCTCCCCGGGGGACCCCCTGTGGACAAGCTCGGAAACCGCAGCGGTCAAGCCCGTAGCCGGGCCGCCGTCTCGGCCACTCCGGCCTGGACCTTCGCCCGGTCCACCTTCAGCGACTCGCCGTCCGCCACGACCTGCTCGCCGGCGACCCACACGTCCCGGACCCGGCGCGACCCCGCCGCCCATACGAGGTTCGACAGCAGCTGCACGTCCGGGACGTCCAGGCCGCACGCGAACGCCGGGTCGTCCAGGTCGATGTGCGCCAGGTCCGCCCAGCGGCCGGCTTCCAGGGCCCCGATGTCCGGGCGGCCCAGAGCCTCGGCTCCGCCGCGGGTGGCCAGCAGGAACACGTCCGCCGCCGTCAGCACCGTCGAGTCGCCTGTGGCCAGCCGGGCGAACATCGCCGCCAGCTGGAGTTCCTCCCACAGGTCGATGTCGTCGTTGGAGGCCGGGCCGTCGGTGCCTAGGCCGACCGCCACGCCCGCCGCGCGCAGGTCCGCGATGCGCGCGATGCCCGAGGCCAGCTTCGCGTTCGAACCCGGGCAGTGCGCCATGCCCACTCCGTGGGCCGCGAACAACGCGATGTCCGCATCCGACAGGTGGATCGAATGAGCCGCCAGCACCCGGCCGTCCAGCATGCCCAGCTCGCGAAGCAACGCCGGCACCGAACCGTGCGAGGCACGGACCGCGGTGTCCTCCGCGGCCGCCTCCGCGACGTGGATCTGGACCAGCGCGCCCCGCGCGGCCGCGGACTCCGCGGTCGCCCGCAGCCCTTCCGTAGAGAGCATGTACGCCGAGTGCGGGCCGTAGCCGAGCTCGATGCGGTCGCCGGGGCCGAAGCGCAGGCCGTCCGTGTCGATCCAGCGCTCGATCGCCTTCAGCTGCGCCCGCCAGTCGAGGCCCGGCAGCTCCATCACCGGCGGCGCTACCAGCACGCGGCCGCCGGTCGTGAGCACCGCGTCGACCAGCTGCTCACCTTCGAAGTACATCTCCGCGCTCGTCGTGACGCCGTGGCGCAGCATCTCGACCGAGCCGAGCAGCATGCCGGTGCGGACGTCCTCCGGCCGCAGCTTCGCCTCGGCCGGCCAGATGATCTCGTTGAGCCAGGGCAGCAGCGGCAGGTCGCCGCCCATGCCGCGCAGCAGCGTCATCGGGCTGTGCGCGTGCGTGTTGACCAGGCCGGGCAGCAGGATGCCGGTCAGGGTGGTGACCGGTGCGGCGGACCCGGGGGCGGTGGCCGCCGGTCCGCAGTACGAAATGCGCCCATCGGCGTCGACATCGACGACCGCGTCACGGAGGAGCGAACAGGACGGGTCGGCAGGGAGAACGACAGGGGCGTGGAAACGGCGTTGCATCTCTGGATACTACGCACACGGAATTACGAGACGACCCCGTTCCGCCACGCCCACGCCGCGGTCTCCACCCGGTTCCGCGCACCGATCTTCCCCTGCACCGACGCCAGGTGCGTCTTCACCGTCGACAACGACAGGAACAGCTCCGCGCCGATCTCGGTGTTCGTCAGCCCGCGCGCCACCGCCTTGACGACGTCCATCTCCCGCGGAGTCAGCGGCTCCGCGGGCGGCGCCGCCTGCGACCGCGCGGTACCGCCGTTGAAGTGCTTGAGCAGCCGGACGGTGATCTGCGGCGAGACGAGCGCGTCACCGCGGTCGGCCGCGCGCACGGCCTCGATCAGCAGCGCCGGGCCCGCATCCTTCAGCAGGAAGCCGGACGCGCCGTTGCGCAACGCCGTGTGGACGTACTCGTCGAGGTCGAACGTCGTGACCACGACCACCTTCAGCGGGTCGGCCACGTCCGGCCCGGCCAGCTGCCGGGTGACCTCCAGCCCGTCGAGGCCGGGCATGCGGATGTCGAGCAGGCAGACGTCCGGGCGCAGTTCGCGGGCCTTCGCGACCGCCGAGACGCCGTCCGGGACGTCGGCGACGACTTCGATGTCGTCGTGGGACTCCAGGATCATGCGGAAACCCATCCGCACCATCTCCTGGTCGTCGGCGATCAGTACCCGGATCACTCGTCCCCTTCCCCGGCGGCCAGCGGCAGCCACGCCTCGACCCGCCAGCCGCCGTCCGGGCCGCGCCCGGCCGACAGTCGTCCCTTGAGCAGCGCGACGCGTTCGCGCATCCCGATCAGACCGTAGCCGCCCGATCCGCCGGCCGGACGGCGTACCGTCTCGCGTCCGTTGTCCGTCACCCGCAGGTGCAGCTCGTCGCCCCCCACTTCGGCGACGACGAACGCCTCGGTCGCGCCGGAGGCGTGCTTGCCGACGTTCGTCAGCGACTCCTGCACCAGGCGCAGCGCCGAGCGGCCGACCTCGTGCGGGAGATCCGGCGGCAGGTCGAGGTGCATTGACGTCGGCACACCGTGGTTGGCGCTCTCGACGAGCTTTCGCAGGTCGGCGCCGAGATCGGTGGTGGCCTGCTCGCTGAACTCGCTCGACCCGGCCGGTGCGTCGCCGCGCATCGAGCGGACCAGCCGCCGCATCGCCGCGAGCGCTTCGACGCCCGCGTTCTCGATGCGGCCCATCGCCTCGACCGCCACCTGCGGGTTCCTCTCGGCCATCAGCCGCGCGGCCTGCGCCTGCACCACGATCCCGGTGACGTGGTGGGCGACGACGTCGTGCAGCTCGCGGGCCAGCGCCATCCGCTCGGCGGTCTGCGCGTCGCTCACCGCCGATTGCACGGCCTGGGTGCGCTGGGCGTCCCGTGACCGCAGCAGCAGGCCGACGGCGATCGAGATGCCCAGCATCAGCGCCGCGGCGAAGGCCAGGACCGACAGCGCCTCGGGGTCGGTCTGCAGGCGGCTGCGCCCGTCCGAGTTGAGGATCGCGCCGAGCGCGACGACGCTCGACAGCACCGCGACCCTCGGCCAGGACTGGCTCAGCCCCCGGGCGCGGGTCAGGGTCACCACCACGCCCATGCCGGCGATGATCTGCGTGGCCGGCACGCCGCCCAGCACCGGGTAGTCGGAAGAACGCAGGTTCAGGAACGGCATGACGAGGGCGGACAGCAGCATGATCCCGGCGAGGCCGAGGAGCGCGTCCGCGGGGCGCCGCGGGGAGAGCACCGCGATCACGGCCGCGACGATCGAGCAGAACAGGATCGGGGAGCCGCGGGCGGTGTTCGAGTACGTGTAGCCGAACTCGAAGAGCAGCGCGAAGGCGAGCAGCCCCATCAGCGGCCACTGCCCCATCGCCAGCTCGTTGATCCGGAGGAGCCGCCGGGTCCGCGGATCGGCGCGCGGGCTGCGGTCGCGCGCCGCGATGGCGGGCACGAGCGGGGCGACGAGCAGGAGCAGGCCGAACAGCAGCGCCTGGGTACCAGTGCCGCCGTCGATGTCGGCGACACTCCCGTACCGGCCGAAGACAGCGACGAGACCCGTGACGACCAGGAAACCGATCACGCAGAACGCCACGCCCGCCCGTGCCCGGCGGGCCACGAAGTAGACCATCAGCACCCCGGCCACGACCTCGGTGATGGTCACCTTCGGCAGCACGCTGGAGTACGGCGGGATGCGGGAGACGTGGATGAAGAGGGTGGAGACGATCAGCACCCCGCCGCCGGCCACCCCGGCGACCGCCGCCCGCTTCTGGGCCCAGAGCCCGCAGGCGGCCATCGCGAAGATGCCGGGGAGGAGCCCGAAGTCGACGAAGCGCGGGCCGGCGTCGTCGAGCGCCGCCTGCGTTGTGTAGATGAGGTCGAACAACAGCGCGGCGTACAGGACGGCCGAGGGCACGCCGACGCGCCGCACGAGTTCGGTGGCACGGGTGGAGAGCGTCTTCGACGAGGGCGCGGCGGGCACAACGTGACGTTACGTGATTCCCCGTTGCCCGCACCTTGGCCGTGTGGCCCGCGCTCCCTCGGCCGATCGGCCGATGCGGGCCGTGCCGTGACTGGCCTTCTGCCCGAAGTGGACATCCCCTGATCTCGGCGAAGCTCATCGGCACCAAGATCCGAACCGACAGGGAGAACCTCGTGGACCCGAACACTCCACAAGCGACGAACGGCTCGGTGCTGTCCGGCCGCGGGCTGGTGAAGCGCTACGGCGCGCAGTACGCCTTGGCCGGCATCGACATCGACATCCAGCCGCGGGACGCCGTCGCCATCGTCGGGCCGTCCGGCTCGGGCAAGACGTCGCTGCTGCACGTCCTGGCCGGCATCCTCCGTGCCGACGACGGGCAGATCTTCCTGGCCGGGCAGCGGATCGACCACCTCGGCGAGAAGAAGCGCAGCGAGCTGCGGCGCACCGAGTTCGGGTTCGTCTTCCAGTCGGGGATGCTCGTCGCGGAGCTCTCGGCCGAGGAGAACGTCGCGCTGCCGTCGCTGCTGGCCGGGTTGGGCCGCAAGGAGGCCATCGAGGCCGGCCGCGTCTGGCTTTCGCGCCTCGGCCTGGCCGGCAAGGAACGCCGCCGTCCCGGCGAGCTGTCCGGCGGCGAGGCCCAGCGCGTCGCGATCGCGCGGGCGCTGACCCACCGGCCGAAGGTGATCTTCGCCGACGAGCCGACCGGCGCGCTCGACACGCGCACCGGACGCGACACGATGGACGCCCTGCTCGGCGCCGCCCACGAAACCGGCGCCGCGGTGATCGTGGTGACCCACGACCGCGAGCTGGCCGAGTCGATGCCGAAGACCGTCGCCATCCGGGACGGCCTGATCGCGACGAGGCTGGCGGCGTGAACTCCCTCCAGATCGCCCTGCGGGTGCTGCGGGTCGACCGGCGGACCCGGACGTCGGCGATCCTCACCGCGATCGGCGTGGCCGTCGCGACCGGGCTGGTGCTGCTGCTGGCGACGCTGCCGTTCGCCACGCAGAACCGCGAGCAGCGCGCCCTCTGGCAGGGCGCGGACTTCTACAGCCGCGCCGACGGTCCGGCCAAGCTGGTCTATGCCAGCTCGAAGGACTTCTTCGACGGTCAGCAGATCATCCGGGTCGACGTCGCGCTGACGCCCGGCACGACGGCGGCCGGGATCGCGCTGCCCGCCGGTGTCCCGCAACTGCCGGGGCCGGGCGAGACCGTCGTGTCGCCCGCGCTGGGCCGGCTGCTGCAGGCCCACCCGGCCGGAGAGCTCGGCGACCGGTTCGGCAAGCCCGTCGGCGCCATCGCCGAGGACGGCCTGCGCTTCCCGGAGCAGCTCGTCGCGCTGACCGGGCACACGCCGGACGCCATGCCGGAGAACTCCTCCCAGGTGGCAGCCTTCCCGAGCGGGAAGGCGAGCCCGGACGGGCTGCTCATGCTGCTGTCCTGGGTCGGGATCATCGTGCTGCTGGTGCCGAGCCTGGTGCTGGTCGCGTCGTCGGCGCGGCTGACCGCGGCCCGGCGGGAACGGCGGCTCGCCGCGATCCGCCTGGCCGGGGCGACGCCGGGGCAGGTCACGAACATGGTGGGCGCCGAGACGACGTTGTCGGCCGGTATCGGTGCCCTCCTCGGCCTGCTGATCAGTCCGGCGCTGCACGGCCTGGCGTCGTTCGTGCCGTGGGCCGGCGGCACCTGGCTCGCGTCCGACTTCGCGCTGCCGACCGGCCTGACGGTGTTCATCGTCCTGGCCATCCCGGTGCTCGTGGTGCTGGCCGGGGTGCTCGGCCTGCGCCGCGTGCTCAAGAACCCGCTGTTCGCGACCGGCGGCCACACGAAGAAGCCGTTGCACTGGTGGCGGCTGCTGGCGTTGCCCGCGGCCGGGGTGTTCTTCCTCGTCGCGGTGACGACGGCGAAGGCGGCAGGCAGCATCGGAATGGTCATGGTGGGCCTGTGCCTGCTGGTCGGCTCGGCCGCGATCGTCGGGCCGTGGGTGACGTCGGCGGTCGGCGGCACGTTCGTCCGGATCTGGCGACGCCCGTCCGCGCTGCTCGCCGGCCGCCGCCTGCGTGACGACCCGAAGGGCGCCTACCGGGCGTCCGCCGGGATCGTGCTCGCGGTGTTCACCGGGTCGATGGCGCTGACGCTGCTGCCGACGTTCGAATCGATGGCCGGTGGCGGACGGTCCTTCGCCGACTCCGTGCTCTACGTCGACTCCGACGCACAGCACGCGACCACGATCGTCGACCAGGCCAACGCGGCCCTGCGGAAGTACGGCCAGTCCGAGAAGGCGGTCGCGGTCGGCGAGGTCTACCTGGTGCGGGGCACGGCCACCAACCGGTACGGCCAGCGCGCGCTGGTGATGACCTGCGCCGACGCGGTCAAGCTGACCCGCTTCGGGCTCACACCGGAGAACTGCACGGGCGGCCCGGCGGTCTTCGGCGACTCGGCAATCGACCTGGCGCAGTACAAGCTCGCCACCAACGGGCAGGGCGAGGCGGTGGCCGCGAAGTCGGGGACACGCGTGGAAGCCGTCCACTACCCCGACGCCGACCTGTCCGGCACGTTCATCATCGACCCGGCCGCCCTGCCGGACGGGTTCGCGCTGAAGGACATCACCGTCGTCGCGCCGACCACCGACGCGAACCGCGAGATCGTCCGGACGGCCTTGGCCGGACCGGCGGCGGGCGCGGAGGTCGGGAGCCGGGACCAGCACCTGGACGACCAGCAGGGCGAACTCGGCGACCTGCGCCGGGTCACGGTGATCGGGCTGATCGCGGCGGGGATCCTGGCCGGCTGCAGTGCCGCGGTCGCGACCGCCGGTTCGGTGATGGACCGCCGTCGCACCTTCGGGGCGCTGATGGCCGCGGGCACGCCGGTCCGGGTGCTGGCGAGGGCGTTGCGGATGGAGGCCGCGCTGCCCGCATTGGTCGCCACCATCGGGGCGGGAATTGTCGGGGTACTGGTCGGCGTTGGGCTCTACAGCTTGATCGACCCGCGGGGCATCGTGCTCAGCCCGTGGCTCCTCGCGCCGGTGGTGCTCGGGGTCGGGGTGGCCCTGCTCGGCGCGTCGGTCTGCACGCCCGCGCTCAAGCGGGTCCAGGCCGAACCACTGGCCGACGAATAGGCGTTCGCCCCTCTGGTCGGGGGAGGGGCGAACACCGGGGGTAGTGAGTTGAGGGGACTTTCTCCGCAGGGATCCGGAGGAAGTCCCCTCAGCGCTTCTCGAAGATCAGGTCGTGCGAGACGCGGCCTTCGACGTCCGCGCGCTGCTCGAACTTGGTCACCGGCCGCCACTTGGGCCGCGGCGCCCAGCCGTCGTACCGGTTGCGCAGGGCGGGCTCCGCGGAACAGACCTCGAGCATCTGCTCGGCGTAGTTCTCCCAGTCGGTCGCCAGGTGGAAGGTGCCGCCCGGCGCGAGCCGCGACGCCACCAGCGCCGCGAACGACGGCGACACGATCCGCCGCTTGTGGTGCTTCTTCTTCGGCCACGGGTCGGGGAAGAACAGGCGGACGCCGTGCAGCGAGTCCGGCTCGACGTGCTCGGTCAGCAGCACGACGGCGTCGCCGTGCAGCAGGCGCAGGTTCTCGACGCCCAGCTTTTCGGCGCGCAGCATCAGCTGGCCGAGGCCCGGGTCGTAGACCTCGACCGCGACGTAGTTCAGCTCCGGCGCCGCGGCGGCCAGCTGCGACGTCGTTTCGCCCATGCCGGAGCCGATCTCGACCATGACCGGTGCCTCGCGGCCGAACCACGCGGCGAAGTCGAGCGGCCCCTCGGGCAGCTCGCCCACCGTGCGGCCCAGCCGCGGCCAGTGTTCTTCCCACGCCCGCTGCTGCCCGACGGTCATCCGGCCACCGCGCTTGACGTAACTGACCACGCTGCGCAGCCGACGTCCGTCTTCGTTTTGCACCAGGGGAATGTAGCCGGGTGCGAAGCACCTCCGTTGAGGGTGGTGGCGGGGGCATGGATGGATCAACGAACGGCTTCGAACACCCCGAGACGAGATCGCAGCCCGGCCAGCCCGGCGACCGGGATGGGATCCGGCGTCGGCCCGGTGTGCGCGGGCAGGACGTCGATCCAGCCCGGGTGCCGGTCGGTGTTCATGACCGTCGTGGGAATCGCGTGCCCCGATTTCCCTCGTTCGGAAGGCATGAACTCCCAGTACCCGGATTCGCCGTCCGCGGCCCACGGGACGAATTCCCAGCCCGGGCGTCTGCCGAGCAGTTGCGCGATCCGGTCCTCGACGCGGAAACCCTGTTCCCGCGAATCGAGCTTGCCGTCCGCCATCGCGCGCAGCCACCACGGCGCGGGGATCGGTCCCGACATCCCGGCCGAAGCACGGAACAGGGCCAGGACGCTGTCTTGCGGCGCGCGGTGCACCCACGCCCGGCGGAGTTCGGCCGGCGTCGCCGCCGTCATGGCGGCCTGCGGGAGTTCGATCGCCCGCGACCACTCGAGGTCCAACATCGGTTCGAGCCGGGGGGCGTCGTCTTCGACGCGGGCTCGGGGAATCGTGCCACCCAATTCTTGCCCGGTGTCCACCGTCAAGGATCACCTCCAGGGGGAGTTCAGACGGTTCCGGTGCGCTCTCTTATGAATCTTGCCTGGTCATAGCAGTATGTCCGGCGGCTGTGAGGGAAGCCACAGGTGTTTCACCTTTTGTTAACACAGTTTCTTGGGGTATTGAGACGGCGGTCACGCTCAGGCGTCACGCCGTGCCGTGACGAGTACGCCGGCCACGAACAGGGCAACGCAGATGGCCGCGAAGTAACCGAGGTAGCCCCACGGCCCGAGCGGCGCCGGTGGCAGTCCCAGCGCGCCCGCGCCGAAGCCGGCCGCGCCGACGAACTGGTCCGCCGCGTGGAACGGCATCCACTGGTAGATGTGCTTGCCGATGCCCGGGATGAAGACCAGCACGCCTTCCAGCACCTGCGTCCACACCAGGACGATCGTCAGCGCGAAGGCGACGCTGCGCAGCAGGAGCGCGACGCCGACCCCGGCCACCGCGGTGAACAGGAACACCAGGCTCTGCCCGAGCACCGAGCGCCAAGCCTCGGCCGAGTGCAGCGCGAGGTCGGCGTCCGGCTGCACCAGCGACGCCAGGCCCCACGAGCCGAAGCCGACGACCAGGCCGAGCACGGTGCCGACCGCGCTGACGACCAGCACCTTCGCCACCAGCGCGGGCACCCGGCTCGGCACCGCCTGGAACGTCAGCCGCATGGTGCCCCAGTTGAACTCCGACGCGGTCGCGAGCACCGCGAGGACGAGCAGCACGGTCCGGCCGTTGCCGCTGGCGAGCTGGGTGTTGCCGACGGTCGGCGGGATCTCCGGCCCGGCCAGCACGAAGAACAGCGCGGTGAAGCCGAGCGGCGCGACGAGCGCGATGACCAGGCACCACCACGGTGCGCGGGTGCTGAACAGCTTGATGCGCTCCGCACGGAGGAGGTTGGTGATCATCGGGCAACCTCCGGGGAAGACGCGGTGGGGAACTCGACGGCGTCGCGCGTGAGATCGAGGTAGGCCTGCTCGAGCGAGCCGGTGATCGGGCTCAGCTCGTGCAGCGTCGCGCCGGCGTCGAAGGCGAGCTGCCCGATCCGGTCACTGTCCAATCCGGACACGATGAAGGCGCCGTCGGTTTCGCGGAACTCGGCCTGCCCGGTCAGCGCGGCACGCAGCTCGGCCGAGTGGGGCGTGCGCACGCGAACGCCGTGTTCGCTCGTCCGCGCGATGAATTCGTCCATCGTGCCCTGGTAGATCAGCCTGCCCCGGCCGATGACGACGAGGTCCTGCGCGGTCTGCGCCATCTCCGGCAGCAGGTGGCTGGAGACGAACACGGTCCGGCCCTCGGCGGCCAGCGTGTGCAGGAGCTGCCGGATCCAGGCCATGCCCTCGGGGTCGAGGCCGTTGACCGGTTCGTCGAACAGCAGCACGCGCGGGTCGCCCAGCATCGCCGCGGCGATCCCGAGCCGTTGCTGCATGCCGAGCGAGTACTGCAGGACGCGGTTCTTGGCGACGCTCGTCAGGCCGACCAGGGCCAGCACCTCTTCGACGCGCTTGTCCGGGATGCCGTTGGTCGCGGCCAGCCAGCGCAGGTGGTCGCGCCCGCTGCGGCCGGGGTGGCGCCAGGTGGCGTCCAGCATCGCGCCGACCGTCCTGAGTGGATCTTTCAGCTGCCGGTACGGGACGCCGTCGACGAGGACCGTGCCCGCGTCGGGCGTGTCGAGGCCGAGGATCAGCCGCATCGTCGTGGACTTGCCGGCGCCGTTCGGGCCGAGGAACCCGGTGACGCGCCCCGACCGCGCGGTGAACGTCAGCTCGTTGACCGCGGTCGTGGCGCCGTACCTCTTGGTCAGTGCGGTCGCTTCGATCATGGGGCTCCCCCGTCCGTCGAAGGGGAGCCTACTGCGAAACACCGAATCCGGGTCGCCCCCCGACAGCGCGACCCGGACTCGGTGTTTTCCCTATTTCCCCTGTTCCCCCTATTAGGCGTCCCGCTTCTTCGCCACCCCGAGTGCGACGAGCAGGAACACGATGGCGATGCCGGCGAAGTACGCCAGCGCCCAGCCCGGGCTCAGCGGCGAGTCCGACGGCGGCGGGCCGTCGACGACCGCCGAGCCGCGCAGGAACTTGTTCGCCACGTTGAACGGCAGCCACTCGTGGATGTGGTGCCCGATCTTCGGGATCAACTGCACCAGCTCCTCGACGGCCAAGTAGTAGATGAGCAGCAGGGCGATCGCGCCGGCGCTGTGCCGGATGAGGATCCCGAGCGCGACGGCGAGCACGGCGGCGATCGCGAACACCGGCCCGAGCCCGGCGACGTTCAGCCAGTCCTGCGTGGTGTGCAGGCCGAGGCCGTCGTTCGGCCGCATCAGCATGCCGAGGCCGAGTGCGCCGAACGCGGCGATCTCGCCGATGACCAGCCCCACCAGCGCGACGACGACCGCCTTGGCGATCAGGGCCGGCGAGCGGTGCGGCACGGCCTGGAAGGTCGTGCGGATGGTGTTGAAGCGGTATTCGGTGGTCACCGCGAGCGCGGCGAGCACCATGACGACGGCGATGCCGAACTGGGTGCCGCCGAACAGGGTGGCGGAGGTCGTGAGCTGGGAGCCGGCGTCCGTCGCGCCGGCGATGATGGCGGCGAAGCCGATGGCCAGTGCCAGGGTGATGAGCGCGCACCACCACGGCGAGCGGGTGCTGAACAGTTTGATGCGTTCGACCGCGAGCAGATTCATGATCTTGGTTTCCCCGGTTACTTGGCGGACTCGAGCACGTGCTGCGCCTCGGCGTCGAGGCCTGTGTGGTACTCGACGGAGTCGCCGGTGATCTGCATGAAGGCCTGCTCGAGCGAGCCGGTCTGCGGGCTCAGCTCGTGCAGCACGATCCGGTTGGCGGCGGCGATCTCGCCGATCTTGTCGCTGTCCATCCCGGACACCACGAGCGCGTTCGCCTCCTCGGTGACCCCGGCACTGGCGCGCTGCAGGGCGTCACGGAGCTCGGCCAGCTGCGGAGAACGCACCTTCACCGTGTTTTCGGCCGCGCGGGAGACGAAGTCTTCGGTGGACGACTGCGAAATCAGCTGTCCCCGGCCGATCACCACGAGGTTGCTCGCGGTCAGCGCCATCTCCGAAAGCAGGTGGCTCGACACGAAAACGGTGCGGCCTTCCTCGGCCAGCCGGTGCATGAACTTCCGGATCCAGAGGATGCCCTCGGGGTCGAGGCCGTTCACCGGCTCGTCGAACAGCAGCACTTCGGGGTCGCCGAGCAGGGCGGCGGCGATGCCGAGGCGCTGCGACATGCCGAGCGAGAACCCGCCGGCGCGCTTGTTCGCGACGCTGGTCAGGCCGACGACGTCGAGCACCTCGTCGACCCGGGCCGCCGGGATGCGGTTGGACTTCGCCATCCACTGCAGGTGGGCCCGCGCCGAGCGGTTCGGGTGCACCCACTTCGCGTCGAGCAGCGCGCCGACGGTGCGCAGCGGTTCCTTGAGGTCGTGGTACTTCTTGCCCCCGATGGTGACCTGGCCACCCGTCGGGTTGTCCAGGCCCAGGATCATGCGCATGGTGGTGGACTTGCCCGCCCCGTTCGGGCCGAGGAAGCCGGTGACCTGACCCGCGGCCACGGAGAACGACAGGTTGTTCACCGCCAGCGTTTTTCCGTACCGTTTGGTGAGGCCGGTTGCCTCGATCATGACTGCTCCTCTTCCGCCCCTCGCTTACGACGCGTTCATCGTCGCGGGTCGGAGGCGGTTCGCGCGTCACCCTGGAGGCCGAACCCTTCCCCCTACCTGAGTAGTACCTTGCTGGCTCTTCGGACGATGCGCGATCCGTGATGACCCTGAGTCGACCCTGATTCGACGTCATTAATGAACTGTGGTTCAATAACTGGGTGGCCCGGCCGAGGAGCATCACCGACGAACGGCTGCTGGGTGCGGCGGAAACCGTGATCGGCCGCTGCGGCCCCGGTTTCACGCTGGCGCAGGTGGCCTCGGAAGCGGGTGTCTCGGTCGGCACGGTGGCGCAGCGGTTCGGTTCGAAGAGCGGTCTGCTGCAGGCGATGAGCCGGCGGGCCACTCGGCGGGCGGTCGAGCAGATGCGGGAGTGCGCCGAGCGGGCGGACGACCCGGTCGACGGCCTGCGCGCCGCGGCGGTGTCGGTCTACGCGGTGCTCGGTGACGCCGAAGAGGCGGCGAACCACCTGGGCCAGTTCGGCGTGGACATCGGCGACCCGGTGCTGCGGGCGCTGCTGGGCGAGCACTTCACGGCGGTCGAGGAGGAACTGCGGCGGCTCGTGCGGGCCGCGGCGCCGTCGTTGCCGCACGCGCCGAGCGTGCCGCGGGCGGCCCGCGCGGTGCTCGCCGTGATCAACGGGGTGTCGATCGACTGGTCGATCCGGCCGCACGGGCGGCTGGCCGACCGGCTGGCGGAGGACGTCGACGCGGTGCTGGCCGCGTGGCGGGGACGGGAGGACGCATGAGTTTGAAGGGCAAGGTCGCGGTGGTCACCGGTGCGACCCGGGGCTGCGGGCGGGCGATCGCGGTGGAGCTGGGCCGCGCGGGCGCGACGGTGTACGTCACCGGCCGCACGACGCGCGAGACGGTGTCGCCGATGAAGCGCCCGGAGACGATCGAAGAGACGGGCGAGCTGGTCGAGGCGGCGGGCGGCAAGGCTGTCGTCGTCCGCTGCGACTTCACCTCGGTGTCCGATGTGGACACTCTGAAGGCGCGCGTCGAGTCCGAAGTGGACGGAATCGACATCCTGGTCGACGACGTCTGGGGCGGCGACATGTACTTCCACTTCGACGCGCCCTTCTGGGAGACGCCGCTGGAAGACGCGCTCACCCTGACGCACAACGCGCTCGACACGCACCTCATCGCGCTGCACAAGCTCCTGCCGCTCGTGGTCGCCCGTCGCGGGCTCGTCCTGGAGGTCACTGACGGCGACAACGACGACTACGTCGGCGCGGGCCTCCCCTATTACCTGGCGAAGTGCGGTATCCGCGCGCTCGGCCGTGCCCTCGGCGTCGAGCTGAAGAAGAACGACTGCGTCGGCCTCGCCGTCACGCCGGGGTTCCTGCGCTCGGAGTCGATGCTGGACCACTTCGAGGTCACCGAGGACAACTGGCGCGACGCGGTCGGCAAGCTCGCCCCGGTCGACTTCAAGATCTCCGAGACGCCGTACCTGCTGGCCCGCGGCGTCGCGGCGCTGGCGCAGGACCCGGAGGTCGCGCGCTTCGCCGGGCGGACGCTGGCGTCGTGGACGCTGATGAAGGAGTACGGCTACACCGACGTCGACGGCGACCGCCCGGACTTCGGCCGCTGGCTCACCGAAGTCCGGAACGCGGGCAAGGACCCGGCGACGACCCCGCCGGACGGCTTCCGCTGATTCAGGAGATGCCGGGGCGGGCGAGACCGGTTTCGTAGGCCAGCACCACGGCCTGCACCCGGTCTCGCAGCTCCAGCTTCGCCAGGATCCGCCCGACGTGCGTCTTCACCGTCGCTTCGGACAGGAACAGCGCCTCCGCGATCTCCAGGTTCGACATGCCCTTGGCGATCAGCACGAGCACCTCGCGCTCGCGATCGGTGAGCACGTCCAGCTCGGCGGTGTCCCGCATCGGTGAGCCGCCGGTGCCGACGAACCGGTCGAGGAGCCGCCGGGTGACCGACGGCGACACGACCGCGTCGCCCGAGGCGACCGCGCGCAGCGCCGACACCAGGTGGTCGGGCTGGGTGTCCTTGAGCAGGAACCCGCTGGCCCCGCCCTGCAGCGCCGCGTAGACGTACTCGTCGAGGTCGAACGTCGTCATCACGAGCACGCGCGCGGTGCCGTCGGCGACGATCCGCTTGGTCGCCTCCACGCCGTCGAGCACCGGCATCCGGACGTCCATCAGCACGACGTCGGGGCGCAGCTCCCCGGCCAGCTTGATCGCCTGCGCACCGTCGCCCGCTTCGCCGACGACATCGATGTCGGCTTGGGCGCCCAGCACCATCCGGAAGCCGACGCGCATCAGTTCCTGGTCGTCGACGACCACCACACGGATCACTTGTCCAACCTAACCGGCAGGGCCGCGCGGACCTGCCATCCACCACCGGGAGCCGGGCCCACGTCGAGGGTCCCGCCGTACACGTGCGCGCGTTCGCGCATGCCGATCAGGCCGTTCCCGCCCGGCACCGAGAGCCGCGGGTCACGCCGTCCGCCGGCCGGGGTCAGCTGCGGGACGCGGCCGGCGCCGTCGTCGGACACCAGCACCTCCACCAGGTCGCCGGTGCGGTGCACCCGCACCGCCGCGGTCGCGCCGCGCCCGGCGTGCTTGAGCGTGTTGGTCAGCGACTCCTGCACGATCCGGTACACGCCGAGGGAGACACCGGCGGGCAGTTCGCCGAGGTCGCCGATCTCCAGCTCCACCGGCACCCCGGCCGTGCGCATCCGGTCGGCCAGCTCGGCGAGGGCGTGCGCGTCCGGCTGCGGGACGCGGGGCTCGCCGTCGGCGTCGTCGCTGCGGAGCACGTCCAGCAGTCGCCGGAGTTCGCCGAGCGCGCCCCGGCCGGTCTCGGAAATCGTTTGCAGGGCCCGCTGAGCGAGTTCGGGGTTGCTCTGCATCGCGTACGACGCGCCGTCGGCCTGCACGACCATGACGCTCACCGCGTGCGCGACGACGTCGTGCAGCTCGCGCGCGATCCGCCCGCGCTCCTCGGCCACGGCGATCCGCGTGGCCTGGTCCCGTTCGGTTTCGAGCAGGTGCAACCTGGCCTCCACTTCCACGTCGTAGGCGCGCCGGGCCCCGACGAACTCGCCGAGCGTCCAGCACAGGGCGATGCCGAACGCGAGGAACAGCGCCGAGATGACGACCTCGTTCGCCGGGCCCAGCGCCAGCTGCACGGCGGACCCGATGGCGACGGCACCGACGTACACCAGCCCCTGCCGCCGCCCGGCGTAGACGACGACCGAGTAGATGCTCATCGCCAGGCCGGCGACGCTGGAGATGCCGAGCTGGAGCGTCCCGTGCACGACGCTGATCACCAGCACGACGTACGCCGACCACAGCGGCGACTTCCGCCGGAACACCAGCGGCACCACCATCACGATGTCCAAGGGCACGGCGATGTACCAGGGCGGCATTTCGGCGATTTCGTCGAAGCCGTCGGCGGTGAACAGCAGGAGGTCGATCAGGCCGAGCAGGACGGCCAGCACCGTGTCGCCCGCCATGGGGTGGGCACGCATCCAGAGGCTCAGCCGTCGCACCACACAACACTAGGTCGCGCCGCGAATCCCGCGCGTCGGTCGGCGGTACCACCTTCGGTGCGACCTGGGGATGAGCCGCATGGCACGATTCAGGGGTTGTCCGTACGACGGGGAGGGCTGGGGGCCGTGACGTCACCGGAGCAGGGCCGGCTCGCGGGTCCGCTGTCGATGTCGGTGGCCAACCTGTGTCACCGCCTGCAGCCGCAGGTCTCCGCGCGCACCGCCGCCGGTTTCGCGGAGGTGCTGCGCCGGCTCGGCGCGCCGCTGCAGGTGGCCGTCGCCGGCCGGATCAAGTCGGGCAAGTCCACCCTGGTCAACGCGCTGATCGGACGCCGGGTCGCGCCGACCGACATCGGCGAGTGCACCCGGCTGGTGACCCGGTTCCAGTACGGCACGGTCGACCGCGTCGAGATCGTCTTCACCGACGGCCGCAAGCAGGTGCTCCCCTTCGCCTCCGACGGCATGATCCCCGCCGAGCTGGGTGTCGACATCGAAAAGGTGTCGCACATCGAGGCGTACCTGACCAACGCCGTCCTCCAGGGCATGACGGTGATCGACACCCCGGGCCTCGGCTCGCTCGACGCCGCGTCGGTGTCCCGCACGGAGCAGCTGCTGGGCGCGGCGAAACACCGCAAAGAAGAGGACGACGAAGAGGGCTCGGACGAGCTCGACGACACCTCGCGCAACGCCGTCGCCGGCGCCGAAGCCGTCCTGTACGTCGTCACGCAGGGCGTCCGCGCAGACGACCAGCAGGCCCTCGCCGCCTTCACCGCGGCCACGGCGAGCCGCGAGGCGGGCCCGGTCAACGCGATCGCCGTGCTGAACAAGGCCGACACCATCGCGCCCGAGTCCGTCGAAGGCTCCGGCGGTGACGTCTGGAAAGCCGCGACCCTGCTCGCCGAGAAGCAGGCCTCGACGTTGAAGCCGCGCGTCGCCGACGTGCTGCCGGTGATCGGGCTGATCGCCGAGTCCGCCGAGTCCGGCGGGTTCACCTCCGCCGACGCCGAGGCCCTGCGGCAGCTCGCCGAGCTCGACGACGACGTCCTGCAGATGATGCTCATGTCGGCCGACATGTTCACGAGCTGGGAGTGCGACGTCCCGGCGGGCACGCGGCTGCGGCTGCTGGAGAAGCTCGACCTGTTCGGCATTTCCCACGCCGTCGAGGTCGTCCGCAAGGAGCCGGAGATCACCGCGGGCGCGCTGCGGCGTTCGCTGCTCGACGCGTCCGGCCTGGAAGCGGTCCGGCAGCGGTTGGCGGTGGTGTTCGCCGCCCGCGCTGACGGCATCAAGGCGGCCGCCGCCCTCGCCTCCGTCACCGCGCTCGCGCACGCCTCGGCCGACCCGGGCGAGCGCCAGCGCGTCCACGACGCCATCGAGGTCCTGCTCGCCAAGCCCGAGGCCCACCAGCTGCGGCTGCTCGAAGCACTGACGCTGGTCGCCTCCGGCGCGGTCGACATGCCGGAGGACCTCACCGAAGAGGTCCTGCGGGTGGGCAGCAACGCCGACATCGGCGCCCAGCTCGGCAAGCCCGGCGCCCCGCGTCAGGAGCTGGCCGCGCACGCGCTCGAACGCGCGGGCTGGTGGCGGTCCTTCGCGTCCTTCGGCGCGACGCCGGCGCAGAGCCGCGTCGCGCACGTCGTCCACCGGGCGTACTTCCTGCTCTGGCAACAGGTCCGCGACCCGCAGGGCTGAGGTTGTCGTTCCGTGCCGACTTTCCCTGGTCGCCGCGTCTTCCCGCGTACTGTGGAAACGTGCAACGGGAATACACGACATCCTGGCGAGCGGGTTGGGGCAGCGAGACCGAGGTCGACGTCGCGCTGTACATCCGTGACGCGCTGGCCCTGTCCGTTTCCGAGGGTCAGGTGCTGCCGCCGGTCGAGCCGCAGGTCCCGGTGCACATCCCGCCCGCCGTCGACCGCGCGGCCGTCCAGGAGCAGTGGGCCGACTGGTGGGTCGATCTGCTGGCCTTCCTCCGCAACCGCGAGGACCCGGACCCGCGCAGCCCGCGCACCCGCTACGGCAGGCCGGCGCTCGCCCAGGACTCGGCGATGCGGAACGCGATCGACTTCTTCGGGCCCGCGGCGGCCCGCCACTTCGCCAACGCCCGCGGGCCCGCCCTGCGCGGCGCGGGCGAGCCGTCGAGCGGCACCCCGTGGGCGCCCGGTTTCTACCGGCGCCAGATCGTGGCCGGCGAGCGGCTCAGGCAGCTGGTCCGCGAGGCCGAGGTCCGGCAGGGCCGCCACGCCTACCCGTTCCGCCTGAACATCATCGAGATCTCGGTCGCCGGCTCGATCTGGCTGCGCACGGCCGAGGACCAGCTGCTCGTCTCGTCCCGGCTCGCCGAGGACGGCCCCGGCCTGGAAGCGGTCCTCCGCAAGGTGATCGACCAGCTGGTCTGACCCTGACCGCCCGAATCCGCCAGACTGTGCTCATGGGCTGGTTTCGCAAGGACGGAACCGACGGCGGATCCGGCGCGTCGGACACCGATGTGCACCCCTTGCAGCAGGTCACCGACCTTGAGCGTGCTCTAGCGGACCGACAAGCGCTGATCCAGATGTGCCTCTACGCGCTGGACCGCGCCCGCAGCGGCGGCGTCGTCGAACGCCTGGAAGAGGGGCTCGCCGCGATCGGCGTTCAGGCCCTGCGGCCCGACGGCGAGCGGTTCGACCCGGCTCAGCACGAAGCGGGCGGCGCCGTTCCGACCGACGACCCGGCGCTAGACGGCATCGTCGCGGAAACCGAGGTCACCGGCTTCGCCGACCACGACCGGCTGCTGCGTGCCCCCATAGTCACCGTCTACGCGAAGAAGAACCCGTGAGCGCACCGACCGCGCCGAGCCTGCCCGTGCAGGTCGCCGCGACGCGAGACCAGCTGCTGACCCTCGTCCGCGACGCCGATCCGGACGCCGCCAGGTGGGTCGAAGACATCCGGAAGGCGCGGCCGAAGAAGCCGGCCGTCGTGGTCGTCGGCGAGACGAACCGCGGGAAGAGTTCGCTGGTCAACGCGCTGCTCGCACGGCCAGGGCTGTCCCCGGTGGACGCCGACGTCGCCACCGCCACCTACCTCGTGTTCGACCACGCCGACGCGTGGGGCGCGCAGGCCTGCTACCCCGGCCAGCTCGCCCCGGTGCCGATCGACCTGGGCCAGCTGATCCACTGGGTGTCCGCCGCGCACGAGCTGCCACCTGGCCAGATCCCGCCGCGGTACGTCGAGGTCACCGGTCCGGTGCCGCTGCTGGAACGGCTTTCGCTGGTGGACACGCCGGGTGTCGGCGGGCTCGACTCGATGCACGGCGAGCTCGCCAAGGAAGCCGCCGCGGGGGCGACCGCGCTGCTGTTCGTCGTCGACGCCTCGGCACCGTTCACCTCGACCGAGCTGCAGTTCCTGCGTGACGTCGGCGAGCGCGTCGAGACCGTCGTCTTCGCGCTGACCAAGGTCGACATGTTCCGCGGCTGGCGCGAGGTCATGGAGGCCGACCGGCAGCTGCTGCGCGAGCACGCGCCACGCTTCGCCGACGCGGTGTTCCACCCCGTGTCGGCGCGGATGTTCGAGACGGCGGCGAAGGCGCCCAACGAGCAGATGGCCGCGATGCTGCGGGAGAAGTCCGGCATCGCGGCGGTGCAGACCGCGCTGCAGGAGCTGCTCGTGGGCCGGTCTGCCATGCTCGGCGAGGCGAACACCCTGCGTGCGCTATCCAGCGCGCTGGGTGAGCTGAAGGCGAAGCTGCAAGCCGAGAGCCGCGCGCTGTCGGCGGGCGAGGCCGAGGCCGAGCAGCTGCGCGAACGCCGTGACCAGCTGCAGGCCGAACGCCGGACGTCGACCCGCGGCTGGCAGCTGAAGCTGCGCGGCGAGGTGCAGCGCACCCGCGTCGAGGTCGGGCACGAGAGCAGCAGGCAGATGCGGGACGCGCAGACCCACTTCCGCCAGCTGATCGACGCGGCCAAGCGCGACGAGCTGGCCGCGCTGCCGCAGCAGGTCGACATCGCGCTGCAGACGACGTCGCAGCGGATTTCGATGCTGCTTTCCCAGCGCCTGAACCAGGTCACCAACGTCTCGCTGTCGGAGCTGTTCTCGCCCGAAGAGCTGGACGTCATCCGCGCTCAGTTCGCCAGGGCGGGCGGCCCGCCGGTGGTGCTGCGGCCGCCGGACAAGAAGCCGCCGACGGCCGAGGACAAGCTGCTCGTCTTCATGGGCATCTCGGGCGGTGTCGGGGCGGGCAAGGTGGCCGCGTTGCCACTGGCCGGCGTCGCGATCCTGAACCCGGTCGTGCTGCCGGCGACGATCATCATCGGTCTCGGCGCCGGCTGGTGGATGGCCCGCACGCGCAAGCACGCGGCCGACAAGCAGCACATGAAGCAGTGGCTGGTCGAGGCCATCGCGGACGCCCGTTCGACGCTCGACCAGCTCGTCGCCGAGCAGCTCATCGAGGCCGAGCAGCAGCTGTCGATGGCCCTCGACGAAGCACTGGGCCGTCGCATCGACGCGATCGAGGGCGAGCTGAAGGAAGTCGACAAGACGATCAAGATGGGGGCGCAGGAACGCGCGAAGAAGATCGCGATCGTGTCGAAGCGGCTCAAGGACGTCAGCGACGGCCGCGAGCGCGCCGAAGCCTTCCTGACCCGGATCCGGGCACTGCGGGACAAGACGGCCTGACCGCGCGCCCGGTTGTGGAGCGGAACCGAACGGGCCTACGGTGAGTCATACCCTCCGACAGCAGGTCAGAGACTGTTACCCGGTTCAAAGGGGGAAGTTCCCATGTGGGTCGACGAGAGTGGCGGCAGCGACACCGACGCCTCCAGCCCGGACGCGATGACCGTCCACGTCGACGGCCAGGAGTACCAGGCCGAGGTGAACTACGACGTGAACGACGACGGCGTCAACGACACCGCGATCATCGAACACGACGACGGGACGTCCCAGGCCTTCATCGACACGAACCACGACGGTGAGGCCGACCAGTACGCCGTGCTGGACGACACCGGGAAGGTCGTCGACCAGGCCGTCTACGACGAGGCCAGCGGGCAGTGGGTGGAATCGCACGGCGGGGGCCACGACGACTCGGGCACGGCGGGCCGGGACGCCGGCTCCGGCGGCCACATCCACGCGGACATGCCGGACGGCGACGTGGACGCGGGGGCGGCGACCATCGACACCGACCACGACGGGCACAACGACACCGCCATCGTCGAGACGAAGAGCGGCGGCACCATCGCCTTCACCGACAAGGACGGCGACGGCGAAGCGGACATCGCGGTGCAGACCGAAGCCGACGGCACGACCACGACGTTCGAGCACGCCGGCCCCGGCCAGTGGACCGAAGTCTCCAATGGACTGATGGACTCGGGGACCGACAGCGACCCGGCCGCCGACGCCGCCTGGGGCGAGGCCGGCACGCAGGTCCTGGAAGGTGTCGCCCGCATCGACTCCGGCACCGGGCAGTGGATTTCGCCGAACTGAAGTGACCCAGGTCATAGTTTGAAAGCCCGAGGCCGCGGCCTCGGGCTTTCTTCATGTCTTCAATGAAAACGAGCAGGTCACGGCTGTGTCCCAAGCCACCGGAAGATTTTCAGCGAATACACCGATCAAGTGACGTCTGAATCGATTCCCTTATCGTTCTTGTGAGAGAACCTACACGTCAGCTCTCGGTTACTTGCCGGTCATGCGGCTACTCTCAAGGAATCCCAAATCGCGCACACCGGTTCGCCAGCCGGTGCGCGAAGCCATTCGGTCGCCGGCAAAGACGCCCGCACCGGGACAGCGTCGTTCCGGTGTGGGCTTCTTTTGTCGTCGGAAGTCAGGAGTAGAGATGACCGCAGTCGCCATCCCCGGACTGGACACCGCGCCGACGACGCACAGTGGCGTGCTGTCCTTCGTCCGGGAGGTCGCCGAGCTGACCACCCCGGACCGCGTGGTGTGGGTCGACGGGTCCGACGAAGAAGCCGCCCGGATCAACCAGGAGCTGGTCGAGGCCGGCACGTTCGTGCAGCTCAAGTCGAAGCCGAACTCCTTCTGGGCCACTTCCGACCCGAACGACGTCGCCCGCGTCGAGGACCGCACCTTCATCTGTTCGGAGCGTCCCGAGGACGCCGGCCCGACCAACAACTGGATGGACCCGGCCGAGATGAAGGCCACCATGACCGAGCTCTTCCGCGGCTCGATGCGTGGCCGGACGATGTACGTCATCCCGTTCTGCATGGGCCCGCTCGGCGACGAGAATCCCAAGCTGGGTATCGAAATCACCGATTTCGCGTACGTCGTCGCTTCGATGCGCGTGATGACCCGCGCCGGCAAGGCGGCACTCGAGAAGTTCGTCGCGCCCGACGGATCCGAGCGTGAATTCGTGCCCGCGCTGCACTCCGTGGGCAAGCCGCTCGAGCCGGGCGAGAAGGACGTTTCCTGGCCCTGCAACGAAACGAAGTACATTTCGCACTTCCCCGAGGAACGCGCGATCTGGAGCTACGGCTCGGGCTACGGCGGCAACTCCTTGCTGGGCAAGAAGTGCTACTCGCTGCGCATCGCGTCGGTGATGGCCCGCGACGAGGGCTGGCTGGCCGAGCACATGCTGATCCTCAAGCTGATCTCGCCCGAGGACAAGGTCCACTACGTCGCGGCCGCGTTCCCGAGCGCCTGCGGCAAGACCAACCTCGCCATGCTGCAGCCGACCATCCCGGGCTGGCGCGCCGAGACCCTGGGCGACGACATCGCCTGGATGCGCTTCGGCGAGGACGGCCGCCTGTACGCGGTCAACCCCGAATTCGGCTTCTTCGGCGTCGCGCCGGGCACCGACTGGCACACCAACCCCAACGCGATGCGCACGATCGAGAAGGGCAACACGGTCTTCACGAACGTCGCCCTGACCGACGACGGCGACATCTGGTGGGAGGGCATGGAGAACAAGCCCGCCCACGCGACGTCGTGGAAGCACCAGGACTGGACACCGGACTCCGACGAGAAGGCCGCGCACCCTAACTCGCGCTACTGCACGCCGATGTCGCAGTGCCCGATCCTCGCGCCGGAGTGGGACGACCCCAAGGGCGTGCCGATCTCGGCCATCCTGTTCGGCGGCCGCCGCAAGACGACCGTGCCGCTGGTGAACGAGGCCCGCGACTGGCAGCACGGCGTGTTCATGGGCGCCACCATGTCGTCGGAAACCACCGCCGCGGCCGCCGGCGCGGTCGGCAACGTGCGCCGCGACCCGATGGCGATGCTGCCGTTCCTCGGCTACCACGCCGGTGACTACTTCAAGCACTGGCTGAACCTCGGCAAGAACGCCGACGCGAACAAGCTGCCGAAGATCTTCTACGTCAACTGGTTCCGCCGCGGCGACGACGGCCGCTTCCTGTGGCCGGGCTTCGGCGAGAACTCGCGCATCCTCAAGTGGGTCGTCGAGCGCGTCGAGGGTCGCGGCAACGCCGTCGAGACGCCGGTCGGGTTCGTGCCGCGCGCCGAGGACCTCGACACCGAGGGCCTCACCGAGCCGATCGAGGACATCCAGGCCGCCCTCGACGTCAAGCCCGAGGAGTGGCGCGAAGAACTGCCGCTGATCGAGGAGTGGTTCGACAAGATCGGCGACCGGGTCCCGACGTCGCTGCGTGACGAGCTCGACGCGCTGGCCCAGCGTCTGGCCTAGCTTTCCCGGCAGAAGGGGACGTCCCGCGGGACGTCCCCTTCTGCCTGTAGTTTCGCGATCATGAGACCGTTCCGCTTCGGGGTGGCGTTGTACGTGCCCGGCTCACGGGCCGAGTGGGTGGCGAAATGCCGCACGGCCGAGGACCTCGGCTACGACGTCGTCGGGGTGGTCGACCACCTCGGGCGGGTCGCGCCGGTGCCCGCGCTGCTCCTCGCCGCCGAGGCCACCGAACGGATCCGGCTGAACACCTACGTTCTCAACGCGAGCTTCCACAACCCGGTGCTCCTGACCCGCGACCTCGCCGCGCTCGACGAGTTCACCGGCGGCCGGCTGGAGATCGGGATCGGCGCCGGGTACGCCCGCGCGGAGTTCGAAGCCGCCGGGATCGACTGGGGCACGCCCGGCCGCCGGTTCACGCGGCTCGTCGACGCGGTCACCGAAATCGAGCGCGCGTTCACCGGCCGCCCGCGGCCGCCGCTGCTGCTCGGCGGCCGCGGTGACCGGGTGCTGACCTTCGCCGCCGCGCACGCCGACACCATCGCCCTCACCGGCACGGCGCCCGGCGCGCCCGAGGGGCGGCTGGCCCTCGCCGATTCCGCCGCGCTGGCCGAGCGCGCCGGCTTCCTCAAGCGGGTGCTCGACGGCCGGGACGCCGAACTCAACCTGATGGTCCACTTCGTCCGGATCACCGATGACCGGCGGGCGGCCCTGGAGACGGCACACCAGCTCGTGCCGCATCTCGGCGTCGAGGAGCTCGGCGAGTTGGCGACGGTCCTCGCCGGCTCGGCGGAAGCGGTGGCCGAGCAACTGCTGCGCGCCCGCGAGACCCTCGGCGTCAGCTACTTCACGGTGCTCGAAGACGACCTGACCAGGCTCGCCCCGGTGATCGAGAAGCTCCGCTGAGTACCTTGTCGGTATGACTGGGGAGAAACCGTTCCGCTTCGGGATCAACATGGTCGTGCCGGGCTCGCGTGCCGAGTGGGTCGAGAAGTGCCGCAAGGTCGAGGGCCTGGGCTACGACGTCCTTTCCGCGGCCGACCACCTCGGCATGGCGCCGCCGTTTCCCGCCCTCGTGCTCGCCGGCGAGGTCACTTCGCGCGTCAAGCTGAACACCTTCGTGCTCAACGCGCCCTTCTACAACCCGGTGCTGCTGGCCCGGGACGTCACGGGCACCGACCAGTTCACCGACGGACGCTTGGAGCTGGGGCTCGGCGCCGGGTACGTCAAGGAGGAGTTCGAGGCCGCCGGGATGCCGTTCCCGTCCGCCCGCGAGCGCGTCGACCACCTCGAGCGGACGATCACCGAGCTCAAGCGGCGGTACGCCGATCCCGAGCACAAGCCCGCGCCCGTCCGCTCCGAAGGACCGCCGCTGCTGCTCGGTGGCCGCGGCGACCGCATGCTGGGCCTGGCGGCCGAGCACGCCGACATCATCGGGTTCATGGGCACGACGAAGACTCCGGACGGGGCGCCCCTCGTCGCGGCCGCACCCGAGGAGGTCGACGAGCGCGTGGCGTTCGTCCGGGCGAAGCTCGGCGACCGCGAGGCGCGAGTGGAGTTCAACCTGCTCTGCCAGTTCGTGAAGGTCACGAACGACCGCGCGGGCGGCCTGGCCGAACTCGAGCAGCGCTTCGGCGATCAAGCGCCCGCCGAAGCGATCGGCGAGCTGCCGGTCGCCCTGGTCGGCACGGCGGCGCAGATCGCCGACCAGCTCCGCGCCCACCGGGAGCGCTTCGGGTTCAGCTACTTCACCATCCTCGAACCGTTCCTCGACGAGTTCGCGCCGGTCCTCGAGCACCTCCGATGATCGACGCGAAGGCGCTCGGCGTCCGGGCCGGCGAGCAGTGGCTGTTCGACGACCTGGACTTCTCCGTCGACCCCGGCGAGTGCGCGGCGATCGTCGGGCCGAACGGAACCGGCAAGTCGACTTTGCTGCGGTGCTTCTACGGCATGCAGAAGCCGCAGCGGGGCCGCGTGCTCGTGGACGGCGAGGTGCCGGACGAGGGGGACGTCGAATTCCGGCGCAAGGTGTCGGTGCTGTTCGACGACTCCGACTTCTTCGCCGAGCTGACGCCGGTGCAGCACCTGGAACTCCTGGCCGGCTCGTTCGGCGCCGACCTCGGCGACCACGAGGAGCTGCTGCGCGACGCGGGCCTCGGCGAACGCATGCGGGTGACATCGGGGCACTTCTCCGCGGGCCAGCGCCGACGGCTGCTCCTGCTCGGCGTCACCGCGCGACCGCACCGGCTGCTGCTGCTCGACGAGCCGGAGCGCGCGCTGGACACCGCGGGCAAGGAGTGGCTGGTCGAGGTGATCGCCCGGTCGACGGCGGCCGGCGCGGCGGTCGTGGTGGCCACCCACCACCCGCCGCTGCTGGAGGCCGCGGACAGCGTGCTCGAGCTGTGGTGACGCTGGCACCACGCCGGATGCGGATCCCCGGACGGAAGCGGTTCGGCGGGATCTTCAGCGGCGACCTGGCGGGGTTCGTCTTCCTGTTCGGTTTCGGGTTCCTGTTCACGGCGTTCTTCCACGTCGACGGCTGGCGCCGGGCCCTGTACGGCTCGTCGCGGGTCGACTTCCCGGCCGTGCTCGGGCTGCTCACGCTCTGCTGCGCGGTCGGCTGGCGCGGCCTGCTGCGCCGCGGCTTCGTCTGGGTCGAACCGGCGGAGCTGACCTGGCTCGACTTCGCCCCGGTCGACCGCGGCCGCGTCGTCACGCTGCGGCTGCTCGGCGCCTGGACCGGCGTGGTCGCGGTGACCGCTTACCTGGCGGCGCTGCTGCTCGCCGCCGGCGGCGCGGGGCTCGACCAGTGGCGCGCGGCGTTCGCGCTCGTCGCCGCGACCGGTGTCGTGGCTTTCGTCTCGGCGAGGAGGACGGCGCTCTGGTTCGACGCGCTCGGCTCGCTGCTGCTCGCCGTGCTCGGGCTGGCGATCGCCGCGTTCGGCCTCGGGCCGGTGACCGTCCAGTTCGTCGCGGCCGGCGTGCTGGCCGCGGCGCTGCCGCTGGCGTTCGGCGGCGAGCCGGTCGTGCGCGCGGGCCGGGCGACGCTGCTCGCCGGGTGGGACGGCCGGGTGCTGCGCTCGGTCGCCGTCACCTTCCTCGACCCGATGATGCTGCTCCCGCCGTCCGCGCCGGCCGGGCGGTTTTCGCTGCGCCGTCCGACGCCGCTGCGGCTGGCCTGGGCGGGCACGCTCGGCCGGTCGCGGTACGCGGGTGCGGCGGTCTTGGTCGGCTTCGCGGTCGTCGTCGCGCACATCGCGATGCCGACGGTGCCGGGTGCGGTCCTGGTCGGCGTCGGCGCGTACGTAGCGCTGACGCCGTTCGGCGCCGGGCTCGGCGAGCTGTGGCGCAACCCGGGCCGTCGCCGGTGGCTGGGGACGGCGAACCGCGGCCTGGTCCTGACCCACGGCGTGGTGCTGGCCGGCGTCGGATCGCTCTGGGCGGCGCTGCTCGCCGTGGTCACCCTCGCGGGTGGGACGTCGTTCCCCGCGACGGCGTGGCTCGCCGTGCCGCTCGCGGTGCTTTCGATCCTGCGCACGGTGACCCGGACCGGCGTCGACTACGCGAATCCGGGGTTCACCGACACCCCGATGGGCCCGATGCCCGCCAACCTCGTCCGCCAGCTCTTCCGCGGTCTCGACCTGCTGGCCGTCGGCATCGTGCTGCTCGCCGCCGCCATTTGACCTACGCTCGGCCCGACGAAGGGAGCAGCCAGTGGGCGGCGGCCACGCACCGGGTGTCGGACGCAGGGCGACCAGCGAGTTCCCACCCGGCTGGACCGACGAGCACATCATCTCGGTGGTCAAGGACGTCGCGAACGATCCCAGCGAAGCCCGGCGGCGGCAGCAGAACGGCCGCTGGCGGTGTGCCGGCGAGCGGTTCAACGTGCACTTGATCGTTCTGGTCGAGGCGGACGGGCGCGTGTACACCGCGTACCCGGTGGCGGGCCCCGGCGTCGTCCGCAACCCCGACACCGCGCGCGACCCGGCGAACCCGACCGTCGCCGACCTCAGGGAAAACCGCATCAGCTTCTTCGCCGACAGCGTGCTGACCACGGTCGGCGGCCGGCTCTCGCCGGAGGACTACACGCACTACCGCACGCTGCTGTGGGCCGGCGAGTGGGAGGAGCTGGCCGACGTGCTGGCCGCGCACGCCGTCAAGGTGGGCCTGAACTTGTCGCCGGACGAGTTCTCCGACTTCGAAAAGCTGCTCAACAGCTACGACCTGCCGGTGCCCGGCTGCGCGTTCCTCAACGACCGCGAGCACATCCTCAGGCAGCTGCGCCCGGTCTAACTCGCCTGGGAAAGCGGAGGCGACGCGGCGGGCGCGACGGCCGCGCGGAGCTCCTCCAGCGACAGGCCGACGGCGTCGGCGATGGCCGCGACCGTGAAGAAGGCCGGCGTGGGGATGCGGCCGGTCTCGATCTTCCGGAGCGTCTCGACCGAGATCCCCGCCTCGGTCGCGACGTCGACCATGCTCCGGCCGGCCCGTGCCGCCCGCAGCGCCTGGCCGAGACGTTCGCCTCGTTCGCGCTCTTCATCCGTTAGCGGTACACGCACCATAAGCGTGATTTTAATACCACTGCGGCGCGAAGCGCCTCCGTTGAGGGCGGTGGTGGGGGCATGGATGGAATACCAGTGAGTTGTCCACTGCCTGTGGACAACTCTGTGCACAGGTGTGGAAAAGCCCCGCCGAACGTCCGTTCGGCGGGGCCTCCACTACCGCTTGTGGTGTCAGGCGCCCGCGGGCACCGGCAGTGGCATGCCGGGCAGGCTCTGGTCGTTCGGCACGACGCCGTCGATCAGGTAGGCCTCCACGACCTTGTCCACACCCGCGTTGCCGCCGGCGTAGATGCCGTGGTCACCCTCACCGGTGATGGTCAGCATCCGCGAGCCCGCGAACGCCTTGTGCGCGCGCCGCGCGCCCTCGATCGGCGTCGCCGGGTCGTGCTCCGACTCGACGATCAGCACCGGCGGGACACCCCGGCCGTCCAGCACCGGCAGCGGGGCCGGCGGCTTCTTCCAGAACAGGCACGGCTGGATGAACCAGCCCGCGCCGAGCAGGGGCAGCTGCTGGTCGATCAGCTTCTGCGACTGCTTGATGGCGCTGCCGGTGCTGCCGGTCCACGGACCCTCGTTGCACGGGATGGTCCAGAAGCTGGCGTCGTAGGCGTCGCCGTCGGTCGGCACCATCAGCGGCTGCGCGCCGGAGGTCTCGGTGCTCTTGTCGGCGGCCTTGAGCTTCTGCGCGGCCGACGACTTCGCCTGCGCCGAGGCGGTGCCCTGGGTCAGGGTCCGGACGCTGACCAGGTAGTCGGCCAGGCCGGGGAAGGACCGCTTCGAGTAGATGCTCGACGCGATGAACGAGTCCAGTCCGTTGGCCGACACGGTCGAGCCGTCGGGCAGGGTGACCGCGCCCTGGGTCAGGGCGTAGCGGACCTGCTCGTAGGTCTGGCGGGCCGCCTCGCCGGTGGTGCCGAAGTGGTAGAGCTTGTCGTACTTCGCCATCCACGGGAGGAAGTCCTGCCGCCAGCGGCGCTCGAAGCCGAGCGGCTGCCAGTCGAACGACTTCTGCCAGGTCGTGGTGAACTCCGTCGACGAGTCGAGCACGAACCGGCCGGTGTGCGTGGGGTAGGCCTGCGCGTAGTGCGCGCCCATCCAGGTGCCCGCCGAGTAGCCGACCCAGTTGATCTTGTCGCGGCCGAGCAGCACGCGCAGCAGGTCGATGTCCTTGACCGTCTGGTCGGTGTTGATCAGCGGGCCCAGCTCGCCGGACTTCTGCTGGCAGGACAGCGCCGCGTACTTCGTCGCCTGGAGGATCAGGTTCAGGTTGTCGCGGCTGCGGTCGCGCGGGTCGAGGTCCGAGCCGGTGCCGATGGCCCCGCCGCAGGTGATGTTGGTGCTCTTGCCGGTGCCGCGCGGGTCGAACCCGACGATCTCCTGGTGCTCGCGCAGCTTGGTCTGGTTGCGCAGGCGGGCCGGGAAGTTGCGCCCGGGCGCGCCCGGGCCACCGGGGTTGGTGACGACGCTGGCGGTCGCGCCCTTGGTCGCCTTGAGCCGGCTGACCGCGATGGTCAGGTCGATCTGGGCGTTCGGCTGGTACCAGTTGCGCGGCGTCTTGTAGGTCGCGCACTCCATGTCCTCGGCGCCCGCGGGCGGAGCCGTGGGCAGCTCGGAGGGGACAGCGCACTTGTGCCAGTCCAGCTTCTGGTTCGCGTACTGCGCCGGGAGGGAGTTCAGCGGCTGGTTACCGGCCGCGACCTCCTGACCTGCGAACGCCGGAGTGAACCCGGCTAGCAGGGTGCCGGCGACAGCCGGGATCACCACCGCGTAGCGGAGTCGAGTCATACGGTTGCCCCTTTTGGGTATCGCGTGTGGAGTCGGGCTATTGATATAGGGCCCGCCGGAAAGCGGCAACCGACGTTGGTCGGCATCGGCGTCGGCGATCAAATCGATATCGGACAGACGTGACTCCCTGTCACCCAGGTCTTAAGGTCAGGCGGTCGGTTACGGGAGTGTTAGGTGAGGTCCGATGTCGACTGCGAAGCACGACGGGAAGGTGCGCGGGCTGCAGTTCAACCCGTGGAACCTGCTCCTGATCGTCCCGCTGCTGGTCCTGGTCACGCCGCTGTTCAACATGGACGGTCCACGGCTGTTCGGGATGCCGTTCTTCTACTGGTTCCAGTTCCTCATGGTCGCGGTCGGGGTGCTCAGCACCTGGATCGTCTACATGATGACGCGGGACAAGCCGACCGCTGACGCGCCGGACCACCTGAGCGTCGACGACCTGGACGAGGGGGACGCCCGATGAGCAACCTGCAGTGGCCCGAGCTGATCATCTTCACGATCCTGTTCGCGCTGGTCACCGTGCTCGGGTTCATGGCGTCGCGCTGGCAGCGGGGCAGCACCCTCGACCACCTGGACGAGTGGGGTCTCGGCGGCCGCAAGTTCGGCTCGTGGATCACCTGGTTCCTGCTCGGCGGCGACCTCTACACGGCGTACACGTTCGTCGCGGTGCCCGCGCTGGTGTTCAGCGCCGGTGCGCTCGGCCTGTACGCGCTGCCGTACACGATCGTCGTCTATCCGATCGTGCTGCTTCCGGCGTTGCGGATGTGGTCGGTCTCGCGGGTGCGCGGCTACGTCACCCCGGCCGACTTCGTGCGCGGCCGCTTCGGCTCGCCGATCCTCGCGCTGCTGGTCGCGATCACCGGCATCGTCGCGACCATGCCGTACATCGCGCTGCAGCTGGTCGGCCTCGAAGCCGTGCTGCGGACGATGGGCATCAACGGCTCCGGCATCGTCGGGCACCTGCCGCTGCTGGTCGCCTTCGTCATCCTGGCCTTCTACACCTACCAGTCGGGCCTGCGGGCGCCCGCGCTGATCGCGTTCGTCAAGGACATCCTGATCTACATCGTGATCCTGGTGGCGATCATCTACCTGCCCTCGAAGCTCGGCGGCTGGTCGCACATCTTCGACGCCGCGGCGAAGAAGCTCGGCACGCCCAGCCCGGCCACCGGCAAGCCGGCCGGCTCGATCCTGCTCACGGCCAACAACCAGCTGCAGTACGCGACGCTGGCGCTGGGTTCGGCCTTGGCGCTGTTCCTCTACCCGCACTCGCTGACCAGCGTCCTGGCCTCGCGCGGGCGCAACGTCATCAAGCGGAACATGGTCGCGCTGCCGGCGTACTCGCTGGTGCTGGGCCTGCTCGCGCTGCTCGGGTACGTGGCGATCACGGCGGGCATCAAGCCGCTGACGAACGCGGCGACCGGCAAGCCGGACGGCAACACGATCGTCCCCGTGCTGTTCGACAGCCAGTTCTCGTCGTGGTTCGCCGGCATCGCGTTCGCCGCGATCGGCATCGGTGCCCTGGTGCCGGCCGCGATCATGTCGATCGCCGCGGCCAACCTGTGGACGCGCAACATCTACAAGGAGTACATCCGCAAGAACGCGACGCCACAGGAAGAAGCGAAGCAGGCGAAGCTCGCTTCGCTGGTCGTGAAGCTCGGCGCGGTCGCCGTGATCATCCTGATCGACCCGCAGTTCTCGATCGACCTGCAGCTCATCGGCGGCGTGCTGATCCTGCAGACCCTGCCGGCGGTCGCGCTCGCGCTGTACACGCGCTGGTTCCACCGCTGGGGCCTGATCGCCGGCTGGATCGTCGGCATCGGCTGGGGCCTGATCATGCTGTACGGCATCCCCAACCCGGCCAACGGCAAGCAGCACTTCGGCGGTTCGGCGCTCGCGCTGGGCAACATGTCGATCTTCGGCTGGCACCCGTTCTCGGGCTCGCTGGTCCAGATCTACGTCGGGTTCGTCGCCCTGATCGCCAACCTGGTGGTCGCGGTGATCGGCACGGTGATCGCGCGGCAGATGAAGGTGTTCAACGGCACCGACGACACCAACCCTGAGGACTACCACGCCGACGAGCACGACAAGGACCTGCGCCCGGTCGGCGTCCACTAAGGACCAGCAGGCGGCGAAGCCTCCTCGTCGGACTCCTCCGGCGAGGAGGCTTTCTTCTTGGCCACGAGTTTCCGCATGCGTCTCCACGCTGCAACGCCCAGCCAGGTACCACCACCGGACATCAGGCCGATCAACGGCGTATGCGCCATTGTCATCGCGATGCTCAGCAAGATGACGGCCACCGGCCAGAGGACGACGGAGATCAGCTGCTCCGCATGCTTGGTCCGGGTTTCGCTGTCGAGGACTTCCAAGACGGCTGCGACTGCCGAGTTGCGATCCGGTGCGGTTCCGGATCTGCGGGTGACCTTGGTCATCGCGCGACCAGGTCTGCCAGCCGGCTCTTGAGAGCCTCACGCTGGTCGGCCGGAAGCCGCCATGCCGCCGCGAACGCCTGCTCAGCGGGCGTCAGGTCACGCCTTCCTTTCACCAACCACGCCAGAACTCGAACGCGATCTCGTTCTGGCAAGGCTTCGATCGCACGCCAAACCTGTTCCGGCTGGAGGTCCCTCCGCATCGGACTCAGCTGGCTGCACCGCACGCACTCCGTGACAAGATTCGATTCGGTGTCACCCCCACCGTCTCTGCGAGCGACGAGGTGGTTGACGACAAGACGTGCGGGCGCGGCGTGCGGGTCTTCTGGGTAAAGCTCGCCTGCTCCTACCCCGCAACGCACGCAACGGTAACCATCCCGCTCGAGCACGTGGTTGCGCGTTGCGCTGGTCAGGAGGCGTAGACCGGCCGAGCGGAACGTCTTGTCCCAAACGGGGTCGCCGCGGCGTACGAATCTGAGTTCCTGGGGCGCCAGGGCGGAGTCGTCGCGCGACGACGTGAGAACCCAGCCGGCGCCACGGAGGTCGCGAAGGCGACGAGCGGGCTCGGAAATTTCCGGCATCGCGTCCCGCAGGTCCGCGAGGGAGAAGGTGTTCCCTTCACCGACTTCCGCCGCGAGCCACAACGCGATACGGACTCGGCTCCCGAGGTGGGGACTGCGCCATTCGGGCAGCTCTTGTGCCGGGTCGGCATCTGTCGAGTGGCCAGGCAACTGTCTCTCCTCGTGTTCGAGGTTCCGGAGAGTACCTACCTTACTTGCCGAATCGGCGGTCCGGCAAGTAGCGGCAAGCTAAGCGACTGTGGCGCGTTCGTCGTGACGCGTGATCAGGGCGCGCGAAACGAGGAAGAGCACCAGGCCGTTGAGCAGGTGCCAGAGGAAGTGCGTGCCGACCGGGACGTAGTCGCAGACGTCCCGGTCGAGCGTGCGCAGGGAAAGGGAAAGCGCGAATACCGCACCCGCGATGGCGTAGTGGGTCCAGTAGGCGTCGCGGGCGAAGCCGAGTATCGCGGCGAAGGCGAACAGCCCGATCAGCGCGGAGAGGTAGAGCCCGCCGCCCAGCAGTGCGGTGACCACGGTCAGCGCGAGGAACGCCGGTGCGGCGAGCCACGCGTGCCGCCAACCGAAGAACACGCGCGGGAACAGCACGGCGTACACGAGTGCGAACACGAGAATGGCCACCGAATCCGCGACGGCGGCCCAGCGGGTCGCGAGCAGGTGGAACGCCGTGCCGGCGACGAAAACCAGGCCGATCGACGCGGCGAGCAACCGCCCGGCCCGGTCGCCCTCGGCGAGTCGCCAGACCAGCACGGCGGCCACGAGGAACGCGAGGTTGCTCAGGCTGTTGACCGGCTCACCCCAGAGCCCGGGCCCGACACGTTCGCAGTACCCGTCGACGTAGTCCGTCACGCTGCCACCCAACCACGGCTAGCGTGAAACCCATGAGCGACGCGGTGAGCCGGTTCCCGGTCACGGAACTCGAAGACCTACCCGACGACCTGCGCGAGCGCGTCGGCGTGATCGCGGAGAAGTCCGGGTTCGTGCCGAACATCTTCCGCGCGCTCGGTCACCGCCCCGCCGAGCTGCGCGCCTTCCTCGACTACCACGACGCTCTGATGGAACGCACCGGCGGACTCAGCAAGGCCGAGCGCGAACTGGTCGTCGTCGCCACCTCCGGGGCCAACCACTGCACCTACTGCGTCGTCGCGCACGGGGCCATCCTGCGCATCCGCGCCAAGGACCCCGAGCTCGCCGATCGCGTGTCGAGCAACCCGTGGCAGGTCGAACTCGACGAACGCGGCCGGGCGATCGTCGACCTCGCGCTGGCCCTCGCCCAGGACTCCGCGCTCTTCGGCGAAGGCGACATCGAAGCCGCGCGCAACGTCGGCCTCACCGACGACGAGATTTGGGACGTCGGCGCGATCACGGCGTTGTTCGCGCTGTCGAACCGGCTCGCGCACCTGACCGCGCTGCGCCCGAACCCGGAGTTCTTCCTGCTCGGCCGCCGCTAGAACGCCAGGCGCCAGAACTGGCGGGTCAGCGCCGGCCCGAAGCCGTCGTCCGGTTCTTCCGCGACGAGTTCGAACCCCCTCGTGCGGTAGAGAGCGTGCGCGGCGGTGAGCACTGACATCGTCCACAGCTCCATCGCCCGGTAGCCGTGTGCCCTGGCGAACTCGACGCACTCCGCCACCAGCCGCTTGCCCACGCCGTGGCCGCGGGCCGACGGCTCGAGCAGCAGCAGCCGCAGCTGGGCCGTGTGCTCGCCGGAACCCCGGCCGCAGCCGATGCTGCCGACGCGTTCGCCGTCGAGTTCGGCGATCCAGAACGCCTGCCGCGGATCGTCGTGGCTCTCCGCGAAGCCGGCGACGGCGCGGGCGACCAGAGCTTCGAACCGCGCGTCGAAGCCGTACTCGCGGGCGTACAGCGCACCGTGACGTTCCACCACCCATCCGAAGTCACCCGGTCGTGGCGGTCGGAGGACGAGGGCAGGATCGCGACGGCGGTCGCCGACCAGGTCGCCGATCGTGCGCATCGCGGTCAGCAGGCGCTGCTGGTCTTCGTCGGCGAAGCGGCGCAACAGCCCGGCGATCTGCTCAGTGGACCGCCGGTTGAGCACGGCGAACGCGTCCCGGCCCGCCGCGGTCGGGCGCACGAGCTGACGGCGGGCGTCCTCATCGGACCGTTCGCGCACGATCAGCCCGCGTGCTTCGAGACGCGTGAGCAGCCTGCTGGCGTACCCCGCGTCGAGGTCGAGGCGCTTGCGCAGATCGGTCACCGGCAGGGGGTCCTGGTGGGCGAGCTCGAAGAGTACGCGTGCTTCCGGGAGCGAGTACTCCGCGTCCGCCGGTCCTTCGTCGAGTACGCCGATCACTCCGGTGTAGAGCCGGTTGAAGGCGCGGACCGCGGAAACGCGGTCGGCCAGCTGTACCTCGTTCATTGACCACCTCAACAAACTCGTTGACGAAGTCAAAGATTACTGCGGAATCCGGCGGTGGCAAGGTCCGGATATGGGAAACCCCGCGATGCTGCCAGGTCGGGGGTCCGCCAGCATCACGGGGTCGTACGGGGTATCGACGCCACCTTGCGTGGCGTTACATCGTGAGCATCATGTGGTCTAGGTCACTCGAATGGGCGACCACCACGGGGTGAGAGATCAGCGCATGTAGGCCGAGCGAGCCTGCGCGATCGCGATGAGTTCCTGACGGACCGTCGCGGTGGCGGCGGTGTCGATCGCCCGGTTCAGCGCCCGGCGAGTGCGAACCTCGGCGCGACGGGCACGGAGCTTGGCGGCGATGTTGTTCATCGGTTTCTGCATCCCCTTCGAGGGTCTTGGTGGCTTGTAGGTCTAGTATGCGCCTTTTTTCACAAGGATGCCAATGAATATCCGGTGATGTGGCGCACTCGCCGATGAATCATCGGCAAACATGGGTATGGGCCGGAGAGATCGGGGGTGGCGGTGGTCACGGCGAAGCAACCCGCTACTTTCGTCTAACGATCTCTAGTAAATAAGCTAGAAAAGGCTATTTACGCCGATAAGCCGCGAGAGAGCCGGAAAAGCGCAGGTCAGTCGCGACCGAGCAGGTAGTGGCCGAAGTGCGGGACGGTGAAGGCGATCTGTCCCCTCTCGGCGGAGTAGACGAGGCCCTTCTTCATCAGGCTGTCGCGCGCTGGCGACAGGGACGACGGCTTCCGCCCGAGGAAGACGGCGACGTCGGCGGTACCCGCGGGCTCGTCGCGGCCCTGGGTCAGCGACGCCATCGCCTGCAGGTACTCGCGCTCGGCCGGCGTCGCGCGCTCGTAGCGCGAACCGAAGAAGCCGACAGCCAGCTCCGACTCCGCTTCGGGCGCGGCTACCTGGACGTCCTTGACCGTGATCGGATCGGACGGCGCCGCGTCCCAGGCCGCCTTGCTGTAGGCCTGGATGAAGTAGGGGTAGCCGCCGGAGGCGTCGAAGAGCGCGTCGAGGGCTTCCGGCTCGATGCCGGCGTCCTCGCGCTCGATCGGCGCCATCACGGCGAAGTCGGCGTCCTCGCGGTTGAGCCGGTCGATGCGCGCGTACCGGAAGAGCCGCTCGGAGTAGGACTTCGACGCCGACAGCACGGCGGGCAGGTGCGGCAACCCGGCGCCGACGACGACGAGCGGCGCCCCGGACTGGGACAGCTCGTGGCAGGCCGCGCACAACGCCGAGACGTCGTCCGGCTGCAGGTCCTGCATTTCGTCGATGAGCAGCGCGACGCCGGTACCGACGTCCGCGGCCAGCTCGGCGACGTCGGTGAAGAGCTCGACGAGGTCGATCTCGATGTCCCCGGAGTCGGCCCGCCCCTGCGCGGCGGGCACGTCGATGCCCGGCTGCCAGCGGTCCCGCAGCTTGGCGTCGGCCTTGTTGGCCCGCAGCGCGAACGCCTTGAGCACCCCGAGCACCTCTTCGACCCGGTCCGGCGCCCGATGCCGCACGGCAAGGTCCCGGATGGCCCGGTGCAACGCGGCCGACAGCGGCCGCCGCAGCTCGGCGTCCGGCCGGGCCTCGATCTTCCCGGCGCCCCACTTGTGCCGCACGGCCATCGCCCGCAGCTCCCCGAGGAGCACGGTCTTGCCGACGCCGCGGAGCCCGGTGAGGACGAGACTGCGTTCGGGTCTCCCCCGCGCCACCCGCTCCAGCACCACTTCGAAGGCCTTGAGCTCACGCTCGCGCCCGGCCAGCTCGGGCGGCCGCTGCCCGGCGCCCGGCGCGAAGGGGTTGCGGATGGGGTCCACTCTGCCAAGTTATCGGCGTATCTAGCGCGAGCCCGATATTCCGCCATAGACGGCTAGCGCGTGTCGCCGAGGTTCGACCGGATGGCCGTACATAGAGACGAACAGGTCTGCAGCCCTGCTCGTCCCTACCCCCAGTGCGCTCTTACGACGCGTCACTGGTCGGTCAGGTTCCGTCCGCGTAGATCTTCATCGCGTCCCGGATGAATTCCGCGGTCCCGGCGCCGTGTGTCTCGTCGTACTTCCCGTAGCGCGGGTCGTCGACGTACAGCTGTCCCAGGCCTGCGAAGTAGCTCTTCGAGACCGTCGAGACCGGGCCGAGCAGCCACTCGTGCAGCCGTCGCGTGATCGCCTGGACCTCGTCGGAATCGACGGGGTGCCCCGCCGCGCGGGCCGTGCCGAACGCCGCCGCGATGTCCCGCTGCTCCTGCTGATGGGCCTCCTTCTCCGAGGCCGACAGCGAGCGCCACCACTGGTCACCGCGCTGGTACGCCGAAGCGCCCCAGCGCTCGGTGACCTCCTTCTCGTACTTCGTGTGGTCGAAGCCGTCGAAGACTTCTTGTGCCATCAGTCGTTCACCTCCCTTCAGTTTCCGGAGCGTCGTGCGGACCGACTCGATCTGCCGCCCGATCCGCCGCTGCTCCCCTTCGAGCAGCTCCAGGTGGGTCTCGAGTGCGGCGACGCTGTCGCGCTGCCCCTCGAGCACCTCGGCGATGGCCGGCAGCCCGAGGCCGAGCTCGCGCAGCAGCAGGATCCGCTGCAGCCGGACGAGTGCCTGCTCGTCGTAGTAGCGGTAGCCGTTGCTGCCGATCCGGCTGGGCTCGAGCAGGCCGACCGCGCCGTAGTGGCGCAGCGTCCGGCTCGTGGTCCCCGCCGAGCGGGCGATGTCCTGGATCGACCACTCCATGGCTTCGACGATAGAAGTTGACGCAACGTCAAGGTCAACCGCTAACACTTTCTAGCCTTCTCTAGTGTTCAGCCGATATTCGCGCAGAAACACCGATGAGGATTCGAGCCCGGGCCGAGCGGGCATCCACGGAGTAGGTTCGACCAGGCAGCGGCCCGTACGAGGAAGGCTATGACCGTGATACTCCGTCGAGTGGCACGTCCCCTGCTCGCCACGATCTTCGTGACCGGCGGGATCAATGCGCTGAGGCAGGCCGAGGGGCACGCGAAGGCGGCGGAACCGTTCCTCAACGGCGCGTTCGAGAAGTTCGGCGACGTCGTGCCGGAGCAGGTTCCGCGTGACCCGGTGACGCTCGTCCGGATCGACGCCGCCGTGAAGATCGGCGCCGGTCTCGCGCTCGCGTCCGGAAAGGCGCCGCGGCTGGCGGCGGGGCTGCTGCTCGGCAGCCTGGTGCCGACCACGCTCGCGACGCACAGCTTCTGGACCCTGCAGGACCCGGGTGAGCGTCAGCAGCAGCAGGTCCAGTTCTTCAAGAACGCGAGCCTGGCCGGTGGCCTGCTGCTCGCCGTCGCCGACACGCACGGGAAGCCGTCGGCGGCTTGGCGGGCGCGGAACGCGGCGAAGGACGTCGGCCACACCGCCGAGAAGCTGGGCCGCAAGGCCGAGAAGCGCGCAAGGAAGCGCGCGAAGAAGCTCGCGAAGCGGGCCAACAAGGCGCTGCCCAACTGAGGACGCGAAACAGGGCCGCCCCGCGGGGCGGCCCTTTTCGTGCGCTACTTCTCCAGGATCGCGGTGACGCCCTGGCCGCCGGCCGCGCAGATGGAGATCAGGCCCCGGCCGGACCCCTTCTCGTGCAGCAGCTTCGCCAGCGTCGCGACGATCCGGCCGCCGGTCGCGGCGAACGGGTGCCCGGCCGCCAGCGACGAGCCGTTGACGTTGAGCTTCGCCCGGTCGATCGTGCCGAGCGGCTCGTCCAGGTCCAGCTTCTCCTTGGCGAACGCCGGGTCCTCCCACGCCTTGAGCGTGGCCAGCACCTGCGACGCGAAAGCCTCGTGGATCTCGTAGAAGTCGAAGTCCTGCAAGGAAAGCCCGGCCCGCGCCAGCATCCGCGGCACGGCGTAGGCGGGCGCCATCAGGAGTCCTTCGTCCCCGTGGACGTAGTCGACGGCCGCGGTCTGCGAGAACGTCAGGTACGCCAGCACCGGCAGCTTGTGCGCCTTCGCCCACTCGTCGGTGGCCAGCAGGACCGTCGACGCGCCGTCGGTCAGCGGCGTCGAGTTGCCCGCGGTCATCGTGCCGTTCGGGCCGCCGAAGGCCGGCTTGAGCTTGGCGAGCTTCTCCGCCGTCGAGTCCGGGCGGAGGTTCTGGTCGCGGGCGAGCTTGAGGAACGGCGTCACGAGGTCGTCGAAGAACCCGCGCTCGTAGGCGGCGGCGAGCTTCTGGTGACTGCTCGCGGCCAGTTCGTCCTGTGCCTCCCGGGTGATCTCCCAGGCCTTCGCGGTCAGCGCGGCGTGCTCGCCCATCGACAGGCCGGTGCGCGGCTCGGAGTTGCGCGGGATCGCCGGCACGATGTGGCCGGGCCGGATCTTCGCGACGAGCTTGAGCCGGTCGCCGAGCGTCTTCGCGGCGTTGAGCCCGATCAGGATCTGGCGCAGGTCCTCGTTCACGGCCAGCGGCGCGTCGCTCGTGGTGTCGACGCCGCCGGCGATGGCCGAGTCGATCTGGCCGAGCGCGATCTTGTTGGCGACATTGACGATGGCCTGCAGCCCGGTGCCGCACGCCATCTGGACGTCGGACGCCGGTGTCGCGGGCGAGAGCTTGCTGCCCAGCACGCTCTCGCGGGCCAGGTTGAAGTCCTTCGAGTGCTTGAGCACCGCGCCGGCGGCGACCTCGCCGATCACCTCGCCCTGCAGCGAGAAGCGGCTGACCAGGCCGTCGAGCGCGGCGGTGAACATGTCCTGGTTGGACGCCTTCGCGTACGGCCCGTTGGACCGCGCGAACGGGATCCGGTTGCCGCCGATGATCGCGACTTTGCGGACCGCTGGGGTTTTCTTCGGCGGCATGACTTCACCTCTCTGGTCGTGTCCCTCACACTTTAACCTACTCGGGAGTAGGTTAGACTGCGAAGTGACGCAGACTGCACGGGAGGCAACCGATGGCTGACAGGTACCAGCAGTTCACGAAAACCCCGTTGGGGAAGTTCGTGGTGCCGAAGCTCGGCCTGCCCAGCCCCGCCACGCTGCGCCGGTACCAGCCCGGACAGCCCGCCCTCGAGGGTCCCGCACTTCTCGGCGCCGCGCCCGGCGGGCGGCTGGAGAAGACCCTCCGCGACCAACTCGCCGACGCGGGCATCGAGGTGATCTCCGCCGCGGCCGACCGGCACGCGGCACTGGTCTTCGACGCCACCGGCGTCAACGACCCGGCCCGCCTGCGCGAGGTCTATGACTTCTTCCACCCGGTGATCCGCAGCGTCGGCCCGTCCGGCCGGGTCGTCGTGCTGGGCACCCCGCCGGAGCAGGTCGAGGGCCGCGAGCGGATCGCGCAGCGCGCACTCGAAGGTTTCATCCGTTCGGTGGGCAAGGAGCTGAAGCGCGGCGCGACCGCCCAGCTCGTGTACGTCGCCGATGGCGCCGAAGAGGCGACGGAGTCGACCCTGCGCTTCCTGCTCTCGGCCAAGTCGGCGTTCGTCGACGCGCAGGTCATCCGGATCGGCACCGAAGGCAAGACGGCCGCCGCGCCGGCCAGCTGGGAAAAGCCCCTCGAGGGCAAGGTCGCGCTGGTCACCGGCGCGTCCCGCGGCATCGGCGCGGCGATCGCCGAGGTGCTGGCCCGCGACGGCGCGCACGTCGTCGCGCTCGACATCCCCGCCCAGGGCGCGGACCTGTCGAAGGTCGCCAACAAGGTCGGCGGGTCGGCGTTGCAGCTCGACATCACTTCGCCGAGCGCGCCCGCGAAGCTCGCGGAGTACCTGAAGGAGCGTCACGGCGGCGTCGACGTCGTCGTGCACAACGCGGGCATCACGCGGGACAAGACGCTGGGTAACATGAGCGAGAGCGCCTGGGACTCGGTGATCGCCGTCAACCTGGCTTCGCAGCTCGCGGTGAACGACAAGCTGCTCGCCGATCGCGTGCTGAACGAGAACGGCCGCATCGTCGGCGTCTCGTCGATCGCGGGCATCGCCGGCAACGTCGGCCAGACGAACTACGCGACGTCGAAGGCGGGCGTCATCGGCATGGTGAACGTCGGCGCACCGCAGCTCGCGGAGTACGGCGGCACGATCAACGCCGTCGCGCCCGGGTTCATCGAGACCAAGATGACGGCCGCGGTCCCGCTGTTCATCCGCGAAGCCGGGCGGCGGCTGTCCAGCCTCGGCCAGGGCGGGCTGCCGGTCGACGTCGCCGAGACGATCGCCTGGTACGCGAACCCGGCGTCGGCCGCGGTGAACGGCAACGTGGTCCGCGTCTGCGGCCAGGCCCTGCTGGGGGCGTGACGTGGCGATCCGCGAACTCGACAGCACACCGAGCCTGGCCACGCTCTACCCGAAGGCGCTGCTCGGCGGCGTCCTGCACAAGCCGTCGGGCGGCGAACTGCCGGACACGGAGCTGGTGCGCACGGGCGTCGTCGTCGATCCGGCCCACCTGGCCGCGTACAACACGGTGTGCGGCTTCCGGCTGAGCGACGAGCTGCCCGCGACGTACCCGCACATGCTGGCGTTCCCGCTGCAGATGGCGCTGATGACCGAGCCGGGTTTCCCGTTCCCGCTGCTCGGCATGGTGCACGTGGCGAACCGGATCACCCAGCACCGCGCGTTGCGGCTGGCCGAGCCGCTGACCGTGCGCGTGCGGGCGGAGAACCTGCGCCCGCACGAGAAGGGCCGTCAGTTCGACGTCGTCAGCGAAGCTTGGACCGGCGACGACCTGGTGTGGACCGACGTCAGCACGTACCTGCGTCGCGGCTCGGGGTCCGGATCTCCTTCGCGGCGTGAGCAGCTGGCGCCGCCGACACCGGACGCGATCTGGCGGGTCCCGGGCGACATCGGCCGGCGCTACGCGGAGGTCTCGGGCGACCGCAACCCGATCCACCTGTACGCGCTGACGGCGCGCCTCTTCGGCTTCCCGCGCGCGATCGCGCACGGGATGTGGACGAAGGCGCACGCGCTGGCGGCGTTCGAGGGCCGGCTGCCGGAGGCGTTCACGGTGGACGTGCGCTTCAAGCAGCCGGTGCTGCTGCCGGCCAAGGCGGGCTTCACGTCGTGGGCCACTCCGGACGGGTGGGCGTTCGAGCTGTGGAGCAAGTCGAAGCCGCACCTGGAGGGGACGATCAGCTCACTCTGACGGCTTCCAGACCGCGCCTTCGATGAGGTCGTTGAAGCCGAGCCAGACGAGGTTCATCAGCCACGAAGCCAGGACGCCGTCGGAGATGTCGGGGTGGTCGAGGGCCCAGTCGGCCAGCGACTCGGCCGCCCCGACCAGGGACGCCGCCAGGCCTTCGCCGGAGAACTCGGCCTGCTCGCCGACGCCCTTGCGGGTGCCGGCGGAGACGACGAGCGCCGCGACCAGCTGAATCGCGCGCGCCCGCATGTCGGTGATCTCCGCGGCGAACGCACCGCCGACGGTCAGGGCCTGGCGGTGCAGGACCGTCCACGACTCGCGGTACTCGGCGACGAAGCGGTAGAAGGACCGCAGGCCGTGCCAGAGCTGCATGTCGGGCGGCAGGTCGGGCTGCACGCCGGCCTGGATGGCCTCGAGCAGTCGCGTCGCCTCGCGGCGGATGCACGCGCCGAAGAGGTCCTCCTTCGAGCCGAGGTAGGTGTAGATCATCGGCTTCGAGACCCCGGCGACGTCGGAGATCTCGTCCATCGACGCGGCGTGGTAGCCGTGACGCGAGAAGACCTGGACGGCCGCGTCCAGGATCTGCCGCTCACGCACCGCGCGCGGCAGCCGCCTGGCCCGTTCGGGCGGACGCTGATCTTCCTCTGACACGCTGGACCTCCTCGTTGCTGCCCGGAGACGGTACCGGCAGCGGACCCGTCTGAGTGATTTCGGCACGCTTGCCCGCCTACCTACTCGTGGGTAGTATTACTCTCGGGTAACTGGAGAGGGGTGACCATGGCCGAAAACGCCGGGATGACCAGCGCCGATCGGATGGCGGACCTCCGTGGCGCGGCCCTGCTCGACGCGCTGGAGCGACTCGACCCGCTGGGGCCGGAGGCCCACTCCCTCGACGTCAACGCCCTCGCCGAAGCCCTCGACCCCGGCGAGCTCCGCAAGGACGACTTCAGCCGTTTCTTGAAGGCCCTGCTCACGCTGGCTACGCGTGCTCCGGCGTTCGACTTGAGCAAGGTCGAGCCGGCCCGCTTCGCGTCCCTGGTGGCCTCGGCGTCGCGCGCGCAGCTGGAGAGCGTCGTCGCGGACCGGCAGCTGCGGGAGCGCATGCTGGACGAGATCTTCGCTCGCATGGGCGCGCACCTCAGGCCGGACCGAGCCCGCGACCTGCAAGCGGTGGTCCACTGGCGCCTCTCGGGCGGAGCAGGTGAAGGCGGCTACGACCGCTACGAGACGGCGATTTCCCACGGTGCGTGCACGGTGAGCCGCGAGATGCGCTCTTCTGCGCGAGTCACCATCACCATCGCGCCGGCTGACTTCTTCCGGCTCATCACCCACCAGGCAACGCCGGCCGTGTTGTTCGTCACGGGAAGAATCAAAGTCAAAGGTGACTTGGCCTTCGCGGCCGGCTTGATCGGATTCTTCGACCTGCCCCACCCCGTATAGTTCGTCCTCGTGCCTCGAAACGCAAAATGGCGCCTCCACCGCCCCCGCCGTGTCCACGGCGGACACGCGGTGAACGCGTTCGCGGAGAAGCTGGTCCTCGGGAGTTTGTCGCCCGCCCAGTTCATCCAGGTCCTGGAAACCCTGCACATGCTGGGAGAAGCGGGCGCGGGCATCGAGCTGAGCTCGTTGTCGACGGACGTCCTGGTCGACGTGGTCCGGCGCGCATCCCGTGAGCAGCTGAAGGCGATCGCCGAACACCCGGAGCTGCGCGCGGTTTTCCTGGACGAGATATTCCGGCGAATGTCAGAGCATTTCCTGCCGGACCGAGCCCGCCACGTGGATTTCGTGGTTTCCTGGCGCTTTTCCGAAGGAGCAGGCGAAGACGGCTACGACCGTTTCCAGACGGTAATCGAGGACGGCGTGTGCGTCTCTTCGACAGACTTGTCCCGCACCCCGGACACGACGATCACGCTGTCGGTGGAGGACTTCATCCGCATGGCCACGGGCAACGCGGCGGTAGCAGCGATGTTCGTGACGGGCCGGGTGAAGGTGAGGGGCGAGTACGCGCCGGCGGTGCGGTTCTCGAGCTACTTCGACCTCCCCAAACCGACCGGGGACTAGCTGTCGCAGCTGGGTGACACCAAACTGTCGGTGTCCCACCTTAGAGTGGTCTTCATGAGCCTCGCTGACGTGGACCAGGAGCATGTCCTCAAAGCTCTCGCTGAGTTCGATGATCTCGGCCGTGAAGCGTTCCTCGACAAGTACGGCTTCGGTCAGGCGCGGCGGTATGTCGTGCTCTACGGCGGCCAGCAATACGACTCGAAGGCGCTCTTGGGCGCGTCTCACGGATATGCGACAGGCCAGGCTCTAACCGCGGCAGAGTTCAGTGGCGGATTGCAGACCGTGGTAGCGCGGTTGACCGACTTGGGCTTCGACGTCCGAGATCGCAACGTCATGCCGGCTGCGGGCGCTGCGCCAGGCTTTGGCGATATCCCCGGTTACCCGGAAGGTTCGGTGTTTGCCAGCCGGGCTGAGGTGGCGGCCAGCGGAGTCCATCGTGCGCTCCAGTCAGGCATCGTCGGCACCGGCAAAACGGGTGCTGAGTCCATCGTGTCGTCCGGTGGTTACGAGGATGATGACGATCACGGAGATGAGTTGCTCTACACCGGACACGGAGGTCGAGACAGCCGCGGCCGGCAGGTGGCAGATCAGACGTTCGACGCCCCGGGAAACGCTGCTTTGCGAACAAGCTGGTTGACCAACGCGCCGGTTCGGGTGGTGCGTGGCGCGGATCCAAAGTCGCCGTACGCGCCTGACACGGGCTACCGTTACGACGGCTTGTTTCGAGTTGACGACGCCGTCATGGTGTCGGGCCAGGGCGGACATCAGATCTGTCGGTTCCGCATGGTGAAGATGAGCGTGGGAGTGGACGTAACCTTCGGCAGGCAAGACGTCTTGTTGCCGGCTGAACAGCAGCACCCTGAAGCTCCGCTGGGCAACGCGCAACCAGAACGCAAGCAGGTCAGGACACAGCGAACCGTCCGTTCGACCGATGTTGTGGAGTACGTGAAGAAGATGTACGACCACACCTGTCAGATCTGCGGTGTCCGTCTGTCAGTGGGCGATGGCAAAGGATATTCAGAAGGTGCGCACATCCAAGCTCTCGGGGGCCTCCACCGCGGGCCCGACCTGCCGCCCAACGTGCTCTGCCTTTGTCCCAACTGCCACGTGCAGTTCGACCGCGGGGCGATTGTCGTCGATCCTGATCTGACGGTTGTTCGCCACGGCCGACCTGCGGGGATGTTGACCGTGCAGGAATCACACAACCTCGGGAGTCAGTTCCTCGAGTACCACCGCAAGGTGCACTCGTGATCAGCCCTCGATGACGCGACCCTCGATCACCGTCGGCTGGTCGCGTCGGCGTGGCTCCTCGCTGACGACCTCGCTGTCCACCACCATCACCGGCCCTCGCCGGCGGTTGGCGAACCGCACCGCCCTCTTCTCCATCCGCCGCAGCCACAACCGGCGGGCCACCGCGCGCGACGGCGGGAGGATCAGCAGCAGCCCGAGCACGTCACTCACGAAACCCGGGATCAGGATCAACACCCCACCGAGCCCGACGAGCATTCCGTCGGTGAGTTCCTTCTCCGCCGGTTGCCCAGCCCTGGCGGCCGAAACGAACGCCCTCATCGCCTTGCCGCCCTCGCGGCGGGCGAGCCACGAGCCCAGGAACGCTCCGGCCAGCAGGAGGCCCAGCGTGCCGAGCACGCCGACGGCCGAACCCACCGCCCAGATCGCGGCGATCTCGGCGAAAACGTAGAGCAAGAACGCGACAGCCATACCCGTACAACGCACAACCTGTCCGATTTGCTCCCGGCCCGGTCAGCGCAGCAAGGTGGCGACCATCGATCGCAGCCCCGCGGCCAGGCGGTCTGTCTCGCCCGTCCTCAAGAACCGCAGCATCAGGTCGCTGTGCAACGAGCCCAGCAGCAGGTGCGCGACCAGGTCGGCGTCGAGCGAAGATGCCGCCGACGCGATCAGTCCTGACACGTGCGCGTGCCACGACAGGTAGATCGGGCTGCTCAGGCGGTCCGTCGACGCCTGCTCGAACGCCGCCATCACCTTGACGTTCTTCGAAGCCAGTTCGATCACCGCGTCGAAGAACGCTGCCAGACGGTCGGCTGGGGGTGCGCCGGGGCCCAGCGGGGGCGGGCCCGACTCCAAAGCGGACGACAGCGCCTGGACTCGTGACTCCACCAGCGCGCGCATCAGGCCTTCGCGGTTGCCGAAGCGATGGAACACCGTCCCCTTGCCCACGCCGGCCGCGGCCGCGACGCGGTCCATCGACACCTGGGCGAGGTCGTGCGTCGACAACAACTCCTCTGTCGCGCGCAGGATCGCGCGGCGGTTGCGGGCCGCGTCGGCGCGCTCCATGGCTACTCCTCGACAACTTGACTGGTGGTCCATATAGTAGGCGACCGTAAGTTGACTGACAGTCCAGTTAAGGGGTGGCGATGCGAGCAGTGGTGCAGCACGGCACGGGCGGGCCCGATGTCCTCGAGGTCGAGGAGCGGCCCGAGCCGCAGCGGCAACGCGGGGAAGTGCTGGTCCGGACCGAGGCGATCGCCGTGCCTTTCTACGAGACCCAGATGCGGGCCGGGCTGATCCCGGCCGGGGCGGAGCCGGCGATCTTCGGGCACGAGGCCGCCGGGATCGTCCTCGAGGCCGACGACGAAACCCTGCGCGGACGCCGGGTCGTCACCATGTCCTTCACCGGGGGTGCGTACGCCGAAGTCGTCGCCGCCGGCCACTACACGCTCGTGCCCGATGGCATCACGCCCGAGCGGGCCGTCGCCGCTGCCGTTCCGGCCTCCGTGGCACTCGCCTTGATGCACACCGCGAACGTCAAAGCAGGTGAAACCGTGCTGGTCGAGGCCGCCTCCGGGGCGATCGGTGGCTATCTGGCCACGCTGGCCACACAGAGAGGCGCCACGGTCGTCGCGACCGCCGGCAAGGGGAAGGCCGACATCGACCACGACGATCCGGACTGGCGGCAGAAGGTGCCGACGGCATCGACGTCGTCTTCGAGTCGATCGGTGGCCCACGCGCCGCCGAGCTCACCGCGAAACTCGCCCCGTTCGGCCGGATCCTCGCCTACGGCATGCTCAGCGGCGAGTTACCGACCTTCCCCGTCGCCGGTCTCATCCCGCGCGGACTCACCCTGATCGGGTTCGGTGGGCCGGACGCCTACGCGAAGCAGGTCGCTGCCGTCCGCGCCGAGGCACTCGGCCTCGTCGCGGACGGCACGCTCACCCCCGTCATCGACCGGATCTACCCCCTCGCCGACGTCGCCGCCGCGCACGCGCGCGTCGAGAGCCGCGAAGGCGTCGGCAAGGTGGTGCTCGTTCCCTAGCTCGGCACCTCGTCCAGGTACGCCTGCGCCTGGAGCGTGAACAGGTCGGCGTACCCGGCCTTCGCCGCCATCAGCTCCTCGTGCGTGCCGTACTCGGCGACCTTTCCGTGGTCCAGCAACAGGATCCGCTCCGCCTGCCGCACCGTCGAGAACCGGTGCGAGATGTACAGCGTCGTCCGGCCTTCGGACAGCGAACGCAGACGCGAGAACAGGTCGTGCTCGGCCTGGGCGTCCAACGCCGACGTCGGCTCGTCGAGGATCAGCAGCGGCGCTTCCCGCTGGAACGCCCTGGCCAGCGCGATCTTCTGCCACTCGCCGCCAGAGAGGCTCACGCCCTGGTCGAACCAGCGCCCGAGCGGGCTGTCGTAGCCCTGCGGCAGCCGCTCGATGCGCTCGTCCGCGCCCGCGCGGCGCGCCGAGTCCTCGATGTGCGGCCGGTCCTCGAGGCGGGTCAGGTCGCCGAGGCCGATGTTTTCCGCCGCCGTTCCTTGATACGTCACGTAGTCCTGGAACATCGCGCTGATCCTCGTGCGCAGCTCGTCCGGGTCGTACTCGCGGATGTCGACGCCGTCGAGCAGGATGCGGCCGTCCGTCGGGTCGTACAGCCGGCAGAGGAGCTTGAACAGCGTCGACTTGCCCGCGCCGTTGCGGCCCACCACCGCCACCGTCTCGCCCGGGCGGATCTCGAAGCTCACGTCCTCCAGCGCCGGCTCTTCCGAACCGGGGTACGCGAAGGTCACCGAGTCGAACTCGATGTGTCCCTCCACAGTGGACGGCATCGGACGTGGCGAAACAGGTGCCGTGATCTCCGGTTTCGTGTCCAGGAACCGGTACAGCGTGTCCAGGTACAAATTGTTCTCGTACATCCCCGAAAACGCCGTGAACAGCCCGGACACCGACGTCTGCACCGACGCCGCCGCGGCCGTGTACAGCGCCAGGTCCCCCAGCGTGAGCCGCCCGCCGACCGCTTGCAGGGCGATGTACAGCGCGATCGCCGAGCCCGCCAATGTGCTCAGCAGCCCCCAGGACGTCGAGCTGATGTTGCGGTTGATCGTGAGCTTCCGCTGCCGCTCGTAGGAAACCGTGCCGAGCCGGCGGAACCGGTCGACGAAGTACGGGCCGAGCCCGAACAGCTTCGTCTCCTTGGCGTAGGTGTCCGTGGTGACCAGCGACGACAGGTAGTCCATCCGCCGCTTGATCGGCGACATCAGGAACGTCAGCCAGAACGCGCGCGAGCCGTACTTCGACTGCGAGATGAACGCCGGGATCGGCGCCACCAGCGCGACCAGGGCCAGCAGCGGGCTGACCGCGACGAGCAGCGCGATCATGCTGCCGAACGTGATCAGCGTCCGCACGAGCCCCAGCGCGGAGTTCATCATCGACAGCGGCCGCGTCGGCGCCTCCTGCGCGGCCTGGCGCAGCATGTCGTACGACGTCGAGCCCTCGAAGTACGCCAGGTGCAGCTCGCTGGCGTGCGCCATCACCTGGTGGCGGATGGTCAGCGTCATGCGTTCCTGCAGCAGCGACTGCGCGATCGACGTCAGCGCGCTGCTGATCGCCGTCGCGGCGAGCACGGCGAACTGGAACAACGCGACGTTCACGATGTCGCTCGTGGTCCCCTTACCCTGGATCGCCGCGACGACGGAGTCGAGCAGCAGCTTCGCGATGTACGCGGTCACGGTCGGCAGCAGCCCCGACAGCAGCGTGATCAGCGCCAGCATGATGGTCAGGATCGGGCTGGCCTGCCACGTCAGCTTCACGACCTTCGGCAGGCCACGGACCGTGCCCGCCAGGGACGTCTTCGCGCGCTTCAGCCGGGAGCGCAGGTCTTTCGGCTGGTCCTCCGGCTTCGGCTCGGGAATGTCGACGGGCCCGGTGAGCCCGCTCTCCGGCACCGTCACGGCGTGCCGCCGCCTCCCTCTCCGGGCCAGCATGAACTCCATGCCGCCCCCACCGCCCGGGATCACTGGGCCTCCACGGCGCCGTGCAGGAAGACGTCGACCACCTGGCGCGTGGTGGCGGCGTGCTCGTCCGCGAAGATGCGGCGGCCGCCGAACAGCAGGGTCAGGAACAGCGAGGCCAGCTGCTCGGGCGGCAGCCGCAGCCGGTCCTTCTCGGGTTCGAACAGTTCGGTGATCGCACCGCGCATCGCGTTCATCGACTCGCGGCGGCCGCCTTTCCAGGTCTTGTGGTCGTCGTGCGGCTGCTCGGGGTCGCGGCGGCGGAGCCTGCCGGACGCGTGCAGGGCGCCCATCAGCGCGCCCATCCGCTCGAGGTGCGCGCCGAGTGCTTCCGCGGCTTCGACGAGCCGGTCTTCCAGCGGCTGGTCAACGGGGATTTCGGCGATCGCGTCGAGCACGTGGTCGGGCCGCAGCGCCTCCGCGGTGCAGGCGTCGAAGAGCTCGTCCTTGTCCTTGAACGCGCGGAAGATGGTGCCCTCGCCGATGCCGGCGGCGCGGGCGATCTGGCTGGTCGTGACGTTGGCGCCGTGCTCCATCAGCAGAGGCAGCACCGCGTGCACGATCATGGCGCGCCGGGCCTCGACGCTCATGCCCGGCGCTCTTCGCCGGGTTTCGGATGCTGGTGTCATGGCATCAGTGTGCGGAGTGAGTGCTCACTCCGTCAAGCGAGTATGCCGAGGGCGAAACCGGAGAGGGCCGCCCCGGCGCACCGGGACGGCCCTCTACCTGTGTGAACTCAGTACGTCATGGCCATCGCCGGGTCCGCCAGGAGCGCCCCGACGTCGGCCAGGAACTCCGAGCCCTGCTGGCCGTCGACCACGCGGTGGTCGAAGCTCAGCGACAGCTGGAGCACCTTGCGGACCTTGATCTCGCCGTCCACCACCCACGGCTGGTCCTTGATCGCGCCGAGGCACAGGATCGCGGACTCGCCCGGGTTGATGATCGGCGTTCCGGTGTCGACGCCGAACACGCCCACGTTCGTGATCGTGATCGTGCCGTTCGCCATGTCTGCTGGTGACGTCTTGCCTTCGCGGGCCGTGTCCGTCAGCGCCGTCAGGGCCTGCGCCAGCTCCTTGAGCGACATCGAGTCGGCGTCACGGACCTTCGGCACGATCAGGCCGCGCGGCGTCGCCGCCGCGATGCCGAGGTGCACGTAGTCCTTGTAGACGATCTCCTGTGCCTGCTCGTCCCAGACCGCGTTGACGTCCGGGGTGCGCTTCGCCGCCAGGCACACGGCCTTCGCGGCGAACGTCAGCGGCGTGACCTTGACCCCGGCGAACTCCCGCGACTTCTTCAGCTTCTCGCGGAACTCCATCATCGGCGTGACGTCGATGGTCAGGAACTCCGTGACGTGCGGAGCGGTGAACGCGCTCTGCACCATCGCCGCCGCGGTCATCTTCCGGACGCCCTTGATCGGCACGCGCCGCTCGCGGGATCCGCTGTCCACAACGGACGTTACGACCGGAGCCCCGTTCGCGGCGCGCTCGACATCTTCACGCGTGATGACGCCGCCGTCCGCGGTTCCGGTCAGCGTGTGCAGATCGACGCCGAGATCCTTCGCGAGCTTCCGTACCGGTGGCTTCGCGAGCGGGACATACCCACCGCGCGGAGTGGCCGGAGCTGGTGTCGTCGCGACAACGGCCGGAGCGGGCTCGGGAGCCGCGCCTTTTCGGGCCCGCCGCTGCGTGACGACCGTCTTGGAGCCGTAGCCGACCAGCGGCTTCATCTCCTCTTCTTCGACGGGCGCGGCGGCAACAGGGGCCGCGGCCGGAGCGGAAGCGCCACCCGGGTCGACGTCGATGGTGAGGATCGGCGTGCCGACCTCCACCGTCTGGCCCGGCTCGACGTGCAGCTCGGTGACGACCCCGGCCCACGGGATCGGCAGCTCGACGGCGGCCTTCGCGGTCTCGATCTCGACCACGATCTGGTTGACCGTCACCGTGTCGCCCGGCTTCACGTGCCAGTTGAGGATGTCGGCTTCGGTCAGCCCCTCGGCCGTGTCGGCGAGGGGGAACTGTTTGTACGTAGGCATTGCGCGGAGATCCCCCTTACCAGGCGAGCGAGCGGTCGACGGCGTGCAGCACCCGGTCCAGGTCGGGGAGGTAGTGCTCCTCGAGCTTGGCCGGCGGGTACGGCGTGTCGAACCCGGTCACCCGGAGGACGGGCGCTTCCAGCGAGTAGAAGCACTCCTGCTGGACGCGCGCGGCGAGCTCCGACGTCAGCGACGACTCCGACGGCGCCTCCGACAGCGCGATCAGCCGGCCGGTCTTGCGCACCGACTCGAACACCGGGCCGAGGTCCAGCGGCGAGAGCGTGCGCAGGTCGATGACCTCCAGGGATTTGCCGTCGTCCTCGGCCGCGGCGGCCGCGTCGAGGGCGACCTTCACCGAGGGGCCGTACGCGACGACCGTCGCCGTCGTGCCTTCGCGCACCACCTGCGAGGAAAAGCACGAGACCGGCGTCCCGGTGACGTCGATTTCGGCCCGCAGCGCACCCGAGTGGTACAGCCGCTTCGGCTCGAAGAACAGCACCGGGTCGTCCGACTTGATCGCCTGCTGGATGCCCCAGTAGGCGTCGACGGCGTTCGAAATGGACACGACCTTGAGGCCGGGGATGTGCGCGAACAGCGACTCCGGCGACTCCGAGTGGTGCTCGACCGCGCCGATCCCGCCGCCGAACGGCACCCGGATCACGACCGGCATCTTGATCTTGCCCTGCGTCCGGTAGTGCAGCTTCGCCAGCTGCGAGGAGATCTGGTCGAAGCCCGGGAAGATGAAGCCCTCGAACTGGATCTCGCACACCGGCCGGAAGCCGCGCACGGCCAGGCCGACCGCGGTGCCGATGATGCCCGACTCGGCGAGCGGCGTGTCCAGCACGCGCTGCTCGCCGAAGTCCTTCTGCAGGCCGTCGGTGATCCGGAAGACGCCGCCGAGCTTGCCGACGTCCTCGCCCATGATCAGGACCTTGGGGTCCTCTTCCATCGCGCGGCGCAGGCCGAGGTTGAGCGCCTTGCCGATGGTGAGTTTCTGGATGTCGCTCATCAGTGCTCACCCGCCGATACGAAGCCGTCGAGGTAGGACAGGAACTCTTCGCGCTGCGCGTCCAGCACCGGGTTGCCCTCGGCGTAGACGTTGCTGAAGATCCTCTCCGGCGGCGGTTCCGGCATGTTGAACGTGTAGTCGCGCAGGTCGGCGGCGAAACTGTCGGCGTCGGCCTGGACGCTGTCGAAGAACGCCTGGTCGGCGTAGCCGCCGCGGGCCAGGTACGCGCGGACGCGCTCGATCGGGTCCTTGAGCTTCCACTCCTCCAGCTCGTCGGAGAGCCGGTAGCGGGTGGGGTCGTCGGTCGTCGTGTGCGCGTCCATCCGGTAGGTGAACGCCTCGATCAGCACCGGGCCGTTGCCGTGCCGGCACTCGTCGAGCGCCCAGCGCGACACCGCGAGGCAGGCCAGGACGTCGTTGCCGTCGACGCGGATGCCGGGGAAGCCGTAGCCGCGGGCGCGCTGGTACAGCGGCAGGCGCGACTGGCGCTCGGTCGGCTCGGAGATCGCCCACTGGTTGTTCTGGCAGAAGAAGACGAGCGGCGCGTCGTAGACGGCGGCCCAGACGAAGCCTTCGTGGACGTCACCCTGCGAAGTGGCGCCGTCGCCGAAGTAGCAGATCGTGGCTTCGCCGTCGTCGTCGCCGACCTTGCCCTCGAACTTCTGGCCCATCGCGTAGCCGGCGGCGTTGAGCACCTGGTTGCCGATGACGATGGTGTACGGGTGGAAGCCGTGGCCCTGGTAGTCCCAGCCGCTGTGGTCGGTGCACCGGAAGATGCCCAGCAGGTCCTTCATGTCGACGCCGCGCGCGTACGCGACGCCGTGTTCGCGGTAGCTGGGGAACGCCATGTCGTTCTTTTTCAGCGCGCGGCCGGAGCCGATCTGCGCGGCTTCCTGGCCGAGCAGCGGGACCCAGATACCCAGCTGGCCCTGGCGCTGCATGGCGTTCGCTTCGCGGTCGGCCCGCCGCACGAGCACCATGTCGCGGTACAGGCCGCGCAGGGCTTCGGCGTCGACGTCCTCGACGTACTTGTCGAACTGGGGCGAGGGCACCCGTTCGCCTTCGGGGGTGAGCAGCTGAGTCAGCTCAGCGCCACCTTCGCTGGTTGCTCGCAATCCGGCGATCACCTGTTCGGGGGAAGGCTGGGCCGCGACCGCGGCCGGGCCGTCTCCAGGCTCCGGGTGCGTCCACTGTTCGGACGGCATGCGCAGTACTCCTCGGTGTCGGTGCCTCTGGCGGCCGCTTGTGGCGACCACAGCGACTGCACCGGCGGGGACCAGCGCATCGGGTCCGAAGCGCTCGGTCACCGTCGGCGTTGACGGTTCTCGCCGACATCCTGGCACGAAGGTCCACGCTTTGGTGAGTCACGGATGCTGATTTGTTGCTGAGAAAGGGCCTCTGAACAGGGAAAACGTTAGGAAGCCCTAGCATTGGACCTACGAGAGTATGGCGACGGAGCGCGTGCTCACCAGGCGTGTCCGCACGGGCACGCGGGCGTGCGGACACACGGTCACCCGCCCGGGCTACGCCTCTGTGATGTGCCGCACGTTGTCACCTGCGTGGCACGATGGCGTCGTGGAGCAGAAATCCGTCCGTGAATCCGTCGTGTCCGCTTGGACCAGCGATGTCATCCCCAGTCTTTCCGGGCTGGTGGCCATCCCCGCCCTGTCGCCGGCCTTCGACGCCGGCTGGGCGGACAGCGGTCACCTCGCCGCCGCCGTCGACCACGTCCGCGAGTGGATCGCCGGGCGCGACCTGCCCGGCGCGACGCTGGAGGTCGTCCAGCTCGAAGACCGGACCCCCGTGCTGCTCGTCGACGTCCCGGCGACCCCGGGCGCGGCGGACAAGGGCACCGTCCTGATGTACGGCCACCTCGACAAGCAGCCCCCGGTCGGGGGCTGGTCCGAAGGCCTCGGCCCGTGGACCCCGGTGATCCGCGACGGCCGGCTGTACGGCCGCGGGTCCGTCGACGACGGCTACTCCGGCTACGCGGCGACGACGGCGATCGAGGCCGTGCACGCGGCCGGCGGCGAGCACGCCCGGATCGTGGTGCTGCTGGAGACCGGCGAGGAGTCCGGCAGTCCCGACCTGCCCGCCTACGTCGAGCACCTGGCCGACCGCATCGGCGACGTCTCGCTGGTGGTCTGCCTCGACGCCGGCGGCAGCGACTACGAGCGGTTGTGGCTGGTCACGAGCCTGCGCGGGATGCTGCACCTCGACGTCACGGTGCAGCTGCTGGGCTCGGCGCAGCACTCCGGCGTCGCTTCGGGGGTGGTCGCGAGCTCGTTCCGGATCCTGCGCCACCTGATCGAACGGCTCGAGGACAGCGCGACCGGCGAGCTGCTGCTCGACGAGCTCAAGGTCGACGTCCCGGCGGACCGGCTCTCGGAGCTCAAGGCCGTCGCGCAGGACTTCCCCGAGGCGCTGACGAAGGCGTTCCCGCTGGTCGAAGGCGGGCGCGTGATCACAGAGGACGCGCTGGAGCTGATGCTCAACAACGCGTGGCGCCCGACGCTGTCGGTGATCGGCGCCGACGGCTTCCCGAAGCCCGCCGACGCCGGCAACGTCCTGCGCGAGAGCACGACGTTGACGCTGAGCTTCCGCCTCCCGCCGACGGCCGACGCCGAGAAGGCGCTCGAAGCCGTGAAGCGCGTCCTGACCACGGACGTCCCGTACGGCGCGAAGGTGACGCTCGGCTCGCCCCAGGCGGAGAGCGGCTGGAACGCGCCGACCGAGGCGCCGTGGCTGACGACCGCCCTGCGCACGGTCAGCGACGAGGTCTTCGGCCGCCCGCACCGCGCGACCGGCATGGGCGGGTCGATCCCGTTCATGGGCCTGCTCTCGCGGAAGTACCCGGACGCGCAGTTCCTGGTCACCGGCGCCTGCGGGGCCGACTCGAACATCCACGTGCCGGACGAGTGGCTGCACCTGGACTACGCGCAGCAGGTCACCGAGGCCGTCGCGCACATCCTGGACGCGCACGCCCGCGGCTGACCCGCTTGAGAAGCCAGGGCACGCGAACTTGAGCAAGCCCGGCGTGCTGCCTGAGTGACGGGATTGCCTCGATCGAGGAAGCGTATTACGATGTAATACGTTCCTGGAGTGGAAGGCGAAATCTACGACGGGATTCCGCTCGAGCGCTTGCCGTTGGAGGAGGTGCACGTTCCGGATCCGCAGCACCTTCGGCGCTCACTGCGCTACCCCGGCGCGCTCGACATCGAGTCGGAGCACGCTGTTGAGGCCGTGTTCGATCCTCGGAGGCTGGTCGGCCGGGATCCTTCGTCTCGCACGGGCGAGTCGATCCGGGTGCTCGGCCATTCGCCGGGGATGGGGCGTCTGCTGGTGGTGGTGCTCGTGCCGGATCGGCATCCGCCGAACGGAATCTGGCACGTGGCCACGGCCTGGCCGGCGGACAGGCGGGCGCGGCAGGTGTACCGAGGACTTCGGGAGGTGCGGTGATGACGGACAAGGAACTCCTGGCTCGGGTCGCGGAGGCGGCCGAAGCCGATCCGGAGGCCGAGATCGGCTGGATTCCGCATCGTGAGCCTGCCAAGAGTCCGAATGCGGTGTACAGCGTGCGCATCCCGGTCGACCGGATCGAGGAACTGCGTGGTCTCGCCGCCGAGCGCGGCCTGGCGCCGACCGCCCTGATCCGGACCTGGGTCCTCGCCCAGCTGGACGCCGCGCGGAGTGGGGACGAGGAGGCGCGGAAGTGGGAGAACGACATCCGCGCCACCATCGACCACCTGAGGAGCTTGCTCGACGAAAGGACCGCGAGCTAGGCCAGCCGGGTCAGGTGCACCGAGACGTCCAAAGTGGACTGCCCGCCGCCGGTGAAGATGCCCTTCAGCGGCGCCACGTCCGCGTAGTCCCGGCCCATGGCCACCCACACGTGCCGCGGCCCGACCGGGATCGCGTTCGTCGGGTCGTACGCCCACCAGCCGCCGGTCCAGACGTCGACCCAGGCGTGGGACTCGCCCTCGACCACTTCGCCGAGCTTCGCGTCCGGGTTGGTGTGCAGGTACCCCGACACGTACCGCGCCGGGACGCCGATCGCGCGCAGCATCACCAGCGTCACGTGCGCGAAGTCCTGGCACACGCCTTCGCGTGCCTGCCAGGCGTCCGTCGCCGTCGAGTGGACGCCCGTGGTGCCCGGCTGGTACTTCAGCTGCTTGTTCACCCACTCGCAGACCGCCAGCACCGCGTCCGCCGGGTCCAGCCCGCGTCGTAGCGAGCGGGCCTCGCGGGCCAGTTCAGCGTCATGCGGGGTGTAGTCCGTCGGGGTCAGGTACTCGGTGCGATGGTCGACGACCGTGTCGGAACGCAAGCCCTTCCACGTCGCCGTGCGGATCGGCTCGGCTTCGTCCGCCGTCTCGACCACCGAGGTCGCGAGCACGGTGAACTCCGTGTGGGGCGCGTGGAGGTCGAACGACGTCACGACCGTGCCCCAGTAGTCCGTGTACCGGTAGGCGCGGGTCGCCGGGGCCGTCTCGATGCGCGTCGCCACCGTCGTCTGGCGGCGGTCCGAGCGCGGGGTAAGCCGGGCCTCGTTGTACGACTGCGTCGCCGGTGTCGCGTACCGGTACCCCGTCCGGTGCGCCACCCGCAGCTGCCACGTCACAGCGAAACCTCCGCACCGCTCCACGCCACCCACGGCGACGTGCTGAAGTACTGCAACGACACCGCTTCGCCGATCTCCTTGATCGACGTCTGCAACGCGCCGAGCCGCCGCGGCAGGTCGGTCAGCAGCTCCGACGGGCGGAGGAACTCCAGCTCGCTGCGGGCCCGGCCGAGTTCGCGCAGCGCGTCGGACTTCTCGTTGGTGCGCGCGCCGCCGCCCGGGTCGAGCCGTTGCAGGCATTCCTCCGCCTGGCGCAGCGCGTGGAACACCGACCGCGGGAACAGCGTGTCCCGCAACAGGAACTGGACGACGCGGCCGGCGTCCAGGGCGCCCCGGTACGTGCGCAGGTAGGTGTCCTGCGCACCGGCCGAGCGCAGCACCGTGATCCAGCCCGGCGACGACGCACGGTCCGCGACCCGGGACAGCAGCAGCCGCACGACCATGTCGGCGCGTTCGATCGAGCGGCCGAGCACCATGAACAGCCAGCCGTCGTCCCGGCTCATCGTCGAGTCGGCGAGCCCGGCGAACATCGCCGCGCGCTCCTCCACGAAGGACAGGAAGGCGTGCGGCCCGGCGCGCCGGGCGTAGCGCTGCCGGTCGGGCACCGCGTTCCAGGTCGCGTTCAGGCATTCCCACAGCTCGGTCGAGACGACTTCGCGGGCGCCGCGCGTGTTCTCGCGCGCCGAGTTGATCGAGCCGACGATCGACGCGGGGTTGTCCTTCGCGTACGCCACCAGCTCGGTCAGCTTCCACACGTCCAGGGACTCCGCGCCCTCCGGGTCGATGCCCAGGACGGCCAGGAGCTGGCGGCTCGCGTTGTCCGGGTCGACGGTCGCGTCCTCCAGCAGCTGGTGGACCGAGACGTTGAGGATGCGGGAGGTGTCGTCGGCGCGTTCGACGTACCGGCCGATCCAGTACAGCGACTCCGCGTTGCGGGCGAGCATGGGAACCTCCACATCCCGAAGTGATCTTTACCGCTGAGGGATCATTCAACTCAGCTCTGTTGCTGTTGCTGCTGCTGTTGCTGGGACGTCGTCAGCTCCGGCCCCTGCTCGGTGACCAAACTGTCCACAGTGGACGCGACCCCGAGTGCGGGCCGCTCGAGCTCGCGCTCGGCCGTCGAGGCGCGGGACGCCAGCACCCACGTGTCCTTCGAACCGCCGCCCTGCGAGGAGTTGACGACCAGGCTGCCCTCCGGCAGCGCCACCCGCGTCAGCCCGCCGGGCAGCACGAAGATGTCCTTGCCGTCGTTGACGGCGAACGGCCGCAGGTCGACGTGCCGCGGCGCGAGCCGGTCGTCCACCTTGGCCGGCACGGTCGAGAGCTGGACCACCGGCTGCGCGATCCAGCCGCGCCGGTGCGCGCGCACCTTGCGCCGGAGCGTGTCGAGTTCTTTCTTCGACGCCTCGGGTCCGAAGACGATCCCGTAGCCGCCGGAGCCCTCGACCGGCTTGACGACGAATTCGTCGAGGTGCGCCATGACGTGGTCGAACTCGTCCGGCAGCCAGCACCGGAACGTGTCCACGTTGGGCAGCAGCGGCTTCTCGTTCAGGTAGTACTTCACCATCTCCGGCACGTAGGTGTAGACGAGCTTGTCGTCCCCGACGCCGTTGCCGACGGCGTTCGCGACGACGACGTTGCCCGCGCGCGCCGCGTTCAGCACGCCCGCGACGCCGAGGACCGAGTCCGGCCGGTAGTGCACGGGATCGAGGAACTCGTCGTCGATCCGCCGGTAGATGACGTCGACCTGGCGCTCGCCCTCGGTGGTCCGCAGGTAGACGACGTTGTCGCGGCAGAACATGTCGCGGCCTTCGACCAGCTCCACCCCCATCAGCCGCGCCAGCAGCGAGTGCTCGAAGTACGCCGCGTTGTGGACGCCGGGGGTGAGCACGACGACCATCGGGTCGGCGACGTTCGCGGCCGCCGCCGCGCGCAGCGCCCGGAGCAGGTGCGACGCGTAGTCACCGACCGGGCGCACGCGGTGCTGGGCGAACAGGTCCGGGAAGACCCGGGCCATCGTTCGCCGGTTCTCCATCACGTACGACACCCCGGACGGGTTGCGGAGGTTGTCCTCCAGCACCCGGAAGGTGCCCTCCTCGTCGCGCACCAGGTCCACACCGGACACGTGGATGCGCACGCCGTTCGGCGGGTTGATGCCGAACGCCTCCCGCTGGAAGTGCTCGCAGGAGGTGATCAGCCGCCGAGGCAGCACGCCTTCGCGCAGGATCTGCCGGTCGCCGTAGACGTCGGCGAGGAACGCCTCGAGCGCGCGGACGCGCTGGGCGACCCCGCGCTCGAGCTTCGCCCACTCGGCGGCCTGGATCACCCGCGGCACCAGGTCCAGCGGGAACGGCCGCTCCTGCCCGGACAGCGAGAACGTGATCCCCTGGTCGACCATCGCCCGGTCGAGAGCCTGCGACCGCGAGTTGAGGTCGTGCGCGTCGAGGGCCGCGATCGACTCGTACAGCGCGCGGTACGGGCCGCGGACGGTGCCGTCGGCGGCGAACATCTCGTCGTAGGCATCCGCGTGCGGCCGGTCCGGCGCGAGGTAGCCGTCGAACCGGGCACCCGGTCGGGTGATCCGGCTGGTCGTCGCCTTCCGCGCACGTCGACCGGACGGGGGCAGCCGGGGCGGCGTGGCGTTCATGAACGACATCCTTACTCACACCCGGGGTGGACGGCGATACCCGCGGTACGACGCGCGCCTCTCTAAACATCGCCGTAACTTCACGGTGCTGTGCTTTGGTATGGATGAGTGGCAATATGCGTGCTCTCACGAACTGAGAACTACGAGGAGTGACGACGTGGCCCGAGGACCCCAACTCAAGGCGCTCGCCCTGCTGCCTGCGTTCGCCCTGGTCGGCCTGACCGTGGCCTGTGGCGCCGGCGGTAGTGGCGCCGGCAACGCCGGCCCGAGCAGCTCGGCGGCGCCGGGTGCCGGTTCGGGTGACGTGGGGACGGTGACAAAGGACGACGCGCTCGCCGCGATGGTGCCCGCCGCGGTCAAGGCCGACGGCAAGATCGTGGTCGGCCAGGACCAGAGCTACCCGCCGAACGAGTTCCAGGACGGCGGCAAGGCGGCCGGCTTCGACGTCGACCTGGGCACGGCCATCGGCCAGGTGCTCGGCGTGCAGATGGAGTTCCAGAACTCCTCGTTCGACGGCATCATCCCGGGCATCGGCGCCAAGAAGTACGAGATGGGCATCTCGTCGTTCAGCATCAACGCCGACCGGCTGCAGTCGGTCGACATGATCTCCTACTACAGCGCCGGCACCTCGCTGGCCGTGCTGAAGGGCAACCCCGACGGCATCAAGGTCGACGACCTCTGCGGCAAGAAGATCGCCGTCCAGAAGGGCACCACGCAGGTCGAGGACCTCGACAAGAAGAACGCCGCGTGCACCGGCGCGGGCAAGCCCGCGATCGAGGTCACGCAGCTGCAGGCCCAGACCGACGTCAACCTGGCCCTCACCGCGAAGCGCGTGCAGGGCGAGCTGGCCGACTCCCCGGTCATCGACTACGCGGTCAAGCAGACCAACGGGCAGCTGGAGTCGGTCGGCGCGCCGTACGACACGGCGCCGTACGGCATCGTGCTGCCGAAGAACAGCGGCGACTTCGGCAAGGCCGTCCAGGGTGCGATCCAGAAGCTGATCGACAGCGGCGCGTACAAGAAGATCCTGGACAAGTGGGGCCTGAACGCCACCGGCGCGGTCACCAAGTCGGAGATCAACCCGGCTTCCTGAGTCTTCCGAGTTAGGACGAGTTCGTGAGTTCCTCCGAAGCGCCTCCCACCGAGGCGCCGGCCGACGCCGAGGCCATCAAGGCCGTCCCGGTGCGCCATTACGGGCGCTGGGTGGCCGGCGTGATCATCCTTTTCGTGGCGTTCATCGTGGTCCGCAGCGTGATCACGAACGACGCACTGCAGTGGCCGGTCGTCGGGGACTACCTCTTCGACGACCGGGTGCTGCGCGGCCTGCAGAACACCCTGATCCTGACCGTGATCTCGATGCTGATCGGGATCGTCGGCGGGATCCTGCTGGCCGTGATGCGCCTGTCGCCGAACCCGCTGACGTCGGGTGCGGCCGGCATCTACATCTGGCTGTTCCGCGGTACGCCGCTGATCACGCAGCTGGTGATCTGGAACTTCCTGGCGCTGGCCTACCCGCGCCTCGGCCTGGGCATCCCGTTCGGGCCGGAGTTCGTCAGCTGGGACACCAACCAGCTGATCACGCAGTTCACCGCGTCGCTGCTCGGTCTCGGGCTGAACGAAGCCGCGTACATGGCCGAGATCGTGCGAGGCGGCATCCAGTCGGTCGACTCCGGCCAGCTGGAGGCGGCGAGCGCGCTCGGCATGAGCCGGACGAAGACGCTGCGGCGGATCATCCTGCCGCAGGCGATGCGGGTGATCATCCCGCCGACCGGCAACGAGACGATCTCGATGCTGAAGACGACGTCGCTGGTCGTGGCCATCGGGTACTTCGAGCTGATGGTCGCCGTCCAGACCATCTACTCGCAGAACTACAAGACGGTCCCGCTGCTCATCGTGGCGGCCGCCTGGTACCTGTTCATGACGTCGGTGCTGACGCTCGTCCAGATGCAGATCGAGAAGCGGTTCGCGCGCGGTACCTCGCGGGACGTCGTCCAGCGGGCCGGCTGGCGGTCGAGGGTGTTCGGCCGGGGTGGAGGGAACGTCACATGACCCCCGTGGTGTCCGCGCAGAAGATCCGCAAGAGCTTCGGCAGCGTCAACGTCCTCAAGGGCATCGACCTCGAGGTGCACGAGCGGGAGGTGCTCTGCCTGATCGGGCCGTCCGGCTCGGGCAAGTCGACGCTGCTGCGCTGCATCAACCACCTCGAGAAGATCGACGCCGGCCGGCTCTACGTCGACGGCGTGCTGGTCGGCTACAAGCAGCGGGGCGACAAGCTGCACGAGCTGCCCGAGAAGGAGGTCGCGTTCCAGCGCAAGGACATCGGCATGGTGTTCCAGCGCTTCAACCTCTTCCCGCACATGACGGCGCTCGAGAACGTCATGGAGGCGCCGATCCAGGTCCGGCGCGAGCCGAAGGCCCAGGTGCGGCAGCGCGCGCTCGAGCTGCTGGAGCGTGTCGGGCTCGCCGACAAGGCGAAGAACTACCCGGCGCAGCTGTCCGGCGGGCAGCAGCAGCGCGTCGCGATCGCGCGGGCACTGGCGATGCGGCCGAAGCTGATGCTGTTCGACGAGCCGACGTCCGCGCTGGACCCGGAGCTCGTCGGCGACGTCCTGGGCGTGATGAAGCAGCTCGCCAAGGACGGCATGACCATGGTCGTCGTCACGCACGAGATGCAGTTCGCGCGTGAGGTGGCGGACAAGGTCCTGTTCATGGACGGCGGCGTCGTCGTCGAAGAGGGCCCGCCCGCCCAGGTCATCGGGGACCCGCGTGAGGAGCGGACCAAGTCGTTCCTCGCCCGGGTGCTGAACCCCAACGCCTGAGGCTGTTACATCCGGGGCCTTCGCCCCGGGCCGGGGGCTCCGCCACCCGGAGCCCCCGAAAGAAGAGAGTGCGGCGGAAACGGTGTTCCGGCACCGTTTCCGCCGTTTTTTCGCTACCTTGATGGCGGGGTGAGGGAGGGGGAGCTCGCATGTCGACCGAAAGTGCGCTGCCGCCGCTCGACCCCTTCGCAGGCATCCCGGACCGCCGTTACGAGGTCAAGGCGTCTGAACTGCTCAAACCGGGCAACGCCGGGCTGATGCGCTGGCGGCGTCAGGCCACGAACGCCCCGATCGTCTACGTCGAGGACGCCTACATCACCGGGACGCTGGACCTGCGGGCCGCGGACCTGAAGTACCTGTTCCGGTTCGAGCGCTGCCGGTTCGAGCAGCCGCCGGACGTGCGCGAGGCGAACCTGCTGGGCCTGGTCTTCCGGAAGTGCTGGCTGCCGGGGCTGAAGGCACGCAACATGCGCAGCCGCAACGACGTCCGGCTGATCCGCAGCGTCGTGCAGGTCGACGGGGACAAGCGGGAGATCGAAGAGACGACCGTCCAGCGGGGCGACGACCGCGAACGCGGGATGCCGAACGCCGCGGTCAACTTCACCGACGCGGTGATCGAGGGGTCGATGGTGCTCACCCGCACCGTCATCTCGCACCCGCACGGGAAGGCGATCCACGCCGACCGGCTCGTGCTGACCGGCGCGCTGCTGGCCTACCGGATGGTCGCGAACGGCGAAGTCCGGCTGCCCGGCCTGCGGACCGGCGGTAACGTCAACTTCTCCGGCGCGACCTTGAACAACCCGGACGGCTTCGCGCTCAACGGCAACGGCCTGCACATCGGCGGCAGCCTGCTGTGCGAGGTGGACAACTACGGCCCGGCCAGCCAGCGCAAACGCTTCTCCGCCACCGGGATCATGTACCTGCCGAGCGCTACGGTGGACAGCGACATCTCGCTGCGCGAGGCCAAGCTGACGGTGTCGCAGCACGGGCCGATCGCCGTCGACGCGTGGAAGTCCAACGACCCGTACCTGGACCCGCGGCCGGCGCTGGTCGCGGACCGGATGCGCGTCGACGGGAACGTCGAGCTGTCGGACGGCCTGCAGGCGCTGGGCACGCTGCGGATGGTCAACGCCCGGATCGGCGGCTCGCTGCGGCTGGCCGGCGCCGAGATCCGGGTCGAGCGCGGCAAGACGGTGCCGTACTACGACCGCGCGCTGCACCTGGACGGCACCGAGATCGGCGGCGACATCGAGGCGACGAGCCTGCGCGTGCCCGCCGGGCAGCTGCGGCTGGCCGACGTCACCGTCGGCGGCAACTTCCTGGCCTGGAACTCGATGTTCCGCCACCCCGGCCGTGACGTGTTTTCGGCCCGCCGCTCGAAGATCGCGGGCAACTTCCAGCTCACCGACGCCACGATCCACGGCACGCTGCGGCTGCAGGGCGTGGACGTCGGCGGCAGCATCAACCTGGCGGGCACCCGGCTCACCGAGCCCGGCCAGCGGGCCACCAGCAGTTACTCCCTCGACGTCCGGACCGGCCGGGTCGGCCGCGACCTGACGCTGCGGGACAACAACGGCCGCCCGTTCGTCGCCGAGGGGGGCGTCAACCTCGACGGCGCCCAGGTCGCCCGGCGCGTGGACCTGCGCGGTTCCCAGCTGGGCTCGCTGCCGCCGTTCGGCGTGGCCCTCGACGCGGGTGACGTCGCCTCGGACGAGTTCATCCTGACGCCCAGCAGCCCGCCGACGGGCCGGATCGTGCTCCGGCGCGCCCACTGCGGAACGCTGAGCGACAACCAGCAGTTCTGGGCGGCGTCCGACGGCATCGAGCTGGAGGACTTCCGCTACGACGCGCTCAAGAAGGGCATCCCGCTCGCCGACGACAAGGCGCTCGACGACCGCATCGAGATGCTGCGCAACGCGATGCGCGGCTACCGGCCGGGCCCGTACGACCAGCTGGCGCACATGCTGCGCGCGGCGGGAAACGAAGAGCACGCCTCGACGGTGGCCCTGCGCAAGCAGCAGTTCCGCTACGAGGCACTGGCCAGAGGGTTCAAGTTCTTCGGCCCGGGCGTCCGCCTGTGGAGCTGGCTGCAGCGATCGATGGTCGGCTACGGCTACCGCCCGGTCCGCGCGCTCGGCTGGCTGCTGACGCTGCTGGTCCTGGGCAGCTTGTGGTTCGGCCTGGGCTCCGACGACTGCGTGACGGACAAGTCGGGCCGCTACGTCGCGAACGGCGAGCGCTGCGTGGTGAACCAGCAGGACACGGGCCTGCAGTGGAACCCGGTGATCTACACGGCGGACCTGCTGGTCCCGATCGTCGACTTCGGCAACAAGTCGAGGTGGTACATGCACGGCCCGGACAACTGGGTGGCGGCAGGCTTCACAGCCTCAGGCTGGATCCTGGCGACCACCGTGGCGGCCGGCGTCAGCCGCATGCTGCGCCGCGAGAACTGATCAGTCGATGAAGCGGGACCAGAACGGGATGTACCGCGGGCCGTCCGGTGGGGCTGTGCTTATTCCGCCCGTCGCGAACTCGCGGTGCAGGTAATCCCGCAGGTCACAGCCGTAGACGACGATGTCCGTCTGGTACACCGACAGCACCGGGTACCCCACCGAGCCCGGCAGGCCGGGCAGGTAGCGGTGCCCGCACACCGGCACCAGCTGCGGCACGTCGGCCAGGCGCCGCCGGGCTTCGCGGACCGCGTCCTCCGGGCCGACCGGGCGCGTGCCCCAGTCGGGGAGCCAGAAGCCGTTGTGCTCGACGTCGTACAGCACCCCGTCCACCGGCCATGCCAAACGTTTGCGCAGCTGTTCGGCGTTGCCGCAGCGCCAGTCGGGCCAGCGGTCGCCGATCGGGACGCCGGCGGACAGGAACGTCCGGTGGTCCGCGGCGAAGCGGAAGCCGAAGCGGCGCTCGACGTCGTCGAGCTCGGTCTCGGTCAGCCCGGGACGCACGGGTTCCCGGAGGTTCTCCTGCAGGTGCCGCGCCTCCTCTGGAGTGAGGGCGCCGGCCGGCTGGACGGGGGTCATGACCACGAGCCTAAGCGGCGGCTCACCCGCGCCGCGCGTCCTTTTCGGCACCGACCTGGGCGAACCCCGGCGGGGTGAGTTTGTTCTCTCATCGGCCGGACCGCGGAACAGAGCGTGCCCGCGTGTAGTTCACTCTCCCCGTGACTTCTCCACGACCGCAGAGCCGCGTGCGCGCCCCCGAGCTGCGCGGCGACGTCTGGCTGAACACCGGCGACCGCCCGCTCACCCTCGCCGGGCTGCGCGGGCGCATCGTCCTGCTCGACTTCTGGACCAGCGGCTGCATCAACTGCCTCCACGTGCTCGACGAGCTGCGTCCGCTCGAAGCGGAGTTCGCGGACGTGCTGGTCACGATCGGCGTCCACTCGCCGAAGTTCCTGCACGAGGGTGAGCGTGCCTCGATCGAAGCCGCGGTCCGCCGCTACGACGTGCACCACCCGGTCGTCAACGACCCGAAGATGGAGCTGTGGTCGCAGTACGCCGTCCGCGCGTGGCCGACGCTGGTCGTCGTCGACCCCGAGGGGTACGTCGTGCACGTGGCGGCGGGCGAAGGGCACCAAGAGGCGCTTCGCCGCGTCATCGCGGATCTTGTGACGAAACACGAAGCGAAGGGGACGCTCCGCCGCGGCGGCAGCCCGTACGTGCCGGTCGAAGAGCAGCCCGGCGAGCTGCGGTTCCCCAGCAAGGCCGTCGCCACCGCCGAGGGACGGGTCCTGGTCGCGGACACCGGGCACCACGCGATCGTCGAGTTCGCTTCGGACGGCGAGACCGTCATCCGCCGCTTCGGCAGCGGCGAACGCGGCGGTCAGGACGGCCCGTTCGACATCGCGACCTTCACCGAGCCGTCGGGCATCGCGCTCCTGCCGTACGACATCGCCGAGCGCGTCGGCTACCACGCCGTGGTCGCCGACACCGCCGGGCACCGGCTGCGCGGCCTCGACCTGATCACCGGCGAGGTCACCACGGTCGCCGGCACCGGCGCGCAGTGGCGCAGCGGGCCGGACTCCGGCAAGGGCGTCGAGGTCGACCTGACCAGCCCGTGGGACGTCGCCTGGTGGGGGCCGGCCGGCGGGATCGTCGTCGCCATGGCGGGCAACCACACGCTGAGCGTGTTCGACCCGGTCACGGGCACGATCCGCCGCTTCGCCGGGACGACTGTCGAAGGTCTTCGAGACGGCGACGTCAGCGAAGCGTTCTTCGCGCAGACGTCCGGCCTGGCCGTGGAGGGCGACAAGTTGTGGCTCGTCGACGCGGAGACGTCGGCGCTGCGCTGGATCGAGCCCGACGGCGAGACCTTCACGGTGCACACCGCGATCGGCGTCGACCTCTTCTCCTTCGGTCACACCGACGGCCCGTCCGACAAGGCGCTGCTCCAGCACCCGCTCGGCCTCGCCGTGCTGCCCGGCGACAAGATCGCGATCGCCGACACCTACAACGGCGCCGTTCGCCGCTTCGACGTCTTCACCCGCGAGGTGACCACGATCGCCACCGGGCTCGCCGAACCGCAGGGCCTGCTGCTGCACGACGGTGAGCTGATGGTCGTCGAGTCCGCGGGCAACCGGATCGCGGCGCTGCCCACGACCGAGCCGACCGTCGTCACCGGGGACGCGCACGCCGTGCGCCGCCCGCCGACGGTGCTGGCGCCGGGGGAGGTCGAATTTTCGGTGGTGTTCACGGCGCCGCCCGGCGAGAAGCTGGACGACCGCTTCGGCCCGTCGACGCGGCTCGAGATCAGCGCGTCGCCGCCTTCGCTGCTCGTCGACGGCGGTGGCACCGGCACTGACCTGCGACGCAAGATCCGGCTCGCTCCGGGCGTCACCGAGGGCGTGCTGCAGGTTGTGGCGCAGGCGGCGAGCTGCGACGACGGCGCCGAGCACCCGGCGTGCCGCATCACCCGGCAGGACTGGGGGGTGCCGGTGCGGCTGGAGAGCGGCGGGGCGCGGGAACTGAGCCTGGTCATGGCGGGCGAGCCCAAGACCGGCGAGTAACATGCACGCCGTGTCTGACGGGCCGAAACTCGAGATCCAGATGCTCCACGACCGCGTGCTCGTGCGGCTGTCCCCGGAGGAGGGCGAGCGCCGCAGCAGCGGCGGCATCGTGATCCCGGCGACGGCGCAGGTGGCGCGCCGCCTCGCCTGGGGTGATGTACTGGGCGTCGGCAACAGTGTGCGGAACGTCAAGACCGGCGACCGCGTGCTCTTCAACCCGGAGGACCAGTTCGAGGTCGAGATCCAGGGCGAGGGGCACCTGGTGATGCGCGAACGCGACATCCACGCCGTGGCGATGGAGCGGACCGAGCACGGGACGGGTCTCTACCTGTAGGTCGGGTCGGGTCCCGCGGAGGGCAGGGCGTGGCAGACGAAGAGGTCCGCGAGGGGACGGAAACGCTCGAAGCCGAGCGCGCTGACGCGCCGGCCGGGCCCGCGGTGATCGACGGAACAGCTGTCGAGGTGCGGCCTGAAGCCGAGCCTGAGTTGCCCTCGGCCGAGCCGGGCCACGATGCTGAGGCCGAGCTTGAGCTGCCGGTGGCGGAGTCGGGCGACGGTGTCGAGGCCGGGCCTGAGTTGCCGGTGGTCGAGTCGGTGCGCGCCGCCGAGACCGAGCCTGAGTTGCCGGTGGCGGAGTCGGGCGACGGTGTCGAGGCCGGGCCTGAGTTGCCGGTGGTCGAGTCGGTGCGCGCCGCCGAGACCGAGCCTGAGTTGCCGGTGGCCGAGCCGGTGCGCGCCGCCGAGACCGAGCCTGAGCTGCCTGCGGCCGAGCCGGTGCGCGCTGCTGAGACCGAACCCGAGCTGCCGGTGGACGGAGCTGGGCTGCCGCCGATCTGGCCTGCGGCGGAACCCGAGGTTTCGCCGGAAGCGCCGCTCGCGGCCAAGCCCGCCGCCGCGGATTCGGCTGGGGCGACCGCCGATCTGTTCGCCGATGATCTGCTCGGCGAACTCCTCGAAACTCCCGTGCCGCCGCCTGCTCCGGAGACTGCGGCTCGGAAGCTGCGCAGGGGTGTCGCCCGGACCATGATGTCCGTCGGGCTCGCGCTCGGGCTGTTCGTCATCCTCTACGCCATCGACCTGATCGTCAGCGCCGGTGATGTGCCGCGCGGGGTCACCGTCGCCGGGATCGAGGTTGGGGGGCTGACCCACGCCGACGCCGAAGCCAAGCTGCGCAAGGAGCTCGAGCCGCGGCTGATCCGGCCCGTCGTCATTCGCGGCGGGGACGTCCAGGCCGAAATCGTGCCGTCGCAGTCCGGGCTCGGGCTCGACTGGCCCAACACCCTCGGGCTCGCCGGGCACCAGCCGCTCAGCCCCATCACGCGGATCATGTCGTTCTTCACCAGCCGCGAGGTCGGTGTCGCGACGCGCACCGACCCGAACCAGGTCAGCCAGACCCTGCGCGAGGTGGCCAAGGGCAAGCTCGACCACCCGGCCACCGAAGGCTCGGTCGGGTTCGCGCCGACCCCGGGCAGCGACGGCGGCGTCACGCCCTACCCGATCCTGCCGCGGCAGGGCCAGCAGCTCACCGACCTCGCCGCCGCCGTGCACACCGTCACCGACCACTGGCTGGACCCCGGCGGGGTCAAGCTGGCCATGGCGATCACGCCGGTGCGGGCGACCGCGGCCGGCGTGCAGGCGGCCTACCAGCAGATCGTCGTGCCCGCGGTCGCGAAGCCCGTCGTCGTGCACGGCCAGGGCAAGGACGTCCCGCTGAAGCCCGTCGCGATCGCTTCCTCCTTCCAGTTCGCGCCGGTCGAGGGCGGGGCCGTCGAGGTCCGCATCGACCAGGGCAAGCTGCAGGCCGCCCTCAAGGACGAGCTCGCGACCACCGAGACCGACGGCAAGGACGCGCAGATCGTCTTCACCGGCGACCAGCCGACGATCGACCCGTCCGAAGACGCCAGGAAAGTCGACTGGGAGAAGACCTTCCGGCCGCTGATCGACGTGCTCAAGAAGACCGACGGACGCGATCTCCCGGTCGTCTACAGCGCGTCGAAACCCGGCGTGACCACCGAAGCCGCCGGCGCGCTCGGCATCAAGGAGGTCATCGGCGAGTTCACCACCGGTGGCCTGACCGGCCCGGCCGAGACGAATAACCGCACGCTCGCCGCGCGCGTGTCCGGCACGATCGTCAAGCCCGGCGAGACCTTCAGCCTCGGCGGCCGGTCCGGCCCGCGCACCGCCGGCAACGGCTACGTGCCCGCTCCCGTCGACGAGGACGGCACCGGCCCGGACGTGGTCGGCGGTGGCGTCTCCCAGCTGGCGTCCACTTTGTACAACGCCGGTTACCTCGCCGGCCTGGCCGACGGCGGCCACCTGGAGCACGACCACTACCTCGACCGCTACCCCGTCGGCCGCGACGCTAAGGCCGTCAACGCCGACGGCAGCCCGGTCGAGCTCAAGCTGACCAACGACGCGCCGACCGGCATCGCCATCCAGGCCACCGTGTCCGGCGACTCCGTGACGGTCCGGATCTGGGGCACCCGGCACTACCGCGTCGAGGGCCAGACCGGCGCGCAGACACCCGGCGACCCACCGCCGATCCAGTTCGGCTCCGGCGGATCCGCGGCCTGTCAGCCGTCGATCGGCTCGGCCGGCTTCAGCGTCACCGACACGCGCGTGCTCTACGACATCGCGAGCGGCGCCGAGGTCCGGCGGGCGTCGCACACGGCGACCTACGGCCCGCGTCCGACCGTTCTCTGTTGAGTTGTCAGCGAAGGACCATGCACCCCGCCTCCTCGAAGCCGCGCAGCCACGGCGGTTCCCGGAGCTGCTTGTTCCACCGCAGATCCAGTTTGTCCAATTTGGACAACTGAGCCAGCGATGCGGGCAGCGTCGTCAGCTGGTTCTCCCGCAGGTCGAGCTGCCGCAGCTCACTCAGCATGCCGATCGACGACGGCAGCGAAGTGAGCTGGTTGCCGCGCAGGTGCAGCTCCCGCAACGCACCCAGAGCGCCGATCGACTCGGGCAACGCCGTCAGCTCGTTGCGGTAGAGCCGGAGCTCGCGCAGCGCCGCGAACCCCGAGAGATCCGCGGGAAGCGAAGCCAGCCGGTTGTCCGTGCAGCCCAGGTAGCGCAGTTTTCCCAGACGGCACCAGGCCTCCGGGAACTTCGTCAGCCGGTTGTCGCTGATGTACAGGTACTCGGTGAGCCCGGCCAGGTCGCCCAGCTCGTCCGGCAACGAGTCGAACCGGTTGTGCGCCAGGTCGAGGGTGTGCAGAAACGTCAGCGCCGAGATGCCCGGCGGCAGCGTGGAAATCCGGTTCGCCGCCAGGTTGAGCACGCGCAGCCCGGTCAGCGACCACAGCGACCCAGGTACTACCGAGATCGAGTTCTTGTACAGGTCGAGCCGAGTGACCTCGGATGGCACCGGAGGCACCGACGTCAGTCCCTGATCGCTCAGATCCAGTGACGTCATGAGGGCCGCCGGGTCCCGGGCAGCAACGCCCACGTCGACGCGTCGTCCGGAGTGGACACCTGGATCCGCAGGCCCGGCACCTCCGACACCGCCAGCTCGGTCAGCCGGAAGTTCATCCGGCCCACCCGGGGATGCTGGAACTCCCGCACCCGCAGCTGCGGCTCCGCCACCTCGTGCCGCGCCCACAGCTCGGCGAACTCCGGGCACAACGCCGACAGGCGCCGGATGTCCTCTTCCCACGCCGGGTCGCCGACGTGCCTGCCGTACTCGGCGCGCATCCGCGCGACCATGTGCGGGACCTCCTCGTCGTAGTTCAGCAGCATCCGCCGCGCCTTCGGCTCGGTCACGCAGCACCACAGCAGGTTCTTGTGCAGGCACGGCAGGCTGTGCCACTCCCAGAACAGGTCGACCTGCGCCGCGTTCGACTCGAGGATGTCGAACCGGCCGTTGACCACCGTGGCCGGCAGCGGATCGAGCGCGCGCAGCACCTCGCGCACCGTGTCCGGCACCACCTCGACCGACGACGGCAGGCGCGACGGCGTCAGCTCGGCCAGCCGGTAGAGGTGCTCCCGCTCCGGGTGGTCCATCCGCAGCGTGCGCGCCACCGCGTCGAGCACCTGGGCGCTCGCGTTGATCGGCCGCCCCTGCTCCAGCCACGTGTACCAGGTGACGCCGACGCCGGCGAGCAGCGCGACCTCCTCCCGCCGCAACCCGCTCGTGCGACGGCGTACGCCGGGCGGCAGCCCGACCTCCTCGGGGCCGATCCGCGCCCGGCACGCCTTGAGGAACTGGCCGAGTTCCTCCCGGCGGCTCGTGTGGACCTGCGTTGACGTCATGCCGACATGGTGCCCGAGGGGTACGACAATTTCCGGGAACCAGGTGCTGTCAGTACCAGCATCCCCAGGCTCTCTCCGCGGACCACCGAAGAACCCCAAGGTCAGAGGCATGACACTGACCACCCCTGCCCCGGCCACCCCGGACCGGTCCGCCCGGCCGGACCGGCGGCCGTGGTTCATGCTGGCCGTCCTGCTGCTCGGCCAGTTCATGGCGCTGCTGGACGTCACCGTCGTGAACGTCGCCATGACCGACATCCGCACCGACCTGCACGCGTCCGGCGCCGCGCTGCAGCTCGTCGTTTCCGGCTACACCGTGGGCTACGCGATGTTGCTGATCACCGGCGCCCGGCTCGGCGAGCTGTACGGGCGGCGACGCCTGTTCGTCACCGGCGCCCTCGCCTTCACGGCCTGTTCGCTGCTGTGCGGATTCGCACCGGACCCGACGACGCTCATCGTCGCGCGGATCGCCCAAGGCGCGGGCGCCGCGCTGATGATGCCCCAGGTCATCAGCGTCATCCAGGCGCACTTCACCGGGCCCGCGCGGGCCAAGGCGCTGAGCGCGTACACCGCGGTCATCTCCGTCGCGTTCGTGTCCGGTCAGGTGCTCGGCGGGGTGCTCGTCGGCGCGGACCTGTTCGGGGCGGGCTGGCGGCCGATCTTCCTGGTGAACGTGCCGATCGGGGTGCTCGTGGCCGCGCTCGCCCTGCGTCTGGTTCCCGGCGGGGCGGCAAGAGCCGGGCGCCGGCTCGACCTCGCCGGGCTCGCGATCGCCGTGCCCGCGGTGGTGTTCCTCGTGCTGCCACTCGTCCTCGGGCACGAAACCGGCTGGCCGATGTGGACGTTCGGCTCGCTCGCCGCGGGTGCGCTGCTGGCGGTGCTGTTCGTGGTCGTGGAACGCCGGGTGCGCGACCCCCTGGTCAACCTCGGCGTTCTCAAGATCCGGGGTGTCGCACCGGGACTGGCCGCGCTGGCCACCGGTGTGGCGTCCTACGGCGGGTTCCTGTTCTGCGTGGCGTTGCACCTGCAGACGGGACTCGGGGAGACGGCGCCGGCGGCCGGGCTGACGATGGCGCCCGGCGGTGTCCTCTTCGGATTGTGCGGGTTCTTCTGGCACAAGCTGCCAGAACGCGTCCACGCGGCGCTGACGCCGTGCGGCTACGTCGGTTCGGCCGTCGCGTACGCGCTGCTGGGCCTGAGCCTGCGAGACGGCGGCAACGGCGGCGCCCTGTTCTTCGCCGCGCTCCTGCTCTTCGGCCTGTCCATGGGCCTGGCGTTCGGGTCACTGATGGCCCACGCGCTGACGCACGTCCCGCTCGCGAGCGCGGCGGACGCCAGCGGGCTGCTCACGACGACGTTGCAGCTGGGACAGGTCGTGGGGGTGGCGACGTTCGGCAGCCTGTTCCTGACGCTGGCCGGCGGCTCCTCCGCGCACGCCGTCACCACGACGATGACGTGGGCCGCCGCGTTGCTGCTGGTCGGCGCCGGATTCGCCGTCGCGCTCGCGCGTGCGTCGACTAGGCGGTAGCCACGAAAAGAGCCCGGCCGGCCCGCCCGAAGGCGGACCGGCCGGGCCGGGATCCGAAAGCGTTACCTGGTTACCCCACGACGACCGTAGGCGCCCGCGGCGATGCTGACACCGATGGCGGCCAGCACGACCTGGGTGAGGATCTCCAGCCAGTCGATGCCCGCCGTGTTGGCGTACCCGAGACCACGCGCGATGGCCGTACCGATGAAGGCGGCGATGATACCGATCACGATGGTCAGCCAGATCGGGATGTTCTGCTTGCCGGGAGCCAGCAGCCGGCCCAGAACACCGATGATCAGCCCTACGATGATGGCGCTGATGATGCCGGCGACAGTCATCACTTTCTCCTCTCGGTGATCGCGGGTCCGGCCACTCGGTCCCGCGAACTCGCAGACGGAATTCCCCGGCTTTCCGACCCCGAAACGCGGAAGAGCCCCTTCCCGGTCGAGAAGGGGCCCTTCGGCGGAACGCGTTGGATCAGAACGCGGCTTCGTCGATCTCCATGAGCGCGTTGTCGGCGGCCTCCACGATGGCGCGGCGGGCGGTCAGCTCCGGCAGCACCTGCTTCGCGAAGAACGAGGCCACGGCGACCTTGCCCTCGTAGAACGGGACGTCCTTGGTGGACGCGCCCGCGTCGAGCTTCGTGAGGGCGACTTCGGCGTGCTTGAGCAGCTGCCAGCCGATGAGCAGGTCGCCGACCGACATCAGCAGCCGGACCGTGTGCTGGCCGACCTTGTTGATGCTCTGCGCGTCCTCCTGCGACGCGGTGAGGTAGCCGATCAGCGAGCCGAGCATGCCCTGCGTGTCCTCGAGGGCCTGCTTGAGCAGTCCGCGCTCGTTCTTGAGGCGGCCGTTGCCCGCCTCGGACTCGATGAACTTGGTGATCTCACCGGCGATGAAGGCCAGCGACTGGCCCTTGTCGCGGACGATCTTCCGGAAGAAGAAGTCCAGCGACTGGATCGCCGTGGTGCCCTCGTACAGCGAGTCGATCTTCGCGTCGCGGATGTACTGCTCGATCGGGTAGTCCTGCAGGAAGCCGGAACCACCCAGGGTCTGCAGCGACTGCACGAGCTGCTCGGTGGCGCGCTCGGAGCCGACGCCCTTGACGATCGGGAGCAGCAGGTCGTTGACGCCGTGCGCGAGCTTCAGGTCGCCTTCACCGGTCCACAGCTGGTCCTGGAACGACGCCGTGTACAGGTAGACCGCGCGGAGACCCTCGGAGTACGCCTTCTGGAGCATCAGCGAGCGGCGGACGTCCGGGTGGTGCGTGATGGTGACGCGCGGCGCGGCCTTGTTCAGCATGTTCGGCAGGTCGGCGCCCTGGACGCGCTCCTTGGCGTACTCGAGCGCGTTGAGGTAACCCGTCGACAGCGTCGCGATGGCCTTCGTGCCGACCATCATCCGGGCGTACTCGATGACCTGGAACATCTGCGCGATGCCGTCGTGCACCTCGCCGAGCAGCCAGCCCTTGGCCGGGGTGCCGTGCTGGCCGAAGGTCAGCTCGCACGTCGTCGAGGCCTTGATGCCCATCTTGTGCTCGATGTTGGTGACGAAGGCGCCGTTGCGCTCGCCCAGCTCACCGGTCTCGCTGTCGAAGTGGAACTTCGGGACGAGGAACAGCGACAGCCCCTTGGTGCCCGGCTTGGTCTCGATGCCCGGGCCCTCGGGGCGGGCCAGCACCAGGTGCATGATGTTTTCGACCATGTCGTTTTCGCCCGACGTGATGAACCGCTTCACGCCGTCGATGTGCCAGGAGCCGTCCTCCTGCTGGGTCGCCTTCGTGCGGCCGGCACCGACGTCCGAACCGGCGTCCGGCTCGGTGAGCACCATGGTGGCGCCCCAGCCCTTGTCGATCATGATCCGGGCCCAGTGCTTCTGCTCTTCGGTGCCGTTCTTGTCGACGATCATCGCGAAGTTCGGGCCCGCCATGTACATGAACAGCGGGGCGTTGGCGCCGAGGATCAGCTCGGAGGCGGCCCACTGCACGGTCGGGGGCAGGCCGAAGCCGCCGAGGTCGTTGGTGAGGCCGAGCCGCCACCACTCGCCGTCGACGAGCTGCTGGTAGCTCTTCTTGAAGGACTCGGGGATGGTGACGCTGAAGGTCTTCGGGTCGTAGACCGGGGGGTTGCGGTCGGCGTCGGCGAAGGACTCGGCGAGCGGGCCGGTCGCGAGCTTGTTCAGCTCGGACAGCACGCCGCGGGCGGTCTCCTCGTCGGATTCGGCGAGCACACCCTTGCCCAGGCGCTCCTGCACGCCGAGTACCTCGAAGAGGTTGAACTCCAGGTCTCGGACGTTGCTCTTGTAGTGGCCCATGTCGTCACTCCAATGTGTTCGGCTCCCCGGCCGGGCACATGTTCGCCTTACTCGCCGGTAACTTCAGGATATTACCTGCGGGTAACCAGAGCAAGCAGATCCGCACTTCCGAGTATCGAAAATACGCGAAAATGTGCCTTTTTCCTGGGGAACGGGGTCAGCGGTGCCCGGGGATCGCCGTTGTGTCGGCCGTCACCGGAACGTGCCCGTCCTCGGCCCTGGCGACCAGGATCCCGGCGCGGAACGCGATCGTCACGGCGTGTGTCCGGTCGCGTGCGGAAAGCTTGCGCAGGATGCTCTTCACGTGGGTCCGGACCGTCTCGACGGACAGGAAGAGCAGTTTCGCGATCGCCGAGTTCTCGAGGCCCTCGGCGACGAGCTGGAGCACCTGGTACTCCCGCCTGGACAGCGGCATCCCGCCGCGCGGCGCCGGAGGGCTGTCGTGGGCGGCCTCGCCTTTGGGAGCGGCGGCGCGCTTCGGCCGGGCGGTCAGCGCGGCCAGTGCCGGGTCGATGTACCGGCGTTCGGTGTGGGCACGCCGGATCGCTTCGGCGAGCCGCCGTGAGTCGATCGACCGCGGCACGATCGCGTGCGCGCCCGCGGCGATCGCGGCCGCCAGGTACTGCTGGGTGCGATTCGCGTCACGGATCAGCGTGACGATGATCAGCGCGGGGTCGCCGGCGTTGAGCAGCTTGGTCAGGTGGCAGTTGGGGTCGAGCGCCGAGTCGAGCACGACGACGTCCGGCTTGACCTGCTCGCACAGCTGCAGCGCGGCGTGGTGGCTGGCGGCCTGCCCCGCCCAGTGGAGTCCCTGGCTGCGGTGGACGAGCGCCGCGAGGCCGTCGCGGAAGATCGGGACCGGGTCGACGACCGCGACGCCGAGACTGCGCCCGCCGGGTCCGGCCGGCCCCGCGGTCCTGCGGGTGGGCTCGATGCCGTGCATCGCGGGCCTCCGTCTCTGCGCCGTCGCTTCTGGGGAGCCGGACGTCTCCGGCACCACCCGGTCCCCCTGCCGGGACCGGCCAAAAGTGACTCCTCCTGGTTGGTACGAGTCGCGATTGCGCAGCTCATGACGCCAAATCCCCCTCATGGCCCAAACCGCCGGTCACAGCAAACTTTCGGTAGAAGTCGATCTTGATTGGGCGGTTCGGCCGGATGGTGCGGGTCCCGATGGGGCAGCCGGCGCTACTGAGGGTGGCTCACTGCCGTTCAACGATTTCGACAGTCTTCGGATGCGGTCCGCAGCCGCCGGAACTCCTCCCCCAGGCCGGCCGGCGTCCAGTGCGCGTTGAGCCCGCTCGGGTTCGGCAGCACCCACACGCGGGTGTCCCCGATCCGGTGATCTTGAGGGCCGACACGTGCCTTCGGGAAGCCGAACGCGGTGCGGTACGCCGTGATCCCGACGACGGCCAGCCACCGCGGCCGGTACTCCAGCACCTTCGCGACCAGCAGCTTCCCGCCTTCGCGCAGTTCGTCGCCGGTGAGCTCGTCGGCGCGGGCCGTGGTCCTCGCGACGACGTTCGTGACGCCGAGCTTGAGATCGAGCAGCTTCTCCTGCTCGCCGGGCGCGTACCGCCGCGGCGTGAACCCGCCGGCGTGGAGCGCGGGCCAGAAGCGGTTGCCCGGCCGCGCGAAGTGCTGACCGAGCGCGCCGGAGTAGAGACCGGGGTTGATGCCGCAGAACAGGACGTCGAGGCCGGGCGCGATGACGTCCGGGATGGTGGCGTTGTGCGCCGCGGCCAGCTGGTCCTTGGTGGGTCGGGTGCTCACCCGTCCAGTGTGCGAAGCCTGGCTCGTCGCCGGGGGTAGCGAACCCGGCACGGACCTGCGTAACCTGTGTGATCTCCCGCACAGCGCCGTACCGAGGAGGATTTCGTGCAGCTTCCGCTCGTCCTCGGCCTGGTCGCGCTGGTGCTGGCCGTCGCCGCCCTCGTCGTCGTCCTCGAAGACCGGCGGGCCGCCCGGCGGGCGGCCCTGCGGCGGAAGGCGCGGCTAGCGCGGCTGGGCGAGGTCGACCCGCTCGCGCCGGGCCGGCTGCACGTCGACCGTTGAACGCTTCCCGCGGACCAGGGTCAGCAGGAGCGCACCGAACACCCAGCCGGTGACGGCACCGAGCGTGTTGTTCACGAGGTCGTCGACGTCGAAGATGCGGTAGACGTACGGCGCGGTGCCGAAGTTCGCGGTGACCTGCGTGATTTCGATGAGCAGCGACGTCGCGAAGCCGATCAGGACAGTGCCGGTCAGGCCGCGGCGCCAGAGGATCCGCGCGAACACCCCGAGCGGGACGAACAGCAGGACGTTCAGGCACGCCTGCTGGAACGTCTGCGTCATGAACCACCGCGAGAGCGGCTCGCCGTGTTTGAGCAGCTCGGTGTGGATGTCGGTGATCCACTGGAAGGGGTGCAGCTGCACGGTCTGGGCCGGCCGGCGCGTGCCGGGGCCGGGCAGCGGCAGGAGGACGACCGCCAGGGTCATGCAGCCGTAGAGCAGCACCGCGGCGGTGGTGAGGATGCCGCGCGCACGGAGGCCGCCATACCGGGCGAACTGGGTGATCAGCTGCGGCACGAGCACGACGACCCACAGGGCGAGGAACCCGGTGAACCCGTCCTGCAGGGCGGTGACCTGGGCATTCGTCATGCCACCGACGGTATGGATCTTGAGCCGGGTGCCGCTTCGGTCGAAGAGCCGGACGGCGCGGAGCCCCATCGGCCACTCGGCTGACCCGCGCGGAGCCGATCGGCGCCACGGCGGTGATCGAAGTCATGCCGCGATAACCGGATGCTGCTTGCGCCGACCGGGGAATGCCTACGACGCTCTGCACGTCGGAGTCTTGTGCAGGCAACGAAAGGAACGCTCATGGCACCGGTCCGGGTCGGCATCGTCGGGCTCAGCGCGAACGGCGGCTGGGCCGCGACCGCGCACGTGCCCGCGCTGGCCGCGGTGGAGGGCTACGAGCTCCGCGCGCTGAGCGGGAGCAGCGCCGAGTCGGCGCGGGTGGCCGGGGAGAAGTACGGCGTGCCGCTGACCTTCGGCGATGCCGGCGAGCTCGCCCGGCACCCGGAGGTCGACCTGGTCGTGATCGCCGTGAAGGTGCCCGAGCACCGCGCGCTCATCGAGCCGGCGCTGGCCGCGGGCAAGCAGGTCCTGAGCGAGTGGCCGCTGGGCGTGAGCCTGGCCGAAACCGAGGCGCTGGCCGAAGCCGCGAAGGGACGGCAGACCGCGGTGGGGCTGCAGGGGCGGTCCGCGCCGGCGTTGCGCTACCTGCGTGACCTCATCAAGGACGGCTACGTCGGCCGCGTGCTTTCGACGTCGTTGATCGCGTCGGGCGCGAACTGGGGTCCCTCGGTGCGGGCCGGGCGCGACTACCAGCTGCACCCCGAGGGCGGGGCGACGATGCTGACCATCCCGTTCGCGCACACCGTCGACGCGCTGGCCATGGTGCTCGGCGGCTTCGCCGAGCTGTCGGCGACGATGGCGACCGTCCGGCCTCGGGTGCGCGACGAGGTCACCGGCGAGTCCGTCGCCATGACCGCGCCGGACCAGATCGCCGTCACCGGCGTGCTGACCGGCGGGGCGGTCACGTCGCTGCACCTGCGTGGCGGGACGTCGCCGGCCACGAACTTCCACTGGGAGATCAACGGCACCGAGGGCACGCTGGTCGTCGAGGCCGCGGACCCGCTGTTCTGGATCGCGAAGCTGACGTTGCGCGGCAGCCGGACCGGCACGCTCGAGAAGCTCACCGTGCCCGCCCGGTACGAGCTGCCGCAGCTGGCCGGGCGCAGCGCCGAGCCGTCGTACAACGTCGCCCACGCCTACGCGCGGCAGCTCAAGGGCGATCTGCCGGACTTCGCGCACGCCCTGGGCGTGCACCGGGTCCTCGACGCCGTCCAGCGGTCGGCCGACACCGGGACCCGGATCAAGCCGGACGCAGAGTAACTGTTACCGGCGGTTGTAGCCTTTCCGCTGTCCGGGCCTTACGCTCGGATCATGGACGACGTTGTCTATGACCGCGCGGGCCGGGGCGAGCCGCTGGTGCTGATCCACGGCATCGGCCATCGCCGCCAGGCTTGGGCGCCGGTGTTTCCGCTGCTCACGCCCCATCGTGACGTCATCGCCGTCGACCTGCCCGGCTTCGGCGAGTCGCCCGAGCCGTCCGGCGGGTACGGCATCGAGCCCGCGCTGGTGATGTTCAAGGAGCTGTTCACCGACCTCGGGCTCGGCAGGCCGCACGTCGCCGGCAACTCGCTCGGCGGCCTGCTGTCGCTGGCCCTCGGGCAGGCCGGGCTGGTCCGCAGTGTCACGGCGTTGTCGCCCGCCGGGCTGTGGACCCGGAGGCAGAAGCTCTACGCGATCGCGACGCTCAAGGCCCACCGATCCCTCGCTCAGCGCACGCCGCCGCACGTCGTGCGCCGCATCGCCGCGACGGCGGCCGGACGCAAGGCGCTGGTCGGGATGATCGTCGGGCGGCCCGAGCTGCTGACACCCGACGTCGTCGTCGAGGACGCCCGCGCGCTCGCCACCGCGCCGGGGTTCGAGCCCAGCGCCGCGCAGTCCCGTGGCGACTTCCGCTTCACCGGCCCGGTCACCGGGGTCCCGGTGACCGTCGCGTGGGCCGAGCGCGACCGGATCCTCGCCCGGCCGCGTCTCGCCGAGCTGCGGAAAGTCGCGCCGGACGGGTCGTTCCGGCTGCTGCCGGGCTGCGGGCACGTGCCGATGAACGACGACCCTGAACTCGTCGCAAAGGTCCTGCTCGACGGAAGCCGTTAGGTGACATTCGCTTTACGTCCGTCTTTTGACCCTGGTAGGTGACAGCTTCGCGAGGCAGAATCCTCCGCCGTGCGCCCGTTGGGGAACTTGGGCGCGAATCGGAGGAAACACGCATGAGGCTTTCAACCCGGCTCGTGGTGCTCGCCGCGGCCGCGCTGGCGACGACCGCGGTGACCACCGCACCCGCGTCCGCGGGCCAGCGCCCGGACCCCACCACCGACGTCCGGATCATCGGGTTCAACGACCTGCACGGCAACCTGGAGCCGCCGTCCGGCTCCGGCGGCCGTGTGGTGCAGTCGGACGGGACCACTGTGGACGCCGGCGGTGCCGCCTACCTGGCCACGCACGTGAAGCAGCTGCGTTCCCAGGTGAAGAACTCGTTCGTCGTGTCCGCCGGTGACAACATCGGCGCGTCACCGCTGACCTCGGCGCTGTTCCACGACGAGCCGACCATCGACTTCCTGAACATGCTGGGCGTGAGCGCGTCCGTCGTCGGGAACCACGAGTTCGACGAGGGCTACAAGGAACTGCAGCGCATGCAGTTCGGCGGCTGCCACCCCACCGACGGCTGCCAGTTCCAGAAGACCTTCGACGGGGCGAAGTTCCCGTTCCTCGGGTCCAATGTGTACTTCACCAACGGCCTGCCCGCGCTGTTGCCGTTCACCGTCAAGTTCGAGGGCGGCGTGCCGGTCGGCGTCATCGGGGCCACGCTGAAGGACCTGCCGTCCGTCGTCACGCCGGAGGCGATCAAGGGCCTGAAGTTCGGCGACGAGGTCGAGGCGATCAACCGCACGGCGAACCTGCTCGACTACTTCGGCGTCAAGGCCCAGATCGTGCTCATGCACCAGGGCGACGGCACCGAGGTCGAGGGCCCGAACGACTGCAAGCTGCGCCCCGGCCCGGCCGCCGCGATCGCGGCCGCGGTGACGCCGAAGGTCGACGCGTTCTTCACCGGGCACAGCCACCAGCAGTACAACTGCGTGATCAACGACCCGGCCGGCCAGCCGCGGCCGGTCATCCAGGGCTCGTCGTTCGGCCGCCTGCTGTCGGTGGTGGACCTGAAGATCAGCCTGAAGACGCGGGATGTCGTGCGGTCGCAGACCAAGGCGTTCAACGAGATCGTCACCCGCACGGTCACGCCGGACCCGGCCGTGGCGGCGCTGGTCGCCGACGCGAAGACCAAGTCGGCGCCGATCGCGAACAAGCAGGTCGGCACCATCACCGCGGACCTGCCGGCGGCGGGCAACGCGGCTGGTGAGTCGCCGCTCGGCGACGTCATCGCCGACGCGCAGCTGGCGGGTACGCAGTCGAACAGCGCGGTCGTCGCGATCACCAACCCGGGCGGCATCCGCGCCGACCTGACGTACAAGTCGTCGTCGAACGGCGAGGGTGACGGCGTGGTGACCTACGGCGAGGCGTTCACCGTCCAGCCGTTCTCGAACATCATGCAGACGATCACGCTGACCGGCGCGAACCTGAAGAACGTGCTGGAACAGCAGTGGACCGCGGCCGGCACGAAGATCCTGCAGATCTCGAGCTCGCTGCACTACTCGTACTCGGCGGGCGCGCCGATCGGCTCGCGCGTTTCGGACATCACGGTGAACGGCACGCCGGTCGACCCGGCGGCGACGTTCCGCGTGTCGGTGAACAACTTCCTCGCCGCCGGCGGGGACGGCTTCACCGAGTTCACGAAGGGCACGAACCTGTCCGGCGGGCCGGTGGACCTGGACGCGCTGGTCGCCTACCTGGGCGCCCACCCGAACCTGGCCCCGCCGGCGGCGGACCGGATCACCCGGCTGCCGTAGTTCCGGTTTCTCCAAGACACCCGGGTCGACAATGGACCCATGACGACCTGGGAAGACGTCGTGCGCCTGGCCTCGGGACTCCCCGAGGTCGAGGCGGCGACGTGGTACCGCACGCCCGCGCTGAAGGTCGCGGGCAAGGGTTTCGCGCGGCTGCGCACCGAGGCCGAAGGCGGCCTGGTGGTGATGTGCGGGCTCGACGAGAAGGCCGCGTTGCTGGACTCCGGCGACGCGGCCTTCTTCACGACACCGCACTACGACGGCCACGGCTCGATCATCGTGGACCTCGAGCGTGTCGACGTCGATCAGCTGCGCGAGCTGCTCGAAGAGGCGTGGCGGCTGAAGGCGCCGCAGCGGCTGCTCACTTGAGTTCGCCCTGGAGCATGCTCATCAAGATCATGTCGTGGCGGCGGCCGCCTTCGCCGACGAACGCCTCGCGGTGACGGCCGTCCTCCGAAAAGCCGACCTTGCGGTAGACGTGCCGGGCGCGCTCGTTCTCGGCGACCACCCAGAGCGTGATCATGTGGAGCCGCATGCGGTCGAAGCCGTAGCGGCACATCACGCGCAGCGCGTCGGTGCCGTAGCCGCCTCCGTTGCGGTAGCCGGCGTCGCCGATGTAGATGTCGAGCTCGGCGTTGCCGACCTCGGGCTCGGCGTCGCGCAGGTCGACGATGCCGATCAGCTTGCCGTCGGCCTTCGTCTCGATGCCGAGCAGGACCAGCTCGTACTTGTTGACCGGCCGCTCCTCGCAGCGCTTGCGGATCTGCGCGCGCGAGCGCGGGTGGTCGTTGACCATCCAGCGGCCCACCTCGGGGTCGTGCACCCAGTCGTAGATCTTGTCGGCGTCCTCCGGTTCGAGCGCGCGCAGCCGGACGAGTTCCCCCTCGAGCATCTCTACTCCCGTTTCACCAGCAGAAAGTCGTTGACGTCCAGCAAGCCGAGGACCGGCCGGATCGGGACCGGCATGGCCCGGCGTGAATCATCGTGCACGAGCTGCGCGTCGCGCACGTGGATATTCTCCCGCCGGGTGACCAGGGTGCAGCCGCCGGCGGCCAGCACGTTCTTCACCCAGTCGGCGTCGGGCCCGTAGGTCAGCGCGACGACGAAGCCGTCCTTCGTGCGGAAGACGTTGACCGGCGTGCGGAACTCGCGCCCGGATTTCCGTCCTTTGTGGACGACCATGGCGAACCCGGGCGCCCAGCCGGCGACGTGCTTGAGGACCTGGTTGGTCGCCACGCGGTTGAAGCGGGCGACTCGCTTGGAGAGCACCATGGGGTCATGATGATCCCGCCGGAGGCAGAGATCAACAGATGGTGAATTAACCGATCGGGTGACCCCGGCTCCCGGAGCGCGCCGCGCCGATGGTGGGATATGGCGCATGTCGACCGAATGGCCGCTGCGCCAGGACCCGGAAGGGCCGGTCATCATCGCGCTGGCGCTGGTGAACGACCCCGACGCGCTGGGCTTCGTCGTGCTGGACGACGAGGACGACTGGTTCATCAGCGACGGCACCGAGCTGTCCGACGACGTGCTGGTCAACCGCGAGAGCTTCGGCAAGATGTCGTTGCGCGAAGCCGTCGAGCTGCTGCCGCAGCTGGGCGCGCTGGCGGGCCTGCCGACGGGCATGGCCGCCGATTGGGACCCCGAGCGCCGCACGTGGCTGCTCTCCTCGGTGACCGGCTCCGACGACGAGGACGAGGACCTCCGGCTGCTCGCCCAGCGCCGCGCGGCCTGGAAGTACGAGGGCTCGCCGGACGACGAAGCGCAGATCAGCAGCGGGCTCACCGAGATCCCGGCCGGCCCGCAGCAGCCGGTGCGCGCGGTCCGGCAGGTCGTCCGCGAGCAGGACGGCACCTGGCTGTTCGTCGGCTTCGAGGTCCCCGAAGCCGAGGACTTCGAGGTCGAGGGGCTGGAGCTGGAGCACGTCGCGAACCTGTACCCGGACGTGCGCGGCGTGCTGAAGGCCGCGCCGGGCCAGGTGTACGACCGCGCCACGCCCGAGTCCGACTGGGAGCTCGTCGAGGGCTGAGAAAGTCGGGCGCGGTTGTCCCGGAGACGTCAGCGCCGTTCGTCCTTACAGTGAAGGCTGGCGATCGGCGCCGGTCAGGACCTGTGAGGAGCACCTCATGCCCCAGTACGCCGCGATCATCTACGCCTCCGACGTCGACCCGACGGCGCCCGAGGCCGTGGACATGATGAAGGACTACGACGAGTTCGGCGCCGGCGCCCGAGCCGTGATCCGCGGCGGCGCGGCCCTCTACCCGACGGCGACCGCGACGACGGTCCGCGTCACCGGCGGCAAGGGCGGCGACATCGTCACCAGCGACGGCCCGTACGCGGAGACGAAGGAAGCCCTGACCGGCTTCTACCTGCTCGAGTGCGCCGACCTCGACGAGGCCGTCAAGGTGGCGGCGCGGATCCCCGGTGCCTGGGACGGCGCCATCGAGGTCCGGCCGGTCGTCGACTTCGGCCAGTGACCGGCGCCGGGGACGCGGTCGCGCGGCTGGTCCGGGAAGAGGGCACCCGGGTACTGGCCACGCTGGTCCGCGTCACCGGCAGCGTCGACCTGGCCGAGGACGCGGTGCAGGACGCCGTCGTGCGCGCACTGGAGACGTGGCCGCGCGACGGCGTCCCGGGCAATCCGCGCGGCTGGCTGCTGGTCGCGGCCCGCCGCCGCGCGGTCGACGTGGTCCGCCGCGAAGCGAAGCGCCTCGGGAAGGAGGCGGACGCGGTGCCCGCCTTCGACCCGTGCCCGGACCCGGTCTCGGTCCGCGACGACCTGCTGCGGCTGGTCTTCACGTGCTGCCACCCGGCGTTGTCGCTGGACGCGCAGGTGGCTTTGGCGCTTCGGACGTTGGGCGGTTTGTCGACCGCGGAGGTCGCCCGCGGCCTGCTGGTGCCCGAAGCGACGATGGCGAAGCGGCTGACGCGCGCGAAGCAGAAGATCGCTCAGGCGAGGATCCCGTACCGGGTGCCTTCGGCGGAGGAACTGCCTGCTCGCTTGGCCGGTGTCGCGTCGACGGTGTACTTGATCTTCAACGAGGGTTACACGGGCAGTGTTTCGCTGGTCGCGGAGGGCGTCCGCCTGGCGCGTTTGCTGGCTTCGCTGATGCCGGACGAGTCGACGGCGCTGGGGTTGCTGGCTTTGGTGTTGCTGCAGGACGCTCGCCGTCCCGCGCGCTTTCTTCCGGACGGCTCGCCGGTGCTGCTTTCTTCGCAGGACCGTTCGCTGTGGGACCCGTCGCTGATCAAGGAAGGCGTCGAGCTGGTCGGCCGCGGTCTGCGCCGGACGCCGTCGGTCCCGAACGCGTACGTGGTCCAGGCGGCGATCGCGGCATGTCACGACCTGGCGCCGTCGTACGAGGAGACGAACTGGGACGCGGTGATTTCCTGGTACGACGTGCTGTTGTCGGTCCAGGACACCCCGGTGGTCAGGCTGAACCGCGCGGCGGCGGTGGCGGAACGGGACGGCCCTGCCGCGGCATTGGCGCTGGTGGACGCGTTGCCGGGGTTGACGGAGTACCCGTGGTGGCACGCGTCGCGGGCGGAGTTGTTGCACCGCTTGGGTTCCGGGTCCGCCGCAGAGGCGCTGGCCCGCGCGGAGGAAACCGGCTTGCCCCCCGCCCACGCGGCTCGCCTGCGCGCCCGGTTGGGTCCGGAGTAGACGTTGGCACTGTGGGTGTTTTCCTTACCGGTCAACTGAAAAACCGAGGTCGCGGGCGGCCTTGACCGTGGTCCGGGCGGGCGCGTTCGATGGACGGACGTCCTACCCCCGAGGAGGCCACCCATGGCCGAACACCAGAACGCCACTCTCATCCGCCGGGGCTACGAGGCATTCGCCACCGGCGATGTCGCCACGCTGTCGGAGCTCCTCGCACCGGACGCCGTGCAGCACATGCCCGGCCACAACGAGTTCTCCGGCGACCACAAGGGCCGCGACGCGATCCTGGCCATGTACGGGCAGCTGGCCGAGCGAAGCGGCGGAACCCTGAAGGTGGAGCTGGAGGAGGTCTACGCGAACGACGACGAAGTCGTCACCGTGTACCACTCGACGGGCACCCGCGACGGCAAACGGCTGGACACCCGCCACGCCCTGGTCTTCCGCATGCGCGACGGCAAAGCGGCGGAACTGACGGACGTTTCGAGCGACGAAGCCGCCGACGACAGTTTCTGGTCCTGATACGCGAAAGCCCCAGGTCCACAGTAGACACCGTGTGACCTGGGGCTTTGCTCTGAGAGCGGATGACGGGAATCGAACCCGCGTATTCAGCTTGGGAAGCTGATGTTCTACCATTGAACTACATCCGCAGTGCGTCGCCAGCATACACGGCAGCGTGATCCCCTTGTCCAGGACCCTCCCTCCTTGACTCGCGCGCGTCAAGTGACAACACTTGTTGTCGACTGGCGGAGGTGAGCTGCCCGTGGACGAGCCCGAGCTGTTCCGGCAAGGCGGGTTCCGGCTGGCCCAGCGGCTGTTCGTCGAAGGTGACATCCGGGGTGACGAGCGGCAGGTCGCGCGGCTGCGGGAGTTCGCGCAGGTCCAGGACCGGCTCGCGGACGACGTCGTCGCCTGGATGGCGCAGCAGCCGAAGGGGCACGGGCGCCGGCTCTTCGAAGACGCTCTGCAGCACGGCGTCGACGCGCCCGGGCCGCTCAAGGACTTCTTCGATCAGGTGAACACCAAGCCGTACTGGGTTGATGACGAGCGGCTCGAGCGGGGTGCGCGGGCCATCACCCGGGCCGGCCTGCTGGGGCTCTTCCCGCTCGGCGACATGTCGCTGATGGGCGGCTACCTCGCTTCCCGCGCCACGAAAGCGCTGGTCGGGACCGGGGAGATCGAGCACAAGGCCATCCGGCGGCTCGTCGAGACCGCCGCCTGGTGGATCGACGTCACCACGCCCGGTGCGCTCAAGCACGGGGGGAAGGGGTACGCCTCCGCGCTCCGGATCCGGCTCGTGCACGCCCACGTGCGCGCCGCGATGAACCGGCGGGACGACTGGGACTACGCGGCCTGGGACCGGCCCGTCAACCAGGTGCAGACCGTCGGCACGCTCCTGCTCTTCTCGCTCGTCTACGTCTTCGGCACGCAGCTGCTCGGCCTGCGCTACTCCGCCCGCGAACGGGGCGACATCCTCCACCTCTGGCGCTACATCGGCTGGCTGATGGGCGTCGACGACGAGCTGCTGCCCACCGGCGAAGAGGACGCCTGGCGGCTGCTGTGGCTGCTCGCGGCGACGGAGTTCATCCCGGACGACGACTCGAAGCGGCTCGCCAAGGCGCTGATCGAGGCCAACGCCGCCGTCGGTGAGGGGCGCGGGGCGGTCGGGAAGGTGCTCTCGCACGTGTCCGTCGCCGTGCACTCGTCGATCAGCCGGCTCGTGCTCGGGAAGACCAATGCCGACTTCCTCGGGCTGCCGAACGATCCGGTCGCGCAGGCCGCGATCGTCGCCGTCGCGGGGGTCAACTTCGCCGCCGAGACCGTGCGGCGGTTCATTCCCGGTGCCACCGCGCTGCAGGAACGGATCGGCGAGGCCGGGCGCCGCGGGTACGTGAAGCGGCTCGAGAAGATCTTCGCGCCCGACACCACCTACGCGCAGCACATGCGGGCCGCCTGAGCTCACCGGATAGGCTTCGGGCGTGCTGCTCAGTGACCGTGACCTCCGCAAAGAGCTCGACGCCGGCCGGCTCGGCATCGACCCCTTCGATGCCGGCATGGTCCAGCCGTCCAGCATCGACGTCCGGCTCGACCGGTTCTTCCGCGTCTTCGACAACAGCAAGTACACCCACATCGACCCGCAGCTGCAGCAGGACGAGCTGACCTCGCTGGTCGAGAAGGAGGGCGACGAGCCCTTCGTGCTGCACCCCGGCGAGTTCGTGCTCGGCTCGACGTTCGAGCTCGTCGCCCTGGCCGACGACCTGGCCGGCCGCCTCGAGGGCAAGTCGTCGCTCGGGCGCCTCGGGCTGCTCACGCATTCGACCGCCGGGTTCATCGACCCCGGGTTCTCCGGGCACATCACCCTCGAGCTGTCGAACGTCGCGAACCTGCCGATCACGCTCTGGCCGGGCATGAAGATCGGCCAGCTGTGCATCTTCCGGCTCTCCAGCTCGGCCGAGCACCCGTACGGCTCGAGCGAGGCCGGGTCCCGCTACCAGGGGCAGCGCGGCCCGACCCCGAGCCGGGCGTACAAGAACTTCCACCGCGTCGACACCTGGCGCTAAGCGGCGATCTTCTCGTCCCAGTCGATGCGGTGGTTCCACATGAAGGCGTTCGGGTCTTCGCCGCCCGTCTTCGAAAACGCCTTCTTGATGAAGAAGTCGCGGATGACCCGCCCGACCGGGCCGATCACCTTGTCGTCGCCGTTGCGCTTGCCGGCCGCCACGACGGCCTCCACGCGCTCGCGCCGGAGGCTTTCGTACTTCGCCAGCGCGGGCTCGACGCCGGCCACGTCGCGCAGGCATTTGCCCAGCGTGACCGCGTCCTCGATGGCCATCGAGGCGCCCTGGCCCGCCGCCGGTGACGTCGCGTGGGCGGCGTCGCCGATGATCACCATGCGGCCGCGGTGCCAGACCGGGACCGTCGGGAAGTCGTACGTCGGCCAGGCCGGGTAGATCTCGCGGGTCGCGCGGATGACCTCCGTCGCCGGTGTCCGGTCGCGCGCGACCAGGTCCAGCAGCTCGGCCCGCAGCTTCTCCCCGGCGAGCGTCGCCAGTTCGGACGCGGTCGGCTCGGTCTTGCGGGCCGGGTTCGCGAACCACCAGACGCGGCCGTCCGGGCTGACGACGTGGCAGAAGAACACGCGCTTGCCGAACACCATGTTCAGCACACCCGGCTCGTCGGGCAGGTCGAGGCCTTCGGCGAACCCGCCGGTGTTCAGCAGCGGGACGTACCGCGGTGACGGCGCGTCCGGGTCGATGATCGTCCGGACCCGGGAGCGGAGGCCGTCGGCGCCGATCAGCAGGTCGCCCTCCGCGTGCGAACCGTCCGCGAAGTCCGCGCTGACGTGCGTCTTCGTCTGGCTCGCGCTGGTCAGGCGCTTGCCGTATTCGACGCGGATGCCGCGTCGCACTGCTTCGTCGCGCAACGCGACGTAGAGGTCGGAGCGCAGCACGGTCTGGCTCACCGTGCCGTCCGGGAGGGTGCCGCCGAGGGGGAATTCGGCGAGCCGGGTGCCGTTGCCGAGCCCGATCGACATCCGCGGCGAGTCGAAGCCGACGCTACGGACCACGTCCTTGAGGCCCAGCTGGCTCAGCCCGTCCAGGCCGTTGATCGCCAGCGTCAGGAACGCGCCGACGCCCTCGGAGCTGCGGTCGTAAGCCTCGAAGACCACTGGCTCGTGTCCGGCTTCGTGCAGGGCGATGGCCGTGATCGTGCCCGCGATGCCGCCCCCGATGATCAGTGCCCGTGTCATGTCGTTCGACCCCTCGAAAGTCTTAGAAAGTAATTCGTTCTGTCGAACTAAAGAGTGGGCTAGGCTGGTCGCCGTGTCAAGCGAGCGCACGAAACTCGTCGAAGAAGTCCTGCTCAGGTCGCGGGAGCTGTCGACGGAGACGGTCATGTTCCACACCGCGATCTCCGAGACCCGGGGCCTGTCGGCGGTGGAGAGCAAGGTCCTGGACTACGTCGCGCGGTTCGGGCCGCAGACGCCGAAGGAACTCGCGCGGCACTCCGGGCTCGCGCCCGCGTCGGTGACGGCGATGATCGACCGGCTGGAGAGCAAGGGCATCGTCAACCGCGAACCGCACCCGGACGACCGGCGCAAGATCCTCATCTCCCTGGATTCCCACGCCATCGCGAGCGGGGTGCACCTGTGGGACCACCTCGTCAAGCGCATGTACGAGCTCTGCGACCGCTACACCGACGGCGAACTGCGCACGATCATCGGGTTCGTCGAGGCGGCCGCCGCCCTCACCCACGAATCGACGGCGAAGCTGACCGGTTCCACGAACGAGTGAGTTTGAAGGCGCGAGACCGGCTCTCGTGTCACGCTCCCAAGGTCGTCTCGGCCCCGGAGGTGGCGAGGAGTGCCGTTGCCCGAAAGACCGCTTCGCCCGATTCTCGTTCTGGCATTGGTCTTCCTGGCCTCGGCTTTTGTGCCGGCGGCGGGCGCGGCCGCCGCCGGGTCCTTCAAGGTCGGCTACGACGCCGTGGTCTACGGCGACTTCCTCTACGCGGGCAACGGCGTCCTGCGCTGCCCGGTCGCCGCGGACGGCGCGCCGACCGCCGGGCCGGTCGCCACCCCGGCGGCGTGCGCGAACACCGCGGACCGCAAAGACACCATGGCGAACGACGACTTCTTCATGCAGTGGGCCGACATCGACGCCGACGCCGGCACCTTCGACTCGGCCGGCGCGTCGGTCAGCGTCCCGCCCGGCGCGAAGATCGTCTTCGCCCGCTTGAACTGGGCGGGCAACACGACGACCTGCGATTCCGGCAAGACCGTCCCCGTGGCCCTTCCGCCCGGAACGCCGGCCACGCAGCAGGTCCGGCTTTCCGTGGGCAGCGCGAAACCCGTCGACCTGGCGCCCGAGGGGTATGCCGAAGACGCCGGTTACTACTCGGCCCACGCCGACGTGACCGGCCAGTTCGCGAGCGCCTCGACCGGGACCGCGCTCGACCTGACGCTCGGCAACGTCTGGACCCCCAAGGGTTTCGGCTGCGTCGGCGGCTGGTCGGTCGCGCTCGTCTACGCCTACCCGGAGCGCAACGCGGATTACGCGCCGGACAAGCGCAAAGTGGTCGTCTACGACGGGCACGTCCGGCAGACCGCCGGCGCCCCGGCCACCGAAACGGCGATCACCGGCTTCCGCGCCGCGGCCGCCGACGCGCACCTCGGCGTCACCGCGTACGACGGCGACTGGGGTGCGTCCGGCGACCAGTTCCTGGTCGACGGCTCGCCGGCGGCCGAGCCCTCGACCGGCGGCACGTCGAACTTCTTCGTCGCGAACGCCGACAACGCCGCCGCTCCCGGTGTGAAGAACAACTTCAGCGTCGACGCCAAGGCGTTCAACATCGACAGCATCGCCGCCGGCGCGACGAGCACCAGGCTCGGCTTCGTGACCAGCGGTGACGCCTACCTCGCGCAGAACCTCGCGTTCTCGGTGCCGGTGCCCGACCTCCGGATCGCCGTGCGCGCGGACCAGCCGAAGACGCACGCCGGTGAGCCGGTCGCGTTCACCGTCGTCGTGACCAACCCGGGCAGCGTCCCGGCGTCCGATGTGCGGGTCGCCGCCGAGATCGTCCCGGACTGCGCGAAGCCGCTCGGCACGCTCGACCCGGGCCGGACGGTCAGCTACACCTGCACCGGAACCGCGCCGGCCGATGACTTCACGAACACCGTGAAGGCGACCGGCACGAGCGCACTCGGCGACGCCCTCGACGGCGTGGCCGCCGCCCGCGTCGACGTCCTGCACCCGGCCCTCGGCCTCACGAAGACGGCCGACCGGCCCGCCTACCGCACCGGCGATACCGCCACCTTCACGATCACCGCCACGAACACCGGCGACACCGGGCTCAGCGACATCCAGGTGACCGACCCGAAGACGCCGTCGTGCACGCGATCGCCGTCCGAAACCCTCGCTGCTGGCGAAAGCCGCACGTGGGAGTGCACGGCGAAGGCGCCGATCGCCGACGGCGTCAACACGGCGGCCGCCGCGGGCCGCGACGAGCTCGGCAAGCAGGTCACGGTCACCGCCGACGCACCCGCGCCGACGATCGCACCCGCCGTCGAGGTCACCACGACCGCGGACCACCCGGTGGTCCACGCCGGCGACACCGTCACCTGGACGGTCGCCGTGCGCAACACCGGCGACAGCCCGCTCGCGCCGGTCAAGGTCACCGACGACACGACGACGTCGTGCTCGCGCACCTTCGCCGGCCTGGCCGCGGGCGCGACGCAGACCTACACGTGCACGGCGAACCCGTCCCGGACCACGACGTCCCAGGTCACCGCCACCGGCACCGACCTGAGCGGCCGGCCCGTGACCGCCACCGCGACGGCCACCGTCACGGTGATCACCCCGGCACTGACCCTCACGAAGGACGCCGCCCCCGCCGTCGCGCGCGCCGGCGATCCGATCACCTTCACGATCACCGTCGCCAACGCCGGCGACGCGCCGCTGACCGAAGTCGCCGTCACCGACGACCACACTCCGGCCTGCGCCAAGGCGATCGGCGCGCTGCCTCCACAAGGCAAGCAGGCGCAGGGCAGGCAGACGTACACGTGCACCGCGCCCGCACCGGCCGACGACTTCGCCACCACGGCCACCGCGACCGGCAAGGACCAGCTCGGCCGCACGGTCAAGGTCACCGACGACGCCGTGGTCGACGTCATCCACCCCGCCGTCGCGCTGGCCGTCCGGGCCGCACCCGCCCAGGTCCGCGAAGGCGACACGGTGACCTGGACGATCACCGCCGCCAACACCGGCGACGTGCCGCTCACCGGCGTCACGGTCGCGGACGACCAGGTCGCCGCGTGCGCGAAGCCGCTCGGCACGCTCCAGCCGCAGTCGGAGCAGGCCTACACCTGCACGACCGTCGCGCGCGCCACCGGCTTCACGAACAAGCCGGCGGTGACCGGCACCGACCCGACCGGCCGCCCGGTCGAGGCGGCCGCCGAAGCCGCGTTCGCCGTGCAGCACCCCGCGGTCGCGATCACCGCGGACGTCGTCGGCGGTCCGTTCCGCGCGGGCGACGCCGTGCCCTTCCGGATCACCGTGCGCAACACCGGCGACGTGCCGCTGACCGGAATCCGCGTGACGGACACGCAAGCCACACGTGTCACGGGCTGCGCCCAGACGATCGACGGCGCGCTCGAGCCCGGAGGCACCCGCGACTTCGGCTGCACCACCACAGCCCCGGCCGACGACTTCACCCGCACCGTGCGAGTCACCGCCACCGCGCCGGTCGGGCCGGATGTCACCGCCTCCGCAGGCGCCACCGTGGACGTGATCCACCCGGCCGTCGCGATCACCAGGACCGCCGACCCGAAGGTCGTCCGCGCAGGCGACACCGTGACGTCAGCCATCACCGTCGTGAACACCGGTGACAGCGTGCTGCGAGACGTTTCCGTCGCCGATCAGCCGGCCCCGGGCTGCACCCGCTCCCTGGGCACGCTCGAACCCCAGGCGAAGCAGACCTACAGCTGCACCGAAGTCGCCGGCGAAGCCGACTTCACCGCCACCGCGAAGGTGACCGGTACGGACGCCACGAGCCGTCCGGTGACAGCCACCGCCGAGGTACCGGTCGACGTCATCCACCCGGCGGTCACCATCACGAACGACGCCACGCCCACGCAGGTCCGGCCCGGCGACGCAGTGACGTTCACCCTCGTCGTCGCGAACACCGGCGATGTCCCACTGACCGACGTGTCCGTTGTGGACAGTCGCACTCCGGCGTGCGCTCACCTCATCGGCACCCTCCTTCCCGGCGCCCGGCAGCGCCACTCCTGCAAGGTAAACGCCGGCACCGACAATTTCGTGAGCTCGGCGACCGCGACTGGCACCGATCCGACGAACCGCCAGGTCAGCGCGACCGACGACGCGTCCTACACCGTGCTGCACCCCGGACTCGCGGTCGTCCAGGAGGTCCACGGCGGACCGTTCCGGCCCGGCGACACCGTGACGTCCACGATCACCGTGACCAACACCGGCGACGGTCCGCTGACCACCGTCGAGGTCACCGGCGGACCGGCCTGCGCGAAGACCTTCGACAAGCTGGAAGCCGGTGGCGCGCAAAGGATCGGCTGCGCGATGACCGCCCCGGCCGACGACGTCGTCAGCACCGCCAAGGCCACGGCGACCGCGCCCGTGGGCCCCCCGCTCGAAACCACGGACGCCGACAAGATCGACGTCATTCACCCGGCCGTGCAGCTCACGGTGGGCGCCCCGCCCAAGACGGTGCGTCCGGGCGACGAAGTCACCTTCACGGTGGTCGTGCGCAACACCGGCGACGTCCCGCTGAACGAGGTGTCCATTATGGACGAACAAGCCTGCGCGAAGAAGTTCGACAGCCTGGCGACGGCCGTGGAGAAGACGTACACCTGTACTCGAAAAGCACCGGACGACGACTTCGCGGAAGCCGCGAAGGTGACCGGAATCGACCCGACCGGTCGCCCGGTGCAATCGGCCGATGACGCGAAAGTCGACGTCATCCACCCCGAGATCGCACTCATGAAGGACGCGACGCCGTACGAAGTACGCGAAGGCGAGATCGTCACGTTTTCGATCCTGGTGAAGAACACCGGCGATGTGCCGCTCACCGCGCTGTCCGTCGTGGACGACCACACGCCGGCGTGCGCGCACACCGGGCCTGACCTGGCCGTGGACGCGGAAACCACCTATACCTGCACGACGATCGCGGGCAAGGAAGGCTTCACGGGCAAGGCAACCGTCACCGCGCAGGACCCGAACGGCCGTCCGGTGACCGCGTCCGGCGACGCGACTTTCGTCGTGCGAATCGGCTGAACGGAGTAACGCGCAAGCGGCCGATTGCCGCGAAATTCGTACCTGTCACCGAAAAACGCGGGCCCGAAAATGTGACCAGTGCGTTCGCAGGGTTCTCGCCTTAATCGTTCCGTGATACGTTCCTGCGCCGTGTCCCCCATTGGTGAACGTGCTCGCGTGGTGATGGTGTCACTCAGTGTGCTGCTCGGCGTTTTTTCCGCCGCGGCCGGCACCTGGATGGCCACCGCGGAAGGAAACACCGCCGAGCTCGGCGCCGCGGCCCTGGTGCTGCCGAACGCCCCCGCCGGGGCCGGTGGCACCAGCGGCACCGACCTCTCCGGCGGTCAGGTCCAGACCACTACCGGCAAGCCTCCCGCCGTGCCGACGACCTCGGCCCCGGCCCCGACGACCTCCAGCGCGGCGCCGGCCCCGACCGAGACCTCCGAGGCCCCGCGGCCGACGACGTCCGAAGCTCCGCCGCCGACCACCAAGGCCGCGGCGCGCGTCGCACCCTCGGTCACCGCCCAGGTCATCGCGCGGGTCAACGACGAACGGGCGAAGGCCGGCTGTGCGCCGCTGGCCGAGGAACCGCACCTCACGAAGGCCGCGCAGGACTACAGCGACCAGATGTCGGCCGGGAACTTCTTTTCCCACACCAGCCCCGACGGCACCACGTTCGACCAGCGCATCAAGAGCGCCGGCTACTCGAAGCCGGGCGCGGAGAACATCGCGAAGGGGCAGACGTCCGCGGAGCAGGTCATGGACGCGTGGATGAACTCCGAGGGCCACCGCGCGAACATCCTCAACTGCTCGCTGACCAAGCTCGGCGTCGGCCTCACGACGGCGGGCTGGTACTGGGTCCAGGACTTCGGCTACTGAGTCACGGGCTCTTGCTCCACCGCTCGGCGATGTCGCCGTAGCGGGCCAGCACCGTCGCCCGCAGGTCCGGGTCGGACCGCGGCACCGGTTCGATGAACACCTCGGTGACGTCGTGGAACGTCTCGGCCAGCTCGCCGGCGAGCCGGACGCAAGCGCGTTCGAGGTCCGCGGCGCCGAGCGAGTCGTCGAAGTCGACGCGGGTGCAGACCAGGACCTGGTCGGTGCCCATCAGCATGGTCTGCAGGTCCACCACGGCCTCGATTTCCGGTGCGGCGGAGAGGTGGTCGCGGATGCCGCGGACCAGCTGCGGGTCGGCCTGGCGCCCCACGAGCAGGCCGCGGTTGGTCCGGCCGAGCAGGTACGCGACGCAGGCGAGCAGCAGGCCGATGGCGATCGACGCGACGCCGTCCCAGACCTCCGAGCCGGTGAGCTGGTGCAGCCCGATGCCGCCGAACGCGAGCAGCAGGCCGACCAGCGCGGCCGAGTCCTCGAACAGCACGGTCTTCGGCGTCGGGTCGTCGATCAGCCGGAGGTAGGTCCACAGCGAGCGGTTCTCGGCCTTCGACTCCCGGACGACCTGGCGCACCGCCTGGACCCACGACGTGCTTTCGAGCAGGAACGCCACGGCCAGGACGATGTAGCTGAGCACCGACGTGCTCTGCGCTTCGCCGTGGCCCAGCACGGTCGACACGCCTTCGTAGAGCGCGAACATCGCGCCCGAGGCGAAGATCGAGACGGCGGCGAGCAGCGACCAGAAGTAGCGTTCCTTGCCGTAGCCGAAGGGGTGGACGCGGTCGGCCGGGCGCGCCGAGCGTTTCAACGCCGTCAGCAGCAGGACCTCGGTGATCGTGTCGGCGACCGAGTGCGCCGCTTCGGACAGCATCGCGCCGGAGCCGCTGATGATCCCCGCGATCAGCTTCATGATGGCGATCGCCAGGTTCACCCCGCCGGCGAGCAGGACGGTCAGGGTGCTTTCGCCGCCGGAATTTTCCTCGCTCACCTGAGTGAGCGTAATGGTCAGAGGCGCCGCAGGCCGTGCAGAACGCGCTCCATCAGCGCCACCGCCGGGCGGCCGTCGGAGTTGACGCGGCTGTCGTGGATGGTGACCAGGCCCTGCTCGGCCATGTCGTCCAGCAGCACCCGGACGACGCCGAGCGGCACGCTGAGCGTGGCCGCGACCTCGGCGACCGAACGTGGCTGGTGGCAGAGGGTGCGCACCGAGCGGAACTCGCCGGTCAGCCGCGCGCCGTTCCAGTGCGCGCCCGCCCGCGTCGACACGAGGGCTTCGATCGCGAGGTGCCGCCGCGACTGCGTCCGGCCGCGCGTGAGGACGTACGGGCGGACCAATGTCCGCTGAGTGGGAACCGGATCTTCGGGGTCCGGCACGGGGAGCCGGTCGTCGAGGTCGTCGGGGAAGGTGCGAAGTGCGTGCCGCCCGGTCGTCGTGCTCCGCCGGTCCTCGGCCATCCGTGCCGCCCCCTGTTTCTGTGATCGTCAAAGGTGCCCTCGCTGGCAACGGCGGCGGCGAGGAAAGGCCAGGATACGCCGCTTGTCCAGGGTTCAGGCTGTCGTTTCTCTTCAACCTGATGGGCCATTTCGGTGATTATCATGAACATTTTTCAAGAAAACGATTACTTTCACGAAGTCCCAGCTAGCGAGCCTGAAGGACAGGATAAAGTTGTGACAACGGGTAGTGGAATGGCTACGAGAGCACCAATCTTCCCGATCACGAAAACGGCCCCGGCCAGGAAGTCCTGACCGGGGCCGTGCGTTCTCGAGAAATGTGTCACTCCTCCGCGAGTGACGGCGCTCCGAGTGCGATCGGCTTCGGTTCCGGCTTGCGCTTGACCGCTTCCAGCAGCATCTGCGCGACGTCGACGATCTCGACCTTCTCGCTCGCGCTGCCGTCGGCCTGGCGCGCCGTGAGGCCGTCGTTCAACATCACCTTGCAGAACGGGCAGCCGGTGGCGATCTTCGACGGTGCGGTGCCGAGCGCCTCGTCGACGCGCTCGACGTTGATCCGCTTGCCGATCTTCTCTTCCATCCACATCCGCGCGCCGCCGGCGCCGCAGCACATCGACTTGTCGCCGTGCCGTGGCATCTCGCGCAGCCGCGCACCCGTCGCGCCGACCAGCTCGCGCGGCGCCTCGTACACCTTGTTGTGGCGGCCGAGGTAGCACGGGTCGTGGTAGGTGACGTCCTCGGCGACCGGCGCCACCGGCACCAGCTGCTTCTCGCGAACCAGGCGGTTCAGCAGCTGCGTGTGGTGCACGACGTCGAACTGGCCGCCCAGCTCCGGGTACTCGTTGGCGAGGGTGTTGAAGCAGTGCGCGCAGGTCACGACGACCTTGCGGGCCTTGCGCTCCCGGCCCTCGAACACCGAGTTCAGCACCTCGACGTTCTGCTGGGCGAGCATCTGGAACAGGAACTCGTTGCCGGCGCGGCGGGCCGGGTCACCGGTGCAGGACTCCTCCGAGCCGAGCACGGTGTACTTGACGTCCGCCATGTGCAGCAGCTCCGCGACGGCGCGCGTCGTCTTCTTCGCGCGGTCCTCGAACGCGCCGGCGCAGCCGACCCAGAACAGGTACTCGGCGTCACCGAGGTCGCCGTCGAAGACCGGGACCTCGAAGTCGAGGTCCTCGGTCCAGGCCAGCCGGTCCTTGGCGTTCTGGCCCCACGGGTTGCCCTTGTTCTCCAGGTTCTTGAACATGCCGTTCAGCTCGCTGGGGAACGACGACTCGATCATCACCTGGTAGCGGCGCATGTCGACGATGTGGTCGACGTGCTCGATGTCGACCGGGCACTGCTCGACGCAGGCGCCGCAGCTCGTGCAGGACCACAGGACGTCAGGGTCGATGACGCCGCCGTCATCGCCGATCAGCGCCTTCTGGGACTCAGCGATCGCCAGGACGTCGATGCCCGCGTACATGTTGTCGCCGGACAGGCCGACCTCGTCGCCCGCCATGTCCCGCTTGCCGCCGGCCAGCAGGTACGGCGCCTTCGCGTAGGCGTGGTCACGCAGCTGCGTGATGACCAGCTTCGGCGACAGCGGCTTGCCGGTGTTCCACGCGGGGCACTGCTCCTGGCAGCGGCCGCACTCGGTGCACGTCGAGAAGTCCAGCCAGCCCTTCCAGCTGAAGTCCTCGATCTTGCCGACGCCGAAGGTGTCCTCGTCCGGGTCGGCTTCCTCGAGGTCGAGGACCTTGCCGCCGCTCATCATCGGCTTGAGCGCGCCGAGCGCGACGCCGCCGTTGGCCTCGCGCTTGAAGTAGATGTTGAAGAAGGCGCTGAAGCGGTGCCACGCGATGCCCATGGTCATCGTGCGCGCGACGACGATCAGCCAGACCGTGGCGCTCATCAGCTTGACGAACGCGAACACCGTGACCAGGTTCGGGCTGGCCGGCAGCAGCTCGCCGACCGGGTTCGAAACGAAGGCGGCCCAGGTCGGCGTCTCGTGTGCGCCCAGCGCGGCCTTCGCGGCGCGGACGCCGAGGATGCCGATGCCCTCGATGAGCACGACGGCCTCGATGAAGTACGCCCACTTGAAGTTGGAGCCCTGGAAGCGCGACTGGCGGTCGGCGCGGCGCGGGTGGTTGCGCTGCCGGATCGCCATCAGCACCAGGATGCCGACGATCGTGCCCACCCCGAGCAGCTCCATGAGCAGCTGGAACGGCGGGAAGTCGTCGAGGATCGGCCAGCCCCAGGTCGGGACGAAGACCTCGCCGTAGGCCTCGAACAGGGCGAGCGAGCCGAGCAGGAAGCCCCACATCACCAGCCAGTGGGCGGGCCCGACGCTGCGCTTGCGGTTCATCCGCGTGTGCGCGGCGAATTCCTTGATCAGCGTCTTCATGCGCGCCGCGAACGGCCCGTTGCGCGTCGAGTCGGGCTGCCCGAGACGGATGACGCGCACGAAGCGCGCGATCGTCGCGGCGAACATTCCCCAGGCGACGACGCCGAGCAGGACGGAGATCCCGCCCAACGTCAGTTGCAGAGCGCCCATCGTTCGGGTGCCTTTCGTCCGGATGCTGCAGTGATCAAGCTGTGGTGGTGCCGGGAGACTAACCTTCCTTACTGATGAGTAACCCGTTGAGTGGCCTTAAGTCCCACCGATGTGGTGTACGTCGCTCTTTGTTTCGGGACGATCGTTCAGGTAGTTTCACCCTATGGTGAAGCTGCAAGTGGACGGCCGGAAGGCCCGAGGAGACAAGCGGCGCACCGAGCTCATCGCGGCGACGCTGCGGGTCATCGAACGCGACGGCGTCGCGGGCGTGACGCACCGGACCGTCGCGGCCGAGGCCGGCGTCCCGACGACGTCCACGACCTACCACTTCTCGTCGCTGGACGACCTCCTGATCGCGACGCTCATCTCCTGCGCCCGCGACATGGCGACCGAGGTCTACTGGATGATCGACCGGGCGCGGTCACGCGGTTCCCGTGGCGCCGAGGAGGTCGCCGTCCTGCTCGCCGAGGCGCTGGGGCCGCGGCGCGGGCGCACGATGGCGGAGTACGAGCTGTACCTGCTGGCCGCGCGGAAGCCGGAGCTGCGCCCGGCCGCGCGCCGCTGGCTCGACGTCCTGACGTCGATGGTCCGGCACGACGACGAAGTGGCGTTCCGGGTGTTCCTCGCGGGCATCGACGGGCTGCTGATCCAGGGCCTGATCGACGACGAGCCGCCGTCGGCGGAGGAACTGCGTCCCGTGGTCGACTACCTGCTGAAACCGCGTTGACCGGCTGGCTAGCTTGGGATCGTGCGGACCTTCGGTGACTACGAGCTGGACGACGATCAGACGCGGGTGGACCTCGACGTGGTGTGGAAGTTCCTCTCCACCGAGGCCTACTGGGGCCGCTGGCGTACGCGCGAGCAGGTCGAGGCGGCCATCGACGGCTCGTGGCGGGTCGTGGGTGCTTACCGTGGCGGCTCGATGGTCGGGTTCGCGCGGGCCTTCTCGGACGGCGTTTCGGCCGCATACCTCGCCGACGTGTTCGTCGTCGACTCCGCGCGCGGCAGCGGTCTCGGCAAGGAGATCGTCCGGGAAATGATCGACAACGGGCCGGGTGCCGACTTCCGCTGGATGCTCCACACCGTTGACGCGCACGGGCTGTACCGGCAGTTCGGTTTCGCCGAGCACACGAAGGGCCACTACCTCGAGCGCGAGGGCCCTAACGCGGTGTACGTGGGCTGATCTCCAGGAAAACGTCCCACGTTCGGCGATGTGAGCGCAGTGTCATCGACCCCTGACAAAACGGGCCCGGC
>NZ_NMUL01000005.1 GCF_002234595.1 Amycolatopsis vastitatis
AACTCAGCCCTTGTTCTCGTACACCGGCGTGATCACGGCGCGGGCCAAGGTGTGCCCGAACATGTTGAAGCCGAGGAACGCCGGCGTCGCGTCCTCCGGGACGTCCAGCTTGTCGACGTCCAGCGCGTGCACCGCGAAGTAATACCGGTGCGGGCCGTGCCCGGGCGGGGGCGCCGCGCCGAGGAACTGCTTGACCCCGCCGTCGCCCTTCAAGGTCACCGCTCCTTCGGGGAGGCCGGAGCCGTCGCCCGCGCCGGAGGCCAGTTCCGTCACCGACGCCGGGACGTTGAACACGGCCCAGTGCCAGAACCCGCTGCCGGTGGGGGCGTCCGGGTCGTAGCAGGTCACCGCGAAGCTCTTCGTCTCCGCCGGGAATCCCGCCCACGCCAGGTGCGGCGAACGGTCCTCGCCGCCGGCGCCGAAGATGCCGGACAAATGGGGCGTGGCCAGGGTTTCGCCGTCGGCGACATCGCTGCTGCGGAGGGTGAAGGACGGCACGTCGGGCAGGGATTCGTACGGGCCGGGTGCTTGCGGCATGGCTCCTCCTGATCAAGAACTGCGAGTCTGCGCCAGGTTAGGCCCCCGATGCCGCCCCCGCGTGTCAGGGACGGATCTCAGGGTCTTTCGGGGGGTTACCCCCATGTACCGCCTCTTCACCAGGCCATAACGTTTCTCACGCAGAGGAAACGATACTGAGGGGACCAACGACCATGGCGCGCCCGCTTCTGGCCCTGGGTGGCATCGTCTTGATCGGCGTCGGCCTGGCGACCGCCTTCGGCTGGGGCTGGGGCTCGGACTTCGACAACACCAGCACCGTCTCGCAGACCATCCGGAGCGTGAAGCTGGAGGGCGACTCGGGATCGGTGAAGATCCGCACCGGCACGGGACCGTCGACGGTGCACGAAAAGGTCAGCTACCACTGGCGCAGCAAGCCGGGCGGGTCGTTCTACCGCGTCGACGGCGACCAGCTCGTGCTCACCGACTGCGGGAGCAACTGCTCGGTCGGCTTCGAGGTGGTCGTGCCGCCCGGTGTCCCGGTGACCGGCCGGATGGAATCGGGCGGCCTGGACGTCGCGGGGGTGGCGAGTGTGGACGTCCGGTCCGACTCCGGCCACGCCCGGGTCGAAGACGTGCCCGGCCTGGTGAAGCTGCAGCTGGACAGCGGCGGGATCGACCTGCGGGGCGTCGGCGAGGTCCAGCTGCGGGCGGACTCGGGCAGCATCAAGGGCACCGACGTGCGTGGCCCGGTCGACGTGACGTCGTCGAGCGGGAGCGTCGACTTCTCGCTGACGCAGGCGAACGACGTCAAGGTGAAGGCCGACAGCGGCAGCGTCGAGGTCGAGGTGCCGGGCGGCCCGTATCGCGTCCTCGGCAACAGCGACAGCGGCCACCGCGACATCAACGTCCCGACCGACGGCTCCGCGCCGCACACGCTGGACCTGACGACCGAAAGCGGCAGCGTCACGGTCCGCGCGGCCTGACCTTTCTCTTACTACGGGGGCTTTTCCGATGGGCAAGATCGAACGGCGGGTGCTGGCTGCCGCGCTTTTGGGGGCCGTCGCGATGTTCGGCGTCGTGGGTTTCGCGCGCGGCGAGGCGGCCGTGTCTCCGGCGCAGGGGGTGCCGGTCACCGCGGATTCCCACTATCGAGTGACTTCGTGGGTCGGTACCCCCGCTGAAGTCGTTGTGCAGCAAGGAAATCCCGATTTCTTCCTTTCTTCCTGGACCGTCCGCCGCTCCTGAATTGTCGGTGGTCGCTGTTAGGAAGGAAGCACGCCGAAGGCCGGCGTGCAGGGGAGGAAACGGATCATGGACGTGCGCCGGGTCGCCGCGGTCATCGCGGCGGTCGTGGTCATGGCGGCGGTACCGGCCGTCGCCGAAGCGTCGGCGCTGTCGTGGCGCCCGTGTGCCACGACGCAGGAGCCGGCGGCGGAGTGCGCGACGGTCGACGTGCCGATCGACCGCGGGCGGCCGGAACTCGGCTCGGCGCAGCTCGCGCTGGCCCGGCTGCCCGCGCTCGACCCGGGTCGCCGGATCGGCTCGCTGCTGGTGAACCCGGGCGGACCGGGTGGCTCCGGCGTCGGGTTCGTGCAGTTCGGCGGGCTGGCCTCGCCGGACCTCGCCCAGCTGCGGCAGCGGTTCGACGTCGTGGGGTTCGACCCGCGCGGCGACTGGTTCAGCACCCCGCGCATCACCTGCGACGCGGCGACGCTGTTCGACCCGGCGCTGGACCGGTTCCCGTCGACCCGCGCGGGGTTCGACGCGCTGGTGGCGCACAACCGGGCGGCGGGCCAGGACTGCCTGGCCAGAACCGGGCCGTTGCTGGCGAACGCGGACACGCAGAGCGCGGCCGAGGACGTCGAGACGATCCGCGCCGCGCTCGGCGAGCCGAGGATCTCCTGGCTGGGTCTCTCCTACGGCACGGAACTGGGCGCGATCTACGCGTCGAAACACCCCGGGCGGGTGCGCACGATGGTGCTCGACGGGGCTGTCGACCACACGCGGCCGCTGCGTCAGGCGATTCTCGAGGAGGCCGCGGCGACCGAGGACGCGCTGGTCCGGTTCGCGGGCTGGTGCCGTGGCTCGGCGGAGTGCGTCCTGCACGGGCAGGACGTCCTCCGCTTCTACGACGACGTCGTGGCCAGGGCGGCGCAGGGGGCGATCTGGTCGAGCGACCTCGGCCGCAAGGCGACGGCCGACGAGGTCTCGGCCGGCGTCTACAACCACCTCTACATCCGGGAGGAATGGCCGCTGCTGGGGAAGGCGCTGGCCGCGGCCGGCGGGGAGTTCCCCGACGCGAAGGGGCTGACCGAGCGGAACCAGTTCCTGTCCCCGATCTACGGGGCCTACCGGGCGATCGGCTGCCACGACTTCCCGTCGCCGTTCACCGGGCCGGTGGACATGGGCGTGATGGCCGGACTGGTCCGCACGGTGGCCCCGCACAGCTGGCGGTACTCCGAGTTCTGGGACCTCACGAGCGGGTGCGCCGGCTGGCCCGTCCCGGCGAAGAACCCACCGCAACCCCACCCGGTGCACGGCGCCCCGCCGATCCTGGTCGTCGGCGGCGCGCACGACCCGGCGACACCGCTGTCCTGGGCCCGTGGGCTGGCCGCGAGCATCGACAGCGCGGATCTGCTCACCCGGGCCGACGACGGCCACACCGGGCTGTTCAACTCCGCCTGCGCCCGCGCGGCCGAGGTGAAGTACCTGGTGAGCGGGGTCACGCCGGGCCGTGACCTGGTCTGCCGGTGAACCTGCCGAGGTCGTGAGCGGCGTCACACCCCATTGCTGGGCAGACGGCCGCCGGACCCGGGAACAAGAACCCGAACCGGCTCGTTAGGCTGGGTACGAAGGTTGAGCGCAGCCGACTCAAGTCTGGCTTGACGGGATGCGCGGAGGCCCGATAGAACTTGCCAGAGCCCCGCTCAAGATGGGGGCGAACGTGCAGGTCACGAACCATAGCAGGCGAGCTGCTTACACAGGAGGAAAGCACCATGGCGCGAGCGGTCGGCATCGACCTCGGCACGACCAACTCGGTCGTCGCCGTCCTTGAGGGCGGCGAGCCGACGGTCATCGCCAACTCGGAAGGCTCCCGGACCACCCCCTCGATCGTCGCCTTCGCCAAGAACGGCGAAGTGCTGACCGGTCAGCCGGCGAAGAACCAGGCCGTGACGAACGTCGACCGGACGATCCGGTCCGTGAAGCGGCACATCGGCACCGACTGGAAGACCGAGATCGACGGCAAGAACTACACGTCGCAGGAGATCAGCGCACGCGTGCTGATGAAGCTCAAGCGCGACGCCGAGGCGTACCTGGGCGAGACGATCACCGACGCGGTGATCACCGTCCCGGCGTACTTCGAGGACGCCCAGCGGCAGGCCACCAAGGAGGCCGGGCAGATCGCCGGCCTGAACGTGCTCCGCATCGTCAACGAGCCGACCGCCGCCGCGCTGGCGTACGGCCTGGACAAGGGCGAGAAGGAACAGACCATCCTGGTCTTCGACCTCGGTGGTGGCACCTTCGACGTCTCGCTGCTGGAGATCGGCGAAGGCGTCGTCGAGGTCCGCGCGACCTCCGGTGACAACCACCTCGGTGGTGACGACTGGGACGAGCGCATCGTCAAGTGGCTGGTCGACAAGTTCAAGGCCACGAACGGCATCGACCTGACCAAGGACAAGATGGCGCTGCAGCGCATCCGTGAGGCCGCGGAGAAGGCGAAGATCGAGCTGTCGAGCTCGAACTCGGCCGGCATCAACCTGCCGTACATCACCGTGGACGCGGACAAGAACCCGCTGTTCCTCGACGAGCAGCTCTCGCGCGCCGAGTTCCAGAAGATCACCTCGGACCTGCTCGACCGCACCAAGGCGCCGTTCAACAACGTCATCCGGGACGCGGGCATCTCCGTCGGCGACATCGACCACGTCGTGCTCGTCGGTGGTTCCACCCGCATGCCGGCCGTCGCCGAGCTGGTCAAGGAGCTGACCGGCGGTCGCGAGCCGAACAAGGGCGTGAACCCGGACGAGGTCGTCGCGGTCGGCGCGGCGCTGCAGGCCGGTGTGCTGAAGGGCGAGGTCAAGGACGTCCTGCTGCTGGACGTCACCCCGCTGTCGCTGGGCATCGAGACCAAGGGTGGCGTGTTCACCAAGCTCATCGAGCGCAACACCACGATCCCGACCAAGCGCTCGGAGATCTTCTCCACCGCGGACGACAACCAGCCGTCGGTGCAGATCCAGGTGTTCCAGGGTGAGCGCGAGATCGCCGCGCACAACAAGAAGCTCGGCATGTTCGAGCTGACCGGTCTCCCGCCCGCCCCGCGTGGCGTGCCGCAGATCGAGGTCACCTTCGACATCGACGCCAACGGCATCGTGCACGTGACCGCGAAGGACCTGGGCACGAACAAGGAACAGTCGATGACGATCACCGGTGGCTCCGCGCTGCCGAAGGACGACATCGAGCGCATGGTCAAGGACGCCGAGGCCCACGCCGAGGAGGACAAGAAGCGCCGCGAGGAGGCGGAGACCCGCAACCAGGCGGAGACGCTGGTCTACCAGACCGAGAAGTTCGTCAAGGACAACGACGACAAGCTGCCCGAGGACCTCAAGGGCAAGGTCAAGACCGCGATCGACGAGGCCAACGAGGCGCTGAAGGGCACCGACTCGACCAAGATCCGCGAGTCGATCGAGAAGCTGAACACCGCTTCGCAGGAGCTGGGCACCGCCCTGTACGCCAACGCGAACGCCGACGCGGCGGCCGGTGCGGCCGGCGCTGGAGGCTCGGCGGGGGCGGCCGGCGGCGACGCCGGTGCGGCTGGTGGCCAGGCCAAGGCCGATGACGTGGTGGACGCCGAGATCGTCGAAGAGGACGAGAAGAAGTGACCCACAGCTACGACGAATCCGAGAACCAGGGCCGAGGCCCCGAGGAGCCGGTGGTCGTGCGGGATCGGCGTCGGGTGGACCCCCAGACCGGGCAGGTCCGCCCGCCCGGTCCGGCCCACGCCGCGCCGGAGCCGGACGAGACGCCCGTGGAGCACGCGGGTCCCTCGCTCGGCGAGTCCATTGTGGACGACTCGGTGTCGGTCGTCTCCGACGTGGAGAAGGAGCTGGCCGAGCGCACCGCCGACCTCCAGCGCCTGCAGGCGGAGTACGCCAACTACCGCAAGCGGGTGGAGCGCGACCGCGAGGCGGTCGTGATCGGGGCGAAGGCGACCGTCGTGAACGACCTGCTGCCGCTGCTCGACGACCTCGAGCGGGCCGAGCAGCACGGTGACCTCACCGGGGCGTTCAAGGCGGTCGGCGACAAGCTGATCAGCGGCCTGCAGCGGGCGGGTCTCGAGTCGTTCGGCGCCGAGGGCGAGCCCTTCGACCCAAGCGTGCACGAGGCCGTGCAGCACAACACCTCGCCGGACGTGGCGGGCCCGACGGTCACCGTGGTCATGCGCCGCGGCTACCGCTTCGGGGACCGCGTACTGCGGGCGGCGCTGGTCGGCGTGACCGACCACGAGCCCGGTGCGGCCCCGGGGGACCCGTCCGTCGGTGGCGAGCGGCCACTCGGCGGCGGAGTCGATGAGCAGCAGCAGTAAGCACTGTCCGGTTCAAGTGGAAGGAGGAGACGCCCGATGAGCGCACGGGAATGGATCGGTAAGGACTTCTACCGTGAGCTGGGCGTCTCCTCCGACGCCACCGCGGACGAGATCAAGAAGGCCTACCGGAAGCTGGCCAAGGAGAACCACCCGGACGCGAACGCCGGCAACGCGCAGGCGGAGCAGAAGTTCAAGGCGGTCTCCGAGGCCTACGGCGTGCTCTCCGACGCGAGCAAGCGCAAGGAGTACGACGAGGCGCGGCGGCTCTTCGGCGGCGGGGGCGGCTTCAACTTCCCTGGCGGCGGGGGCACCGGCAGCTTCGACATGGGCGACATCTTCGGCCAGGCCGGCGCCAACCAGCAGGGCGGTTTCGGCGGGCTCGGCGACATCCTCGGCGGCCTGTTCGGCCGTGGCCGGGCGTCGGCGGGTGCGACGGCGAACCGGCCGCAGCGCGGTGCCGACGTCGAGACGGACGTCCGGATCGACTTCGCCGAGGCGGTCAAGGGCGCGACCCTGCCGCTGCGGCTGTCGAGCCCGGCGAGCTGTGCGACGTGCGGCGGCAACGGCGCGCGGCCGGGGACGTCACCGCGGACCTGCCCGACCTGTTCCGGTTCGGGTCTGGTCAGCCGCAGCCAGGGCGCGTTCGCGTTCTCCGAGCCGTGCCGCGACTGCCGCGGCCGCGGGACGATCATCGACGACCCGTGTCCCGAGTGCGGCGGCGAAGGCATCAGCACGCGGACCCGCACGCTGACCGTCCGGATCCCGCCGGGCGTCGACGACGACCAGCGCATCCGGCTGGCCGCCCAGGGCGAGCCGGGCCGGGGCGGGGCGCAGGCGGGCGACCTGTACGTCCGGGTGCACGTGGCCCCGCACGCGCTGTTCGGCCGCAAGGGGCTCGACCTGACGATCACCGTGCCGGTGGACTTCACCGAACTGGCCCTCGGCACCACGATCACGGTGCCGACGCTCGAGGGCAAGGTCTCGCTCAAGGTGCCGCCGGGCACGGCGAGCGGACGGGTGCTGCGCGTGCGCGGCAAGGGCATCGCCAAGCGCGACGGTTCGCAGGGTGACCTGCTCGTCACCCTCCAGGCGGCGATCCCCGCCAAACTGGACGACAAGGCGCGCGAGGCACTGCAGGCGTACGCCGAGGCGATGGCGGGGCACGACCCCCGGCCGGAGATCACCGAGCTGCTGCAAGGTAGGTGAGACAGATGTTCGGCGGGATGCCCCCTGAGGGGGACGAGGAGACCCCGGTGTTCGTCATCTCGGTGGCGGCCCAGCTCGCCGGGATGCACGCGCAGACGTTGCGCACCTACGACCGGCAGGGCCTGGTGTCACCGGGCCGCACCCCCGGCGGCGGCCGGCGCTACTCGATGCGGGACATCGCGCTGCTGCGCGAGGTCCAGCGCCTGTCGCAGGAGGACGGCGTCAACCTGGCCGGCATCAAGCGCATCATCGAGCTGGAGAACCAGGTCGACGCGCTGCGGGCCCGGATCACCGAGCTGACCGAAGAACTGGCCGCGGCCTACCTGGCGGCGGATCAGGCCGCGGCGGCGGCGCACGCGTCCTACCGCCGGGACCTGGTGCCCCTCAACCAGCAGACGGCGATGGTGGTGTGGCGGCCCAAGCGCCGCTGACGACTGAGCGATGAAGGCCTCCCCGAGGTGACCGGGGAGGCCTTCTCGCGTTCAAGGCGTGCCGCCGGAGGTCACACCTTGAAGTTCAGCAGCTGCGCGACCTCCGCCGTCCGCGACTCGATGACCCGCCGGGCCAGGTCGCGGGCCTGGGCGTTGACCCCGCCACCGGTCTCGGTCCGGGCCAGCTCGACCGCGCCCTGCTGCTGCCCGGTCAGCACGTCCCGGAACTCGCGGCCGAACTCGGCGTCCGGGGCGGCCTTCAACGCGGCCACGAGATCCGGTGACGTCATCTTCATGCCGCCGTGGCCGGCGTGGGCCTGCGGATCCGTGTCCATCGTCTCGGGCGCGGCCCAGCCGTGGAGCCAGCCCTTCATGGCGTCGATCTCGGTCTGCTGGGTCGCCCCGATCGCCGCCGCCAGTTCCTTCAGCGAGGCCGGCAACGGCCGGTCGGCGGCCAGCCGGACGATTTCGATGCCCTGCTGGTTCTGCGGGATCAGCATCTGCAGGAACATCACGTCGGCCGCGTTGTACGCGGGTGGGACGGCCGTCGCGCCGCAGCCGGTCAGCAGCAGCGCGACGGCCAGGACCAGCCTCACTGACGCTGCCAGAGTGCCGGGGTGTTCGGCGGCTCCCAGCCCGCGATCGCCGTGTGCGGCTGGATGCAGCGGTAGCTCGCGCCGCCGTAGGTGACGACGTCACCGACCTTGTACGCCGTGCCCGCCGCCCACGTGCCACTCGAAGGAGGCGTGGTCGTCGTGGGAGGCCGGGTCGTGGTCGGTGGCGGGGACGTCGTCGTGGTCGGCGGTGGCGTCCCGCCGCCGCCGATCTGGAGGTCGACGCAGCTGTAGAACGCGTTGACCGTGTCGGAGATGTTCCAGATCGCGAGTACCTTCACCCGGCCCGAATGACCGGCCAGGTTCACCGTGTGCGACACCGTCGCCGGTGGCTGCTGGCCGTTGCCGTCGAACGACGCGACGAGGGTGTTGCCGACGAAGTACTGGTAGTCCTTCGTGGCGTGCCGGGCGGTGAACACCCAGTTGAACGTCACCGTCGTGCCGACGGACTTGGCGGGCCACGGCTTCGACTCGTCGGAGAGCTGCGAGAAGCGCGAGTTGCCGCCGTCGCAGCTGCGCAGGCCCTTGGGGCCTTCGACGCTCTGGGGTTCGTAGACGATGCTGCCGCAGTCGGGGACCTTCCCGGCCGCGCAGTTGGCCTGCCGGCTGGGCGGGTCCGAGATGTACCCGTGGGCACTCGCGGTGGTGGCGGGGAGGACGACGACCAGCACCGGCGCGAGCAGGACACCGGCAGCGGCCGCGAAAAGCTTTCTGTTCCAGGTCATTTCGGCTCCTCGAGAGGGAACACCGTTGTTCCGGGGGAGGGCGAACGAGCACATCGGAGGGGACGATGTGGTCTAGACCATAAGATGATTCGGGCACAACGGTCAACGAAGTACCGCCATTCGACGGTTTCGGTCCTCCGCTCGGCCCAGTGCGAAGGTCGGTCCGGCTACTGCAGGTGTTCGCCGAAGAACGACGTCACCCGGCGCCACGCGTCTTCGGCGGACTCGTGGTGGTAGGTGAACCCGACGACCTTGAGCAGCAGGTTCACCGGGGCCGCGGTGTCGATCTTGTTGGCGAACCCGTGGCTGGCGTCCGGGTACTCCTTGACGTCGTGCGGGATGCCACGCTCGGTGAGCGCCGTCTCGAGTTTCGCCGCGGCGCCCCGCAGCCCGAAGTCCTTCTTTCCGAAGCTCGCGACGATCGGACAGGCCTCGTCCAGCACCGACAGGTTCTTCGGCAGCTGCCCGTAGTACGGCGCGGACGCGGAGAACCCACGCGTCGCCGCGACGAGGGCGAAGCCGCCGCCCATGCAGAACCCGGCGACGCCGATCCGGCCCGAGCAGTCTTCCCGCCCGGCCAGGATCGCGCGGGACGCCTCGATGTCGTCGAACGCCTGGCCGCGGTGGGCGAACATGTCCGAGAACACCCGCCGCACGCAGCGGCGCATGCCCCCGCGTGAATACAGGTCCGGGCTGAGCGCCAGATATCCCTCGCGGGCGAAGCGGTCGGTGATGTTTTTCGTGTCCTGGCTCAGCCCGAACGCGTCGTGGATGAGCACCACCCCCGGGTGCGGTCCCTCGCCGCCGGGTTCCGCCAGGTAGCCGCCGATGGTGCCGTCCGCAACCGGAATGGTCATCTCCATATCGGCGAAGATAGCGAGAATTCACCGGCTCCGCGCGGGAGGCTGAGAGTTTCTCAGTACATTCCGGGCAAAACTCAGTCCAGGGTGAACGGGTCGTAGGATATTCGTTCCAGATCGATCCCGCCGGCCAGCAGTTTCGCCACCGTCGCCTGGATCATCGCCGGCGAACCGGAAACGAGGACGTCGTGGTCCCGCCACGTGCCCCGCTGGGTCACGGCGTGGGCGAGCGTGCCCCGGTCGCCGCCGGTCACGGCGCCCTCCTCCGTGACCGGCGTGACCGTCAGCCACCTGGACATCGCGCGCAGCCGGCGCAGGTCCTCCAGCGCGTACAGGTCTTCCGGTCTTCGGCCCCCGAAGAACAGGTGCACCGGCGGGTTCCGCTTCCAGTGCGAGAGGTCGTCGAGGATCGCCAGCAACGGCGTGATCCCGGTGCCGCCGCCGATCAGGAGCAACGGCCGTTTCGCCGTGGTCGGCCGCACGTTCAGCACGCCCATCGCCGGGCCGAGGCGCCAGACGTCACCCGGCTTGGTGTGGTTGACGATGCTTCCGCTGACCCAGCCGCCGGGCACCGCGCGCACGTGGAAGGTGAGCTGGCCGTCGCCGCGGGGCGCGTTGGCCGGCGAAAGGTACCGCCAGAACCGAGGCCGCTGCGGTACTTCCACGCTGACGTAGCCCCCGGGGCGGTACGGCAGGAGACCTTCGGTGCGCACCTTCACCAGTGCGACGTCGCGGGCGAGCTTCCGGTGTTCCAGCACGGTCGCCGCCCACGCCGCCGGGCCGGTCTCCGCCTGGGCGGCCTCGCGCATGGTCTTGGCGATGAGCCCGTACGCCGTGGTCCACGCGGACTCCACCTCGGTGGTCCACTTCTCCTTCAGAAACCGTTTCAGCGCCGCGATCAGCGCCACCCCGACGGCGTCGTAGTGGCGGGCGACGACGCCGAACTTGCGGTGGTCGCGGCCCAGCTGGCCGAGGAAGGTGACCAGCTCGTCGGGCCGGTCGACCATCTGCACCACGTACACGAGCGCGCGCAGCAGCCTGCTTCGCTGGTTCGCCATGGTGACCGGGAACAGATCGCGGCAATCGGGGGCGACCACGAACAACGCGCCGTAGAAGTACTGCGCCAGTTCGTCGGCTTTCGGCTCGATCTCCGCAAAACTTTCACGAATCAACCGGGCCATCTCTCGTCCGTCCACGGCCGAAACGGGAAGCGTCTCGGGCATGGCGGAGATCTTCACGGATTCAGCACTCATCGGGAACGGTAATCTCCAGTCGTGCAAAGGCTTTTCACGCTGTGCATGCGGCGTCGCTGTGGCGGTGCCGCCCCCGAGGGTTCCCGACTGTAGGCGAATTCCCGTGCAGATGCGCGTGATTCCGCGCGTTCCCGCTCGAACGGAGCAATTCAGGTACGCCCGGTAAACCCCGTCTGCCACAGCGTAAAAATGATCACGCCCTCGGATTCATCCGTTACTGGTTGCCGATTTCCGAAGCGTAACGAAATCATTCACCGGACGGCGGATTGCCGTGGCCGGTGGCGGCTAGTCGATCGTGAACGGGTCGTACTGGATCTGGTCCAGTGCGCTGCCCGCGACCAGCATGCGCGACACCGTCGCACGGATCATCGCCGGTGAGCCGGACACGAGGATGTCGTGGCCGGGCCAGGCGCCGTACCGCGTGACGGCTTCCGCCAGCGTGCCCTGTTCGAACCCGGGGACGTCGCCGCCGCGCTCCACCACCGGCGTGATGGTCAGCCACGGGTTGATGGCCGCGAGCGCCCGCAGTTCTTCGAGGTCGTAGAGGTCCTCGCGGGTCGGCCCGCCGTAGAACAGGCGCGTCTTCGGGTTCTCGCCCCACAACGCCAGGTGGTCGAGGATCGCCCGCAGCGGCGCGACGCCCGTCCCGCCGGCGATCATCAGCACGCCCCGCGACGACTGCCGGTCGACCACCATCCGGCCCAGCGGCGGGCCGAGGCGCCAGACGTCGCCGGGCTGCGTGTGGCTGACGATGGCGCGGGAGACCCAGCCGCCGTCGATCGCGCGGACGTGGAACTCGATGCCGCCGTCCTCGCGCGGCGCGTTCGCCGGCGAGAGGTACCGCCACAACCGCGGCCGCTGGGGTACTTCGACGCTCACGTACTGGCCGGGGTGGTAAGGCACCGGCTGGTCGGGCATCAGCCGGACCAGGGCGAGGTCCCAGGTCAGCCGCCGGTGCTCGACGACGGTGGCCTGCCACGACGGCGGGTTCGTGTCGGCCGCGGCGGCGTCCTGCATGGCACGGGCGGCGATGGTGAACGCCTCGGCCCAGGCCCGTTCGACCTCGGGCGTCCACTCGGGGCCGAGGTGGTTCTTGAGGGACGCCAGCAGCGCGGTGCCGACCGCTTCGTAGTGGCGGGGCACGACGCCGAACTTGCGGTGGTCGCGCCCGAGCTGGCGCAGGAACGGCGCGAGGTCGTCGGGCCGGTCCACCATCTGCACGATGTGCACGAGCGCGCGCACCAGCCTGCCGCGCTGGATCTCCATGTTGATCGGGAAGAAGTCGCGCGTGGTCGGGGCCAGGGTGAACAGCATCCCGTAGAAGAACTGCGAAATGTCGGCGATGTACGGCTCGGACTTGGCCCAGCTGTCCCGGATGAGCCGGACCATCGCCGTGACGGCCGCGGGAGCTTCGCGCGGCGCCGAAGACCTGGGGAGGGGGCTGACCGAGTCGGCTGTCATGGGCCGGTGTTCACGGGTCGGTTGAGCTGCGACACCCCGTCACGCACCGCCGGCCTGGGCGCGGCGACGGCTCTTCCGCTCACCGCCGCCTCCTGGGTCCATCGCCACTGCGTCCACCTCGTCACTCGAACGTGCCGCTCGCACGGCCCGTCCGCAGGGTAGCGGCCGGGCAGCCTTTTGCCCGCATTGTTGCTCCGACCGGGTGTATCCGCCCCGGTCACGGCGTGGGCGACCTCACCGCGCCGATGGTTGTCCTCGGCAAGCGTCCGGCAATAAACTTGTATTGCACAACTAAGGGAGGTGCCGAGATGGGCTCCGGCGAAACCGACGACGACGTCCGGGTCGAGCTCATGCGCGAGCTGAAGACCGCTTCCCAGCTCCAGCACGCCTGGATCATGCAAGCCTGGCAAAGCGAGCCGGGGTTGCACCCGGCGGCCGCGATGCTGCTCTCGGACCTGCTGAAGAACGGCGAAGCGCGGCCGTCCGAGCTCGCGAAACGCCGGTTCGTCGACCTGTCGGTCGTGAGCAGGCAGATCACCCAGCTCTCCGCCGCCGGGCTGATCGATCGCCGTCCCGCGCCCGAGGACGGCCGGGCGTCGCTGGTGAGCGTGTCCGAGAAGGGCCGGGCCGAGCTCGCCCGCTGGCGCGCCAACTACCTCGAGTTCATGGAGAAGGCGCTCGGCGGCTGGGACGACGAGCGCGTGACCGACCTCACCGCGCGGCTCGCGGAGATGAACACCGACCTCCGCCGGGCGCTCGGCAGCGCCGCTTTCCTGGCTGACACGAACAAGTGAACGCCCGCGGCGAAGAGGCATACCGGAAGTGGCTTTTTCCTCTCCGGAAAGTGGCCGTTCGGTCCTGACTCAGGGCCATTCGTCAGGGTTAACGTCGGTGGGTGACGCGTAGCCGGGTCGCACTGCTGTGCGCGTTGGGGATCGACAACTTCGGCTCAGGTTTGTTCCTCCCGTTGGCACTGGTCTACGTGACACAGGTGGTCGGCGTGCCGCTGGCGATGGCGGGTACCGCCGTCACCCTCGGTGCGGTCGGCGGCCTCGTCGTGCCGCCGCTGGCCGGGCGGCTGGTGGACCGCGTCGGGCCGCGCGCCGTGGTGATCGTCGCCCAGTTGCTGCAGGCCGCGGGCGCCGGCGCCTACCTCCTCGCCGACGGCCCCGGCCCGGTGGTGGTCGCGGCGGTCCTGCTCGCCGCCGGGCAGCAGCTCTTCTACAGCTCCCTGTTCGTGCTCATCGCCGACGTCGCGGGCGACGTCCCGAAGGATCGGCCGTTCGCCGAAGTGGGGATGGTGCGGGCCGCCTGCTTCGGCCTCGGCGGTCTCACGGCGGGTGCGCTCCTGACGTGGCTCGGCACCGCCGGCTACCGCATCGCACTCGCCGTCGACGTCGTGACGTTCTTCGTGGCCGCGTCGATCCTCACCGCCTTCGTCCAGCTCTCGCGGCCGCACCGGCAGACCTGCACGCCGACGGCCCGGGTGCTGCGCGACCGCCCCTACCTCGCGTTGATCCTCTTCAGCGGGCTCTTCGGGCTTTCGCTCGACTTCTTCCTGATCGGGACGCCGGTGTTCGTGCTCGACCGGCTGCACGGCCCGGCCTGGCTGCCGGGCGCGATCCTCGCGCTGCTGACCGTGGTGACCAGCGTCGGCGGCACGCTCGCGCTGCGGCTCACCGCCCGGCTGAACCGGATCGCCGCGATGCGGGCCGGTTCGGCGTTGTTCGCCGCGTGGTGCCTGGTCAGCCTGGGCGTGCTGGTCGTGCCCGACGAGTGGATCGTGGTCTACCTGCTGGCGTCGACGCTGGTGTTCGCCGCGGGTGACCTGGTCTTCGGGCCGCGGTCGGGGGCGCTGGCCGAGGCCGCGGCACCTCCGGTCGCCCGCGGACGTTATCTCGCCGCGTACCAGTACGCGTTCACCGTGGCGCAGGTGATCGCGCCGGTCGTGGTGTCGTTGTTCTCCGTCGCGAACTGGTTACCCTGGGTGCTGGTGGGGGCGTGCGCCGGCCTCGCCGTGGCCGGGCTGGGGATGCTGGGCTCGCGGTTGCCGGCCAGCGCGGTCGCTCCCGGACAGAGTTGAGCGGAACAGACTCAAGTTTTCGAGCGTTAGGGATAGTGTCAGGTCACGGTCAGGCCTGTCACCAGGCGTTTTTGAGTGTTTCAGCCGGAAGTACCGAGCATGAGGTGAGGGATGGACGCTTTCAACCCGACCACGAAGACCCAGCAGGCGATCTCGTCGGCGGCGCAGGCGGCCACGATGGCCGGCAACCCGCACGTCTCGGCGCCCCACCTGCTGGGTGCCCTGCTGGCGCAGGGCGAGGGGCTCACCGCGCCGCTGCTGACCGCGGTCGGGGCCGACCCGGAGGTGGTGCACAAGGAGCTCGAGCCGCTCATCGCGGCGCTGCCGTCCGCGACCGGCGCGACCGTGTCGAGCCCGCAGTTCGACACCTTCGCCGTCAAGTCGCTGACGCGCGCCCAGAAGCTCGCCACCGAGCTGGGCGACGAGTACGTCTCGACCGAGCACCTGCTCGTCGGGCTCGCCACCGAGGGCGGGCAGGTCGCCGACCTGCTCAAGCGCCACGGCGCGACGCCGGACGCGCTGCAGGAGGCGTTCGCCAAGGTCCGCGGCTCCGCCCGGATCACCAGCCCCGACCCCGAGAGCACGTTCAAGGCGCTCGAAAAGTACGGCGTGGACCTCACCGGGCGCGCCCGCGCCGGCGAGCTCGACCCGGTCATCGGGCGTGACACCGAGATCCGCCGCGTCGTGCAGGTGCTGTCGCGGCGCACGAAGAACAACCCGGTCCTGATCGGCGAGCCGGGTGTCGGCAAGACGGCCATCGTCGAGGGGCTGGCCCAGCGCATCGTCGCCGGCGACGTGCCGGAGTCGCTGCGCGGCAAGCGCGTGGTCGCCCTCGACCTCGGGTCGATGGTGGCCGGCGCGAAGTACCGCGGCGAGTTCGAAGAGCGGCTGAAGGCCGTGCTCAAGGAGATCACCGAGTCCGCGGGCGAGGTCATCACCTTCATCGACGAGCTGCACACCATCGTCGGCGCGGGCGCGACCGGCGAAGGCGCGATGGACGCGGGCAACATGATCAAGCCGATGCTCGCCCGCGGCGAGCTGCGGATGGTCGGCGCGACCACCCTCGACGAGTACCGCCAGCACATCGAGAAGGACGCCGCCCTCGAGCGGCGCTTCCAGCAGGTGCTCGTCGGCGAGCCGTCGCCGGAGGACACGATCGCGATCCTGCGCGGCTTGAAGGAGCGCTACGAGGTGCACCACGGTGTCCGGATCACGGACGCCGCGCTGGTCGCCGCCGCGACGCTGTCCGACCGCTACATCACCGCGCGCTTCCTGCCGGACAAGGCCATCGACCTGGTCGACGAAGCCGCGTCCAAGCTGCGCATGGAGATCGACTCGCGGCCGGTGGAGATCGACGAGGTCGAGCGGGCCGTGCGCCGCCTCGAGATCGAAGAGATGGCGCTGGCCAAGGAGAGCGACGCCGCTTCGAAGGACCGTCTCGCCGCGTTGCGTGCGGAGCTGGCCGAGAAGCGCGAGACGCTGACGGCGCTGACCGCGCGCTGGCAGAACGAGAAGGGCTCGATCGAGCGCGTCCGCGAGCTCAAGGAGCAGCTCGAACAGCTGCGCGGCGAGTCCGAGCGCGCCGAGCGCGACGGCGACCTCGGCAAGGCCGCCGAGCTGCGCTACGGCCGGATCCCGGCGCTGGAGAAGGAGTTCGAAGCGGCCACCGCGGCGAGCGAGGCCAGCCAGCAGAACGTCATGCTCAAGGAAGAGGTCGGCGCGGACGACGTCGCGGACGTGGTCAGCGCGTGGACCGGCATCCCGGCGGGACGGCTCCTGGAGGGCGAGACCGGCAAGCTGCTCCGGATGGAAGAGGAGCTGACCCGGCGGGTCATCGGGCAGGCCGAGGCGGTGCAGGTCGTCGCGGACGCGGTCCGCCGCGCCCGGGCCGGCGTCGCCGACCCCGACCGCCCGACCGGCTCGTTCCTGTTCCTCGGCCCGACCGGTGTCGGCAAGACCGAGCTGGCGAAGGCGCTGGCCGAGTTCCTGTTCGACGACGAGCGCGCGATGCAGCGCATCGACATGAGCGAGTACGCCGAGAAGCACTCGGTGGCACGCCTGGTCGGCGCCCCGCCGGGGTACGTCGGCTACGACCAGGGCGGCCAGCTGACCGAGGCCGTGCGGCGCCGCCCGTACTCGGTGGTGCTGCTCGACGAGGTGGAGAAGGCCCACCCGGACGTCTTCGACGTGCTGCTGCAGGTCCTCGACGACGGGCGGCTGACCGACGGCCAGGGCCGGACGGTGGACTTCCGGAACACCATCCTGATCCTGACGTCGAACCTCGGCTCGCAGGCCATCGCCGACCCGTCGCTCGACGAGCGGCAGCGGCGGGACGCCGTGCTGGACGTGGTGCAGCGGCAGTTCAAGCCGGAGTTCCTCAACCGGCTCGACGACATCGTCGTGTTCCACTCGCTCGGCACCGAGCAGCTGACGTCCATTGTGGACATCCAGGTCGCCCGGCTCGCCAAGCGGCTGGCCCAGCGGCGACTGAACCTGGAGGTCACCGACGGCGCCCGCGAGTGGCTCGCGCTGAACGGCTTCGACCCGATCTACGGCGCCCGGCCGCTGCGGCGGCTGGTCCAGTCGGCGATCGGCGACAAGCTGGCGAAGGAGCTGCTGTCGGGCGAAGTCCGGGACGGCGACACAGTGCGCGTCGACATCCCGGAGCTGGAAGCCGGTGACTCGCTGACCGTCACCCGCGTCTGACCGGTCGTGAGTGGCAAGGCGGGTTGGAACCCGTCTTGCCACTCACGACACCGTCCACAGTGGCGACATGTCGACCCGGCGCCGCCCAAATTGGTTCAAATGGGCGCGGCGACACGGGTACCGGCGATCATCCCTCCGGTGTAACAGGCGATACTCTGGCGGTCGTGGGTATTCCGGCGTGGATCTGGTTCGTCATCGCCGCCGTCGCGCTGGTGGCGGGGCTGGGGCTGCTCGCGGCCGACCGGGCGAAGGAGGGCTCGCGCAACCGCGAGCGAATGCGCTGGGCACAGTTGCGCGGCTGGCAGTTCGTCGAGGAGGACGAGCGGCTGCCGCAGCAGTGGACCGGCGGCGCGATCGGCTACTTCGGCGCGGACACCGCCGTCAACGTCGTCGCGGGCTCGACGTTCACCTCCGACGGCCGCCGCCCGGTGTTCATCTTCGACATCGAGACCGAGGGCCAGATCCCCGCGGTCGTGGTCGCCGTGCGCTGCAACAAGAAGCACCGGATCCCGATCGAGATGTGGCTGTCCAGCGTGCCGTTCCAGCGCGCCGACATGCCCGAGATGCTGGGCCCGATCGGCTCGCGCTACGCCTTCGCGGACGACGCCGACGGCGCCCGCGTCGTGATCACCCAGGAGCTCGTCGACGCCGCGGACCAGCTCGGCGGCGACGTCGGCGTGGCCTGGCTGGAGAACGAGTGGGTGCTCGCCAGCGTCGTCCCGACCGCGGGGCCGTCGCGGCTCGAGCGGCTGCTCCGGGATCTGGGCGAGATCGCGGACATCGTCGACCCGTTCGACGAGGACTACGACGCCGGCCGTCACCAGGCGAGCGCCCCGATCCCGGCCGAGACTCCCGTCCCGTCCGAAGCCGCCGCCCCGGGCACCCCGGCCGCCGGGACACCGGTCCAGCAGCCGCCCGCGGATGCGCCGCCGAAACCGAGCGAGAGCTAGAAGCCGAGCACCGGCCGGTCGAGCACGCTGAGCGACCCGGACCGGTCGAGCGTGCCGCGCACCGTCGTCGTGCCGCCTTCGGCGTGGACCACGTGGTCCACGCCGAGGTCGCCGCGGATCGAACCGGCCGGGCCGTCCGGGCCGACGGACTGGGTCGTCTTCGTCCAGCCCCAGGCCGGGCCGAGCTGACCACCCAGCTCGTGCTCCTGGTCCAGGTCGAGGACGCCCGCGATCTGGCCGGTCGCGTGCTGCTCGGACGTCGTGCCGACCGCGCCCAGGCTGCCGAGGTCGACCGCCTGGCCGGATGACCGGTTGGCCGACAGCGCGCCCTGGAGGTCGCCGGCGAAACTGCCGTGCAGGCCGGTGTCGAGCTGTTCCGCGTTCTGGCTCAGCACGTCGACGCCGTCGGCCAGCCAGACACCGTGGGTGGTGCCTTCGCCGAGGCCGGTCCGGCGCTCGGTGCCGCCGGCGATCGGGGAGAGCGACAGGGTGCGCGAATCACCTTGGCCGAGCCGCTGGTAGTTCGCGGTGACCGCGCGGACCGCACCGAGCCGCAAGGTGTGGCGGCCGTTGCGGGTGAGCGCCTCGGTTTCCCGCGACGCGGCCGACGTCTCCGTCTGCCGCTCCTCGCGGCGGGTGATCGCGGACTCGGCCAAGTCGGTGGTGAGAACCGCGCCGGCGACCTCCTTCGCCAGGAAGTCGTGGCGGGTCGCGGTCAGCGTCTCGCGCACCACCGACGAGTCGTCCTGGCCCGAAGTCGAGACGTCGCGCCCGAACGTGCTGTCCTCGCGGTGGTCGAGCGGCAGGGTCAGCTCGGCCGGGCTCGCGAGCGCGGCCGCGGGCGCCGCGAAAAGGAGCGCGACGGGGGCCGCGCCAACGGCGACTTTGGGCAGATAGCCGCTTTTGCGCCTGCTGTGCTTACCCATGCGCCGGACGATACTTCCCGCCGAATCGCCGCGCACGTCCGGCCCTGACCAGCGGGTATGGTTCACCCACATGACCACCACCGCTCTCATCACCGGAGCCACCGCGGGTATCGGCGCGCAGTTCGCACGCGCGCTCGCCGCCGAGAAATACGATCTGGTGCTCGTCGCCCGCGATACCGCGCGACTGGAGGCGTATGCCGCTGAGCTGCGCGAAAAGCACGGCGTCGCGGTCGAGGTGCTGCCCGCCGATTTGTCCGAAGTGGACGGACGAGCCGCCGTCGAGGAGCGGCTCGCCGCCGGCCCGGTCGACCTGCTCGTGAACAACGCCGGGTTCGGGTTGAACGGCGATTTCTGGACCATCCCGCCGGACGCGCTGCAGCGCCAGCTCGACGTCAACGTCACCGCCGTTCTGCGGCTCACCCGGGCCGTGCTGCCCGGCATGATCGAGCGCGGTCACGGCGAAATCATCCAGGTCAGCAGCGTGGCGGGCTTCTTCAGCGGCCGCGGCTCGACGTACACGGCGAGCAAGAACTGGGTCACGTCGTTCACCGAAGGCATCGCCGCGTCGCTGCCGAAGGGTGTCCGGATGATGGCGCTCTGCCCCGGTTTCACGGCGACCGAGTTCCACGAGCGGGCCGGCATCGGCAAACCCGGCCCGAAAATCGCCTGGCTGGGTGTCGAACAGGTGGTCGGCGAGGCGCTCGCGGATCTCCGCCGCGGCAAGGTGATCTCCGTGCCGAGCCTCCAGTACAAGGCCGTCGTCGCGATCGGCGGCCTGCTGCCGCGCGCGGTGCTGCGCCGGATCAGTGGCGGCTTCGGCGGCAAAGGCCGCACCTGAAAGGTGGGGTTTTCCTCACCATGAAAACGGATGTGCTCCTCAATGTGCCGGCGGCCGCGGCTGCCTAGCGTTGTTCCCATGACGACTGAGGCGGTTCGGCTCGAGGCCGTGCGCAAGGAGTACGGCGGAGTGGTCGCGCTGGACGGGGTTTCGATCTCGTTCCCGCGCGGCGGCTTCACCGCGGTGATGGGGCCGTCCGGCTCGGGCAAGAGCACGTTCCTGCACTGCGCGGCCGGTCTCGACCGGCCGACGTCGGGCCGCGTCGTGCTCGACGGCCAGGACCTCGACGGCAAGAACGAGACGTACCTGACGAAGCTGCGGCGCGACCGCGTCGGGTTCGTGTTCCAGGCGTTCAACCTGCTGCCGGCGCTGACGGTCGAGCAGAACGTCGTGCTGCCGCTGCAGCTGGCCGGGAAGCGCCCGGACAAGCGGCTCGTGGCGCGGATCCTCGCGCACGTCGGCCTCGACGGGCGCCGCAAGCACCTGCCCGGGCAGCTGTCCGGCGGCCAGCAGCAGCGCGTCGCGATCGCGCGGGCCCTGGTCACGGACCCGGCCGTGCTGTTCGCCGACGAGCCGACCGGCGCACTCGACACCCGCACCGCCGCCGACGTCCTCGGCCTGCTGCGCGAGTCCGTCCGGTCGTCGGGCCAGACGGTGATCATGGTGACGCACGACCCGGTCGCCGCGTCCTACGCCGAAGACGTCGTGTTCCTGGCCGACGGCCGGATCGCCGGCCGGCTGGCCCGGCCGACCGCGGAGGCCGTCGCCGAGCGGATGACCCACCTGGGCGCCTGGGACCGGATGGCGGTCGGCGTCTGATGTTCTCCCTCGCGCTGCGCACGCTCCGCCTGCGCAAAGGCGGCTTCCTGGCGACGTTCGTCGCCGTGTTCTTCGGCGCGCTGATCGTTTCGGCGTGCGGTGGCCTGATGGAGACCGGCATCCGGTCCGAGACGCCGGTGCAGCGGCTGGCGGCGGCGCCGATCGTCGTCGGCGGCCAGCAGACGCTCAAGCTGCCGGAGGACGACCCGGCCACCCTCGACCCCGAGGACAAGCACAAGTTCGAGAACGCGACCCTGGCCGAGCGCGTCCGGCCCGACGCGGCGCTGGCCGACCGGCTGCGCGCGGTCCCCGGCGTCACCCAAGTCGTCGGCGAGGTCAGCTTCCCGGCGCAGATCGGCTCCGCGAGCGCGCTGGGGCACGCCTGGGATTCCGCGGTCCTGACGCCGTACTCGCTCAGCGGTCAGGCCCCGAAGCCCGGCGAGGTCGTCGTCGACGCCGGGCTGGGGATCTCCGTCGGCACCACAGTGCCCGTCGCGGCGCACGGTGGCATCGGCCAGTACCGCGTCTCGGGGATCGCCGAAGCACCGCAGGCCATGCGGGACTCGGCGCTGTTCTTCGCGGCGCCGGATGCTTCACGGCTGTCCGGCCACCCGGGTCGCTTCGACACCATCGGCGTCTTCGGCGGCGACGTCGCCGCGGTGTCGGCGGCCGTCGGGGACGCCGGGGTCGTGACGACCGGCGTCGACCGCGGTGCCCTGGAGTTTCCCGAGGTCGGCAAGAGCGGCGAGGACCTGATCGTGCTGGCCGCGGTGTCGGGCGGGCTGTCGGCGATGGTGATGGTGTTCGTCGTCGCGGGCACGCTCACGTTGTCGACCCAGCAGCGTCAGCGCGAACTCGCGCTGCTGCGCGCGATCGGCACGAGCCCGCGCCAGCTGCGGCGGATGGTGCTCGGCGAGGCGCTCGTCGTCGGGCTGCTCGCCGTCGGCGTCGCGGTCGTCTTGGGTCCGGTGCTCGGGAACTGGCTGTTCGGCCAGCTCGCGGCTCACCAGGTCGTGCCCGACGTGCTGCGGTTCGAGCAGGGCTGGCTCCCGGCGACGGTCGCCGCGGGCGCGTCCCTGCTGGCGGTCGTGGCGGCTTCGTTCGTGGCGGGACGGCGGGCGTCGAAGGTCCGCCCGACCGAGGCGCTCGCCGAAGCCGCCGTCGAGCGGCGCTGGCTGACGCCGATCCGGGTGATCACCGCGGTCCTGTGCTTCGCGGGCGGGACGGCGCTGGCCGTCGTCACGGTCGCCGTGATGACCGGCCCGGTCGCGGCCAGCACGGCGGGCCCGGCGGTGATGCTGTGGGCGTTCGGCCTGGCGGCGATCAGCCCGGGCGTCACGAAGCTGACGGCGTCACTGCTGCGGTGGCCGGTCCAGGCGGTCACCGGCGTCAACGGCCGGGTCGCGCTGCGCAACACCCGCGTCGGCGCGGTGCGGACGGCCGGCGCGGTCACCCCGATCATGCTCGCCGTCGGCATCGCGACGGCCAACATCTACCTGCAGACCACCCAGGAAGCCGTCTCGAACCAGGCGTACACCGAGGACCTGCGCGCGGACGCGGTCGTCGCCGGGCCGTCCGGGCTCGATCCCTCGGTGCGGGAGCGGGTTTCCGCCGTTCCGGGGGTCGCGGGTGCCTCGGAGTACGTCACGAGCACGGTGTTCGTCGAGCGGCCGTTCGACTCCAACCAGGACAAGGACGGCTGGCCCGCGCTCGGCGTCAGCGAGCTGACCGGGAACGCCGTCGAGGTGCCCGCGAAGCTCGGCCGCAACGTCGGCGACACGCTGTCGCTGCGGCTCGGCGACAGCACGCCGGTGGAGGTGCGGGTAGCGGCCGTCGTGAGCCAGCGCCCCGGGTTCGAACGGCTCGTGCTGCCCGCCGGGCTGCTGGCCCCGCACACGACGCTCGGGCTCGCTCCGCAGCTGCTGGTCCGCGCGGCTCCCGGCGTCGACACGGCCTCGCTGACTTCGCGTCTTCGCGACGCGACAGCCGGGTTGCCGGTGTTCGTCGGTGATCGCGACACGCTGATCGCGGCGCACGCGAAGGGCGACGAGATCGGCGCGTGGGTCAACTACCTGCTGGTCGGCATGATCATCGCGTACACGGTGATCTCGGTGGCGAACACGCTGGTGATGGCCACGGCCCGGCGGCGCCGCGAGTTCGGGCTGCAGCGCCTGAGCGGGTTCACCCGCGGCCAGGTACTGCGCATGGCCGGCATCGAAGGCGGGCTGATCGCGGCGATCGCGGTGCTGCTCGGCACGCTGGTGGCGGCGGGCGCGATCGTGCCGTTCTGCCTCGTGGTGACGGGGTCGCCGCTGCCGTCGGGGCCGGTGACGATCTACCTCACCGTGCTCGCGATCGCCGTGGTGCTCTCGCTCGTGGCGATTCTGGTCCCGGCCTGGGCGGCGACGCGCGGGCGTGCGGTCGACGCCACATCCATCGGTGAGTGAGCGGGCTAGTGTGTAAGACTCACCGCCGTGGCGAACCCCGGGTTGGATCAAGCGGCGAAACTCGAACTGGCCAGGCTGGTCACCGATCTTTCCGTGGTGCACGGAAAAGTGACCCTGGCATCCGGCAAGGAAGCCGACTACTACATCGACCTCCGGCGGGCGACCCTGCACCACGCGGCCGCGCCCCTGATCGGCAAGCTGCTGCGCCAGCTGACGGCGGACTGGAACTACGTCGCCGCGGGCGGCCTGACCCTCGGCGCCGACCCGGTAGCGCTGGCGATGCTGCACTCGGCGGCGTCCGACGGCGTGGTCCTGGACGCGTTCGTGGTCCGCAAGGCGGTCAAGGAACACGGCATGCAGCGGCGCATCGAGGGCATGGAGGTCCGCGGCCAGCGCGTGCTGGCGGTCGAGGACACCTCCACCACGGGCGGCAGCGTGCTGACCGCGGTCGAGGCCCTGCGCGAAGCGGGCGCGAACGTGGTCGGCGTCGTCACGGTCGTCGACCGCGACACCGGGGCGCGCGAGGCCATCGAGAAGGAAGGCCTGGAGTACCGGTACGTCCTCGGCAAGGACGACCTCGGCCTGAACTGAGCGTTCGGCCGAAGGCGAACGCCCAGTGCCGCTGTTCCGGCGTACCGTCGAAGGCATGGACGAGCCGTCGACGCCCGACGAGCCGCCGGACCGGCCCGGGCACCAGCCGACCTTCCCCCACCGGAAGAAGCCGGACGGGGCCCCGGATCAGTACCCGCACGAGGAACCCACCCAGTACCCCGGCAAGCGCCCGCCGGAATTTCCACCCGGTGTGACGCCTCCGTCACCGCCCAGGTGAACAGGTTGCTCCGCTGGGTTAAAAATCACACGGCGGGGCACTCTCAGGGGCGGCCGAACCCCATCAGCGGAGTAAAGTCGCTGGTGGGGGGATCGGTGGAGGGGGTGCGGATGGCGAAGTTCCTGGCCGACGTGACCGTCGCGGTGCACATTCTGGCCCTCGTGCTCATCGGCTTGGGCGGCTTTCTCGCCTGGCGCTGGCCGAAGCTGATCTTCATCCACATCTTCGCCGCGGCCTGGGGTGTCCTCGTCAACGTGACGCCCGTGCCGTGCCCGCTCACCGGGCTGGAGAACTACTTCCGCCACCAGCAGGGCCTCGGTGACCTGCCCGGCGGGTTCAACTCCTACTACCTCTACGGCACCGTGTTCCCGCACTCGTGGCTGCCGGCCATCGGCATCATCGCGATCGTGCTCGTCGCCTACTCCTACGTCGGCGTGTACCACCGCTGGCGCCACCGTCACGACGCCCAGGAAACCCACGCGCGTCCGGTTCACCTCGGCTAGGCGACAATCCACGGGTGAACACAGTGCCCGGCCCCACGGAGTGGGTGAGCCGCGAAGAGGTCGGCGTCGGTCCTTGGGCCGGTGAGTGGCCTTCGGACGAGCGGTACGACCCGGAGCTGCTGCGGGAAGGCGACCGGCGCAACGTCGTCGACGCCTACCGCTACTGGCGCCGCGAGGCCATCGTGTCCGATGTGGACAGCCGGCGGCACCCGTTCCACGTCGCGATCGAGAACTTCCAGCACGACCACAACATCGGCACCGTGGTCCGCACGGCCAACGCGTTCGCCGCCGCCGAGGTGCACATCGTCGGCCGCCGTCGGTGGAACCGGCGCGGCGCCATGGTGACCGACCGCTACCAGCACCTTCGCCACCACGACGACGTCGAGACCTTGGTCGCCTTCGCGGCCGAGCGCGGCCTCGCCGTCGTCGCGGTGGACAACACGCCCGGGTCCCGGCCGGTCGAGACGGCCGAGATCCCGCGCGAGTGCGTGCTGCTGTTCGGCCAGGAAGGGCCGGGGCTTTCCCCGCAGGCGCAGGAAGCCGCGTCGCTGGTGGTGTCGATCGCCCAGTTCGGCACAACCCGCTCGATCAACGCGGGGGTCGCGGCCGGGATCGTCATGCACGCCTGGATCCGGCAGCACGCCGATCTCGGCCGCGCCTGGTAGCCGCTACATGCCCCAGCCCCAGCGCAGCTGCGCCACGCCCGTCGCGTTGTTGATCTCGAGGCCGCTGCCGCTCTGCCGCGTGATCGAGTACGTGTCGCCGGACCGCAGGCCGGGCCAGTAGACGACGCCCATCTGCCGCGACCGCGCCAGGTCGGTGGTGGCCGCGAAGTACGCGGTGAAGTTGTTGCCGTCCTGGTGCCCCGCGGAGTAGTTCAACCCGGTCGTCATCGGGGCGCCGGCTTCGTCGATGATCGTGCGCGAGGAGTACGACCCGAGCCGGTTGCTGAGGTTGGTCGTCCACGCCGAGCGCGTCGTGTCCGAGGCCCAGTAGCCGTAGAAGTGCAGCGAAAGCAGCGTGCCGTCCAACGCGCTCGCCGCGCCGACGCCGGTGACGTTGTCGTTGTAGCCGGTGCCGCTGACCACGACCCGGCCGCGGGGGATGTTCGAGTGCCGGGACAGCCACGACGAGCAGAGCGAAACCCAGTCGTTCAGGCTGTAGCCGAACGGCTCGTTCATCGGTTCGAAGTAGACGTTGCCGTTGCCGCCGTAGTCGGCGGTCACCTTGTCCCACATGGTGTTCCACGCGGACGTGTCGTCGACGAAGCCGTCCTTGTTCGCTTCCCAGTAGCCGAAGATGACCTTCATGCCGTGGGCCAGCGCCGAGTCGGCGGCGCCCTTGTACCGCCCCCACCAGTCCGAGTTGACGCTCTGCGGGTTGATCGGCAGCCGCACGGTGTTCGCGCCCAGCTTGTCCTGGAAGCCGCTGATGATGCCGTCGGCCTTGCTGCGGACGCTCGCGTAGCTGTCCCCGGCGGTGAGGCCGGTCGGGATCACCCAGCCGTCCACGTAGTTGTCGCGGGCGTCCGCCCAGTTGACGCCCCGGAACGCGTTGGTGGCGGCGGAGGCGCTCTGCGGGACCGCGAGCAGGGGAACAGCGAGTACGGCGGCCATCGCGGCGCGTAGCCAAATACGAGTACCAGAGCGCTTCATACGAACTCCGATGTCCGAGGGGGCGCGAGGGAAGATCGATGTTTACGTCAACATCCGAGCCGAGAATGCGTCAGCTCCGCGCCCCTGTCAAGACTCAGGCCGGAGCGACTTCGACCGGAATCCCGTTCAACACCGACGTTCCGGACGGAACGTCCAGAAGTGTCTCGTCGGCTACGAGGTTCGAATTGACGCCGGGGTTCGCGCGGGCCACCCGCGTCCGCGAGCCGTCGACGTCGTGGCCCCAACCGTGCGGAATGCTGACGACGCCCGGCCGGACCTCGTCGGTCACCTCCACCGGGACCTGCAGTTTTCCGGCGCGGGACGTCACCGACGCCAGGCCGCCGTCGGTGAGTCCCAGGCGCGTCGCGTCGGCGGGGTGGACCTGCACCGTGCACCGGTTGCCGCCGCGGATCAGCGGTGCGAGGTTGTGCATCCACGAGTTGTTCGAACTCAGGTGCCGCCGCCCGATCAGCACGAGGCCGTCTTCCGCGGTTTTCGCCAGTTCTTCCGTCAATCGCGGAACGTCCGCGACGACCGGTCCGGGCGCCAATTCGATCCGGCCGGACGCGGTGCACAGCACCTCCGGGATCCGCGGCTTCAGCGGCCCGAAGTCCATCCCGTGCGGCGCCGCTTCGAGGTCGGCCAGCGTGACGTCGTAGGGTCCCGCGCGCAGCAGCAGGTCGACCAGGCGCGCGGGGCCGGTGCGGTCCCCGGCGACGGCGACGTCGAGCCCGCTGCGGCGCGCGGTCTCCGCGGCGACGAAATCGTCGAGCGCCGCGACGTCGGCTTCCGGGCCCTGACCGGTGACGATGCCGGTGAGCCGGAGCATGGTCTCCCACTCCTGCGGTAGCTCGGACGGCAGCGTGGCCGGTGTCCAGTTGGCGATGTTGCGGACCGACAGCTGGTAGAAGGCCAGGTCGAAGTGCGGGCGCTCGAGCGGCGACGGGCCGGGCAGGATGACGTCGGCGTGCCGCGACGTCTCGTTCAGGTAGACGTCGACCGAGATCATGAAGTCGAGGGTTTCCAGCGCCGCGGCCAGGCGGCCGGCGTTCGGCGTGCTCAGGCAGGGGTTGCCGCTGACGGTGACCAGCGCGCGGACCTGGCCCTCGCCGGGGGTTTCGATCTCGTCGGCGAGCGTCGCGACCGGCAGTTCGCCGAGGACCTCGGGGTAGCCGCGCACGCGGCTGCGCCAGCGCCCGACGGCGAACGGCCGCCGGTTCCCGGTGGGCCGGCACGCGGCCAGCGGGAACATCGCGCCGCCCGGCGCGTCGAGGTGGCCGGTGAGCACGTTGAGGACGTCGACCAGCCAGCTCGCGATGGTGCCGAAGGTCTGCGTCGTGGTGCCGATCCGGCCGTAGACCACGGCGTTTTCGGCGTCGGCCAGTTCCCGGGCCATCCGGCGGATCCCGGCGGCGTCGATGCCGGTGCGTGGCGCGACGGCTTCCGGCGTGAACGGCTCGGCCAGCGCGCGGACGTCGTCGAGGCCGTTGAGGTGTTCGGTGAGCCTCTTCGGCTGGACCCGGTTCTCCGCGAACAGGACGTTGACCAGTGCGAACAGCAGCAGCGCGTCGGTGCCCGGGCGGATGGCGTGGTGCTCGTCGGCGAACTGGGCGGTACGCGTGCGGCGCGGATCGACGACGACGATCTTGCCGCCGCGGTCGCGGATCCCGCGCAGCCGTCCGCGGATGTCCGGCGCCGTCATCAGGCTGCCGTTCGAGACGAGCGGGTTGGCGCCGAGGATCAGCAGGTGCTTCGTCCGGTCGAGGTCGGGCACGGGGATGGCGAGCGGGTCGCCGAACATGGTGCCGGCGGAGTAGTGCTTCGGCATCTGGTCGACGGACGACGCGCTGTAGAAGTTCTTGGTGCCCAACGCTTTGTAGAGCGGGCCGCCGTAGAGCGTCAGCGCGATGTTGTGCACTCCGGGGTTGCCCGCGTAGACGGCGACGGCGTCCCGGCCGTGCTCCTCGAGGATCGGCGGAAGCCGCCGGGCGATCTCGTCGTACGCCTCCTGCCAGCTGACTTCGACGAATTCGCCGTCGCGCTTGAGCAACGGCGCGGTCAGCCGGTCGGGGTCGTGGTGCAGTGCGCCGAGCGACGCGCCCTTCGGGCAGATGTAGCCCTTCGAGAAGACGTCCTGCTCGTCGCCTTTCACGCGCGTGACCTGCTGGTTCTCGTCGAGGGTGACCTCGAGGCCGCAGGTGGCTTCGCACAGCGGGCAGGTGACGTGTGCTGTGGTCATGGGCACCTCGCAGGCCGTCGGGACCCTCAACATACCGAGCGGTATGTCGGTGGGCAAGGCAGGATCGCACCATGGACGTCTCGGCTGCCGAACGCGCGGTGACCGCGCGCCACCTGCGCCGGGTGTGGGCCCTGCCCGGCACGCTCCTGGGCCGCAGCGGCTGGCCGGCTTCGACCGGCCAGCGGGTGCACTGGCACTGGAACTACTGGTGGCAGGCGCACCTGCTGGACACCTTGGCCGACGCCCAGCTGCGCGCACCTTCGCCCGCGCGCTTGGCTCTGATCCGCGGTTTCGTGCGTTCGGTGCGGTTGCGCAACTTCGGGCGCTGGACCAACGACTACTACGACGACATCGCGTGGCTCGGCCTTGCGCTGCAACGGGTTTCGTCGTGGGGCATCGACGTGGGCCCGGCACTGGCGGCGATCGACGCGCAGCTCCTGTCGGGTTGGACGCCGGCGGCGGGCGGCGGGATCTGGTGGCGCCGCGGGGACGACTTCAAGAACGCCCCGGCCAACGGCCCGGCGGCGATCTTCCACGCCCGGTCGGGGAACCTGCCGCGGGCCCGGGCGATGACGGACTGGCTGTCGTCCACTTTGGTCGATCCGGCGTCCGGCTTGGTCTGGGACGGCATCCGGGCCTCTACGGGCGAGCTGGTGAAGCACATTTACACGTACTGCCAAGGTGTCTACCTCGGTGCGTGCCTCGAATTGTCCGAAATGGACAATGCGGCTCGGACGGTGCGGGCGGTCGCGGAGCATTGCGCACCGGGTGGCGTGATCCGCGGCCAGGGCGGCGGCGACGGCGGGTTGTTCGCGGCGATCCTGGCGCGGTACCTGGCCTTGGCGGCTCGTGCGCTGCCGGGCCCGGAAGCGGCGACAGCCCGGACGCTGGTGCTGACGTCGGCGGACGCCTGCTGGTCAGGCGCCGCCTCTACGCCGGAGGGCCCGTTGTTCAGCGCGTTCTGGGACCGTCCGGCGCCTGCACCGCCCCTCCCGGACGACGCACCGGAACGGGACCTGTCGGTCCAGGTGGGCGGCTGGATGCTCCTCGAAGCCGCCGCGACGCTGTCCCCGTAGAAGGCGCTGAAGACCCCCCGATGTCCCAAGGTACCGAGGGGGTCTGACAGAAACCGGTCAGCAGCCGCAGGAGGCGCCGTGCAGCAAGCGGGGCGTCAGGAGCACCGACTCCGGGGGGCGGTCCGGGTCCGCCATGCGGGACGTCAGCAGCTGCACCGCGCGACGTCCGATGTCCGCCACCGGCTGGGCCAGCGTCGTCACCGCCGGGCTCACGCGGCGGGCCCAGTCCATGTCGCCGTAGCCGACCACCGCCAGCTCCGACCCGATCTTGATGCCGCGGCGGTGGGCCTCGTACTGGACGCCCACCAGCATCGACTCGTCCGCGACGACCAGCGCCGTCGGGGAGGGCCAGCCGTCCAGGAGCTTGGCCGTCGCCCGGGCCGCGCCGCCCGGGGTCGACAGCCCGCACTCCACCAGCTCGCGGTTGAACCGCAGGCCCGCCTGCTCCAGCCCCAGCCGGTAGCCGCGGACGCGCTCGCGGCTGACCTCCATGCTCTCGTCGCCCGAAACCAGGCCGATCTTCCGGTGGCGGCGGGACGTCAGATGGCGAACCAGCGACGCCACCGCGTGCACGTTCTCCGTGCCGACCTGGTCGACGTCGTTGCGCGCGGCCAGCCGGTCCACCAGCACCGTCGGCACGCCCATCCGGACCAGGCCGTTGATCACCGCTTCGTCGCCGGTCGCCGGAACCAGCAGCACGCCGTCCACCAGGTCCGCGCGCAGAGCGCGCACCACCGCGGCTTCTTCGCCTGCGGTGTTCTCGGTTTCGGCCAGCACGACGTCGCATCCCGCCTGCGCCGCGGCGCCGCGGATCGCGCGCAGCAGCTCGCCGGAGTAGGGGTTCGCTTGCACACCCATCGCGACGCCGATCCGGTAGGTGACCGGGGGGTCCCACAACCGGAGGTCCGGCGAAAGTGCGGTCATAAGCCCTCGCAGACGCTCAGCGGAACGGTATCCGCTGAAGGGCCCCGCGGGGGTATCAGGAACCCAGATTCACTGAAGTGAGTGAACCGGCGGGCAGCCGCACGACTCACGGTGACGCAGAGTGGGTGCGAGCCGTACGGTTTCGGCCTTGCGTGCCGGGTCGTTGATCCGGGCCAGCAGCAGCCGCACCGCCTGGCGCCCGATCTCCTCGATCGGCTGCGCCATCGTCGTCAGCGGCGGGTCGACCAGGTCCGCCCACTCGACGTCGTCGTAGACCACGACCGGCAGGTCTCGCCCGATCCGCAGCCCGCGCCGGCGCGCCTCGTGCAGCACCCCGACCATCATGCTGTCGTTGCCGACCACCAGCGCCGACGGCGGCTCCGGCAGCGCCAGCAGCGTGCTCAACGCCAGCGCGCCGCCCTCGCGCGAAGAGTTTCCGCAGGCCACGAGCTCGGACGACCACGTGAGCCCGGACCGGCCCAGCCCCAGCCGGTAGCCCAGCACGCGCTCCTCGCTCGTCGACAGCCCGGGCGCGCCGCTGATCATCCCGATCCGCCGGTGCCCGAGCGTCGCCAGGTGCGCGGTCAGCGCCGACGTCGCCTGGATGTTCTCCGAGCCGACCTGGTCGACGTCGGTGCGGGTGGACAGCCGGTCGATCAGGACCGTCGGCACGTCCAGCGACACCAGCTCGCCGATCACCGGCCCGTCGCCGGGCGCCGGGGTGATGAGCAGGCCGTCGACACGGCGGGAGCGCAGCGCGCGTACCGTGTCACGCTCCGTGTCCGCGGTGTCGTGCGTGTCGGCGAGCAGGACGGTGTACCCGTGCGCCGACGCCTCCCGCTCGATCGCCTGCATCAGCACCGCGAAGTACGGGTTCGCCACCAGCGAGATCGCCATCCCGATCGACCGCGTCCCGCCCGTGACCAGCGATCGCGCGATCGCGTCGCCGGTGTAGCCGGTCGCCTCGATCGCCCGCAGGACGGCCGCTTTCGTGTCCTCCGCGACCGCGCGGGTCCCGTTCACGACGTGCGAGACGGTCGTGATCGACACGCCGGCGAGTTCGGCGATGTCCCGCTGGGTCGGCCGCGATGATCTCGACTGGGGCATACCCATCCTTTCCGGCAAGCGTTTGCGCAAACGCTTGCGTGCACGGAGCAGTCTGTCTACCTTCCCGACCATCGGCAAGCCTCGGACCCACAAAAGGACAGGAACCATGAGACAGCGAAGTCTCACCGCAGTCGTGCTGGCCGCCGTCCTCGCCGCGACGACCGGCTGCACGGTCGAACGGCATTGGGGCGGCAACACCAACACGGGCGGGAGCGGCAAGGCGAAGGTCGGCCTGGTCACCAAAACCGACACCAACCCCTACTTCGTGGAACTCCGCAACTCCGCAAGAGCGGCCGCGCAGGCCAACGGCGCCGACTTCAGCGCGCTCGCCGGCCAGTTCGACGGCGACAACGACGGCCAGGTCCGCGCCATCGAAAACCTCCGTCAGCAGGGCGCGAACACCATCCTGATCACGCCCAGCTCGTCCACCGGCGTGCTCAAGGCGATCAAGGACGCCCGCGACGCCGGGGTCCTGGTCATCGCCCTCGACACCGCCACCGACCCGCCGGACGCCGTCGACGCCACCTTCGCCACCGACAACTTCGCGGCCGGCGAGCAGCAGGGCGCCTACGTCAAGGCCGCGCTCAAGGGCGTCCCGCCCAAGCTGCTCATGGTCGACGGCACGGCCGGCAGCTCGGTCGACACGCAACGGCACACCGGGTTCCTCAAGGGCATCGGGCTGACCGACGGCTCGCCGGAGATCAAGGGCCACACCGCGGCCAACGGCGACCAGAGCCTCGCCCAGCAGGGCATGGAGAACCTGCTGCAGCGCAGCACCGACATCAACGCCGTCTACTCGATGAACGAGCCGATGGGCCGCGGCGCGTACGCGGCGCTCAAGGCGCGCGGGCTCACCGGGCAGATCGTCATGGGCTCGATCGACGGCGGCTGCGAAGGCGTCCAGAACGTCAAGGACGGCCTCTACGCGGCGACCGTCATGCAGTTCCCCAAGAAGATGGCCGAACAGGGGGTGCTCGCCGCCGTCGAGTACGCCAAGACCGGCAAGAAGCCGAGCGGGTTCGTCAACACCGGGTCCGCCGTGATCACCGACAAGCCCCTGCCGGGCATCGAGAGCCACGACACCGCCTGGGGCCTGCAGAACTGCTGGGGAGGCACGAAGTGACGACCGCGACAGTGTCCACAAGGGACACAAAAGACCGTGAGTCCCTCGGCGACTTCCTCCTCCGCGCCCCCGCGGTCGGCCCGGCGCTCGCGCTGATCGTCGCGATCGTGGTGTTCTCGCTGGCCACGGACACGTTCTTCGACCTCGACAACCTCTCGACGGTCGTCCAGCAGTCCCTCGTCGTCGGGACGCTCGCGCTGGGCCAGACGCTCGTCATCCTCATCGCGGGCATCGACCTGTCGAACGCCGCGTCGATGGTCGTCGCGACGCTGATCATGGCGAAACTCGCCGCGGCGGGCACGAACGGCTTCGTGGCGCTGCTCGCCGGGGTGGTGCTGACGATCATCGTGGGCATCTTCATCGGCGGTCTCGCGACACGGATCAAGCTGCCGGCGTTCATCATCACGCTCGGCACGTTCACCATGCTCACCGCGGTGTCGAAGCTGATCGCCGGCGGCCAGGCCGTGCCGGTGACCGACGGGCTGCTGCAGTGGCTCGGCACCAAGCGCTACCTCTTCGGCGGCATCCCGATCACCTACGGCATGACGCTGGCGCTGCTGATGTACCTCGGCGTCTGGTACGCGCTGACGAAAACCGCGTGGGGCAAGCACGTCTACGCGGTCGGCAACGCGCCGGAGTCCGCGCGGCTGTCCGGCATCAAGGTCAACCGCACGGTGCTTTCGGTGTACATCGTGGCCGGGCTGACCTTCGGCATCGCGGCCTGGCAGGCGCTCGGCCGGACGCCGAACGCCGACCCGAACCAGTTCCAGCTCGGCAACCTCGACTCGATCACCGCCGTCGTCCTCGGCGGGACGAGCCTCTTCGGCGGCCGCGGCTCGGTGCTCGGGACGCTGATGGGCGCGCTGGTCGTGGCGGTGCTGCGGTCGGGGCTGACGCAGATGAACGTCGACGGCAACTACCAGGACCTCGCCACCGGCGCCCTGCTCATCGCCGCCGTCGTGGTGGACCGGATCGCGAGGAGGCAGCAGCAGTCATGACCGAACCGATCCTGCAAGCCCGTGGGCTGGTGAAACGCTACGGCCGGGTCACCGCCATCGACGGCGCCGACTTCGACCTGCTGCCCGGCGAGGTGCTCGCCGTGGTCGGCGACAACGGCGCCGGGAAGTCGTCGCTCATCAAAACCCTTTCCGGGGCGGTGATCCCGGACGAAGGCGAGATCAAAGTGGACGGCAAGACCGTCCACTTCAAGTCCCCTTTGGATGCTCGGCACTACGGGATCGAGACGGTGTACCAGGACCTCGCCGTCGCACCCGCGCTCGACATCGCGTCGAACATGTTCCTCGGCCGGGAAAAGCGGCTCAAGGGGCCGCTCGGGCTGTTCCGCAAGCTCGACACCGCCACCATGCGGTCCGAGGCGCAGCGGATCCTCGACGAGCTGGGCATCAACATCAAGTCGATCAGCCAGCCCGTCGAGACGCTCTCCGGTGGTCAGCGCCAGGGTGTCGCGGTGGCCCGCGCGGCCGCGTTCGGCACCAAGGCCGTGATCATGGACGAGCCCACCGCCGCGCTCGGCGTCGCCGAGTCCGGCAAGGTGCTCGACCTGATCGGCCGGATCCGCGACCGCGGCCTGCCGGTGGTGCTGATCAGCCACAACATGCCGCACGTGTTCGACATCGCCGACCGCATCCACGTGCACCGCCTCGGCAAGCGCGTCGCGGTCGTCTCGCCGAAGACGCACTCGATGAACCAGGTCGTCGGCCTGCTCACCGGTGCCCTGCGGCTCAACGAGAACGGCGAAGTGGAAGAGGCGGCCGCCGCGACGCACGTGGCCGGTTTGAAGTGAGAGTGCTGCTGGCGGGCTTGTGCACCGTGGACGTCGTCCAGCGGGTCGACGAGCTTCCGGCGCCGGGCGAGAAGGTGCAGTCGCTGCAGGTGGACGTCGCGGCCGGTGGGCCCGCGACGAACGCCGCGGTGACGGCGGCCGCGCTCGGCGCCGAGGCGACCCTGCTGACCGTCCTCGGTGCACACCCGCTGGCGGCGCTCGCCCGCGCCGACCTCGAAGCGCACGGGGTCCGGGTCGTCGACCTGGCCCCCGAAGGCTCCGATCCACCCCCGGTCAGCGCGGTGGCGGTCCGCGACCGCGACGGCGAGCGCACGGTCGTCTCGCGCAACGCGGCGGGTTCCGAAGCCACTTGGAACGGCACGGTCGACGCGGACGTGGTGCTCGTCGACGGCCACCACCCCGGTCTCGCGCTCTCCGTCGCCCGGGCGGCCGGGGACATCCCGGTCGTGCTCGACGCCGGGAGCTGGAAACCCGTGCTCGACGACCTCCTCCCGCTGGTCGACGTGGCCGCCTGCTCCGCGCACTTCACGGCGCCGGAGCCCGGCCTCCACGAGCGTGGCGTCGGCACCGTGATCACCACCGCCGGGCCCGGCCCGGTGCGCTGGTCCACTGCGGACGGCGGCTCGGGTGAGGTGGCTGTTCCCGCGGTCGCGGCGCGGGACACACTAGGGGCGGGCGACGTCTGGCACGGCGCGCTCGCCGTGGCCGTGACACGCGAACGGACGGTGACGGACCGGATCCGCTTCGCCAACGAGGTGGCCGCCGAACGGGTGCGGCATGTGGGACCGCGGTCGTGGACGACCGCGATCGCAGGAAGGAACAGGACATGACGGCGTTCGACGACCTGCTGGCCCGGGCCGAGGGCCTGACCGTGCGCGGGCAGCGCAACGTGCTCGGCATCGTGGGCGCACCCGCGTCCGGCAAGACCACCCTCGCCTGGGCGCTGGCCAGTGCACTCGGCTCGCGCGCCGCGGTGGTCGGCATGGACGGCTTCCACCTCGCGCAGGTCGAGCTGCGCCGCCTCGGGCGCACCGAGCGCAAGGGCGCCCCGGACACGTTCGACGCGGCGGGGTACTACCACCTGATCCGCCGGCTCGCCGAGGGCCGCGAAACGGTGTACGCGCCGGAGTTCCGCCGCGAGATCGAGGAGCCGATCGCCGGCGCGGTCCCGGTGCCGCCGGAGGTCCAGCTGGTCATCACCGAGGGCAACTACCTGCTGCTCCCGGACGACCCGTGGAGCGGGATCCGGCCGCTGCTCACCGAGGCCTGGTTCCTCGCGCCGGACGAGCCCGAGCGGATCGAACGCCTGGTGTCGCGCCACCGCCGTTACGGCCGTTCCCTGGTCGAGGCCCGGCAGCGCGCCCTCGGCTCGGACCAGCGCAACGCCGACCTGATCTCGCAGACGCGGGACCGGGCGGACCTGGTGCTGGAGAACCTGCCGCTGGCGAACTTCGCGATTTGACCCTCATCGTCACGGGCGGCAGCCGCGGGATCGGCGCGGCGATCTGCGAGCTGGCCGCCGGACGCGATCACGACGTCGTCGTCAACTTCTCCGGCGATCCCGCGCCCGCCGAAGCCGTCGCCGAGCGCCTACGCGCGCAAGGTCGCCGGGCGCTGGCCTTCCGCGCGGACGTCTCCAGCGAAGACGACGTCCGCGCGCTGTTCGACGCGGCGGCGGAGCTGGGCCCGGTGACCGGCTTGGTCAACAACGCGGCGACCGTCGGCAACACCCCGGGCCGGCTCGAGGACTACGAGGTCGACGTCGTCCGGCGCACCCTCGACGTGAACGTCACCGGGGTGTTCCTCTGCTGCCGCGAGGCGGTCCGCCGGATGTCGACCCGCCACGGCGGCGACGGCGGCGCCATCGTCAACATCTCCTCGACCGCCGCGCGCACCGGATCCGCCGGGGAGTGGGTGCACTACGCCGCGTCGAAGGCGGCGGTCGACACGCTGACCTTCGGGCTCGCGCAAGAGGTCGCGGCGGAGGGAATCCGGGTCAACGCCGTCCGGCCGGGCATGATCCACACCGGCCTGCACGCGGCCGCCGGCCTGCCGGACCGGATGGCGAAGTACGCGCCGCAGATCCCGATGGGCCGCGCCGGGCAACCCGCCGAAATCGCCGAAGCCGTGCTCTTCCTGCTGTCCCCGGCGTCGTCGTTCACGACGGGCGCGGTGCTCGACGTCGGCGGCGGCCGCTGATCCCTTTGAACCGGCAATTCCTGCTATTCGTGTGGTGCACGTTCGGCAAACCGCGCGAAAGGTGAACGGGAAATGACCGAGTTGCGTACGTTCGAGCTCCCTGATTCGGTGAGCGGGACGACAGTTGATCGAATTCTGGGCCGCCAGCTGGTCCGTACCTGGGAGACCGACGGGATCTTCCAGGTCGCCGCCACGGCAGAGCAGGAGCGGATCACTCAGGAAGCGCTTACCGAAAGCCGTCGATTCTTCGGCAAATCCGTGCCGGAAAAGGCGAAATTCGTCAGCGACCTGACCTACAGCGGCTACATCGCTTCCGGGGAAGAAGTAACCGCGGGCGAAGCCGACTTCTCCGAGATCTTCACGGTCTGCCCGGACGTCCCGCTCACCGACACCCGCGTCACCGAAGGCTGGCCGTGCCACGGGCCGGTCCCGTGGCCGGACGACGGCTACCGGACGGCGATGCGTGCCTACCTCCGCGAAGTCGGCGAAGCAGGCGAGAAGCTCCTGCGGCTCGTCGCGCTCGGGCTGGAGGTGGAGATCGACCGGCTGACCCGGCTCACCCGCGACGGCTGGCACCACCTGCGCGTGCTGCGGTTCCCCGCCCGGTCCGCGACGACCGAACGCGGCATCGGCGCCCACACCGACTACGGCCTGCTCGTGATCGCCGCGCAGGACGACGTCGGCGGGCTCTTCATCCGGCCGCCGGTGCCCGGGGAACCCCGCCGCCGCAACTGGTTGCCGGAGGAGAGCACCGCCGGGATGTACCAGGACGACGAGCCGTGGCACTTCGTCGAACCCGAGCCGCGGGTGTTCACCGTCTTCCCCGGCGACATCCTCCAGTTCCTCACCGGCGGCAGGCTGCTGTCGACCCCGCACAAGGTCCGGCTCGCGACGCGGGAGCGCTACACGCTCGCGTACTTCCACGAGCCGTCGTTCAGCACCACCGTCCGCCCATTGGACGGCCGGGACGACCGCATCCACTACGGCACGCACTTCACGAACATGTTCACCCGCTGCTACCCCGACCGGGTGACGACCCAGCGCATCCACGAGGAGGGGCGCCTCGACCGGTTGCGGGCCCTCAGCCAGTAGAAGTCACCGGTGGTCACCATCCGTGAGAGGGGGGTGACCACCGGTGGGTTCTGTCCGCGTGCTGGGACGGCCGGAGACGACGAGATCACGATCGGACGGGGAACTTGGTCACCTCCGTTTCGGCGGCCGGGCGCTGTGCAACTCTGGGAAGCCGCCACACGAAAGGACGGCTTCGGAAGCCATGGCCAAACTCATGTCCGTGCACCATCTGGCGCTCACCGTGACCGATGTGGACCGCAGCGTGCCGTGGTACGTGCGTGTCCTCGACCTCGAGGAGGTCACCCGGCGCGAAGAGCCGGACACGGGACTGCGGAAGGTCGTGCTGCGGTCCGCCGGTGACGAGTTTTCGGTGGTGCTGGTGCAGCACGCGGACACCGGCAGGCGCGGGTTCGACGAACGCCGGACCGGGCTCGACCACGTCGCGTTCCGGGTGCACACGGCCGCCGAGCTGGCCGAATGGGAGAGCAGGCTCGCCGAGTTCGGCGTCTCCTACCTGCCGGTCGCGCCGTCGCGCACCTTCGAAGGCTCGCGCGTCATCGTGTTCCGCGACCCCGACGGCATCCAGCTCGAGATCTGGGCCGACCCCCAGCTCTGAGCCGGGGAGTCAGGCTCGCGCGTCGTCCCGCTCGTCGACCGGGCGGCGCATCTCCTGGCGGTAGCGCAGCACGCCGTACCCGGTGCCGAACACGAAGAACGCGATGCTGAGCCACAGCGCGGCCGTCTTCACCCACGGCAGCGCGTCGAGCAATCCGGCGCCGTAGTAGCCCAGCAGCACGAGCGTCGGCACCCAGAGCAGCCCGCCGAGCGTCGTGGCCAGCAGGAACCGGCGCGGGTCCATCCGGGCGGCGCCGGCGAACAGCGGGGCGAGCGTGCGGATCCACGGGATCCACCGGGCCGCCACGATCGCGAAGAAGCCCCGGCGGTCCAGGAACCGCTGCGCGCGCTCGAGGTTGTGCCGGTTCAGCACCTTCCCGTCGCGCCGCGCGATGAGCTTGGTGCCGCTGCCGCGCCCGATGTAGTAGCCGATCTGGTTGCCGAGGACGGCGACGATCAGCGCGGCCCCCGACAGGAACCACGCGTTCGCGTCCGAACCGTGCTGCGCCAGCACCACGCCGGCCCCGAACAGCAGCGAGTCGCCGGGCAGGAACAGCCCGATGATCAACGCGCATTCGACCAGCACGAAGCTCAGCACGATCACCCAGACGAGCAGCGGCCCGGCGGTGTCCAGCCAGCTCACGCCGACGCCCGCGGCCTCGATGCTCACGACGTTCACACCCGGAGCCTACGTGGCCCAGGTGAACTATCCGCCGCGAACGGTCGAATCGGGCCGGCGGGAGTTTCAGCTTTCACGAACCGTAAAGGCCCCCTCACCTGCGGTGAGAGGGCCTCTGCGAACGGGGGGCTCAGAACTGCGGCAGGGACTCGCCTTGCACCGCTTCGATGTCCAGCTCGACCTTGACCGTCGTGCCGACCACCGCGACGCCGGCGCGGGCCAGCGCGCTGTAGTTGATCGCGAAGTCGTTGCGGTGCAGGGTCGTCTCGGCGTGGAACGCGGCGCGCACGCCACCCCACGGGTCCGAGCCCCAGCCGCCGTAGGTGAGTTCCAGCTCGATCTCCCGGTGCTCGCCGTGCAGCGTCAGCTCGCCGCTCATCGTCCACGAGTCGACGCCGCGCTGCCGCATTCCCGTGCTGGTGAACGTGATCACCGGGTGCACGTCGACGTCGAGGAAGTCCGGCGAGCGCAGGTGGTCGTCGCGCATCTTGATGCCGGTCTCGACGCTCGCCGCCTTGATCTCGGCGTGCACCGACGACCGTTCGGCGGGCCTGCCGATCTCGATCCGGCCGGACAGGTCCGGGAACCGCGCCTTGATGCTCGCGATCCCCATGTGCCGCGCGGTCGCGACGACCGACGAGTGCACCGGGTCGATCACCCACGGCCCGGCGGGCGGCAGGTCGACCGCCTCGGCGACCGGGACCAGCACGACGTCGCCGAGCGAGCCGCTGCCGTCCGAGGCGATGTGCGTCGTCCGCGCGACCGGGGTGTACCCGGCCGCGGTGACGACAGCGGTGTACACGCCCGGCGCGAGCGCATCGGTGACGACCTCGCCGCGGACGTCCGCCGCCTCGCGGGCGACCTGCCGCCCGGCCGGGTCGGTGACGGTGAGCACCGCGTGCTCCACCACCCAGCCCTCGGCCGTGCGGAAGGTCGCGCGCAAGCCGGTCATGACCGGTCGACCAGCTCGTCGAGGGCCTGGTCGTAGCTGAGCCGGACGTCGTGGCCGGCCTCGCCGCCGGTCAGCTCCACCTGGCTGGTCGCCGGCGGGTAGCCGCTCGCGACCACGGTGTACGCACCCGCGGGCAGGTCGCTGACCACGTACCGGCCTTCGCCGTCGGTCCGCGCGACCGCGGCCACGTTGCCTTCGGCGTCGAGCACGGTGATCCGCGCGTCCGGCACCACCCGGTCGCCCTCGGTCCGCGCGGTGCCGGTCAGCAGCACCGAGCTGGCGAGCTCGACGTCGTGGCGCAGCACGCCGCTGTCCGGCACGGTCAGCGTCACCGCGAAGGGCCGGTAGCCCGCCCCGCTGGCGACCAGGGTGTAGGCCCCGGCGCCGACCCCGACGAAGGCGTAGGTGCCGTCCGCGGTCGTGATGAACGCGCCGTTCACCTCGCCCCGGCCGTCGGTCAGCGTCACGGTCACGTTCGGCAGCGGCTGCCCGGTCGTGGCCGCCCGCACGGTGCCGGTCAGCTCGCCGGACCCGGTGAGCGTGACGTCGACCGTGGCAGGACCGTTGCTGATCACGACGCTGGAGGCCTGCGGCTGGTGACCGTGGGCCGACACGATGAGCACGTACGCGCCCGGGCCCTGGCTGGGCACCGAGTAGCTGCCGTCCGCGGCCCCGGTGGCCCGCGCGACCTGGCGGCCGCGCTGGTCGATCAGGGTCAGGGCCGCACCCGGCACGTGGCTGCCGTCCTGACGCCGGACGTGCCCGGTCACCGGCACGCCGGTGCTGACGGGGACGTCGATCTCGGAGTCCGAAACGGAGTTCGTGATGGGCAGCGCGCCCGAGACGGCCTGGTAGTCGCCGTGCCCGTTCCCGTTCATCGCGTGCTTGCCGCCGCCGACCAGGGCCGGCTCGCGGTCGTTCAGCTTGACCGGCTCGACGATCTCGGTCGGCGCGTCCGCGTGGTCGTCCTCGAGCAGCGCCTCGCCACCCTCCATGGCCGCCGCGGCCGGGGCCGCGTTGGTCAGCGGGATCTCCTTCATGAACAGCAGCACCAGCGTGGCCAGCAGTGCCACCGCGCCGGCGATGTAGAACACCGTGGTGATCGAGTCGGTGAAGCCGATCAGGATCGGCGTCTTGATCTGCTCCGGCAGCGTCTGGATCACGCTGGTGTTTTCGGACAGGTTGCCCACGCTCGCCCCGGCACCGGCGGGCAGCTGACCGCCGAACGCCTTCGTGATGTTGGGCATCAGGGTGTTGAACAGGACCGTCAGGAAGATCGCGACACCCGCGGTACCACCGATCTGGCGGAAGAACGTCGCCGACGCGGTCGAGACGCCCATGTCGCTGCGCGGGCCCGCGTTCTGCACCGCGATGATCAGCGTCTGCATGCACTGGCCGAGGCCGAGGCCGATGATGGCGGCCGCGACCAGCGGGTGCCACAGCGGCGAGTTGTACTCGACCTGCGCGAAGAAGAACGCGCCCGCGGCGATCAGAACGGTGCCGATGATCGGGAAGATCTTGTAGCGCCCGGTCTTCCCGGTGAGCCGGCCGGACACGATCGAGCTGAGCATGATGCCCGCCATCAGGGGCAGCATCAGCAGCCCGGACTCGGTCGGCGTCTTGCCCTGCACGACCTGCAGGAACTGCGGGATCATCGTGATCGCGCCGAACATCGCGACACCGACGATGATGCCGCCGATGATCGCCACGGTGAACGTCGAGTTCTTGAACAGCCGCAGCGGGATCAGCGCGGCGTCCTTCATCCAGCGTTCGATCGCGATGAAGGCGACCACGCCGATGGCGCCGACGACGTAGCAGAGGATCGCCTTGCCGTCGCCCCAGCCCCACTTCTGGCCCTGCTCGGCGACGATCAGGAACGGCACCACGGCGACGACGAGAGCGAGCGCGCCCCACCAGTCGATCTTGTGGTCGTGGCGCTCGTGCGGCACGTTCAGCACCCGGGCGACGACGAACAGCGCGAGGATGCCGATCGGGACGTTGATCAGGAAGACCCAGCGCCAGCCGTGGATGTCGTAGCCGAAGATGCTGCCCGCGTGGTCGATGCCGGCGAAGAAGCCGCCGAGCACCGGGCCCAGCACGGTGGACAGGCCGAACACGGCGAGGATGTAACCCTGGTACTTCGCGCGTTCACGCGGCGGCACGATGTCGCCGAGGATCGTCATGGCCAGCGACATCAGGCCGCCGGCGCCGAGGCCCTGCACCGCGCGGAACGCGGCCAGCTGGTACATCGACTGTGCGAAGGCCGAAGCCAGCGAACCGGCGACGAAGATGCCGATCGCGGCCAGGTAGAACGGCTTGCGGCCGTAGATGTCGGACAGCTTGCCGTAGATCGGCGTGACGATCGTCGAGGTGATCAGGTACGCCGTGGTCGCCCAGGCCTGCAGGTCGAAGCCGTGCAGGTCGTTGGCGATCTTGACGATCGAGGTACCCACGATCGTCTGGTCCAGTGCGGCGAGGAACATGCCGCACATCAGGCCGCTCAGGATCGTGACGATCTGGCGGTGGCTCAACCGGGGTGGTTCCTTCACCTCGGGTCGCAGCGGTGCTTCTGTGGTGGAACTCATGCGTTGGCCCCCTTGGCCGGTGCACTGGCGGACGGCTGCGCGTCGGCCAGCTGTGGAGAGTGGTTCTCGATACCTGTGTTGAGCCGGCCGAAAAGCCGGTTGAGGGTCTGGATCTCCCCTTCGGTCCAGTCCCCGAGCACTTCGGCCAGCCACTGGTTGCGCTGCTTGCGGTTCTCTTCGAACACCCGCATGCCCTCGGCCGTCGGCGCGAGGAGGCAGGCCCGCCCGTCTTCCGGGTCGGCCTGGCGCTCGACCAGGCCGTGCTGGACGAGCGAGCTCGACTGCCTGCTGATCGTGGAGATCTCGGAGTGGAGCGACTCGGCGAGCCGGCTGGTCCGCTGCGGGCCCTCGTGGATGAGGGTGAAGAGGATCGCGTAGGCCGCCCGCTCGATGCCGTCCGGCCCCTGCTTCGCCACCTGCGATTTCGCCTTGTTGATCAGGCGGACCAGGCGGACGAGCTCATGACCGAGCTGGTCGGCGAGGTCGAGTTCGGCCGTGGGCCGGGCGGTGGCGGTGTTCGGTGCCATGGGTGATCCTTCGAAGGCGTTGGTTGGCGGCTGCAACTAGTTGCCTCAGGCAAGGATGTGCCTTCAGTGGTGGTTACGCAAGCGGAGTACCTCGGGTTGTGGTGCAACACACTTTAGTTGTCGTATGCAAGCACATTTCTGCGGGGCCGCGGTCCGGAACAACGGCGGCGGCCGCGGGTTGGAAGGGATATGACGGACGACACAGCGTTGAAGGACTTCATCGGCGCGCGCAGCCACGGCGTCCTGGCCACGATCCGCCGCGACGGGCGGCCCCAGCTCTCCACGATCACGCACCTCTACGACGCGAAGGCGGGCACGATCATCGCGTCGGTGACCGAGACCAGGGCGAAGACCAGGAACATGCGGCGCGACCCGCGGGTGACCTACCACGTGGGCAGCGAGGACGGCTGGAGCTACGCGGTCGTGGAGGGACGTGCGGAGCTGACGCCTCCCGCGGCCGCGCCGGACGACGCGACGGTGGAGGCGCTCGTCGACTACTACCGGCGGGCGTCGGGCGAGCACCCCGACTGGGCCGAGTACCGCGCGGCCATGGTCACCGACCAGCGGGTTCTGCTGACCATCCACGTCGAGAAGCTGCTCGGCCTGGTCCGCTGACCTCGGCCCGGCGCTGCTCCGCAAGATTGGATTCGAAACAAACTTTCCGCAGTGCGGACTCCGCGGGCTTACCATCGAGTCATGGGCAACGAAGCTTTTGTCAGCCGGCTCCGCGACTTGCTCGGCAAGAGCGCCGTGCTCACCGATTCCGACGTCACCGCCTCCTACGCCCGCGACATGATGCCGCTGGCGCCGTCGGGCAAGCCGCTGGCGGTGGTGCTGCCGGCGAACGTCGAGCAGGTGCAGGCCGTCGTCAAGGCGTGCGCCGAGGCCAAGGTGCCGATCGTGCCGCGCGGGGCGGGCAGCGGGCTCTCCGGCGCGGCGAACGCCATCGACGGGTGCGTCACGCTGTCGCTGGCCAAGCTGGACCGGATCGTCGAGATCGACCCGGGCAACCGGCTCGCCGTCGTGCAGCCCGGCGTCGTCAACCTGGACTTCCGCAACGCCGTCGAGAAGCAGGGCCTGTTCTACCCGCCGGACCCGTCCAGCTACGACTGGTGCACGATCGGCGGCAACCTCTCCACCAACGCCGGCGGCCTCTGCTGCGTGAAGTACGGCGTGACCACCGACTCCGTCCTCGGCCTCGAGGTCGTGCTGGCCGACGGCTCGCTGCTCAAGACCGGGCGGCGCACGGTCAAGGGTGTCGCCGGGTACGACCTCGCGCGGCTGTTCGTCGGCAGCGAGGGCACCCTCGGGGTCATCACACAGGCGACCGTCCAGCTCAAGCCGCTGCCGCAGGTACCGGCGACGCTCGTCGCGGGCTTCAGCACCACCGAGGCCGCCGGGGAGGCGGTCGCCCGGGTCGTCCGCGAGGGGCTCGTGCCGTCACTGCTGGAGATCATGGACGCGTCGTCGATCAAGGCGGCCGAGACGTACCTCAAGACCGACCTCGGCGCGGGTTCGGACTGCCGGGCCCTGCTGCTCGGCCAGTCGGACGCCGGTGGCGAGGTCGCCCGCCGTGAGCTGGCCAAGCTGGAGCAGATCTGCGTCGACTGCGGCGCGGACCTGGCCTACACGACCGAGGACCTCGAAGAAGGCCGGATGCTGCTGCAGGTCCGCCGGGTCGTGCTGACCGCGCTGGAGATGTACGGGGTCTGGCTGACCGACGACGTCTGCGTCCCGCGGACGCGGATCGCCGAGTTGATCCACGGCTGCGAGAAGATCAGCGAAGAGGTCGGCCTGCGGATCGCCGTGGTCGGCCACGCGGGCGACGGCAACATGCACCCGACGATCGTCTACCAGCCCGGCGACCAGGACGAGTTCGCCCGCGCCCGCCGCGCGTTCGACGACATCCTCGAGGTCGCGCTCTCCCTCGGCGGCACGGTGACCGGCGAGCACGGCATCGGCAAGATCAAGCGCGAGTGGCTGGAGCGGGAGATCGGGCCGATCGCCATGCGGGTGCACCGGCAGATCAAGCAGGCCCTCGACCCGGAGAACCTGTTCAACCCGGGTTCGATGTTCTCGATGCCCTGACCTGCGCTAAGAGAGGTCCCCGGCCTGGGGGACCCCCGGATTTCACGTTACTCCGGGGGTACGACAGTTCCGGGCCGGTCAGTCCTCGGTACTCAGTCCTTGATGCGCGGGATCCGCTGCGTGACCTCGGGGTCGGTCTCCGCCACGGCCTTCTTCTCGCGGCGGGACTTGAGGTACTCGAGCCCGATCGGGACGACCGACACGAGCACGATCAGCACGAAGATCGCGTCGACGTTGTTGCGGATGAACCCGATGTTGCCCAGCAGCGAGCCGAGGATCGTGATGCCTGCGGCCCACAGGATGCCGCCGATCACCGTGTACGTGAAGTAGCGCTTCGGGTCCATGCGGCCGATGCCCGCGATCCACGTGATGAACGTCCGGACGAAGGGCACGAACCGGGCCAGGACGACCGCCTTCGGGCCGTGCTTCTCGAGGAACTCGTGCGTCTTGTCGACGTACTCGCGCTTGAAGAACTTCGAGTCCGGCCGGTTGAACAGCTTGGGCCCGGCGAAGTAGCCGATGTAGTAGCCGACGACGTTGCCGAGCAGCGCCGCGGCCGTCACCAGCACGCAGACCAGCCACAACGGCGCGTCGAGGGTGCCGTTCGCGATGAACAGGCCCGCCGTGAAGAGCAGGGAATCACCAGGCAGCACCGGGAAGATGCTGCTCTCGATGAAGATGATCAGGCACAGCACCGCGAGGACCGGCGCCGTCAGGCCGCTCAGCAGGTGCTGCGGGTCCAGCCATGACGGCAGGAGCGACATCGTGTTGACCGTGCTCTGGGCGAGAATCACCCCAAAAACGGTACAGGGTCACCCTGAGTCGTGACTGAGACCCGTCAGACCAGGGTGAGCAGGCCGACCACGGACCCCGCGGCGAGCCCCAGCAGCACGGCCAGCAGCAAGATCCAGTACGCGGGCAGCTGCGCCGACGTGCGCGGAGGCGGTGGTGGCGGTGGCGGAGCGAACGCCGTCGGCGCGCTGGACGCGGCGTCGAGGGCCGCCCGCTCGCGCTCCAGGGAGTCCGCGCTCGCCCCCGACAGCAGGCCGTACGCCGACGGCAGCTCGTTGATCCCGGTGGTGGGGACCGCGTCCGTGGCCGGCTCGGGTGCCGGGGCCGGTGACGCTGAAGGGGCGAAGACGGCTTGCGCGCGAAGGGCGTCCGCCAGCAGCTGCTCGGGGTCCTTCGGCTCGCTCATCTCCGCCCGTCTCACTCGTAGGTACCTACGTACTCAAGGTAGCCGTACCCACCTCGGCGACCCATTCACCCCGGCGCAGCACCTTCGCGGGCCGCAGGTCCTGGTCGAGGACCACGAGGTCGGCCGCGTAGCCGGAGCACAGCATCCCCGTGTGGCCGGCGATGCCGAGCAGCTCGGCGGGCCGCTGCGACGTCGCGTGCACCGCGTCGAGAATGCCGAGTTTCGCACCCCGGACCAGATTGCGGAAGGCGGTGTCCATCGTCAGGGTGCTGCCGGCCAAGGAGCCGTTGTCGGCGAGGGTGGCGACGCCGTCGTGCACGTCGACCTCGAGCCGGCCCAGCGTGTAGCGGCCGTCGGCGGCGTCGGTGGCCGACATCGCGTCGGTGATGAGCACCGTCCGGTCGCGGCCCGCGTGCTTCGCGGCCAGGCGCACCACGGTCGGGTGCAGGTGCACCAGGTCGCAGATGAGCTCGATGGTGATGCGCTCGTCGTCCAGCAGGGCCCCGATCGGCCCGGGCTCGCGGTGGTGCAGCGGCCGCATGCCGTTGAACAGGTGGGTCGCGACGGTCGCGCCCGCGTCGATGGCGGGCAGGAGCTGCTCTTCGACGCCGTCGGTGTGCCCGATGGCGGCGATGACGCCGGACTCGGCCAGCTGCCGGACGGCCTTCACACCGCCGTGCAGCTCGGGGGCGATGGTGACCATCCGGATCGCGCCCTGGCCCGCGCGCAGGAGCTTCTCGACCGTGCCGGTGTCCGGCTCGAGCAGCGTCTCCGGGTCGTGCGCCCCGCACCGGGCCTTCGAGATGAACGGCCCTTCCAGGTGGATGCCCGCGACCTCGCCGTCCTGGACGAGCTCACGCAGCGCGGCGACCTGCTCACGCAGGATGTCGACCGGGTCGGAGACCAGGCTGGCGAGCATGGTCGTGGTGCCGTGACGGCGGTGCGCTCGCACCGCCGTCAGGAGTTCCCCGGGATCGAGGGAGGTGAACGAAGCACCTCCCCCGCCGTGGCAGTGGGTGTCGATGAACCCGGGGACGACCAGCGCCCCTCCGACGTCCACGTGCTCGCCGGACGGCGGGGTCCCGGAACCCACGCCGGCGATCCGCCCGTCGGTGACGGCTACCCAGCCGTCGTCGAGTACACGGTCCGGGGCGGCCACCCGGCCGCCCATGATCACGAAATCTCCGGCGCCTCTCACGCGCTCAAGCATATATTGGTCTGGACCAAGCATGGTGATACGACTCAGTGATCGGAGTGGTCCACCCGGGTCACTGTGGAGTCTGCATGGCCTTCTGGAGTGCCTCGAGCGCCCGGCTGGCGGTCGATTTAACGGTACCCTTGGAGATACCCGCGGCCTCAGAGATTTCGGCCTCGCTCAGCCCACCGTAGTAACGCAGCACCAGCACTTCGCGCTGGCGGGGCGGCAGCTTGGACAGCGCGCTGACCACCGCCTGGTGCTCGCTGGAGAGCATCGCGAGGCTCTCGGCGGACCGCGCGTTCACCGCGTGCGGCGGCACGTACTCGCGGGCGGTCTTGCGGCGGCGCAGCACGCTGCGCGACCCGTTGACCACCGCGGTGCGCAGGTAGCCGACCGCGGCCGCGGCGTCCCGGAGCCTGCCCCAGTTGCGGTGCAGGCCGGTGAAGGCCTCCTGGACGACGTCTTCCGCCGTCGCGGGCTCGTCGACCAGCAGGATCGCCAGCCGGACCAGCCGCATCCGGTGCTGGCGGTAGAGGTCTTCGAGGGTCAGTGGCGCCGGCGTCTGCGCCGGGGCCGGACCGTCCATGACCCGCAGCTGGCCGAGGGTCGCCTCGACGCTGCGTTCCGCATTGCCCTCGAGCATGAACCCCTGCCTGTTCTCGACCCCGGCTTGCACGGTGTGCCGCGTCAGCAGGTTCACGGTATTCACAGCGCTCACACAGGTACTGACGCATCCCCAGCCTATCCGGTTCACCTGCCCCCGCCACAGATCGGATGCCGGGACACAACCGTGACACGGGTAGCGTCGGGTCCGTCCCGCCCGCGTCCACCCCGGAGATCCACATGGCCTGGTTCCTCGTCGAAATCACCTACGTCCAGGAGAAGCTGCAGGAGGTGCGGCCCCGCCACCGCGAATTCCTGGTCAAGCTGGCCGAGCAGGGCCGCGTCGCGGTCGCCGGGCCGCTGGGCGACGGCACCGGCGGCATCACGCTCTACCAGGCCGAAGACGAGGCGCACCTGAAGGAGACGATCGACCAGGACCCGTACTTCCTGGAGGGGGTCGTCGCCGAGCGGACCGTCCGCGAGTTCAAGCCGGTGATCGGCGCCTGGCTGCCGTCATAGGTCGAGCACGGCGGGGCCGCGGTTGACGCGGAGCCGCGTCGACCCGCCGCCTGCCGTCGGCACCGCGCAGGTCCTGCAGAAGCCCTGGCGGCGCCCGGGGTCGCCGCAGAGCGAGTACTGCCTGACCAGGCCGGAGGGCAGCACGAGGTCGAGGTGCGCGCCCGGTCGCCAGCTCGGCAGCGGGGCGCAGGCTCACGACGTCCTAGGCCTCGGACCGGATGGTTTCGACCAGGAGCGAAAGCTCACGGCCCACGGCGCGCACGGCGGGCCGCCGCTTCCCGCTGAATCGCGACAAACGCCGGTAAACCCCCACGACGCCGACCAAAGTGGACATGAGGAGGTCGGTGCGCTCGCTGCCGTCCAGCCGGGTCGGCCCTCGCCGGCTGACGCGGGGTCGGCAGCAACCCGCGCTTGGCGGCCCGGCGATACGAGCGCGGCGACGCACGGCCCGGGCGTGCCGGGTCGTTGCGCATCAGATAGCGGTGTAGTGCTCGATCGCGGCGATGATCCCGAGCCGCTCGGTCCAGCCGAACTTGACGTCCCGGGCGTGCAGGACGAGCTGCTCGTCGGTCACGACGCCCGTCCGGAAAGCTCGTAGTCGGCCGGGTTCACCTTCCGCGTCTGGAGCCAGTAGCGCCAGGTGAACCCGGGCCAGATCGTCCGGTTCACGCCCTGGGCGTCGAGGTACCAGCTCTTGCAGCCGCCCTGCGTCCAGACGCCCTTGACCAGCTTGTCCTGGATCTCGCGCTGGAACTCGTCCTGCACCCCGGGCCGGACGTCGAGCGCCGCGGCGCCCCGCGAATCGGCGAGCCTGATGGCGTCGACGACGTACCGCGCCTGGGACTCGATCATGAACACCACGGAGTTGTGGCCGAGCGCGGTGTTCGGGCCGAGGAGGAAGAACAGGTTCGGGTAGCCGGACACGGTGATGCCCTTGTGGGTCCGCATGCCCTCGGCCGCCCACTCCTTGGCGAGGTTGCGGCCGTCGACGCCGGTGATGTCGAGGTACTCCAGCGCGTCGGTGACCTTGAAACCGGTGCCGTAGACGATGGCGTCGACTTCGTGCTCGACGCCGGCGGAGTCGACGATCGAGTGCGCCTTGACCTCTTTGATCCCGGCCGTGACGACGTCGACGTTGGGGCGGTTCAGCGCCGGGTAGTAGTCGTTGGAGATCAGGACGCGCTTGCAGCCCATCGTGTAGTCCGGCGTGACCTTCTTGCGCAGCGCGGGATCCTTGATGCCCTTCGCGATGTTCCGCTTCGCGATCAGCTCGCCGGCCTTCATGATCGCCGGGTGGCCGTTGAAGCCGATCGCCCGCGCCTCCAAGAACCAGTACAGCGCGTTGCGGTAGGCCCGCTGGGTGCCCGGGACGCGCTTGAACAGCGTCTGCGCCCACGACGGCATGGCGTGGTCGGGCTTCGGCATGATCCACGGCGGCGTGCGCTGGAACAGCGTCAGCTCGGCGACCTCGGGGGCGATCCGCGGGACGAACTGGACGGCGCTGGCACCCGTCCCGACCACGGCGACCCGCTTGCCGCGCAGGTCGTACTCGTGGTTCCACCGCGCGGAGTGCCAAGTCTGCCCCCGGAAGTTCGCGATGCCGGACAGGCCGGGGATCTGCGGGATGTGCAGGCCGCCGACGCCGGAGACGAGGAACTGCGCGACGAATTCGCGGCCGTCCCTGGTCGTCGCCGTCCAGCGGCGCTCCTGCTCGTCCCAGTGGGCGCCGGTCAGCTCGACACCGAACCGGATCTTCTCGCGCAGGCGGTACTTGTCCGCGACGCCCTTGAGGTAGCCGAAGATCTCCGGCTGCGGCGAGAACGACCGCGACCAGTCCGGGTTCTGCTCGTACGAGAACGAGTACATGTGCGACTGCACGTCGCAGGCGCACCCGGGGTAGGAGTTGTCGCGCCAGGTGCCGCCCACCTCGGTGGCCTTCTCCAGGATCACGTAGTCCCGGATGCCGGCCTTTTCGAGCTGGATCGCCTGGCCGAGCCCGGAAAACCCGGTGCCCACGATCACGACCTTGAACCGCTCGGTCATCTGTCGGCCTCCGCTGCGTCGAGGGTGCTGCCCAGATGACGTTACCTCAAGTAACAGTTACTTGGAAGTACCCCTTACTGGCTAGTACGTCCCACCGAGCTTGCTGTGGTCCCAGCTGACGACCTTGGTCGGGCGGAAGACCAGCCCGATGCGTTTGGCGGCCTGGCCTGCGATGAAGGCCTCCAGCTCGGCGGTCGCCGGGTCGCCGGGCTTGGCTCCGGCGTACCGCTGCAGGAGCGCGGTACCGATCCGGGTGACCTCGTCGAGGTCCTCGACGATCTCGACGTCGGCCTCGAACGAGACGCCGCGCAGCTTTTCGTAGCTGTCGCCGTCCTCGACCAGCACGGTCGCTTCAGGGAGCCGCCGGAAGTTCTTCGCTTTCTGCGACGTGCCGTACGTCCAGGTCGCGACGCCGTCTTCGTGCGGGAAGTACCAGAGCGGCGCGAGGTGCGGGCGGCCGTTCGGGCCGATGCTGGCGACGTTGATGACCTTCTGCCCGGCCAGGTACGCCCGCACCTCGTCGTCGGTCATCGTGATCTGGCCGCGACGGGACATCTTCACCCCTTGGTGGCGGCCCGTCCGCCGTGCCCGGTGACCGCCGATTCGAACGCGCCGCGCGCCTCGATGTCGGCCAGCGCGGCCTTGTCCGCCGACGGTACCCGGGCGCGCGAGCCGAGCTCGATGACCGGCGGCAGGAACGCGCGGAACAGCTTGAGCCCGCCGACCCAGCGCGGCACGTGGATGGTCCGGGCGCGCTTGAGGATGCCGGCTTCGAGGTCGTCGAGGGCGACGTCAAGCGGGTAGGTCTTGCCGATCAGGCCGGGCATCGACGCGCGGAGCTTGCCGAACACGGGGTGCGCGTCGGCGCTCTCGACGAGGTCGGTGCGGATCCACGTCGGGTGCGCTACGCCGACCTTGACGCCCAGGTGGGCGACCTCGGCGCGGAGGCTGTTCGAGAAGGCTTCGACGCCGGCCTTGGCGGCGGCGTAGTTCGCCATGCCCGGTGCGTGCGCGATCGCCGCCATGCTCGAGATGGCCAGCAGGTAGCCCTTGCGCTCGATGACGTGCGGGAGCGTGACGCGGAACGTGCGCCAGACGCCGAGCAGGTCGACTTCGATGACCTTCTCGAACGCGGCCCGGTCGACCGAGCGGACGAAGCCCGCGGTGGCGATGCCGGCGTTCGCGATGACGATGTCGATCCCGCCGAAGTGCTCGACGACACCGGCGGTGGCGCGCTCGAGCGCGTCCCAGCTGGTGACGTCGGCTTCCCAGGATTTCGCGTCCGGCCCGATCCGGTCGGCGACCTTCCGCTGCTCCTCGGCTTCGAGCCCGACCAGGGCGACCTTCGCGCCGCGGGCGGCGAGCCGCTCGGCCAGCCCGGCGCCGATGCCGCGGGCCGCGCCGGTGATCAGCACGACCTTGCCGTCGACCTTCTTGGTGCCGCTCAGCAGCGAAAATGGGTTGGCCACGGTGCCTCCTAGACGTCGCTTCGGAGGCACCGTACCTCAACTTACCCGCAGTAAGCTACCCGTCGGTATGTTCAGCTCGCGGCGTCACCCAGGGCGGTGACCTCGGCTTCGGTGAGGTCGAGCGACACGGAGGCGATCAGGTCGGTGAGCTGTTCGGTCGTCCGGGCGCTGGCGATCGGGGCGGCGACCGTCGGCTGTACGCGCAGCCACGCGAGCGACACCGTGGCGACCGAAACGCCGTGCGCCCGCGCCACTTCGTCGAGCGCCGCCAGCACGCGCTCGCCTCGGCTGTCCAAATAGGACGCGGCGCGGGCGGCGCGCGGGCTGTCGCCGGTCTCGTCCTTCGTGCGGTACTTGCCGGTCAGGAAACCCTTCGCGAGGGAGAAGTACGGCAGGGTGGCCAGGCCTTCCCGCTCGACGAGCGGGGCGAGGTCGCGCTCGTAGTCCCGCTCGACGAGGTTGTAGTGCGGCTGCAGCACGGCGTACCGCGCGAGCCCGTTGCGGTCCGAAATGGACAGTGCGTCGGCGAGCCGTTCGGCGCTGTAGTTCGAGGCGCCGAGGTAGCGCACCTTGCCCGCGCGGACCAGTGCGTCGAACGCTTCGAGGGTCTCTTCGAGCGGGGTGTCCGGATCGTCCCGATGGGCGTAGTAGAGGTCGATGTGGTCGGTCTTCAGGCGGCGCAGGGAGTCCTCCGCGGCGGCCTGGATGTTCTTCGCGGACAGGCCCGGCCGGCCCTCCCACAAGCCGACCTTGGTGGCGATGACGAAGTCGTCACGGCGGCCGCGTGCTTCGAGCCAGTTGCCCAGGATCTCCTCCGAGCCCCCGCCGCCGCCGTAGAGGTCGGCGGAGTCCACGAAGTTGCCGCCCGCCGCGGCGTAGGCGTCCAGCACGGCGAAGGACTGCGGCTCGTCCGCCGTCCAGCCGAAGACGTTGCCGCCGAGGTTGAGTCCGTACACGTCGAGGTCGGTGTTGCCGAGCTTGGTCATGACTCCGACACTAATTCGCCGATCCCGGGAGGAAAATCGCCGTCCCACGCGTTGGAGTGTTCCATGGCAATCGAACTGGGCAAACTCGGAATCTGGCGGTACCACGCAAACGTCGACGCGAAGTTCGCGGCCGACGCGGAGAAGCTCGGCTACGGCGCGATCTGGCTGGGCGGCTCGCCCAGCGGCGACCTGGCGCCCGTGGACGACCTGCTCGCGGCGACGGACTCGCTGGTCATCGCGACCGGCATCGTGAACATCTGGCAGGACGAACCGGCTTCGATCGCGAAGGCGTACGAGCGGATCGCGGGGAAGTACCCGGACCGCTTCCTGCTCGGCGTCGGCGCGGGCCACCGCGAAGCGACGAAGGAGTACAAGAAGCCGTACGAGGCCTTGGTCGACTACCTCGACGGCCTCGACAAGGCGGGGGTGCCCGTCGAAGGCCGGGCGCTGGCCGCGCTCGGCCCGAAGGTTGTCAAGCTGGCCGGCGATCGCACGGCGGGCGCGCACCCGTACCTGACCACGCCGGAGCACACCCGCGGCACCCGGGAGATCCTCGGCGCGGGCAAGCTGCTGGCCCCGGAGCACAAGGTCGTCGTCGAGACCGACACCGAGAAGGCCCGCGGCATCGGCCGCCAGACGGTGAAGTACTACCTCGGCCTCTCGAACTACGTCGCCAACCTGCGCAAGCTCGGCTTCACGGACTCCGACCTGGAAGGCGAGGGAAGCGACCGCCTGATCGACGCGCTGGCGTTGCACGGCGACGCCGCGACGGTGGCGCGAGGGCTGTCGGCCCACCTCGAAGCGGGGGCGGACCAGGTGGTGGTCCAGGTGCTGAACGAGGACCCGTGGCCGGCGTACCGCGCGCTGGCCTCCGAGCTGCTGTGATCCCGGTCCGGCCGCCGGTGCGCCCGGCGGCCGGACACCTCTCTTCTGAACCGATTCCACGTGCGGAGAAGTCCATCCATGCCCCCGCCGCCACCCTCAACGGAGCAGCGGAGCTGCGCTGTCCGAGTTTCTGCCCGGGGACCGGTGTGCGGCGGCGGCCGACCTCGTACGATGCGGTCGGGACCACCCTGTGCCAAGGAGGAGTAACGATGCCCATCGCCACCCCCGAGGTCTACGCGGAGATGCTCGATCGGGCCAAGGCGAACGAGTTCGCCTACCCGGCCATCAACGTGACCTCGTCCGAGACCGTGAACGCCGCCATCCGCGGCTTCGCCGAGGCGGAGAGCGACGGCATCATCCAGTTCTCCACCGGCGGCGCGGAGTTCGCGTCGGGCCAGAAGGTCAAGGACATGGTGACCGGCGCGACCGCGCTCGCGGAGTTCGCCCAGGTCGTGGCGGCGAAGTACGGCGTGAACGTCGCGCTGCACACCGACCACTGCCCGAAGGACAAGCTGGACGGCTTCGTCCGCCCGCTCATCGAGATCTCGGCCGAGCGCGTGAAGAACGGCCAGAACCCGCTGTTCCAGTCCCACATGTGGGACGGCTCGGCGATCGACCTCGACGAGAACCTCGAGATCGCCGCGGAGCTGCTGGCCAAGACGGCGGCCGCGAAGATCGTCCTCGAGGTCGAGATCGGCGTCGTCGGCGGCGAAGAGGACGGCGTCGAGGCGGAGATCAACGAGAAGCTGTACACCGCCGAAGGCGACTTCCTGAAGACGATCGACGCGCTGGGTGCGGGCGAGAGGGGCCGCTACCTGCTGGCCGCGACGTTCGGCAACGTCCACGGCGTGTACAAGCCGGGCAACGTGAAGCTGCGCCCGGACGTCCTGAAGGGCGGCCAGGAGGCGGCGGCGAAGAAGCTCGGCCTGGACAGCGGCGCGAAGCCGTTCGAGCTGGTCTTCCACGGCGGCTCGGGCTCGCTCCCGGAGGAGATCCGCGAGGCGGTGTCGTACGGCGTGGTGAAGATGAACGTCGACACGGACACGCAGTACGCGTTCACGCGCCCGATCGTGGACCACTTCTTCAAGAACTACGACGGCGTGCTGAAGATCGACGGCGAGGTCGGCAACAAGAAGGTCTACGACCCGCGGTCGTACCTGAAGGCCGCGGAAGCCGGCATGGCGGCTCGCGTGGTCGAGGCTTGCCAGGCGCTGGGCTCGGCGGGTACGAAGCTCAAGTAGTCACGCGCGAAGGGCCGCCACTTCTCGTGGCGGCCCTTCGTCGTGTTCAGACCTCGACGACTTCCAGCAGGCTCCCGAGACCGCGGAAGTCCTTTGCGTTGCGGGTGTACAGGGGCAGGCCGTGCACGGAGGCGATCGCGGCGATCATCAAGTCCAGCCGGCGCGGTCTGGGTGACCGGCCCGCGGCCAAGGTCATCGCCACCAGCGAGCCGTATCGCGCTGCGGCCTCACCGTCGAACGGCAAGGGTGTGAATTCGACGATGGCTGCTCCCAGCTGCTCGTTCCGCAGCGCCTTCACAGCCGGGTCTGTCGTCATGACGACGCCTTGGTGGAGTTCGGCCATGGTCACTGCGGTGATCTCCGGGAAGTCCGGAAGCAGTCCCGGATCCAGCGAGCCGAGTTCGAGGTAAGCACAGGTGTCGAGCACGCCGGCGGCATGACGTTCAGGCACGCTTGCGTTCCCAGGGGTTGTCGTCGTCGCTGAGGCGACCGTCGTCGCCGAAGAACTCGTCGGCATCTCGCCGCAACTCGGCGGCGTCGACCCGGGGCAGTCGCTTGTGCCGCTTGACCAGCTCTGCCGCGGTGAACCGCTTCCGGCGTGACACCGGGCGCAGTTCGGCGATCTCCACGCCGTTCCGGGTGACGTGGTACGTCTCGCCGGCTTCGACCGCGTCCATGATCGCGGCCGAGTTGTTCCGGAACTCCCGCTGGCTGATGACGTTCACCAAGCGAGTGTAGCACCGTGTGCTACACCGTTACTCGCCTCGCTGACCAGCGGCGCGAGGCCGGGCCGGCCGCCGCCCACAGGACGAACACCCCGGCCAGCACCACCAAAGCCGTCCAGTACGCCGCCGGGGGTGCCGACTCCGTGTGGGCGTCCCCGAGGACCCACGGGCGGAACTGCGACTGCAGCCAGAACGCGCCGTACCCGAACGCCGTCACCAGCAGCGCCCCCGCGCCGGCGCGCAAGACGCCGGTGGCCATCGCGAACGCCAGGTCCACCGCGAGGCCCACCGCCAGCAGGTAGAAGGGCACCGTCGACACCGGGAAGCCCAGGCCCAGGAGCAGCGGCCACATCACCGACCGGTACGCGACGTACGCGAGCGCCACCGAAGAAGCCGCCCAGCGGAAGCCCAGCGTGCGGCGCGCCAAGACCAGGATCAACGCCATCACTCCGATGCCCCACAGCGGGTACACCCACTCCGGGATCGGCATCGTGAAGTGCAGGACCGCGGTCCGGTCGACCGGGTGGCCGATCTGGTTGGCCGCGAAGTCCAGCAGCGACTTCTCGGCCTCCGGCGTCCCGCGCTCCCACGCCCGCAGGCCGAGGATGCCGTACTCCTGCTGGCCGTTCGGGAAGAACGTGTTCTCCAGGAAGAACGCCCACAGCCCGAGCAGCACGCCCGTGCGGAAGCGGCCGGGCGGCGCGAGGCGCAGCCAGCCGAGGAGCACGCCGGCCTGCATGATGCCCGTGCCCAGGTAGAGCATCATGTGCGACGGGCTCCACGCGGTCAGGTCGAGGCCGTTGACGCGGTGGTTGATGACGTCCAGCGGTGCCGCGACCAGGAACGTCAGCAGGCCGATCTGCATCAGCCGCAGTGACGTCTTGTCGGCTCCCAGGCCCGTGTAGCTGTGGATCGCCACCAGCACCACGATGATCACCGTGCCCACGGTGTTGATCAGGTGCGGCGGTGCCAGGTCGTCGCGCAGCCACCGGAAGTGCCACGACATGTCCCACGACGAGCCGACCAGCTTGAACGCGAACGCCGTCAGCCACATCCCGTAGCAGAACCGCAGCACCCAGTCCGGCGTCGGCTGCCCAGGGGCGCCGCGGTGCCAGTGCCGCGTGAAGAACAGCCGCGTCTTGGCGATCGGGCTGCGCGGGATCACGTCCGCCGGGACGTCGACTGTCTTGGCCATGCCGGACATCATGGCCGGTCATGGTCACGAGTGGGCCAAGACCGTGGCAAAGGACGCGAAAATCGGGGTTCACCCGTAGGGGTGGCGAACTTGCTTCCGGCAGGCCCGGCTTGGCAGGGTGTGCCGCCATGATGCCGAAACGAGTTGTCGCGGGCGTGCTGGTCGCCGCACGGGTGCTGGCCGGTGCCGGGGTCATCGGGAGCCTGTTCTTCTAGAGGCAGAATGGGCGGCATGACGCACAACCTGCTCGGCCCCGAGCCGACGCTGCTGCCCGAGCACACCGCCGCCCAGGCCGCGCTCGACGCCGGGAACGACCCGGCCGCCGTCGCCGCCGAACACCCCTACTACAGCGAGGCGTGGGCTTCGCTGGCCGAGAAGGCCTTCGACGCGGGCGAGACCGTCGCCGCGTACGCGTACGCCCGCACCGGCTACCACCGGGGTCTCGACCAGCTGCGCCGCGCGGGCTGGAAGGGCTTCGGCCCGGTGCCGTGGTCGCACCGCCCCAACCAGGGGTTCCTGCGTGCCCTCGCCGTCCTGGGCAAGGCCGCCGGCAAGATCGGCGAGACCGAGGAGTACGAGCGCTGCCGGACGTTCCTCGCCGACTCCGACCCCGCCGCGTCCGAGGCCACCGGCTTGAAGTGACCCGTGTCGTGAGTGAGTAACAGTGTTAGAACACTGTTACTCACTCACGAGGCGGTCAGAACCAGCCGCAGTTCACGGGCGCCGGGAGGCCGGCGAAGCGGCCTTCCAGCCAGGCGAACGCCTCCGGGAACGCTCGTACCGCGGCGAGCACGTGGGTCGGGATCAGCGTCGTGCTGAACTGCACCTGCACGCCCTTGCCGCACCACGTCCGGCCCAGGTCGCGGTCCTGCGCGTAGGGCACGATGTCGTCGAGCGCGCTGTGCACGATCAGCACCGGCACCGCCGGCTTCAGCGCCCCGATCTTCTGCTCGGCCACCCGTGACCGGTACGGCTCGTCACCGAGGTACGAGATCAGCGAGCGGCCGTCGTTGGTCAGCGTCGACGACTGCGTGAACGCGTGGGCGGCGATCGCCTCGACCGTGCACTCGGTCCGGACCTGCTCGAACAGCTGCTTGCCGCGCGTGTTGAGCAGCGCCGGGATGTTCAGCTCCGGGTACGCGTAGTTCATGCTCACCAGCGCGAAGCCGAGGAAGCCGACCGCGTAGTGGCCGTCGAGGTTCTTGGCCACCTCGGCGAGGTCGGCCGGCACCGCGCCCGCGTAGGCGCCCTTGAGGTTCAGCTCGGGCGCGTAGCTCGGCTGGAGCTCCGCCGCCGCGGCCGACGCGCCGCCGCCCTGGGAGTAGCCCGCGATCGCGACCGGGCCGTCGTCCGGGAGCCCCGCTTCCGGCAGTCGCTGCGCCGCGCGGATCGCGTCGAGCACCGCGTGCGCCTCCGCCGCGCGGTTGACGTACGTGTGGTCGCCCGGGGTGCCGAGCCCTTCGTAGTCGGTGACGACGACGCCGTAGCCCCGCGTCAGCAGCCCGGCGATGAACGGACCTTCGTACTCGAAGCCCGCGGCAAGCGCTTTCGACGGCGCGCAGTCGTCGCCCTCGCCCTGGGTGCCGGCGGCGTAGGAGACGATCGGGCGCGCGCCGGTGCCGTGCCACGCCGACCGCGGGGTCAGCACCGTGCCGGTCACCGCGATCGGCGCGTCGTGCGTGTCGCGGCTGAGGTACATGATCCGCTGCACGTTCGCGTCGGCCTTGATCAGCTGGATCGGGTCGATGTAGAACGTCGACGCCTCGTGGCGGATGACGTCGCCGTCGTGGCCGGCGGGCAAGGGGGACGGGGGATCGTAGAAGGACGCGGCGGAGGCCGATGGCGGGCCGAGCGTCGCCAGTGCCAGAACGGAAATCGTGGCGACGGCCGCGGACAGGGCGCGGCGGAGGAAGATACGCATGCTTGCTCCTCGTTGAGCAGGGCGGGTGCGCGGGGAACACCTTTTTGGACAGAGGTGTCGGAAAAAGAATCACGTGAGGTGGAGCACTATGTCAAGCCCGGCCCCGCGCGGGCGGCCGCGCAAGCTGCCCGTCTCCGAGCAGCGCGCCCGGGTGCTGCAGGCGACGGCGAGGGTCGTCGCGCAGCACGGGATGCAAGGCGCGACGATCGAGCAGATCGCGCGCGAAGCCGGCGTCTCGCGGCAGGCCGTCTACGAGCAGTTCGGCGACCGCGCGACCCTGTTCGCCGAGGTCGTGGCCGCTACCGAGGAAAGCGCCTTCGCCGCCATCGCGGGGCCGTCGGTGGCCGACACGCAGCCCGGCCTGCGTGCCTGGGCGCGCGCCAACTACGCCAACATGGTCACCTTCGTCGCCGCCCACCCCGAGGGCTACGGAGTGCTCCGCGCGGCCGAGCGCGCGGGCGACCCCGCTCTCACCCGGTTGAGGGAGAGGCTGGCCGTCGTCTACGCCGAAGCCAGCCGCAAGCGGTGGGCCGCGCACGGCATCGACTCCGGGCGCGCGGACCGCGCCCTCGTCACGCTCTTCTTCGCCATGACCGAGTCACTGGTGCAGGCCACCTGGGACGGCGAGCCGCCGGACCAGGACGCCCTGATCGACCTGCTCACCGAGTTCACCGTCGGCGGGGTCGCCCGCCTCCAGACGAAGGCGAGCGACGTCATCGACCGGCTGCGGTGACAGCTAAGCCGCGGCCAAGGCCACTTCGACGGACCCCACCACCCGGTTGCGGCCGCCGTGCTTGGCCGCGTACACGGCCGCGTCGGCGGACGCCATCACTTCCTCGATCGACGCCCCGTCGAGCGGGTAGGCGGCGACGCCGATGGATGCTGTCTGGCGCTGGATGTCGACGGCGGCGCCTTCGTTGGTCTTGGTGCTGATGATCAGCTCGCTGACCCGTTGCCGGATCCGCTCCGCCGTGACGATCGCGTCCTCTTTGGACGTCGCGGGCAGCAGGGCGACGAACTCCTCGCCGCCGAACCGGCCGACCAGGTCGTGCGCCCGGGTCTCCTGCTTGACCACGGCGGCGACCGCCTTGAGCACGTCGTCCCCCGCGAGGTGCCCGTAGGTGTCGTTGATCCGCTTGAAGTGGTCGAGGTCGATCATCAGGGCGCCGAAGCTGCCGTTTTCCCGCTGGGCGCGCGAAATCTCGCGCTGCGCGCCGTCCTGCCACGTGGTGGCGTTGAGCAGCTGGGTCTTCTGGTCGGTGGTGGCGAGCTCCTCGAGCCGCTTGATCAGCACGGACCGCTGCAGCACGTACAGCGGCAGGATGACCAGCACCGACAGCAGCGGCTCGGTGGTCAGGACCATGACGAGCAGGCCGCCGACGCACAGGGTGGCCAGCTCCAGCAGGTTGTCGTCCATGTTGCCGAGGCAGCCTTCGGCGGTCGCCTTCTCCGGGGCGGCCAGGTACAGGCCGAGGCCGGTCAGCGCGGTGTTGGCGGTGAAGAACGCCGTGGCGGCCAGTGCGACGGCCACCATCCCGTGCCCGCTGAAGACGTCCGCGACGAGACCGGCGGCGAAGCCGGAAAGGATCATCGTGGTCGCGTTGGCCGCCACCCGGTGAGCTTCACCCGGACGGGTGCCAGACCAGCTACGGAACGCGAGGTAGACGTAGAGCACCGTGCCCAGGACGGCCACCAGCTGCGGCGGCACGAGCAGCCCGGCGGGCAGCAGCCAGACCGACGTCATGTTGATGTGCGGGCCGTTGCTCAGGATCCGGCGCTGGCGTTCGATGCGCCTGCTGACCTCGGTCTGGGTCACCGCCAGGGCGGTGAGCAGCGCGAACGTCCCCACGTTCGCGAGCGTGACCGGGATCGTGAGCGTGGCGGCCGCGGTCCAGGCCAGCATGACGGCGATGGCGGTGAGCGTGACGGCGACCCAGGCTCGTGGCCGGGTCCACAGTGCCCAGTCGGCAACCCCATGAACCGAGCCTTGTCCAGACCGTTCCCCCGATGTGACCATTTTTCCCCCAGACCCTTGCGCAGCTGAACGGTGACAATCTACTCACGGACAGTTTCAGATCGTTTGCGTGCTGTCCACAAGGGCTTTCGGTGTGTACTTTTTGGTTGACACCGGAACGAGAGGTGGCCAGCGATGCGCGGCAAAGATCAGTGACCGCACAGCGCACCGCAAGGTCGCGCAGGGTCGGGCCCACGCGCGGAGCATGTCAAGCATGTTCGGCGCGTGCGGCTTCTTTGTCACCGGATCGTTGAGGATCGCCGGACAGGGTGCGAGCCCACAGCGCGGCCAGCGGCAGGGTGAGCAGGATCCCGGCGACGCCGAAGATCCCCACCGTCCCGTGTGGCGTGAGCTGGTCCGCGAGCACGCCCCCGATCAGCGGGCTGACGCCCATCATCGTGGTGAGCCCGGTGTTGGACAGGCCCATCACCTGCGCGCGCTGCTCGTCGGGCACGGCCAGGGTCAGTGACGCGGTCGCCTGCAGCAGGCAGATCGTGCCGAAGCCGCCCGACACGATGAAGAGCGCGATCGACGACACCGGGCCGGGGTTCAGGAAGCACAGCACCAGCGGGACCGCGCACAGCGCCGACAGCGGGCCGATCAGCTTCGGCCGCAGCCGCGCAGGCACCCAGCGCGTGTAGGCGAAGGTCGCGATGACGCTGCCGATCGGGTCGGCCGCCAGCAGCAGGCCGATCGCCTCGGGGCCGCCGCCCGACGCCGAGACGTACGGCGCGGCGATGCCTTCGTAGACCGGCAGGAGCCCCATCAGCCAGGTGAACAGCACCAGCGCCCGCAACGGCGAACTCGCGAACGCCGTCCGGCCACCGCCGCCGAGCGTCGCGAAGAAGGACTTCCGCTGCTCGCCGGTCGCCGCGGCCGGCCGCGCGCGGACGCCGAACCGGACGAAGAGGGCCGACAGCACGAAAGTGGCGGCGTCGACGACCAGCGCGACGTGCGGGTCGAGGGCGATCAGCAGCGCGCCGCCGCCGGCGAAGCCGAGCAGCTGGGCGCTCTGCACGGTCATGCTGCGGATGCCCATCCCGACGACGAACCGGTCGCCTTCGAGCACCTGCGGCAGCAGTGCCAGCTGGGACGCCTTGAACGGCGGGTTGACCAGCGAGACCCCGCCGACCAGCACGCACATCAGCCAGAACGGGATGCCGGGCAACGCGACCAGCAGGATCAGCGCGGCCCGCAGCAGGTCGACGAGCACCATCACGCTGCGGCGGGGGAAGCGATCGGCGAAGCCGGTCAGGAAGATGCCGCCCAGCAGCGAAGGGGCGTAGGTCAGGGCGTACGTCAGGCCGGTCAGGGTCGCCGAGCTGGTCCCGGTGAACACGAGGATGGACAGCGCGACCCTGGCCAGCTGGTCACCGGCGATCGACAGCAGTTCCCCGAACCACAGCGCCCGGAACTCGGCGACTCCGAACACCTCGCGGAACGTGACCCGGTCGGGCGGTGCTGCCATGCGTTTCTCCCGAACTGTTTGTGCAGACCGTGACCCCTCTATGACCGCAGGTGACGAGACAACCAGGCAGTCATGAGTCAGTTACGGTACGTGAGTCCCCCGATCAGTGTCCCGTGACGGTTGGTAAATATCTAGGTTCTTTCGCTGGTATCCAAAGTGTCACGGAACTTTCCCGAACGGGTCAGACGATAGCCCGCAGTGTCTGATCGGTCGCTCAGGAGTCACGAATCGATCATTCCGTACCGCCTGGCCCTGGACCAGGGGCAAAAGTAGCCACCTCGCGCCGGCGAGGTGGCTACTTGGGTGTCGGAGGTTCAGCTCGGCCGGCGCGTGCGTTCGATCACCTCGATCGACGCGCGGACCTGCTCGAAAGTGGGCGGCACCGCCCGGTTGAACACGACGGTCAGGGACCGGCGCGGGATGACCACGAACTCGACGTCGACCCCGGCCGCCTCCGCGGCGGCCTCGACGACGTCCCGCCAGTGCTTCGGGTCGATCCCGTCCGGATCGGCCCATTCGTGGGCGAAGACCGCCCAGTTTCCCCTGAGCAGGGTGCCGACCACGTCCTGCGCGGTGTGGACGCGGTGCGGCGAACCGATCTCATCGGCCAAGTCTTCGCTTGCGAGGCGGCGCTGTGACATCCGCGGCTTCGCCGCGGGGCCGGGGGCTTCGCCACCCGGACCCCCGAAGGGATGCTGTGCAGGCCCGGGCGCCTCGGTGGACGAGGGACAAATCCGCTCCTTTCGCCGGTGTGCCCGGGGGATTCGGAGCCGCGAGCGGATGCGATTGGTGGCGGGTGCGAGGTTGGGCCGTCCGGACGCGGCGGCCGCCAAGCCCTCCGGCGGCGGGCCAGGGGCCAGTTCCGCAGTGTGGGAAGCGCCGTTGCCGCCGGAACCCCGGCGTAGCTTCGGTTCCGTGGCCGATCTTCCGCCGTTCACCCTCGCTGTCGTGGGCGCCGGACCCCGTGGGGTCGGCGTCCTCGAGCGGCTCGGCGCGAACGCCGCGGAGCTGCTCGGCGGCCGGCGGCTCGAGGTGCACCTGATCGACCCCTTCCCGCCAGGGCCCGGCCGGGTGTGGCGGTACGACCAGTCGCCGCTGCTGCGGATGAACTCCATGCCCGAGGACGTCACGATGTTCACCGACGACTCGGTGAAGATGGCGGGCCCGGTGCGGCCGGGCCCGTCCCTGCTGGAGTGGGCGCGGAAGGTGCGGGACGGCGGGCTCGACGCCGACGTGCCGTCCGACGTCGTCGCCGAGCTGACGGCGCTCGACCCCTTCGACTTCCCCACCCGGCGGCTGCAGAGCGCCTACCTGAGGTGGGTGTACCAGGCCGTCGTCGAGGACCTGCCTGACGGCATCGACGTCGTCGAGCACGCGGCCCGGGCGGTCGGGGTGGACGGCGGCGACGTCAGCCTGTCCGACGGTTCGACGGTGTCCGCGGACGCCGTCCTGTTCACCGTCGGGCACCTCGACGCCGAGCCGGACGAGCGGGAGCGCGAGCTGGCGTCGTTCGCCGCGCGCCACGGGCTCTCCTACTACCCGGCCGGCTACACCGCCGACGTCGACTACTCCGGCATCGAACCCGGGGAAACCGTGCTGGTCCGGGGGTTCGGGCTGGCCTTCGTCGACCTGATGCTGCTGCTGACCGAGGGCCGCGGCGGCCGGTTCGAGGAGCCGGCGTGCGGCGGTCTGCGCTACCACCCGAGCGGCGCCGAGCCGGTGCTGCACGTGGGTTCGCGGCGCGGGGTGCCCTACCACGCGAAGATCGGCTACCGGCCGCGCGGGAAACCGTTGCGGCTGCCCCGGTTCTTCGACGCCTACGCCATCGACGCGCTGGCCGGGGACGTCCTCGATTTCCGCCGCGACGTCTGGCCGCTGGTCGCGAAGGAGCTGGCCTGGGGCTACTACCACGAGCTGTTCACCGGGCACCCGGACCGGGTGTGCCTGGACTTCGCCGTGTTCGCCGACGCTTTCGCCGACCTGGACTGGGCTTCGCCGGGCATGCGGGACCTCGTCGCGCGGGCGGTGCCCGCCGAGGCCGACCGGCTCGACCTCGACCGGCTGGACCGCCCGATGGCGGGCCGCGAGTTCGGCTCGGCGGAGGAGTTCGGCAAGGAACTGCGGGAGTACGTCGAAGCCGACCTGGCGCGCCGGGCCGACCCGGAGTCCAGTGCCGACCTCGGCGCGTTCACGGCGCTGCTGTCGGTGTATTCCCAGCTGCCCGCTTTGGTCCACACGGGACGGTTGGACGCCGTCTCGCAGGTGTCCGATGTGGATGGTTGGTTCCACGGGTTCTTCTCGTACTATGCGAGCGGACCGCCGCCACGCCGCTTGGAGGAGCTGCTGGCCCTCCACGAGGCAGGCCCTGGTTTCCTTCGTGGGCGCGGAGATGCGGGTGACCGCGGAACACGGCGTCTTCGTGGCGTCCGGCACGAGCCACCCGGAGACCGTCGAGGCTCGCACGCTCATCGAAGCGCGGCTGCCGGGCCCGAGCGTAACCCGCGCGGCCGACGGCCTGCTCCGGCAGTTGCGCGATGCGGGCGAGCTGGCCGAAGAGACAGTGGTGGACCCGGTGACGGGCGCGCTCCTGCCGTCGGGCCGGATCCACACGCGCGTCTCGGACTCCCGCCTGCTCGACGGCACCGGCCGCCCCCACCCGCGCCTTTTCGCGGTGGGCCCGCACACGAGCGCCCGCTCGGCGGCGGCGTTCTCCCGGCCGCGGACGAACGCGCCGTCCTTCCGCCAGAACGACGCCGTGGCGCGGGAAATCCTGACGCTGGCCGCGATGGAGTGAATGACTCATTCCTGTCGTCCGACGACAGGAATGAGTCATTCACTACGTCTCCCGGCTCCAGGCGACCAACTCGTCGAGAACCTGTTCGGGTGACGGCATTCCGGCGATCTCGGCCGCGATACCGCGCGCGATGTCGCGGGCCGCCGGGTCGTCCAGCAGTTCGCGGGCGGCCGCCTCGATCGCGTCGATCCGGATGGCGTCGCCCACCAGGGCCTTCGCCGCGCCGAGCGCCGACAGGTTTTCCGCGTTGGCGAACTGGTCGGCGCCCTGGGGCAGGATCAGCTGCGGCAGGCCGGTGGCGAGCGTGGCGAGCACCGTCCCCGAGCCGCCGTGGTGCACCACCAGTCCCGCGTGCTTCAGCACTTCGGCCTGCGGCACGAAGCCCGCCACCCGCACCCGCTCCGGCAGCTCGCCCAGCAGTGCCGGGTCGCCGGGACCCACCGCCACCAGCACGTCCGCGTCCAGCCGGGACAGCGCGCGGATCGCCCCGCGCAGCACCTGGGTCGCGCCGAAGACCACCGTGCCCAGCGTGAGGTAGACGAAGCCGTCGTCCGGGAGGGCCGGCAGCGGGACGTCGGGATCGAACGGCGTCGGGCGCATCCGGAACACCTTCGGCACCGCCGCCGTGCCCGGGTCGCGGACGCTGTCGGGCCAGACGTCGACGCAGGTGTCGCCGAACAGGGCGTCCGCGGGCAGGGTGCCCCAGAGCGGCCGCAGCCGTTCGGTCGCGACGGCCAGGACCTCCGGCGGCATCGACCGTCCGATCACGACCGAGACGACGGGGAGGCCCGCCCGGCGGGCCGCGATTCCGGTGCCGACATCGCTCTGCTCGTAGACCACCAGATCGGGCCGAAGCCCGGGGAGCAGCGGCGTCAGGTCGTCGAGGGTCGCCTGCGGCAGCAGCTCGGCGAACATCGTGATGGCGACGTCGAAGAAGCCGGCGTCCTCGCCGTGCCGCCGCTTGGCTTCGGTTTCCGCGTCGCCGATCGAAATGCCGACGCGGTGGGCCGCGAAGCCGAGCTCACGCACCTTGGGCACGAACGCCTCGCCGGTGCCGAACACGACGTCGTGCCCGGCCGCGCGCGCCGCGTTCGCCAGCGGCAGCAGGGGAAAGAGGTGGCCGTATGCCGGGCGGCACGTGAAGAGGATCCGCACCGCCCGAGCGTACCGGCGTCAGCAGCGGTTGAGCATGTCCGTCAGGGCGGTCTTCTCGGCGGAGTTGATCGTCAGCTTGAACTTGTGCTTCACCGCGACCCACATCTTCGCGTAGGTGCACCAGTAGCTCACGAGCGGCGGCTTCCACGCGTCGGGCGACTTGTCGCCCTTCTCCTGGTTGACGTTGTCCGTCACGGCGATCAGCTGCGGGTCGGTGAGGTCGTTCGCGAACGCCTGGCGCTGCGCGGTCGTCCACGACGACGCGCCGGTGCGCCACGCGTCGGCCAGCGGCACGACGTGGTCGATGTCCACATCGGACGCCGCGGTCCAGGTCGTGCCGTCGTACGGGCTGACCCACTTGCCGGAGGTCGCGGCGCAGCTCGAGTCGGTCACCACGTTCGTGCCGTCGCGCTTCAGCACCACTTCGCGGGTGTTGCAGCTGTTGCCCTGGTCGATCCAGTGCGGGAACTTGTCCCGGCTGTAGCCGGTCTGCGAGCCGTCGGCCTTGACGGTCAGCGCCGCGAGGTCGGACTTCGCCGTGGTGGCCGACGGGATTCCCGGCGGGGTCGCGTCCGCGACGCCGGCGAAGGTGCCGGACAGCGCCGCGGTTACGGCGAGAATGGTGAACGAATGACGAACAGCACGCCTGGTTGGCATCTTGCCGCCTCCGGGTCAGAAGTGGGGACAGCTAACCCTGAGGCAGGAGAGTGGCGCGTACAACACGTATAGGTGGCAGGTTAACTCCTCGCGATGCAGTTGTCGCGAGTCGTCGCCGAATTGCCCGTCAGCAGTAGGTAGTTTCCGCGAACGAGCCGGGCCGGGTGGGCGGCCCCCACCCGGCCTGGCTCGTTCGCCCTGGTCAGCCGATCCCCAGTACCGACTCGGCTGTCGTCCAGTCGGTGAGCATGGCGTTTTGTGCGTCCGTCAGGGTGACCTGGTCCGCGCACACGGCCTTCTTCACCTTGTTTTCCACACTGTCCTTCGAAGAGGAATTCTCGTCGCCCGAGTGCGGTTCCGGCCAGAGGTTCTTCGGGTCCTTCGGCGCGCCGCCCAATTCGAGCGGGAGGAAATGGTCCTCTTCGTAGTCGGAAAGGCTCGTGTCGGAATAGCCGTAGTTCGCGATGCCCTGCACCTTCAGCTTGTTGGTGTAGGAAGTCGATGGGCGGACCGTCGCGGTCCAACCCGAAACGCAAATGGTCGAGCCGATCGTCGACTGCGTGACGTCCGGGTTGAGGGCGCCCGGCGTGCAGGACGGGTCCGGCAGTGGCAGATAGGCCTGCGAGCAGGTGGATCCGGTCGCCGCGGGCGCCGCGTCGGCGACGCCGGCGACGCTGCCGGACAAAACGGCGATCGCGGCGATCGTGGTAAAGGAACAATAAAAAGCACGAATGGTGGGCATGCGACTGCCTCCGTGTCATCGGTGGGGACCGAATAACCATCAAACACGGAAGTGGCAGTGAGGCAACACTTGTGGGTGACCCCTTGTTAACGCGAGGTGACACCCTTGCGGCAATACGCCGCGGATACCGCAGGAAACACCGTCAAACCGGGCAATCAGTCACCGAATTGCCCGGTTTTGCGATGTCTGGGGCTTACGCGCCGGACGTCAGCCCGATGTCGAACTTTCATCCGAAAGTCGGGGGCTCAAACGGCGCCGCGGACCAACCGCAGGTCTTCGGTGTGCCGGTACCAGGTCCACTTGTTCACCGCGCGCTCGTAGACGACGTCGTCGCGCACCGGCCGGGTCGGGATGCAGCCGATCTGGAACGCCCGCGAGTACAGCGTCGTCGGCCGCTTGAAGATCGTGCCCTTGACGACGCGGACGGCCAGGCCCGGGCCGCCCGGGTCGGGCGTCACCTCGATCGACGCGGCCGGCCCCCGCAGCGCCACCTGCTCGTCGGCGTAGGCGACGCCGCGGACGAGCCGGAGCTGCCCGCGCCCGACGAGCACGCCGCCGACGTCGTCGCGGATCAGCGGCACCGGGTCGACCTCGCCGCGCAGAGCGAGCGCGAGAGCACGCAGCGGCGTCTTCGGCAGCCCCCAGAGCGCGCCGACGGACGAGTCCGGCGACGACGGCACGAACCCGACCGACACGCCGGAGAGCGCGTCCTTGCGGAGCAGGCGCAGCACGACCGCGGCGAGGTCGGCGTCCGTGCCGGAGACGACCAGGTGATCGTGTTCGCCCAGCAAGGGGTCGATTTCCGCCTTGCCGGGCAGGCTCGGCACGCGGATCGACTCGACGTCGTCGACCTCCTCGAAGCCCGCCGCTCCGTCGCCACAAGCCACCACTATTCCGCGCACCCGCGGGTCCTCCGTTACGCTCATGCACCGGCATTTAGCAGCGCCACCGGTGTCCGTCCGGGACACTAAACCTCACGTCCTCGAACACCTGGAGTGTCACATGCCGGCCATCGTGCTCATCGGTGCCCAATGGGGAGACGAAGGCAAGGGCAAGGCCACCGACCTGATGGGTGACCGCGTCCAGTGGGTCGTCCGCTACCAGGGCGGCAACAACGCCGGTCACACGGTCGTCCTGCCGAACGGCGAGAACTTCGCCCTGCACCTCATCCCCTCCGGCATCCTCACCCCCGGCGTGACGAACGTCATCGGCAACGGCGTGGTGGTGGATCCCGGTGTGCTGCTGGAAGAGCTGTCCGGGCTGGAAGCGCGGGACGTCGACACGTCCAAGCTGCTGATCTCGGCCGACGCGCACCTGATCATGCCGTACCACGTGGCCATCGACAAAGTCACCGAGCGGTACCTCGGCAGCCGCAAGATCGGCACCACCGGCCGCGGCATCGGGCCGTGCTACCAGGACAAGATCGCCCGCGTCGGCGTCCGCGTGCAGGACCTGCTCGACGAGAAGATCTTCCGCCAGAAGGTCGAAGCCGCGCTGGAGTTCAAGAACCAGGTGCTGGTGAAGGTCTACAACCGCAAGGCGCTCGACGCCGACCAGGTCGCCGACGAGGTGCTGGCCGCCGGCGAGAAGTTCGCGCACCGCATCGCCGACACGCGCCTGCAGCTCAACCAGGCGCTGGAGCGCGGCGAAACCGTGCTGCTGGAAGGCTCACAGGGCACGCTGCTCGACGTCGACCACGGCACCTACCCGTTCGTGACGTCGTCGAACCCGACGTCCGGCGGCGCGAGCGCCGGCTCCGGCATCGGGCCGGGCCGCATCACGACGGTGCTCGGCATCCTCAAGGCCTACACCACGCGCGTCGGCTCCGGCCCGTTCCCGACCGAGCTGCACGACGAGTCGGGCGAGTACCTGCGCAAGCAGGGCGGCGAGTTCGGCGTCACGACGGGCCGCTCGCGGCGCACCGGCTGGTTCGACGCGGTGATCGCGCGGTACGCGGTGCGCGTCAACGGCATCACCGACTACTTCCTCACGAAGCTGGACGTGTTGTCCGGCCTGGAGAAGGTTCCGGTGTGCGTCGGCTACGAAGTCGACGGATTCCGCACGCAGGACATGCCGATGACGCAGACCGACGTGCACCACGCGATCCCGATCTACGAAGAGCACCCGGGCTGGTTCGAGGACATCTCGGCGTGCCGCACGTTCGAGGAGCTCCCGGCGAACGCCCGCGCGTACGTCGAGCGCCTGGAAGAGCTGTCGGGCGCCCGGATTTCCGCGATCGGCGTCGGCCCGGGCCGCGAGCAGACGATCGTGCGGCACCAGTTCGTCTGAGGCTCGTTCAGGTCAGCTTCGTGCTGACCGGCGTTTCGTTGCGGAACAGGTCGAGCACCGGGCAGTGCTCGTCGACCTCGCGCTTGAGGTCTTCGTAGCGCTCCCGGTCCGCCGGTCCCTCGAGCTCGACGGACACGCGGACGTCCCCGAAGCCGGGGCGGGTGTTGAGGGAGAAGCCGAAGAAGCCGTGCAGATCGAGGTCGCCGTCGACGGTGACCTTGATCGAGTCGAGCGGGATCCCGCGCTTCGCCGCCCAGAACTGGTAGGTGATCACCTGGCAGGAGCCGAGGGCGGCGAGCGCGTACTCGACGGGGTTGGCGGCGTGGTCGGCCCCGCCGAGCGACGGCGGCTCGTCGACGGTGAACTCGTGGCCCCGCACCTTGACGGCGACTTCGGTCGCGGTGCCGGGCTTCAGGACGTTGCCGACGCTGAAGGAAGCGGCGGCGTTGTGCGGGTCGGCGTCGACGGCCTTGCGGGTGCCTTCGATGACGTCGGTCAGCGACATGGGCTCTCCTGAAGATCGGGATTTGCTTCAGGGTGAGCGAATTCACGGCCGCCCGCTCGGGTTCTCACGCGGTGGGAGCGCGGGTGCTCGCGATGCGGAAGCGCTTGCTCAGCCCATGCGGTTCGTGAGAGTGGCCGACACCGACAGCTCCTCCAGATCCAGCTCCCGCAGCACCTTCCGCAGCACCTCGTCGTCGAGCCGGCCCGCGCGGTTCTCCTCGATCATCGCCTTGCGCTGGGTGATCAGCAGCTCGCGCCGGGCCTTCGCGAACTGCGCCTGCGGGCTGCCGGACTGTTCCTCGCCGGAGAGCGTGATCGCCGCCTTGGCGAACCGGTACCGCATGTCGATCAGCCGTTCCAGCCGCTCCTTGAGCGTGGTGATCCGCTCGGGCGGCAGATCCAGTGAGGCCAGCCGCTCACGGCCGATCTCGCGCAGCCGTTCGTGCGCGGCCTTCTTCGCGACTTCGCGCGCGGCGAGTTCCTCCGCTTCGTCCCGCGACGCCTCCGAAGGGTCCTCGACCTTCAGGGCCCGGATCAGCGGCGGCAGCGTCAGCCGCTGGATCAGCACCGTGCCGACGGCGACCGCGAACGCGAACAGCTGGATTTCCGCGCGGCCCGGGGTGTCCGCCGGGACACCGGCCGCGGCGGCGAGCGTGACGACGCCGCGCATGCCGGTCCACGACACGACGGCCAGGGTCCGCCACGACGGCGCGGCGCGGTCGCGGCCGAACAGCCGCACCGTCTGCGGGAGGTAGGCGGAGACGAACACCGCCGGGATCCGCACCAGCATCGTCACGCCGAGCACGGCCACCGCGACCAGCGCGAGCGTCCCGTCGTCGCGCGCCGCGTGCTGCGCGCCCTCGAGCACGAACGGCAGCTGCAGCCCCATGAGCGCGAACACCAGCGCTTCCAGCAGGACGTCGACGGACGCCCACACGGACCGGTCCTGCATGCGCGTCGCGGGAGACGCGTGGATCGAGCGGTGGCCCAGGAAGAGGCCCGCCGCGACGACGGCGAGCACGCCGGAGCCGCTGAAGCCGTCGCTGAAGGGGTGCAGGTGCTCGGCGGTGACGTACGCGGCGAAGGGGACGATGATCCCGAACGCCGACTCCATCAGCGGGTCGTCGAGCTGCCGCCGGATCAGCACGACGACCCCGCCGATCGCCAGGCCGGCCGCGATGCCCACCACGGTCGCCACGCCGAACACCGCGAACCCGTGCCCGGCCGAGCCCGCCGTGCCCGCGACGGCGGCGAGCGCGACCTTGTACAGCGTCAGCGCGGCGGCGTCGTTGACCAGGCTTTCGCCGGTCAGCACGGCCATCACCCGCCGCGGCAGGCCGAGCTTGCGCCCGATCGCCACCGCCGTCACCGCGTCCGGCGGCGCGACGACGGCGCCGAGGACGAGCGCCGACGCGAACGGCACGTCCGGCAGCAGCGGCTTCTACGGGGGTTCCGGGTGGCGGAGCCCCCGGCCCGGGGCGAAGCCCCGGATGTCACAGCAGGTGCACGACGACGGCGACGACCACCGCGGTCACGGCGACCAGCACGACGCCGAGCGCGACGATCGGGCGCAGGTTCGTCTTGAAGTGCGTCAGCGAGCTCTCGAGCGACGTCGAGTACAGCAGCGGCGGCAGCACGACGGTGAGGATCAGCTCCGGCTGCAGCTCCAGCCGCGGCACGCCGGGGATCAGCGCGACGCCGAGCGCGACGACCACCACGAGCAGCGGCGCGGACAGGTTGTAGCGCCGGGCGAAGGCCGTGAGGGCCAGCGAACCCGCGAGCACGCCCACCAACGTCAAATTTCCACTCGGGCGATCTTTCCGCAGGTCGCGCGGCCCTGCTCGGCTTCCGGCGAGTGGAAGTGCGATGGATTCCGTCGGGGGTGCTCTGCATACTCGTTCGCAATCCGCACACGTGTGCGGAAGCCGTGCACCGACGCACCACCGGAGGTTCCCATGTCCCCTGGCACCCGCTCCTGGGTCGTGCCCCTGGCCTGGACCGCCGTCCTGCTGGACGGGTTCGACCTGGTCGTCCTCGGCAGCGTGCTGCCCGTGCTGCTTCGCGGCCACGTCTGGGGCCTGACGCCCGCCACGGCCTCGGTCGTGTCGACCGTCGGGCTCGCCGGGATGATGCTGGGCGGCCTGGCGATCGGCACGGTCACCGACGTCATCGGCCGCCGGAAGTCCCTGATCATCTCCGTGGCGCTGTTCTCGCTGTGCACGTTGCTGTGCGCCTTCGCGCCGTCCACGTTCGTCTTCGGCCTGCTGCGGTTCGTCGCCGGCCTGGGCCTCGGCGGCTGCCTGCCGACGGCCATCACGCTCGTCACGGAGTACGCGCGCCACGGCAAGGCGGGCAGCGCCACGACCACGGTGATGACCGGCTACCACGTCGGCGCGGTGCTGACCGCGCTGCTGGGCATCGTGCTGATCTCGCCGCTGGGCTGGCGCGCGATGTTCGTCGCCGGCGCGGTCCCGGCCGTCGTGCTGATCCCGCTGATGCTGAAGTTCCTGCCGGAGTCCGTGACGTTCCAGCGGGTCCGCGAGACCGAGCGGTCGGCCGGGCACGCCGTCGCCGGCCTGTTCCACGGTGGTCTGCTGCGCGCGACGATCGCGTTCTGGGTGACGTCGTTCATGGGGCTGCTGCTGGTCTACGGGCTCAACACCTGGCTGCCGGAGATCATGCGGCAAGCCGGCTATCCGCTCGGCGCCGCGTTGAGCCTGCTGCTGACGCTCAACGTCGGCGGCATCGTGGGCCTGCTCGTCGCGGGGCGAGTCGCCGACCGCGTCGGCATCCGCCCGTCGGCGATCGCCTGGTTCTGCGCGGGCGCGTTGTTCCTCGCGCTGCTGAGCGTGAAGCTGACCGCCGTCGGGCTGTACGCGACGGTGTTCTTGACCGGGTGTTTCGTGTTCAGCGCGCAGGTGCTCGTGTACGCCTACATCGGCCGGATCTACCCGGACGCGATCCGCGCGACCGGTCTCGGCTGGTCCGCCGGCATCGGCCGGATCGGCGCGATCTCCGGCCCGATCCTCGGCGGCGCGCTGCTGACGGCGGGAATCGCGTACCCGTGGGGCTTCTACGCGTTCGCGGGCGTCGGCGCGCTGGGCGCGGCGGCCGTGACGGTGGTCCGTCCCGGCCGCCGCAGCCCGGCCCGCGACGACGTCAGCCCAGCTCCTTCAGTTCCTGCTCGACCGCAGCCAGTTCCGCCTCGGAACCCTGGACCTTCGGCCCCGTGAACCACTTGCGGGCCGAGAGCACCCACCACAGCCCCGCGCCGCCGAGGACGACGAGGAAGGCGATCGGCGTGTAGTTGAACGAGTTCGCCGTGACCGGTGAAACCTGCGGGAGCATGAACAGGAAGAAGATCAGCACGACCCAGATCGTCGCGACGATGCCGACCGGCTTGCCCCAGCGGCCGAGCGACCACGGCCCCGGCTCGAACGAGTCGCCGCGGCGGACCCGCAGGAACACCGGGATCACGTAAGCCACGTACAACCCCACCACGGCGATCGACGTCACCGCCGCGTAGGCCGTCGCGCTCCACAGGTACGGCAGGGCCAGGATCAGCGCGCCGCCCGCGGCGAGCCACACGGCGTTGGTCGGCGTCTGCGTGCGCTTGTTGATCTTGTGCCAGAAGCCCGAACCCGGGATGGCGCCGTCACGGGCGAACGCGTAGATCATCCGCGAGTTCGCCGTCACCGACGCCATGCCGCAGAACAGCTGGGCGCCGATGCAGATCAGCAGCAGGAACTTGCCGGTGACCGCGCCGGTGGCGTCGATGAAGATCTGCGCGGGCGGCACGCCGGTGGCGGAGTTGACCGCGCCGTCGTAGTCCTGGATCGCGAACGTCAGGCCGATCAGCAGGATCCAGCCCGCGACCAGCGAGACCACGATCGACGTCACGATGCCGCGCGGGCCGGCCTTGGCCGCGTTCTTCGTTTCCTCGGTCATGTGCGCCGAAGCGTCGTACCCGGTCAGCGTGTACTGCGCGACCAGCAGCCCGAGCGCGAAGACGTAGATCGACGAACCCCAGCCGGTCTGGTTGACGAAGCTGCCGAAGACGAACGACGCGTCCTGGTGCTTGTCCGGCACGAAGAACAGCACGCCGACGATCACCAGCACGCCGAGCACGTGCCACCACACGCTGACGTTGTTGAGGATCGCGACCAGCCGCACGCCGAAGGTGTTCAGCAGGCCGTGCAGGACCAGGATGATCACCAGCAGCAGGATCGTGTGCCCGGCCGTCGCCTCGAAGCCGAACTGCAGGTCGAGGAACGCGTTGAGGAACAGCGCCGCGCCGAAGTCGATGCCCGCGGTGACCGCGATCTGCCCGATCAGGTTGAACCAGCCGGTGAACCACGACCACGCCGGGCCGGACTTGGCCGGGGCCAGTTTCGCGGCCCAGTAGTAGAGCCCGCCGGCGGTCGGGTAGCTGGAGCAGACCTCGGCCATGCCGAGCCCGACCAGCACGACGAACACGCCGACCAGCGGCCAGCCCCAGATCATCGCGGCCGGTCCGCCGGTCTGCATGCCGAACTTGTAAAGCGTGAGGCAGCCGGAGAGGATCGAGATGATCGTGAAGGAGACGGCGAAGTTCGAGAACGCCGACATCGTCCGTTTGAGCTCTTGCGCGTACCCCAGCTGGTGCAGGCGGGCGCTGTCGTCGTCGTGGTCGGGGGTGGTCTGCTGGTCGGAAACGTCCATCGAGCACCTCTTGAAAGGTATGCGGCCAGACCATTGAATTCGCCGAAAGTAGCCTGGGTCCCCGAAGGTGTCAAGCCTCGGTGAAGAACTCGTCCAGCCGCCGCAGGAGCGGCCCGCCACCTCGGTGGTCGTTCGAGATCAGGGTGGCCGTGAGCCCGGACGACGGCTGGTGCGTGCTCCAGAACGTGACGCCGTGGTCGCCGCCGTTCAGGTGCACCACACCCGGCCGCGGCAGCCAGAAGCCGAGCCCGTAGCCCTCCGCGCGCTGCAGCCGGTCGACCCACTTCCGCGGCACGATCCGGCCGTCGAACAGGGCGGGCCAGAACTTCCGGAAGTCCGATGCGGTGCTGTAGATCCCGCCGTCGCCGTGCCCGACGACGGGCAGGCTGAACACGTTGGTGCGGCCGTCTTCCAGGTAGCCGGTGGCCGTCCCGGCGGGCAGCGCGTCCGAGCGGAGGAACGCCGTGTCGGTCATCCCGGCGGGCTCGGTGACACGCGTCCACACGAGGTCGGCGAAAGGTATGCCCGCGATCCGTTCGGCGATCAGGCCGAGAACGGCGAACGCGCCGTTGTTGTACCGGAACTCCGTGCCGGGCGGGGAGACCTGCGGATACCCGTCGAGGGCGGCGAGGTAGTCGGCCGACGTGGCGAGGAGCGGGGTGGGTGGTGGCGGTGGGTCCGCTTCCTCGTCGCAGTAGTCGCCGATGCCGGACGTGTGCGTCAGCAGGTGCTCGACCGTCACGCGCTCGTCGATCAGCGGCAGGTCGTCGCCGAGGACGTCACGCGCTCTCGTCGACAGCTCGAGGCGCCCCTCGGCGATGAGCCCGATGACGACCAGCGCGGTGAACCCCTTGGTGCCGCTGGCGATCGCGAACCGGGTGTCGATCGTGTTCTCGACGCCGTAGGCGATGTGCGCGTACCCGGACGCATGGGCGAGCAGCGTCTCGTCACCGCGGCTGACCAGCACGACACCGGAGAAGTCGTCGAACCTCATGGAGGGCACCCTCATGGGTCAAGCGTCCATGAGGGTGCCCTCCACGGCAAAGCGATTACCGGCCCAGGAACGCGTGCAGCGACTCCAGCGCGGTGTCCGGCTGGTCGGCGAAGAAGCCGTCGACGCCGGCCGCGAAGAACGCCGCCTCCTCGGTGAAGACGTCGCCGTAGGCGTCCGGCTCGGCCGACGAACGCAGGTTGGCCGGCAGGAACGGGTTCTCGTTCCGGAACGTGTACGGCTGCACCTTCAGGCCCGCCTTGTGCGCGTCCGCGACGAGCGCGGTCGGCGTACCCAGGTTGTCGTTCTTGTCCCGCGGGATGACCTGGGCTTTGTCCGGCCCGAGGTACTTCGCGTACTTCGCGACGTCACGCAGCCCCTGCGGCGTCACGAGGTCCGCATACGTCCGCTTGTCGCCCTTCGCGACGAAGTCCGCCGGGGCACCCGTCGCCGACGTCAGCTGCAGCAGCGGCGTCCGGACCTGCTGGTGCAGCGCGATCAGGTTCGACACCTCGAACGACTGGATGATCGCCGGCGCGTCCGGCCGGTCGAGGCCGTTGCGCCGGAGGATCGCGACCAGCTTCGGCTCGGTCGGGTTGCCGATGGACTGGAAGAACGTGGAGTGCTTGACCTCGGGGTAGGTGCCCAGCGTCCGGTGCAGCTCGCGGCCGAGGCGCGTGGTCAGGTCGAGGACCTCCTGGTAGGAAGCGATCCGGTAGCGGCCGTTGTACAGCGTGTTGTGCGGCCGGTTCTGCGGGATCCGCTCGACCGCGCGCAGCGTCTTCAGCTCGGCCAGCGTGAAGTCCTGGGTGAACCAGCCGGTCGTCGTGACGCCGTCGAGCACGACGGTCTTCTTCCGGTTCGCGAACTCCGGGTGCTTGGCGACGTCGGTCGTGCCGCCGATCTCCGGCTCGTGCCGGGCGACGAGCTGGCCGTCCTTCGTCGGCACGAGGTCGACGTCGACCCAGTCCACGCCCATCCGGAAGGCGAGCTCGTACGAGGCGAGGGTGTGCTCCGGCCGGTACCCGGGCGCGCCGCGGTGTCCGATGATCACCGGGTCATGGTGGCCCCGCCCGCGCGCGGCCGCATCGGCGGCACTGGTTTCGGATGCACTCGTTTCGGATGCACTGGCCGACCCGACCGCGACTCCGGTGACGCTCAGCAGTGCCAGTCCGGCGAGAGCCAGTAAGCCAACACGGTTGCGCTTCATCTGGTGACCTCTTTTCACACAGGGTGCTCACTGACTACTCGCGCCACCCTCGATGTCGCAAGCGTCCGAAGTACGTACCTGGCCGGTCGGCGCGGTAAACGGCGCGTGGACTCCTGTTCGTCCGGTTGCCGGAGGACGGCGCGATGTCCCCCGCGAACCCGGGCCGATACGCTGTGCGGCGTGCGCGTACTGGTAATCGGCTCCGGCGCCCGTGAGCATGCACTCGTCCTCGCGGCGTCCGGCGACCCCTCCGTCACCGCGCTGGCCTGCGCGCCCGGCAACGCCGGGACGGCCGCGATGGCCGAGCAGGTCGGCGTCGAGGCGTCCGACCCCGAAGCGGTCGCGGCGCTCGCGAAGAGCTGGCAGGCCGACCTGGTGGTGGTCGGGCCGGAGGTCCCGCTCGTCGCCGGCGTCGCCGACGCCGTCCGCAAGGCGGGCATCGCCTGCTTCGGCCCGTCGGCCGCGGCGGCCCGCATCGAAGGCTCGAAGGCGTTCGCGAAGGACGTCATGGCCGCGGCGAACGTGCCGACCGCGCGCAGCGAGGTGGTCGACAACCCGGCCCGCCTCGACGCCGCGCTCGCCCGCTTCGGCCCCACCTGGGTGGTCAAGGACGACGGGCTGGCCGCGGGCAAGGGCGTCGTCGTCACGACTGACTACGACGTCGCGCGCAAGCACGCGATCATGCTCCTCGACGGTGGCCACCCGGTCCTCCTGGAGTCCTATTTGGACGGTCCCGAGGCGTCGCTGTTCTGCTTCGTCGACGGCCGGACCGTCGTGCCGCTGCTGCCCGCGCAGGACTTCAAACGCGTCGGCGACGACGACGCGGGCCCGAACACCGGCGGCATGGGTGCGTACGCGCCGCTGCCGTGGGCGCCCGAGAACCTGGTCGACGAGCTGGTCGAGAAGGTCGTCCAGCCGGTCGCCGACGAAATGGTGAACCGCGGCGCGCCGTTCTCCGGCCTGCTCTACGCCGGCCTCGCGCTCACCTCCGAAGGCCCGCAGGTCATCGAGTTCAACTGCCGCTTCGGCGACCCCGAGACGCAGGTCGTGCTGGCGCTGCTGCGCACCCCGATCGCCGGGCTCATGCACGCCACCGCCACCGGCAAGCTCGCCGAGCACCCGCCGCTGGAGTGGGCGGGCGGCGCCGCGGTCACCGTCGTGATCGCCGCCGACGGCTACCCGGGCAAGCCGCGCACCGGCGACGTCATCACCGGGGCCGAGCTGGAAGGCGTGCTGCACGCCGGCACGCGCCGCCGTGACGACGGCGCCGTCGTCTCCGCCGGCGGCCGCGTGCTGTCGGTCGTCGGCACGGGCAAGACGCTCAAGTCGGCGCGCAAGCACGCCTACGAGACCGTCGAGAAGGTCCACCTCGCGGGCTCGCACCACCGCACCGACATCGCGCTGAAGGCGGCGAACGGGGAGATCGGCGCACCGACGGCGACACAACGAGCCTGAGGATTCCCGGATCGGGGGAACCGGCCGGAGCCGTTCTGCGTCCAAACTCAGGCTGCCGCCACACGCTCGTTGGTAGCCTCGACGGGAGCCGGCCGGTCACCTTCCGTACGACGTCAGGGGAGAGCATGTCAGGACCCTCGTACGACCTCAGCTCGGCGGTCCCGGTGGCGCCCGCGGCCGCGGACGTCCTGGTCCGCCCGGACAAGCTCCTCGACGTCGCCCGCATCGTCGAAGACCAGGCCAACGCCCTCGAGGACCAGCTGCTCACCCGGCTCGGCCAGCTGCGGATCGACGCGCCGTCCGCCGACGTGATCAGCACCCAGTCGATCGAGGCCTGGAACAGCCTGATCGCGGACGGCGACCGCTCCTACGCCGGCCAGGTCCGCGAGTACGTCGCCGGTCTCAAGCGGCTGGTCACGCAGCTGCGCGAAGCCGCGAAGGACTACAAGATCAGCGACGAGGAGAAGGCGGCGGTGTTCGGTGACCGCGGCAGGCACGGTGCGTAACCGGCGGTGGCGGATCACCGGGGGCGTGCTCGCGACGGCGGCGCTCGCCGGCTGTTCGGCGGGCACCGGCGGCACCCCCTACCCGGTCGAGACGGCCGCGACCGCGGCTTCGCAGAGCGCCAAGGCGGCCCAGCTGCCCCAGCGCCCGGCCGACCTGCCGCTGCAGGGCGTCGACCTGTGCGAAATCTTCCCGCAGGTGCGGCTCGACGAGCTGAAGATCACCAGCCTGCCTCGAAGTGTCACAGCTGCCACGGACGGCCCGACCTGCGTGTTCGACGCCGACGGTGCCGAGCCGGTGCACTCCTACCACGTCCGAGCGGTCCAGGCGGACCTCGACCAGTGGATCACCGGGGCCCGCAAGAAGAACAGCATGACCACCGAGCCGAAGACCATCGGCGGATACCCGGCGCTGACGAACTACCGCGCGGCCGGCGAACCCGCCGACTGCGAGACGCTCGTCGGCGTCGCGAAGGGCCAGACGCTGGCCGTCCAGACCTTCGCCATCACCCGCGGCAAGCTCACGCAGCCGCAGCTGTGCGACATGTCGGCGCACGCCGCCGACCTGGCGCTGCAGTCCCTGAAAGCACGCAACTAGGGAGGGCGCGTGGAATTCTCCGAGCTCGCGGCCGGCATCCGGAACCACCGGTTCGACGGCTGGACCAACACCGCGGTCGCCACCCAGATCACGCGGATGATCAACGGTGACGGCACCGGCAGCATCGGCACCGCCGTCGACGCGCTGAAGGCTGTAGCGACCGCGCTCGCCCACACCGACCAGACCCTGCGCGCGCAGCTGCTCAAGCTCGGCGTCGAGTGGCAGAGCCAGGCCGGGGGCGCGGCGAGCCAGGTGTTCACCGAGCAGGCCGGGTTCTCCCAGGACGCCACGACGAAGGTCGCGCACGCCGCGGAAATGGTGTTCGAGCAGGGCGAGGCGTTCAACCGGACGAAGTACAAGCTCCCGGACGCCGAAACGGTCCGGAAGGGCGCGGGCGGCTTCACCCTCACCGACGGCGTGCTGCTCAGCCTCATCGGGTTCGAGACCGACCACGCCCGGCAGGTCGAGGCCGCGAACGACGCCAAGGCGCAGGCGACGCAGGCGCTGAACGAGTACGCGCAGGAGAGCGGCACGAACCTGCTCTCGACGCAGTCGCTCGGCGACCCGGAGTCGCTCAAGCTGGCCGCCCCGGGCGTCACGCCGGGCGTACTCGACGTTGCCGGCGCCGCGGTCCAGGTGACCCCGGACGGTGGCGTGAAACCGGCTTCGGACAAGGTCCGGTCGGTGCACGTCGACCCGCCCGTGGTGCAGCCGGTGTCGCACCACGTGCACGCCGACCCGCCGACCCCCGTCTACGGCGTCGCGGCCCAGCCGCCGTCCCGGCCGGCGCAGCAGCCGCGGCAGAGCGGCCTGGTGAGCCCTCCGCCCGCCCAACACACGACGCCCAGTTCGTCGACGACGCCGTCGGGCGTGAAGCCGCCGACGTCGTCGCCCGGCCCCGGCTGGGTCAACGCTCCGGGGCGCGGCACGTCCCACGAGGGCGGCCGCTTCACCCCCGGCCCGTCCGCCGGAGGCGGTGGCGGTGGCGAACCGTTCGTCCCGCCCGGGGCGCCGGGCGCTATGCCGCCCGGTTCGTCGCCGGCGACGGCGCCGATCAAGGCACTCGGCGGCGGAGGTGCTTCCGGCGGCTCGACCGGCGTGGACAGCTCGGCGGGCCGCGGCCCGGACAACCTGCTGGCCAAGGGCCGCACGGTCGGTGCAGGCCCGCAGGCGCCCCTGCCGCCTGGGCAGTACACGGCCGAACGCGGCTTCGCGGTGAAGCCGGGCGCGACGCCGGGCGAGCTGGGCGCGGGTGCGGCGGCGGTCGGCGCGGGCGCGGCCGGTGGCGCGTTGAGCGGCGACAAGGACCGCCAGCGGCGGGAGAAGGGCCAGCCGAAGGGCCCGGTGCGGCCGCTGCCGGTCGGCGAGCTGCCCGAGGAGGAAGCCGTCGCGCTGCGGAAGTCCGAGCAGATCAGCCCGAAGCACCAGCCGGGCGAGGCGAAGTTCCTGTCCGAGGCGGCACCGCAGGACGAGGACGCCGAGCACGTCCGCCGCTACGGCGTCGACGACAAGGACCTGTTCGCCGACCAGCGGATGGTCTCGCCCGACGTGCTCGGCGACCACGGCGGGGATGTGCACTGACCGTGTCGCTCGTGCTGTCCGCCCTCGAGTTCGACGTGCTCTGGGAGTCGTTCGGACTGCCCCGGCGGCACGTCGCGTTCGACGTGCCGAGCGCGGGAGCGACCCACACGGAACGGCGTGAGCTGGTGGAGTCGGCGTGGGCGTCGCTGAGCGAGCGGCGCCTCGCCCGCAACCGCCGGGTGTCCGGCGAAGTGGCGGACATGCTGCACCTGCTGGGCCGCCCCCAGTTCGGGCTGGACGTGTGGGTGTGGGCCGAACGGGAGATCCGCGGCCGTGCGGTGAGCGTCCGCGGCCAGGCCGTCCTGGCGGTCGTCGACCACGGCGAGGTCTGGCTGATCCCGGCCACGGAGGACGGCCTGCCGGAAGCGGCGGTGTCGGTGGCGGGCGACCTCGGCCCGGGCATCGGCCAGACGGTGAGCATCCCGTACGCGGCTCTCCGTTCCGCCGACGAGGCGGCGAAGGGCGACCCGAAGGCGCTGGTCACGGCGCTGGAGGACCGCGGGGTGGCGCTGTTCCAGGCCCAGGAGCTGTCCGGGATGCTGCTGGGGCAGGAAGCCCGCGGCCAATTCGGCGCCGAACGCACTTCGCGCGACGGCGTCGTCCACCGGGCGGGCCGGGTGGTGGCGTTCTTCGACACGGACGCGGGAAGGTACCTGTTCCAGGTGGCCCCGGACCGCGACGGCCGCGAGTGGGCGACGGTGACCCCGGCGGACAACGCCCTGCTCGCGACGCGGATCCGCGAACTGATGGCGGAGGCCTGAGCCCCGCCGGGTGGAGTTCGCCGAGAGGCGTACACCCGGCCCGCGCGAAGTCATAAAGTAAGCGCGGGAACCGTCCTGGTCACGGCGACGTCTGACCGGGCGGAGACAAGTTTCCGAAGGGGATGACGAACCGTGCCTGTCTACGACTCGGACTCGATGGCCATCGCGGCCGGTCAGGTGGAGAAGCTGAAGGACGAGTTCGAGAAGTCCAAGCAGAAGGTCACCGGCCTGGACCACGAGAAGGAAAGCCCCTTCGGCGGGATGGACGAAAAGGGCGACGCGCACGGCGCGGTCGGCAAGTTCAAGGACGGCGTGCACAGCCAGTTCGACGCCGCGGGCAAGCACATGGAGGCGCTGGGGTTCGCCATGCGCAAGGCCGCGGGCCTGATCGCCGAAACCGACCAGGTCGGGGCGAGCGACCTCGAGCTGCACGTCGACAAGTGAACTGAGCAGGGGGCACGACAGTGGCTTTGACTCCGACCGGCGCCGGGACACCGGACAACTGGGACGCCTTCATGAAGAAGGTCGACCAGGTCGAAAAGGTGAACCTGCAGAAAATCACCGACGCGGCGACGCAGTTCCGCGAGGCGGGCAAGAACGCCGGTGACCACAATGCGTCGCTGAAGAATTCGACCGACGCGCTCAACGGCGGTGTGTGGGCCGGTCCGGCGGCGGACCAGTTCTTCCAGTACGTCCGCCAGGTCCGGGACGCCGGGACCAAGGTGCAGAACCACCTCGAGGACGTCGCCAAGGACCTCGACGACCTCGCGTCGACCCTCGAGCAGATCAAGAAGAACGTCCAGGACAAGCAGCTGGCCGCGGAGAAGGCCGTCAACGCCCGGAACCAGCAGGCGCAGACCGCCATCGACAACGCGAAAGCCGCGGAGAAGACGGCGCACGACGAGGGCAAGCCCGGCCCGAGCCCTTCGTCCGACGAAATCCTGGCCACGGCTAAAACGGACATCCACACCATCACCGCGGGCTTCGACGGCGACGTGACCGGCCTGCAGACCCAGGCCGACACCGCGATCAAGGCCTCCCAGAAGCTGATGTCCCAGCAGATCGAGGGCGGCTACGACCAGGTCCCGCTGCCGAGCAGCGCCTCGACGGCACCGCAGAGCACCGGCGGCATCCACAGCAACGGCGGCTCCCACCACGGCGGTGGGGGTGGCGGTGGCGGCGGTGGAGGAGGCGGTGGTGGCGGCGGCCTCGGACCCAGTGGCGGCCCGCCTTCCTCGCCGCCTCCCGGCAATGTGCAACAATGGATTCAGGAAGCGATGAAGGCCCTTCAAGCCGCGGGAATTCCGGTGACGGATGCGGATATCCCGAAGATCTGGGCGATCATCCAGCACGAATCCGGCGGAAATCCCAACGCCATAAACAATTGGGATTCGAATGCCGCCGCGGGGCACCCGTCCAAGGGGCTCATGCAATGCATCGACTCGACGTTCAACGCCCACAAGCTGCCCGGGCACGACAACATCTACAACCCGGTCGACAACATCATCGCCGGGGTGCGGTACTCCTTCGACCGGTACGGCGGCCTCGACAACGTGCCCGGCATCAAGGCCATGGCCCACGGCGGTGCCTACCGCGGCTACTAGCCTGGCCGCATGGTCGACCTCGGAGCCTTCGCCGGGCCCGCGCTGCGGGCCGGCGTGCCGCCCTTCCACGTCATGGACGTCCTCTCGGCGGCCGGCGCCCGGCAGCGCAGCCACGGGGATCTCGTGTCGCTCGCGGCCGGGCAGCCGTCCGCGCCCGCGCCGAAGCCCGTCCTGGAGGCCGCGCACCAAGCGCTGCGGAACAGCACGCTCGGCTACACCGAACAGCTCGGCCTCCCGGAGCTGCGCGAAGCCGTGGCCGGGCACTACCGGAGCCGGTACGACGTCGACGTCCAAGCGCACGACGTCGTCCTGACCACCGGCTCGTCCGGCGGCTTCCTGCTCGCCTTCCTCAGCGCCTTCGATCCCGGTGCCAAGGTCGCCATGGCGCGGCCCGGCTACCCGGCCTACCGCAACCTGCTGTCCGTGCTGGGCTGCGAGGTCGTCGAGTTCGCCACCACCGCTGAGACGAACTTCCAGCCCACCGTCGCCCTGCTCGACGAGCTCGGCCCGATCGACGGGCTGATCGTCGCCAGCCCCAGCAACCCCACCGGGACCGTGTTGCCGCCCGGGGAGCTCGCCGCGATCACCGGCTGGTGCGCGTCGCACGGGGTGCAGCTCATCAGCGACGAGATCTACCACGGCATCTCTTACGGTGCACCGCCCGAGGCACGCTTTCCCGCCGAGGGCGCATGGAAACAGCTCGACTGCGCGTGGCAGTTCGGCCGTGAGCCGATCGTGCTCGGGAGCTTCTCCAAGTACTTCGCGATGACCGGCTGGCGGCTCGGCTGGATGCTCGCGCCGCAGCGCCTGCACCGCGCGGTCGACGTCCTGACCGGCAACTTCACCATCTGCCCGCCCGCGGTCTCGCAGTACGCCGCCCTCGCCGCCTTCACGCCCGAGGCGTACGCGGAAGCCGACGCGCACGTCGAGCGGTACCGCGCCAACCGCGACCGGCTCTTCGCGGGCCTGAAGCGCATCGGCATCGGCAACCTCGCCCCCGCCGACGGTGCCTTCTACGCCTACGCCGACGTCAGCGAGTACACCGAAGACAGCTTGAGCTGGTGTCAGCGGCTGCTCGCCGACACCGGGCTCGCCATCACCCCCGGCGTAGACTTCGACCCGGTCGACGGCGGCAAGTTCGTCCGGTTCTCCTTCGCCGGCAGCGCCGAGGACATCGACGAAGGGGTGCGGCGGCTGGGGGCCTGGCTCGGCCAGGGGGAACCCTGATTTAACCCCGAACGTTGGCTCTTCGAGGGGAGTTTCACCGCCGCGGGTGGCAGTGTGGAGTCACCGGGCCGGTGGGGCCACGGGAAAGCATCGGAGGAGCCATGTTCTGGAAGATCGTCGGCGGCCTGATCGTCGCCTGGGTGGCGTTCATGGTGCTGGGGAGCGTGCTCGGCTTCCTGTTCAAGGCTGTCCTGTGGATCGCCATCATCGGTGGCGTGGTCTTCCTGGGCACGGCCGCGTACGGCGCCATCACCGGCAAGAAGGACAACAAGCGCATCAACCGCTACTGAGCTTTACGGGATCCGCGCCACGCCGCAGAGCGACGTCCAGTTGACGGGCGTCAGCGGCGCCAGGCGCGGCCCGTCCGGCCACCACAGGTGCGGCGCGGTCAGCCCGGGTTCGAGCAGTTCGAGGCCGTCGAAGAAGGACGCGATCTCGGCTCGCGTGCGGTAGCGCGTGTCGAGGCCGGTGCCGGCGAACCGGTCCTGCAGTGATGCCGCGACGGCGGCCGCTTCGGAGCCGTCGTCCGGGTTGTGCTGGTGCAGCAGGAGCAGGTACGAGCCCGGCGCCATCGCGCCGACGTAGGACTTGACGACCTGCTGCGCCAGCTGCAGGTCCGTGATGTGGTGGACGATGGCGCACAGCACGAGCCCGACGGGCCGCTCGAAGTCGATGAACTGCTTCACCGTGTCGTCGGCGAGCGTTTCTTCGGGGTGCAGCAGGTTGTTGCCGGAGAAGTGCGTGAAGTCGTTGTCGACGAGCAGGGCCCGGCCGTGCGCCTGCACCACCGGGTCGTTGTCGACGTAGACGACGTGCGCTTCCGGGTTGTACTTCTGCGCGACCTGGTGGGTGTTCTCCACCGTGGGGAAGCCCGAGCCGAGGTCGAGGAACTGGTCGACGTCCAGCCGTTCGGTCAGGTAGCGGACGGCGCGGACGAGCCACTGCCGCACCTCCTGGGCCATCGCCGGGGACTCGGGTGCGATGTCCAGGATCTGCCCCAGGACCGCGCGGTCGGCCGCGTAGTTGTTCTGCCCGCCCATGAGCGCGTCGGAGACGCGCGCGATGCTCGGCCGGTCGAAGTCGACGCGGTCCGACGGTCGTTCGCTCGTCGCCATGGCACCTGCCGGGGAAGTCGGGGGCGCCCAGCCTAGGTCATGGGGATCACGGCCGGTAGGCGGCCGTGCGGTGTGGGTGAGTTTCAGTCCAGCCAGGCGCGGGCCGCGTCGGCGCCGTTCCACACGTGGGCGCGCAGACCCACGGCGCGTGCGCCGTCCACATTGGACTCCCGGTCGTCGAAGAACAGGCAGTCGGCCGGTTCGGCGCCGAGCTCGTCGAGCAGGAGGCGGAAGATCTTCGCGTCCGGCTTGACGCACCGGACGTCGCCCGAGAACAGCGTCACGCGGAAGTGCCGCGCCCAGTCCTGCGCGCGGACCCACTCGCCGAACACCGACGGCGCGTTCGACAGCAGCGCCAGTGCCGCGCCGGCCTCGGAAAGCGCCTCGAGCAGCGCCTCCGAAGCCGGTTCCAGGTGACCCCAGCCCTCGACGTCCATGCGGGTCAGCTCGGCCGACATCGCCTCGTCGACGGGCACGCCCACCGCGTCACCGACGGCTTGCCAGTACTCCAGCGGCGTGCTGCCGGCGTCGTACGGGATCCGGTAGTCCCAGTACGCCTTCTCGAACTCCGGCAGCGGCGCGCCCATCGTCGCGGCCAGGTCCGGGCGTGCCACGCTCGGCTTGCTGAGCACGTCGCCGTAGTCGAACACGATCCAGTTCATCGGTACCCCCCAGGTCACGCGCCGGTCTTGAGCCGGCGCAAGGTTTCTTCGACGTCGGCCGCGCTCAGGTCCCGGTGGGTGACGAACCGGACCCGGCCCGACACCGCGATCGCGCGGATCCCCAGCGAGTCGAGCCACGTCTGCGCGGCCAGGCTGTCCGGCACCTCGGCGAGGACGATGTTGGTGTCCGGCTCGTTCGCCGGCCAGCCGTGTTCGCGCAGGCCCTCGGCGAGCCGCCGGGCGTTCTCGTGCGACTCGGCCAGCTCGGGGACGCGGTCCAGCGCGACCAGGCAGGCCGCGGCCAGGATGCCGCCCTGCCGCACACCGCCGCCGAGCATCTGCCGCATCCGGCGGGCCTCCCGGACGAACTCCGCGCTGCCCGCGACGACCGAGCCGACCGGCGCGCCGAGGCCCTTGCTGAAGCAGGCCGACACGCTGTCGACGCCGACGGTGAGCGCGGCCGGCGGCACTTCGAGCGCGACGGCGGCGTGCCAGATCCGGGCGCCGTCGAGGTGCACGGTCAGGCCGGCTTCCTTGGCGACGGACAGCAGCTGGGCGTGCTCGTCGGGCGGGGTCACCGCGCCGCCGGCGGCGTTGTGCGTGTTCTCGAGGCAGAGCAGCGAGGTCCGCAGCGGGAAGTACGGCGCGGGTCGTCCGATCGCGGCCGCGAGGCCGTCGGGCGAGGGACGGCCCGGGCCGCCGTCGTGTTCGACCGGCTCCGGCATGCCGCCGGCCAGCCACGCCGCCGACCCCAGCTCGTTGGCCAGCACGTGCGCGCCGCGCGTGGCGAGGAAGCGTTCGCCGCGACGCAGGTGGATGCTCAGCGCGACCAGGTTCGCCATGGTCCCGCTCGGCACCCACAGGGCGGCGGCCATGCCCAGGACGTGCGCGGCCCGCTCCTCCAGCTCCGCGACCGTCGGGTCGTGGTCGAGGACGTTGTCGCCGACCTCGGCGGAGGCCATCGCCGCCCGCATCACGTCATCCGGCCGGGTGACGGTGTCGGAGCGGAAGTCCAGTACGGGCAGCGAGAAGGTCACAGAGCGATCACATCACACCCACGTCGCGGGGATCAATCTGCCCTTGAGTGGTCGAACCCACTCCGTCCGTGCAACCGTGGACGCCCCTGATTCCGTCCTCCCGGGCGAACGACAACAGAGCGGAGCACGACTGCGCGTGGACCAGCGCGACGAGCAGGAGTTCGCGGAGTACTTCGCCGCCAGGCGGGACGCCGTGCGCCGGACCGCGTACATGCTCTGTGGTGACTGGCACCGGGCGGACGACCTCGCGCAGACGGCGTTCGTGGCACTGCACCGGAGGTGGAAGAAGATCAGGGATCGCGCGGCGACCGACGCGTACGTCCGCAAGACACTCGTCCGGGCGTCGATCGACGAATCGCGGCGTCCGTGGCGGCGCGAGTGGCAGACCGAGACGCTGCCGGAGCCCGCCGACGACACGCCAGGCCTCGACGACCTCGTCGCGACCAGGGAAGACCTGCTCGCGGCGTTGAAGGAAGTGCCGCCCAAGCAGCGGGCGGTGCTGGTCCTGCGGTTCTTCGAAGGACTGGACGTGACCAGCGCGGCGAAGGAGCTGGGCTGCAGCGAAGGCAACGTGAAGAGCCAGACCGCGCGCGGGCTGGCGAACCTGAAGCAGGTCCTGGAACGGGAGGTGGAGACCAATGGATGAGCAGGAGCTGCGCTCGTTGTTCTCCGCCGCGCCGGGCGACGCGCCCGAGCCGACGTTCTCGCAGGACGACGTCGTCCGCGAGTCCCGCCGCCAGACCGTGCGCCACCGCAACCGGATCACCGCCGGGGTGAGCGCCGCGGTGCTGGTCGTCGCCGGGTTCGGGGCGTACGGCGTGCTGTCCGGGAGTACCCCGAAGTCGATGACCGCGGCGAACGGCGACGCCGTGTCCTCGCAATCGGATCTGGGCTCCTCACAACCTGGGGACGGCCCGATGCGTCCTCAAGTCGGTGGGGAGTCACCGAACTTCTCGTCCGAGGTACCCCAGCAGGGGGGTACCACGGACGGGAAGACCGGCCCTCTGGCCGAAGGCGCCTCCGGGTGCGAACAGGTGGACAGGGAGCTCGCCATCGCCCTCGCTGGCGAGCTCCCTGGCCACGTCTCGGACACCCAGGCCGTCCCGGGCGGCGCCTGTTCGACGGCGGCGCGGTCCGCGGGGTTCCCCGTCCCGGGCGGCGAGATCGCCGCGGCGGTGTACCCGAAGGGTGTCCCGGTGGCCCGCAAGTTCCAGCCCGCCGGCACGGTGACCGCGCAGGTGGGCACGGCGTCCGGGGGCGCGCTGGTGCTGGTCAGCGTGCCTTCCTCCGGGGCGGCGGCGCCGCTCGCGGGGCAGGTCGAGCAGTTCGCGCACCGTCTCGCGCCCCGCTTCTGAACCCGGGGCGGCCCGGTTGGCAGAATGACCGGCCATGACCGCTGCGACCACCCCGAAAGGGGAGCGACGGCGCGCCGCGCTCGTCGAGGCCGCCGCGAAACTGCTCGTCGAGGGCGGGTTCGACGCCGTGCGGCACCGGGCGGTCGCCGAACGCGCCGGCCTGCCGCTCGCGTCGACGACGTACTACTTCGACTCCCTGGAAGACCTGGTCACGGCGGCCGTCGAGCACCAGTCGAACGCCGAGCTGGCGACCGGCCGCCGACGGCTGGAGGAGCTCGCGACCCGTCACCGCGGCGTGCAGGCGACCGTCGAGCTGGTGCTGGAGATGCTGCTGGGGCAGGAGAGCGGTGACGCCGATGCCGACGCCGAAGCCGTGCTGCTGCGGTACGAGCGGTTGGTCGCGACCGGCCGCCGTCCGTACCTGCGGCCGTTGATGCGGACGTTGTCGGCCCAGCTCAACGAGCTGCTGACGGAGATCTTCGCCCGCTCGGGCACGCCCGTCACGGAGGCCGAGCTGGACCGGCTGGTGGCACTGGTCGACGGCGCGGTCGTCAACGCGCTGATCGCCGTCGACCCGGCCCCGCGCGCGGCGGCGGCCCGGATGCTGCAGGCGGCCCTCGCCGAATGAGCAGCCTGCCGCCGTGGCCGGTCGTGAGTGAGAAACGGGGTCAGAACACTGTTTCTCACTCACGACCGGCCGCGCTGAGCCTTCTCCAGGTCCTCGCGGGACTTGGCGACCAGGGTGAGCATCGCCTGCTCGGCCGCCGCGGCGTCACGGGCGGCGATCGCGTCGACCACCTTCCGGTGGCTCGGCACCGGGTCCTCCGCGGTCGGTGCCCCGTGCACCAGCTTGTCGCGCTCGGCCAGGCCGATCGCGATGATCCGCTCCATCCGCACCAGGAAGTTGTTGTGGGTGGCGGCCATCAGCCGCCGGTGGAAGGCCAGGTCGGCCTGGACGCACGCCTCGGGGTCGTCGCCCGCGGCGGCCATGTCGGAGAGCGCTTCCCGCAGTGCCTCGAGGTCCTCGTCGGACGCGCGCCCGGCGGCGATCCGCGCGGCCGCGGGTTCCACGACCGCGCGGACCTCGGTGAGCTCGTCGAGCAGTCCCGGATCGTCGGCGGCCGCGGTCTGCCAGCGCATGACGTCGGCGTCGAGCATGTTCCACTTCTCGCGCGGCTGGACGAACGTGCCGCGCTTCTGCCGCGCGTCGATCATGCCCTTCGCGGCCAGCACCTTCAGCGCCTCGCGCAGCGCGGTCAGGCTGATGTCGAGCTCTTCGCGCAGCGCGGGCAGGTCCAGGACGGTGCCCTCGCCCCACTCGTCGGAGAGGATCCGGCTGGCCAGTGCCTCCACGGTCTGGCCGTGCAAGCCGCGTGGCCGGTGTTCGGTCAATGGAGGACCCTCTCAGCTGGCAGGTGCAGCGATCCTACGGTCAGGGCAGGGAAACCGGGAGCACGAACGTCGGCGACCCCGTCGGGTGGTACCGCAGCTCCGCATCGCCCGACGCGGTCAGGGTGAACGCTGTGATCGCATCCTCCGACTGCGCCGCGACGTAACAGGTTCCGTCGACCAAGGCGAAATGCCGGGGGTTCGCGCCGCACGGCTGGTCCGCCACCGCGGCCGTGTCGTCGAGGGCGAACTCCGTGACGCAGTCCGGGCCGCGGTTCGACACGTACAGGCGCTCGCCCGTCAGTTCGAGGTGCGCCACCAGGTTCGGGCCCGAGGACGGCGAAAGCGTCGAAGCCGTCGACGACACCACCGAAAAGGCGCCCGGCGAGGTCTCCCGGACCGTCACGACGGTCCCGGCCAGCTCCCCGACGACGTACGCCAGATCGGTGCCCGGGCGGCGCACCAGCTGACGCGGACCGGTTCCCGGCGGCAGCGAAGACACCGCGAGCGGCTCCAGCGAACCCGACGAAGACAGCGTGTAGCTGCGGATTTCGTCCGTGCCGAGGTCGACCGCGCTCACCACGGACCCGTCCGGCGACGGCACCGCCATGTGGACGTGCGCGGCCTCCTGGCGGTCGGAAACCGGGCCGCTGCCGCTGTGCTGGACCAGCGCCGTCCGGCCGCCGAGCGCACCCGAAGACGTCAGGGAGAACACCGCCAGGCTGCCGCCGGTGTAGTTGGCGCACAGCAGGAACTCCCCGTCCGGTGTCACCGCCAGGTGGCACGGGTGCGCGCCGCCCGTCTCGGCCGAGCCCAGCACCGACAGCTCGCCGGAGGCGGAGAAGGACAACGCCGTCACCGCGCCTGAAGCCGTCTCGTTCGCCGCGTACAGCACCGGCAACGACGGGTGGCGCACCAGCCACGACGGCGACTCCAGGGCCAGTGCCGCGATCTCCGTCAGCTCGCCCGACGGCGAACGCGAGAGCGTCGTGATCCCGGTGCCCTTCCCGGCGTCGCCTGTGTAGCACCCGACGAAGACCAGTTCAGCCATGCGCGCTCCTCAACAGCGTCTCGACCCGGGCGGAGATCTCCGCGCTGGTGCCGCGGGTCAGCGCCGAGCCGATCCCGCAGGCCACCGCTCCCGCCGACCGCCAGCGTGGCACGTCACCGGGGGCGATGCCCCCGGTGGGTACCAGTGGCGCCTGCGGCAGCGCCGCCCGCACGTCGGAGATCCACGACGGCGACAGCGCGGAAGCCGGGAACACCTTGACCGCGTCGGCGCCCGCTTCCAGCGCGCGCACGATCTCGGTGACCGAGCCGGCGCCCGGGAAGGCCGCCGCACCGTGGCGGTGCGCCGTCCGGATCACCGCGGCGTCCACCGACGGCGACACGAGGAACCGCGCGCCGGCGCGGATCGCCAGCACCGCCGACGGCTCGTCGAGCACCGTGCCGGCCCCGATCGTCGCGGCCGGGTAAGCCCCGGCGAGCACGGAGATCGCGTCCAGTGCTCCCGGGTTGGTCAGCGGCAGCTCGATCGACCTCAGTCCGGCTTCGAGGGCCGCGCGGGCCGCCGAAACCGCCGATTCCGCGTCGTGTGTGCGCACGATTCCGACGACGCCCTGGCGCAGCGCGTCCGCCGTGATCTCCCAGCGATAGGTCATGCGAGGAGGCTACCCAGTGAAATCATATTTTAGTATTTAATCTTGCGAAGGTCGCGAGGACACGGCATGCTGATCCTGGCTGACGAAATCCGAGAGGAGACGGCGATGTCCGCGCGTACGGCGGTGGTGACGGGAGCGGCGTCCGGGATCGGGGCGGCGACCGCGGCCAAGCTCCTGGAATCCGGCTACCGCGTGCTGGGCGTGGACATCGCCGAACTCCCGGACGGTGTCGTCCCGGTCCGGGGCGACGTCCGCGACGAGGCCACCTGGACGGCCATCGGCGAAGTGGACGCCCTGGTCAGCAACGCCTACGTGCCCAGCACCGGGCCGCTGCACGAGATCGGCCTGGCCGAGTGGCAGCGCCAGCTCGACGTCAACCTGACCGGCACCTACCTCGCTGTCCGGGCCTGCCTGCCGTCGCTGCGAGAGCGGCGCGGCGCGATCGTGCTCGTCTCGTCGGTGCACGCGCACTTCGGCCTGCCGGGCCACCCCGCGTACGCCGCGAGCAAGGGCGCGCTGGTCGCGCTGGCCCGGCAGCTGGCCGTGGAATACGCCCCCGCCGTGCGGGTCAACTCCGTGCTGCCGGGTCCGGTCCTCACCGAGGCCTGGAACCGCATCTCGCCGGAAGACCGCGAACGCAGCGCGCGGGCGACGCCGGCGGGCCGCCTCGGCCAACCGGAGGAGGTGGCGAACGTGATCGCGTTCCTGCTTTCGGACGCCGCGTCGTTCGTCACCGGGGCCGAACTGACCGTCGACGGCGGCTGGTCCGCCGCCAAGGATTCCGCGTAGATCGGGGACACGGGTGAAGATCACCGGCATCGAAACATTTCTGGTCGCGCCGCGCTGGCTGTTCCTCAAGGTCAGCACCGACGAAGGGATCAGCGGCTGGGGCGAGCCCGTCGTCGAGGGCCGCGCGGAGACCGTCCGCGCGGCCGTGCACGAGCTGTCCGAACTGCTCATCGGCCAGGACCCGCTGCGCATCGAGGACCACTGGCAGGTGCTGCGCCGCGGCGGTTTCTACCGCGGCGGCCCGGTGCTGTCGAGCGCGTTGTCCGGCTTCGACCACGCGCTGTGGGACATCGCCGGGAAGGTCCGCGACGCGCCGGTGCACGAGCTGCTCGGCGGCCCGGTCCGCGACCGCGTCCGGGTCTACAGCTGGGTCGGCGGCGACCGGCCCGCCGGCATCCGCGAAGCCGTGACCGCACAGGTCGAGGCGGGGTTCACGGCGGTGAAGATGAACGTCGCCGGCCCGTTGCCCGCGATCGCGTCGCCAGCGGAAGCCGACGCCGCGGTGGCGCGGGCGTGGGAGGCGCGGGAGGCCCTCGGCCCGCACCGCGACCTGGCGATCGACTTCCACGGCCGCGTCTCGCCCGCGATGGCGCGCCGGCTGGTGCGCCTCCTCGAAGACGTCCAGCCGATGTTCGTCGAGGAGCCGATCCTGCCGGAGACCCAGGGTGACGCGCTGCGCTCGATCGTCGAGGCGTCGACCGTGCCGATCGCGCTCGGCGAACGGCTCTTCTCGCGCTGGGAGTTCAAGCCGGTGCTCGACGCCGGCGTCGCGGTGGTCCAGCCGGACCCGTCGCACGCCGGCGGGATTTCCGAGCTGCGGCGGATCGGCGCGCTCGCCGAGGTGTACGGCGCTTCCCTGGCGCCGCACTGCCCGCTCGGCCCGATCTCCCTGGCCGCGTCGCTGCAGGTCGCGTTCGCGACACCGAACTTCCTGATCCAGGAACAAAGTGCGGGCATGCACTACCACGGAGGCCGGGAACACAGCTATCTCGCCGACCCGTCGATCTTCGCCTTCCGCGACGGCTACGCGGCCCGCCCGCTCGGGCCCGGCCTCGGCATCGAGATCGACGAGGACGCCGTCCGCCGGGCCGACGAGATCGGGCACGCGTGGCGGTCGCCGGTGTGGCGTCACGACGACGGCGGCTTCGCGGAATGGTGAAAGCGCTTTACAGAAGCGGGATTTCTGGGATCATGCCTGATGCCCTTCACCGTCAGAACCTTGACTGCCGCGGTGTTCGCGCTGGTCGCCTCGGCCGCGCTGCCCGTCACGGCGCACGCGCAGGACGCCCCGGCGCCGGAATGCCCGGCGAATCTCGACTGCCAGTTCGTGCCCGCGGGGTACGACTGGTCCACCGCCGACCACAGCGACCCCAACAACTACGGCAACTACGACCCCGCGAACCGGCCGGTTGACGGCCAGAAAATCCAGTACATCGTCATCCACGACACCGAAAGCGTGCCGAGCAGCACCGCGAGCCCGTACGACCAGGCCATCGCGTCGTTCAAGAACCCGGCGAGCGGAGCCAGTTCGCACTACGTGATCCGTTCGTCCGACGGGCAGGTCACGCAGATGGTGCCGACCAAGGACGTCGCCTGGCACGCCGGCAACTGGACGATGAACGAGCACTCGATCGGCATCGAGCACGAAGGCATCGCGGCCCAGGGCGGCACCTGGTACACCGAGCAGATGTACCGCTCTTCCGCGGCGCTGGTGAAGTACCTGGCGGCGAAGTACCACATCCCGCTGGACCGCCAGCACATCCTGGGCCACGAAGACATCTCGCGGGAGCGCACGAAGAACTTCGTGGCCGCGCACTGGGACCCGGGCCCCTACTGGGACTGGGCGCACTACATGGACCTGCTCGGCGCGCCGATCAGGCCCACCGGTTCCCCGGACAGCCAGGTCGTCACGATCAACCCGCGCTACGCGACGAACCAGCCCCCGATGACGACGTGTGACGCGGCGGGCACGTGCACGCCGCTGCCGGCGCACGGCGCGAACTTCGTCTACCTGCGCACCGCGCCCGACGAGACCGCGCCGCTGATCACCGACCCGGTGAACCACCCGGACGGTTCGCCCGGCACCACCGCGATCGACGACTGGAGCGACAAGGCGGTCACCGGCCGCTCCTACGCGCTCGCCGGGCAGCAGGGTGACTGGACGGCCATCTGGTACGGCGGGCAGAAGGCGTGGTTCCACAACCCCGGGCACTGCTCGACCGTGCCCGGCCGCGGCCTGCTGCTGACCGCTCCCGACGGCGTCTCGTCGGTGCCGCTCTACGGGCGCGCCTACCCCGAGCAGTCCGAGTACCCGGCGGCGATCCCGTTCGATCCCATCTGGACCGTCGCGCCGGTCCCGTGGACGCTGCCGGCCGGCCAGACCTACGTGGCGACCGGTTCGTTCAAGGCGGAGAACTACTACGCGCGGTTCGACCCGGCGGGCGTGCCGGCCAACCACACGCTCGTCGTCGGCGGTGAGACGTACTTCCAGATCTCGTACAACCACCGGGTGGTGTACGTGAAGGCGTCCGACGTCAAGGCGCTTCCGTACGAGTCCTGACCGGGGTGCGGTGACGGCCCGCGCCCCGGGCCGTCACCGCCCTGACCTGCACAGGTATCGTGAGGGCGTGACGGACAAGCCCCGCATTCCGAACGTACTCGCCGCCCGCTACGCCTCGGCGGAGCTGGTCTCGCTCTGGTCCCCGGAGCACAAGGTCGTCCTCGAGCGGCAGCTGTGGCTCGCCGTCCTCAAGGCGCAGAAGGACCTCGGCGTCGAGGTGCCGGACGGCGTCGTCGAGGCCTACGAGCGGGTGCTCGAGAACGTCGACCTCGAGTCGATCGCCGCCCGGGAGCGCGTCACCCGCCACGACGTCAAGGCCCGAATCGAGGAGTTCAGCGAGCTCGCCGGGCAGGAGCACATCCACAAGGGCATGACCTCGCGCGACCTCACCGAGAACGTCGAGCAGCTCCAGCTGCTCCGCTCGCTGGAGCTCGTGCGGACCCGGGTCGCCGCCGTGCTGGCCCGGCTCGCCGCCCTTGCCGTCGAGCACGCCGACACCGTCATGACCGGGCGCTCGCACAACGTCGCCGCGCAGGCCACCACCCTCGGCAAGCGGTTCGCCACGGCCGCCGACGAGCTGCTGGTCGCCTTCGACCGGCTCGACAACCTCATCGGCCGTTACCCGCTGCGCGGCATCAAGGGCCCGGTCGGCACCGCGCAGGACATGCTCGACCTGCTCGGCGACGAGTCCACTTTGGACCAGCTTGAAGAGCGCGTGATGCAGCACCTCGGGTTCGGCCGCCGGTTCGTCAGCGTCGGCCAGGTCTACCCGCGCTCGCTCGACTTCGACGTGCTGTCCACTGTGGTCCAGCTCGCCGCGGCGCCGTCCAGCCTGGCCAAGACGATCCGGCTGATGGCGGGACTCGAGCTCGTCACCGAGGGCTTCAAGCCCGGCCAGGTCGGCTCGTCCGCCATGCCGCACAAGATGAACACCCGCTCGTGCGAGCGCGTCAACGGCCTCGCCGTCGTGCTGCGCGGCTACCTGTCGATGATCGGCGAGCTGGCCGGCGACCAGTGGAACGAAGGCGACGTCTCCGACTCGGTCGTCCGCCGCGTCGCGCTGCCGGACGCGTTCTTCGCGCTCGACGGCCTGCTGGAGACGTTCCTCACGGTGCTCACCGAGTTCGGCGCCTTCCCGGCGGTGATCGAGCGTGAGCTTGATCGCTACCTGCCGTTCCTCACCACGACGAAGGTGCTCATGGCGTCCGTCCGCGCCGGCGTCGGACGTGAGACGGCCCACGAAGCCATCAAGGAGAACGCCGTCGCCGTCGCACTGGAGATGCGGGAAGGCCGCGCGGAGAACGACCTCATCGACCGCTTCGCCGCGGACGAGCGCATCCCGCTCGACCGCGGTGAGCTGGACAAACTCCTCGCGGACCGGATTTCCTTCACCGGCACGGCCGGGCGTCAGGTGGCGCAGGTCGCCGAGCGCGTCTCGCGGGTTCTCGAGCGGTTCCCCGAGGCGGCGGGCTACGCGCCGCAGCCGATCCTGTGAGCTGACGCACCCGTCCACGGACTGGAACGAATCCACACGAACAGGCGAAATCCCTAATCTCGATCGCTGAACCCCGTGCTCTTCGCGCGCCACTCGCGCGCTCAACCATGGAAGAAGCGATGAGATCCACGCTGTCGAAAATCGCCGCGGTCGTCACCTCGGGCGCGCTGGCGCTGACCCTGGCCGCCTGCGGCTCGGACAGTGGTTCGACCACTCTGCGCGTCGGCACCCTGAGCGACGCCCCGCCGTCGATCTACCTGGAGAACGGCCGCTTCACCGGCTACGACAACGAGCTGCTGCGCGACATCGCCAAGCGTGAGGGCTTCGAGGTCGAGTTCGTCGGCACGGAGTTCGCCGGGCTGCTGGCCGGTGTGGCGAACGGCAAGTTCGACATCGGCAGCTCGTCGATCTCCAGCACCGAGGCCCGCAAGAAGACGGTCACCTTCTCCAACGGCTACAACACCGGATTCACCACGGTCGTGACCGCGAAGGGCGCGAACCTCAAGGCGGTCGGTTCGCTGAGCGGCAAGCGCCTCGGCGTGGTCCAGGGCTCGGTGCAGGACGAGTTCGCGGGCAAGGTCGCCGGTGCCCAGGTCGTCCGCTTCCCCGACTACAACGCGGGCTTCGCGCAGCTGAAGAACGGCACGCTCGACGGCTGGGTCGTGCCGCAGGACATCGGCCAGAAGTACCTGGACCAGAACCCGGCGGTCCCGCTGGAGCTCGGGTACACGGTCGAGGACAAGGACACGCCGTCGGCGTTCGCCGTCGCCAAGAAGAACGCGGACCTGCTGAACAAGCTCAACGACGGCTTGGCCAAGGCCGTCGCGGACGGCACGGTCGCCCGGATCTACGGGCAGTTCTACAAGAACACGCCGTTGTCGAAGGAGCTGCAGCCCGGCGGCCAGGGGCTCCCCGTGCAGAACGCGAGCGCGTGAAATCCGGCCTAAGCTGCATGGGTTCGGGTTCCGGGGTGAGGAGAGGCATGAAGAAGACACTGGTCACGGCGATCGCGGCGACGCTGCTCGCGGCACTGGCAGCGTGTGGCGGCGGCTCCGACAGCGCGAGCGGGAAGACCCTGCGCGTCGGCACGCTCAGTGACTCCAAGCCGAACGCCTACCAGGAGAACGGCACCTTCACCGGCTTCGACAACGAGCTGCTGAAGGCCATCGCGGCGAAGGAGAACCTGAAGCTCGAGTTCGTCGCGACCGACTTCTCGGCGCTGCTCGGCCAGGTCGCGAACGGCACCTTCGACATCGGCAGCTCGGCGATCTCCCAGACCGAAGCTCGCAAGAAGACGGTCGACTTCTCGGCGCCGTACAACTACCAGGCCCTCGGCATCGAGGCGAAGGAAACGGCGGGCATCACCGACGAGAACTCGTTGGCGGGCAAGCGGATCGGCGTCGTCCAGGGCACGGTGTCGGACAGCTGGCTCGGCTCGAACGCGCCGACCGCCCAGGCCGTCCGGTTCCCCAACGATGCCGCGGCCCTGAGCGCGCTGAAGACCGGCGCGGTCGACGGCGCGGTGTTCGACCAGGCCACCGCCGAGGACTACGCGAAGAACAACCCGGACGCGAAGCTCAAGGTGACGAAGGCGATCACCACGACGATTCCGCACGGGTTCGCGTTCAAGAAGGGCAACACGGAGCTGATCGGCAAGATCAACGACGGCCTGAAGAAGGTCATCGCGGACGGCACCTGGGTCAAGGTGCACGACCAGTTCGAGCCCAACGCGCCCGTGCCCGCAGAATTCAAGGCGGGGCAGTAGTCCACATGAAAAACGCAGTAGCGCGAAGCGTTTCCGTTGAGGGCGGCGGTGGGTGACGGGTGGGACAGTTTTTCGACACCTTCCTCAACTGGGAGTACATCTGGCAGGTCTTCCCCGACCTGCTGAAGACCGGCCTGCTCAACACGTTGATCCTGGCGGTCACGTCCGCGCTCATCGGCACCGTGCTCGGCATGGTGCTGGCGGTGATGGGCCTGTCGACCAAGATCTGGCTGCGCTGGCCGGCGCGGGTGTACACCGACATCTTCCGCGGGCTGCCGGCGATCCTGACGATCCTCGTGATCGGCCAGGGCCTCGGCACCCTCGCGCGGGACGTCGTCGGCACCAACCCGTACCCGCTGGGCATCCTGGCGCTGAGCCTGATCGCGGCCGCCTACATCGGCGAGATCTTCCGGTCCGGCATCCAGAGTGTCGACAAAGGACAGCTGGAGGCCAGCCGTGCGCTGGGGATGAGCTACGGCAAGGCGATGCTGCTGGTGATCATCCCGCAAGGCGTGCGGCGGGTGCTGCCGGCGCTGGTGAACCAGTTCATCTCGCTGATCAAGGACTCCAGCCTGGTGTACTTCCTTGGCCTGCTGTCCGAGCAGCGTGAGCTGTTCCGCATCGGGCAGGACCTCGCGGCCAACACGGGCAACCTCTCGCCGCTGGTGGCCGCCGGGTTCGTCTACCTGGTGATCACGGTGCCGCTGACGCACCTGGTGAACTACATCGACAAGAAGCTCCGGACCGGCCGCAAGGTGCGCGTCGACGACCCGGGCGAGGACGAGCTGGACCTGGTGGCCGGCGGGAAGGTCGGCGCGTGACGACAGCGGTGCGTTCGTCCAGTGTGGAACTGCGGGACATCCACGTCAGCTTCGGCACGCTGGAGGTCCTGCGCGGCGTGGACCTCCGCGTGGCGAGCGGCAGGACGACGTGCGTGATCGGCCCGTCCGGCTCGGGCAAGTCGACGTTGCTCCGGTGCGTGAACCGCCTGCAGGAACCGGATTCCGGCGACCTCCTCCTCGACGGCGAGTCCGTGATCCGGTCCGACCCGGACGCCCTGCGCCAGCGGGTGGGCATGGTGTTCCAGCACTTCAACCTGTTCGGGCACCGGAGTGTGCTGGACAACATCGTGCTGCCGCTGCGCAGCGTGAAGAAGCTGGGCAAGGAGGAAGCGGCGGAGATCGCCCGGGCCCGCCTCGCCGAGGTGGGCCTCGCGGACAAGGCGCCCTACCGCCCGAGCGCGTTGTCCGGTGGTCAGCAGCAGCGCGTGGCCATCGCTCGGGCGCTGGCGATGGATCCTGAAGTGATGCTGTTCGATGAGGCCACCAGCGCACTCGACCCCGAGCTGGTCAAAGGGGTGCTGAACCTGATGGCGGGCCTGGCCGAACGCGGCCTGACGCTGATCGTGGTGACGCACGAGATGGGCTTCGCCCGCAGCGTGGCCGACGAAGTGGCGTTCATGGACGCCGGGCGCATCGTCGAGCAGGGGCCACCCGCGCGGATCTTCGACGAGCCTCAGAGCCCGCGCTTGCAGCGGTTCCTGTCGCAGGTGCTCTGAAACCGGGCGCTTCGCCGCCGTGCCCGCGGGTAGCCTGCGGGCATGGCGAGGATTGCGCGGCTGACGTACTACCCGGTCAAGGGCTGCGCCGGCGTCGAAGTGCCGGTCGCCGAGGTCACCCCGGCCGGGCTGGCGCACGACCGCGTCTTCCAGGTCGTCGCACCCGACGGTGACTTCCGCAGCCAGCGTCGTCACCCGGTCCTGGCCGCGGTCCGGCCGATCCTACGAGACGGCCTGCTCACGCTGTCCGCACCCGGCCGGGGAGACCTTGTCATCGACGTCCGGGTGGACGGCCCGCGGCACCCGGCCTCGACGTTCTCCTGGCAGGGTGAAGGCGTCCACCAGGGAGAGGACGCGTCCGAGTGGTTCTCGGACCTGCTGCGAGTGCCGTCCGCACTGGTCGGTGTCGCCCCGGACCACCAGCGTGTCACCAGCGGCCAAACCCCGGGTACGGCCGCGTTCGCCGACGGCCACGCGCTCCTCGTCGCCTCCGAGTCCTCTTTGGACGGACTGAACGCCCGTATCCTTGAACGTGGCGGGGAACCCGTCCCGATGGACCGCTTCCGCCCCAACATCGTCGTCTCCGGCTGGCTCGGACCCCATCAGGAGGACGAAGTTCTCGAAATGGACGCCGGCACCGCGAAGTTCGGGTACGCGAAGCAATGCGTCCGCTGCACGGTCCCGATGGTCGACCAGGAGACCGGGGCCAAGGCAGGCCCGGAACCGATCCGTACCCTCGCGACCTACCGCCGTCACCCGGATGGGGGCGTCACCTTCGGTATGAAGGCCGCCGTGCTCCGGGTGGGTCAGGTCGCGGTCGGCGACGAGGTGATCGTGCACTCCTGGGCCGGTCCCAGCCCGAGCACGGCCGCCGCCGAGCCGCCGTTGACCGCGACCGCGAGACGTCCCGCCGAATCCGTGTAGAGCACGCTGGCCCCCGCGGGCACGTCGGCGAACGTCCGCCCGATCACCGTCGTCACGGCCACCCGTTCGCTGTGCACCGATACCGCGCCGGACAGGCCCGACAGCTCCAGGTCCGCCGGGGTCGCGGCGAGTTGGACGTTGCCGAAGTGGTCGACTGTCAGTACCTCCGACACCAGCTTGCCGGGGAACGCCGCCACGAATGGCTCCGGCATCGCGACCAGGTCGTCGACCGGGCCGCCGAAGTCGGCCGGTGCCACCCCCAGCGCGAGGTGCGCGGCCGCGGGCGCGAAGACGTCCCGGCCGTGGAACGTCGCCGACGTCGTCGGCAGCCGCAGTGACGGCTCCGCCAGCTCGTACGCCTCCCGGAGCCCGCCCAGCGCCTGCGCGGCCGGCAGCAGGAGGCCGTTGTCCGGCCCGACCAGCAGCCCGCCCTCGGCGACGACGACCACGCCGAGCCTGCTCGTGCCGACACCCGGGTCGACGACGGCGACGTGCACCGCCTCCGGCAGGAAGGGGACCGTCTGGGCCAGCGCCATCGCGCCGTGCCGGATGTCCTGAGGGGGGACTTCGTGGGTCACGTCGATCACCCGCACGGCGGGTGCGAGCCGCGCGATCACGCCGTGGCAGGCCGCCACGAAGCCGTCGCGCAGGCCGTAGTCGGTGGTCACCGAGATCCAGTCGTACGCCATGCCAGCATCATCCATGGTGGCGGAGGGTGCGCGTTAGGGTTCGGTGCGTGACACCCCTCCCCACACGCCGGAGGCTCGCTTCCGGCAAGGTCCGTGACCTGTACGAAGTGGGCGACGACCACCTGCTGATCGTCGCCTCCGACCGTATTTCGGCCTTCGAGCGCGTCTTCCCCACCCCCGTCCCCGACAAGGGCCGGGTGCTCACCGCGATGAGCGCGTTCTGGTTCGGCGAGCTCGCCGACGTCCTGCCGAACCACCTGGTGGTCTGCGACGGGCCGCTCGTGCCCGACGCCGTCCGCGGCCGGGCGCTGCTGGTCGAGCGGCTCGACATGCTGCCGGTGGAGGCGATCGTCCGCGGCTACCTCACCGGCCGCGGGTACGCGGACTACCGCGGGTACGGCGAGGTGTGCGGGCTGGCGCTGCCGCCCGGGCTGGCCGAGTCGGCCCGGCTGCCCGAGCCGATCTTCACGCCGTCCACCAAGGCGCGGCCCGGTGACAAGGACGAGAACATCGACTTCGACACGTGCGTGTCGGTGCTCGGCCGCGCGCTCGCCGAGGAGGTCCGGGAGGCGTCGCTGGAGCTGTACCGCCGGGGTGCCGCGCGGGCCGCGGAGCAGGGCCTGCTGCTGGCCGACACGAAGTTCGAGTTCGGCACCGACTCCCGGGGCAGGCTCGTGCTCGCGGACGAGCTGCTGACGCCGGATTCGGCGCGCTACTGGCTCGCCGACGGCCACGAGCCCGGCCTTCCGCAGCCGTCGTTCGACAAGCAGCACGTGCGTGACTGGCTGGTCGACCCGGCGTCCGGCTGGGACTGCGTGTCGCCACTGCCGCCGTTGCCACCCGAAGTGGTGACGGCCACCCGCGACCGGTACATCGAGGCGTACCACCGCATCACCGGGCTTTCGCTGGCAGACTGGCCTCGTGATCCTGCTGATCTGCGGCAGCCTGCGAGCAGGCTCGGGCAATGCGGCGGTGCTGGGGACCGTCGCGACCCTCACCGCGAGCAAGACGTACACCGGCCTTGCCGACCTGCCACACTTCAACCCCGATGACGACCGCGACCCCCTGGACCCCGCCGTCGCCTCGCTGCGGGCGGCGATCAAGGAAGCCGACGCGGTCTTGATCTGCACGCCCGAGTACGCGGGCGGGCTGCCGGGCTCGTTCAAGAACCTCCTCGACTGGACGGTCGGCGGCGGCGAGATGTACGGCAAGCCGGTGGCGTGGATCAACGCGTCGTCGGTCGCGGCCCCGACCGGCGGCCGGGACGCGCACGACTCGCTGCGCAAGGTGCTGACGTACGCGGGCGCGAAGATCGTCGAGGAGGCGTGCGTGCGGATCCCGGTCGCGCGGGCGGACGTCGCCGGCGGCCAGGTCGCCGACCCCGACCTTCGCGGCCGGATCGCGGTGGCTGTGAAGCGCCTACGCGAAGGTATCTGACCTCTTCCGGCAACGGTCGCCTGCCCGTTCTGCGCAGTTCACGACGACGTCAGGCGCGTGCGTCCCAATGGTGGCGTGGACGCTCACTTGCTGGTTTCGCTGTCGGGAATCACCCCGCGCACGCTGCACCGGTGCGCCGACCTCGCGGCCGAGCTCGACCGCCGCAAGGTGCCGCTCTCGGTGCTGTACGCCGCCCGCACCGGCGAAGGGCCGGTGACGGAGTGGGTGCGCACCCGCGCCCGCGGCGGTGATTCCGTGCTGCTGCACGGGTACGACCACACCGTCACGCCCACGCACCGCACGGTCTACCTGGGCAAGAAGGCGGAATTCGCGACACTGCCGGCGCACGAGGCCCGGCTGCGGCTGATCGCGGCGAAGGCGGCGCTGGACAACGCGAGCCTGACCGTCGACGGCTTCGCGCCGCCGCGGTGGGTCGCGTCCCAGGGCACGCTGCAGGCGCTGGCCGAGCACGGTTTCCGGCTGTGCGCGGACCTCGGCGCGGTGCGGGACCTCGTCACCGGCGAGGTGCGCCGCGCCCGCGTGAGTGAGTTCACCAGCCAGTCGCACCGCACGGAGACGGTGCGCTGCTTCACGCTGGTGCTGGCGGCCGCGCGCGCGGCTCGCCGGGGCGGGCTGGTCCGGCTGGGGGCGGATGCCACGGACCTCACCCGCCCCGGCCTCCGCCAGGCGTTGCTCGACGCCGTCGACGTCGCGCTGGAGAACCGCGCTTACGGCGCCACCTACGGCTCGCTGCGCGCCGTGACGGCCTAGAACTTCGCCGGTTCGGCCCGCTCCAGCACCTTGAGCTCGGTGCCTTCGGGCGCGAGGTTGCCGAACAGGCCGTAGTGCATGGCCGGGTTGGCGAGCACGGCTTCGTGGATCGGCACGGCGACCCGCGGCGCGACCGCCCGCAGGTAGTCCACGGCCTCCCCGGCCTTGAGCCAGGGCGCCCCGGTGGGCAGGCCGAGCACGTCGATCTTCTGCTCGGGCACGAAGAACGAGTCGCCGGGGTGGAAGAAGGCGCCGTCGTCGAAGACGTAGCCGATGTTCGGGATGACCGGGATGTCGGCGTGGATCACGGCGTGCTCCCCGCCGACGGCCTTGATCGAGGTGTCCCCGACGGCGAAGGCGTCCCCGACGTTCGCGACGTCGAACGGCAGGCCCAGCTTCTCGATCTCCGGCGCCGAACCGGGGTCGGCGATCAGCTTGGCGCCGGGGTTGGCTTCGAGGACCTTCGGCAGCCGCTCGACGTCCAGGTGGTCGAAGTGCTGGTGCGTGATCAGCACGGCCGACAGCTCGCGTTCACCCTCGAAGCCGGTGGAGAACACGCCGGGGTCGATCAGGATCCGTTCGGAGCCGGTCTCCAGCAGCACGCAGGCGTGTCCGAAATGGACGATACGCATCGATGGTTCTCCTTCACGGGTAGGCGCTTCCAGCCTAGTCCCGCTCAGAGCTTCCCGGTGAGCAAAGCGTCGCCCAGGCCGGTCCGCCGGTACAGCACCCGGTGTCCTCGACGCTCCGAGGCGAGCAATCCGGCGCCGCGCAAGGCCGTGAGGTGCGCCGAAACCGTCGCCGGGGCCAAACCGTGCCGCCGGGCCAGGTCGCTCGTCGCCGCGGGAGCGTCGAGTACGGTCAGCAGCAGGGCCCGCGTCCGGCCGAGGATTTCGGCGAGTGGCTCCGGGGGCACCGCGGACGACGTCCACAGCGAAGCCACGCCCCGAGCCGGGTAGAGCAGGGAGATCTGCCACGGCGGCACCGTCACGACGCCGACGTTCGGCCACGCGAAGACCGCCGGGATCAGCAGCAATCCGCGCGAGTCGATCGAAAGGCGTTCCCTGGACCGGATGTCGACCAGCACCGACGTCCCCGAAAGCCGGACCCGCGGGTTTAGCCCGGCCAGCATCGACGCGAGGCCACCCGAACCCAGCTGCCGCGTCCGGTACGCGATGTCCGCCGCGAGCAGCTCGCGCAGGCGAGGCCATTCCGGTGCCAGCAGGGCCTGCCACACCTGCTCGAGCTGCCCGGCGAGGAGGTCGCGCGCGGTCGCCGGGTCGGCGGGCAGGCCGGACAGGTCCGCGTCCACCATGCCCAGCTCCAACGCGACCTGCGCGGCCGGCGTCGCGCGGACCACCCGCAGCTGCGCTTCGGCCGTCGTCTCCGGGCCGTCGGGCGGTGGGCTCAGGAACTCGGTGATGTAGTGCCGCGCGCTCAGCACCGCGGCCAGCTCGGGAACGTCGGGGACGGCCACGCCGGACGCCCACGGCAGGGTCGCCGGGTGCCCGCGGACGCCCAGCAGCGTCTGGACGGCGCCCAGCACCTCTTCCAGGGGCGAGATCGCGAAGCGGACGCGTTGCGCGCCGGCCGCGGTGAGGACCAGCTCGATCATCGACATTCGCTCCTCTCCGAATCAGTGTGCCGCACGCCGCCGCCGAGCCAGCGTGTGCGCATGTCGTTGTTCACCCATCGCGCCTACTGGCGCTGGTCGGCGGCCGTCCAGCTCACCCGGCTCCCGGGGACCATGGCGCCGCTCGCGTTCACCCTGCTGACCACCGCCACGACCGGCTCGTACCGGCTGGGCGGCGTCCTGATGTCGGTCTACGTGGCCGCCGAGATGGCCGGGGCGGTGCCGGTCGGGCGGCTGCTGGACCGCGTCGGTCCGGCACGCGGGCTGCCGGTGCTGCTGGTCCTGACCGCCGCCGGGTTCGCCGTCCTGGCCGCCTCGGCCGCGGCCGACGCGCCCAGTGCCGCGCTGCTCGCGCTCGTCCTGCTGCCCGGCATCGCCGGCGGCGCGCTGTCGGGCGGCTTCCGGACGCTGCTCGCGGACGCGGTCGACGACGTGCTCCTGCCACGGGCGATCTCCGTCGACGCGATGATCCTCGAAGGTGTCCTCATCGGCGGTCCGGCCCTGGTCGCGCTGCTCGACGTCGCCGGCACGTTCATCCCGGTCACGGCCATGGCCGTCGCCTACCTGGCCGCCGCCGCGCTCGTCCCGCGCCGCGCGGCACCGCACGATGGGGTGGAATCCGGCGCCGATGCGGCCCCGGCACGGCTCGTCACCTACCTGCCCTGGCTGTGCTGCGCCTTCACCGTCGGGTTGCTGCTGTCGACGATCGAGGTCGCGCCCCTGCCGCTGGTCCAGCGGCTCGGCGCGCCCGAGACGGCCGCGCCGCTGGTGATCGCCGTGCTGAGCGGGGCGAGCATCGCCGGCAGCGCGGTCTACGCGTGGCGGGGCAAGACCGGCGACCCGCGGCTGTTCCTCGCCGGGTTCGTCGCCGGCGGGCTCACCCTCGCCGCCGACCTCGGCTGGGCCGGCCTGCTCGTGTCGGTGGCCGTGGTCGGCGCGTGCACCGGGCCGCTGTTCGCCGCGACCTCGGTCAACCTCCAGCGCCTGCTCCCGAAGAACCGCAGGTCAGCGGGGTTCTCGTTGAGTTTCACCGTGCAGTCGTGCGGCTTCGGGCTCGGTTCGCTGGCGGTCGGCGTGCTGCCGCTGTGGCTCGCGCCGCTGCCTGGTGTCTTTGCCGCGGCGGTCGCCGGTGGAATGCTGGTGCTGAAGCCCGCACGAGCTATTGGCACGATGTCAGTAAGGTCGTAACCTGGGCAGACCCTAGACCTCACGGGAGACGCCGATGACTGCCGTCCAGCCGAAGCCGACGTCGGTCGGCGAGACCTTCGACTCGCTCAGCCCGGCGACCGACGAGGTGGTCGGAACCTATCCGATCCACACCGCGGAAGACGTCAAGGCGGCCGTCGAACGGGCGCGCGTCGCGGCGGCGTGGTGGGCGGACCTCGGCTTCGCCGGCCGCGCGGAGCGGCTCAAGAGCTGGAAGGGCGTGCTGACGCGGCGGTTGCCGCAGCTGTGCCAGGTGGTGCGCGACGAGACGGGCAAGCCGATCGCCGACGCGCAGCTGGAGAGCGTCCTGGCCATCGAGCACATCGCGTGGGCGGGCAAGCACGCGAAGAAGATCCTCGGCAAGCAGAAGCGGTCCGCCGGGCTGCTGATGTCGAACCAGGCGGCGACGGTCGAGTACCAGCCGCTGGGCGTGGTCGGTGTGATCGGGCCGTGGAACTACCCGGTGTTCACCCCGCTCGGCTCGATCGCGTACGCGCTGGCGGCGGGCAACGCGGTGGTGTTCAAGCCCAGCGAGTACACGCCGGGTGTCGGGAAGTGGCTGGTAGACGCGTTCGCCGAGATCGTGCCGGAGCAGCCGGTGCTGCAGCTGATCACGGGCTTCGGCGAGACGGGCGCGGCGCTGGTCGGCGCGGGTGTCGACAAGATCGCGTTCACGGGCTCGACGGCGACGGGCAAGCGGATCATGGCCGCGGCGGCCGAGACGCTCACCCCGGTCGTCATCGAGGCGGGCGGCAAGGACCCGGTGCTCGTCGACGCGGACGCCGACCTCGACGCCGCCGCGGACGCCACGGTCTGGGGCGCGTTCTCCAACTCCGGTCAGACCTGCATCGGCGTCGAGCGGGTGTACGTCCACGAGAAGGTCCACGACGAGTTCGTCGCGAAGGTCGTCGAGAAGTCGAAGGACGTGCGCGCGGGCTCGGACGAGGCCGCGCAGTACGGGCCGGTGACGATGCCGTCGCAGCTGGGCGTGATCAAGCGCCACATCCACGACGCACTGGCCCGCGGCGGCAAGGCGGTGCTCGGCGGCGAGGACGCGGTCGGCGACCGCTACGCCCAGCCGACGGTGCTGGTGGACGTCCCGGAGGACTCCGAAGCGGTGCAGGAGGAGACGTTCGGCCCGACGGTGACGATCGCGAAGGTCCGCGACATGGACGAAGCGGTCGAGCGCGCGAACAACACGAAGTACGGCCTCGGATCGACGGTGTTTTCGAAGTCCCGCGGCGTCGAGCTGGCGGAGAAGCTGCGCACGGGAATGACGGCGATCAACGCACCGCTGTCGTTCGCGGGCATCGCGTCACTGCCGTTCGGCGGCGTCGGCGACTCGGGCTTCGGCCGCATCCACGGCCCGGAGGGCCTGCGCGAGTTCGCCCGCACGAAGGCGATCGCCCGCCAGCGCTTCACGGCCCCGATGACGTTGACGTCGTTCACCCGCAAGCCGTCGACGGACGCGATGGTGGCCAAGCTGGTGACGATCCTCCACGGCAAGCGCTGAGACGGCCCGGGGTTGTGGACAGCTCGCGTCCGCAACCCCGGAACTGTCGGTCCTCGCCGCTAAACTGGATACCGGGGGGCCGAGGGCCGGCTCCAGTCGTGCGCCCACCAACCCCGAAGCCGGATTGTGACTACGGCCGGTAGTGCCGGGTCAAGGCGGGAAATTGTGCCTTGACCCGGCACTACCGGCCGTGTTCTGGCTTCGTATCGGGGCGGTGGGGAGGGGTCTGGGTGGGTGCCGGTCGTGCCCTCGCGTGCCGTTTTCGCGGTTGGGTCCGAGACCGGCCCTCAGGCCTTCACGAGCGCGTCCACCGCGCTGAAGAACATCCCCAGCCCGTCATCCGACGGACCCGTCAAAGCGTCGATCGCGTGCTCCGGGTGCGGCATCAGCCCGACCACCCGGCCGTTCTCGCTGCGGATCCCGGCGATGTCGTTCCGCGACCCGTTCGGGTTGCCCCCGACGTACCGGAACACGACGCGCCCCTCGGCCTCCAGAGCGTCCAAAGTGGACTGCTCGGCCATGTAGCAGCCGTCGATGTTCTTCATCGGGATGAGGATTTCCGCGCCCGCCTCGTACCGCGTCGTCCACGTCGTCGAGGTGTTCTCCACCCGCAGCCACTGGTCGCGGCAGATGAAGTGCAGGCCCTGGTTGCGGATCATCGCGCCCGGCAGCAGGCCGGCTTCGCACAGGATCTGGAACCCGTTGCAGATGCCGAGCACCGGCATGCCCCCGCGCGCCGCCTCGATGACCGAGGTCATGATCGGCGCGAACCGGGCGATCACGCCCGCGCGCAGGTAGTCGCCGTAGGAAAAGCCGCCCGGGACGACGACCGCGTCGACTTCGTGCAGGTTCTCGTCGGCGTGCCAGAGCGACACGGCCTCGCCGCCGGCGTAGCGGACCGCGCGGGCCGCGTCGACGTCGTCCAGCGTGCCCGGGAAGGTGATGACGCCGATGCGGGCGCTCACGCGTCCACCCGCCTGATCGTCCACTGCTCGATGACCGGGTTCGCGAGGAAGCCTTCGGCGATCTTCTCCAGCGTGGCGTCGTCGACCGTGTCGTCGACCTCGATCTCGAAGTGCTTGCCCTGGCGGATCTCGGTGATCCCGGTGAACCCCAGGCGGCCGGCGGCGCCGAGCGCGGCCTGTCCCTGCGGGTCGAGGATTTCGGGCTTCGGCATGACGTCGACGACGACTCGGGCCACGGCAGGCTGCTCCTTATTCACGCAGGTCGTGGATACCTGCGCGAGCATAGTTCACCCTCTCGTCCCCCTGGCGGGGCCCACCGGGAAACCTAGACTGGCCGACTACGCGGCCCTGCGCCATGATGGGTCGTTGACATCTCGCCAACAGGAGGCGCCGTGGCCGTCCAGGACTCCTACGACTACGTGATCGTCGGCGCGGGCAGCGCCGGCTGTGTACTGGCGAACCGGCTGACCGAAGACCCGGCGGCCCGGGTCCTGCTGCTCGAGGCGGGCGCGGCGGACACCGCGGACGAGATCCACATCCCGGCCGCCTTCTCGTCGCTGTTCAAGACCAAGTGGGACTGGAACTACGAGACCGTCGAGCAGAAGCACACGGGCAAGCCCGCGTACTGGCCGCGCGGCAAGATGCTCGGCGGCTGCTCGTCGATCAACGCGATGATCTACATCCGCGGCAACCGCGCCGACTACGACGGCTGGCGCGATCAGCACGGCGCCGAAGGCTGGGGCTGGGACGACGTCCTCCCGTACTTCAAGCGCGCCGAGGGCAACCAGCGGCTCGGCGGCCCGCTGCACGGCACCGACGGCCCGCTGCACGTCGAAGACCGCCGGTTCACCCACGAGCTGTCGCACGCCTGGGTCGACTCGGCCGTCGCGTGGGGACTCAAGCGCACCGACGACTTCAACGGCGAGAGCCAGGAAGGCGCCGGCGTCTACCAGGTGACCTGCAAGAAGGGCCGCCGGTGGTCCACCGCGGACGCCTACCTGCGCCCGGCGCTCGACCGGCCGAACCTCACCGTGAAGACCTGCGCGCCCGCCACCCGCGTCGTCTTCGAGGGCACCCGCGCCGTCGGAGTGTCCTATTTGGACAACGGCGTCGAGCGCACCGCGCGGGCATCGGCCGAGGTCGTCTTGAGCGGCGGCGCGGTCAACTCACCGCAGCTGCTGATGGTCTCCGGCGTCGGACCCGCCGAGCACCTGCGCGAGCACGGCATCGACGTCGTCGCCGCGCTGCCCGGCGTCGGCGAGAACCTGCACGACCACCCGGCCTGCGGGATCATCTGGTCCACGCGCGGGACGACCGACCTCGTCGACGCGGCCACGCCGCGCGGCCTGATCCGCTACCAGCTGACCAAGCGCGGGCCACTGACGTCCAACATCGGCGAAGCGGGCGCGTTCTTCCCGACCACCGACGGCCTGGCCGGGCCGGACATGCAGATCCACGTCGCGCCGACGTTGTTCTACGACAACGGCCTGCGCGAGCCGACCGTCTCCGGCTTCACGTCGGCGGCGACCGTGGTGGACGTCGCCAGCCGCGGCCGGCTGCGGCTGAAGTCGGCGAACCCGCAGTGGAAGCCGGAAATCGACCCGGCCTACTACGCGGATTCCCGTGACATGGACACGATGATCGCCGGCCTGCGGGCGCTGATCGAGATCGGGAAGTCCGGGCCGCTCACGCGGTTCCTGGACCAGCCGTTCCTGCCGACGCGCCACGACTTGAGTGACGCCGAGCTGGCCGAGCACGTCCGCGAGCACACGCAGACGCTGTACCACCCGGTCGGGACGTGCGCCATCGGTTCGGTGGTCGACCCCCAGCTGCGGGTCCAGGGCGTGGAGGGGCTGCGGGTGGTGGACGCGTCGGTGATGCCCGTGGTGCCGCGGGGGAACACCAACGCGCCGACGGTCATGGTGGCGGAGAAGGCCGCGGACCTGATCCGGGGGCGGTCGATTTAGCGCGGGTGCGGCCCTCGGCCCCCCGGGATCCAGTTTATCGGGGGGTACCGACAGTTCCGGGGTTGCGGACGCGAGTTGTCCACAACCCCGGGACTAGCTGGCCGCGGCCACCAGGCGCGCGTACGACCCGCCCGCCGACAGCAGCTCCTCGTGCGGGCCCAGCTCGGTGATGCGGCCGCCCTCGACCACCGCGACCCGGTCGGCCGCCGCGGCCGTGTGGAGGCGGTGGGCGATCGCGATCACCGTGCGTCCCTCCAGCACGCTGTTCAGCGACTTCTCCAGGTCCCGCGCCGAGCCCGTGTCCAGCAGCGACGTCGCTTCGTCGAGCACCAGCGTGTGCGGGTCCGCCAGCACCACCCTGGCCAGCGCCAGCTGCTGCGCGATCGCCGCGGGCACCGGGTGCTCGCCCGAGCCGAGCTTCGTGTCCAGGCCGTCCGGCAGCGACGCGACCCAGTCCGACGCGCCCGCCGAGGCCAGGGCCGCGAGCAGCTCGTCGTCGGTCCAGTCGCCGCCCGCCCGGCGGGCCGGCAGCGCCAGGTTCTGCCGCAGCGTCCCGGAGAACACGTGGTGCTCCTGGGTCAGCAACAGGACCTCGCCGCGCAGCACGTCGTCGGCCAGCGCCGAGACGTCCTGGCCGCCGATGCGCACCGAGCCCGACGACGGCGCCGCGATACCGGCCAGCAGCCGCCCGAGCGTCGACTTGCCCGCGCCGGACGGCCCGACGATCGCCAGCCGCTCGCCGCGCGGCACCCGCAGGTCGATGCCGTGCAGCACCTCGCGGTCGGCGGTGTAGGCGAACCGCACGCCGTGCACGTCGATGTCGCGCCCGCGCGGCACCTCCGTCACCTTCGGCTCGCCCTCCGTGGCGACCGTGTGGACACCGAGGATCCGGCGCGCCGCGGCCGCCGCGACCTGCAGGTCCTCCAGCCAGAACAGCGCCTCGTTGAGCGGTGCCGCCATGGCCTGCATGTACAGCAGCATCGTGGTGATCTCGCCGAGCCCGGCCCAGCCGCGCGTGTACGCGAGCAGCCCGAGCGGCAGCATGACCGCCAGCGGCAGCACGTAGCTGATCTCCAGCGACGGCAGCCACCGCAGCTGCAGCACCCGCAGCCGGCGCTCGCCGAGGATGCTCCGGTCCAGCGCGTCGTGCGCGGCGTCGATCCGCCGCCCGGTCAGCCCGAGCGCCTCGACCGTGCGCGCGCCTTCCGCCGTCTCGTGGACGCTGGTCGTCAGGTCCGCCCAGCGGTCCAGCATCCACTGCATCACCGACGGGATGCGCCGCTGGTACCAGATGTTGACCGGCACCAGCAGCGGCACCGCGACCAGCAGGCCCAGCGCCAGCAGCGGCGACGTCAGCACCATCGCGACGACCGTGAACACCACGGTCACCGCCGCGACCAGGATCTCCGGCGCCGCGAACCGCGCCGCGTGGTCGATCCGGCCGAGGTCGGTGGTGGCCCGGCTGAGCAGGTCGCCGGTGCCGGCCGCCTCGACGGTGCCGAGCGGCAGCTGCAGCGCCGTCCCGACGAACTCCTCGCGCGTCTCGGCCAGCACCAGCTCGCCGAACACCGCGCCGCGCATCCGGGCGATCTTCCGCGCCAGCGCCTGGAGCACCAGGATCGCGACGAACGCCACCGCCAGCACGTCGACGTGCCCGGTCGTGGTGCCGGCCGCGACGTCGTCGACGAGCGTGCCGAGCAGCTGCGGGCCGGCCAGCCCGATGAGCGTGGCCACGGCCAGCGAACCCAGCAGCAGCGCGAACTCGCGTTTGTGGGTCGCCGCCGTCTTCAGCGTCCAGCGGCGGACGTCCCGCCGGGACGCCGTGGGAAGCCGTTTCATACCGTCACCACCTTCGCCGTGAAGACTTCGTCCGCCACGTGTGTCCACAAGGGACTCTGACTGAACACCACTGTCGTCTTGCCGCGCCGGAGCGCGGCGACGCGTTCGGTGATGCGTGCCTCCGTGTGCGCGTCGACCGCCGACGTCGGCTCGTCCAGCACCAGGACGTCCGCGTCGGTCGCCAGCGCGCGGGCCAGGTTCAGCCGCTGCCGCTGACCGCCGGACACCTCGCGCCCGCGCTCGCCGATCACCTCGTCGACGCCGTTGGGCAGCGCCTCGACGATGTCGTCGGCGTCGGCCGCGTACAGCGCTTCGGTGATGTCCACGCCGCTCGGCCGCGCCGGCGCGAGCTGCTCGCGCAGCACGCCGGAGAACCAGATGTCCTGGTTGTGCGCGTACACGACCCGCCGCCGCAGCTCCGCGAGCGCGACCTGGTCCGCCCGGACGCCGCCGACCAGCACGTCTTCGCCCTCGGCCGGGTCGGCGAACCGGGCCAGCCGGTCGGCCACCGCCTCCCCGTCGGCGCCGAAGTCGACGACCGTCAGCCGTCCGGCCGCGACGCGGACCCCGGACTCGGTGTCGACCAGTTCCAGTGGCCCTTCGGGCAGCGGCACCGGCGTCTCCGGCTCCGCCAGCTTCGGGCGGATGGCCAGCAACGCGACGACCTTCCGCGACGCGACCAGCCCGGACGTGATCGAGCCGACCGCTTCCGTCGCCGCGGTGACCGGCCAGATCAGGAACGCCGAAACGCCGTAGAACGAGACGAGCTGCCCGACGCCGATCTCCCCGGCCACGGCCAGCCGCGCCCCCAGCCAGGTGATCACCACGGTGACCAGGCCGGGCAGGGCGATCTCCGCCGCGGCCAGCCACGACTCGGCCTTGCCGACCTCGATGCCGGCCCACCGCACCCGCTGGCTCGTTTCCCGGAAGCGGGCGAAGAACCGCCGCTCGCCCCCGATGCCGCGCAGGATCCGCAGGCCGGACACGATGTCGGCACCGAGCGCGTTGACGTCTCCGCGCTTCTCGCGCTGCTTCGTCTTGCGCTTCTGCAGCGGCGCCAGCAGCGGCCCGATGCCCAGCACCGCGACCGGCACGCCGACCAGCGCGACCACGCCCAGCAGCGGCGACGTCGAGATCAGCCACACCGCGACCACGACGAACGCCATCATCGAGCCGAAGGCCCGGCTGGTCATCTCGACGGTGTTGCCGATGTGGTTGATGTCGGTCGTGCTGATCGCGACGAGGTTGCCGGTGGTCGTCTGCTCGCGCAGGCCGGCGCCGACGCGCGTGGTGTGCGCCGACACCACGCGTTGCGTCGAGCCGGCACCGTGCAGCCACAAGCCGAAGTTGAGGAAGTGCAGCCAGGTCCCGGTCAGCGTCTGCACGACCCCGAGCAGGGCGGCGGCCAGCGCCCACCGTCCGACGGCGGCGCCGTCGTGCGCGCTGACGGCGCCGATGCCCTGGCCGATCACCAGCGGCACCAGCGCACCCGGAAGCGCCCAGACGACACCGATCGCGGCCGCGCCGAGCACCGTGCCCAGCCGGGCGCGGAACACGGCGAGCAGGAAGCGGCTCGCGCTCGGCCGTGCGGGCAGCCGCAGCGGCGGAAAGGGATACGTGGCGGAAAGCACGATTCCCGACGGTAAGCCGAGGCCAGGGCAAAGGCGACCGATTTTCGCGCGCCCGCCCCTGCCGGGGGACTCGTTCATGCGCCCGCGTCCCAGCCGCCGGAGAGGCCTGGTTCATGCGCCCCCGCCGCTTGGGGGACCCCCGGTTTCAACGTTACTCGCGGGGACCGACAATTCCGGGCCCGCGCATCCGAGTTGTCCCCAGGGCGCGCCCAGCGTCCCAGGGCCGCATCGGGCCACCCGGGCCGCCAGCGATGTCGGCTCGGTCACACCGGCCGCGGGCCGTCCGATTTCGACGGCCCACCGTCCGGGGCGCCCGGGCCCGGCACGTATCCTGGCGGCCGTGGCGAACCCTGACACGGACACCGTGACCAGCACCGTTGACACCACCGAGCGGGCCGGGGCGACCCCGGACCACACCCAGCCGTATCGCGAGCTCGGGCTCGCCGACGACGAGTACGCCCGCATCCGGGAGATCCTCGGCCGCCGGCCCACCGACGCCGAGCTGGCCATGTACTCGGTGATGTGGAGCGAGCACTGCTCCTACAAGTCCTCGAAGAAGCACCTGCGCTACTTCGGGGAGACCGCCACCGACGAGATGAAGGCCAAGATGCTGGCCGGCATCGGCGAGAACGCGGGCGTCGTCGACATCGGCGAAGGCTGGGCGGTCACCTTCAAGGTGGAGAGCCACAACCACCCGTCCTATGTGGAGCCGTACCAGGGCGCGGCGACCGGCGTCGGCGGCATCGTCCGCGACATCATGGCGATGGGCGCGCGGCCCCTCGCGGTCGCCGACGCGCTGCGCTTCGGCCCGGCCGACGCCCCCGACACCAAGCGCGTGCTGCCCGGCGTCGTCGCGGGTGTCGGCGGCTACGGCAACTGCCTCGGCCTGCCGAACATCGGCGGCGAGCTGGTCTTCGACCCGTCCTACTCGGGCAACCCGCTGGTGAACGCGCTGTGCGTCGGCGCGATGCGCGTCGAGGACCTGCACCTGGCGTTCGCGTCCGGCACCGGCAACAAGATCATCCTGTTCGGCGCCCGCACCGGCCTCGACGGCATCGGCGGCGTTTCCGTCCTGGCGAGTGACACCTTTTCGGGTGACGAATCCTCGGGCGGCCGCAAGAAGCTCCCGAGCGTCCAGGTCGGTGACCCGTTCACCGAGAAGGTGCTCATCGAGTGCTGCCTCGAGCTGTTCGCGCAGAAGCTCGTCGTCGGCATCCAGGACCTCGGCGGCGCCGGGCTGTCCTGCGCGACGTCGGAGCTGGCCGCGGCCGGTGACGGCGGCATGCACATCTACCTCGACCGGGTTCCGTTGCGCGCCACCGGGATGACCCCGGCGGAGGTGCTCTCCAGCGAGTCGCAGGAGCGCATGTGCGCGGTCGTCTCGCCGGAGAACGTCGACGCGTTCATGGCGGTGTGCCGGAAGTGGGACGTCATCGCCACGGACATCGGCGAAGTCACCGACGGCGAGCACCTGGTGATCACGTGGAACGACGAGGTCGTCGTCGACGTCCCGGCGCACACGGTCGCCCACCAGGGCCCGGTGTACGACCGGCCGATCGAGCGGCCGTCCACTCAGGACTCTTTGATCGCCGACACTTCGGCGAAGCTGCCGCGTCCGTCCACTCCGGACGAACTGCGTGCGGACGTGTTGCGCCTCATCGCTTCGCCCAACCAGGCATCGAAGGAATGGGTGACGTCGCAGTACGACCGGTACGTGCGGGGTAACAGCGTGCTGGCGCAGCCGTCGGACTCCGGCATGATCCGGATCGACGAGTCGTCGGGCCGCGGCGTCTCGGTGGCGACGGACTGCAACAGCAAGTTCGTGTACCTGGACCCGTACCGCGGCGCGCAGCTGGCGCTGGCGGAGGCGTACCGCAACGTGGCGACGGGCGGCGCGACCCCGGTCGCGGTGTCGGACTGCCTGAACTTCGGCGCCCCCACCGACCCGGGCGTGATGTGGCAGTTCGAGCAGGCGGTGCACGGCCTGGCGGACGGCTGCGTCGAGCTGGGCATCCCGGTGACGGGCGGCAACGTGAGCTTCTTCAACCAGACGGGTTCGACGGCGATCCTCCCGACACCGGTGATCGGTGTCCTCGGCGTGATCGACGACGTGACCCGCCGCATCCCGACGGGCATCGGCGCGGAGGCGGGCGAAACCCTGCTGCTGCTGGGCGAAACGCACGACGAGCTGGACGGCTCGGCGTGGGCCCGTGAGCTCCACGGCCACCTCGGCGGCGTTCCGCCAAGGGTCGATTTGGCCCGCGAGAAGCTGCTGGCGGACATCCTGGTGGCGGGTTCCCGCGACGGCATGATCTCGGCGGCGCACGACCTTTCCGACGGCGGCCTGATCCAGACGCTGGTCGAGACCGTCCTCATCGGACAGTGCGGCGCCCGCGTGTTCCTGGACAGCGACCAGGACCCGTTCGTCCAGCTGTTCTCCGAGTCGGCGGGCCGCGTGCTGGTGGCGGTCCCGCGCACGGAAGAGCTGCGCTTCACGGAGATGTGCACGGCCCGCGGCTTGCCGTGGCGCAAGACGGGTGTGGTGGACCCGGAGTCCGGCACGCTGGAGCTGCAGGGCATCACGGAGTTCACGCTCGACGAGCTGCGCGAAGCCTGGGAGGGTACCCTCCCCGCGCTGTTCGACTGACCCGGGAACCCGACCTGTCCACAGCCGGGCTCGATTGTGGACAGGTCGGGGCCGCCGAGGCGATTCCACGGTTTTCGTCCCACCGCACCGATAGACTGGACTTGGGGACGCCCCCCAGGGAGGGCGGGGGAGGTTTCTGGGGCGGGGGCTTCGGCGAAGTCGTGTCGTTGCAGGTGGTTCTGCAAAGCACTCGTTGGCCCACCACCCCGAAGCCGGATTGTGACTACGGACGGCAGTGCCGGGTCAAGGCGGGAAAGCGTGCCTTGACCCGGCACTGCCGTCCGTGTTCTGGCTTCGTATCGGGGTTGCGGGGAGGGGTCTGGGTGGGGCGCCGCTTGTGCCGTCGACGTGCCGTTCACGCCGGTGAGGCGCCTGAAAGTCCGCGGACGAGGTTCGCAACGTCATGAACGACTCTTTCCTGTCGTCCGGCGCCATGAATGAGTCCTTGACTCTGTCGGGGATCTTGGTCTCTGCGGTGTCAGCTGACGGCTCGCCAGGAACGCAGGCGTGGGATCTCCTGCCGGTCGAGGTAGTCCTGGAAGGCCGTCGGTGGTCGTGGGGGCGCACTGTCGCCGGGAGGCTGTCGGCTGAGGCGTTCGATGTTGACGGCGATGGCGGTGAGCACGTGCTGCAGGTGGGTCTTGGGCTGCCCGCGGTAGCGGCAACGGCGCATGCCGTGGCCGTGAGCGAACTCGCAGATGGTGCCCTCGATGCCGGACCGCACCGCGTAACGCTTGCGCCAGGCCGGTTCCTGCCGCTCGGCGCGGTTGCGCAACTGCAGTTCGAGAAGTTCTCGCGGAGGAAAGCCCACGTTGCGTGCGGAGTCGCGGGAGGTGGTGCACTTGGCCCGGACAGGGCAAGGTTGACACTGACTTTTGGTGAAGCGGGCCACGATCAGCGGTGCCGCGATCGGCGAGGATGTCGGGTAAGGGCCGTGCCAGCCCTTGCTGACCTGGCCCTGCGGGCAGGTGACCTGCTGGCGGTCGAAGTCGATCCGGAAGTCGTCGCGGGCGAAGCCCTCGCCCTGACGGTGCTGGTGGGTGGGGTTGCCCGGCAGTGGTCCCACGACGGTGATCCGGTGTTCGCGTTCGGCCCGCTCCAGGTGGACCAGGGATGTGTAGCCGCCGTCGACCAAGTGCTGGTCCGGCTGTAGGCCCCGGTGGTGCAGTCTGGTGTGGATACCGGGCAGGACTTCGGCGTCGGAACTGGTGGCGGGCATGGTGGCCACGTCGGTGATCACGTTGGGGCTGTCGCCGGAGCAGGTCTCGGTCACGTGCGCGAGGAACCCCGTCCAGCGGGTGACCTGCCCTCGACGCGCGTAGCGGGCGGTCAGGTCGTAGGGCGAGACGATTCGGTTCGCGGAAGGCGGCAGACCGCTGTCCTTGTCATCGTCGCGCCAGCGCAGACGGCCCGTGGGGTCCCAGTGGTAGTTCTGCACCAGCACCTGCCGCAGGGCCTGCACCTGCGGACCGTCCAGCAGGTCGGGATGATGACGGTTCAGGTGTTCGAGCAGGTGGCGGGCGTCTGCCCCGGTGGTGTTGATTCTGGTCTTGGGTCGGGTGGGGTTCTTGCCCAGACGCACCGGTCGGCCGTAGCGGCGGCCCCAGTGCTCGTCGACCAGGCCGTCCAGCGCGTGGTCGGCGGTGCCGGCGAGTTCTTCCAGGGCCGCGCGCACGGCCTCGGTGACCAGTTCGAGGCGGGTCAGGGCGCGCACGGCGGCCAGGACGTGGGTGGAGTCGGTGCGCTGGGTGGTGCGCTCGCGGACAAGTCCGGCCTCCTTCATGCGGGCCAGGGCGACATCGAGGAGCCGGTCGGGCCGCCCGTCGCGCAGGAGGCGGTCGCGGAAGTCGCCGAGCACGCTGTGGTGGAAGCCGGGATCGTCGAGCTCCAGGCCGAGCGCGTACTTGAAGTCGATACGGCAGCGGACCGCCTCGGCGGCATCACGGTCGGACAGGCCCAGCAGGAACTGCAGCACGCTCACCGTGGCCAACTGGGCGGGTGAGAGCCCAGGGCGCCCGTTACGCGAGTAGCAGTCGACGAAGTCCTCGTCTTTCCACAGGCCGTCGAGGCGGTCACGCACCCACATCGCCGTTGTACCAACGGGATTGCTGGCACGAGCCATACGCGCGGTGAGCTCCGGGACCTCCACTGCGGACCGAGAACCAACCGGTAAGGACATCTGACCACCTCGGGGAGAGTTGCGACTTCACCGACCCCCAGAAGCCTGACTGTTACTTACCGGTCACCCTCCGCGACACGTCAACTCTTCCAAGATTCCCGACAGAGTCAAGGAGTCGTTCACAACATCGCAGCGGCGCCTCTCACTCAGGCGGCCGACCGCTCAGCCGGCTTTGGCGACGATCCGAGCTTCGCCGTCGGGGAGTTCCTCCGTGTCCCAGCTCGACGGCAACCGGATCTCCTTCTCGACGCGCACCCGTGTGTTGTACAGCGAAACCGCGTCCGGCAGGGAAGCGAACCGCAGGTCCGTCTGACCGCTGAAACAAGTCCGCCGCAGGTCCAGCGAATCGAGCACGGTCACGCCCTGGAAGTCCGCGTCCCGCGCGAACTTCGCGTCCTTGAACGTGGTCGGGCCCGCGAACGTCGTGTTCGTGAAGTCCGCCAGCTCGGCGAAGCCGGTGCCGCTGAACCACGCGTTGCTCTCGAACCGCGCGCCCTTGCAGCGGAACATCCCGACCAGCCTGCCGGATCCCGTGCCGGCGCCGGTGAAGTACGCCTTGCCCGTGAACACCGCGCCGCTGAGGTTCGTGCTGCTGTAGAGGCTCGCGTAGCGGAGCCAGAGGTCTCCGACCCGGCGCTTCGACAGGTCGAAGTACTCCAGTGTCGCGCCGGTCAGGTCCAGGTCGAAGGACTCAGCCGACGCTTCGGACGCCGGGGGCAGCAACCCGACCACCAGCCGCTGCGCCGTCAGCCGGACCGTGAGCTCGCGCTCCTCCTCCGGGCTGCCCTCGTCGTTGCTGTTCCTCTTCGAGCTGTCCTCCGCACTGTCGTTCTTGTACCTCGGGTGCTGGAACGGCCGCCGCAGGTACGAGCACAGCACGTCCAGCACCGTCTGCGTGTACTCCGGACGGCTGCGGGCCAGGCCCGCCAGCGCGTGCAGCGCCCCCACCCGCACCTGGTCGGCCGCGTGCCCGAGCAGCTCGACAGCCTTCGCGAACCGCTCGTCGGCGACCCGCTCGCGATCCTGTTCCGCGCGCTGCGCTTCCAGTTCGTGCCGTCGCCGCTCGATGTCCTGGCGCCGTTCCTCGACCCGGCGCCGCCGGTCGTTCAGCCACAGCGCGTACAGCGCCACGATCGCGCCGCCGGCGAGGCCGCCCGTCTTCAGCGCCTCACTGCGGCTGGTGGCGGGGTCGGTCAGCAGCCAGCCGCCGACCCCGAGCAGCAACACCAGCGAGGCCACGAACGTCCACGCCAGCGGTGATCGCCACAGCTTCACCGGCTCAGGAAACCAGCATGGTGCTGATGCAGAAACCCTTGTCGTCGAAGTTCGTCGCGCTCAGCGTGCCCTTGACCGGCTTGCCGGCGGCCGTCCCGGTGACCTCGCCCTCGACCAGGTACTCGTCGTCCGGCACCTCGCCGAGCTGCAGCTGCAGCGGCGGCTTGAGGAACGTCCTGAGCCACGAGTCGAGCAGCCTCTTCGAGTCGGAGCAGCCCAGCGCGACCGCGCCGGCGTTGTCGCCGGCGTTGAGCTTGGTGATGAAGGACTGCAGCAGGGCCTTCGCGTCCGAGGCGCCGCCGCCGTCGGACGTCGACGGCTTCGTGGTCGGCGCGGTGGTCTTCCTGGGGGTCGTCTTCGGCGCCGACGGCTTGGCGGACGTGCTCGACTGCGGGGCCGCGGCGGAGTTTTCGTCCTTCGACAGGAAGAACCCGGGGGTGACGAAGCCGGTGACACCCACCAGCGCGAGCACGACGACCACGGCGGCGCCGACGGCGACCCACATCCCGGTCCGGCTCTTCTTCGGCGGCGCCGGCGGCCCGCCGAAACCCTGCGCGTAGCCCCCGGTCGCCGGGTCCCAGCCGGACACCTGGCCGCCCGCGTTCGGCGTCCACGCCTGCTGGCCGTACTGCTGCGCGTTCGGATCCGCCCAGGCCGACTGCTGCGCGTTCGGATCCGCCCACGCCTGCTGCTGGGCGTTCGGGTCACCCCACGCCTGCTGCTGCGTGTGCGGATCTCCCCACGTCGGCTGCGGGCTCGCCGGGAACCCGCCGGAAGGCGGCGCGTACCCCTGTTGGTTCGGGTCCCAGCCCTGCGGGTACTGCTGCGTCGGGTACGGCTGCTGCTGGTTCGGGTCCCACCCGCCCTGCTGTGGGTAGCCGCCGGACTGCGGCTGCGTGCCGTACGGGTCGGGCTGACCGGGCTGGCCCGGCTGAGGCGGGTACGTCATCTTTCGTGCCTTCCGGGCGCTGGAGTGTCAGTGCGCTTCCGACGTCCGGTGGGCGTGTGCGGTTCCCCAGGACGTGACAGCAGCATTCTGCAAGCTCGGACGGTACGGCATGAAACCGGCTCCCGGCCCGCGACGATGCGAAGTCGTCGCGGGCCGGGAGCCGGGCAGGTGTGGATCAGCCGGTCGCGAGGGCCTGGAGCCGGTCGTAGGCACCGTTGAAGGTGTCCTGGTCGAGCGGGCTCGAGGTGTACTGCCAGACGGTGTAGAAGCCCCAGTTGTAGGGCAGGGTGCCGACCGACGACGAGTACCGCGCGACCCACAGCGGGGCCGTGCTGGAGAAGTCGCCGCTGACGCACTGGCCCCACCAGTTCGTCGACGTGTAGATCACCGGCCAGCGCCCGGTCAGGGAGTGGTAGGTGTCGTGGAAGTCGAGGATCCACGACGTCATCCCGGCCTTGCTCAGCCCGTAGCAGGTCGCGCCGTAGGGGTTGTACTCCATGTCCAGCGTGCCGGGCAGCGTCTTGCCGTCCTTCGACCAGCCGCCGCCGTGGGCGACGAAGTACCGGGCTTGCGCCGCGCCGCTCGAGGTGTTCGGGGTGGCGAAGTGGTAGGCGCCGCGGAGGAAGCCCTGGTTGTAGGAGCCGTTGTACTGCTGCGCGAAGTAGGGGTTGGTGTAGCTGGTGCTCTCCGTGGCCTTGGTCCAGACGAACCGCTTGCCCTGGTTCCACCAGCTCGCCCAGTCGACGTTGCCTTGGTAGCCGGCGACGTCCATCCCGGCCACGGTGGCCAGCACCTGGTTCGGGATGGCCTGCGCCGGCTGCGGCTGCTGAGCCGCCTGCTGCGTTTCCGGAGTCGAGGAGTCGCCTTCGACGCGCCGGATCTGCGACCCCAGCTCGTGGTCGTGCTGCGCGATGTCCGCGTTGATCGCGGTCACCGGGTCTACCTCGGGGGAGAACGTCGTCGCCTGGGCCGTGCCGCCGAGCAGGAGCAGCGTGACCGGGACGACCAGGGCAGCGCGGAACCGCCCTCTTCGGGATGTGGACATCATGGAATCCCTTCACAGATACCCTCGCTGAGAGCGGCTTACTGCAGGTAGCCGCCCGCGCACGATTGTTGAGGACGAAGTGGCGTTTGTCACTCAGTTCCGTGAAATTGGGTATACGTGTGGGTGATTTACCCGAGCAATTGATCTTCAATTGGTCAGTGGTTAACACTTATCACTGGACCGCGGCCGGTCGGCCGAGGGCCAGGGCGAGCAGCCGGTCGGCGCCGCCGTTGAACCAGTTCTGGTCGCCGGGCAGGGTGCCGCGATCGGCGAACTGCCAGATCGTGTGCACGCTCCAGCCGGACGGCAGCTCGCCGATGAAGGTGTTGTAGCGGGCGATCCAGAGCGGGTTGCCGCCGAAGCCGCCGTTGTTGGCGGTGCACCGCTTCCACCAGCTCGTCGACGTGTAGATCGTCGGGAACCGGCCGGTCGCCGCGCGGTAGGTGTCGGAGAAGTCGCGGATCCAGGCGACCATGCCCGCCGCGTCCTTGCCGTAGCAGGTCTCGCCGTACGGGTTGTACTCCGCGTCGAGCGCGCCGGGCAGGGTCTTGCCGTCGGCCGACCAGCCGCCGCCGTGGGCGAGGAAGTACCGCGCCTGCGACGCGCCGTCGGAGACGTCCGGCCGCGCGAAGTGGTAGGCGCCGCGGATCAGGCCGGCGTTGTAGGAGCCGTTGTACTGCTGCGCGAACTGCGGGTTGACGAAGCCGGTGCCCTCGGTCGCCTTGATGTAGACGAACTTGGCGCCCGCCCCCGCCGCGCCGGGCCAGTCGACCGGGCCCTGGTGCCCGCTGACGTCGTGCCCGAGCTGCTGGTCGCTGCCCCCGTACACCAGGCCGGGCACTGCCTCGACGCCTTCCACCTTGGCGATCTGCGAACCCGCGTAGTGGTCTTCGGCGCCGGCGTAGACGTCGAGGGCCTTCGCCGGCGCCTGCCCGGCCACGAGGAGGGCGGCGGCGAGGACGGCGGCGAAGGGCAGCGAACGTGACCGTGGCCGGATTGGCAACGAACGGCACAGCACCCTCTTGCTCCCCACCGATCTCGTGAGACTTCTTCAGCCTCACGATGCACCCGAGTCGCCAGATCGGCGACTCGGATGGTCACTCGGTGGAGTGAAACTCGCAGGTCAGCGCTGTTCGTCGGCGATGGCCTTCAGCAGGTGCTCCGCCGGCACGACCGCCGTGATCAGGTCGTGCGGGTTGATCGCGACGGGGTGCCCGCCGAGCAGGCCGACGATGTCCCGGCCGAGCACGGCCCGCGCGTGGGGCCACTCGCGCGGCACCAGCGCCTTGCGGGTGTAGGCGGGCACCATGACCCGGCCGTCGGTGTTGTGGAAGCCGACGACGGTCCGCTGCACCGGCGACATCGCGTATACGAACAACGTCGAGTCGAGGACGATCTTCGGCAGGTCCGACGGCGGTCGGTGCTCGGTGCGGACGAGCTGCAGCAGCCGCTCGAGGTCGTTCGCCGGCTCGGGGAAGCCGAGCGCCTTGGGCGAGGGGCGGTAGCGGTCGTTGGGGTGGAAGTCGGCGACGACTTCGCCGTCGGCGTTCACCGGGTACGCGCCGACGACCGCCCACGACGGCACCGGGCCGTTCGGGTCGAAGGCCTCGTCGATGACGTAGAGCCAGCTGTTGGGGTTGGCGCGGGCGTTTTCCCGCATCTCCGCGGTGATCTCGGGTGTGCCGTGCTTGCCGGAGCGCCGCGCCTGCCGGCCTTCGCGTCGCGCGGCGCGGTTGTGCTTGCCGTGCCCGCCGGGGCGATCGGCTCCGCTTCCGGTGGGCTGCTGCGAAACCGTCCGATCCGCCTCGTCCCGCTGCGCCATCGTCATCCCCACGTTCTCGGGTGTGCCTGCGAACTCTTGGTGCGCCACTCTACTGTTTGCCCATGGCCTCTTCGCGTTCGGTCGACCCCGGACAGTTACGTGCGGCGGTGCTGGTGATTTCCCCGTGGCTGCAGGGCGATGCGCCCGATCCGGCGCGGGCGGAACTGGCCGCGGCGGTCCGGCTCAGCCTGCGCGCACTGGCGGCGGACGCGCCGGGCCGGACGGTCGAGGTGCGGGTGCCGCCGTTCGCGGCGGTGCAGTGCGTGGACGGGCCGCGCCACACCCGGGGCACGCCGCCGAACGTGATCGAGACCGACCCGCGGACGTGGCTCGAACTGGCCACCGGGCGACTGGACTGGACCACGGCCGTGGCGGACGGCCGGGTGTCCGCGTCGGGCACCCGGGCCGACCTTTCCCACTGGCTTCCCCTGCTCCGCGTCTGACGCGAGGGGAGCGAGGGTTACGGCTTGCGGCCTATTCCGCCGGCGATGGTCCGCTGGGCGACGTTGAGCTCTTTGAGCCGCGGGCCGTCCGGCCACCAGTCGGCGCACCGGACCACGCCCGGGGGCACCATGTCGAGACCGGCGAACAGGCCCTCGATCTCCTTCTGGGTGCGGAAGGTGCCGGAGCCCATCGGGCTGTGGAGGAAGAAGTCCTCCATGCGGCGGGCGGTCGCGGAGTCCTCGTCCTCGGGGTCGAAGAAGTGCGAGATCGCCACGAACGAGCCCGACGGCAGCGCGCCGATGTACTCCTTCATGATCTCGGCAGGCCGCTCCTTCGGGCCGTTGTAGTGGTGCAGCGTGCCCAGCTGGAGGAACGCGACCGGCTGCGAGAAGTCGATGTGCTGCCGGACGATCTCGTTCTCGAGGATCCGCTGCGGCTCGAAGATGTCCTCGGCGACGAAGTGGGTGTTCTCGTTCTCCTCGAGCAGCGCTCGGCCGTGGGCGAGCACGACCGGGTCGTTGTCGACGTAGACGACCTGGATGTCCGGGTTGATCCGCTGGACGACCTGGTGGGTGTTCTCGGCGGTCGGCAGGCCGGAGCCGCAGTCGAGGAACTGGGTGATTCCCGTCTGGCTCGCGAGGAAGCGGCAGGCGCGGATGAGGAAACCCCGGTTTTCGAACGCCAGGTCCTGGGCCTCCGGGGCGGCCTTCTGCACCTTGTGCAGGACCTCCCGGTCGATCTCGTAGTTGTCCTTCCCGAGCAGGAAGGCGTCGTATACGCGCGCGATGCTCGCTCGGGTCGGGTCGACCCCCACGGGAACTCGTTCGGTCCGGGTCGCGGCGTCGGGCATTTTGAACCTCGCAAGTTCTGTGTCGAAAATCTCGTACTCTACGTAGAGTAGGACTCCGCACGCATGCGGTAAACCGGGTCACCTCTTTGCGCAGGACGGCCCAACGTGTACTTTCGGTAGTCGGGCTAGAACCCCCTGGTGATGTGAGCGCGGAAGGTCCGGGAATGAACGCGGTGAACGCGTCCAGTGGTGAACAGAACATCGGCCCGACGGCGCGCCGGATGATCCTGGGCTCGCAGCTGCGCCGGCTCCGTGAGGAGGCCGGCATCACCCGCCAGCAGGCGGGCTACAACATCCGCGGGTCGGAATCCAAGATCAGCCGCCTCGAGCTGGGCCGGGTCGGGTTCAAGGAGCGCGACGTCACCGACCTGCTGACGATGTACGGCGTCGAGGACGCGACGGAGCGCCAGACGTTCCTCGACATGGTCAAGCAGTCGAACGAACCGGGCTGGTGGCGGCGCTTCGGCGACACCATGCCGAACTGGTTCACCGACCTCGTCGGCCTGGAAGAGGCCGCCGCGCGCATCCAGATCTGGGAGCCGATCTACGTCTCGGGCCTGCTGCAGATCGAGCCGTATGCGCGGGCGATCTTCAGCCACGGCCGTCCGGAGATGGCCGACGAGCGGGTCGACCAGCTCGTCGCGCTGCGGATGCGGCGGCAGAAGATGTTCAGCAGGCCGGACGCGCCGCGGGTGTGGATGGTGCTCGACGAGTCGGTGCTGTACCGCCCGATCGGGGGTGTGAAGGTCCTCAAACAGCAGATCGAATACCTGCTCGAGATGAGCGCGCTGCCGCACGTGTCGGTCCAGGTGCTGCCGTATTCGCGCAGCGGGCTGTCCGCGGAACACGCGTTTTCGCTGTTGCGGTTCGGTGAGCCGGAACTGCCGAACATCGCGTATGTCGAGTATCTGACCGGCGCGCACTACATCGAAAAACGCGAAGAGATCGAAAAGTACAGCCGCGCGCTCGACATGCTGGCGGTCGATGCGGAGACGCCGGAGCGGAGCCGGACTTTGCTCGCGAAGCGCCGGCAGGAGATCTGAAAAATTCCTTGTGCGGGGCCGATCCGGTGCTCCGCTGAGCGGTGACCCACCGTAGCGATTCACCCGATCGAGCGAGTATCAGTCACCGGACAGGTTAACGGCGGCCTCGTGATTCTTTACCGTCCGAGAACTTTGCAAGAAATTCTGCACGTGCATTTACCGTTGCAGGCACACGTGCTAGCCTCGGATACGCGGGCAAATGCACATGCAGATGCATAGGCCCGGAAGATTTTTCCGCATCGAGAGGTGGGACCATGGCTGAGCGATTCGAGAACGGCATCCCGGCCGATCGGCTCTCCGGCGCCCAGTGGCGCAAGGCGAGCTACAGCGGCGCTGTGGGCAACTGCGTCGAAGTGGCACCGCTGTCGAACGGTGAGATCGCGATGCGCAACTCGCGGTTCCCCACCGGCCCGGCGCTCGTGTACACGCGCGCGGAGATGGCGGCGTTCCTGGCGGGCGCGAAGGACGGTGAATTCGACGATGTCCTCGGCTGAGGCCGTCGCCCCCGCCTTCGACATCGAAACCGGACTGCAAGAACTGGTGGCTCGCGGCTACCAGTTCGTGCACCCCGCCGACGAGCACGGCGAAGTCCTCGCCGTCGTCGGCGTGCGGGTGCACGACGACGTGGTGGACGTGGTCCGGCTCAACGCCGAAGACGACGTCGTGGCGACCCGGATGCCCGGCACCGAAGAGAACATCCTGGAACCCGAGCGGTGGCTGTGGCGCCGCCACGGCGAAGGCACCCAGGTCCTCGCGGAGATCCTCTCGCTGCCGGATGCGTGCTAGACGTGAAGACTTGCAAGCCCCGTCCGAAGTGGTCAGTGCCACGTCGGGCGGGGCTTCGCTCATGACCGGACGGTCTACACTGAAACCGGCCTGACCACGTCTTCCCAGGAGCTCCTCGGTGGTTTCCGACCCGCAGCTCGTGTCCGACCAGCCCGAACCGGAACCCCGCGAGGAGTGTGGCGTCTTCGGCGTCTGGGCTCCCGGGGAAGAAGTCGCGAAGCTGACCTACTACGGCCTCTACGCCCTGCAGCACCGCGGGCAGGAGGCCGCCGGCATCTCCGTCTCCGACGGCTCGCAGATCGTGGTCTTCAAGGACCTCGGCCTGGTGAGCCAGGTGTTCGACGAGCAGATCCTGCAGTCGCTGCAGGGACACATCGCCGTCGGGCACTGCCGGTACTCGACCACCGGCGCGACCATCTGGGAGAACGCGCAGCCGATCTTCCGCACCACCGCGACCGGCAGTGGCCTCTCCTTCGCGCACAACGGCAATCTCGTCAACACGGCCGAGCTGCGTGAACGCACGATCGAGGCCGGGCTCAAGCCGCACGCGGGCCTGACCGGCTCGTCCAGCGACTCGGACCTCATCTGCGGCCTGCTCGCCGCGAACGCCGCCGACAAGGGCATCGAAGCCGCCGCCATGGAGCTGCTGCCGACCCTGCAGGGCGCCTTCTGCCTGGTGTTCGCCGACGAGAACACGCTCTACGCGGCGCGTGACCCGCACGGCGTACACCCGCTGGTGCTCGGCAGGCTCGAGCGCGGCTGGGTCGTCTCGAGCGAGACGGCGGGCCTCGACATCGTCGGCGCGTCGTTCGTCCGCGAGGTCGAGCCGGGCGAGCTGATCGCCATCGACGCCGCGGGCCTGCGTTCCTCGCGGTTCGCGAACCCGGACCCCAAGGGCTGCGTCTTCGAGTACGTCTACCTCGCCCGCCCCGACACCACGATCGCCGGCCGCGGCGTGCACGCCACGCGCGTCGAGATCGGCCGCCGCCTCGCCTCCGAGCAGCCGGTCGAGGCCGACCTCGTCATGCCGGTGCCGGAGTCCGGCACGCCGGCGGCCATCGGCTACGCGCAGGGCTCCGGCATTCCCTACGGCACCGGCCTGGTGAAGAACGCCTACGTCGGGCGCACCTTCATCCAGCCGTCGCAGACCATCCGCCAGCTGGGCATCCGGCTCAAGCTGAACCCGCTGCGCGACGTCATCCGCGGCAAGCGCCTGGTCGTGGTGGACGACTCGATCGTCCGCGGCAACACCCAGCGCGCGCTGGTCCGGATGCTGCGGGAGGCCGGCGCGCTCGAGGTGCACGTCCGGATCGCGTCGCCGCCGGTGCGCTGGCCGTGCTTCTACGGCATCGACTTCGCGTCGCGGGCGGAGCTGGTCGCGAACGGCGTCGACCTCGACGGCATCCGGCGCTCGATCGGAGCCGACTCACTGGGCTACATTTCCCTGGACGGCCTGGTCGCGGCTACGGAGCAGCCGAAGTCGCGGCTGTGCACGGCGTGCTTCTCGGGCGAGTACCCGATCCCGCTCCCGGAGGACGCGCTGATCGGGAAACACCTGCTCGAAAGCCTCGACGCGGTCAATGGCGCGGCGACCCCCGTCAGCCCCGCCGGGTACGGTGCCGAAGACGCCGTCCGGCGTCCGTGAGTTCCTTCCAGTAGGGAGTCCTTCCACCGTGAGCGAGTCCACGAGCGCCACGTACGCCGCCGCCGGCGTCAGCATCGACGCCGGCGACCAAGCCGTCGAGCTGCTCAAGCCGCACGCCGAGCGGGCGACGCGACCCGAGGTCATGGGTGGTGTCGGCGGTTTCGCCGGGCTCTTCTCCCTGAAGCTCGACAAGTGGAAGGAGCCGGTGCTCGCGTCCTCAACCGACGGCGTCGGCACGAAGATCGCGGTCGCGCAGGCGCTGGACAAGCACGACACGGTCGGCATCGACCTGGTCGCCATGGTGGTCGACGACCTGGTCGTGACCGGGGCCGAGCCGCTGTTCCTGCAGGACTACATCGCCGTCGGCAAGGTATTCCCGGAGAAGATCGCCGCGCTGGTCGGCGGCATCGCCGAGGGGTGTGTCAAGGCCGGCTGCGCCCTGCTCGGCGGCGAGACCGCGGAGCACCCGGGGATGATGGGCGAGCACGACTACGACATGTCGGCCACCGGCGTCGGCGTCGTCGAGGCGTCTCAGCTGCTCTCGCCGGAAAAGGTCCGTCCGGGTGACGTCGTGCTGGCCCTCGGCGCGTCGGGATTGCACTCGAACGGGTACTCCCTGGCCCGGCACGTGCTGCTGGACATCGCCCGGATGCCCCTCGGCGGGCACGTCGAAGAGTTCGGCCGCACCCTCGGCGAGGAGCTGCTGGAGCCGACGCGGATCTACGCGAAGGACTGCCTGGCGCTCGCCGCCGAGACCGAGGTCCGGACGTTCGCGCACATCACCGGCGGTGGCCTCGAGGCCAACCTGGCCCGCGTCATGCCGCGCGGCCTGGTCGCCCGGCTCGACCGCGGCACCTGGACGCCGGCACCGGTGTTCGCGCTGATCGGCCAGCGCGGCAAGGTCGAGCGGGCCGAGCTGGAGAAGACGTTCAACATGGGCGTCGGCATGGTCGCGATCGTCGGTGCCGAGGACGTCGACCGGGCGCTGGCCATGCTCACCGCGCGGCACGTCCCGGCGTGGGTGCTGGGCGACGTCCAGCCCGCCGGCGACGTCGACGGCCCGCGCGCGGTGCTCGCGGGCGACCACCCGCGGTTCTGACAGCGTCTCTTCAAAGAAGCCACTTGATCGCGGCTGTCACACTTGAGGGTGTGGCAGCCGAAGACGTGGTGATCGGCTCCCGGTTCACGATCCCGGGAGCCGAGTTGAGCGAGCGCTTTTCGCGGTCGTCCGGCCCGGGCGGGCAGGGCGTGAACACGACCGACTCGCGGGTGGAGCTGTCCTTCGACGTCGCCGCGTCGCCGTCGATCCCGGAGCACCTGCGTGACCGGGTGCTGACCGGCCTCGGCTCCCGGCTGGTCGACGGCGTCCTGACGATCGCCGCGAGCGAACACCGCTCGCAACTGCAGAACCGCGAAGCGGCGCGAGGCCGCCTGGCGAACCTGCTGCTCGACGCGTCGGCCCCGCCGCCTGCCAAGCGGCGTCCCACGAAGCCGTCTCGCGGTTCGAAGGAGCGCCGCCTGGCGTCGAAGAAGCGCCGGAGCGACGTGAAACGGGGCCGCTCCGGCCGCTTCGAGGACTAACCCAGCGACAGATGCACGCACTCGCCCGCCGGCCGGTAGCCGACGCGGGCGTAGACGTTCCCGATCCCCAGGTCACCGGGGGTGAGGAAGGCCGTGTGCGCACCGGCCTCGTGGACCTCACGGGTGAGGTGCGAGGTCAGCGCCGCGGCGACGCCGCGGCCGCGGAACGCCTCCAGCACGGCGATCCCGGCGATCTCGGTGGTGCCGTCGACGATTTCGAGCGCGAGCCCGCCGCCGATGATCGCTCCGGTGGCGGTGTCCTCGGCCAGGAGGTGCCGCACCCCGGTTCCGGACTTCAGGCGCTCGACCTCGTCGTCGCCGACGTCCGCGGGTTCGCCGAACGCCGTGTTCTGCGCCTCGCGCATGCGCCGGAAGTCCTGGCTGGACTCGGGCACACGCAGCCGAATCCCCGCCGGGACCGGTTTGCCGACCCGTTCGGCCGGCGTGCAGGTCATCAGCGGGACTCGCCGTTCGAGCCCGTACCCCGCTTCGACCAGCGATTTCTCCAGGTCGGGAGCGACGTCGGTGAAGTACTCGAGCCGCGGGAGCAGGTCCCGCCGCCGGTACGCCCCGGTCAGTGCGTCGATCTCGGCCGCCGTCGGCTTCGCGCCGTCGTCCGGGATCGCGTAGTTGAGCATCGGGTGCGCCGTGCCGGGTGAGTAGGTCGCGAGGAACGGGCCGACCCGCTCGGTCTCGCGGCCACGGGGCGCGGTCTTGCGGACATAGGTCTGGATGGCAGACATTCGAGCCTTTCGAAAGCACGTCAAGGAACCGCAGCCCTCGGACAGGCTTGCGGGCGGATCGCTGGGCGCCGGGCCTAGCGAAGGCCGACGCCGGAGGCGGCGCCAGGCATAGGCAGTCATTCCTTGACTCGAAGGGGCTCTTCCCGGCCATCTTGACATGGCCCCGCAACCGGTTTACCGGCGTTCCGGGTGCGCGATGGCCGCGTAACGCGTGTCCCACACCGATCGCGGCACCCGCAGCTTGAGCGCCGGAGCTTCGCAGATCGTCCGGCGAGGCACCGGGATCACGACCGGGGCCGGCGGTGGCACGTCGAGCGAACGCCAGCCGCGGCGGCTGAGGGCCGCTCCGAGCGTCGCGCCCGCCGTGTTCAGCAGGACGTCGTCCGTCGACGTCACGCGCCCGTTGTGGATCAGATATTGCGTACCTTCCACCAGCACCGACGCGATCAACGCGGCCAGCGCGACCCGCGGCAGCGCGCGCAGGCGACGGATCCGCAACGGGAGCAGCGCGCCGAGCGGGCTCAGCAGCAGAACGTTGCCAACCACCTGCCAGAGTGAACCATCGCTGCTGAAAGCCGCGGTGATGTCCGCACCCGGCACGAGGTCGAGCGTGCTGTCGGCGGAGCCGCCCACCGGCATCGTGACCAGGAAGAACACCAGGAAGGCGACGAAGAAGACAGCGCTGTCGACGCCGGCGGTCGCGGTCGCGTAGCGGGCAGGCAGTCTTCGGCGGCGCCGGGCCGCGAGCAGCGGCCAGCCGAGCAGCGCGTACGGCAGCGCGATGGCCGAAACCGGAATCATCCCCCAGAAGGCGCGCAGCAGAGATTCCATGCGCCTCCCTTCTCGAACCCCTCAAGATCGACAATGCGCGATGAAGTGACCCCTCCCAAGATCACCTTCGCATCACAAGATCGACTCGGCACTCTGAGCGGACCGCACTATTCGGTGATCTTTCCGGTGGCGCGGTTGGCCTTCCCGTGGTTCGGTCGAGGTGCGCACTGTCCACAGTGGAGGCTGTGGACAACCCTGTGGATGAATTTCAGGGAAAAGTGCGAAAGTGTTGTGGTGCAAGGAAAGGGCGAGAAGTGCCCCTGTGTACTACTTCGCGGCCAGTTCGCGCGCCTGCTCGAGCAATGCCTGCAGGTGCAGGCCGCGCCGGACGTCGCAGGGGTGCGTCGTCGTGCCGCTCGCGATCATCGCCGCGAAGTCGTCCAGCAATGCGGTGTAGGACTCCTGCGCCGAGCCCGGTTTGCGCCCGAGCGTCCGGTAGCCGTGCCGGCCCCAGACGGCGACCTCGACGACGGTCGGCTGCACCGGCAGCCGCAGCGACAGCGTCGCCGTGCTGATCACGTCACCTTCGTGCGCCAGCATCAGGTGCCAGAGATCGCCGGGGCTCCGCCGGGCGGCCACGACTTCGGTGATCGGACCGAGTGCGGCGTCCAGCAGGTCGAGCGCGTGCGGGCCGATGTCGAACAGCGCGCCGCCGTCGTCCTGGCGCCACTCCGACGCCGCGTACTGGCCGCCGAGCAGGGCCCCGGACAGCCAGCGCGCCCCACCGCCGGCCCAGCCGCCCGCCTGGGCGAGGTCGGCGAGCCACTCCTGGGTCTGCGCCGAGTAGCGCAGGGTCAGCACGACGAGCGCGGCGACGTCAGCGGCCGCGACCGCGTCGGCCAGCCGTCGCGCACCCTCGAGGTCGGCGGCGATCGGCTTCTCCAGGATCAGGTGCTTCCCGGCTTCGGCCGCGCGCACGCCCAGCTCCGCCTGGATCGACGGCGGCACCGCGAGGGCGACCGCGTCCACCTGCTCGAACAGCTCCTCGACACTGCTTGCGGCGTTCGTGCAGTGCGTCTCCGCAAGCGCTTGCGCCGCCTCCGGCCGCCGGGCCCAGACCGCGGTCAGCGCCGTGCCGGGGTGATCCGCCAGTCCGGGCGCGTGCACCGTCGTCGCCCACGGGCCGGCGCCGATCAGGCCGACGCGCAGCTGTCCGTCCGCGATGAGCTGTCCCACGGCCCGCAGTCTAGGTGTGTCCCGCCTCGCGCCGGAACCGCACCTTCGGCGCTGCCGGCCTGGTTAAGGTGCCTGCATGATCGCGTCCCGTTTCGTCGCCGTCTGTGCACTGCTGCTCGCTGCCTGCTTCACGGGCGCCGCACCCGCGTCGGCGACGGCGACCGAGGGCGCGTGCCCCGCGAGTGGCGGCGTGACGGTGGTCGTCGACTTCGGCGACCTGGGCCCCGGGCCGTTGATCCGCTGCGCCCCCGGCACGCCCGCGAACGGCATCGCCGCCCTGCAAGAGGCCGGGTTCGAGGTCGCGGGCTCGCAGAAGTACGGCCTCGCCATCGCCTGCCGGATCAACGGCAAGCCGGGCCCCGACGTGGAGTCCTGCGCGGGCATGCCGTCGGCCACGGCGTACTGGAGCTACTGGCACGCGTCGGCGGGCGGTACCTGGCAGTCGAGCCAGGAAGGCGCCCAGACGGCGAAGCCGGTGCCCGGCGGGTTCGAGGGGTGGGCGTTCGCGCGTCCGAAGTCCGCGAACGACCTGCCGGCGCCGCCGCGAGTGGCGCCCGTGCGGCAAACCGGGACGGCTGTCCCGGACGTCTCGATAGCCGGCGACATCGAATTCCCGTGGGGGTTCGTGATCGGCGCCGCGGTGATCCTGGTGATCGGCGGGGCGGGCGTGTACCTCTCGTCGCGCCGGCGGCGTCGGCGTGAACAGTAGGGCGTTGCACCCCGGCGCCTGGTGGATCTGGGCGCTCGCGCTGGCCGTCGCGGCCAGCCGGACGACGAACCCGCTGCTGCTCGGCCTGATCATCGCGGTCGCCGGGTTCGTCGTCGCGAACCGGCGGAGTGACGCGCCCTGGGCGCTGGCGTTCCGGTTGTACGCCTACGTCGGCGCGCTGATCGTCGCGTCACGCGTGCTGTTCCGGATCCTGATCGGCGGCGAGAACGGCGGGCACGTCCTGTTCACGCTGCCGCGAATCCCCCTGACCGCCGGGTTGTCCCTGCTCGGACCGACGTCGGCGGAGGAACTGCTCGGCGGGTTCTACGACGGCCTGCGGCTGGCGACGATGGTGATCTGCGTCGGCGCGGCGAACGCCCTGGCCAACCCGAAACGCCTGCTCAAGGCGGTGCCGGGAGCGCTGTACGAGGTGGGCACGGCGGTGACGGTGGCGCTGACGGTCGCACCGCAGCTCGTCGAGAGCGTGCAGCGCGTGCGGCGAGCCCGCCGGCTGCGGGCCGGCCGGACTCGCGGGCTGCGGGCAGTCAAGGGCATCGTGGTCCCGGTGCTGGAGGACGCGATGGACCGGGCGCTGCGGCTGGCGGCCGCGATGGACTCCCGAGGCTACGGCCGCCGGGCGTACTTGAGCCCTGGCGTGCGGCTGCTGATCGCTTCGTGCGTCCTGTCAGGGCTGGTCGGCGTGTGCGTCGGCGTCTACGGCGTGCTCGACGGGACGACGCCCTGGCTCGGCGTCCCGCTGCTGGCGGCCGGGCTGGCGGTGGCGGTCGCGGGGTTCGTCCTCGGCGGGCGGCGGGTGCGGCGGACGGCGTACCGGCCGGATCCGTGGCGGTGGCCGGAGACGCTGGTCGTGGCGGCGGGCGCCGGGGCGTGCGGGCTGCTGTTCGTGACCGCCCGCGTCGACCCGGGGAACCTGTACCCGTCGCTGAGCCCGCTGCGCTGGCCGGAAGTCTCCCTCGTGCACGCGTTGTCCCTGGTGGTCGCGGTGCTCCCGGCGTTCGTCGCCCCTTCGCCGGAGGTTGTCCGGTGATCGAGTTCTCGCGGGTCACGGTGACTTACCCGGACGCGACGCGGCCGGTGCTTTCGGACGTCTCCCTGCAGATCGAGGAGGGTGAGCTGGCGCTGGTCGCCGGGCCGACCGGAGCCGGCAAGTCGACGTTCCTCGGCGCGATCAACGGGCTCGTCCCGCACTTCACCGGCGGGCGGCTGGCCGGGCGGGTGCGCGTCGACGGCCTGGACACCGCGCGGTTTCCGCCTCGTGAGCTGGCCTCGGTCGTCGGCGTCGTCGGGCAGGACCCCCTATCCGGGTTCGTGACGGACACCGTCGAGGAAGAACTCGCGTACGCGATGGAGCAGCTGGCCGTGCCGCCGGACGTCATGCGCAAGCGGGTCGAGGAAACTCTGGACCTGCTGGGCATCGCGGAGCTGCGCAACCGTCCACTTCGGACACTTTCGGGCGGGCAGCAGCAGCGGGTCGCGATCGGCTCGGTGCTGACGGCCCACCCCCGCGTGCTGGTTCTGGACGAGCCGACGTCCGCGCTGGACCCGACGGCCGCCGAGGACGTGCTCGCGGTGATCACGCGGCTGGTGCACGACCTCGGGACCACGGTGGTCGTCGCGGAGCACCGGATGGAGCGTGTCGTCCAGTACGCCGACCGGCTGCTGTACCTGCCGGGCGACGGTTCGGTGCGGTCCGGGCCGCCCGCCGAGATCCTGGCGACGTCGTCGATCGCACCGCCGATCGCCGAGCTGGGCCGGCTCGCGGGCTGGTCACCGCTGCCGTTGTCGGTCCGGGACGCTCGCCGGGTCGCGGGGCCGCTGCGGTCTCGTCTCCCGCGGGATCGTCAAAATCTGTCGGTGGTGGGTCGTAGTCTCTCGGTGACCGGTTCGGCACTGGATGTGAGAGGGGTGGTGGTCCGATACGGAGATGTCCTGGCGGTGCGCGGGGTCGACCTGCGTGCCGGGCCGGGGGAAACGATCGCGCTGATGGGACGCAACGGCTCCGGCAAGTCGTCGCTTCTCTGGGCGGTGCAGGGCAGCGGGCCGAGGTCGGCGGGGAAGGTCGACGTCGACGGCGCGGACCCTGCGTCGCTCAAGCCACGAGTGGCCCGTCGGCGCGTGGGGCTGGTCCCGCAGACACCGGCCGACCTGCTGTACCTCGATTCGGTGGACGCCGAGTGCGCACAGGCGGACACCGAGTCGGAGGTACCGGCGGGAACGGCCCGGGCCCTGCTGGACCGGCTCGCCCCGGGGATCGCCGGTGAAGCGCACCCCGGCGATCTCTCCGAAGGGCAGCGACTGGCGCTGGTGCTGGCGGTCCAGCTGGCGGCGGCCCCGCCGGTCGTGCTGCTAGACGAGCCCACCCGCGGCCTGGACTACCACGCGAAACGGCGCTTCGCCGCGGTCCTGCGAGAGCTGGCCTCGCAGGACCGGGCGGTGGTGCTTGCCACCCACGACGTCGAGTTCGTGGCCACGGTGGCCGACCGCGTGGTGGTCATGGCCGAGGGCGAGATCGTCGCGGACGGCCCGACGAAGGAGGTGATCGTCGCCTCGCCGGCGTTCGCGCCCCAGGTGGCGAAGATCCTGGCCCCGGAACCGTGGCTGACGGTCGACGAGGTCGCGGAGGCATTGCGGTGAGGGCGGCGGAGGCGGGCGGGGGTGGGGGCGGGGGGCCGAAGCAGGCGAGCACGCTCCGGCCCCGTGCCGTCCGCCTGACGCTGCGGCCCGCGCTCGTCCTGAGCGTCGCGAGCCTCCTCGGCCTGGCCATGTTCTGCTGGCCACTCTTCGCGCACCCCCAGCCCAGCGCGGCCGCGCACACCATGGATGCGCCGTTCGTGTTCATGGCGACGTTGCCCGTGCTGATCCTCGTCGTTCTGGCCGAGCTGTCCCGCGGTGGCATCGACGCCAAGGCGCTCGCGCTGCTCGGTGTGCTGTCGGCGGTGAACGCCGGTCTGCGGCCGCTCGGGGCCGGCACCGGGGGCGTCGAGCTGGTGTTCTTCCTGCTCGTGCTCGCCGGGCGGGTGTTCGGGCCCGGCTTCGGGTTCGTGCTCGGCTCGACGTCGCTGTTCACGTCGGCGCTGCTCACCGCCGGGGTCGGGCCGTGGCTGCCGTTCCAGATGCTCGCGTCGTCGATGATCGGGCTCGGGGCCGGGTTGCTGCCGAAGGCCCGTGGCAAGGCGGAGATCGCCCTGCTGGTCGCGTACGGCGTGTTCGCGGCCTACTTCTTCGGGGTGCTGATGAGCCTGTGGACGTGGCCGTTCCTCGCCGGCACCGCCACCGAACTCGGCTTCGTGCCCGGTGCGCCGCTGCCGGAGAACCTGCACCGGTTCGCCGTCTACACGGTCCTGACGTCGACCCTCGGCTGGGACACCGGCCGAGCCGTCACCAACGCCGTGGCCATCGTCCTGCTGGGACCGGCCGTTCTGACCGTCCTTCGCCGGGCGGCCCGGCGGGCGGCCTTCGACGCGCCCGTCGGGTTCGACCAGAGTCAGCTGTAGGAGTAGAAACCGCGGCCGGTCTTCTTGCCCAGCAGACCCGCGTCCACCATGCGCAGCAGCAGCGGCGGCGACGAGTACAGCGGCTCCTTGAACTCCGCGTACATCGAGTCCGCGATGGCCTTGATGGTGTCCAGCCCGATCAGGTCGGACAGGCGCAGCGGGCCCATCGGGTGGGCCGTGCCCAGCTCCATGCCGCGGTCGATGTCCTCCGCCGAGGCGAAACCCGACTCGATCATGCGGATCGCCGAAAGCAGGTACGGCACCAGCAGCGAGTTCACGATGAACCCGGCGCGGTCCTGGGACCTGATGACCGTCTTGCCGAGCGCCGTCGTCGCGTGTTCCTCCGCGCGGCGGGCGGTCTCCTCGCTGGTCAGCAGCGAGGGCACCAGCTCCACCAGCGGCAGCACCGGCACCGGGTTGAAGAAGTGGATGCCGACCACCTGCTGCGGACGGCTCGTCGCCATGCCCAGCTTCATGATCGGGATCGACGACGTGTTGGACGCGAACAGCGCGTCTTCGGCCTCGACGATCTTGTCCAGCTGGCGGAAGACGTCGACCTTTGCCTGCTCCTGCTCGAGGATCGCCTCGATGACCAGGTCGCGGTCGGCGAACTCGGCGATGTCCGTCGTGAACCGGAGCCTGCCGAGGGCCGCGTCGGCGTCCTCGGTGGAGAGCTTGCCGTTCTTGACGCCGCGTTGCAGCGACTTCTCGATGCGGGCCTTCCCCGCGTCGAGCGCCGGCTGGTTCACCTCGGTGACCACGACGTCCAATCCGGACCGGGCGTGCACCTCGGCGATGCCGGAACCCATGAGTCCCGCTCCGACGACTCCAACCCGACTTACCACCGGCTCACTCCTTCATCGCTTCGCAGCCCGCGCTTGTGGACAGTATTTGGGCAGCACGCGACGCGCGAGGGCGGTTGCCGGGGCTATGCCCAGCGTCGCCCTCGCGCGTTTACGCGTGCTCAACGACGGTACTCGTCGTACCCGTCGTCGTACGGGTCCTCATACCGGCTGTCGGACTCCTCGGGGTGATGATGATCATTCGAGGAGTTACTCGACAGCTCGCGCTGCAAAGCATCGAAGTCGGTCTCGTGCGAGCTGTACTTGAGCTCACGCGCCACCTTCGTCTGCTTGGCCTTAGCCCGGCCGCGCCCCATGGCTCGACCCCCTCGCACAGGGGCGGGGCGGCCGGGGGAATCGGCGGCCCCGCATCGTCTCGACAATTCTTTCCTGCTCACACCGTACCGTGTCCGGGGGGTTGGATGCGACGTGGCACGGTGTGCCGGAGCCGACAGTGTTCGCCGGACACCGGTTACCGGCCGGTCGGTGGCGATCGGCGCAGGTAAACGTGCCACGATCTACCCGTGCTCCGTCCCTTCGTGGCTTACTTGCGGGTGTACGAACCGCTGCTCGCCCTGGGCGACCCGCCGGACGAACGGCTGTGCGCGGCCGCCTCGGCGGCCAAGCTGCGGCGGACGGACGCGGGCGCGCGCGAGCAGGCCATGTGGCTCAAGTCACAGGTGGCCGCGCCGCGGCGGCTGTTGCCCGCCGAGCTCGCCGACGGCCGTCCCGCGCCGAGCCTGCTGACCGACGTCCTGGTGCTCGACGCCGAAGAGGTGCCCGGTGGCAAGGCCGAAAACGGGCCGCTGGTCTGCCCGCTCGAGCTGCGGGCCCGCTCGGCCGCCGCGCTGGTCACCTTCCTCGGCGACGCGCACCCGGCGCTGAAGAACGTCGTCCTCGACGAAGGCGGCTTCACCCAGGAGACGATCCGCGGCCGGACCAAGTCGGCCATGGCGGACCTGAGCACGACGGCGGCGCACACGCTCTCCACCACCTGGACCGTTCCCCTGCCGTGGTTCGTGCTGATCGAGCCGGACGAACGCCGGCTGGTGCTCGGCCGCGGCCGCGACGACCCGCAGCGGGAACTGTCCTGGCGCGCCACGCTCGCCGACGCCCAGCACCGGGCGCGCGAGGCCGGTGACCTGCTGGAACAGACCTTCGGCGACTCCGGGCCGGGGCGCGTGCTCTTCGAGACCCGGCGGTGGCTGGACAGCTTCCACCCGGACTCCGTCGTCGAGCTGGACTACGGCGGCCTCGTGCAGCTCTTCGCCGACCCGGTCCTGGAGGCCGACAACACGGCCGACGAGGTCCACGACATCCTGGACGCGCTGCGCTCCGGCAACGTCGAGGAGCTGGCCGAACTGTTCTCCGACCTGCGGGAGTTCTGGGGCGACCTGGCCGCCCGCGAACGCTCGAACTAGCGACGGCGACCGGGCCCGCGGACTTCGGCACCCGGAACCGTCGGTGCCTGCCGGTAACGTGGAAAACGGGGGCTGCTCAGCTCAGCCACGCAGCTCCGGCACCCGTACTTCGCCCACCGGGCGGCCGCCACCCGAGACGACAGGGTGGGCGAGGGCTTCGAGGCCGGACACGTCGGCTCCCAGGTACCGCAGCGCCTCCACCGCCAGCGGTGCGCAGGCCCGCTTGGTGCCGTCGTCGATCTTGATGGCCACCGCGAAGCCGTCCGGCAGGGCGAAGGCCTGGACTCCCTCGGCGCCGGCTTTCGCGACCAGACCGTCCACGGCGGACATCAGCTCGGTGTCCTCGCGCCCGGTGCCCGCGACCAGCCACGGGTGCGCGCGCATCGCCGACGCCACCGTCCGCAATGGCCCGTCCGAAGCGAGAGCGACGCGGCCGAACGCCCTGGCCAGCCCGGTCAGCGAGAACGCGAACAGCGGCGCGCCGCAGCCGTCCACGCCCGTGTGGGCGATCGGCTCGCCCGTCAGCTCCTCGACGGCCGAAGCGATCGCCTGCTGGAGCGGGTGGTCCGGTGCCTCGTAGCCCGCGGTCGGCCGGCCCGCCTGGACGCACGTGGTGAGCATCGCCGCGTGCTTGCCGGAGCAGTTCATCGTCACGCGCCGCGGCTCGGCGGCGTCGCGCATGCTCGGCACGTGGAGCGGGAAGTCCGGCGGGCACGCGAGGTCGTCCTCGGCCAGGCCGGCCGCCCGCAGCAGTTCGAGGACGCGCTTGACGTGCCCCGGCTCGCCGGAGTGGGACGCGCAGGCCAGCGCCAGGTCCTCGCCCGTGAAGTCCAGCCCCGCCCGGAGCATGCCGACGGCCTGCAGTGGCTTGTTCGACGAGCGCGGGAAGACCGGCGAAACCACGTCGCCGAGCGCGAGCCGCGCTTCGCCTTCGGGACCGGTGACCACGAGCGCGCCGCGGTGGACGCTTTCGACGAAGCCGGATCGGACGACTTCGGCGAGCACGGGGTTGGTCACTCGGCGCGGCCTTCGTTCTCCAGCAGCTCGTCCACAGTGGCCGAACCCTGCTGGTAGCGCTTCGCGATCTCGGCGTTGAGCGTGTCCATCACGCCCTGGACTTCGCGGCGGAAGGACGACACCGACAGCTCTTCGCTCGCGTAGGTGTCCAAAGCGGAGGCGAGCTTCTCGTCCGAGAGGGACTCGACGTCGGTCAGGTCGGTGTCGCCGATCAGGGCTTCGGCGTGCCGCCGGTGCTCGCCGGCCCGCGACGGCTCCAGCTGCTGGTGACGTCCCGAGCCCGCGGCCGGGCCCAGCGCGTTGTCGGCGAGGATCGTGGCCAGCTGGTCGACGATGCTCGCCTCGCCGCCGGAGCTGCGCCGCGCCTGCTCCGCGCGCACGATGTCGATCCGGGCGTGCAGGAGACGGCGCAGGTAGGACAGGTCGGTTTCTTCCTGGGCCGCTTCGTCGCGCCGCTCGCGCAGCACCTTCAGCGGCAGCTCACTCAAGCCGCTGAGGTATCCCGGGCCGAGCACGCGGTCGATCCGCCGCCTGCCGCCGGGCCGCACTTCGATCACAGCGCAGTTTATCCCGGTTGAGCGTGATCTCGCTGTCAGGGGCTTTCGATCAGCCACGAAGTCGGGCCGCCGCCGTACGCCCCGGTGCGGGTTGTTCCGAAGGCACGGAGTCGGGGTCGATCGCCGCCTGGACGAGGTTGTCCTCCGAGCCGGTCAGCAGCTCCGCGCCCACCGGCGTCGACCGCTTGATCAGGGCCAGCGCGATCGGGCCGAGCTCGTGGTGCTGGATCACGGTGCCGATCCGGCCGACCGTCCGGCCGTCCAGCAGCACGGGGTCGCCGGTCTCCGGCGTGACCTCCGGCGAGCCGTCGAGGTGCAGCAGGAGCAGGTTCCGCGGCGGACGGCCGACGTTGTGGACCTTCGACACCGTCTCCTGGCCGCGGTAACAGCCCTTCGCCACGTGCGCGGCCGAGCCGACCCAGCCCATCTCGTGCGGGATGGCGCGCTCGTCGGTGTCGACGCCCAGCCGCGGCCGCAGCGACTCGACGCGCAGCGCGTCGAACACCCAGCTGCCGGCCGCGCGGGCGCCCGCGTCGGTCAGGCGCTTCCACCAGTCCGCCAGCGAGGCGCGGGGCACGGCCAGGTCGACGCTCCACCGCCCGGGCCACGGCATCCGCCGCGCGAAGCCGCCACCCGGCAGCGCCGCCACCGCGTACGGCTCCGGGCCGACCTCGGCGCCGACCGCGCTCAGGACGCGCTCGGCGTCCGGGCCGAGCACGGTGAGCAGCGCCAGCTCGCCCGTCGCGTCGCGGATGTCCACCTTGGACCAGAACTTCATCGCCTCGAAGTACTCGCGCAGCGTCTGGGGACCGCCCTTGGGCAGCGCGCTCGTCACGCTCGGGCCCGGGTCGGTGTCGAGGTACACGGTGCCGTCGAGGTGCGCCAGCACCATGTGCGTCTCGACGCGGCCCTGGCTGTCGAGGACCAGCGCCTCGGTGCCGGAACCCTCGGCGAGCTCGGTCACGTGCTGCGAGATGACCAGGTGCAGCCACGACAGCCGTTCTTCGCCGGTGACGGCGATGAACTCGCGGTGCGATCGGTCGATCACGACCACGCCGCGCGAGGCCGTGCGCTGCTCCGCGAACGGGTCTCCCCAATGCCAGGGGACGCCGGCCTCGGGATGGGCAGTGTCCGACTCGGGCGGGGGGATCGATCCGGGCACGTCCAGCAGCGGCGAGCGGTACGGCATACCGCCCAGCCTAGGTGAGTACCGTGACGGCATGCGCGTGCTCGTCCTCCTCGACGGAACCCAGGCCGATCCCGATGTGGCCCAGATCAAGGTCGACGACCTCGGGCTGATGCGCGGTGACGGCGTCTTCGAGACGATCCTCGTCGCCGACGGCAAGCCCCGCGAACTCCGGCCGCACCTCGACCGGCTGGCCCGTTCGGCGGCCATGCTCGACCTGCCCGAGCCCGACCTCGCGGCGTGGGAGAAGGTCGTTTCGCTCGCGCTCGAAAGGTGGGCCGGCGGCCGCGAGATGGTGCTGAAACTGGTGTACACGCGGGGATCCGACGGTGATCCGGCCGCGGTGCCGACCGGCTTCGCCCTCGGTTCCGAGGTCTCGCCGGCGATCTTGCGGGCCCGCGCCGACGGCGTCGCCGCGATCACCCTGGAGCGCGGTTTCGCGCCGGACCTCGCCGAGCGCGCGCCGTGGCTGCTGCTCGGCGCGAAGCCGCTGTCCTACGGGGTCAACATGGCCGCGCTGCGCGAAGCCGGGCGCCGCGGGGCCGAAGATGTGATTTTCACCGCCGCCGACGGTTCGGTCTTCGAAGGCCCGACGTCGACCGTGGTGCTCGCGAAGGGGCGGACGCTCGTCACGCCGCCGCCGAGCATCGGCATCCTGCCGGGCACGACCCAGGCCGCGTTGTTCCGCGGCGCCGAGAAGGCGGGCTGGGCGGTCGAGGTGGCGCCGTTGACCGTGCGGGACCTCGTCGAGGGCGACGGCGTCTTCATGGCGTCGAGCGTGCGCAAGCTGACCCGTGTGCACACGCTGGACGGCGAGCGGCTGCCCGACTCCTCGGCGGTGTACGCCGAGCTGGTGGCGGCCTACGAGGCCGAATACGCCTGACCCTGGCTGATCCGGACGACGGCGGGGGCGACCTCTTCGGCGCGGTAGGCGGCGATCTTGTGGTGGCCGTCGATGATCAGCTCGCGTTCGCCGACGGCCAGCACCACCGCGACCGGCCGGTGGCCGGTGCGGATGGCGGTCCGGTAGTACCCGACGCGGGACTCGTCGGACGGCGGCCAGGCGTCGGTCGGGGTGAGCAGCTGGTCGTCGGGCAGACGCTCGGGGCCGCTCACGTGGTAGTCGCCGTCGACGAGCAGGTCGAGCACCGGCCCCAGGGTGGTGGCCAGCGGACGGCGCAGCTGCCCGGTGGCCAGCGCGATCCGCAGGGCCTGCGGCAGCTCCGCCCGCGCTCGCGTGTTCACGTCGAGGAAACCCGTGCCACCGCTGATCGTCACCTGTTCCACGCCTATGAGGACGGGTGACGGCGCGACATGGTTCCGGCCCCTACCCGGACGGGTGCACCGCGTGACCCGGCTCTCACCCGCGTGGCGGTACGCCTTGCTCAGGAAGGCCGGAACCGGATTCGGGTGCCCGGCCGAGCCTGCGCGAGGGCACCCAAGCCGGCCGCTTTGACGACGGCCGCGACGGGGTAGCCGCCGGTGGTCGGGTGGTCGGCCAGGAACACCACGGGGAGCCCGCTCGGCGGCACCTGGATCGCACCCGTGAGAACGCCCTCGCTGGGCAGCTCGCCATCGACGGCCCGGCGCAGCGGCGTCCCCTCCAGGCGCAGGCCGACGCGGTTCGACTCGGCCGTGACCGTCCACCCCGCCGACAGCCCGCCCGCCGGGTCGTCGAACCAGTCGTCGCGCGGGCCGAGCGTCACGGGGACGACGAGGTCGGCGGGCGCCGGAACTCCGACGACGACGTCCGCGCCCGCGGGAACTCCCGCCGGGACGCCGAGCGGGAGCACGTCCCCGGCTTTCAGCGGCTCGGGGCCGATGCCGGAGAGGACGTCCCGCGACCGGCTGCCCAGCACCGGCTCGACGGCGATCCCGCCGGAGACGGCCAGGTAGCAGCGCAGCCCGGCGGACGGGGTGCCCAGCGTCAAGGTCTGTCCGGCGCGGACCGGGACGGGCACGTGGGAGCCGAACGCGCGGCCGTCGACGGAAACCGCGACGGCCGGGCCGGTCACGGCCACCGTCGCCGCCGCCGTGAACCGCGCCGACAGGCCGCCGAGCAGGGCTTCGATTCCCGCGGCGGTTTCGGGGTTGCCGGCGAGGCGGTTCGCCAGCCGCAGCGAAGCCGCGTCCAACGCGCCCGAAGGTGCGACACCCAGGTGGGCGTAACCGGGGCGGCCCAGGTCCTCCACGAGGGCGTACCGGCCCGGGTCGAGCACTTCCAGGCACCTCATCGGACGCTCCGGAAGCGGACGCGGTCACCCGGCGCGAACAACGCGGGCGGGTCGGCGTGCGGGTCGAACAGCGTCGCCGTCGTGTGCCCGAGCAGCCGCCAGCCACCCGGCGACTCGCGCGGGTAGACGCCGGTGAACTCACCGGCGAGCCCGACCGACCCGGCGGGGACGCGGGTCCGCGGCGACTCCAGGCGAGGCTGCCGCAACGGCTCGGGCAACCCGGTCAGGTAGCCGAAGCCGGGGGCGAACCCGGTGAAGGCGACCGTGTAGACGGCCTCGGCGTGCAGCTCGACGACGGCGTCCGGGGAAACTCCGGCGTCCGAGGCGACCAGCGAGAGGTCTTCTCCGTCGTAGTGGACGTCGAGGGTCACTTCGCGGGACTCGCCCGGCGGTGGGTGCGAGAGATCGGCGTCCTCCAGCAGCGCCCGCACTGCCGCAACGGCTCCGACGACCAGCAGGCTGCGCGCGCCCGGCACGAGGTCGACGACGCCGTCGGGACGCGCCGCTTGGACGGTCGCGTGCGCCGCCCGCATCTGCTCCAGAGAGTCGCAGTCCAGCAGGGCCGCGTCCTCGCCACAGCGCCGCCAGCGCACGGCGTCAGCCGGCGACGCGCTGCAGCAGGGCCGAGGTGTGCGGCTGCATCTCCTGGCCCATCATCGCCCGCTCCTCGACGTAGCCGAGGGAGCCTTCGATCAGGCCGTACAGGCGCTGGGCCGCGGTGACGTCCTTGGCCGTGGCCGTGCGGATCACCGCGTCGGTGCCGAGCTCCCAGGACGTCTGGTTGCGGGGCTTGCCGTAGTACAGCTCGACGATGCCCGTGTTGTGCGTGAGCAGCAGCTCGATCGTGTCGTCGGGCTGCGGTCGCCAGAACCCGGACTCGCGGGCGGCGGGGCGGATGACGTTGCCGTCGTCGTCCAGCAGCCACGCGCGGGACTCGTGGATCAGGAACGGCCGGCCGTCGTGGGAGATCGTCAGCTGCTGCGCGAACTTGCGGGGGCCGTCGATGGTCGGGTAGCCGACCTCGCCCTCACCGCGCCAGACGCCGACGAGCGGCAGCAGCGCGAGGCACGCGTCGTTGAGGTTCGGCCCCTCGCGCAGGTTCGCGGTGTCGTTGGGGATGGGCAGGTCGTCCCACAGCGGGAGGTTGCGGGCGCGAGTGCTCTCCGCGCGCCTCTCCGCTGCCACGATGGCTTCGTCGCCGCTGGCCGTCATGGGTCAGCGCTGGTCCGCGTACAGCCGGTAGACGACGTACACGGCGAACCAGGTGATCGCGATGCCCGCGAGGACCAGCAAGGTCGTAAACAGAGCTTCCACGGGTGGGAGCTTAGTCCGCCCGGCCGCGGCCGGGCCTGCCCAGGGTCGCCGCGGTGAGCACAGTCACCCGCCCGGAAACGCCGTGAAGGCCTCCCTGCCGGAGCAGGAAGGCCTTCACGCGGAACGGAACTCAGGCGACGGAGATGGCCAGCTGGTGCAGGCCGGGGCCGTCCGCGGTGACGGAGGCTTCGCCGTTGCCGGTGCGGTGCAGGGCGCGGACCGTCCACTCGCCCGGCGCCGCGTAGAAGCGGAAGTCGCCGTCGGCCGACGAGACGACCTCGCCGGTGAAGTCGCCGCCGCCGTCCAGGAGCCGGACGAACGCGCCGCCGACCGGCCCGTTCGCGCCCGTCACCTTGCCGGCCAGCACGACCTGCCCGCGCGTGTCGTAGTCCGACGGCGTGGCCTCCTGGACCGGTGCGCCGCAGCTGTCGTCAACCGCCATCACTTAGCTCCCAACTCGACCGGCACGCCGACGAGCGAGCCGTATTCCGTCCATGAACCGTCGTAGTTCTTCACGTCCTGGTAGCCCAGCAGCTCGTGGAGCGCGAACCACGCGATCGAGGAGCGCTCGCCGATGCGGCAGTAGGCGATGGTGCCCTTGCCCTCGTCGATGCCCTCGTCCTTGTACAGCTCCTTGATCTCTTCCTCGGTCTTGAAGGTGCCGTCCTCGTTGGCGACCTTCGCCCACGGCACGTTCAGCGCGCCGGGGATGTGGCCGGGAACCTGGGACTGCTCCTGCGGGAGGTGCGCCGGGGCGAGCAGCTTGCCGGAAAACTCGTCGGGCGACCGCACGTCGACGAAGTTCTTCGAACCGATCGACTGGACGACCTCGTCGCGGAACGCGCGCAGCGACAGGTCCTGGTCCTGCGCCTTGTAGTCGGTGGCGGCGCGCTTGACCTCGTCGGAGTTCAGCTCACGGCCGTCGAGTTCCCACTTCTTGCGGCCGCCGTCGAGCAGCTTGACCTTCTCGTGGCCGTACAGCTTGAAGTACCAGTACGCGTACGCGGCGAACCAGTTGTTGTTGCCGCCGTAGAGGATCACGAGGTCGTCGTTGGAGATGCCCTTCTCCGAGAGGAGCTTCTCGAAGCCCTCCTTGGAGACGAAGTCGCGGCGCACCCCGTCCTGCAGGTCCTTCCGCCAGTCGAACTTCACCGCGCCCCGGATGTGGCCGGCGTCGTAGGCGGTGGTGTCCTCGTCGACCTCGGCGAACACGACGCCGGGGGTGTCCAGGTTCTCTTCGGCCCACTGGGTGGTGACCAGGACGTCTTCACGGCTCATGTGAACAGAACTCTCTTTCTGGGTCGGAATAACACTGCGGCGCGAAGCGCCTTCCGTTGAGGGTGGTGGCGGGGGCATGGATGGACTTCTAGGACGCGCGGGCGGGGGTGAAGCGTTTGATCAGCAAGTACATTTCGCAGCCGAGGCAGAAGCCGAAGGCCGCGTTGAGGAAGGCCGCGAACAGCGCGAACGCCGTCGCGACGATGCCGAGCGAGGGGACGTCGAGCGCGAAGCCGACCGTGCCGACCAGGGCGAACACGAACCCGACGGCCTGGGCGAACCGCAGCGGTGCCGCGTCCTCCCGCTCGTCCGTCGGGCCGAGGCGCGGGGCCAGGAGCGCGCGGTAGACGATCGAGTACGGCGCCGGCTTCAGCCCGACGAAGGCACCGATCGCGAACACGACGGTCTGGAGGGCCAGCAGCGGCCACCACTCGGTGACCAGCACGACCGCCAGGACGATCGTGGTCAGGATGGCGGCGAACCGCGGGCCTCGCGGGTCGACGGCCGGTCCGGCGGGCATTCGTTCCTCCAGCTGGAGCAGAGGGGGTGCGTGCGAACGGCACGCGTCAGCGGCATCAGGGCTGGCTGGGGACCGGACGTCGGTCAGCGCCGGTCGGACTGAGCGCGACACAGGCTGCTGCGGACGCGGCAGAGGTCGACTGCGCGTCGCTGCGTCAAGAAGGTGGTCAGCCCGGTCACGGGAGCGAGGGTACCCAGAGCTCCCTCAGAGTGGGAACCACGTTCATCCCTTGGGACGGTTCCCGGTTTCTGGGACAACGCCCTGGTCAGGGTGTCCGCGTCGTGAGATGGGGCCGCAGGGCCTCGAGCAGTTCGGGCCCCTTGGGGACGCCACGGACGCGCAGGAGCTCCCGGCCGTCGGGGGTCAGTGCGATCGTGGTCGGCGTCCGCAGCACGGAGAGGGACTGCGCGACCTCCGGCTGGTTCGTCACGTCGAGTTCGACGTGGTGCAGGCCGGCCGTCCGCTCGGCCAGCGGCGCGAGCACGGCCTTCGCGTGCCGGCAGGGCGCGCAGAAGGTGGTGGAGATCTGGACCAGCGTCACGGCGGACGCGGGGTCGAGCACGTCGGTGACGGGCGCGGGCAGCTCGCGGGCGGGTTTGGCGTCCCGGACCCGGCCGTTGCGCGCCCGCAGCAGCGCGCCGGCGGCCACGGCGGCCACCAGCGTCGCCACGAGCACCCACAGCCCCGTCACCGGCCGCTCCTTACTTGCTCAGGTCCGCGAACGACACGTTCGCCGCCTTGCCCTTGATCGTCACCGATCCGCTCTGCACCTGCACGCCGGTCGGGGTGACCGACAGGGGCAGGTCCTTCGTGTTGATCGACACGCCGAAGTTCGGCATCAGCGCCTTCTGCACGGCCGCGGGGACCACGGTGGTCTCCTGGTCGTTCCCGAACTGCAGCCGCTTGGGGAGGAAGTTGATCGTTCCCTTGGCGGCGTCGGCCTCGATCATCGCGAAACAGAAGATTTCCAGATCGCGGCCCGCGAACTGAAGGTGTCCCGAAATGCGGACACCGGTGCTCGACTGGTCCTGGTCGGCCTGGCCCTCGGTGGTCTTCGTGGTGGTCGGCGTCGGCTCGCTCTGCCCGGCGTCGCCGTTCTTGACGTACTCCGTGGTCGACGGCTCGATCCGGAGGTCCTTGATCTTGTCCAGCGGCGAGAGGCGGGCCAGGTCGGCCGCCTTGATGGTGACCGAGCCGGTCAGCTCGCCGATGGTGATCGCCTTCGTGTTGCCGTTCGTGATGTCGGACAGCGGCGCCTTGACGTTTTCGAGCTCGGCGTTCACCGCGACGTCCTGCAGCTTCTGGGCGACCGGGATGCCGGCGGCGGACACGCTGATGTGACTGTAGTCACCGCCGAGCGCCTGCGTGAGGAACGGGAAACCGTGGATCGTGACCGACGGGTCGTCGCTCAGCTGCAGCTGCGTGCGGGCCTTCTGCGAAATCATGTGCTCCGCGTACGCGGCGGCCCCGAAATCGGCGCCGACCAGCAGCAACACCAGGACTACCAGTGCGATCACCCAGCGGCGGGCACGGCGGCCGCGGCGTCGTGCGTCGGGCCTCGGTGCGGGTCGGTCGTCCCGGGTCACGGGCCTGCTCACCATCGCGTCCGTACTCCTGTTCGTCGGGGACACCCGGATTTCTCCAGGTGTGATCGATCCAGCAAGGGTTAGGTGCCCGGCCGTTCAGCCGCTATTCTCACTTAGCACCGACCAACGCCGCTGAGCGGCGACGACTCGAGAAGGCGGTGCGGCTGATGAGCCTGGACCTTCTGGTACTGACTGCGGAGGCCGACGCCACCTCGGTGCTGCCCGCGCTGGACCTGCTGCCGCACACCGTACGCGTCCGCGCTCCCGAGGTGACGGCCCTGCTCGACGCGGGTCACCGCGATGTGATCCTCCTCGACGCACGCAGCGATCTGGCCTCGGCGAAGAGCCTCTGCCGCCTGCTCAAGGGCACGGGCGAGGACGAGGCGGCCACCCCGATCATCGCCGTCGTCGGCGAGGGCGGGCTCGTCGCCGTGAGTGCCGAGTGGCGCACCGACGACATCCTGCTGCCCACCGCGGGCCCGGCCGAGGTCGACGCCCGGCTGCGGCTGGTGACGACCCGCGACGGTGGTTCCCAGCAGGTCGACGCCGAGCTGCGGGTCGGCGAGCTGGTCATCGACGAGGCCACCTACACCGCGCGTCTCCGCAAGCGCACCCTCGAACTGACCTACAAGGAGTTCGAGCTGCTCAAGTACCTCGCGCAGCACGCCGGCCGGGTGTTCACCCGCGCCCAGCTGCTGCAGGAGGTCTGGGGCTACGACTTCTTCGGCGGCACCCGCACGGTCGACGTGCACGTCCGGCGGCTGCGCGCCAAGCTCGGCCCCGAGCACGAGCAGATGATCGGGACCGTGCGCAACGTCGGCTACAAGTTCGAGCGGCCGGCCAAGAGCGGCGCGCCGCGTCCGGCGGGCGTGCCCGCGCAGGCGGCCGCCGAGGCCCCGGCCGATACTCCCGAACTCACGCACTGATCCCCCTTCCGCGCACAGAAGACGTCTCGCACAGCCGTCGCGTTGCGCCGCGCGCGGGTACGGTCGCAGGGTGAGCGGAGACGGCGAGTGGCGCCAGGAACTGGACGAGAAGCAGCTCGAGGACGTCCGCGGGCTGCTGCTGGCCGTGCGCGAGGCGGACGGGCGGCCCGAGGTCGAGCCCGGGGGCCCGCTGCCCGGCGAGTTCGACGGCGGTGAGCACCTCGTCGCCTGCGTCGAGGGCGACGTCGTCGGCTACGCCCACCTCAACACGACCGGTAACTCGTTCGGGCACCAGGTCGCCGAGCTGTTCGTGCACCCAGTCCACCGCAACCGCGGCTACGGCGCGAAGCTGCTTCAGGCGCTCGACGAGCGTGCCGCGGTCGGGTTCCGCGTCTGGGCGCACGGCGACCACCCGGGAGCGCGGCGGCTGGCCCAGAAGGCCGGCTTGGAGCGCAAGCGCGAGCTGCTGATCCTCCACACCCGCGTCGAAGGCGCGGACTGGCCGGAGCCCGTGCTGCGCGACGGCGTCTCGCTGCGGACGTTCGTGCCGGGTCAGGACGAGGACGCCGTGGTCGGGGTCAACGCGCGGGCCTTCGACTGGCACCCCGAGCAGGGCGCGCTGACCGTCGACGACGTGCGCGCCGACGAACAGCGGCCGTGGTTCGACGCCGACGGCTTCTTTCTCGCTGAAGAAGGCGGCGAGGTGATCGGCTTCCACTGGACGAAGGTGCACGAGCCGACGCCGGGCCGGTTCGACGGCGAGCGCGTCGGCGAGGTCTACGTCGTCGGCGTCGACCCCGCCGCGCAGGGCGGCGGCCTCGGCCGGGCGCTGACGCTGGCCGGGCTGCGGTACCTCGCGAGCCGGGGGCTGCGGCAGATCATCCTGTACGTCGAGGGCGACAACGCACCGGCTCTGGCGGTCTACACCAAGCTCGGGTTTGCCCGTCACGAAACCGACGTCCAGTACGGTCGGTGAACACGATGGACGCCGCGCGAACAGTCCGTCACGGTGCGCGAACGCGCAGGTCACGGGCGGGACACGGGCCTCTCTCAGGCTAGTCGCGCTCCTCACATCCCAGGGCTTGTTCACTTTCCGTTCATCCGGACAGGGGAGACCGTCCACCGGGGCTGCCTAATGTCCGGATCCGGCGCGGCAGCACGCCGCGACGACCCGGTCAAGCTCCTGATGGAGGAAACAGCAGTGAAGATCATGCGGCCCCTGAGCGCGGTGGGCATCGTCGCGAGCGCCGCCCTCGTGCTCGCCGCCTGTGGTTCCGACCCCGCGGCGACCAACAGCAGCAGCTCCAACTCCGCTGCCGCCCCGGCCGCGACGGGCACGGCCGACGTCGAGTGCGGCGGCAAGAGCCCGCTTTCCGCGGAAGGTTCGTCGGCGCAGAAGAACGCGATCGACATCTTCACGCAGCAGTACGGCAAGAAGTGCAAGGGCCAGCAGGTCAACTACAACCCGAGCGGCTCGGGCGCGGGCGTCAAGCAGTTCAACGCCAACCAGATCGACTTCGGCGGCTCGGACTCGCCGATCAAGGACGCCGACGCCGCGGCTGCCAAGGCCCGCTGCGCCAGCGACGCCTGGAACATCCCGCTGGTCGTCGGCCCGATCGCGGTCGCCTACAAGCTGTCCGGTGTGGACAAGCTGACGCTGACCCCGTCGGTGACCGCCAAGATCTTCAGTGGCGCCATCACCAAGTGGAACGACCCGGCCATCAAGGCGGTCAAGGGCAACGAGAGCCTGAACCTGCCGGACAAGGCCATCCAGGTCGTCTCCCGCTCCGACGAGTCGGGCACCACCGACAACTTCCAGAAGTACCTGGGCGCGGCGGCGAAGGCCGACTGGACCAAGGGTGCCGGCAAGAAGTTCAACGGTGGCGTCGGCAACGGTGCGCAGGGCTCCAACGGCGTCGCGACCGCGGTGAAGGCCTCCGACGGCGGCATCACCTACGTCGAGGGTGCGTTCGCCAAGGACGGCCTGACCCCCGCCCTGATCGACAGCGGCTCCGGCGGCGTCGAGCTCTCCTCGGAGAACGTGGCGAAGTCCCTGGACGCGGCCAAGTTCCTCAAGGACGGCACGAACGACCTCGCGCTCGACCTCAACGGCATCTACGCCAGCAACACCCCGGGTGCCTACCCGCTGCTGCTGACGACCTACGAGATCGTCTGCTCGAAGTACTCGAACCCGGACGTCGCGAAGGCCGTCAAGGCGTTCCTGACGGTGGCCGCGACCGACGGTCAGCAGCCGCTGTCCGCCAAGGGGTACGTGCCGATCCCGCAGTCGCTGCAGACCAAGGTCCTGACCGCCGTCAAGGCGATCTCCTGACCGGCGTTGCGACTGACTAACGAGTGATAGAGGCTGGTCAGAAGTAGCTGATGAGCGAGTCATCCTCGACGCGAACGCCCACCGGCGACCCCGGTGGGCGTTCGTCGTCCGCCACGACGCCCCCGGAGGTCCCGATTTCGGAGCAACCAGGCTCCCCGGCGGCGCCGCAGCCGCCCGCGAGCGAGAAACCGAAGAAGGTGCGGCCCGGTGACCGCATCTTCCAGAACCTGACCACCGGGGCCGGGATCTTCGTCGTCGGCCTGATCGGCCTGATCGGGCTCTTCCTGCTGATCCAGGCGATCCCGGCGCTGAAGGCCGACAAGGCCAACTTCCTGACCAACCACGGCTGGTCCACCAGCGATCCGGCGAACATGTCGTTCGGCATCCTCGACCTGCTCGAGGTCACCGTGGCGACGTCGCTCGTGGCGCTGGTCATCGCGATGCCGATCTCGCTGGGCATCGCGCTGTTCCTGACCCAGTACGCGCCGCCGCGGCTCGCGCGGCCGTTCGCGTACGTCATCGACCTGCTCGCCGCGGTCCCGTCGATCATCTTCGGTCTCTGGGGCATCCTGGTCTTCGCGCCGGCGATCGAGCCGTTCACGCAGTGGGTCAACGACACGTTCTCGTGGTTCCCGCTGCTGGCTCCCGGCAACGTCGCGCCGAGCGTGCGCGGCACGATCTTCACCGCCGGCATCGTGCTGGCCGTGATGATCCTGCCGATCATCACCTCGCTCTCGCGCGAGGTGTTCGAGCGGACGCCGACCCCGCACATCGAGGGCGCGCTGGCGCTGGGCGCCACCCGCTGGGAGGTCATCCGGACCACGGTGCTGCCGTTCGGCAAGGCCGGGTACGTCGGCGCGTCCATGCTCGGCCTCGGCCGAGCGCTGGGCGAGACGATCGCGCTGGCCGTGATCCTGCTGATCCCGCAGGGCAAGAACTTCGACTGGAGCCTCTTCGACGGTGGCGCGACCTTCGCGTCGAAGATCGCCGCGAACTACAGCGAGTTCAACAACGAGGTCTCGGCCGGCGCGTACATCGCGGCCGGCCTGGTGCTGTTCGTGCTCACCTTCGTCGTGAACTTCGCGGCGCGGTCCGTCATCGGCAAGAAGGGGGACTGAGCATGTCCGTCACCTCGCTCGAAGCGCCCGCGTCGACTCCGGCGTTCCAGCAGGTCAGCCCGGCCCGCAAGATCAAGAACGGGCTCGCGACCACGCTGGTCTGGCTCTCGTTCCTGATCGCCGTCGTCCCGCTGGTGTGGGTGCTCTACACGGTGGTCGTCAACGGCATCAAGCGCATCCCGTACAGCAACTGGTGGACCGAGGACTTCGGGGACGTGCTGTCCGACGAGGTCGGCGGCGGCGTGCTGCACGCCATCATCGGCAGCCTGCTGCAGGGCCTCGTCTGCGCGATCATCGCCGTGCCGATCGGCATGCTCGTCGCGATCTACCTCGTCGAGTACGGCCGCAACGGCCGGCTCGCCAAGGCCACGACGTTCATGGTGGACATCCTTTCCGGTGTTCCGTCCATCGTGGCCGCGCTGTTCATCTACGCGCTGTGGATCACCACGCTCGGCATGCCGCGCAGCGGTTTCGCCGTGTCGCTTTCCCTGGTGCTGCTGATGATCCCGGTGGTCGTCCGCTCGTCGGAGGAGATGCTGCGGATCGTCCCGGACGACCTGCGCGAGGCGTCGTACGCGCTGGGCGTGCCGAAGTGGAAGACGATCATGAAGATCGTGCTCCCGACAGCGCTGTCCGGCATCGTCGGCGGCGTCATGATGGCGCTGGCCCGCGTGATGGGCGAAACCGCGCCGCTGCTGGTGCTCGTCGGCTATTCGGCCTACACGAACTGGGACATCTTCCACGGCGAGCAGGCCGCGCTGCCCCTGCTGATGAACAACGAGCGCGTCAGCAACCCGATGGACCCCGGCTCGGTCGGCTTCGACCGGATCTGGGGCGCGGCCCTGACCCTGGTGCTCATCATCGCGCTGATCAACCTCCTCGCCACCGTGTTCGCGCGCCTCGTCGCCCCGAAGAAGAAGTGAGCTGTTCCTGATGGCCAAACGACTCGATGTCAAGGACGTCGACATCTACTACGGCAAGTTCCACGCCGTGGACGGTGTCACCCTGTCGGTGCCGCCGCGCAACGTCACCGCGTTCATCGGCCCGTCGGGCTGTGGCAAGTCGACGGTGCTGCGCACGCTCAACCGCATGCACGAAGTCATCCCCGGCGCCCGCGTGGACGGCCAGGTGCTGCTCGACGGCGAGGACATCTACGCGTCGGCGGTCGACCCGGTGCAGGTGCGCCGCACGATCGGCATGGTGTTCCAGCGCCCCAACCCGTTCCCGACGATGTCCATCAAGGACAACGTCGTCGCCGGGCTGAAGCTGGGTGGCACCAAGGGAAAGAAGGCCCTCGACGACATCGCCGAGCGCGCCCTGCGCGGCGCGAACCTCTGGAACGAGGTCAAGGACCGCCTCAACAAGCCGGGCGGCGGCCTCTCGGGCGGCCAGCAGCAGCGGCTGTGCATCGCCCGCGCGATCGCGGTCCAGCCGGACGTGCTGCTGATGGACGAGCCGTGCTCGGCCCTGGACCCGATTTCGACGCTGGCGATCGAGGACCTGATCGGTGAGCTGAAGAAGGACTACACGATCGTCATCGTCACGCACAACATGCAGCAGGCGGCGCGGGTTTCCGACCAGACGGCGTTCTTCAACCTCGCCGGCGTCGGCCAGCCGGGCCGGCTGGTGGAACTGAACGACACGGAGAAGATCTTCTCCAACCCGAACGAAAAAGCCACGGAAGACTACATTTCCGGTCGCTTCGGCTGAGTCCGAAAAGGACAGTCGCGCCGGTTCTCATGCGCCCCAATGTGGCGTTCGGTGCGTCCAACGCACCCAATGTGGCGTTCGGTGCGTTGGACGCAACCAACGCCACATTGGGGCGCTTCGGGCGCATGAGAAAGCCCCTGACCGAGTGGCCAGGGGCCCTTTTCGTCGGTGCGGCTCAGAGGTCTTCGTCGGAGCCGTAGCCCGGCATCTTGCCGGTGACCACGAAGATCATCCGCTTCGCGACCGACACCGCGTGGTCGGAGTAGCGCTCGTAGAAGCGGCCCAGCAACGTCACGTCGACCGCCGCGGCCACGCCGTGCGGCCAGTCGCGGTCCATGATGACCGTGAACAGGTGGCGGTGGATGTCGTCCACCTGGTCGTCTTCGGACTCGATCGTCTTCGCCGCTTCGACGTCCTTGGAGTGGATGACCTGCTCGGTCTGGCGGGCCAGCTTGACCGCGACCTCGCCCATCTCGGCGAAGTACGGCCGGACTGAGTCGGGCAGCACCGGCTCCGGGTGACGGCGCCGCGCGGCCTTCGCCACGTGCAGGGCCAGGTCGCCCATCCGCTCCAGGCTTTCCGCGGCGTGGATCGCCGCCAGCACGGTACGCAGATCGGTCGCCACCGGGGCCTGGAGGGCGAGCAGCGCGTACGCCTGCTCCTCGCACTGGGCACGGGCGTCGTCGACCTTGGCGTCGTCGCTGATCACCTGCTCGGCGAGACTGAGGTCGACCTCCAGCAGTGCCCGTGTGGCGCGCTCCATGGCGTCGGCGACCTGGACGGACATCGCGGCCAGGTGGTCGGCGAGCTGTTCGAGTTCGACATGGTAAGCCTCACGCATGGCCCAACCCTACGGCCAACCGTGACCGAATACCGCATCGCCGGGTGAACCGCACGTGAACCCGGTCTAACGATCCTCGCGGATCAGCCCGTGCTGCCGCTCTTCCGGGTGGTGGTCGACTTCGAGCTTCCGCTGCTCTTCGACTTCGGCGTGCTGGTCGGCGGGGCCTGCTCGCTGCGCGGGACCGGCGCGTTCGGGTCGGGCAGCGCGGTGTTGTTGCGCAGCGCGTCGAAGAGGGACTTCGTCTTGCTGAGGACGAGGACCTCGTTGCCGCGGCTGTTGGCCATGCCGGTCGTCGGCACGGTGAGGAAGGTGATCTTCGTCGGGTCCAGGCCTTTCATCGACTGCGCCAGCGTCATCATCTGCTTGACGCCGAGGTTGTCGCCGAAGGTGGCCTTCGCGAACGCCGTGATGAAGTCGCTGAGCTTGCCGGGGTCGAGCACGACGTCCGACGACATGACCTTCTTCAGCAGCGCGCCGATGAACTCCTGCTGCCGCTTGATGCGGCCGTAGTCCGACGTGGGGTCACCCTTGACGTGCCGGGCGCGGACGAAGTTCAGCGCCTGGTCGCCCGAGATCGTCACGTCGCCGGTCTGCAGCAGCACCTTGCCGAGGATGCCGTCGTCGATCGGGATCTCGTTGTGGATGGTGACGCCGTGCACCGCGTCGACCATCTCCTTGAAGCCGTTGAAGTCGATGCCGACGAAGTGGTTGATCCGCAGGCCGGTGATCTGCTGGATCACCTTGGTCACGCACGCCGGCCCGCCGACCGCGTACGCGGTGTTGAGCTTGGCGATCTTCTGCGCGGGGACCTTCTCCTCGGTCGTCTTGTTCTGGACCGGGTCCCAGCGCTGGCACTCGGGCCGGTTGATCTCGAGGTCGCGCGGGAACGACGTGACGACGACCCGCTTCCGGTCGGCCGGGACGTGCGCCACCATCACGGTGTCCGAGCGCGCCCCCGGGGTGCTGTCGGCGGTGCCGACGCCTTCCTCGTCGGAGGCGCCGTCGCGGGTGTCGGAGCCGACCATCAGGAAGTTCTCGTCGTTGGCCTGCGCGGCGGCGTCCTGGATGTCGGCCGAGTTCTCGTCCAGCGCGGAGACCTGCGTGAACTTGGCGTCGAAGTACGTCTGGGCGCCCCACGCGCCGCCGATGCCGAGGAACACGAGACCGGCGACGACGGCCGCGGCGATCCGGCCGAACCGGGCCGAGCGCTCGATCTTCCGCCGCTTCTTCTCCAGCAGCCGGGCCTGCTCGGCCTTCTCGGCGGCGTCGGCCTCTTCTTCCGCTGACGGCGTCGGAGTGACGACGCGCTGAAGCGCCGTACGCGTGCTTTCGAGCAGTGAAGCCGGCGAGAGGCGCTCACGGCGTTCGCGTCGCTTCGCCTCCTCGGCTTCCATCTCGTCGTGCGCGGCCGAGAACCGAGCGAGCGTGTGGTCGATCTTGCGACGGTACTGCGTCGCCTCGTCGATCGCTTCCATCTCGTCGGTCATGGTCAGCGGGTCGAGTTCGGCGCGCGGCGGCACGCCGGCGGCCAGGGGCCGGGCCGGTGCGTCGGGTGCCGGGGCGGCCCCCTCGGGGACGGCTGCCGGTCTCCGGGCTGCCGGGCCGGCGGGACGGCGAGGCGTGACGCCCTCGGCGGCCTGGGGCGCGGCAGCTTCGGCGGCCGGGCGGCGGGGCCGACGCGGCGGCTGGGGTGCGGCCGACGTCTGCTGGCCCGTGTTCGCGGCCGGGCGGCGCTGGAGCGGGGCCTCGGGCAGCGGGGCGGCGGCGGTCGTGCGGCGCGGCTGACGCGGTCGCGGCGGGCGCGATTGACGTGTGGCGTCCGTGGGTACTGGGTCTTCGGCGGGAGCCTGCGCGGGCCGCGCCGCACGCGGCGGTCGTGCGGCCCGGGCGGGAGCCGCCGGAGCGGGTGGTTCGGCGGCGCGGCCGCGCTGTCCCGGCTGGTCGGAGCGGTCTTGCTGCTCGCGGACCGGCAGGGGGCGGACGCCGGTGGTCTTCGCGACGACGTCGGAGACGCTGATCCCGCCCTGGTCTTCCATCGACCGGCGCCTGCCGGCCCGGGGCCGCGCCGGTCCGTCGAGGCGGCGACCGGTTCCCGGGCTGTCGTGCTCGTCCGGCACTCGGTCTCCTTTCGAACACAGGTCTTCATGGCCGTCTTCCCCCGCGGGAAGTGATCGTTCCCCGGGAGGTTTTCGTTATCGTACGGATACCCCCCGTTCGTGACGACACCCTCCCGGAATTTTCTTCACCTTGAGTCGACGAACGGCCGGTGTGCGTCGACAAACGGGTGATGCACCTGCTCGTCAAAGCGGAGTAATGCGGTGTTTGCGTTACTCAGAGTGGGTCATTAACTGCGTCGTTTGCGCGTCGTGATAGGCCACTTTGTTCCGGCCCGCACGTTTGGCCGCATAAAGCAAGGTGTCCGCGCTGCGCAGCTGCCGCTCCGGTGATGTGGGCGTAGTCCCGGATCCCGGTGCGTGGTGCGCCAGTCCGGCGCTGATGGTCACCCGCAGCCCCGGCTGGAGTTCTGACCAGGGATGACGGGCGACGCGGAGGCGGGCGTCGTCGACGATGCGGACGGCGTGTCCCGCGTCGACCCCGGGCAGCCACAGCACGAACTCCTCGCCGCCGTAGCGGGCGCAGAAGCCGTCCGGCGGCAGGTTCTCCTGGAGCAGATCGGCGACCCGGCGGAGCACGCGGTCGCCGACGAGGTGACCGTACGTGTCATTGACGCTCTTGAAGCGGTCGAGGTCGACGAGCGCGATGCCCAGCGGCGAACGGGCCGCTTGCCGGTCGGTGAACGGTCCGTACAGCCGCTCGTCGAGGTAACGGCGGTTGTAGCTCGACGTCAGCGCGTCGCGCAGGCTGCCGTCGCGGGCGATGTCCAGCGCGGACCGCAGGTGCTGGTAGGCGCGGCGCCAGTCGCCCTGGGTCGCGAAGAGACCGGCGATGGCCTCGTGCAGGCGGAGCAGGTCCGGCTGCTGGGGCGGCGGGCTGCCGGGCCAGGGCATCGCGCCTTCGCTCTCGGCAACCACGCCCACCTCCACCACGCATTGGTTGTCGTCGCGGCGGAGGCCGCGCTTGAGGCGTCGGTGCGGACGAAGGTGAATTTCGCTCAAACGGGAGCCGATCGATTACTCTTCGGAGTCTCGGGTTCCGAGTCCGGAGAACGGCTCAATGCCCTTGAGCTGGGAGAACTGATCCTTTGCCCAGTAACTCACATCAGCCGTCGGATCGTTCAGTAGCTCGGTGTAGTCGGTCCAAGCGACCCATCGCCAGTCTCCGACTTCCGCTGGGTTCGGCGACGGCTCGGCGTCGGCCCACGCGGCGAACACCGGGCAGAACTCGTTCTCGACGATCCCCTGGAACGGCGGCGTCCGGTAGCGGTAGGCCGGCAGCACGCAGCGCAGCCCGGACAGCGCGGGCAGCCCGAGCTCGTACGCCGCGCGCCGGACGACGGCGTCCTCGAGGGGCTCGCCGGGGGCGGGGTGGCCGCAGACGCTGTTGGTCCAGACACCCGGCCAGACCTTCTTGTGGAGGGCGCGCTGGGTGATCAGCAGAGCGTTGTCGTCGCGGCGCAGCACGTAACACGAGAAGGCCAGGTGCAACCGGGTGTGTTCGTGGTGGCTGGCCAGTTTCGGGCCGGTCTCGCCGGTGGGCACGCCGTCCTCGGTGACGAAGACGATCTGCTCGGTCTCGGGTTCGGTCGCGGTGTCCACCCGCCCAGTGAACACGACGGCCCGCGGTGGGCCGTACCGCAAGGCGGGTGGGTTACGGTCCGTCCGCCCGGCGGGGTGACGCGCCGTCACCGCGCGTTGAGGTGCTCGACGAGCAGCGTGGTGACGGCCTCCGGAGCCTCTTCGGGAACCCAGTGCGTGACGTCTTCGAGCATTTCGAAGCGGTAGGGCCCGGTGACCTGGTTGGCGGTGTCGAGCGCGGCGGTGGAGCCGAACGAGACGTCTTCGGTGCTCCAGATGTACAGCGTCGGCACGGAGATCTTGCCGATCTTCCCGCCCGGCCGGCCCGCGCGGTACCAGTTGAGCGCGGCGGTGAGCGCGCCCGGCTCGGCCAGCCGCCGCACGTAGTCGTCGACCTTGGACGGCGACACGCGCCGCTCGAACATGTCGCGCAGCGCACGGGCGTCGTTCTCCAGCATCCGCCGCTCGGTGACGCGGGTCTGCCGCCACTCCGTCATGTAGCGGGTCCGCAGGTACTGGTCCTCGTCGGTCTTCATGGCGTCGGCGAGCGCGGCGGGGTGCGGCGTCGACACGACGGTGAGGCTGCGCAGCCGCTCCGGGTGCGCGTCGGCGGTCCACCACGCGACGGCGCCACCCCAGTCGTGCCCGACGAGGTCGAACTTCGGCCAGCCCAGTGCTTCCGTGATGGTGACGACGTCCCCGACGAGGTGATCGATCGAGTAGTCGCCCGCCTGCTCGGGCCGCACGCCCGGCGAGTACCCCCGCTGGTCCGGCGCGACGGCCCGGAACCCGAGCACCCCGAGGGTGGCGACCTGGTGCTCCCACTCGATGGCGGCTTCGGGGAAGCCGTGCAGCAGCAGCACGGGCCGTCCGTCCTCGGGCCCGGCCGCGATGGCGTCGAAGGAACCGGCCTCGGTGGGGATGCTGATGTGGTCGATCACGGTCCGAACTTATCGCTTGCTGCTGCGTCTCAGTCGAAGAGCGTGGGGTGAATGGTCACTTGCACCTTGAGGTCGGGCCGGTCGGCGAGAGGACTCAGATCGATGTCTCTGGTGCTGGACAAGTGCAGCTCCCGGAGTTCGCCGAGACCGGCCACGGGCCGAAGGTCCGGAATGGGAGTGCCCGAGAGGTCCAGCACCCGGAGTCCGGTCAGGGAGGAAAGCGAGCTCAGATCCACGTCGGGGCATTCGGCGAAGCCGAGCCGGGTCAGGCTGCCGGCCCAGCGGAGCAGGGCCCGGATGTCCCGGAGGTGCGGGCAGCGCCGGAAATCGAGCTGGTGCGGCTGGTCCAAATAGGACAGCGTCTGCAAGTCTTCGAGGCCGGGAACGTAGGATCTTGACGAGCGCGCCCGGCTGGAAGCGCGGCAGGGTGCTCGTCACCTGCACCAGGTACGCGCAGCATTCCCGCAGCACCCGCTGGTCCAGCTCGGTCGCGTCGGCCGAGAGGAGCCTGGTGACGCCGGGGACGGTCCGGAGCAGGTAGCGGTAGAGGTACGCGGCATCGAGGTCGGCGGCGAACAGGTCGTCATCGGTCAACGCGGCCCGTTCGAACGTCTCGTGCACCGCGTCCACCGCGGCCGCGCGCTCGTTCTCCGGCAACGCGCGAAACTCGACGTCGAGGAAGGGCAGCAGCCGATCGGCGACCCGGGATTCGAGGTTGGTGAACAGCAGCCGGAGCTTGCGGCGGTCGTTGAGCCCGGTGACCTGCTTCTCCAGCAGGTCGAGCGCTTTGGCCGAAGCGTCCGCGGCGATCGGGCGATCCCCGAGCCAGATCTTGGCGGCGGCCTTCACCACCGCCGTGGTCAACGCGATCGCCGAGGCTTCGAGGCTCACCGAGCCAAGGCTAGCCCAGCACCTCGGCGGTCGTGGCCACCTTCACCAGCGGGCCGTACAGCCGCATGATGTCGAGGGCCTTCGCGTGGCTCGTGTCGTCGGCACCCGCGCACGCGTCGGCCACCACTGTGACGTCGACGCCCGCGTCCGCCGCGGCCAGCGCCGTCGAAAGGACGCAGCAGTCCGTCGACACGCCCGCCAGGACCAGGCTCGCGCCGCCCACCCGGGTCGCCATGCGCGCGTGCCACTTGCCGAACGTTGTCGCGTCCACAGTGGACGATGGCTGGAAACTGTCGACCACTTGGTACAGCGGTGCGTGCGGCGGCTGCAGGGCGAACGGCCACCGCGCGTAGTACTGCTTCCACGCCCCTTCCGGCTGCCGGGGCGCGACGAACCGGGTGAACACGACGTCGTCGCCGAACGCCGTCACCAGGCTTTGGATCCGCGGCACGATTTCGGCGAAGCGCGGGGTGAACCACGGGCTCGCCGGGTCCGCGAAGACGTTCTGCAGGTCGATGACCGCCAGGATCGCCTTCACGCCGCCTCCTGCGCGCGGACGCGCGGCCGGGTCAGCAGCGTGACGGCGAAGCCGAGCACCAGCGCCAGCAGGACGCCGAGGTTCGCGAACGCCCACGAGCCGTCCCGGCCGCCGAGGCCGAACGGCTCGAGGAGGTAGCCCTGCCACTTCAGCCAGTCCGCCGACGTGTTCGTCACCAGGCCCCAGCCGAGCGCGGTGGCCACCAGCACCAGCGCGATCGGCCCGACCCGGACGTCGCCGTACCGGCCGGCCGGGTCGAACAGCTCCTGCTCGGCGTAGTCGCGGTGCCGCAGCAGGACGTCCGCGAGCATCACGCCGCACCACGCCGCGACGGGCACGCCCAGCGTCACCAGGAAACCCTGGAACTGGCCGAGGAACTCGCCGCCGAAGAACACGATGTAGACCGTGCCGAGCACCATGATCACGCCGTCGACGAGCGCCGCCACCGGCCGCGGCACGCGCAGCCCGGCCGAGAGCAGCGCCAGCCCGGACGAATAGATGTCCAGGACCGCGCCGCCGACCAGGCCGAGCACCGCGACGATCGCGAACGGCACCAGGAACCACAGCGGCAGCAACGTCGTCAGCGCGCCGATCGGGTCCGCCGCGATCGCCTTGTTCAGGTCCGGCGAGGACCCGGCCAGCAGCAGCCCGAAGACCAGCAGCACCAGCGGTGCCACCGACGCGCCGAACGCCGTCCAGCCGACCACGCCGCGGCTCGACGACGACCGCGGCAGGTAGCGCGAGTAGTCCGCGGCCGCGTTGACCCAGCCGAGACCGAAGCCGGTCATCAGGAACACCAGCGAGCCGACCCATTGCTGCGGCGAGCCGGACGGCAGCGCCCGGACCGCGTCCCAGTGCACGTCGCCGGCCACGAGGACGACGTAGACGACCGTGAGCACGCCGGTGATCCAGGTGATCCACGTCTGCAGCCGCATGATCGCGTCGAAGCCGAGCACCCCGGCGGCGACGGTCAGCGCGGCCACGACGACCAGCGCGACCACCTTCGTCGGTGTCCCGCCGCCCCAGCCGAGGCGTTCGAACACCGTCGCCGTGGCCAGCGTCGCCAACGCCGTCAGCACGGTTTCCCAGCCCACCGTGAGCAGCCACGAGATCGCCGACGGCAGCCGGTTGCCGCGGACGCCGAAGGCTGCGCGCGAGAGCAGCATCGTCGGTGCCGACCCGCGTTTGCCCGCGATGGCGATGAACCCGCACAGCAGGAACGAGAAGAGGATGCCGACGACGCCGGCGATCAGCGCCTGCCAGAACGAGATGCCGAAGCCCAGGGTGAACGAGCCGTAGCTCAGCCCGAGCACCGAGACGTTCGCGCCGAACCAGGGCCAGAACAGCTGGCGTGGCGTCCCGCGGCGCTCGGCGTCGTCGATGACGTCGAGGCCGTTGGTCTCCACCTCGAGCTTGCGAGAACCGGTCATCGCGTGGCCTCCAGCAGGTGGTCGATCTCCTCGCGGCCGGGCGCGGTCGCGGGGCCGTGGCGGGTCACCGACAGCGCGGCCGCCGCGTTGGCGCGCACGGCGGCGTCGAGGAGGCTACTGCCGCGCAGCAGCTCCGCGGCCAGTACACCGCAGTGCGTGTCGCCGGCGCCGGTGGTGTCCACGACCTCGACCGGGAACCCGGGGACGTCGGTGATCCGGCCGTGTTCGTGGACGCGACAGCCCTTCGCGCCTTCGCGGACGACGGCGACGGGCGGCAGCTCGCCCAGCACCTCGGCTTCGCGGGCGTTGCAGCTCAGTATGTCTATTGTGGACAGCAAGTCACGAAGGTCTCCAGGGTTGATGTCGGTGATGAGCGGGCCGGGATCGAAAAGGATCTTCGATCCGGGCAGCCGGGGCAGCCACTCGATGAGGGCCGCGCGATTGATCTCGTGCAACCAACTGTATCCGCTCACGTACACGACGTCGTCATTCTTTGGGGTGACTCGGTCGAGCAGTTCGGCGTGCAGCCGTCCGCCGGCGCCCGTGCCCGTGGCAAAGGTGCGTTCACCGCTCGCGTCGACGAGAACGACGACGATCCCGGTGTCCACTTCGGACAGTGGTTCGTGCGCCACGGCCACGCCTTCGGCCGCGAGGGCGGCGCGGGTTAGGTCGCCGAAGGGGCCGGTGCCGTGGCTTCCCGCGTAAAGCACGTCGGCACCGGACCGCGCGGCGGCGGCCATCACGTTGAAACCGCCGCCAGGCAACAGATTCGTCGACGAAGCGAGGACGTCACCGCCGCGGGGCGGCAGGGCCGGGACCGCCATGACGAGGTCGACGACGACCTGTCCGGTGTGCACCAGCCGCCCGGTCATCGACGGCGCAGCTTCAGGAGTTCGTCGACGAGCGGCCCGAATTCGAGCCGGTTGACGGCGAGCACGGTCTCGACGACGTCGGGGCGGAAGGCGCCGATGCCGTGCGCGGCACCGAGCATCGCGCCGCAGATCGCGGCGACGGTGTCGGTGTCGCCGCCCAGCCCGGCGGCCAGGCGCAGCGCCGCGGGCGGGTCGTCGCCCATGGCTTCGGCCAGCGCGAAGGCGGCCACGACGGACTCCTGCGACGCGACCGACGTGCCGATCACCCGCGCGACCGCGTCGGCGACGGCGGCCGGGGCCATGCCGCGCACCCAGCCCCGTGCCCACCGGATCCGGGCGGCGATCTCGCCGCCGGGCGCCCAGTGCCCGCGTTCCCCGCCGACGACGGCCGCGCGCTCGCCCGCGTCGAGGGCTTCGGCCAGGCTCGCGCCGTCCACGCCGGCCGAAACGGCGGCGGCGACCGCGGCGGCCGACGCGATGCCGAGGCTGGTGTTGTGCGTGACCCGCGCGGTCGTGACGACGGCGTCGACCAGCGTGTGCAGGTCTTCGGAAGGTGTGGCGATGCCGACCGGCGTGACCCGCATGGCCGCGCCGTTGGTCGTCCCGGTGCGGCCGGCTTCGTCCGCCGGGACGCCGTCCTGCAGCCGGGAAAGCGCCCGCTTGGTGGACGGGCCGAGCAGGTCCGCGGAGCCGCGGCGGACCATGTCCGCCTCCCAGATCAGCAGGGCGTCGGCGAAGACGTGCGGGTCGACGGTGCCGCGGCCGTCGATGAGCAGGCGGGCCAGCAGGACGGCCTGCTCGGTGTCGTCGGTGACCGACCCGGCGGGCATCGACGGCGCGACCGGCTGCTCGGCGACGGCGGTGAGCAGGCCGGTCACCGGGCCGTAGGTCGCGGCGATGGCGGCGCGGGACATCGACTGTGTTGGCATGCCGAGCGCGTCACCGACGGCCAGCCCGGTGAACGCGCCGAGCGCCCGGTCCCGCGCGCTCATCGGTGTCCGAAGGTGAGGTGGAACTGGAAGCGGTCCGGGTCGAGCAGGCTGACGACGCGCTCGACGAGCCGGCCTTCGACGTCGACGGAGGTGCGTTCGGCCCGGAGGAAGAGTTCGCCGATGGCGCGGCCCAGCAGTTCGGCCGCGCAGCCATCGAGGCGTTCGGTGCTGATCCACTGGTCGCCGCCGACGGAGATCCGCCCGGCGGCTTCGAGGGTCTTGGTGAGGGAACCGTCCCGCAGGCCCGTTTCGGGGAGGGCGGCGAGCGGTCCGACGGCGGGCACGGTGGCGGTTTCCAGCGAGATCCCGCGGGTGTGCTCCCGCCGCACCCGCCGGATCGCGACGTAGGTCTTCTCGCCGAACTCCTCGTCGAGGGCGGCGTCTTCGACGGTCTCGATGCCGAGGAGTTCGGTGGTGACGGGCGCACCGGCGTCGGCGAGGGCCCGGGCCCAGCCGATCCGCTGGTCGAGCTGGACCCCGTCGAAGGTGACGAACGAACCGACGCCCGCCTGGGTGGAGATGAGCTCGAGCTGCTGCAGCTCGGACAACGCGCTGCGCACGGTGCCGCGGCTGACCTGGTACCGCAGGGCGAGCTGGTTCTCGCCGGGGAGCCGTTCGCCGTGGGCGAGCTGCCCGGAGCGGATCAGGTCGGTGAGGTCCCCGACCAGCTGCTGCCGCTTGCTGAACATGTACACACCTGTACAGGTCCGGCCGCGGGTGGTCAAGCGGCCACCAGCTCCTGGGCTTCGGCCTCCGCCTCGTGGGCGATCATCTTCCCGGCCTTCTCGGCGACCTTGCCGGAGATGACCATGATGACCGCGAAGGCGGCCGCGAAGATGGTGGTGCTCAGCCAGACCATGGTCGCGACGGGCAGCGTGAACGCGCCGACGATGCGAACCGAGCTTTCCAGCGCGAAGCCGATGCCCCAGATCACGCTGCAGCGCCGCAGGACGGCGTCGAACCGCGCGGTGCCGCTCAGGCGTTCCCATGCGGCTTCCCGTTCCGCATTGCCCCGAGTGAGGAAGGGGCGCATGGTCTTGGTCATGATCGGGGCCGCGGTGAACGCGGAGACGAGGATGACCAGGCCGGTGATGCCGCTGCCGAGCGAGTCCTTGGCGATCATCATCCGGGCGTCGCCGGAGACGAAGGTCAACAGCATGCCGACGACGTTCGTGACCAGGACGACGATGGCGAGGCCGTTGAGCGTGCGGTCCTTGGCGAACTGGTAGAGCGTCCGGACCAGCGGGAAGACGCCGGCGGCGGCGAGCGCGGTGAAGTCGCTCGCGCCGAACGAGTGGAGTGCGTAGTAGACGCCGGTGGGAACGGCGATCTCGATCGCGAGGGTCTTGACCAGGGAGCTGGCGGGCTGGTTCGTCTTCGTCGTCATGAGAAGAGCTTGTCGCGAAGGCGGGCCCGGGAAGGATGCTGTCCGCCACGACTTCGGGCTGACAGATGTCACGGTGCGCCTCACGTTTCGAGAGGCTGCGTCGTCGGGTCCGCATGGCAACCTTCTTGCGCGTCACGATCGCGCTGCAGACCCTGGCCGTCTTCCTCGCACCGGTCACGGCCGGCCTGCTGCTGACCGTTCCGAGCGGGCACGCTCTCCACAGCGCCTCGGCGTACACGGTGTTCGTCGTGGCGATGGTGCACGTCGTCGCCGCGGTGCTGGCGTGGCGGCCGGGTGGCGGCTCGGCCCGTCCGATCCTCCACGCGGCCGTGTTCCTGGGGCTCGTACTGGCGCAGGTCGCGCTGGGGATCGCGCACGTGAAGACCGTGCACGTCCCACTGGGTGTGCTGCTGTTCGGGATCAGCCTGCTGCGGCTCGCGCAGGTCAGGAATCCGACCAGCGCAGTCCGTAGGTCAGGCCTTGCCTGAGCGTTTCGAACTCGGCCGTCACCTCGCCGATCCGATCGATCGTCACGGGGACGTCTTCGGAATTGATCTCTTCGGCCGCTCGCGGAGGTATGCCGTGGACCGCCCACACCTGGCGGGGCAGCCGGTCCCGGGCGAACTTCACGCGGGCGCTGAAGTGGCTCGTTTTCCGCAGCGGGGTCAGGAAGTAGTACGAGTGCATCAGTTCGGGAGACAGGACCGTGTACTGGATGCAGTACTCGTAGCGCTCGCCGATGTGGAGAGTTTTGGCGAGCTGGACGGTCAAGATCATGTGGCTCGGAGAGGCCTGCCGGTGTTCGAGGATTCTTCCGCCGTACACGAAATCGGCGCGGACGTGGTCCTTCTGGCTCGGCGTCCGCCGCGGCGCCGTCGCGGGAAGCTGGATTTCGTTCAGTCCGTTCACCGACGACACTATCCGGCGGATTTCGGTCAGCACGGGAAACTCGAGGTCGAGCCGGAATATGCCGCGTACTGATTCGGTGTGCCACTGCTCGGCGGAGTAATCGTCCGAAGGGGACCGTTTCTTTTCGATCAGTTCTTCGGCCATCCGCCGGAAGGCCAGGTCGACGCGCCTGCGTGCGGTTCGCGGATCCCGGCCGAGCGCCTCCGCGAGCCACTTCAAGCGCTGGTCGAGGAACTCGCCCGAAGTGCTCTCCTCCATGCCGAAGGCGGTCAGCGCCGCCAGCTGCAGGTCGTCGGGCAGCATCGTCGCCAGGCTCGTGATCGCCTGGATCAGTTTCTCCCTGATCTGGCGTTCCGTGTCGGTCGCCTGGATCGCACAGGATTCCCGGAGGATCCGGCCGGTGCGCTGCTCGATGTCCGTGGCGAAGATCCCGCGACCCCGACGAAGCTCGCTCAGTTCACGAACTGTTTCGTCGATTTCGCTGTCGGCCTCGGAAGGTGCGGGGCTCATGATTTATTTCCGGAAGTATTCGCGCATGAGCGGGACACGATCTTTCGGTTCACTCCCGCGAAGAACGATCAACAGGCCCACGAGCCGGGCGATCATGCGGAGGGCGACGAGCACCGTGCAGGCCGCAAGGGCATATGTCCCGACCGCACCCATGAGGTGCCCCTTCTCCGAGGTCTCTGCGACCCGTCACGGAATGCGTCGATCATGCCGTTGATCGACGACAAAACTAGTGGGTCTCCATGACATCATGGTGTCCACCTTGTGTCACCTTGTCAATACTCGGACACTCGATGTCAGGTCGCCTCAGCCGCCGGAGTGCATGTCCTCGGCTTCGGGGACGCAGTCGTCGTCCGGGTCGTCGAGCCAGCCGTGCGGGAGCGTGACCTTGCCCGGGGAGCCCTGCCGTCCGCGCGGCCCCGTGGCGGCTTCGGGGAAGGGGGCGTCGTGATCGAGCTGGGCGATCAGGTCGTCCAGCTGCTGCATCGAGGACAGCATCGCGAAGCCGCGGCGGAGTTCGGAGCCGACCGGGAAGCCCATCAGGTACCAGGCCATGTGCTTGCGGATGTCGCGCATGGCCTTGTCGTGGCCGTCGTGCTCGACGAGCAGCTCCGTGTGGCGACGCAGTACCCGAGCGACTTCGCCGAGGTTGGGCGGGGTCGGCAGGGGACGGCCGGCGAAGGCGGCTTCCAGCTCGCCGAACAGCCAGGGCCGGCCGAGGCAGCCGCGGCCGACGACGACGCCGTCGCAGCCCGTCTCCGCCACCATGCGCAGCGCGTCGTCCGCGCTGAAGATGTCGCCGTTGCCGAGGACCGGGATGCTGGTCACCGCTTCCTTCAACGCGGCGATCTTGGTCCAGTCGGCCTGGCCGGAGTAGCGCTGGGCGGCGGTGCGCGCGTGCAGGCTGACGGCGGCGGCGCCCTCGGCCTCGGCGATGCGGCCGGCGTCGAGGAAGGTGCGGTGGTCGTCGTCGATGCCGATGCGGAACTTCACCGTGAACGGCACGTCGCCCGCGGCCTTGGCGGACTCGCGGACGATGGCTTCGAACAGCTTCCGCTTGAACGGCAGCGCCGCCCCGCCGCCCTTGCGCGTCACCTTCGCGACCGGGCAGCCGAAGTTGGAGTCGACGTGGTCGGCGAGCCCTTCGCCGACGATGATCCGCACGGCTTCGGCCATGGTCTTCGGGTCCACCCCGTAAAGCTGCATCGACCTGGGCTTTTCGTTCGCGCCGAAGGTCATCATGTGCATGGTCCCGGGGTGCCGTTCGACGACGGCGCGGGCGGTGATCATCTCGCACACGTAGATGCCGGCGCCGTACTCGGCGCACAGCTGCCGGAAGGCGACGTTGGTGATGCCGGCCATCGGGGCGAGCACCACTGGGGGATCGACCTGGTAGGGGCCGATCTTCAGGGCGGGCTTGCTCAAGGTGGCGGTCACGTCCTCCATTGTCGCCTGTGGTGTCGATCACGCCGATCGGGGTGCGGCGCGCCTAGGGTTCCGGCATGACCGACAAGCCCCTGCGCTGGGGAATCATGGGCACCGGCCTCATCGCCGGTGCCTTCGCGGAAGACCTGAAGCTCACCGATTCCGGCGTCGTCACCGCCGTCGGGTCACGCGCTGCCGAAAGCGCCGAACGGTTCGCGGACCAGCACCGCGTTCCCACGCGTCACGGCAGCTACGAAGCCCTGGCGAACGATCCGGACGTCGACATCGTCTACGTCGCCACACCGCATCCCCTGCACCACGGCAACGCGCGGCTCGCGCTCGAGGCCGGCAAGCCCGTGCTGGTCGAGAAGCCGTTCACGATGAACGCCGAGGAGGCGCGTGACCTCGTCGACCTGGCGCGCGGCAAGAACCTCTTCCTCATGGAAGCCATGTGGACGCGGTTCCTGCCGCACATCCGGCACGTCCGGGAACTGCTGCCGAGCCTCGGCCGGATGGTCACCGTCGCCGCCGATCACGGGCAGTGGTTCGCCGAGGATGCCGCCTTCCGGCTCTTCGCTCCTGAGCTGGGTGGTGGCGCCCTGCTCGACCTGGGGATCTATCCGGTGTCTTTCGCGTCGATGGTGCTCGGCACACCCGACCGCGTCGCCGCCATGGCGACGCCCGCCTTCACCGGTGTCGACGCGCAGATGTCGATGCTGTTCGGCTACCCGGGTGGCGCGCAGGCCGTGCTGACCTGCACGTTGAGCGCGCTTTCGCCGACCACGGCGTCGATCGTCGGCACGGACGGGCGCATCGAGATCGACGGGCCGTTCTACGCTCCCGCGTCCTTCACGTTCGTTCCGCGCGAAGGCGAGCCGAGCCGTCACGAATACCGGGATGAAGGCCGTGGCCTGCGGCACCAGGCCGACGAGGTGGCGCGGCTGCTGGCCGCTGGGGAGACCGAAAGCTCGCTCATGCCGCTCGGCGAGACCGTCTCGATCATGACGACCATGGACGAGGTGCTGGCCGCGACCAGGACGTGACCCGGGTTTGAGTAGTGCTACGGATCCGCAGGTGGACGCCGGTGCATGACCCTGTCCGCTATGACCACCGAAGCAGAGGTGCTCCTCCGGCTCGCCGGCGAGATCGACGACCTGGGGCGTCGTCTCGCCCTGGTGGGTTCCGAACTGCGGACCGTCCGGGTGGGGCAGGCCGAACCGCCCAAGCCTGCTGAACAGCCGGAGCAAGCACCTCAACCTCAACCGCAACCGCAGCCTCGGCCGATGCGGCCCGAGTCGATCCCCTTCCCGCAGTACCAGTGGCAGCCGCCGCCCCCGCAGTACGCTCCGCCGCCCCAGCCGCAGTACTTCCCGCCGCCCTCCCTGCCCGTTCCGCGGGAGACGCTGGGCGCGAAGCTCGGCAAGGAGGGCGCGGGCAGCCGCGTGCTCGCCTGGGTGGGCGGTGCCGTGACGCTGCTCGGTGTCGTCCTGCTGCTCGTGCTGGCGGTCCAGCGGGGCTGGCTGGGGCCGCTTCCCCGGGTTCTCGTCGGGGCCGGCTTCGGCCTGGCGCTGACCGGCACCGGCCTGTGGCTGCACCGCAAGCCCGCCGGCCGCACCGGGGCCTTCGCGCTGGCCGCCACCGGCATCGCGACGCTCTACCTCGACGTCGTCGCCGCGACCACGCTGTACGAGTTCCTGCCGGTGCTCGCCGGGCTCGCTGCCGGGCTGGCCGTCGCCGCCGCCGGACTGCTCGTGGCCGTGCGCTGGGAGTCGTCGCTGCTGGCCTCCGCCGTCGTCGTCGGCTGCGTCGTGTGCGCGCCGATGATCGTCCGCGGGTTCACCCCCGAACTGGTCACCTTCCTGCTGATGGTCCAGCTCGCGACGACGCCGGTGCAGCTGCGCCGCGACTGGCCGTCGCTGACGCTCGCCGCCGGCGTCCCGCCGCTGTTCGCGTCCGTGATCAGCACGGCGGTGCTGGGCGGGGGCGGCAGCTGGGCCAACACCGCCGCGGCCGCGGGTGCCGGGGTCGCCGGCGTCACGCTCGCCCTGATCGTGCTGCGCCGCCGCGAGAACGACCCCGCCGCGCTCTCGCTGCTCGCGACGGCGGTCGTCCCGACGCTGGTCGCCGCGCTGCTGCTGCCGAAGGCCCAGTCGGTGCCGATCACGGCCGGGGCCGGGGTCGTCCTGCTCGCCGTCTGGGCGGCGCGGCGCTGGTGGCCGGGGCTCGCCGGGCACCTGGCCGGGCCGGCCGGGGCGCTGGCGATCCTGCAGGCGACGGTCACGCAGTTCGACGGCCCGGCCCGCGCCGGGGTGCTGCTCGGCGAGGCGCTGCTGCTGGTCGTGGCCGCGGTGGCCGGCCGCAACCGGGTCGCCTTGGCCGCCGCGCTCGGGTTCGCGTCCGTCGGCGGGCTGATCGGCGTGTTCTTCGACGTCACGCCCGCACTCCTGGTCGTCCCGCGGGCCCGGCCGGTCGCCGAGCTGGCCGGCGCGCTCGCGGTCGCCGCGCTCATCCTCGCCGTGTCGGTCGCGCTGCCGTGGGCGGCGGCTCGTCTCGAGGTCTTCCGGGGGCCGGCCCACGACCTGCCGGTGTGGCTCCTCGCCGGCGTTTCGGCGCTGTACGGCGCGGCCGGGGTGGTGCTGTGCGGGTCGCTGCTGGCGGTGCCGGACCGGGCGGGGTTCCTCCTCGGCCACGCGCTGATCACCGTCTCCTGGACGATCGCCGCCCTCGTGCTGCTGCTGCGCGGGATCGACGTCGCCGGGCTGCGGGTGACCGGGCTGGTCCTGGTCGGCGCCGCGGTCCTCAAGCTGGTGCTGTTCGACCTGTCGGCCCTCGATGGCCTGGCCAGGGTCGGCGCGTTCCTCGGCGCCGGGCTGGTGCTGCTGGCGGCCGGGACGCGGTACGCCCGGCGGGTGGCGTCGCGCTGACGCGGGAAGAAAATGTCGGTGCCCCGTGGTTGTCTGGGTCACACACCGACGACCAAGGGGGTACCGACATGGCAGAACCGAACCTCGCCGGCCGGGCGGCCGAACCGATCGCCTGGCTGACAACAGTCACGCCGAAGGGGCGGCCCGCGCCGCGGCCCGTGTGGTTCGTCCTCGACGGCGACGACATCGTGCTGTTCAGCCGGCCCGGCACCGCGAAGCTCCGGCACATCGAAGCGAATCCCGAGGTGAGCTTCCACCTCAACAGCGACGAGCACGGCGGCTCGATCCTCGTCGTCACCGGGAAGGCGCACGTCGAGGCGGGGAAGGCCTCGGACGCGCCCGGGTACCTCGGCAAGTACGGCTCCAGCTACGCGGCGATCGGCTTCGAGACCCCAGAGGCGTTCGACGCCGCGTACTCCGTCCGCATCCGCGTGGTGCCCGAGCGCTCCTGGGGGTTCTGACGGAAGAGGTCTAGTCCATTTCGGACAGTGGCGGGCCGGGCCGTGGGAAAGTCACGGATTTCCCGGCCGGTGGACCGTCCCGCGTCCGGTTATTGTGCATTCGTGCCCGAACACACCGGCGAAACCCGCAACGAGCAGCTCACCCGCAACGTCGGCGAGCTGCTGCAAGAGCTGCGTGTCGCCCAGGCCGGGGTGCAGATCCTCTTCGGCTTCCTGCTGTCCGTCGTGTTCACCGACCGGTTCCACGACGCCAGCGGGTTCGAGAAGTCGCTGCACCTGTCCGCGGTGGCCCTCGCGGTGGCGGCCACGGCCCTGCTGACCGCGCCCGCGGCGTGGCACCGGCTGCTGTTCCGCACGGGCAGCCGGGAGCGGATCCTGACCGTCGGCAACCGGCTCGTGCTGGTCGGGCTGGTCTGCCTGGCGCTGGCGATCACGTCGACCGTCGCGCTGATCGCCAAGGTGGTCTACGGCGGGATCGCCATGTTCGTCATGGGCGTGCTGTGCGTGCTGCTCTTCGGCGTCCTCTGGTTCGTCATGCCGATGCGGCTGCACCCGGACGACGGCACTCAGCCGACGGGGCCGCCCAAGTAGAGCGTGTCCTCCTGGACGAAGCACAGCGGGTTGCCGAACGGGTCGTCGGCGTAAAAGGAGCGTTCGCCCCAGAACTGGGTCTCGATGGCGTCGTCGAGCCAGCGCGGCTGGGCGGCACGCACCCGCTCGAACGTCTCCTCGACGTCCTCGACCGCGAGGTAGACGATCCGCGGGTCCTTCCGCGGCCGCGGCTCACGGTGTTCGAGCGGGGCTTCGACGCAGGCGAGCACCACGCCGCCGCAGGTGAAGTAGTGCCGGTTGACGGATATCCGCTCGCCGGGGTCGCCGAAGACGGCCGCGTAGAACGCGACGGCGACCTCGATGTCGTCGACGGGCTGGATCAGCCGGAACACCCGTGGGCCGCTCATGCGGGCACAGTACCGCTGTTCATCCTGTGTTCGGCAGCAGTTGCCGGGGTGGTCGGAAGACGCCCGTAGCTTCCGGCCCGTGACTGACACTTCTCGCCGGACCTTCCTCCTCGGCGCCCCGGCCGTCGCCGTCGCGGCGACCCTGCCGAACGTCCTCGGCGCGCCGGCCGCCGAAGCCACCGGCCGGCACCGCCCGGACGCCGAGGACCCGCGCTTCACGCTCGTGGTCATGCCGGACACGCAGTACCTGTTCGACGAGGACCGCGGTGACGCGGCCCCGTTGGACGCCTCGCTGCGGTACGTCCTCGAAGAGGCGGACGACAACGTTGTCTTCCTCGCTCACCTCGGTGATCTCACCCAGAACGGCCGGGCGGACGAGTTCGCCCGCGTCAGCCGCTCGTTCCAGGCGCTCGACCGCTGTCGCTTCCCCTACAGCACCCTCGCCGGCAACCACGACATCGACGGTTCGAAGGACGACCAGCGCGGTCCTTCGCCGTACCTCGACGCCTTCGGCCCGCAGCGCCAGCGCAACTCGCCGACGTTCCGGGGCGCCACGAAGGACGGCTACAACAGCTACCACGTCTTCCGCGGCGGCGGCCGCGAGTGGCTGCTGCTCGCCCTCGACTGGCGGCCCTCGGCGGGCGGCCTGAACTGGGCGAAACAGGTCCTCGCGCAGCACCCGACGCTGCCCGCGATCCTCACCATCCACGAGCTGGTCTGGGCCGACGACGACGCCCAGGCGCAGTTCTCGACGTTCGGCGAACACGTCTGGAAGGACCTCGTCGAGGGCAACGACCAGATCTTCCTGACGCTCAACGGCCACTACTGGCCGACCGGGCGCACCGTCCGGAAGAACGCCGCCGGCCACGACGTGCACGTCCACATCACCAACTACCAGGACCGCTACTACGGCGGCAGCGCGATGATCCGGCTCTACCAGTTCGACCTGGCGCGCGGGGTGATCGACGTCCGGACGTTCTCGCCGTGGCTCGCCGCGCAGGACCACCTGACCGAAATGCAGCAGGTCGAGGTCGAGCGCTCCGGCAAGGCCGACTACTTCAGCCTGGAGATCGACTTCGCCGAGCGCTTCGGCGGCTTCGCGCCGGCGCCGGTCCCGCCGGCACGGCCGGCGAAGCAGCTCCTGGTGCCGGGCACGGTCGCCTACTGGCGCTTCGAAGGCGGGCAGGACGGCAAGCCGGTGCCGGACGACGTCGTCGTGCGCGACCAGACCGGGCGCGGCAACGACCTCACCCGCGTCACCGCGCCCGGCAGCGGGCCGGACGCGCTGAAGTACGCGAGCGCGTTTTCGCCGCGGCAGCCGTCGCGGGCGAGCCTGCGGTTCGACGGTGGCCGCGACCCCAGCCGCGGCGCGTACCTGCGCACCGTCGAAGCGGCGCCGATGAACCGCCTGAAGTTCGAGCGCGGGTACACCGTCGAAGCGTTCTTCTGGCTGCCCGCGAACTTCAAGGACGGCCACCACGGCTGGTGCGGGCTGTTCGCCCGGCAGGGCAGCGGCGCGGCCGCGGGCAAGACGGGGGACGACCCGAAGGAATCGGCCGCCACACTGTCCCTTTCGGACGGTGGCGAGCTGCAGTGGGCGGTGTACCCGCTGAACCAGGACCGGACGTCGACGAACTGGGGCCACGAGCTGCCGGTCGAGAAGTGGTGGCACGTCGCCGTGGTCAACGACGGCAGGCGCACGACGGTGTACGTGGACGGCTGCCCGGTGGTCCGGAACCCGGCCACGCCGGCGGTCGGGCTGGCCGACCCGGGTGGGCCGTGGCTGGTCGGTGCCTCGTCCTACGACGGGAAGGTCGACCGCAGTTTCGCGGGGCTGCTGGGTGACGTGCGGGTGGTCGACCGGCCGCTGAACCCGCGCGAATTCATGCTGGGCTGAGGCCCTTGACAGCGGGTGGACAATAAAAAATCGGCGTGTCCTCCGAGATGACAGGAGAACTCGCCGAACCTGATAGGAGTCTAACCGCTGTGAGGGGAACTTGTCAAATCAGGGGTACGACGAGGAATTGCGGGAAGAACGGGCCTACGTCGCCGCGCTGTACGAGCGGCTCGACCGCGAGCGCGCGGTGGCGCAGGCCCGTTACCACGGCGCGCTCGGGCAAACCGCGCTGACACCGGGGGAACGGGAGACCGACGTCCGGTGCCGGTCGCGGGAGGCGGCCCGGCTGGACTTCGCCGACAACGGGCTTTGTTTCGGCCGGTTGGACGCCCTTTCGGGCGAAACCAGCTACATCGGCCGGATCGGGCTCTTCGACGCGGAAAACGACTACGAACCGTTCCTGCTGGATTGGCGGGCGCCGGCGGCGCGGCCGTTCTACGTCGCCACCGCGGCGACGCCGGAAAACATGCGCCGCCGCCGTCAGTTCCACACCATGGGCCGCCGGGTCCTCGATTTCACCGATGAGGTTTTGGGCCGTCCGGGCGACGCCGGGCGTGGCGACGCGGCGCTGCTCGCGGCCGTCAACGCGCCGCGCGGCGAGGGCATGCGGGACATCGTCGCGACGATCCAGGCCGAGCAGGACGAGATCATCCGCCTCGGCCACTCGGGGGTACTGGTGGTCGAGGGCGGGCCCGGTACCGGCAAGACCGCCGTCGCGCTGCACCGGGTGGCGTACCTGCTCTACACCCACCGCGAGCGGATGTCGCGGACCGGCGTGCTCGTCGTCGGGCCGAGCCCGCTGTTCCTCGACCACATCGGCCGCGTGCTGCCTTCGCTCGGCGAGTCGGACGTCGTCTTCCTGACCACCGGCGACCTCGTGCCGGGGCTGTCCGTCACCGCCGAAGATCCGCCGGAAGTGGCGCGGCTCAAGGGCTCGCTGAAGATCCTCGACGTGCTGGACGCGGCGGTCGCCGACCGCCAGCGGGTGCCCGGCGAACCCGTGCCGGTCGAGCTGGGGGACGTCACCGTGGAACTCGACGCCGGCCTGGCGGACGAGGCACGGCGCGAGGCGCGCCGGTCGGGACTGCCGCACAACGAGGCGCGCCCGATCTTCCGCAAGCACGTCCTGGCGCTCGTCGCGGAGCGAGCCGTCGCGAAGATCGGCGAGGGCTGGCTGACCCGCGAGGACCGCGGGGCGTGGGCCGACCTCCGCGCCGACGTCCTCGACGAGCTGCGGGAGCACGAAGAGCTCGATGCCACGCTCGACGCGCTGTGGCCGGAGCTGACGCCGGAGACGTTGCTGGGGCCGCTGTACATGTCGCCGCGCCGCCTCGAAGCCGCCGGTGCCGACCCGGCGCTGTTCCGCGCGGACGGCTCCGCCTGGACGGTGTCGGACGTGCCGCTGCTCGACGAGCTGGCCGGCCTGCTCGGCCGGGACGACTCCGCCGAACGGGTAGCCGCCCGGCGGCGGGCGGAAGAGGAGGCCGAGTACGCCGCCGGCGTCATGGACGTCATGAAGCTGGACCGCGAGGAGCTGGACGAAGACGTCATGCTGGTCGCCGAGAACCTGCTCCACGCCGAAGACCTGGCCGAACGGTTCGTCGAGCGCGACACGCGCGACCTCGCCGAGCGCGCGGCCGCGGACCGCGACTGGACCTACGGGCACGTCGTCGTCGACGAGGCGCAGGAACTGTCCGAAATGGACTGGCGGGCGCTGATGCGGCGGTGCCCGAGCCGCTCCTTCACGATCGTCGGCGACCTCGCCCAGCGCCGGAGTGCCGCCGGCGCGACGGCGTGGGGCCCGGTGCTGGCGCCGTACGTCGGCGACCGCTGGCAGTACCGGGAGCTGACCGTGAACTACCGCACCCCGGCGGAGATCATGACCGTCGCCGGGGCCCTGCTCGCGCAGTTCGCACCGGACGTGCGGCCGCCGGAATCGGTACGCGCGTGCGGCGTCCGGCCGTGGTCCAGACGCGTCGCGGACGGCGAACTGCCCGGCGCCATCGACGACTTCGTCCGCGACGAGGCCGGCCGCGAAGGCACCAGCGTCGTGATCGGCCCGCCGGGCGTGCCGGGCACGGTGACAACCGGGGCTGCGCCCCGGGCCGGGGGCTTCGCCACCCGGAACCCCCGAAACCCATGGATCCCGCCGTCGGCGGCCAAGGGCCTGGAGTTCGACGCCGTCCTCGTCGTCGACCCGGCGCGGATCCTGGCCGGCGGACCGCGTGGCGCGGCCGAGCTGTACGTCGCGCTCACCCGCGCCACGCAGCGCCTCGGGGTGCTGCACCGGGATCCGCTCCCGGCGGCGCTGACGGGGCTCGCCGAAGCCGGGGCCCCCGCGCGGGCCGGGCACCGGCGGCTCCTGTAGTGCCTCGTGAGTGAGAAACAGTGTTCCAACCCTGTTTCTCACTCACGACCGCTACGCCGTGAGCCGGCCCCAGGAGTAGTTCTGCTTGGCCAGCTTCAGGTACACGAACAGCTCGGTCCCGGACACGCCCGGGATCTTCCGGACCTCTTCGCCGAGCACCTCGAGCATGTGGTCGTCGTCCCGGCAGACGAGTTCGGCGAGCAGGTCGTACCGCCCGGCGCAGAGCACCACGTAGTGCACGTTCGGCAGCTCGGACAGCTTGTCCGCGACCTCGCGGGGATCCGCTCCGTCGACGCTGATCCCGACCATGGCCTGCCGCGTCAGGTCGACGTTGGCGGGGTCGGTCACCGCGACGATCTGCATCAGGTCGTCGCGCAGCAGCCGCTGCACGCGCTGGCGGACGGCTCCCTCCGAAAGCCCGACCGCTTTGGCGAGCGCGGTGAACGAAGCTCTGCCATCCTGCTGAAGCAGAGCGATCAACGATCTGTCCGTATTGTCCAGCGCGCGCGCACGTGTTTCGTCACCCATGCCGTCCCTCCCTGTGTTTCGGCATGTGATTTGTCAAGTGCGCAGCGTATCGAGACCTGACCAGAAAGCGAGCCCCCGGCGCCAGCTTCGCGTGATCCGGCGTACGTGCCGCTCTCAGCCGAGGAATCGGTGGCGGGGGACGAAAAAGACAAGGCTTTCCGAGGCGGTTTGTCTGCCCGTGCAGCGCGACGTTATCGAGCCGGTCTAGAACCAGGTGTCCAGCGCGATGTCCAGCGAGCCTTCGCCCGCCCAGGCGATCACGCCGTCGGGCCGGAGCAGCAGCGGGCCGGTGTTCGTCACCGGGATGACGTCGACGCGCGAGTCGCCCGGGTGTCCGGTGGTCAGCAGGAGCCCGCGGCCGGTGCGCGTGTGCTCGAACAGCGTCGACTCGCGGCCGTCGTCGTGGACGAGTCCGAGGTCCGGGCAGTGCTCGCCGACCGGCTTCGGGGCGGGGTAAGGGAAGTCGTAGCGGTGACCGGTCCCCGACAGGAGGTCCGCGAAGTACCGGTTCGCCTCGGGCAGGTCCATCAGTTCGGCGACGATCTCCCGCAGCGCGTCGACGTGCGGGCCAGGGGCCAGCAACGCCGACTGCGCGCGCGTGTTGCGTAACACCGCTTCGCCCGCCGGGTGCCTTTCGTGCGTGTACGTGTCGAGGAACGCTTCGGGCTTGTCGCCGCGAAGGACGGCACCGAGCTTCCAGCCCAGGTTGGCCGCGTCCGGGATGCCGAGGTTCAGGCCCTGGCCGCCGCTCGGCGAGTGCACGTGCGCGGCGTCACCGGCGAGGAAGACGCGGCCGAGGCGGTACGTGGCGGCCTGGCGAGCCTGGTCGCCGAACCGCCGTCCGTCGCGAACCTCCTCGACGACGACGTCCGCGCCGGTGACGCGGCGGATCGCCGCGGAAAGCTCGTCCGGGGTCAGCGGTTCGTCGCGCTCGGGACCGGCGGGTTCGGTGACGCCGGCCATGCTGCCGCCGTACATGAACGCGCCGGTGGCGTAACGGCCGCCCGGGGGGACTTCGCCCGCGAACCGGACGCGCCCGGCGATCGTGTGGAGAAGTGCGGGGGTGCCGGGGAAGGCGAACCCGGCGAGTTTCCGGACGGTGCTGCGGCCGCCGTCGCACCCGACGAGGTACTTCGCGCGCCACTCCCGTCCTCCCGCGGTGACGGTCACACCGTCCACATCGGACTGCAGGGTGGTGACCTCGTGGCCGCGCAGTACCCGGACGCCTTCGGCGTGCTTCGCGAGCACGCGTTCCAGCTCGGGCTGCCAGATGTTGGTGCGCGGCCGGCCGGGGTCCGGGGCGATCTTGTGGATGCTCGCGAAGTGGCCGAGCGTGCTGCCGTGGTCGCGGGCGAGTTCCTTCGTGCCTTCGACATCCGCTTCGGCGAGCTGGTCGCCGAGGCCGCGTCGCCGGAGCGCCTCGGTCGCCAGGGCGCCCAGGCCACGCGCCTTGCTCTCTTCGGACGGTGTCTCGCGGCGTTCGAGCACCAGGGTGTCGGCGCCGGCCAGCTCGAGCTCCGCGGCGAGGAACAGGCCCACCGGACCCGCGCCCACGACGATCACGTCGGTATCCATGCTTTCTCCTTAACTTGTTAAGGGGTAGAATCTCCTTAACAAGTTAAGGCGTCAAGGAGGATCATGCCGCTGGAGGTTGCCGACGCGGTGCGCGTCGCGCTTCGCCTGCTCGAAGACGACGGCCTGGACAAGCTGACCGTCCGGCGGCTCGCCGCCGAACTGGGCGTCAAGGCGCCCGCGTTGTACTGGCACTTCCGCAACAAGCGCGCGCTGCTCGACCACCTGACGGACGCCATCGTGGCGCCGGTCGTCGCCGGGCTGGCCGAGAGCGGTCCGTGGCTGAAGTGGCTCGAAGAGGCGGGGTTGGCGCTGCACACGGCGTTGCTCGCGCACCGAGACGGCGCCCGCGTCGCCTTGGGGGCGGACCTGCGCGTGGCCCGCGCGCTCGGGGAGTTCGCCGAGCGCGCGGTGGGCGTGCTGCACGACGCGGGCTTCCCTCTCGGCGACGCGACCCGCGCGGCCGGAGTGCTGGTGCACTTCGTGCTCGGCCGGGCCGTCGAGGACCAGACGCGGCTGCCGCCGGACGAAGAGGCCGCGGCGATCGCGCTCGGCTCGTTCCCGTTTCCGCTGATGGCCCGGGGCCTGCGCGAACGCGCCGGCTCGACGGTCGAGGACGACTTCCGGTACGCGCTCGGGGTGCTCCTGGCCGGGCTGGAGGCCGCCGTCAGCCCAAATCGCGGCGGCTGAGGTCTTCCTCGGTCTCGCGGCGCACCAGCAGCGTCGCGACGCCGTTCTTGACGCCGACCAGCGGCGGCCGGCCGACCTGGTTGTAGTTCGACGCCAGCGAGTGGTGGTACGCGCCGGTGCACGGCACGGCCAGCAGGTCGCCGGCGTGGAGGTCGCCGGGCAGGCAGACGCCGTCGGCGAGGACGTCGCCGGATTCGCAGTGCCGTCCGACGACCGTCATCGGCGTGCGCTTCGCCGTGGAGCGGCGTCCGACCAGGCGCGTCGTGTAGCGCGCGCCGTACAGGGATGGGCGGGCGTTGTCGCTCATGCCGCCGTCGACCGCGACGAACGTGCGGCTCCCGCGCTTGACGGCGCACACGCGGTACACCGTGATCCCGGCGGGCCCGACGATCGCCCGGCCCGGCTCGATCGTCAAGCGGGGCAACGGAAAGCCGTGCGCGGCGCACTCGTAGGCCAGGGCGACGCGCAGGCGTCGCGAGTAGCCGCCTAGGTCGAACGCGGGCTCGCCGCCGGTGTACGGCACCGCGTGCCCGCCGCCGAGGTCGAGCTCCCGCAGCGTGACGCCGTCCGTGTCGCGGATCCGGACGAGCACCTCGGCCATCCGCCGCGCGGCGGCCTCGTACCGGTCGACCCCGCGGACCTGCGAGCCGATGTGGCAGTGCAGTCCGGCGAGCCGCAACCCGGGTTGCGCTCGCACTGCTTCGACGGCGGCGTCGACGTTGTCGCGTACGCCGCCGAGGAGCGAGAAGCCGAACTTCTGGCCTTCAGTGCCGGTGCTGACGGCCGCGTGCGCCCCGGCCGCGACGCCCGGCGTCACCCGGATCATCACCTGCTGGGCGCCGTGGGCGAGCGCGCCGAGCTGCTCGATCTCGTCGAGCGAGTCGACCACGATCCGCCGGACGCCGTATCCGAGTGCGGCCTTCACGTCTTCGGGCGTCTTCGCGTTGCCGTGCAGCAACATGCGCTCCGCGGGGAAGCCGACTGCGCGGGCGACGGCGATCTCGCCAGCGGAGCACGTGTCGAGCGACAACCCCTCTTCGGCGACCCAACGCAGTACAGCCCGCGTACACAACGCCTTGCTCGCGTACGCGACTTCGACGTCCGGCAGCGCTTCGCGGTACTCGCGGGCGGTGTCGCGGACCTGTTGCTCGTCGAGGAGGTACGACGGCGTCCCGAAGCGCGCTGCTAGATGGCTGACGCGCGCGCCGGCGAAGAGGAGTTCGCCGTCTTCACCGAGCCGGGCGCTTCGCGGCCAGACTCCTGGCTCGAGGTGATCGGCGGCTTCGCAGCCGAGGCTGGGAAGAAGCTCGCTGAGCGTCACGGGTGCCTCCGGTGTCGGCGGATCGGATTCCGCCAGGACACCCCCGTCAACGCGGCAGGAGATCACCCGTGAATGCCGTCCTGACGGGTGATCTCCGCTCGCTTACTCGTTTTTGACGCGTGAGTAATCTCGGCCACACGCCGACCGGTCAGTTCCGGCCGGACCGACTCAGCGGAGGGCGACGGCGTCGTGCGCGCCGACCGGGTGCGGGCAGCTGGGGCATTCCCTGCCGGAGCGGGCGACCTCGGGCGTGTCCGGCGCCGGGGCCGTCACGCCGTCACCGTCGCCGGTCGCCGCAGCGGTTCGCTCGCCTCGTGCAGGTGCTGCAGCACGTAGCCGTACGAGCGGAGCCAGCCGCACTGGGCGTAGGAGATGGAGTGCCGGGCGCAGAAGTCCCGGACGATCACCTGCGCGTGCTTGAGGTTCGGCCGCGCCATGCTCGGGAACAGGTGGTGCTCGATCTGGTAGTTCAGCCCGCCGAGGGCGAAGTCGGTCAGCGGGCCGCCGCGGACGTTGCGCGAGGTCAGCACCTGCTTGCGCAGGAAGTCGAGCTGGTGTCCGGTCGCCAGCATCTCCATGCCCTTGTGGTTGGGCGCGAACGAGCAGCCCATGTACAGCCCCCACAGGAACTGGTGCACGAGGATGAAGATGATCCCGGTCAGCGGCGAGAGCACGATGAACACCGCGGCGAGGTAGGCGGCCAGGTGCGCGATCAGCAACGCGGACTCGAGCTTGTGCCGGCGGACGTCCTTGCGCCACACGGCCTTCACACTCGACACGTGCAGGTTCAGGCCTTCGAGGAGCAGCAGCGGGAAGAACAGGAACGCCTGGTACTTCGCCATCCAGCGCAGGAACCCCCGCTTTCGCGAGCTCTGCGCCTTGCTGAACGCGAGCGCCGCGATGTCGACGTCGGGGTCCTCGTCCTCGTGGTTGGGATTGGCGTGGTGCCGCGCGTGCGTGCCGATCCACCAGCCGTAGCTCAGCCCGGTGAGTCCACCGTGGACGAGCCCGGTCGCGTCGTTCGCCTTGCGGCTGCGGAAGATCTGCTTGTGCCCGGCGTCGTGGCCGATGAACGACAGCTGCGCGAACACCATCGCGAAGAACGCGGCGAGGAACAGCTGCCACCACGAGTCGCCGAGGAAGACGAAGGCGACCCAGCCCCCGCCGAATGCGGCGAGGTTGAGCCCGATCCGTGCGGCGTAGTACCGCCGCCGTCGACGCATGAGCCCGGCCGCCTTGATCAGCCGCGACAGCTCGGCGAAATCGCTGCCTGCCGTCGCCGAAGTGTCCGCAACTTGCGTGGAAGTCATCAACGCACCGCTCTGGGAAAGTCTTAAAGGCTTGTCCAGCAACGGTTTCCAGCCCTGACAGGGTCTGGGTCCGGTTCGGGAAAGGGCACTGGGGCCTGGTCGCGGTGGTACCGCGTCCTGCCACCAGCCTCCCACTCCGGGGCGGGATTGGCAATTCCGTCGTGCAGCGGGCAAAGGGTGTACAGTCAGCGACACAGGGACGATCGGTTCGAAGCCGGTCCACCCCGTCATCTACGGGCCGGGCCAACCCCCGACCGGGCAGGAGTCCCGTCCCAGCGTCCCATCGAACCGCAGCCAGGTCGGCCGATCGGCCGACGAGCAGCCGCCCGCAGTCGCGCAGAGTGACAGCCCGAGGCGCCCAACAGGGTTGTGTCGATGATGTCGTTTCGATGAATTCCTGTTCCCCGTCGATCCGTCGGCGAGCCGCGGTTCCGCCGCGGATCGCCGACGGACCGTCGTCAGGACCCCCAGGACGACAACACCCCGGCCACTCGCTCCCGCTCGGCGGCCGTCAGCAACCGGCTCGGCGGCCGGACGTCGGGGCGGCACAGACCGAGCTGGCCGAGCGCGTCCTTGACCACGCTGACGTTGTTGGCGTTCCCGTTGGCGGCCCGCAGCTCTTCGAACGGCCGGATCCGTTCCCAGACCGTCATCGCGGCCGGGAAGTCCCCTGTGGACAGTGCGCGGAACATCTCCAGCGAGATCGCCGGGTCGACGTTCACCAGCCCGGACGTGAAGCCGGTGGCGCCGACGGCGAAGTAGCCGGGCGCCGAAAGTTCAGCCAGCCCCGCGATCCACACGAACCGCTCGAAGCCGGCGTCCCGCGCGACCGAGCCGAACCGCACCGGGTCCGGCACCGCGTACTTCACGCCGATGACGTTCGGCGCCGCCTCGCCCAGCGCTCGTAGCTGCTCGCCGGAGATCGCCGGGTTGCGGACGTAGAGCACGACACCCAGTTCCGGCACGGCCGCAGCGATCGCGGCGTGGTACTCGACCCAGCCGTCACCCGAGATGTACGGGTGCACCGGCTGGTGGATCATGATCATGTCGGCGCCGGTGTTCCGCGCGTGCTGCGCGGCCCGCGTCGCCGACGCGACGTCGTGGCCGATCCCGGCGAGCACGCTCGCCCGGCCGGCCGCGGCCTCGACGGTGATCTCCAGGCAGTGGCGCGCCTCGCCCGCGTCGAGCGCGTAGAACTCACCGGTGTTCCCGTTCGGCGTCACGACCTCGATGCCACCGGTGATCAGCCGGTCCACCAGCTTCGCGTACGTCTCGCCGTCGACGGCGCCCTCGGCGTCGAACGGCGTCACCGGGATGGCCACCACCCCGGAAAGCCGCCGCTTCTGCTCCTCGAACGTCATCGGGCCCCCTTCGGATCGCCGGTTTCGGTGGTGCGGTCGCCGGGGAGCCCGAAGGCGACCCGGTCGATGAAATCGGTGATGTGCTTGCGCAGCAGGTGTTCGGTCTGCCGGGCGTTGCCGCTCTCGGCGGCGTTCAGGATCGCCCGGTGTTCGGCCGCTTCGCCCTGCCAGGTCGGGCTGATGCCCCAGCCGGTGACGGTGATCAGTGCCGCCTGGTCGCGCAGGCCGTCCAGGACCTCGACCAGCAGCGGGTTCCCGCACCCGGAGTAGAGCGCGCGGTGGAACAGCCGGTTGGTCAGGCTGGCCTTCGCGCGGTCGGTGGCCGCGGCGCCGGTCTCGACCTCGGCCAGCACCTGACGCGCCTCGCCGAAGTCCGCACCCTGCTCGACCGCGCGCCGGACGGCTTCGGGCTCGAGGAGCGCGCGCAGGTCGTACACCGCGTACGCGCTCTCGGCGTCCATGACCCGGACCGCCGCCCCCTTGTACGTGCTCATCGTGACCAAACCGGAACCGGCCAGGATCCGCAGTGCCTCGCGCACCGGAGTCTTCGACACCCCGAGCAGCGCGCCCACCTCGGCTTCGACGAGCGTTTCGCCCGGCCCGAACTCGCCGCTCAAGATCGCTTCCTTGATCGCGTCACGGACGAAATCGGTGCGCGAAACGGGCGGCGGCGGCCTCCTGGCCGAAGAAGTGCTCGCCACTGGCATGTCCGATCTGATATACGATGCGACATACAACATTATCACGGACCGAGGGAGCGGCCATGCAGCGTTGCACTGGCTTCCGATTCCGACGAGTGTTGCTGGCGGCAGGCCTCGCCGCCGGTCTGGCGGCCTGCGGCGCGCCCGGCGGTGACGGCGGTCAGGCGGCGAACCCCCAGGCCGTGCCGGACAAGCCGAGCAAGCCGGTCGAGCTCAACATCCTCGACGTCGCGGGCAACCTGCAGCTCACCAAGCAGATGATCGAGAACTTCAAGGCCGCGCACCCGGAAGTGCTCTCGAAGGTCACCTATTCGACGGCGCCCGCGCCGAGCATGGCGGGCAAGCTCAAGGCCGAGCAGGACGGCGGCGTCGCCCAGACGCACCTGGTCCTCAGCGGCACCGACGGCCTCTCGGCCGGCATCGCGAACGGCACCCTGGCCAAGGTCCTCCCGGACTTCGCCGGCCGGTTCCCGAACCTGATGCAGAACTACCAGGAACCCGCGGCGAAGATGCAGGAGCTGACCAACGGCTACGGCGTCGAGGTCGTCTACTACCCGTCCGGCCCGCTGCTGGAGTTCAACCCCGGCAAGGTGCCCGCCGCCCCGGCGTCCCCGCAGGAGCTGCTCGACTGGGCCAAGGCGCACCCGGAGAAGTTCCAGTACGCCCAGCCGTCGAACTCCGGCCCGGGCCGCACGTTCCTGATGGGGTTGCCGTACCTGCTCGGCGACAAGGACCCGAAGGACCCGGACAAGGGCTGGGACAAGACCTGGGCGTTCCTGCAGGAGCTGGGCAAGTACGTGAAGTACTACCCGTCCGGCACCACGGAGACGATGAAGAACCTCGCGTCGGGTTCGGTGGACATGATCATGTCGACGACTGGCTGGGACATCAACCCGCGCAAGCTCGGCACGGTGCCCAACACGGTCAAGACCGCGATCATGCAGCCGATGCACTGGGTCACCGACGCCCAGTACGCCCTGATCCCGAAGGGCCTCTCGCCCGACCAGGAGTCGGCGATCCTGCAGCTGATCGCGTGGATGCTCAAGCCGGACCAGCAGGCCATCGCCTACGACGACGGCTACTTCTACCCCGGCCCTGCGGTCAAGGACGTCACGCTGCAGATGGCGCCGCAGAAGAGCCAGGACACCATCCGGCAGTTCGGGCGCCCGGAGTACGAGCAGTGGATCGCGCAGTACCCCAAGGAGACCTCGCTGCCTGCCGAGCAGCAGGTCAAGGCGTTCGACAAGTGGAACCAGCTGGTCGGCGGCTCGAAGGTCGGCAAGAAGTGACGTTCCAGCAGCTGCGGCTGGACGGAGTTTCGCGCAGCTTCGGCACCGCGAACGCCCTGAGCGGCCTCGACCTCGCCATCGCACGCGGCGAGTTCGTGGCCCTCCTCGGCCCGTCCGGCTGCGGCAAGTCGACCGCGCTCAACTGCCTGGCCGGCCTGCTGCCGCTGACCGGCGGCAGCATCTGGCTCGACGACGCCCGGATCGACGGGCAGCCGCCGGAGCAGCGCGGGTTCGGCATGGTCTTCCAGAACTACGCGCTGTTCCCGCACATGTCCGTCCGCGCGAACGTCGGGTTCGGCCTCAAGATGCGCAAGGTCGGCCGTGCCGAGGCCCGCCGCCGCGTCGACGAAGCCCTGCGCCTGGTGCAGCTCACCGAGCACGCGGCGAAGTTCCCTGCCCAGCTGTCCGGCGGCCAGCAGCAGCGCGTCGCCATCGCCCGCGCCGTGGTGCTGGAGCCGCCGGTGGTCCTGATGGACGAGCCACTGTCCAATTTGGACGCCAAGCTCCGTCTGGAGATGCGGATGGAGATCCGCCGCCTCCACCAGACGCTCGGCCTCACCACGGTGTACGTCACCCACGACCAGGAGGAGGCCCTGTCGCTGGCCGACCGCCTGGTGGTGCTGCGCGACGGCGCGGTCCAGCAGATCGGCACCCCCGAGGAGGTCTACGCCCAGCCGGTGAACAGCTATGTCGCCTCCTTCATGGGTTACCGCAACCTCTTGGACGTGACGGTCACCGGCGCCGCGGGCTCGTCGGTCACCGTCGAGGGCGCGGGAGTCCGTCTGACCGGCCGCGGCTCGCTCACGGAGGGCCCGGCGAAGGCGGCGATCCGCCCGGAGGACTTCGTGGTCGGCGACGGCACGGAGAACGCCCTCGACGTGACGGTCGAGATCGTCGAGTACCACGGCCGCGAGTTGTCGGTCTCCGCCCGGCTGGCGACCGGGGTGCCGGTCTACTTCCGGACGGACAAGCGCCTGGCCCCCGGCGACACGGCGAAGATCGGTGTCCCGGCCGAGCGGGTCCTGGTGTTCGCACCGTGACCGCCGCAGCCGCCGTGACCGACCGCGCGGTGGTCGTCGGTGTTTCCGCCATGCCCGCCGCGGTCCTGCCCGCGCGGGTCCTGCCTGCGCGAGTCCTGGTGGTCGAGTCATGACCGCCGTCGCGAGCGCCCGGCCCGCACTGCGTCACCGCCTGGCCGAACGCGGTGTCGACCGCACCCTGCTGCTCCTGGTGCCCGGCCTGCTGGTCACCGCCTGCCTGTTCCTGTACCCCTTCCTCTACGGCCTCCAGTTGTCGTTCGCCCCGCGCAAGGGCGGGGTCTTCGCGAACTACGCGCGGTTCTTCGGCGACCCGTACCTGCGCGACACGATCTGGACGACGCTGGGCATCGCGCTGCCCGCGACGTTCATCAACGTCCTCGCCAGCATCCCGATCGCGTACGTGATGCGCGGCCGCGTCCGCGGCAAACGCCTCCTGACGACGATCCTGGTCGTGCCGATCACGCTCGGCACGGTGCTCACCGCGCAGGGCCTGATCATGTACGGCGGGCCGGCGGGCTGGCTGAACAAGGTGCTCACCGTCCTCGGTATCACCGACCAGCCGCTGCCGCTGATCCACAACTACACCGGCGTGCTCCTGTCGCTCGTGATCACCGGCTTCCCGTTCTCCTTCCTGCTCACGTTGTCCTATCTGTCGGGCATCGACCCCTCCCTGGAGAAGGCGGCCGCGACGCTCGGCGCGAACGGCGTCCAGCGCTTCCGGCGGATCACGCTGCCCCTGCTGGCGCCCGGCCTGGCGATCACCTTCTGTCTCTCGTTCGTCATGGCGTTCTCGGTGTTCCCTTCGGCGCAGCTCGTCGGCGACCCCGCGAACGAGACCCGTGTCATCTCGATCGCGGCCTACCACGCCGCCTTCGAGGAGTACGACTACTCGATGGGCTCGGCCGTCGCGATGCTCATGGCGGTGATCATGCTGATCGTGATCGGCCTGGTCATGGCGTGGCGCGGCACGCTGTACCGCGGAGCGACCGGAGGCAAGGGTTGACCACGAAAGGTATGACCACGAACGGGGTGACCGGTTGGGTCGCGCGTCCCGGACGTTGGGTCGTCTGGGCCGTGGTCGTGTTCTTCTTCGTCAACCTCGCGGGCGTGGTGCTCTCGGTGGTCGTCGACTCGTTCGGCACGCAGTGGTTCGGAAGCTGGCTCCCGGACGGCTTCACCACCCACTGGTACGCCGACGCCTGGCGCGAGTTCGGCCTGTCGGACGTCCTCCTCACTACGGCGATCGTCGCCCTCGTGGTGATCGCCGTGTCGGTGGCGGTCGGCGTCCCGGCCGCCTACGCGCTGGCCCGCCGCTCGTTCCCCGGCAAGCGCCTGGTGATGCTGCTGTTCGTCCTGCCGATCCTGATCCCTCCCATCACCTACGGCATCCCGCTGGCCACCGTGCTGTACAAGTTCCACCTCGCCGGCACGATCACCGGCGTCATCCTGGCCAACCTGGTGCCGTCAGTGCCGTTCGTCGTGCTGACGATGACGCCGTTCATCGAGCAGATCGACCCCAAGATCGAAGCCGCGGCCCGCATGTCCGGCGCGCGGACCGTCTCGGTGTTCACCCGCATCCTCGGCCCGCTGCTGCTGCCGGGGATCCTGGCCGCGTCGATCCTCGTGCTGGTGCGGACGGTCGGCATGTTCGAGCTGACGTTCCTCACCGCGGGCCCGGACTCGACGACCCTCGTCGTGGCGCTCTACAACTCCGTGTTCGCCGCGGGCATCCGGGCCAACCAGTCGGTCGACGCCATGGCGACCATCTACACCGCGTCCATGCTCGTGCTCCTTCTCGTCGCGTTGCGGTTCGTGAACCCGACCCAGCTGGTGACCCGGATCCGGGAGGAGACCTAGTTCGTTCGCTCATGTGATCGACTTTACCGCGGATCATCGAACATGTGATCGACACGATCGAGCGAAGTCGCAGGTCTTGCGCCTCCCCCGAGGGGAGCTGCCACGCTTGCGCCATGCAGTATTCGATCGGCGAACTCGCCCACCGGACCGGGCTGACGGTCAAGGCCGTCCGGTTCTACTCGGATCGCGGCCTCGTGCCGCCGTCCGGGCGCAACACCGCGGGCCAGCGCCGTTACGACGACGCCGCGCTCGCCCGGCTCGACGTCATCCGGGTCCTCCGCGACCTCGGCATCGACCTCGCCACGATCCGGCGGGTGATCGACGGCGAGACCACCGTCGCGGAGGTCGCGGCAGAGCACGTCGCGGCGGTGGAGGTGCAGATCGGCGTGCTGCGCCGGCGAAGTGCGGTGCTGAAGGCAGTGGCGGACCGCGGTTCGCCTCCCGGGGCGGCGAGGCTCGTGCACCAGCAGGCCCTGCTGTCCGAAGTGGAGCGGCAGTGCCTGGTCGGCGACTTCCTCGCCGATGCCTTGGGTGATCGTTCCGAGCTGGCGGGGATCGCCCGTACCTTGACCCCGGACCTGCCCGGGGACCCCAGCCCCGAACAGGCTGAGGCGTGGATCGAGCTGGCCGCGCTGATGCGGGACACGGAGTTCCGCGCGAACCTGCGCCGGCTCGCGGACGGCCACCAAGCCGGCTTGCGCCGTGACCTGGCGGCCGAGGTGCGGGACGCCGTCACGCCGGCCCTCGCAGCCGGGATCGTGCCGAAGTCCCCGGCGGCGAAGGCGATCGTCGACGGCCTGGGGCGGGATCCCGGCGAGCTGCGGGAGTGGCTCGACGTCGTCAACGATCCGCGCCGCGAGCGCTACCTGGAGCTGTTGGGGGTGATCAACGGCTGGGCGGCACCGGAAAGCCTGGCTTCCGCCTTCGACTGGCTGGCCGAGGCTATGGCAGCCTGACCACCTCCCGGATGGACGCAATCGCGTCCTCGGCCGGTCGCGCGTCGAGACGGCGCCCGTCGCGCAGCCGCAGCGAAAGCCGGCCCGCCGCGACCTCCTCCGGACCGATCACGGCCTGGTAGGGCGCCAGCCGTCCCTCGCGGATCCGCGCGCCGAGGCTGCCCTGCGAGACGATCTCCGCCCGCAGGTCCCCGCACCGGTCCAGAACCGACTGCGCGTAGGGCAGTTCGGCAGACGACAACGGAAGCAACCGCAGCTGGACCGGCGCGAGCCAAGCCGGGAACGCGCCACCGTGGACCTCGACGAGGTGCGCCACCGCGCGCTCCACGCTGCCGATGACGCTGCGGTGCACCATGACCGGCCGGTGCTTCGCCGCGTCCGCGCCGACGTACTCCAGCCCGAACCGCTCCGGCTGGTGGAAGTCGACCTGGACGGTGGAGAGGGTCGACTCGCGGCCCGCGCTGTCGGCGATCTGGACGTCGATCTTCGGCCCGTAGAAGGCCGCTTCGCCCTCGACGGCGTCGTACGGAAGCCCGTCGAGGACGGACCGCAGGATTTCCGCCGACCGGTCCCAGTTCCCGGCCACGTACTTCCCGCCGGCGCCCGGGAGCGAAAGCCGGTACCGCGCCGGGCTGATGCCGAGCGCGTCGTAGGCCCGCCGGATCATCCCCAGCGCGGCGGCCGCCTCGGCTTCGACCTGGTCGAGGGTGCAGAAGATGTGCGCGTCGTTGAGCTGGATCGCGCGGACGCGGTTCAGCCCCCCGAGCACTCCGGACAGCTCGCTGCGGTACATCCCGCCGAGCTCGGCGATCCGCAGTGGCAGCTCACGGTAGCTGCGCCCGCGCGAACGGTAGATCAGCGCGTGGTGCGGGCACAGGCTCGGCCGCAGCACGAGCTGCTCGCCGCCGACGTCCATCGGCGGGTACATGTCGTCGCGGTAGTGCGCCCAGTGCCCCGAGATCTCGTACAGCTCGCGTTTGCCGAGCACCGGCGAATGGACGTGCCGGTAGCCCGCCCGCCGTTCGAGACCGCGGACGTACTCCTCGATGCTGTGGCGGACGATCGCGCCGTCGGGCAGCCAGTAGGGCAGGCCCGCGCCGATCAGCGGGTCGGTGCCGAAGAGGCCGAGTTCGCGGCCGAGCTTGCGGTGGTCGTGCATTGTGGACTCCCTCGTGGACGGCGAGGCGGAAGACCACAAGACGAAGCCCGGGGCGACCGCCCCGGGCTGGAGACATCGTTCAGCGCGCCGGGACACTCTCCGGCGTCGTCGTGGAAACAGCGCGCTTCATGTCTTCGACGGTAGCAGCGCGCGCCAGCTCATTTCCCGGTCAGGAACAGCTCCAGCTGCTCGACGACGAACGCGTGGTCGTCGGCCTGCGGGAGCCCGGACACGCCGACCGTGCCGACCGGGCCGACCCCGCGGACGAGCACCGGGAACACGCCGCCGTGGGCCGCGTACTCGTCCGGGTCCAGGCGGGAGGCATCCTCGAACGAGCTGCCCTCCGCGCGGAACTGCGTGCCGACCAGGAAGGAGCTGTGCCCGTAGCGGTCGACGACGCGGCTCTTGCGGTCGATCCACGCGTCGTTGTCGGCGGACGTGCCGGGCAGCGCGGCGTGGAAGAGCCGCTGGCCGTTGCGGCGGACGGAGACCGTCACCGGCAGGCCGCGGTCCCGCGCGGCCGCCAGCAGCTGCTGGCCGAGCGCGAGCGCGGTCTCGTTGTCGAACTTCGCGAACTGGAGGCGTTCCTCCTGGTCGGCGAGCTGGGCGAGGAGATCGGCGTCGGTCATGCCACTATTAAATCAACGCTGTTGTTTAATCGCCAGTGAACTCGGTCAGGGACAGCACGTTGTCATCCGGATCGGTGAACCAGGCGATCCGGGCACCGGGCGTGGTCCAGATTTTGTCGGTGTCCTGTGGCAGCGTGTCGAACGTGAGGAACTCCACGCCACGGCCACGCAGCTCGGCCACTGCTTCCCGGATGTCGGCGACCGCCCAGCCGAGCACCGTGAACGGCTGCGGCGTCAACTCGGCCACGGCGGTGACGCGCAGCATGGTCGCGCCACTGCGGAACACACACGCGAAGGGGGTTTGCTCGATGAACTCGAGCCCGGCGACGTCCGTGTAGAAGGCACGTGAGCGCTCCAGGTCGGTCGAAGGTGCGAAGGCGACCAGTTCCGCTGAGCTGAGCATGGCTCCACCTCTCTCAGCGGTGAAGGTACTCCCTTGCCCGGGCCGTTGACGTGGGGAAAGCTCGCCCGAGGAGGTGGGCATGGGCCGGATCCGGCGGCGCACGGTGCTCGGTGGCGCGGCCGCGGCCACCGTCGCCGGCGCGCTGTCCGCCGCGTGCGCTCCGGCGTCGCGGAAGGGCACGATCGACGACGTCCGCCACGTCGTGGTGCTGATGCAGGAGAACCGGTCGTTCGACCACTACTACGGCACCATGGCGGGCGTGCGCGGGTTCGGCGACCGTGCCGCACTGCGTGACGTCTTCCGCCAGCCGGCCAAGGCGGGTGGCGCGCCGGTGCTGCCGTTCCGGATCGACACGTCCGTTGTGGACGGTCAGGACCTCGGCGAGCTGCCGCACGACTGGAACAGCACGCACCGCGCGTGGAACGGCGGCGCGTACGACGGCTGGATCGCGGCGAAGAGCCCCATGACGATGGGGTACTTCACGCGCGACGACATCCCGTTCCAGCACGCGCTGGCGAGTGCGTTCACGCTGTGCGACCACTACTTCTGCTCGATCCAGGGCCCGACCCACCCGAACCGGCTGTACCACTGGACCGGCACGATCGACCCGGACGGCGTCGCCGGCGGTCCCGCGACGCACAACGCGCCCGACTACGAGCCCTCCTTCCGCTGGACGACGTACCCGGAGCGGCTGGAGGCGGCGGGCATCTCGTGGCGGATCTACGCGAACGACGAGGAGCGCGGCGTCCCCGAGCACTTCGTCGGCGACTACGGCGACAACCCGCTGTGGCTGTTCCAGAACTTCCACGACGCGCTGCACTCGATGGACCCGGTGAAGCGGCGGCTGGCCGAGCGCGCGAACCTGCGCACGAAGCTCAAGCCCGACTCCGGGAAGGGCAAGGACCTCGACCACGTGCTGGCCGAGTTCCTCGGCGACTGCGCGGCCGGGACGCTGCCCGCGGTGTCGTGGGTCGTCGCCCCGTACGGCTACTGCGAGCACCCCGCCGCCCGGCCGGTCGACGGCGCCGCGTACCTCCAGCGGATGCTGAAAGCGTTGTGGGACAAGCCGGACCTGTGGGCGTCGACCGTCGTCTTCGTCAACTACGACGAGAACGACGGCTTCTTCGACCACGTCGTCCCGCCGACGCCGCCGCCCGGCACACCCGGCGAGTACCTGCCGGGGAACCGGCCGGAGAAGGGCCGTCCGTCCGGGGCGCCCGTCCCGATCGGGCTGGGGCCCCGCGTGCCGATGACGGTCGTCTCGCCGTGGAGCCGCGGCGGCTGGGTGAACTCGCAGGTCTTCGACCACACGTCGGTGCTGCGGTTCCTGGAGACGTGGACCGGCGTGCGCGAGCCGAACATCTCGGCGTGGCGCCGCGCCATCTGTGGCGACCTGACCAGCTGTTTCGACTTCCGCACCCATGACACGACGATCCCGCTGCTCCCGGACGCGGACGCGTTGCGCGCCGAAGCCGACCGGACGCAGAAACGGCTCCCCAAGCCCGGGCTGGGGCCCGGCGCGCTGTGGCAGGAGCCCGGCACGGCGAAGGCGCGTCCGCTGCCGTACCAGCCGGTCGCCTGGGTCACGGCCGAGGCGGACGTCCTGAAGCTGCACCTGGCCAACCACGGCACGCAGGCGCTGCAGCTGGCCGCGCACGCCTACCACGCGGGCGGGATGTCACAACGCTTCGACGTCGGCCCGAAGAGCGATACGACCAGCGAAGTCGGGTACGGCGGGACGTACGACGTGGCCATCCACGGCCCGAACGGCTTCGTCGTCGAGGCCTCGGGTGGCCCGGGCCTCGACGCCGCCGTCACGTTCGTGAACACGCCCGCGCTGCGGGTGACGGTGACCAACAGCGGGCCGTCGCCGGTCACGCTGAACGACGTCACCGTCCCGCCGGGCGGCTCGCACGACTTCCCGGTGCCGGCGGAGAACGGCTGGTACGACGTCACGTTCGAGACGCCGGGGTGGCGTCGCCGGTTCGCCGGCCACCTCGAGAACGGCCGCCCGTCGCGCACCGCGCCTTAACGCAGGGCGTCCAGCGCGAAGGCGGCGAGCATCGCGACACCGCTCGGCATCGCGTCCTCGTCGAAGAGCACGCGGTTGGAATGGTTCGCCGCCGCTTCGGCCGGGTCGACGCCGGGCGGGCACGCCCCGAGGAACGCGTAGGCACCCGGAACGCGTTGCAGGACGTAGGAGAAGTCCTCGGCACCCATCAGCGGGTCGGCGAGCAGCTCGACGTTCTCCGGCCCGAGCACGGCCGCGCCGAGCCGCAGCACCTCGGCGGCGATCCGGTCGTCGTTGACGGTCACCGGGTAACCCGGCTCGACGTCGGCGACCACGCGGCAGCCGTAGGCCGCGCCGACCTGTTCGCACACCTTCGGCAGCTCGGCGCGGACCAGCGCGCGCGTCTGCTCGGACAGCGTGCGGATCGTGCCCTCCAGTTCTGCGGTCTCCGGGATGATGTTGGTCGTCGTGCCGGCCTGGATCCGGGTCACCGAGAGCACCGCGGGGTCGAACACGCTGACCCGGCGCGTGATCATCGTGTGCAGTGCCCCGACCATCGCCGCGGCCGCGGGCACCGGGTCGATCGTGTGCTGCGGCGCGGAGCCGTGGCCGCCCTTGCCGGTGACGCGCACGTGGAACGAGTCCGCCGACGCCATCAACGGGCCCGGCCGCAGCTGCAGCAGCCCGCTGGGCGCGTTGGCGAGGATGTGCACGCCGAACGCGCGCTCGACCCGCGTCCCGGCGGCGTCGAGCACGCCCTCGTGGATCATGAACCGGGCGCCGTGGTGACCTTCCTCACCCGGCTGGAACATGAACACGACCGACCCGGCGAGCTGGTCCCGGCGTTCGGCGAGCAGCCGGGCCGCCGACGCCAGCATCGCGACGTGCGTGTCGTGCCCGCACGCGTGCATCGACTCCGGGTCTTCGGACGCGAAGTCGAGCCCGGTCTCCTCGGTCAGCGGCAGCGCGTCCATGTCCCCGCGCAGCAGCACCGACGGGCCCGGCCGCGAGCCCCGCAGGACGGCGGTCAGCGACGTCGTGGCCTTGCCCTCGGTGATCTCCAGCGGCAGGCCGTCGAGGGCCTCCCGGATCGCCGCCTGCGTGCGCGGCAGGTGGAGGCCCTGTTCCGGGTGGCGGTGCACGGCCCGCCGGAGGGCGACCGTGCGGTCCTGGAGCGCCCGCGCGTCGTCGAGAAGCCCGGCGAACGGCGTGCCGGGCAAGGTGGGCAGGTCAGTGGGGCCGGTCATGGTCCCGATAGTGCCGCATGCGGCGGTTCGGGCGCACCGTGCGTGCGCCGGATCGACCGGCGGAATACGGTGTGCGCATGGCGGTGGAAGAGCCGGTCACGGGCTTCGCGGTGGCTGTGGTCCGGGAAGACGGTCGGTGGCGGTGCAGTGCGCTCGACCCGGGGGCGTTGACCGAGCTGGACGCAGCGATCACTGAACTGGGCAAACTACGTTCCACCGGCGCGAGCTTCGGGCTGCTGGCGGTCGACGACGAGTTCTTCGTGATCGTCCGGCCGAGCCCGCGGGGGCCGTCGTTGCTGCTCTCGGACGCGGCGGCGGCACTGGACTACGACATCGCGGCGGACGTCCTCGACGTCCTGCGCGTCGACCCACCGGACGAAGAGGACGACTCGGTCTGGCCCGAGGGCGACCTGGAGATCCTGGCGGATCTCGGGCTGCCCGGGCCGGAGCTGGAGGTCATCGTCGGCGAGGTCGACCTCTACCCGGACGAGCAGCTGCAGATGGTCGCGCAGCGCTGCGGGTTCGGCAACGAGTTCGCCAAGCTCCTGGACGAGCTCTGAGACGCCCGTCCGACACCGAGGCCGTGGAGGCCGCGCTGGAAGCGGCGCGCGCCCCCGGCGCGGACGTGCCGATCGGGGCTGTCGTGTTCGGCCCCGACGGCACCCCCCTGGCCGCGGCCCGCAACGCGCGCGTCGAGCTGGGCGACCCGACGGCCCACGCGGAGATCCTGGCGTTGCGCTCGGCCGCCCAGGTGGTGGGCGACGGCTGGCGGCTCGAAGGCTGCACGCTGGCGGTGACGCTGGAGCCGTGCACGATGTGCGCGGGCGCGCTGGTGCTGGCGCGGATCTCCCGCCTGGTGTTCGGCGCGTGGGAGCCCAAGACGGGCGCGGTGGGTTCCCTCTGGGACGTCGTCCGTGACCGCCGTCTCAACCACCGCCCCGAGGTGCACGGAGGCGTCCTGGCGACGGAGTGCGCGTCGCTGCTGGAGACGTACTTCGCCATGCGACGCTGATTCACGCCGGGGCTCGTGGGTACCCCCTTCTTCGGGAAGGGAGGTACGTCATGACGATGAAGGACAAGGTCCAGCAGGTGGTCGGCGGCGCCCGCGAGAAGGTCGGCTCGGTGACGGGCAACCGGCGTCTCCAGGCGTCGGGCCGCATGCAGCGCCGCCGCGCCCAGGTGACCGAGGTGGCCCACGACCTGCGCACGAAGGCACGCGGCTTGGTCCGCGACACTCAGGCCAGGCGGCGTCCCCGCCGTCCGGTCGACCCCTTGTGAGGCGCCGGCAGGCCCTCCGGTATTGTTCTCGGCGGTGGCGTGTCCGAGCGGCCGAAGGAGCACGACTCGAAATCGTGTGACGGCTAATCCCCGTCCGTGGGTTCAAATCCCACCGCCACCGCTCGATCCGAACCCCCGGTCAGTTCAGCTGGCCGGGGGTTCGTTCGTGTTCACGCCGCCGGGACTTTCAGTGCCAGCACACCCGGGTCGACCGTCGGGGCGCGGTCGACGACCGTGCTACCGCTGATAGCCAGGACCCGGTCTTCGGATTCCGGTGCGCAGGCCAGCGATGAGCGACCCGTGGGAAGGAGCGTGCTCAGCAAGCGCCACCTTCGGGTACGGGGGTCGTAGATCTCGGTCGTGCGGTGGCGGGACAGGCGATCCTGGAACGGCCCGGGTCCGCCGCCGACAACGACGATGCGGCCGTCGGCCAAGACGGTGGCGCCCGGCAACGACCGCGGTTGGTGCATCGACCGCACCGGTTCCCACGTGTCGGATTTCGGGGAATAGCGCTCCACCGTCGCGAACGCTTCCTGGAAAAAGCTTCGCAAACCGCCGATCGCATACAGGTGGCCGCCCGTGGCCACGAGTCTGTGCCGGGCTCTCGGGTTCAGCATCGAGGCGACCGGTGACCATCTTTCCTCGCGCGGGTCGAAGGCGATGACGGAGTCGGTGGCGTGTTCGTCGGTGTCCTCGTCGAGGAGGCCGCCTGCCACGTAGAGTCGTCCGTCCAGGCCGGCGGCCGAAGTCGCCGCGCGCGTGGTCGGCAGGGGTGGGGCCGCTGTCCACTGGTCGGCGCCGGGGTCGTAGCGCTCGACCACATCGGTGCCGTGGTCGCCCTCGACGATGCCGCCGACCGCGTAGATCATTCCGTTCACGACGCCTACCCCGTGGTTGCCCCGGAATGTCGGCATCGGAGCGACTTCGTGCCACTCGCCGTTCCCGTGAATTCGCCGGGCTTCGACAGTACGAGGGTCTCCTGTCGCGGGCACACCGCCTATGACGTAAATGTGCCCGTGCGTCGTCGCCACATCGTGGGCGAACCGCCCGGTGGGGAGTGGTGGCCGCGGTTTCCATTGTTCGCTCATATCGCCCGCTTTCGTAATTCGGTGATTCATTCCCGCCCGTTTTGTGGGGGTAAGGGCAAAGTCTCGGCCGTGCCGCCGCCTGTTGCGGATTCGTGCGCGCCGATACCGAATCGCGTCCCGGGCTTGACTTGAAGGGCTCTTGAAGTGTGACCGTGGTCGGCACAAGCTGATCACGAGGAGCGCACCATGACCGTTCTCGTCACCGGGGCCACCGGCCACTCCGGACGCCACGTCGTCGCCGGCCTGAAAGCCGCGGGCGTCGCGACGAGAGTTCTCGTCCGGGATCCGGCGAAGGCGCCTGCGGGCGTCGACGTCGTCCAGGGCGACATCACTGATCCCGCAGAAGCGGCTGAGGGCGTCGACGCCGTCTACCTCCTCTGGCCCTTCTTCACCGCCGAAGGCATCAAGAAGGCCGTGGAACCCTTCAAGGGCAAGAGAATCGTCTACCTTTCCGCGATGTCCGCCGAAGCCGGAGGAGTCTGGGGAGACGTCGAGGCCGCGGTCGAAGAGGTCACGGGCGACTGGACCTTCCTCCGCGTCACCGGGCTCGCCACCAACGCGCTCGGCTGGGCCGGGCAAGCGCGCACCGGCGTCGTCCGAGGAGCGTATGGCCAGGCGAAGCGGTCTCTCGTCCACGAACGCGATGTCGCCGACATGGCCGTCAACGCGCTCACCGAGCACGGCCACGCCAAGCGGCGCTACCTCGTCACCGGCCCGGAGTCCCTCACCCAGGCCGAACAGGCCCGGCTCGTCGGGGAAGCGCTCGGGAAGCCCGTCCGCTGGGAAGAACAGCCCCGGGACGAAGCGAAAACGCAGCTGGCTCCTTACATGGGCGAGGAATTCGCGGAAAGCGCGCTGAACCACTGGGCGTCGCTCGTCGAGGAACCGGAACCCGTCTCACCGGACGTCGCCCGGGTCACCGGGCATCCCGCGCGGCCCTTCGCGGAGTGGGCCCGGGAGCACTTCAGCTGAGCTGGACGGCGGGGGCCGTCAACGGCTCCAGCTCCGCCGCGAGTTCGGTCAGCGCCGCGAGTTTCTCCTGCACCGCACGGATCACGGCGGTGCACGCGGCGCTGACCTCGCTCACCACCTCGGCGGACCGGTCGCCCGTCAGCACCGCCGCCACCGAAGACTCGGCGGAGGCGGCGATCAGGGACACCTCCGACGACACCGAACCGGCCAGCTCGTCCAGCCGCTCGGCGATCCGGACGCCCACCGCGGCCGTCGACGCGGCCGCGCGGGCCGCCGCCGCGTACTGACCGTCCACTGTGTCCGCCCACATGCCGAAAGTCTCGGTACTGCCGCCGTTTTCCGCGCGGTCGACGCCGGCGCGGAACTCCGCCTGCGCGGAGGCCACCACCAGCGCGCCGGTGTCGACCGCCGAGGCGGACGTGCGGATCGAGGCCGGTGAGCAGTCGAGGTGCCGCAGGGCCGCGACCGGGTCGGGGACACCGAGCCGCCCGGCCGCCGCGCGCAACGCGGACAGCTGTGAAGCCGCCGACGTCAGCGCCGGGTGTTCGAAGACTTCCGAGGTCACGGCGCCACCGCGATCCGCCCCCGGAAGCCGGTGCTCCGCGGGCTCCCGGCCGTCATGCGCAGCCGGCCCGCCAGGTCCGACGTCGCGTCGCCGAGGACGCGCGCGTCCGCTTCGCGCGCGGCGAGGGCGGACGTCCAGCGGGCCGCCAGCTCGCGGGCCTGCGGGGAGATGCCGAACGGCGTCGAATCGACGCGGGCTTCGGCGTACCGGCCTGCCGCCTTGTCGTCGGCGGCCGCCGCCTGGTCCAGCAGGTCGGCCGCGGCGCGCAGCCGGTCAGGCTTCTTCGCGGGGTTCCGGGTGGCGAAACCCCCGAGCTCCGGGTTGTCACTGCCGATCCGCGAGCCTCTGCCTTCCGGCATGGGGACCTCCGTCGTCAAGGGCGCTCACCTGATCGTGGAAGATCTTGCCTCATGCTCCTCCGCGGCTCGCATCGCGGTGACCTGCGGCGTTGCCGACGTTCCACCCAGTGGACGGCTTGACCGCGAGCCGGGACGAAAGCGACCATGAACACATGCCCGTCACCTCGGAAAGCACGCTGATCCGGGCCATCGAGTGGTCGATCGGGGAAGGCGTCGCGGAGCTGCTGCTGCGCCGCGGCCGCCTGGGCTCGCCTCCTGCCTGACGCGAGCGCGGCGTCCGAAATTTCCCGAAACCCTTGGAGCACAACCATGTCCGTAGATCTTCCTGCCCGGATTCAGCTGCGCGAGGCCGTCCCGCCCGCGGATGGCATCGTCGAAGGTCCCCGTCTCCTGCGGGAACCGCAGGAGAGGTACGAGCTGTTCACCGTCCGCCCGCTGGGCCGGGTGATCGGCGCCGAAGTCGACGGCGTCGACCTCGCCGAGCCGCTCACGCCCGCGCTGCGCGAGGAACTCAACCGCGCCCTGCTCGAGTGGAAGGTGCTCTTCTTCCGCGACCAGCGGATCACCTCGGCGCAGCAGCGCGCGTTCGCCGCGAACTGGGGCGAGCTGGAGACCAACCCGTTCATCCCGAAGGGCGACGACGACGCCGTCACGCGCTTCGAGCGGACGGCCGCCATGCCCGGCTACGAGAACATCTGGCACACCGACGTCACCTGGCGGCCGAACCCCGCCCTCGGCTCGGTGCTGCGGCTGATCGAGGTCCCGCCGCTCGGCGGCGACACGATCTGGGCCGACATGGCCGCCGCCTACGACAACCTGCCCGAAGACGTCCGCGCCCGCATCGACGGGCTCACCGCGGTGCACGACTACCTCCCCGGCTTCGCCCGGTTCTCCGATCCCGCGCTCCTCGCGCGGTGGCAGGACCGCTTCCCGCCGGTCGAGCACCCGGTGGTCCGGACGCACCCGGAGACCGGGCGGCGCACCCTGTTCGTCAACCAGGCGTTCACCACGCACATCGCCGGACTGGACCGGGCCGAGAGCGACCGGCTGCTGCGGTACCTGTTCCTGCAGGCTCACACGCCCGAATTCCAGGTCCGGTTCAGCTGGCGGCCCAATTCGGTGGCGTTCTGGGACAACCGCGCGACGCAGCACTACGCGGTCAACGACTACCACCCGCACGTCCGGATCGCGGAGCGCGTCGCCATCGCGGGCGACCGGCCGTTCTGAGCCGTAGCCTGGGGTCATGACCGACGAACCCCGGGTAGTGGTGACCGGTTTCCTCAAGGCTCTCGAAGACCTCGACGTCGACCGGGCGCTGACGTTCGCGGCGAGCGACATCGTGTACCAGAACGTGCCGTTGCCGCCCGCCCGCGGCGTCGCGGCGGTCGAAAAACAGCTGCGCGTAATGGCCAAGTACGGCTCCGGGTTCGAGGCGCGGACGCACCACATCGCCGTGGACGGCAACGTCGTGCTCACCGAACGCACCGACGTCCTGCGCCGCGGCGCGTGGGAAGCGGAGTTCTGGGTGTGCGGCACGTTCGAGGTCGAGGCGGGCCGCATCGTGCTCTGGCGTGACTACTTCGACTGGACGACGGTCCTCGCCGCGAGCGCGAAAGGCGCGGGGCGAGTGGCGCTGGCCGGGGCGCGCACGCTTCTCGGCCGCTACAAGGGCAGGCAGTCGGTGCGCTAGACCCGGTGCTCGCCGCGGTCGTGGTCCCGGAGGTCCACGACCGCGGCTATCCCCAGCACCAGCACGAACACGCAGCTGAGAACAATCAGCCCCCACATGATCGTTCTCCCTCCCCCCGCGTCGTGCCGATCGTGAGCTGTCGGGAGTGGTCTGTGCCACTTTTCCGGCGGCTCACGCAGACCGTACCGCCGCTTGACGCCGGTTGTTCCGGTCCTTGAGCTGCATTTAAGGCAGATGCGCCGGATGGGTGACAAGCCGGTGCCGAGTTGTCACAGAACGCGCGCGATCCGTTACGTACCAACGAGTACCGACGCGATCCCGTCCCGTACGGACACCGTCGTGGAGCGCAGGGCCGAGATCTCCGCGACGTACCGCAGCACCTTGCCGGCTTCGTCCCCGGCGAGCGGCTCGCACTCGTTTTCGGCGTTCCGCCGCACCGGGATGAGTTCGAGGCGGGGTTCGTCGCCGAACATGCACCCGGCCAGGAGCCCGTCCGGCCGGTCGGACACGAGGTTGCCGAGGCCGTAGAGGATCGGGCGGCCGCGGTACACCTCGACGGCCTGGATGGTGTGCGATCCGTGCCCGGCGACCAGGTCGGCGCCGGCGTCGATCGCGGCGCGCCCGTAGGTGACCTGGTACTCGGCGAGTTCCGCGCCCGGCAGGCCCCAGTGCATCGAGACGACGACGTGCGTGTTGCCGCTTTTGGCCCGCTTGATGTCGGAGACCAGCCGGTCCAGGTGTTCGGGCACCGGCGTGGTGCGGACGAGTGGCGGCCGGCCCGGGATCTCCGTCACGTGCGGATCCGGCTGGTACGCCGTCGTCGCAAACGCTTGCGCGATGCCGGGGAACTCCTGCGCGGCTGGGCCGAAGAGGCGGCGAAGTGAGGTGTACGCGAGGAATGCGACCTTTTCGCCGGATCGCTCGACCACCGCGGGCGCGTGCGCGGCGTCGAGGTTCGGGCCGGCGCCGCAGTGCGCGATCCCGGCGTGATCGAGGACCGTGAGGCTCGCCATCGCGGCGGCCTGCGGGTGGGTGGCGTCATTGGCGACCGAGACGACGTCGACGCCGATCGACTTCAGCGCTTCGGCCGCCGCGGCGTCGACGGGTCCTTCGAGGTTCACGAACCGCAGGTCGGCGCCCTTGAGCAGCGGCTCGAGCCGGTCGAAGGCGGCCGACGGCGTCGCGCGGGCCTGGATGTCGACGTCTCCGCCGAGGACGAGCGTGATCACGAAACCTGCTCTGCCGAATGAGTGACGACGAAAGTAGTTGTTACGAATCGTTGCATCTTTGTCTTCCTCCTCCTCATCTGTTCGGGGGACTATGCCACGACTGTTCAAGCACAAAGGGGACTCAGGGTGACCAAGACCCACAGATCCAAGGCCGCCTTCACGGTGGCCGTCGCGTCGGGCCTGGTGCTCGGCGGCGTGGCGGCACCGTCGGCGCTCGCCACACCGAGCGCCGACGCGGTCATCGCCGAGGTCTACGGCGGTGGTGGCAACTCCGGCGCCACGTTGACCAGCGACTTCGTCGAGCTCGCCAACCACGGTGCGGCGGCCGCGAGCCTGGCCGGCTTCAGCGTCCAGTACCTGCCCGGTTCGGCGAGCCCGTCGAGCACCTGGCAGGTGACGCCGCTGGCCGGCAGCGTCGCGCCGGGTGGCCGCTACCTCGTGGCCGAGGGCAAGGGCTCCGGCGGCACCGTCGCGCTGCCCACGCCGGACGCGACCGGCGCGATCGCGATGTCGGCCACCGCCGGCACGATCGCCCTCGTCTCCGGCACCACCGCGCTGACCTGCAAGACCGCGGCCGACTGCGCCGCCGACGCGCGGATCAAGGACCTCGTCGGGTTCGGCATGGCGACCGTGCGCGAGGGCAACCCGACCGCGGCGCCGTCGAACACGACGTCCGTCGCGCGCGGCACGGCGCTCGCCGACACCGACGACAACGCCGCCGACTTCACCGTCGGCGAGCCGACGCCGACCAACACCGCGGGTGAGTCGACCGGCGGGGACCCCGGCCCGGCGCCGGCCCCGGCGAAGATCCACGACATCCAGGGCACCACGCGGATTTCGCCCTTCAAGGACAAGAAGGTCAGCGACGTCACCGGTGTCGTCACCGCGACCCGGACGTTCGGTTCGTCGCGCGGTTTCTGGGTCACCGACCCCCATCCGGACACGGACGCGCGCACCAGCGAGGGCCTGTTCGTCTTCACCGGCTCGACGAGCCCGGCCGTCGCGGTCGGCGACGCGGTGACCGCCACCGGCACCGTCCGCGAGTTCTACCCGGACGCGCCCGCGACGTCGAACTACCAGTCGCTGACCGAGCTGAGCAGTGCACAGTGGACGGTCGACACCCACGGGAACGCCCTTCCGGCGCCAACGGTGCTGAACCCGGACACCGTGCCGACGACGTACGCGCCGTCGCCCGGCGGGAACATCGAGCCGCTCACCCTGGAGCCGTCGAAGTACGCGCTCGACTTCTGGGAGGCGCACGAGAGCGAGATCGTTTCGGTCACCGACGCGCGTGTCGTCGGCCCGACGAACTCGTTCAACGAGCTGTACGTGACGTCGAAGCCCGACCAGCACGAGTCCGTGCGCGGTGGCAGCGTCTACCTGGGGTACGACCAGCTCAACAGCGGGGTCATGAAGGTTTCGTCGCTGATCCCGTTCGCCGAGCGGCCGTTCCCGAAGCTCAACGTCGGTGACGTGCTGACCGGCACCACGTCGGGTCCGGTCGAGTACAGCAACTTCGGCGGCTACACGCTGTTCGCCAGCGTGCTCGGCACCGAGAAGGACAACGGGCTGCAGGGCGAGACCACGCGCAAGCAGCGTTCCGGCGAGCTCGCGGTCGCGACGTACAACGTCGAGAACCTGGCGCCGGGTGACCCGCAGGCGAAGTACGACCGGCTCGGCGAGGCGATCGTGACGCACCTGGCGACGCCGGACATCGTGAACCTGGAGGAGATCCAGGACAACACGGGCGCGACCGACGACGGCACGGTCGCGGCGGACCAGACGTTGCAGAAGTTCACCGACGCCATCGTCGCCAAGGGTGGCCCGCGCTACCAGTGGCGCTCGATCGACCCGGTGAACGACCAGGACGGCGGTCAGCCGGGCGGAAACATCCGTGTGGCGTTCCTGTTCAACCCGGCCCGGGTATCCTTTGTGGACCGTCCGGGTGGGACGCCGACCACGGCGGTCGGCGTGACCGGCAACCACGGCAAGGCGCACCTGACGTTTTCGCCGGGTCGCGTCGACCCGGCCAACGAAGCCTGGACGACCAGCCGCAAGCCCCTCGCGGGCGAGTTCGTCTTCAAGGGCCGCACGGTGTTCGTCATCGCCAACCACTTCAACTCCAAGGGCGGTGACCAGCCGACGCACGGCCGGTTCCAGCCGCCGGCGCGCAGTTCCGAGGTACAGCGGGCGAAGCAGGCGACGGTGCTTCGCGGCTTCGTCGACCAGCTCCTGGCGGCGGACCGCAACGCCAACATCGTCGTGGCGGGCGACCTGAACGACTACCCGTTCTCGCCCGCGGTCCAGACGCTGACCGCCGGTGGTGCGCTGAAGGACCTGATCGCGTCGGTACCGGAGGCCGAGCGGTACAGCTACGTGTTCGAGGGCCAGTCGCAGGTGCTGGACCACATCCTGGCGTCGAAGGCGCCGCGCGGGGTGGACTACGACGTCGTCCACATCAACGCGGAGTTCGCCGACCAGGCCAGCGACCACGACCCGCAGGTGATCCGGTTCCGGCCGAGCGCGGGCAACGCGTTCGAGGACGGGATCTACGACCTGCTCGACTGCCTGGAACAGCTGCTGAACAGGCATTAGTCCGCTGACGGAAAGCCACCGCCGGGCACTGCGCCCGGCGGTGGCTTTTTTGGTGCTAACTCCTTCGGGTGACGACGAAACCGCGGAGCGTTGACAGCCGTCTTACGGTTGACGGGACCACAGGGGAGGTGGCGTGGACGGGTATGCGGTGAAGGTCGACGAGCTGGGCAAGCTCATCGACGACCTGGGCACGGCGGCGGAAAAGATGGCCGACGCCAACAAGAAGCTCGGCGGCGGCGGAGCGTTCGGCTCGCTCGGGACAGCGGAGCTGGGCAAGGCGGGCGTCGAGTTCGAAGAGGCGTGGGGCTACGGGATCGGCCGCCTCGGCGAAGCGGCTTCGGACGTCACGGAGCGTCTGAAGCAGGCGAAGCAGAAGTACGAGCAGATCGAGGCGCAGTTCGGCGACCAGCTGTCCAAGTTCGGCGCGGCGGTGCTGGGCGAGGGTGGCGCCCCGGTCGGCGACGGTGACGGCAAGGTCGGCGGCGGGGTGACCGGTGGTGTGCCGGGCATCGACGACTTGGCCGGTGACCGCCCGCCGGGCGCGGGCATCGCCGACATCCTGAACGGCGGTGACCGGTGAGCGCCCGCGAGTTCCCGGCCCTGGGCTTCGACCCGGCGCCGGGTGAGCTGGACGGGATCACCGACCTGGCCGGCAAGTACCGCGCGGTGAGCACCGACCTGACCCAAGCCGACGACTCGATCCGGCGGATCGTCCGGAAGCAGGGCATCTGGCAGGGCGAGGCGAGCGAGGCCTTCGCGCGGCGCGTCGGTCCGCTGCCGCAGTACCTCGAGGGTGCGGCCCGGTCGATGGGTGAGGCCGCGGACGCGCTCGAAGGCTGGTCCCGCGACCTCGGTGACCTGCAGAGACGCGCTGCCGAGCTGGAAGCGCGCGCGGAAGCGGCGGCGAAGGCGGCGGAGGAGGCACGCGCGAACCCGGACTTCGCGCTGGCCAACCGGACGTTCCCGGACCAGCCGTCCCTGCAGATCGCGCAACGCCTGCTGGACAACGCGGGCCAGCAGCTCCAGACGGCGATCGACGGCTGCCAGAACATCCAGGACGCGGCGAAGCAGCTCCAGCAGGAGCACACGGAGGCCGCGGGCCGCGTCGCGGAGGCGCTGCGGAAGGCGAAGGAGCTGGCTCCGGACGAGCCGGACGTCCTCGACAAGCTGACCGACGCCGTCGGCGGGGCACTCGGCGACCTGACGAACACCCTCGCCGACGGCGTGGACGAGGCCGTGAACTTCGTCCAGGACCACGCGGAGCTGCTCTCGAAGCTCTCGGATGTGAGCGGTGACGTCGGCAACGTTCTCGGTGTGGTCAGCGAAGTCCTCCCCGATCCCGTCAAGGAGATCGTCGGAAGCGTGGCTGTCGGATTCAGCTTGGCCGCGACGGCCGGCCACCTCGCCGCGGGTGCCGCCGGGGCGGACGTGGCACCCGAGACACTTGCGTTCGACCTGACCGGCGCGGCGACCACCATCCTCGGCGAGGCTCTTCCGGGAGGTGCCGGGATCGCGGTGAAGGCCCTCGGCCTGGGCCTGGTGGGAGCCCAGTTCCAGACAGATGCCCTCACCGAGGTGGCGGGATTGAACTTCGAGGGCCCGATCGACGACTTCAAGAACTACTGGCTGCCGAAGGACGTGAACCAGGCCGCTGCCGCCGTGTTCGCGCCGTCAGGTGTGGCGTTTTGGAACGCCGCCGAGGCGGGGATACAAGCCGACGACGCACCTCAGCGGGCCCGCGCACGGGCGGAAGACGAGGTGTGGAACTGATGCCGTTGCAGATCGACCTGCCGCCCGGCTTCGCCGGAATGCCGGTGGGCAGCGACGACAAGATGAACCGGAGCCGCGCCTGGATGGTCGCCGAAAACGTGGCGGCCGGCGCCGGGAAGAGCGTCGAGGAGTTCGGCAGCTACCTGATGGCTCTGGTGCCGACGATGCAGGCCAACGGCATCCGGGTGTTCGGCAAGTTCGCCGTCGGCCCGCGGGAGGGGGACGTCGCGACCCTGACGCTCGGCGTGGCGCAGTGGCCGGACACCGCGCCCGGCAGCCGTGACGCCGTGGTGGCGGCCCTGGCCGAGCAGTACCGCGGGCGGCACAAGCGCGCGGTCGTGCAACCGGTCCGGCTTCCGATCGGGCCGGCCGTCGTTGCGATCAGCGGTGGTGAGTTCCACCTTCCCGGACAGGACGTCCGTACGCAGATCAAGGCGGAGTACCAGATCCCGCTGCCCGACAGGCGGTCCGTGGTGATCCTCTCGGTGGTGGCGGATTCGGAGGACGCCTGGCCTGCGATCGCCGACGCGACGGCGAAGGTGGCGTGGAGCCTTCGTGGCGGCGAGGTGGCGCGATGAGCAACTCGGTCCCGCCCTGGGTTGCCTTGCTCGGGATCCTGCTTTGCGGGAGCGGCTTCGCCCTCGTCGTGACGTTGATCATCGTCCGATTGAAGCGGCGAGGGCAACCGCGCGAACAGCAGCTGGCTCGCCTGGCCGCACGGCTGGACGGCCGGAACAAGGTCATCATCCGGACAGTGGAGTTCGGTGTGTCGCAGGCCGACCTCCTCTGGGTCGCGCGGAGCCGGGGCTACTCCATGGCCTATCACCAGCTCGGCGGCTACTACGAGTTCATCTACACGCCACATCGTCCGGGGGGATTCGCGTGAGCGACAACGCGCAGCTGATCGAGGAAATGCGCTGGCAGCTCAAGCAGATCGAAGACCGCAAGGCCGAAAACCAGCGCCTCCTCGCGGGCATCGCCGGCGGCAACCACACGACGGTCGTCTCGCCGGATCGGAGCGTCACAGTGCTCGCCGGGCCCGGCGGGGTCGTCAGCGAGGTGCGGCTCGCGCCCGAAGCCATGCGGTTCGACGCCGTCACGCTGAGCCGGACCATCACCGCCGCCATCCGGGACGCCGTTGCCGCCGGGGGACGGCTGGCACAACAATCCCAGCCGCCCCAACCCCAGTCGCCGCGGCCGCAACCACCGCCCCCACCACGACGGCGGCCGACCTCGGCGGACGACGATGAGCCCTACGACACCGTCTTCGACGTCTGAGCTACACCGGCGGCGGCTGCTCTCCCCGCTTCGCCGCCGCCCGCTTGGCCCGCCAGCCCAGCCCCAGCACCGCCTGCACCAGCTCCTGGTAACTCGGCTTGACCTCTTCGAGGTACCGCTCCAGGTAGGCCGCCCGGGCCGTGGGGACGGGGCGCGGGTCGTCGCCCGGTGCGAGCCACGTCAAGCCCTGGATGTTGTGCAGGGCCATCTTCCACCAGCGCGTCGCGCGTTTGGCCGCCCCCGCTTCGCGCTCTTTTGCGACCTCGATGGCGTTCTGGGCTTCCTCGATCTCCGCTTCGAGGGCTTTGGCACGGGCCAGCTCCCACTCGCGCAGGTTCTCCGCCGAACCCCGGGACAGGGCGATGATCTCCTTGTACCGCATGGCCGCGGTGGCGCCGTCGTCGGTCATAGCGCGTTCTCCGGACGCTGGAACGGGATGATCACTTCGGGGGCGCCGTGGGTCGTGCGGTCGAAGAACAACGCGCGGCCCGGCCGCGGTGACCAGTGCACCACCTGGCCCGCCGCGAACGGCGAGAGCTCGTTGCCCTGGACGTCGAGGGCCGCCCACGTGCCGATGTCGTCCGTGCCCCCGAAACCCAGCGTGTCCTTCAGCCGGGCGATGCTGCGCCACCAGCCGATCGTGTGGATGCCGTGGCCGGGGCCCTGCTTCAGGACCACCCGCAGGTGGTCGAGCCCGCTCTTCAGCTGGCCCACCGCCTTCGCTTCGAGTGACGGCAGGGCCGCGTCGACTCCGTACAGGAGCAGGATCTTCGCGCCGCTGCTCAGCGAGCCCGTCATCGACTCGAGCACCCCGGACAGATCCTCCACGAGGGACGCCGCGTGGCCGTCGTCACGCAGCCGCAAGGCCAGCTCCATCGCCGCGTCGGCGCACGCCTCGATCGGGCAGCTCAACACGAACTCGGCCTCGCCCGGCTCGTACTGCCTGGACAGCGACCGCGCCGCGGAGTCCATGATGGACAGTGCTTCGGCGGTGGCGGACCCGAGCACCGCGACGTTGCGGCCCGGCGCCCGCGGCAGGTCGACGCCGCACGCCGTCTCCGTGACGTCGATCGACTGGCCGAGCAGCGCCCGCGGCTTCGAGTTCGGCTTCAGGTCGAGGTACGCCGGGAACTGTTCCAGGATCGGCGAATGCGCGCCGTCGAACAGGCGCGGCCGCGGGAACCGGCCCGCGTACTCCTCCCACAGCCGGTGCTGCAGGCTGACGAACACGTTCTTGCTGCTCGCGTCCGGGATGTGGGCCAGCTGGTTGCCGTGCGCGACGCCGGAGTCGTGGTTGATCACCGCGTGCCACTTCGGCGCCGACACCGCCGCGTTGTTCGTCTCGGCCAGCACGCGGCGCGCCTTCGGCATCGCGATCCGCAGCGTGCACTGCTCGAACACCGCCGGCTTGCCCCAGAACGCCTCGATGCCGGCGACGTCCTGGCTGGCCAGCACCAGGTGGATGCCCTGCGACCGGCCGCGCCGCGCGATGTCCTCCAGCAGCTGCGTCGCCGTCGCCGTCACCTGGTCGCGGCCCGCGAACAGGTATTGGAACTCGTCGATCACCGCGACGATCCGCGGCCAGTGCCCGGACGGGTCGGCCTCGCGGAGGTCGGCGAGGTTCGTGACCTCGTGCTCCTTCGCGGCCGCCGACCGGCGGCGCAGCTCGTCGGCCAGGAACCGCAGCAGCGCCAGGCCGAACTCGCGGTCGGTGTTGACGTTGACGCCGACCAGCCGCGCGTGCGGCAGCCAGCTCGCGTCCTTCCGGCCCGGCGCCAGCCCGGCGAAGGAGACGCCTTCCTTGAAGTCCAGCAGGTACAGCGCCAGCTCGTCCGGGGTGTACCGCGCCGCGAGGCTGCCGATCAGCGCGTACAGGAAGTTCGTCTTGCCCGAACCGGACGGTCCGCCGATCAGGGCGTGCGGGCTCGCGTCGCCGATCACGACCTCGACCGGCTCGCCCTCGAAGAACCCGACCGGCGCCCGGAGTTCCCGCGCCGAGCTTTCGTGCCCCAGCTCGGTCGGGAGGAGGTCGTCGAACGACCGCGGGCCGCCCTGCTTGGCGATCAGCGCCTTCGCGATCTTGTCGACGGCGCGGATCACCTGCCCGGACGGCATCGGCGGATCCAGGTCGACGACGAGGTCGGTGCCCGTCATGCTGCTGATCGCGTGCCGGTCGTCGAGCAGGCTCAGCGTTTCCACCGGCGCGCTCACCGCGGTCGGCACGTCGACCATGATCAGGCAGATGCCGGCGGCCAGCGCGCCGCTCGCGACGCGCTTGAGGTCGCGGGCGCGTTCGGGTTCCAGGGTTTCGCCGTTGCCGTACAGCACGACGACCCGGTACGGCTCGCCCCGCTGCCCGGTCTTCTGCCGCATTTCCCGCAGCGACGTGAACCCGGCGGACATGCAGCTGGCGTGGATCCGGCGGATGTGCCCGGCCAGCTCGTCGAGGAGGTCCTCGAGCCGTCCGGGGTCGTACAGCGAGAGCGCGCTGGTCTGGCTCAGCGGGTAGAGGTCGGGCAGGATCGCGGTCAGCTGCCCGATGTCCCACAGGTGCACCCGGACCGCGCCGGGCTCGAACGTCGAGACCACGCGGATCAGCAGGTTCTGCACGATGCCGTCGATCGCGGGCCGCGTCTTGGGTGCCGACGTGATCGCCAGGTGCGACTCGTCGAGCAACGGGACGGCGACGTCGAACGTGCGGGTGGCGTCACCGCCCGCGGCCGTGGCGGATCCGACGCGCCACAGACCGGGCGAGGTGAGGCCCGGGTTGTGCCCGACCGTGCCGAGCCAGTCGCCCGCAGGCAGCCCGGCCGAGCCCGGCGCGTTCTGCGCGACGAGTTCCCGCAGGGTGGCGGGACCTTGGCTCCAGTCGGTGTAGAAAGCGCTTCGCACGCTGCCGAGCGCGCCGAACACCTCGTGCGCGGCCGGGTGGCGTGACCACTCGTTCTGCTGCTCGGGCGCGGCGTGGTTCATGCCGACGCGGACGATGTCCCGCTCCAGCTCCAGTTTGGCCAGGTCGGCCTCCGCGGCCTGGCGCGCACCGGCCGCCGCCCCCAGCACCAGTCCGATCTGATGACGGACCCGGTCGAGGGCGGTTTCGACGCGGTTGCGTTGCTCGGCTGCTCTGTTGGCCATCGGCGTCCCCAAGAAAAGGTGTCTCTAGCAGGATTACAGGCGCGACCGGTATCCGCTCACCAGATCCTCGGCAGCGGACAGGCGGACGAGGAGCTGGTCCAGCCCCTCGCCGGCCTGGGCGTACTGCGAAGGAAGCCAGGGATCGGCCTTGGCCTGGGCATCCACGAGAGCTTGCCGGGCTTCTCCGAGCAGGCTTGTGGCCCGCTCGGAGTGGGCGCGCGCTTCAGCGAGCCCGGTCACGGCAACGGTGAGCAGCTGGTGGAGTTCGGCGAGCGTCATCCGGCTAGAGACGCGCCGAGTAGGAGTCGGCGGAGGAAATGCTGGCTTGGACGGTGCTCTGCAAGCCGTTGATGCCTTGCAGGGCTTCCGCCAACAGTCCGTGTGCCTGGCTCACTTCGTGCTGGCTGCTCCCTTGGGTCGCCTGTGCGAGCGACTGCTGGGCTTCTTCGAGAGACTGCGCTGCCTGTTGCAGGGCGGCGATGCTCGCGGACGCCTTTTCGTTGGCGAGCGCGATGCCAGCGCGGATCTCTTCGACTCCGGCCATCGGGCCTCTACTCCTCGGAATCTTGGTGTCGTACGGGGACGGTTCCATTGAAACAGATCCAGCGACTCAGCGTGATCATCTGACTTTGCCGAGTGATCGCGGGCCCGGAATCAGCAAGGCCCCGGACGTGGGAACGTCCGGGGCCGAGCCGATCACGGTCTGTGCGGGGGTCGTCCCGGCACCAGTACCGCACACTGAAGTCGCTGGCCAGCGCTACCCCAGGTCAGAGCGGTTTTCGTGCCACTGCTGGCCTTTCTCGACGGGGGCGGGCGAGGTGAGGCTGAGACTAGCGCGACCGGAGTAACCCGCTTCGATCAGCCCTGCTCGTAACTCCGAGTACAGGATTGCAAATTCGCAGGACCGAAGACGTTTTCACGTTCGCCGCGGCCAAAAGTGCCGGACGGAGCCGCCGCGGACGTACTGAAAGTTGGCCGCGAGGCCGAGTGGGACGCGAGTGGACGCAAGCGACCGAGGACCCGGAGCCGGGACGAAGACGACAAAACGCCGGGCGGCCCGTAAAGGCTGCCCGGCGTCTCGTCTGCTTCAAGCGCGGAGGATACAGGATTCGAACCTGCGAGGGCGTGAACCCAACACGCTTTCCAAGCGTGCGCCTTAGGCCGCTCGGCCAATCCTCCGCAGGAGACGATACCGGATGGCCTTCCGGGGTCGCGAAGGTGGGTCTGAGCAGGGCGGTCTTCAGCGCGTGACGTCGGCGACGACGCAGGTGATGTTGTCCGGGCCGCCGCCTTCGTTGGCCAGGCGGATCAGTTCCGGGATCACCTCGGACGGCTCCGCGCCGGCTGCCAGCACGTCGCGCAGGGTCGCTTCGGAGACCGGGCCGCTCAAGCCGTCCGAGCACAGCAGGTACCGGTCGCCCTCGCGCGCCGTGAACGTCCAGATGTCGGGGTCGCCCGAACCCGCCGTCTGCAACGCCTTCATCAGCAGTGATCGCCGCGGGTGGGACTCGGCGTCCTCGGCGGCGACGCGGCCGTCCTCGACCAGGGCCTGGACGAGCGTGTGGTCGCGGGTCAGCCGGCGCAGGCCGCCGTCGCGCAGGAGGTATCCGCGGGAGTCGCCGATGTGGGCCGCCGCGAACTCGACTCCGTCGAAGAGGAGGGCCGTCAGCGTCGTGCCCATACCTTCGGTCGTCGGCTCGTTCGAGGCGACTTCGGCCAGCCGCTCGTCGATCGACTTGACCACGCCCGCCAGCGTCGCGGCGAGATCGACACTCGTCAGGTCGATGCGGCGCAGGTCGATCTCGAGCTCGCGCAGCACGTCGATCGCGGTCGCGCTCGCGACCTCACCGTGCGGCTGGCCGCCGATGCCGTCGGCGACGGCGAGCAGGCGGGAACTCGCGTAGACCGCGTCCTCGTTGACCTGGCGTCGCTTGCCGACGTCCGACCCGGCGGCGTACCGCAGGACGTACCGATCGTGTGTCATGGTCCCATGAAAGCATTGGTTGACTGAGTTCACAAGCAGGACAACTGAATGGAGCATCCTCCGATAGAGTCTTCGCCATGGACGACGACGCCACGGTCAGCGCGGCCGACATCGCGCGGCTCGCCGGGGTCGGCCGGGCCGCGGTGAGCAACTGGCGCCGCCGTTACCCGGACTTCCCGCAGCCCGTCGGCGGTACGGCGTCGAGCCCGTTGTTCGGCCTGTCCGCCGTGGCCGCGTGGTTCGCCGCGCGCGGCAAGAAGTTCGAGCTGAGTGCCGGCGAACGCGCGTGGCAGCGCCTGCGCGCTCTCGGCGACGACCTCGACCTGCCCGAGCGCGTGAGCCGCGCGGGCGCCTTCTTCGCCTTCCAGGCGGGGATCTTCGACACCTTCGACAGCAAGCTCGACGACCCCGAGCTGCTCACCCTGCTCAGCGAGCTGACGCACCGGGCGGGACCGGTCGAAGCGTTCGAACTGGTGTGCCGCAGGTACTTCGAGGCGCATTCGCGGCGGTTGTCGGCGACGCCGGAGCCGGTCGCCGAACTGATGGCCCGGCTCGTCGGTCCCGTGTCGACGATCCTCGATCCCGCGTGCGGCTTCGGCGCGCTCGCGCTGGCGAGCGGCGCGAAAACCGTGCTGGCGCAGGACAGCGACCCGACGACGGCGTCGATCGCGGCGCTGCGGCTGCGGTTGCGCGGCCTCGAGGCCGAGGTCTACGCGGTCGACGCGTTGCGCGAAGACGCCTTCGCCGGCCGGGCCGCCGAAGCGGTGCTGTGCGATCCGCCGTTCAACGAACGGGCCTGGGGGCACGACGAACTGGTCGGCGACGAGCGCTGGGAGTACGGCCTGCCCCCGCGCGGCGAGCCCGAGCTCGCCTGGGTGCAGCACTGCCTCGCGCACGTCGAACCCGGGGGCCCGGTCGCGATCCTGATGCCGGGCGCGGCGGCCGGGCGGCGCAGCGGGAAACGCATCCGGGGCAACCTGTTGCGCGCGGGCGCGGTCCGCGCGGTCGTCACGCTGACCCCGGCGGCCCCCGACCTCTGGCTGCTGCGGCGGCCGGTCCCCGGCGAACGCCCGCCGTCCACCGTGCTGCTCGGCGAGGCGGGCGACGATCTGTCCACAGTGGAAACGCAGTGGCGGGAGTTCTTGGAGCGGCCGGAATCCGGCGTCCGGATCATCGACCTGCTCGACGACGACGTCGACCTGACGCCGGCCCGGCGCCGCGCCCGGGACGAAGACCCCGGCCAGGCCTTCCAGGCCGTGCGGGGCCGGTTCGCTGAGCTGGTTCCGCAGCTGCCGTCGCTCGAAGCGGCGGACACCGAACCGGCGTTCACGACGATCGGCGAGCTGGTCAAGGCGGGTGTCGTCGAGGTCAAGCACGCGGCCCGCGCGGACGCCGAGCACCCGGTGGCCGAGGCGGGCGACGTCGTGGCGTCGGTGACCGGGATCGCATACGTCCACAGTGGACCGTCGCGGCCGGTGGGGGCCGGCCTGACCGTGTACCGGGTCGACGCGGACCGGCTGGACGCGGACTTCCTGGCCGGCTGCCTGCGCGCGGCGGACCTGCCCGCCACGTCGGCCTCGACCCGGATCGACGGCAGGCGCGTGCGGATCCCCCGCGTCCCGCTCGCCACCCAGCGCGAATACGGCCAGGTCTTCCGGCGGCTGGCCGAGTTCGACGACGTCCTGCGCCAGGCGGCGGAAATCGGCCGTGACCTGGTCCGGCTAGGCTTCGCTGGACTTGTCGAAGGACGGCTCAGGCCGGGCCACTAGGGGAACGGATGCTGATCGCCGACCGCTACGAGCTCGACGAGCTGCCGCTCGGCCGCGGCGGGATGGGCGCGGTGCACGGCGGGCACGACCGCAGGCTGGGCCGGCGGGTCGCGATCAAGCTGCTCAGGCTGCCGGGCCGCGACGAAGAGCTGGAAGCCCGCTTCGCGCGCGAGGCCCGCATCCTGGCGACGCTCGACCACCCCGGTGTGCCGACGCTCTACGACTACGGCACGCACGACGACCGGTTGTTCCAGGTCATGCAGTTCGTCGACGGCGTGACCGTGGCCGACCTGCTCGCCGAGCACGGGCCGCTGCCGGTGCCGTGGGCCGCGGCGATCGCGGCGCAGGCGTGCGCGGTGCTGACCGCCGCCCACGCGCACGCCGTGTGCCACCGCGACCTCAAGCCGTCCAACCTGATGCTCGGCCCCGACGGCGGGGTCAAGGTCATGGACTTCGGGCTCGCCGTGCTCCGCGAAGCCGACGCCGCGCAGTTCACGCGCGCCGGGCAGCTGCTGGGGACGCCGTCGTACATGGCGCCCGAGCAGATCCAGCGCGGCGGCGCCGAACCGCGAAGCGACCTCTACGCGCTCGGGTGCGTGCTGCACGAGATGCTCACCGGACAGCGGCTCTTCGACGGGCCCACGGCGTACGCGGTGTTCGAACGGCAGGTCAAGGAGCAGCCACCGCCGGTCCGGGGTGTCCCGAAGCAGCTCAACGCCCTGCTCGCCCAGATGCTCGCGAAAGACCCCGAGGCCCGGCCCGCCGGCGCCGCGGTGCTGTACGAGCGGCTCGGCGCGTTCGTCGGCGCGCTGCCGCCGCTGCCGGGGTTCCTGGTGCCGCCGTCGGTGCCCAGCCCGGGGCGGATGTACGCGCGGATGCTCGGGCAGGTCAGCGGCTGAGCGCCGCCGGGCGCCGGTCGGCGAGCGGCAGGCCGCGGCGCCGGACGCGCCGGAAGGTCGTCGCGTTCTGCACCGCGATGCTCACGCCGAGGGTCAGCGCGATCGACGCCGAGGTCAGCGAGCCCGCGACGCCGAGCGCGGTCCCCAGCGCCACCACTCCGATCCGCACCGCGACGGTCAGCACCCACAGCCCGATCGTGACGGCCGAGCCCTTCTGGAACGTCGTGCCGTCGCGCTCGGTGAGGGTGGTCGTGGTGCTGCGCAGGACGCCGAGCGCGGCCAGCACGAGCACGTCGGCGGCGAGCAGGCCGAGTTCGGCCGCGGACGCGCCGGGTAGCGCTTTCACCGTCAGGTAGCCGCCCACCGCGGTGAGCAGCAGCGGCATCGTCACCAGCGTCTTGCGGTCGAGCAGCGTGCCGCGGACCTGCTGGTAGACGACCTTGTAGAGGACGAGACCGGCGATGGCGGCGTAGAGCAGGACGTTCGCGGCGCTGGGCATTGCGGGCTCCTCGGTTCGGCGATCCGCCCAGTTTCGGCGAACGGCGGGCCGGTTTCGTCGGCGCGGGGATCGGTCCCGGGTGGAGCCGCGCGTCAACCCGGGGACGGACGGCTACCCAAATCGTGACCTTCCCCGACGAACCTCGAACGGGTGACCGCCGTCTTTACCGGTGTCCAAACGCGATGATCGAAACAGCTGGGGGTACCGGATCGTGAAGAGGCTTCTGGCGGGAGCGGCCGCGCTGGCCACCGCGTTCGTGCTGGCCGCGTGCTCCGGCGGAGGTGCGGCCGGCGGCTCGAACGCGGGTGGCGGGGCCGTCGCCGCGGGGACCGGCGGCGGGGCGCCGACCACGTCCAGCACCACTCCCGCGCCGACGACGTCCAGCACCACGCCGACACCGACGTCCGCGGCACCGACGACGCCGACCTCGAAGCCGGCGCCGACCAGCACCACGCCCAAGCCGAAGCCCAAGCCGAAGCCGCAACCGCAGCCCCCGGCGGACCCGGGTGTCCCGTGCGCGGCGGCGGCCGCGGCGGCGGGCACCGCCGCCTGCGTCGACATCTCGGCGCACAAGGCGTGGCTGCTGCAGGGCGGCAAGGTGATCTACGGGCCGGTGCCGATGCTGCCGGGCCGCAAGAGCAACCCGACGCCGACCGGCACGTTCAGCGTCATTTCGAAGGAAAAGATGCACCTGTCGAAGGAATTCGACAATGCGGAGATGCCGAACTCGGTGTTCTTCTACCCGGGCGACGCCTTCCACACGGGCAGCCTTTCGGTGTACTCGCACGGCTGCATCCACCTGTCGGCGGGCGCGTCCTTGAAGTTCTTCAACACGCTGCACGTCGGTGACGTGGTGCAGGTCGTTCCGTAACCGGCATCAAACAATCACTGACAGTAGGTCACGGTCAGATAAATTCACACGGCCGAGTGCAACTGGCCCCCCTGTTCCGGCGATAAGTGATCGCTTGGGAAGGGGGGCCAGATGGCCTTGCGAAAACTTCGCACACTCCGTCACGCCTTGGTGGCGGCAGTCATGACCGGAGCGTTGCTGCCCGCCGTGTCCACGGGGGTGGCGTCGGCGGCAGCACTCCCGCAGGGGTTCGTCCTGCAGGACACGAGCGCCGGTCTGGGGAACGACGCACTCACCGACTTCGGCTACCTGCCGGACAACTCGACCATCGTCATCGGCAAGAGCGGCACCGTCCGTTGGTTGCCGGTGACCGGGACGGGCAAGACGATCGCCACGCTGCCGGTCCGCACCAACGAGGACCTCGGTCTCATCGGGCTGGCCATCGCGCCGGACTACGCGACGTCACACTCGATCTACCTGACGCGCTCGATCAACCTCACCAGCGGGTTCGTCATGCGGCTCGCGCGGTTCACGGTCGCCGTCGACGCGGACGGCGCGCCGACCGGCCTGACCGGCGAGCAGACGCTGTTCGAAGTGCCGGGAGACTTCAACGTCCACGGCCTCGACACGGTCATCGCCGCCGCCGACGGGACGCTCTGGCTGTCGATCGGCGACAACGGCGACTTCACCAAGGTGAACCCGATTTCGCTGCGGGCCCAGGACATCAACCAGCCGTACGGCAAGATCTTCCACCTCACGGCCGACGGCAACGGCGTGCCGTCCAACCCGTACTACGACGCGGCCAACCCCGGCTCGACCGCGAGCAAGGTGTTCGCCCGCGGGTTCCGCAACCCGTTCCGGTTCAGCATCGACCCGAACCTCGGCCTGCCGGTCGCCGGTGACGTCGGCTTCAACTCCTGGGAAGAGATCGACGTCGTCCAGCGCGGCGGCAACCAGGGCTGGCCGTGCTGGGAAGGCACCCACCCGACCCCGGGCTACAGCGATCTCGCCGGCTGCGCCGGGGTGGCGAACCAGCCGCCGATCTACGAGTACCAGCACGGCGACGGCGTCATGCAGGGCAACAGCGTCACCGGCGGCATCCTCTACAACGGATCCAGCTACCCGGCCGCCTACCGCGGGGTCTACTTCTTCGGCGACTACGCGAAGAACAAGATCTGGACGTTGAAGTACGACGACCAGGGCCAGCTCACGCAGGCTCCGCAGAGCCCGCCGCCGTTCACCGACATCGGCGGCCCGGTGAAGTTCGGCGCGGCGCCGAACGGGGACATCGTCTACGCCGACATCAATGCCGGGAAGCTGCGCCGGCTGAGCTATTCGGCGGGCAACACGGTCCCGGTGGCGAACGCCACGTCCACCACCGACCCGGACACCCGGACCGTGACGTTCGACGGCTCCACGTCCGTCGACTACGACAACGACGTGCTGACCTACGACTGGGACTTCGGGGACGGGCAGGTCGCGGCCAACGCCGGACCGAAGGTGTCCCACGCCTACGCGGCGGGCACCGAGAAGTTCACCGCGACGCTGACCGTCCGGGACCAGTGGGGCGCCACCGGCGCGACCACGATCGCGGTCGCGCCCGGCAACCACACCCCGGAGCTCACCTTCACCACGCCGGGCGACACGGCGACGTTCGCGGTGAAGCAGCAGGTCGACCTGAGCGCCACCGCGACCGACGCCGAAGACGGCGCGCTGCCGGTCACCTGGACCTCGGCGGTGCAGCACTGCCCGACCGAAGGGACCTGCCACCTGCACCCGGACGTGGGCGGGACCGGGGCGAGCTTCTCGGTGCCGTTCACCGCGCACCCGGACTCCCGGATGAAGTTCACCGCTTCGGTGACCGACAGCGCGGGTGTCACCACGTCCAAGACGTACACGGCCATGCCGCGACGGCACCAGCTCACCCTGGTCGGCACGCAGCCCGCGGTGCTGACGATCGCGATCGAGGGCGGTACCGGCACCAGCTCGGCGCAGGTCACCGAGGGTGCGACGTTCGACGTCAAGGCCGCGGGGACGGCCATCGACGGCGTCTCGCAGTTCACCGGCTGGCAGGGTGGTCCGGCGGACCCCACGTGGGTCATCACCGTCGGCACGACCGACATGACGCTGACGGCGAACTACGCGACCCCGATCGACCAGCGCTACAACGCCGACCCGGCGTTGCAGGCGAAGCTCGGGGCGCCGACGGCGCCCGAGGTCACCGACGGCCCGGTCCACTACCGGGCCTACGCGAACGGACGGCTGTACTGGAGCGCCGTCGGCGGCACCAAGTACGTCACCGGGCCGGTGCTGGACAAGTACGTCGCCTTCGGCGGCAGCAACGTCCTCGGGCCGCCGACGAGCGACACGGCGACGACCCCGGACGGCGTGGCGCAGTACAACCACTTCGTCAACAACGGCAACGTCGGTTCGATCTACTACACGGCCGCGACCGGTGCGCACGCGCTCTACGGTGAGATCCGGAAGAAGTGGGCGGCGCTCGACTACGAACGTGGCCTGGGCTACCCGACGTCCGACGAGGGTGGCACGCCGGACGGCGTCGGCCGCTACAACCACTTCCTCAAGGGCACCAACGTCGGTTCGATCTATTACACGGCCGCGACCGGTGCGCACGCCATCTTCGGTGAGATCCGGAAGAAGTGGGCGGCGCTCGACTACGAACGTGGTCTCGGCTACCCGACCACCGACGAGCTCGGGACGCCGGACGGCCGTGGCCGCTACAACCACTTCAGCCTCGGCCACTCGATCTACTACACGGTGGCGACCGGTGCGCACGCCGTGAAGGGCGAGATCCGGAAGCGGTGGGCGGCGCTCGGGTGGGAAGCGTCCTACCTGCACTACCCGAAGACCGACGAGTACGTGACGAACGGGGTGTACCGCAGCGACTTCGAGGGCGGCTACATCACCTTCACCCTCTCGGGCGGGGCAGTCGACCGCCCTTGGTGACGTCGAACTGAACCCGGCACGGGCCGTCTCCGGAAACTTCCGGAGACGGCCCGTGTTTTTGCGCCGAAGCGATCAACCTTCCCGTGGGGCCGCACGTCTTGGGTGGCAGTAAGCAGGAACCACGGATTCTGGGGGAACACACATGCGTATTCGGCGCGCGCTGATCGGTTTGTCCACTTTGGTCACCGCGGCGGTGCTGACCGCCTGCTCGGCGACGAGCGGGACCGGCGATGTCCGGCTGGCGGCCGACACCCCGTCGGCGCCTCAGGTCACGTCCACGCCGTCCACTTCGGCCACGTCCGCTCCGGCCCCGGCGAAGACCAAGGCGGCCCCGGCGAAACCGGTGATGGCGGACGGGGTGCCGTGCAAGATCACGGCGAAGGCCTGTGTGTCCCTTTCGGACAAGCAGGCTTGGCTGCTCGACGACGGAAAGATCGTCTACGGCCCGGTGAAGATCATGCCCGGCAAGAAGGGCAGCACGACCCCGCTGGGCACGTGGCAGGTGCTGTACAAGGAAAAGATGCACCTGAGCCACGAGTTCGACAACGCGGAGATGCCGAACTCGGTGTTCTTCTACAACGGCGTCGCGTTCCACGAAGGCAGCCTCAGCAAGTACTCGAACGGCTGCGTGCACCTGTCGAACGCGGCGTCGCTGAAGTTCTACACCTCCCTGCAGAAGGGCGACGAGGTCCAGGTCGTCAGCTGAACAGGTCCGACGGCGTGGTCCCGGCCGCCGTCAGCGGCAGGCCGAGGGCGACGCGCTCGGTGAGCCACGGGCTCGGCCGGTAGCGCGGGTCGCCGGTGGCCGCGGCCAGGCCGCGCAGGATGCGCAGCACGACGTCGCCGCCGACGAGGTCGCCCCAGGCCAGCGGGCCGCGTGGGTAGCCGAGGCCGAGGCGGACCGCCGTGTCGATGTCCGCCGGGGTCGCCAGGTGCTGGCCCGCGATGAAGCACGCCGTGTTGACGATCGACGCCAGCAGCCGCTGCGCGATCGGGGCGGGCCCGTCGCGCACGACCGTCACCGGGTGGCCGGTCGCGGCCAGCGCGCCCCAGGCGGCGCGGCCCGCGGCCGGGTCGAGGCCGGCGTGCACGGACATCGTCAGGCGGCGTTCGTAGCCACCGAGCGGGTCGACGCCGGCGACGCGCTCCGGCGGCAGCCCGGCACGGACCGCGGCGTCCACTGTGGACTCGCCGTAGAGCGGCACGAGCAGGACCGCGTCCGGGTAGGCGTCGGACACCACCTGGACGCCGGCCGCGGTCAGCACCCGCGCGAGGTGCTCGTCCGCGGTGAACACCGGGCTCGACGGCTTCGGCGGCGCCGCGGGCTCCTCGTCGACCCGCTGCTGCCCGTCGACGTAGGAGTAGAAGCCTTCGCCGTTCTTGCGCCCGAACAGCCCGGCGGCCACGCGCGGCCGGGTCAGCCACGACGGCCGCAGCCGCGGCTCGCCGTGGAAGCCGCTCCAGATGCTCTCCAGCACGGCGTGCGACACGTCGAGGCCGGTGAGGTCCAGCAGCTCGAACGGGCCGAGCTTCAGCCCGAGCACGTCACGGGCGACGCGGTCGACGTCGGCGGGTCCGGCCAGCGCCTCGGCGAGGATCTGCAGCGCCTCGGTGTTCAGGCCGCGGCCGGCGTGGTTGACCAGGAAACCGGGCGCGTCCTTCGCCAGCACCGGCTCGTGGCCCCAGCTCCGGACCAGTTCGAGCGCCTGGCCGGGCAGCCAGTCGTGCGTGCGGGCGCCGGGCACCACCTCGACCAGGCGCATCAGCGGCACCGGGTTGAAGAAGTGCAGGCCGACGAGCCTGCCGGGGTCGGCCAGTTCGGCGGCGATCTCGGTGACCGACAGGGAGCTGGTGTTCGTGGCGAAGATCGTCTCCTGTGGACAGACGCGCTCGAGGTCGGCGAACAGGGCCCGCTTCGTCCCGAGGTCTTCCCGCACGGCTTCGAGCACGAGGTCGACGCCGTCCGCGGGCGCGGCGGGCGCGTCCACCGGCACCAGCCGGCCCTTGACCACCTGCGGATCTTCGTCGAGCTTGCCCTTGGCGGCGAGCTTGTCGATCATCCCGCCGATGAACTCGACGGCCTTGGCGACGGCTTCGGGCTGGACGTCGGCCAGCTCGACGGTCACGCCCGCGGTCGCGGCGAGCTGGCCGATCCCGCGGCCCATCACCCCGGTCCCGATCACCCGGATCCTGCCGACCTTCCCGGCCCACCCCGTCACGTCGTGCCGCCTTCCGCCGTTGGACTCTCGCCTCAGCCTAGAGGCCGACGAACTCCGCCATCCGCCTCGCCGAGTGGGCGAAGAACGCGTCGGCCGGGTCGACGCTGCCGACGTACTGGCCGAACAGGTCGAAGCTGATCGCGCCGAACAGCTGAGTCCACGCCATGAGCAGCCGGGCCACGGTTTCGGGGCCGGCGATGATCCCGAGGACCTTCGTGAGCGCCTCGGCCTGGGCGCGCAGTTCGGGCGCGACTTCGCCGTCGATCGCCCGTAGCTCGGTGTGCGTGAGCACCTTGACCAGGGCGAGCGCGACGCGGGCGGCCGGTACGACGGTGTCCTGCGGCGCCGCGTACCCGGGGATCGGCGAGCCGTAGATCAGCGCGTACTCGTGGGGGTGCGCGCGGGCCCAGTCGCGAGTTCCCTGCCAGATCGCCAGCCACCGGTCGCGGGGCGCGCCCTGACCGGGGTCCGCCTTCTCCGCCGCCTCGCCGATCGCGTTGTAGGCGTCGACGATCAGGTCGGTCAGCAGCCGGTCGCGGCTCGGGAAGTACCGGTACAGCGCGGACGACACCATGCCCAGCTCCCGGGCCACCGCGCGCAGCGAAAGCCCGTGCGCGCCGACCTCGGCGAGCTGGCGGCGGGCCTCGTCCTTGATCTCCTGGGTCAGTTCGGCGCGGGCACGTTCACGTGCGGTGCGGGTGGCGGTCATGGCGATCAGTGTGCCACGACGAGAGCGGTGCACAAAACAGAGAGCACTGCTCTTGACACTGTGCTCGCGAAGGTGTTCACTGCTCTTAACCGAGAGCACTGCTCTCCCAAACTTCGGAGGACACCATGAACGAGACCCGCTACATCAAGCCGAAGAAGTCGACCAATGCCTTCAACGAGGTGGTCGCGAAGCTGACCAAGCTGGGGGTGAGCGTCTGGGGCAGCCGGGTGCTGACCGTCGTCGGCCGCAAGAGCGGCGAGCCGCGCTCGGTTCCGGTGAACCTGCTGACCGTCGACGGCGTCCGCTACCTCGTCGCCCCGCGTGGCGAGACGCAGTGGGTGCGCAACCTGCGCGCCGCCGGCCAGGGCACGCTGCGCGTCGGGCGCCGCGTCGAGACGTTCACTTTCCGCGAGCTGGGCCACGACGAGAAGCCGGGCATCCTCCGCGCCTACCTCAAGCGCTGGAAGTTCGAGGTCGGCGTGTTCTTCGACGGCGTCGACGCGAAGGCGTCCGACGAGAAGCTGCGCGAGATCGCGCCCGGTTACCCGATCTTCGAGATCTTCACGAAGTAGGTTTGCGCCGGGTCGTCGCCGCGACCAGGACCACGCCGACGAGGAACGCGCCGAGCCCGATGAGGAACCACAGTTTCTGGCCGGTCATGAAGCTGCCGGTGATGACGCCGATGCCCTGCAGCACCCAGACGGCGCCGACGAGCACGAGCACGACCCCGGCCGCGAGGGTGATCCACCGCTTCATGCGCCCAGTCTAAGCACAGGGTCGCCGGGGACGTCGCGGTCGCCGGGCCGGTTAGGGCAGAGTTGCGGGCGTGCAGGACATCCGGGGGTCACTGAGGCGGCAGTCGCTGCTGGTCGCCCTGGTCTGCGTCGTCTGCGACGCCGCCCTGTTCATCCTGCGCAGCCCGTTCCGGGAGCTCGGCTGGCGTGCGTGGGTGGTGCTGCTGGCCGGGATCGGCGTCAACGCGGCCCTCGCCGGGGCCGCGCGGTACTCCGGCTGGGTGGCGCTCGCGCACGCCGCGCTCTTCGCGGGCGCGCCACTGCTGCTCTGCACCTGCCAGGGGTACGTCGTCGGCAACAACTCCGGGCTGCTCATCGCCGGTTTCCGGGCCGGCGCCTGGCTGCGGCCGAAACCCGCCGTGCTCGCGCTCGGCGCGCTGCTCGCCGGTGTCACCGTCGGCTGCATCGCCGGGGGCGGCCGCACGGCCTCCGACTGGCGGCTGATCGCGATCAACGTCGGCGTGTCGGCGCTGCTGCCGTGGCTGGTCGGCCGGTACACGACCGCGCGGCGCGCCTACATCGCCGACCTCGAACGCGAAGCCGACGAACGCCGTCAGCACGAAGAGGAGGTCGTGCGCCGGGCCGTCACCGAGGAGCGCACGACGATCGCCCGCGACCTGCACGACGTCATCTCCCACCACGTCAGCGCCATCGGCGTGCACGCCGGCGCGGCCCGCCTCGGCCTGCCCGACGGCGACTCGCCGGTGCGGAAGTCCCTCGGCGCGGTCGAATCGGCGAGCCGGTCGGCGATGGCCGACCTGCGCCGTCTCCTCGACCTCCTGCACGCCGAAACCACCGCCGCCCAACCCGGTCTGGACAACCTCGACGAGCTGGTCGAGACCGTCCGCGCGGCCGGCCTGCCGATCCGGCTGACCCTGCGCGGCGAACCCCGCGAACTGCCGGGCTCGCTCGACATCGCGCTGTACCGGATCGCGCAGGAGGCCCTCACCAACGCGCTGCGCCACGGCAAGGGCCCGGTCGAGGTGGAGCTGAACCACGGCCGCACCGAGGTCGTGCTCACGGTGACCAACGGGCTGCGGCCGGACCGCGGCCCGCAGAGCGAGCACGTGCACCGCGGCCTGGCGGGGATCCGCCAGCGCGTCACGCTGTTCGGCGGCCAGGTCTCCTACGGCCAGACCGGCGAGCACTGGCAGCTGCGCACGACTTTCCCGGTGGAGAGCACATGATCCGCGTCCTGCTGGCCGACGACCACGCGATGTTCCGGTCCGGGATGCGCGCGCTGCTGGACACCCAGCCCGACTTCACGTGCGTCGGCGAGGCTTCCGACGGCCGCGAAGCCGTCGCCGAGACCGCGCGCCTGCGCCCGGACGTCGCGGTCCTCGACGTCCGGATGCCCCGCCTCGACGGCCTCGCGGCGACCGAGGCCATCCTCGCCGCGCCGGGCAACGACACCCGCGTTCTCGTGCTCACGACCTACGACGCCGACGAGTACGTCTACCGCGCGCTGCGCGCGGGGGCGAGCGGGTTCCTGCTGAAGAGCCTCGCCCCGGAGGAACTGGTCGCGGCGATGCGGGTGGCGGCGCGCGGCGACGCGCTGATCGACCCGTCGGTGACGCGCCGCCTGGTGGCGAAGTTCGCGACGGTGCTCGAACCGGCCGCCGAGCCGCCCGAGCTGGCCCGGCTGACGTCCCGCGAACGCGAGGTCCTGCTGCTCCTGGCGGGTGCGTGCAGCAACGCCGAGATCGCGCGGAAGCTGCACGTCGGCGAGGAGACCGTCAAGACGCACGTGTCGCGGGTGCTCTCGAAGCTCGGGCTGCCCGACCGCGTGCACGCCGTCGTCTACGCCTACCGGCACAAGCTCGTCCCGGCGGAGTGACCGCCTGGGTCAGCTCGTCGGGCGGGCCGAGTAGTTGCCGCCGCCGTTGCGGCGCTGGCCGGGCTGGCGCTGGCCCGGCTCGAAGCCCTTGCCCAGCGACGTCGCCGTCGCCGTCTGGCCCTCCACCTTCGCCACCACCGTGATGTTCGTGTCGCCCGTCTTCACGTCGCCCGTCTTCTGGGTCGACGAGTCGATCGTGTACGTCTGCTTGTAACCGTCCTTGCTGGTCAGCGTCACCGACGTGGCGCTCAGCTCGGTGACGTCGCCCGTCTGCAAGCGCTCGGTCGTGTAGCCGCCGCTGCCGTTCGCCACGACGAAGTCGCCGTGCAGGGCGTCGCGCAGCGCGGCCATTCCGCCGCCGAAGCCGCCGCCGGGCATTCCCTGGCCGCGGAACTGGCCGCCGCCCGGACCGCCGAAGCCGCCCGGACCCTGCTGGGCCGAGTTGTCGGCGCTGCTGGTGCCCGCCCAGATCGCCGCGCCGCCGCCGGCCGCGATCACCACGGCGATGCCCGCCGCGATCGCCGTCTTCTTGCCGGACCAGCCCTTCCTCGGTGGTGCGGCCGCGGGGTCACCCCAGTTCGCCGGGGCCGGCGGGGTGTTCGCGGCGGGGGCCGGTCCGCCCTCGGGCGGGGTGTTCGGGGTCGTCATCGTGTCCTCCGGTCGTACCCACACTGGATGAGGCCAGGTTCGCCGCCGTGGCTGTGTCCGAGCTGTGCGGAGCGTCAGCGGGTGCTGTGTCCCTTACCTGGGCGAAGGACCTTCACAGGGAACGCACAGCGAGCGCACAGTGAGTCCTGAAGACCCGCCGGGAAGATGGCACTATGACCGCTATGAACGCCACGTCACCAGGCCCTGGCAAGGCCGACCTGCGCCGCGCCGACGGGAGCCCCGTGCGGGTTCTCGTCGTCGACGACGAGGCGACGCTGGCCGAGCTCGTGTCGATGGCCCTGCGGATGGAGGGCTGGGAGGTGCGCAGCGCGGGCGACGGCACGGAGGCCGTCCGGATCGCGCGCGACTTCCGGCCCGACGCCGTCGTCCTCGACGTCATGCTCCCCGACTTCAGCGGTCTCGAAGTGCTGCGCCGGATGCGGTCCGAGGCGCCGAACCTGCCCGTGCTGTTCCTGACGGCGAAGGACGCGGTCGAGGACCGCATCGCCGGGCTCACCGCGGGCGGCGACGACTACGTCACCAAGCCGTTCAGCCTCGAAGAGGTGGCGCTGCGCCTGCGCGCGCTGCTGCGCCGGGCCGGCGGGGTGACCGGGGCGAGCGGGTCGACGCTGGTCGTCGGCGACCTCACCCTGGACGAGGACAGCCGCGAGGTGCACCGCGGCGGCGACCTGGTGCCGCTGACCGCGACCGAGTTCGAGCTGCTGCGCTACCTCATGCGCAACCCCAAGCGGGTGCTGTCGAAGGCCCAGATCCTGGACCGCGTCTGGAGCTACGACTTCGGCGGCCAGGCCAACATCGTCGAGCTCTACATCTCCTACCTGCGCAAGAAGATCGACGCCGACCGCGAGCCGATGATCCACACCATGCGGGGCGCCGGGTATGTCCTCAAGCCCGCAGGCTGAACCGAAGCGCGCCCGGCGTCCGTGGTCGCTGCGGCGGCGGCTGATCGTCCAGCTCGCCGCGCTGCTCGCGCTGGTGTGCGTGGTCGTCGGCGTGGTCACGGAGTTCGCGCTGAGCGAGTTCCTCGTCGGCCAGCAGGACCAGCGGCTGGCGGCGGCGAGCGACCGCGCCCGCCACAGCGGGGAACGGCCGCCGCCCTGGCAGTACGGCGAGACGCCGCCACCGCCGGACGCGCTGCGCGTGCTCGGCCAGGGTGACGGCACGCTCGCCGTCGTCCAGACCGGCTCGAAGGCCTCGGCCGCGGTGATCGACTCCAGCGCGGCCGGGGTGTCGAAGCGCAGGCCGCCGTTCAAGAGCGTTCCGCAGGACCAGGCCCTGCGCCTGCTGGCGCTGCCGTCCGACGGCAAGCAGCGCAGCATCGACCTGGGTGGCAGCCTCGGCGAGTACCGCGTCGTCTCGACGACGTCGTCCAACGGTGAGAAGACGGTCATCGGCCTGCCGCTGAAGGACGTCAACGAGACGCTCTGGCAGCTCGGGTTCATCCTCGGCGGCGTCGCGCTCGCCGGGATCCTGGTGGCGGGCGCGGTCGGCGCGGCGACGATCCGCCGCACGATGCAGCCGCTCGACCGGCTGGCCGCGACCGCGACGCGCGTGTCGGAGCTGCCGCTGGACCGCGGCGAGGTGGCGCTGTCCGAACGCGTCCCGGAGGCGGACACCGACCCCGGCACCGAGGTCGGCAAGGTCGGTTCGGCGCTGAACCGGATGTTGCAGCACGTCGCGAACGCGCTGTCCGTCCGGCACGCGAGCGAAAACCGGGTCCGCCAGTTCGTCGCGGACGCGAGCCACGAGCTGCGGACGCCGCTGGCGGCGATCCGCGGCTACGCCGAGCTCACCCGCCGCAGCGGCGAGCAGGTGCCCCCGGACGTCGCCTTCGCGATGAGCCGCGTCGAGTCGGAGTCGCGCCGGATGACGACGCTGGTGGAGGACCTGCTGCTGCTCGCCCGCCTCGACTCCGGACGCCCGGTGGTGCACGAGTGGGTGGACCTGTGCCGGCTGGTGGCCGACGCGGTCGCGGACGCGCACGTCGCGGGCCCGGACCACAAGTGGCTGATGGACGTCCCCGGCGAGCCGCTCGGCGTCCTCGGCGACGCGGGCCAGCTGCACCAGGTGGTGATCAACGTGCTGGCCAACGCGCGCACGCACACGCCGGCCGGCACCACGGTGACGACCACACTGTCCACTTCGGACGGAATTGTCCGGCTCCGCGTGGCCGACGACGGCCCGGGCATCCCACCCGAGATCCTCCCGGACGTCTTCGAGCGCTTCGCCCGCGGCGACAACTCGCGTTCGCGCGCGGCGGGGAGCACGGGCCTCGGGCTGGCGATCGTGGCCGCGGTGGTCGCAGCGCACGGCGGCCGCGTCGGCGTCCAGAGCCGTCCGGGCCGCACGGAGTTCGAGATCACCTTCCCGGCGGCGGCCTAGTGTCGCGCGTCTGAGGTTCGTTGGCAGCGGCCTGGGGGTGCGCCCCAATGTGGCGTTGGTTGCGTCCAACGCACCCAATGTGGCGTTCGGTGCGTTGGACGCACCGAACGCCACATTGGGGCGCTCGGCCCGAGCGCCAAACAACTTGCGACGCGCGACACTAGCGGCGGATGCACAGCCGGCACACAGGTTCGGCACAAGTTCACCACATGCGGCGCCGACACGGTGAAGGCCATGACGACCACGCTGTCGGCGCCCGAACACGCCCAGCCCGCGCCCCAGGCCGCCCGGAAACCGCGGTGGATCAACCCTTCCGTGACCGCGCTGCTGCTCGGCACCGGCCTGCTCTACCTGTGGGACCTGGCGGAAAACCGCTGGGGCAACGACTTCTACGCGATGGCCGCGCAGGCCGGCACGTGGAGCTGGAAGGCGCTGTTCTTCGGCTCGCTCGATCCGGGCAACGTCGTCACCGTGGACAAACCGCCGTTTTCCCTGTGGGTCATGGGGTTGTCCGGCCGGATCTTCGGCTTCTCCAGCTGGAGCCTGCTCGTGCCGGACGCGCTCGCCGGTGTCGCGTCGGTCGGCCTGCTCTACCTCGCCGTGCGGCGGCTGTCCGGGCCGGGCGCCGGGCTGCTGGCCGGGGCCGGGCTCGCGCTCACGCCGGTCGCCGCGCTGATGTTCCGCTACGACAACCCCGACGCGTTCCTCGTGCTGCTGCTCGTCGCCGGCGCGTACTGCGTCGTGCGCGCGCTGGAGCACGCGAGCACGAAGTGGCTCGTGCTCGCCGGGGTCGCGATCGGGTTCGGCTTCCTCGACAAGATGCTGCAGGCGTTCGTCGTCCTGCCCGCGTTCGTGCTGGCCTACGCGGTCGCGGCGCCGACGTCGCCCGGGCGGCGGATCGGGCAGCTGTTCGCCGCGGCGGGCGCGGTGCTCGTCTCCGCCGGCTGGTGGGTCGTGGCCGTCGCGCTGTGGCCGGTCGCGGACCGGCCCTACATCAGCGGGTCGACCGACAACACCGTGCTGGAACTGGCCTTCGGCTACAACGGCCTCGGCCGCATCTTCGGCGAAGGCCGCGGCGGCGGCGGAGGCGGGACGTTCGCCCCGCCGTCCGGAGCCCGCGGCGGGTTCGGGGGGTTCGGCGGCCAGACCGGGCTGACTCGGTTGTTCGGCGGCGAGTTCGGCGGCGAGGCGTCGTGGCTGCTGCCAGCGGCGCTGATCGGCCTGGCCGCCGGGCTCTGGTTCACCCGGCGCGCGCCGCGCACCGACCGGACGCGGGCGGCGCTGCTGCTGTGGGGCGGCTGGCTGGTCGTCACCACGCTCGTGTTCAGCTACATGAGCGGCATCATCCACCCGTACTACACGGTCGCGCTGGCCCCCGGGATCGCCGCCACACTGGGGATCTCCGCGCGGGAGCTCTGGCGCGGCCGGGCGAACTTCGCGGCCCGCGCGGTGCTGGCCGTCATGCTCGCGGTGACCGCGGTCTGGGGGTTCGTGCTCCTCGCGCGGACGCCGGACTGGCAGCCGTGGGTGCGCTACACGCTGCTGGTGCTGAGCGCGGCCGCGGTGGCGGCGCTCCTCTTCGGCGCCGATCGGCTCCGGCGGCTGGGCCCGGTCGTGGCCGCACTCGGCCTGTGCGGCGCCCTGCTCGGGACCACGTCCTTCACGCTCGCCACGGCGTCGACCGCGCATTCCGGCGGGACGCCGTCGTCCGGGCCTGCTGTCGCGAGTGGACGCGGCTTCGGCGGCGGCCCGCGGGGCTTCGGCGCGGGACAGGCCGACGCCGCGGTGATCGACCTGTTGAAGAACACGACGACGAAGTGGGCGGCAGCGCAGAGCGGCGCGATGCAGTCGGCCGGGCTGGCGCTGGGGAGCGGACGGCCGGTGCTCGCCATCGGCGGCTTCAGCGGCAGCGACCCCGCGCCGACGCTGAAGCAGTTCCAGCAGTACGTCGCCGACGGCGACATCCACTACTACGTCGCCGGTGGGCGCGGCGGCTTCGGCGGCGGCCGGGGGACCGCGTTCGAGATCGAGGCCTGGGTCGAGCAGAGCTTCGCTCCGGCGACCGTCGGCGGCACGACCGTCTACGACCTGACTAAATCTATCGGTTGATCGAAATAGGGCTGTTTGTTTCGGGCGTGTTAACAGTCCGGGAATCATTCCCCGAATCCCGGATCTGTACGCTAACGACGGATGCGGACAGGTGTTCGAACGTTACTCCGACCGGCCGCATTTCGCGAACGATTGTTCGGAAATGGCGGATAGCCGTCTGTGATGATCTCGGTACTCCGCGCTGCCGACGTAACATCCGGGAACTGTCACTTGTGCAGTTGCACGGCGATACCACGCGGACGAGCCACAGTTTTGGCCGGGCGGCCGACAGAAAACACCGGAAACAGCTGCGGAACGCGTCGATGTTGCTGGTTGACCCACTTGATGGTCACTCGTTCGGATGCACTACTGGGGCGTTGTGGGGATCTTGTGCTAGTCGCTAGGCTCTCCGCCGGGAGAGGGACAAGGGGTGGCTGATCCGGTGCGTTGAGCGCTGGCTTTTTCACTGGACGTAGGTGCTCCCTGTCCCCGTTCTCTCGTCATGACCCGATCAGGTGGGAACGGAAGCGAGCAGCGATGACCGTGTGCGGCGGCGCAGCTCGGCCCGAACCACCTCCTCGTGGTGACGACCTGTAGCCCCGAGCACCGCAATCCCCCTTCGGCACGCACCACTCCACTTCCCCCGCAACCTGGAGTCTCGTTGTGATTTCCCGTCCTCGCCCCCGTCTGCTGACGGTGCTCCTGACCTTGCTCACCCTCGCCGGGGTCACCGCGCTCTCCGGGTGCAGTGACAGTTCCGCGTCGGGCAGCGGCAGCAAGATCACCATCGGGTTCAGCGCCTGGCCGGGCTGGTTCCCCTGGCAGGTGGCGCAGGAACAGGGTCTCTTCGCCAAGAACGGCGTCAACGTCGACCTCAAGTACTTCGACAACTACACCGACAGCATCAACGCGCTCTCCAGCGGCGCCATCGACGCCAACAGCCAGACCCTCAACGACACGCTGTCGTCGGTCTCCGGCGGCGCCAAGCTGTCGATCGTCCTGGTGAACGACAACTCCACCGGCAACGACAAGATCATCGCGCGGGACGGCATCACCAGCATCGCCGACCTCAAGGGCAAGAAGGTCGCCGTCGAGCAGGGCGCGGTCGACCACTACCTGCTGCTGCTGGCGCTGCAGTCGGCGAAGATGACCGAAAAGGACATCCAGCTCGTCAACCTCCCGACCGACGCCGCGGCCGCCGCGTTCAAGAGCGGCCAGGTCGACGCGGTCGCCGCGTTCGCGCCGTTCACCTCGACGGCGCTGGAGCGCGCGGGCAGCCGCGCGATCTCCTCGTCGGCCGAGTTCCCCGGTGCCATCCCGGACCACCTCGTGACGTCGCAGAAGCTGGTCAAGGACCACCCGAAGGACGTCCAGGCGCTGGTCAACACCTGGTTCGAGACGCTGACCTGGATCAAGAACAACAAGGACGCGGCCGTCAAGATCATGGCCAAGCGCGGTGGCGTCTCCGAAGCGGACTACAAGTCCTACGACGCCGGCACCACGATCTTCACGCGGCAGCAGAACCTCGACGCGTTCACCCCGGGTGTCACCCCGCAGCACCTGGACTTCCAGGCGAACAAGATCATCGACTTCATCACCAGCACGGGGCTCGCGCAGCAGCGGCCGTCGCTCGACGGGTTGTTCGACGACCAGTTCGTGAAGGCCGCGCCGCAGTGACCGGTCCGACCCAGCGCACCACCCCGGCGAGCGCGGCCGACGAGCGGGCCGCCGAGGCGCTCGAAGCCGAACAGCGGCTCGCCGAACAGCAGGAGTCCGCCCGGGGCGGCGCGCGGCCGGACTGGTCGCCGCTGCCCCGGCGGGCCGGGCTGAAGCCGTCCGCTTCGCCGCTGTTTTCCCTGCGGACGCCGATTTCCGCGTCGGCCCGCTGGACGCTGGCGGTGCTGTCGTTCGCGGTCCCGTTCCTCGCGTGGGTCGCGCTGAGCGTCAGCGGCGCCGTCGACTCGACGTTCCTGCCGTCCCCGGCCGCGGTCCTCAAGGCCGGGGCCGACATGGCGAGCACCGGCGAGCTCTTCGACGACCTCTGGACGACCACCCAGCGGGTGCTCGAAGGCTTCGGCCTCGCCGTGCTCGTCTCGGTGCCGCTCGGCATCCTGATGGGCACGTTCACCGCCGGGCAGGCGTTCTTCGAGCCGCTGATCGGGCTGCTGCGCTACCTGCCGGCGAGCGCGTTCATCCCGCTGCTGATCATCTGGCTCGGCCTCGGCGAGCCGTCGAAGATCGCCATCCTGTTCATCGGGACGGTGTTCTTCAACACGCTGATGACCGCCGATGTCGTCCGCGCCGTGCCGAGCTCGCTCATCGACGTCTCCTACACGCTCGGCGCACGCCGCGGCGAGGTGCTGCGCAAGATCGTCGTGCCGCACTCGCTGCCGGGCATGCTCGACGCGATCCGGGTCAACGCCGCCGCGGCGTGGAACTTCGTCGTCGTCGCCGAGCTGATCAACTCCTCGGCGGGCCTCGGCTACCGGATCGTCCGCGCGCAGCGGTTCCTGCAGACGGACAAGATCTTCGCGGTGCTCGTGGTCATCGGGCTCGCCGGGCTCGCCATCGACGTCCTGCTGCGCCTGCTGCGCACGCGGGTCGGGAAGTGGGCGGCATGACCCTGGAACTGCGGAACGTCGCCAAGGACTACACCGTCCGCGGCAAGGTCACGCGCGCCCTCGACGGCGTCGACCTCGAAGTGCGGCGCGGCGAGTTCGTCTGCGTCGTCGGCGCGAGCGGGTCGGGCAAGTCGACGCTGCTGTCGCTGGTGGCCGGGCTCAGCGGGCCGACCGAGGGCGAGATCGTGCTCGACGGCGTCCCCGTCACCGGGCCCGGCCCCGACCGCGGGCTCGTCTTCCAGCACGGGGCGTTGTACCCCTGGCGCAGCGTCGAGAAGAACGTCGCGTTCGGACTCGAGCTGCTGCCGGTCGACGCCGCCGAGCGCGCCAAGCGCGTCGACTGGTACCTGGCCGAGACCGGCCTCGACGCCGTGCGCCGGTCGCTGCCGAAGCAGCTCTCCGGCGGCCAGAAGCAACGCGTCGCGATCGCGCGGGCACTGGCCTGCGAACCGGAAGTCCTGCTGCTGGACGAACCCTTCGGCGCCCTGGACGTCCAGACCAAAGAGGACATGCAGGTGCTCATCCGCCAGGTGTGGGCCGACACCGGTACCACGGTGCTGATGGTCACCCACGACGTCGAGGAAGCGGTGTTCCTTGGCGGCCGGGTGGTGGTGCTCGCCTCCGACCCCGGCCGGATCGCCGCCGACGTCGAGGTGGTGCTGCCGGCCGAGCGGGACCTGGCGGTGAAGCGCGAGCCGGGGTTCCTCGCGCTGCGCGCCCGGATCGAGGACCTGGTCCGGGAGCAGCACCGCGGCCACGTCAGCCGGGTGGCCGCGGTCGAGTGAGAACGGAAGACGGGAAGGTGTCGGGATGAGGCACGGCAGGTCGACCGCGAAACGGGCGGACGGCGGGGGCTTTCTCGCCCGGCTCGGCATTCGCGGCAAGCTGAACCTGCTGCTGCTGCCCCCGCTGATCGCGGTGGCACTGGTGTCGGTGCCGTTCGTGCTGACCCAGGCGGACAGCGCGGGCGCGGCCTCGCAGTCGGCGACCGTGGCGCGGTACACCCAGCAGCTCGGCGGGCTGGTCTGGCAGCTGCAGCGTGAACGGTTGCTGACCGGCGCGTTCGTCGCGTCGCCGTCGATGGCCCCCGACCAGATGCTCCAGCAGCAGAGGGCGGTCGACGCGGCGGTCGAGGACGTGCGGAAGTCGCTCGACTCCGACGCGCCGGACGAGCTGTCCGCCGCGCTGACCCGGATCGGCTCCCTCGCCGAGCTGCGGCAGAACGCGCAGCGTCGTGGCGTCGCGCTCGACAGCGTCGCCCGCACCTACCACGCTGTGATCGGCGCGGTAATCGATGCCTTGCGGCTCGTCCCGCAGCTCACCGACGACGCCGAGGGCACCCGGGAGCTGTCCGCACTGGAGGCGCTGCTGCGCGCGAACGAGGAGAACTCGTTGCGCGGCATGGCGTTGATCGTGACCGCGGTGTCGCCCGAGGCCGGCCGGTCCATCCTGGACGACGCGACCCAGCAGGCGCCGATCTTCACCGACCGGTTCGTCCAGCAGGCCGACGACGAGACCGACAGCTCGCAGGCCGCCCTGGTCGTCAACGTCGAGGCGAGCGAAGCGGGCCGCAAGATCGAGGACCTCGCCTCCCGGATCGGCAACCCGCGAGACGCGGCAGGCACCATCCAGTACGTCGCCGACGTCCTCGCCGCGTCGGAAAGCCAGGCGGGGCAACGCAAACTGGTTCAGGAACGGGTCATCGGCGAGATCGCCGACTCGGCGAACAGCCGGGCGAGCGCCGCGACCCAGCTGGCGTGGACGGTCGGTCTCGGCGCGGGCGGGCTGTTCCTGCTGGTCGCCTTCCTCGCCGTCGCGGTCTCCCGCTCGATCGCCGGCCCGCTGCGCCAGCTGACCACCGCGGCGACGTCGGTCGCCGACCTCGCCGGCACCGAGCTCGTCCGCGTGACCGACACCGAGGAGGCCGAGGAGCAGATCCCGCGGCTGGCCACCATCGACGTCGTCTCCGGCGACGAGCTCGGCCAGCTGGCCGCCGCGTTCAACCGGGTCCAGACCACCGCGGCCGAGCTGGTCGAACGGCAGGCGCTCACCCGGCGCAACACCAGCCTGATGTTCGCGAACGTCGCGAAGCGCACGCAGAACCTCGTCGGCCGCCAGCTCGCCCTGATCGACGAGGTCGAGCGCAACGAGCAGGACACCCGGCTGCTGGCCAGCCTCTACCGGCTCGACCACCTCTCCACCCGCCTGCGCCGGAACGCGGACAACCTGCTCGTGGTGTCCGGCACCCGCGACGAGACCCGCATCGCCGGCCCGATCGAGCTGTCGACCGCGCTGCGCTCGGCACTCGCGGAGATCGAGGACTACCAGCGCGTCAAGCTCGGCGTCGTCGCGGAAATCCTGCTGTCGTCGGCCCTCGGTGCCGACCTGGTGCTCGTGTTCGCCGAGCTACTCGAGAACGCGACGTCGTTCTCGCCGCCGGGCTCGATGGTCGAGGTGGACACGATGCTCCTCGCCGACGGCGCCTGCCTGGTGAGCATCGTCGACCACGGCATCGGCATGACCGCGGAGAAGCTGGCGGAGGAGAACCGGCGGCTCGTCGAGCGCGAACGCCTGGAGCTCGCGCCGACCAGTGTGCTCGGCCTGTTCGTGGTCGGCCGCCTGGCGCGGCGCCACGAGCTCGGTGTCGAGCTGCTCGCGACGCCGACCACCGGCGGCGTGACCGCGCGGCTGACCATCCCGGCGCCGCTGTTCAGCCACCGCCACGCGCTGCGCCCGAAGAGCGAGCCGGCCCCGGTGATCCCCGCGCAGGCCGTGCCCGCGAGCGCCTCGCCGCGGCACGCGGCACCGGCCGCGGTGTCCACTTTGGACGAGTTCCGGCCGCCCGCCGCCGAGCCCGCCCCCGAACCGGTCCGCGACCGGCCCACCGAACTGCAGCACGAACTGCCGGCGCCGGCGATCCCGGCGCTGCTCGGCCACGGCAACGGCTTCCGCTGGTTCCGCGAGCTGGAACCGGTGTGGCCGGACGCCGAACCCGACGTCAAGCCGGCCGAAGACACCTCGCCGGAGACCGAAGGCGAAAGCCGCGGCGGGTTGCGCCGCCGCGTCCGCGGCGCCCAGCTGCCCAGCCCGGGCACGTCGGCGCCGGCGGCCGACGAAGGCAAGCCGCGGCACGACCCGGACGCGACCAAGGCCGCGATGGACGGCTTCGCGAGCGCCTTCGCGAAGGCCGCCGAGGTCACCGCGCTGACGTCCGACCCGCCGGCCGCGCCGCCCACCGTCGTGACCGAACCCGTGTCCCCTCTCCCGGTCCGCGTCCCCGTGGGCGCACCGCCGGTGGCCACGGCCCCGATCACGGCCGCCGCGCAGTCGCGCGACGGCCTGATCCGCCGTGTCCCCGGCGCCCAGCTCGCCCCCGGCCTGCGTCAGCAGACCGCGGGGCGGCCGATCGCCCGAGCCGTCGCGAACCGCACCAGGCGGGACCCGGCGGCCGAGCGAGCGGCGTTCGACGCGTTCGCCGCAGGCCTCGCCAAGGCGGACGTCGTTACGGCAGACAGCCCGCCCCAAGGCGTGGTCGCCGGTCGTGTGATGGAACGAGGAGAAGAGAGCAGGAAATGAGCATCCCCGCACCTGGCGTCAGTGTCGAAGCCCAGAACTTCAACTGGCTGGTGAGCCGCTTCGCGCAGCACACCGCGGGCGCGATAGCCGCCATCGCGGTCTCGGCCGACGGCCTGCTGATCGCGATGTCGACGGAGCTCGAGCGCTCCAACGCCGACCGCCTCGCCGCGATCTCCTCCGCCATGCTCGGTCTTGCCCACGGCGTCTCCGAAAGCCACCCGCTCGGTTCACCCGACAAGGTGATCATCGAGCTGGAGCACGGCTACCTGCTCGTCTGCACGATCAGCATCGGCTGCTCGCTCGGCGTCCTGGCGAACAAGCAGGCCAGCCTCGGCACGATCGCCTACGAAATGGCGATGTTCGCCAACCGCGCCACCGAAGTCCTTACCCCGGGGCTCATCGAGGAGCTTAAGAACTCTGTCGGAAGCTAGGGAGCGACGCGATGACCGAAGAACCGGACATCTCGCTGCTGCGGCCGTACCTGATGACCTCGGGACGGGCCCAGCCGGTCGACCAGAGCCTCGAGATCGAGGCGCAGGTCATGACGTCCCGCCTCGGCGCGGCGTCGCACCCGAAGCTCACGTTCGAACGTCAGGAAATCGTTTCCCTCTGCCGGAACACGATGTCGGTCGCCGAGGTGGCCGCCATGCTCGGCCTCCACATCGGCGTGGCCAGGGTGCTGGTGGCCGACCTCGCCGAACTGGGCTACGTCGTCGTCCGGCGCCCGGGCACCCACAATTCGCACGACCTCGGCATGATCGAAAGGGTCATTCGTGGACTCGAAGCCATTCACTGAACCGGGCACCCGGCCGCCGGCCCCGGTCAAGATCGTCATCGCGGGCGGCTTCGGCGTCGGCAAGACGACGGCGGTGTCGTCCATCTCGGAGATCAAGCCGCTCACGACCGAGGCCGCGATCACGTCGGTGGCGGCGTCCGTGGACCGCACGGGCCACGTCCCGGCCAAGACCACGACGACGGTCGCGCTCGACTTCGGCTGCATCACGATCGACGAAGAGGTCAAGCTGTACCTGTTCGGCACGCCCGGCCAGGACCGCTTCGGCTTCATGTGGCAGGACCTGGTCCACGGCGCGCTGGGCGCGCTGGTGATCGTGGACACCCGCCGCATGGACGACTGCTACCCGGCGGTCGACTACTTCGAGAACGCGGGCCTGCCGTTCGTGGTGGCGGTGAACATGTTCGACGGATCGCTGGGCCACAACCTGGAGGACATCCGCTGGGCACTGGCGGTCAGCGACGACGTCCCGCTGATCACCTTCGACGCCCGGCAGAAGCTGTCGGTGCGGGACGCGCTGCTGGCGGTCCTGCACAACACGTTCAAGAAGGCCCGCGCCCAGGCGGGCGCAGGGGCCTGAGGCGCGCCCGCTACACTGATCCACGGACCCCGCGCGGCGTCCACCCTGTGAACTTCCCCAGGGCCGGAAGGCAGCAAGGATAAGCAGGCTCTGACGGGTGCGCGGGGTCCCCTTCTTTTCGGCTCCGGCTCTCGGGGCTTCGCCCCTTCGCCGGGCCTTCTCTTCGTCGTATTGTCCGGGGGCCGAGCCCCCGGACCCCCACGGTGCCTCCGGTGCGGCCGGAGCGGCCTGACGCGGCTCCAAAGCGCCCCAATGTGGCGTTGGTTGCGTTGGACGCACCCAATGTGGCGTTCGGTGCGTCCAACGCACCGAACGCCACATTGGGGCGCTTGGGGCCTCGGGTCAGAACAGGCCCAGGACGTCTTCCGGGGGCTTCGGGGGCGGTGGTGCGTCCGCGTCCGTGATCGGTGCCGCCTTGCCCGCCAGTTTCCGCAGCTCCGCGCCGTACACGCACCTCGCCGGGAACGCCGCCGAGGCCGTGCGGCTCGCGATCTCCGCCGCCGGGAGCTGCGCAGCCGAGGCCGCCAGCACCAGGTTGCCGAAACGGCGGCCGCGCAGCACTCCCGGGTCCGCCAGCAGCAGGACTTCCGGGAAGACCGCGAGCAGCGTCGCCAGGAAACGGCGGGCGAACGGCAGGCCTGAGCCGTCCGTGATGTTCGCCAGGTAGACGCCCGGCGCGCGCAGGATGCCCGCGATCGCCTTCGTCGCCTCCAGCGTCGCCAGGCCGCCGGCCAGCGTCGCGCGCTCGAACGCGTCGACCACCACCAGGTCCGCCGACTCGTCGCGGCGCGTCGCCAGGCCCGCGCGGCCGTCCGTCACCCTGACTCGCAGACCCGGGACCCGCAGCCCCAGCTGGGCGCGGACCAGCTCGACCAGCTCGCCGTCGGCGTCGAACACCAGCTGCCGCGAACCCGGGCGGGTCGCGGCCACGTAGCGCGGCAGCGTGCACGCCGCGCCGCCGATGTGCAGCGCCTCCACCGGACCCGGCGGCAGCCGGTCCACCACGTCGCCGAACCGGCGGACGTAGTCGAACTCCAGGTGGGCCGGGTCGTCGAGGTCGACGTACGACTGCGCGACCCCGTCGACCGACACCAGCCAGGCGTTGCCGCGGTCGGCGTCCCGGACCAGTTCCGCCGTCCCGAACCGTACCGGGTACGGCCCGGGCTCCGGATCGGGTTTCCGCGTACGGCTCACGAAGTCCGAGGTTATCGGAAACATTCCGACCGGCCTCGCGATAAGGCAACGGAACGATCATCGATCGAGGGGGTTCTCCTTGCGTGCAAACGCAGTAATCGTCGTCGCGGCACTCGCCGCCGGCGTCTTCGCGGCACCCGCGGCCGCCGATGTCCTGCCCGACCGGGCGCAGGCCGTCTCGCTGCTGGAGACCGGCGGTCCCGGCGTGGCCAGGGCCGCCGAAGCGGCGTTGCTCGGCTCGCCCGACGACCTGCAGACCTTCCTGGCCTCCGGCCGCCAGCGGGCCCAGGACGACGACGAGCGGGTCCTCGTCGCCCAGGCCCTGTCCGCCGGCGGCCCAGCCACCAAACGCGCCGCCCAGCAGGCGCTCAACGGCACCCAGGCCGACATTCGCGAGTTCCTGGCCCACGGCCTGGCCCAGGCCCGGATCGCGGACGACCGGATCGCCGTCGCCCAGGCCATGAGCAGCGGTGGCCCGGTGGTCCAGGCCGCCGCCCAGAAGGCGCTCGACGGCACGCCCGCCGACGTCCGGGCGTTCCTTGAGACCGGCCTGCAGCACGCGAAGGACACCGACGAGCGCATCACGGCCGACCAGGCTCTCGCCGCCGGCGGCCCCGAGGTCCAGGCCGCCGCGCAGACGGCGCTCGACGGCACCCCGGACGACGTCCGGTACTTCCTCTCCCTGTGGCGGAAGGTCGCCGCGGACGGCGACGCCGAGATCGCCGCGGTCCAGTCCGAGGTCACCTTCGCCAAGGCGGCCGCGGCCAGGCACAGCGCCATCGGCGTCAACCTCGCCAGGAGCCGCGCCACCACGATCGCCGACGACGCGCGGACGGCGAACACGAACCGGCTGGCGGCCCAGCGGGCCAAGGGCCGGCAGGACGCCGGTGCCGCGGCGGCCGCCGAAGCCGCCGCGCAGCAGCAGGCCCGTGACGCGGCGGCTCGTGCCGCGCAGGCCAAGGCGGACAACGACAAGCTGCTCGCCGACGCGGCCGACCCGGCGCTGACCGTGCCGAACGGCCGTCGGGCGTCGGTCTACCTGCTGCGCAACGGCGGTGCCGCGGTCAAGAACGCCGCCCGCGCCGCGCTGAGCGGTTCCGACGACGACGTCGTCACGTTCGTGCGTAGCGGTCTCGCCGTCGCGCAGGAGTCGGACGACCGCGACGCCGTCTCGGCCATCGCGGCCGACCCCAAGGCCCGCCCGGGCCTGCGCCAGGCGGCTCGTGACGCACTCGCCGGGCCGTACGCCGGTGTCGCCGCGCTGCTGCGCACCGGCGACTACCCGGGCCGGGACACCGACGACCGCATCGAGGTCAACCAGCTCATGGCGGCCGGCGGCCCGAGCACGAAGTCGGCGGGCCAGAAGGCGCTCGACGGCACTGTCGCCGACGTCCGCGAGTTCCTGGCCCACGGCCAGTACGTCGCACACACGATCGACCTGTCGGTCAAGGTGGCCCAGTCGATGTCGGCCGGCGGCCCGGAGGTCGACGCCGTCGCACAGGGCGTCATCGACGGCCCGGACTCGGGTCTGCAGCCCTACCTGGACAACGAGCTGCCCAGGGCGCGGGCGCGCGACGCCTTCACCGCGGCGCACGTCGCCAAGGTGAACGCGCTGCTGGCCCAGCTGCCCTGACCGCACGGCGAAGGTTGTCGGACCCTGGCGGTAGTCTCGCGGCGTGGCTCTCGCGCTGTACCGCAAGTACCGTCCGGCAACCTTCGCCGAGGTCGTCGGGCAGGAGCATGTGACCGAACCCCTCCGCACGGCGCTGTCCGCCGGGCGGATCAACCACGCCTACCTCTTCTCGGGCCCCCGCGGCTGCGGCAAGACGTCGAGCGCGCGCATCATGGCGCGCTCGCTGAACTGCGCCCAGGGCCCGACGCCGGACCCGTGCGGCGAGTGCAACTCGTGCAAGGCGCTCGCACCCGAAGGCCCGGGCAGCGTCGACGTAACGGAACTCGACGCCGCCAGCCACGGTGGTGTCGACGACGCCCGCGAGCTGCGTGACAAGGCGTTCTACGCCCCGGCCGAGTCGCGCTACCGCGTGTTCATCATCGACGAGGCGCACATGGTCACCACGCAGGGCTTCAACGCCCTGCTGAAGATCGTGGAAGAGCCGCCCGAGCACGTCATCTTCATCTTCGCGACGACCGAGCCGGACAAGGTGCTCACCACCATCCGCTCGCGGACGCACCACTACCCGTTCCGGCTGATCCCGCCGGGCTCGATGCGCAGCCTGCTGGAGCGCAACATCGCGGCCGAGGGCGTCGAGGTCGAGCCCGCGGTGTACCCGCTGGTCATCCGGGCGGGCGGCGGCTCGGCGCGGGACACGCAGTCGGTGCTCGACCAGCTGCTCGCCGGCGCGGGCCCGGAAGGCGTCTCGTACTCGCGGGCGGTCGCGCTGCTGGGCGTCACCGACGTCGCGCTGATCGACGACATGGTCGACGCGCTGGCGACCGAGGACGCCGCCACGGTGTTCGGCACGGTCGAGAAGCTCACCGAGGCCGGGCACGACCCGCGCCGGTTCGCCACCGACCTGCTCGACCGGCTGCGCGACCTGGTGCTGCTGCGCGCGGTCCCGGAGTCCGCGGGCGGGCTGGTGTCCGCGCCGGAAGAGGAGCTGTCGCGGATGGTCGCGCAGGCCGAGCGAATCGGCCTCGGCACCCTCTCGCGCTACGCCGACATTGTCCACAATGGACTCCTGGAGATGCGGGGCGCGACGTCGCCGCGGCTCGTGCTCGAGCTGTTGTGCGCGCGGATGCTGCTGCCCTCGGTGACCGAGGCGGAGAAGGCGCTGCTGGCCCGGATCGAACGGCTGGAGCGCCGCGCGACCCTGGCCGGCGGAGGTGGCGCGCCCGCCGAGGGCGGTGTCGAGCCGCCGGTGCGCGCAGCCCCGGACCGAGAGTTCTCCCGGCCTTCGCAACGCCCGGCTTCCGCGGGCCCGGCGCCGGTGCCCGAGCCGGTCAAGCCGCCCGCCGAGCCTGCCCCCGCGGCCAGGCCAGCCGACGACGGCTCGAGCGCCCCGCGCACGCCGTCCGCCCCGGCTCAGTCCGGCGATGGCGGTTGGGGTGCCACGCGTACGCCTGGCGGCGGTGCGCCCGCTCCGGCGGCTGCCTCCACCGCTCCGGCCGCGGCTGCCCCCGCTCCGGCGGACGATGCGCCGGCCGCTCCGGCCGCCGCGTCGTCGACGGGCGGGATGGACGCCGCCGCGATCCGGAACGTCTGGCCGCAGCTGATGACCGCGTTGCGCAAGTTCACCGGCGGCCGCAGCCTCGAGGCGATGCTGACCCAGGCCGCGGTGGCGAGCGTCGAGGGCAACGCCTTGACACTCACCCACAAGTCGGAGCCATTGGCCCGGCGCCTCTCCGACCAGGACAACGCCCGCAAGATCGCCGGCGCGCTGACCGACGTCCTCGGCGGCGACTGGCAGGTCCGCTGCGTCCACGGCAACGCCCCGGCCGCCGCGCCCGCCGCCCGGCCGCAGCAGGCGGCACCGGCGCCGGAGCGGTCGTTCACGCGCCAGTCGGCGGCCGCGCCGGCGGCCCCGGCCGAACCCGCCCGCCCGGCGGCCCCGCCTCCGCCGCCGCGCCCGAAGGTCACGACGAGCGAGCCGGACATCCCGCTGCCCCCGGAACCGTCCGACGAGGACGACGAGGACCTCTACAACGAGGACGCCAGCCCGGCCCCGCCGCCACCCCCGCCCCCGCCGGACCAGGACCCGGACGAAAAGGCCCGCAAACTCCTGGCCGACCACCTCGGCGCCCGCCCCCTGGATTGACCCGCCGTACCCGGACGGTCGGCTGACGTACCCGGACGGTCGGTTCGCGTACCCAGCCGGTCGGCTCACCAACCGACCCTCCAGGTGCGCGAGCCGACTGCTCGGGTACGCGAGCCGACCCTCCGGGTACGCGAGTTCGCCGGGTCGGGAAGGCCGCGCTCGGTGCGCCCGTCGTGGTCCTCGGTGAAGCCGTCGCAGCGGCTCAAGAAGCCAGGTAGGCCTCGATGGCCGCCGTGATGGCCGCCGCGAACTGCTGCCGCCCCTCCGCGCTCGTCATGCGGGCGGCTTCGGCCGCGTTCCGCATGTTGCCGCACTCCACGAGCGCCACCGGCCGCGTCGAAAGGTTGAGGCCGGCGAGGTCCGTGCGCGCCGAAAGGCCGTTGGCGCCGATGTAGTTCGCCGGGCTGAAGCCGCTGGTGCGCATCGTGTCCCGCAGCGTCTGCGCCAGCCGCGTCGACGGCTCGCCCTGCGCGGCGTTCAGCGGCGGTGACGAATACGCGACGTGGAAGCCGTTCGCGCCTGCCGAGTCCGAACCGTCGGCGTGGATCGAGACGACGGCGTCGGCGCGCGCCTCGTTGCCGATCGCCGCCCGCTGGTCGACGCAGGGACCGACGCCGGTGTCGTCCTGTCGCGTGTAGACGACGCGGATTCCCTTGGCCGCCAACGCTTTCCCGACCCGCTGGGCGACGTCGAAGGTGAAGGCGTGCTCGGGGTAGCCCGCGTTGGTGGAAGTGCCGGTGGTGTTGCACGGCTTGGTCTGCCCGCGCCCGGCGGGCACCGGCCGGTTGATCTCGGCCGGGTGACTGCCGTTCCCGCCGTTGTGCCCGGGATCCAGCACGACGACCTTCCCGGCCGCGGGCGGCGCCGTCGTCACGGCGGCGGACGAAGACGGCGACGGCGGAGGTGGGGACGTGGGCGACGCCGTTGTCGGCGTGGGCGTCACCGTCCGCGTGACCACGGGAGCGGGCGCGGGCGCCGCCGGAGCGTCGTCGGAGCAGCCGGTGAGCAGGAGAGCACCGGCCAGCAGCAGGGGGACAGTCGCGCGTCGCACGGCGACCACGGTGCCACAACCCGGCCACCCGCGTGGCGCGACTACCCTGGTGGGGACACAGGCGTGCAGAGAGGACCGAGTGCGATCATGGCCCAACCCGGCGGCGGCTTCGACCTTTCCCAGCTGATGCAGCAGGCGCAGCAGATGCAGCAGAAGCTCGTCGAGGCCCAGGAAGAACTGGCCAACACCGAGGTCACCGGCACGGCGGGCGGCGGGCTGGTCGCCGCGACCGTCTCCGGCGACGGCCAGCTGAAGAGCCTCAAGATCGACCCGAAGGTCGTCGACCCGGACGACGTCGAGACGCTGTCCGACCTGGTCGTCGCGGCGGTCCGCGACGCGTCGGCGAACGCGCAGAAGCTCACCGAGCAGAAGCTCGGCCCGCTGGCCAACGGGCTCGGCGGCGGTGGCGGCATGCCGGACCTCGGCAGCCTCGGCTTCGGCAGCTGACGACCTTGTACGAGGGTGTCGTCCAGGACCTGATCGACGAGCTCGGGCGGTTGCCGGGGGTCGGGCCGAAGAGTGCCCAGCGGATCGCGTTCCACCTGCTGGCCACCGACCCGGCCGACATCGCGCGGCTGCAGGACGTGCTCGGCAAGGTCAAGGAGGGCGTGCAGTTCTGCGAGATCTGCGGCAACGTCTCGGAGCACCCGACCTGCCGCATCTGCCGCGACGAGCGCCGCGACCTCACGGTCATCTGCGTGGTCGAGGAGCCGAAGGACGTCCTGGCGGTCGAGCGCACGCGCGAGTTCAAGGGCCGCTACCACGTCCTGGGCGGCGCGCTCGACCCGTTGTCGGGCATCGGCCCGGAGCAGCTGCGGATGCGCGAGCTGCTCAAGCGGATCGGCGAGGCCGACATCCAGGAGATCATCATCGCGACGGACCCGAACACCGAGGGCGAAGCGACGGCGACGTACCTGGTCCGCATGCTGCGGAACTTCCCGGGCCTGAGCGTGACGCGGCTGGCGTCGGGGCTGCCGATGGGCGGTGACCTGGAGTTCGCCGACGAGCTGACCCTGGGCCGCGCGCTCTCGGGCCGCCGGGCGCTCTAAGCGTCGAAGCGGCGCAGGTCGTACAGGTTCATCAGCCTGATGACCTTGTTCGCGTACTCCGGGTCGGTGGCGTACTTGCGCGCCACCGCCCGGATGAACGCGTCGGGATCCGAACGCACCGGCAGCGCCGCCGCGTAGTTCGCGCTCGTCGTCAGCAGCCGGCCGTAGTCGCGGAACGAGTCCTCGATCGACGCGTACGAGCGGAAATACGCGTCCACCGGGTGGCACGGCGCCGGAACGCACTCCGTGCTCGGGTACCGCGCGCAGCGCAGTGCGATGGGGCCCGGGCTCGTCGGCGTCACGCACTTGAAGCCGAAGTAGTTCCGCTCGTTCGCCGACAGCTTGCTGCGGCCCCAGTTCGACTCCAGGATCGACTGCGCCACCGTGACCGACGCCGGGATGTCGTACGCCGCGTGGATCGCGCGGGCGATCGGGCCCGCCGCGCCGACGTACGCCTCCTGGAAGCCGGAGCTCAGCGCAGCCTCACGAACTGCGGCCTGGTCGACGGGCGGGGTCACCAGCAGCACGGCCGCCAGTCCGATGTGGATCATGCCGGAACGGTGCCCGATCCACGCCGTCCGGGAAACCGAAGGTCACCCGGACGAAGGACTCAGCAGTAGCCGAGCTGCGCCAGCGTGTCCACGACGATCTCGGACGGGTGGTACTTGTCCATCCAGGACTCGCCGCGGCGGTTCTGGTAGGTGTCGAGGAAGTTCTGCAGCTTGTCGCCGCGCATTTCCGTCAGGACGACCGTTTCGCCGAGGTGCTGCGGCGTCTCCGTGCGCTCGCGGTGCACCGCGCAGGGCAGGCCGAGGTAGTAGCACTCCGCCGAGAGACCACCCGAGTCGGTGACGACGTACTCGGCGCGCGCCACCAGCGGCAGGAACTTCAGGTACCGCATCTTCGGCTGGACGATGAACTGGTCGTCGAAGATGTTCCCGATGCCCAGTGCGCGGATCTTCTCGCGCTCCGGCGCCCCGGCCATGTACAGGATCGGCATCTTGCGGCTCTGTTCGCGCAGGATCTCCAGCACCTCGCGGTACTTGTCCGGGCGCGAGACCAGTTCGAAGCGGTGCAGCGTGGCCAGGCCGAACTTCTCCGGCAGGTTCGGCACGTCCAGCGGCTGGTTGATGGCGAGGCGCATCGCGTCGATCGCCGTGTTCGCCTCGGTGTCGACGACCACGCCGCGGGCGTGCCGCAGGTTGTTGACCTCGCGGATGCTCGGCGCGAAGTGGATGTCGACGATCTTCGCCGCGATCTTGCGGTTCAGCTCCTCCGGCAGCGGCGACAGGATGCTGCCCGACCGCGCGCCCGCCTCGACGTGCCCGACGCGGGACTTGAGGATGCGCTTCCCGATCAGCGAGCCGTACGGCGTGGTGAACGTGTCGCCGTGCACGAGCACCAGCGGCGGGCGGCCGTCCTCGGTCAGCGCGGCGCGCAGCTCGTGACGGCGGCTCCACGCGGTGCGCAGCACCTGCGCGGCCCAGCCGGGCACCTGCGCGGGCGACTCGAGGTTGTGGGCCTTGTCCTCCGGCACCAGCCAGACGTCGGGCGCCGGCATGTTCAGGTCCGCGAGCACGTCGGCGACCTCGTCGACGTGCTGGGCGGTGAACCAGATCTTCGGCCGCATCCCGCGCTCGCGGATCCCGTGGTAAACCGGCGCGATCTTGATCAGTTCCGCGGTGGTGCCGAGAATGAAGGAAATCACCAGAGGAGCCCATTTCCGGTCGGGTGCGGTGGCGTAAGGATACTGGCCGACCCCGCGCCGGGGCCGCCGGGTAGCCTCGGCACGGTGAGTGCGAACCCGCTCCTCCCCTCGCTCAGCGTCGTGATCCCGGTCTACAACGAGCAGGACTGGATCGAACGCAGTGTCGGCGCGCTGCTCGCTTCGGCATCGGCGGCGAGCTGGCCGATCGAGGTCGTCGTGGTCGACGACGGCAGCACCGACGCCACGCCGTCACGGCTCGACGACCTGCGCGAACGCCACGGGATCACGGTGATCAGCCAGGCCAACGGGGGCCGGTTCGAGGCCAGGAGCGCGGGCATCGCCAAGTCGTCCGGCGAGTGGATCGCGCTGCTCGACAGCCGCGTCATCGTCGACGAGCACACCCTGACGTTCCTGCGCGACCAGCTCGTGGAGCACCCCGAGCGCGCGGTCTGGAACGGGCACATCAACGTCGCGTCCGAGCACAACCCGTACGCGGGGTTCATGGCGGGCCTGGTCAAGGTGCCGTGGCGCAAGTACTGCGCGAACCCGCGCCTGATGTCCTACGGCATCGAGGAGTTCGACGTCTACCCGAAGGGGACGACGTTCTTCTGCGCCCGCCGCGGCCTCCTCGAAGGCTCGGTGACGGCGTTCGCGTCGCTCTTCGACGACATCCGCTTCGCCAGCGACGACACCCGCATGCTGCGGTGGATCGCCGAGCACGAGCGGATCTGGCTGGCCCCCGAGCTGTCGGCGACCTACAACGGGCGCGACTCGTTCAAGAAGTTCACGCAGCAGGCCTACTTCCGCGGCACCACGTACGTGGACTCCTACATCGCTTCGCCCGGCCCGGCCCGCAACGCCCTGTTCGGCGCGCTCGCGGCCGGTGTCCTCGGCCTGGCCTTCGCCGCGAAGAAGCCGAAGACGACGCTGGCCGCCGGTGTCCTCGGCGCGGTCGCGGCGGGCGAAGTCGTCAAGAAGTGCGGGGCGACCGGCCCGGAGGCCCGTGCGGTCACCAAGCTGCTGCCGGTGTTCGCCGGCGGGTTCGGCGCCGGTGTCCTGCGTGGACTGGCCATGGCCGTGCGGACCAAGCTCCGCCGCCGATGAGCACCGAAGTGGACACCCCGGCCACCGCGAGCAGCGGACGCACGACCGCGGGCAGTCTCGGCGGCTCGCTGATCGTGTCGATCGGCCTCGGCTACCTGCTCACGGTCGCCTGCCAGCGCCTGCTGCCGCCCCAGGAATACGCGATCTTCGTGACGTTCTGGGGCCTGGTGATGGGCCTCGGCAGCACCCTTTCGCCGTTGGAGCAGGAACTCTCGCGGCAGTCCGCGGTGGCCGCGCTCACCGGCGGCAAGGCGGGCCGCCCGGCCCTGCGCGCGGTGGCCGTCGGCGTGGTCGTCGCGGCCGCGTTCTCGCTCGCGCTGCTGATCCCGCCGATCAACGAACGGCTCTTCCGCGGCGACTGGTCGCTGGCCGTGATCGTGCTCGCCGGCGGCGTCGCGTTCGCCTGCCAGTTCGGCACGCGCGGGCTGCTGATCGGGCAGCACAAGGTGAAGGCCTTCTCACTGCTCGTGGTCGCCGAACCGGCCATCCGGGCGCTCATCCTGGGCGTGCTGGTCGTCTCGGTCGCCTACAACGTCGTCTCGCTGGCGATCGCGGTCGCCGCCGGCTCGTTCGCCTGGCTGCTGTTCGCCCGCCCGGCCCGCCGGCTGGTCGACTTCCACGTCGAGGGCGACGGCTGGGGCGTCACGTCCCGCCGGATGGGCATGCTGCTGGCCGGCGCCGCGCTGACGGCCGCGGTCATCACCGGCTACCCGGCGCTGGTCGGCCTGCTCGCCCCGGGCGGTGACGGCGACCGCGTCGGCGCCCTGTTCGCCGCGCTGGTCATCGCGCGGCTGCCGCTGACGCTGATCGGGCCGGTGCAGTCGCTGGCCGTGCCGTTCGTCGTCCGGCTCTCGGTCACCGAGGAGGGCCGTCACCGGCTGCGCCGCGTGCTGGCCCTCGGCACCGCGGCCGCGCTGGTGCTGGCCGCGCTCGGCGCGCTGGTCGGGCTGTGGCTCGGGCCGTGGGCGGTCCGGTTCGTCAGCGGCCCGAAGTACGCCATCGACGGCTGGCCGGTCGCCGGGCTGGTCTGGTCGTCGGTGCTGCTGGTGCCGATGCAGCTGCTCACGGCGGTGCTCGTGGCTCGCACGCAGGCCAAGCTGGTGCTGGCCACCTGGGCCGTGGTCACCGGCACGGCGTCCCTGCTGCTGGTGCTCCTGCCCGGCGACACCGTGTTCCGCGCGGTCGTCGCGCTGGCCGCGGCGCCGACGCTGGGCCTGGCCGTGGTGCTCGCGTTCGTCCTGCGGCGGGCGCCGGAAACCGCTACCGGGACAACCCCGGGCGCCGGTGAAACGTCTTCGTAGCGGCCCAGTAAGGTGCGTGGCGAACCCGCCGGTGGGGACGGGAAACGGCGTAAAACGCCGGTAAGGTTTGGACAGCGAATTCGATGAACGTACTACTCGTTTTGCTCGCGTTCTGGCTGCCTGGTCTGTTGTTCGGTGCCGCGATCCGGTTGCGCGGCTGGACGCTGGCCGCCGCCGGTCCGATGCTCACCTTCGGCCTCGTCGCCCTCGGCATCCCGGTCCTCGGCAAGCTCGGCATCCGCTGGTCGATGCTCAACGTCGCGCTGTGGACGCTCGTGGTCTCGGCCGCCGGGTTCGCGCTCGCCTTCGCCGTGACGCGGTTCACGCGCCGCCGCCACCCCGACTGGACCGAGCCGGAGCGGCCCGAGCGCAGCGTCCGCGACCACGTCCTGATCGGCCTCGGCGTCGCCGCCGGCCTGGGGATCGGCGCCGTCACGTTCCTGCGCGGCGTCCGGAACCTGAACAACGTCCAACAGGGCTGGGACGCGCCGTTCCACGCCAACCTCGTCCGCTGGATCGCCGAGCACGGCGACGCCCGGCCGTCGACGGTCGGCACGATCGCGAACCTGCCGAACCAGACGAACTACTTCTACCCGGACACCTACCACGCGCTGCTCGCCCTGGTCTTCGGCAAGGGCGGCCTCACGATGATGCCGACGCTGAACCTGGCGGCGCTCACGGTGGTCCTCACGGTGCCGATCGGCGTCGCCGCGATGTGCCACGCCTGGCGGATGCCGCCGATCGCCGTGGCCTCGGCCGCGGCGGTGTCGGCCTGCTTCACGGTGTTCCCGTACGACTCGCTGTGGCGTGGTCCGCTGTGGCCGTTCGTGGCCGGCGTCGCGTTGGTCCCGGCGATGCTCGCGGTCGCCCGGCACCTCCTAGAACCCCGCGCGATCGCCGGGCCGGTCGGCATCGGCGTCGGCGTGGCCGGGCTGGCCGGCCTGCACACGAGCGTCGTGTTCGTCGTCATCGTGTACTTCCTGATGATCCTCGCCGCGGTGCTGCTGCGCTTCGAGCCGATCACCTGGCGCCGTTCGCTGCCGTCGCTGGTCGCGACCTTCGTGCTGGCCGCCGCGTTCGGCATCCCGGTCGTCCTGCCCTCGCTCTACAACGCCGGCGGCGTGACCAGCACGTACTGGGCCTCCGAAGCCACCGTGTCCGGCGCGGTCGGCGAGACGATCACGTTCTCCCCGATGGCGGCGTTCCCGCAGTGGTGGATCGGCATCCCGGCCATCATCGGCGTCTTCATGCTGGTCAAGCACCGCCGGATGATGTGGATGGTCGGCGCGTACATCGTGCTGGGCGCGTTGTTCGCCGCGACCGTGTCGCTCGAGACCGACATCGTGCACCTGCTGAGCAGCCCGTTCTACAACGACAACTGGCGCGTCGCGGCCCTCGTGCCGCTGGCGGGCTGCGTCGCCTTCGGCGAATTCGTGCACACCGCTTCCGGCTGGTTCGCCGAGAAGGTGCGGCCGCGGCTGCCGAACGTCCGGCCCGCCACCTTGACCCTGGTCGGCGTGGTGCTGGTGGCGCTGGTCGTCGGCGGGCTCAGCCGCGGCGGCTACGTCGGCCGCAACGCCGCCCGCGTGCACTACGCCTACAACGACAGCCCGACCGTCAGCAAGGACGAAGAGGCCGCGTTCGGCTGGCTCGCCGCGCACACCAAGCCCGGCGAGCGCGTGCTGAACGACCGGATCGACGGTTCGGTGTGGATGTACGCGCTGGCGGGCGTGATGCCGACGCAGTGGAGCTTCTACGGCTCGGACAAGACCACGAACACCGACGAGCAGTACCTGAGCGTCTTCGCCAACGACCTGGACAAGTACCCCCGGGTCCGCAAGGCACTCACCGACCTGAAGGTCCGGTACGCGTTCGTCGGCAAGGGCAAGGTCATCGCGGACCGGCCGAACGACGTCGGTCTCCAGCACCTCGACGTCAGCCCGGGCTTCAAGCTGGTCTTCCGCAACTCCGGGGCCTCGATCTACGAGATCGAGGGGCAGCAGGGTGTCGTCACCTCCGGGGCGGCTCCTGGGTCCACCCCCGGTAACGGGCAGTGAAAGGCTAAAGTGATCGCGTGTCTGTGACCTCCGTGACCAGCCGCCGGGTGCTCATCGTGATGCCCGCCCTCAACGAGTCGGCGAGCGTCGCGTCGGTCATCGAGCAGGTGAAACGGGCCCTGCCGGACGGCGATCTGCTGGTCGTCGACGACGGCTCGGTCGACGACACCGCCAAGCTGGCCCGCGCCGCCGGGGCCGAGGTGGCCAGGCTGGCCGTGAACCTCGGGGTCGGGGGTGCGATGCGCACCGGTTTCCGGTACGCCGCCGCCCGCGGCTACGACGTCGTCGTGCAGGTGGACGCCGACGGCCAGCACGACCCGGACGAGCTGGACGCGCTGCTGCGCGGCCTGGACGACGCGGACATCGTGATCGGCTCCCGGTTCGCCGGCAAGGGCGCGTACAAGGCCAGCGGGCCGCGCAAGTACGCCATGGTCGCGCTGTCGCTCGTGTTCTCACGGCTGGCGAAGACGCGACTCACCGACGTCACCTCGGGGTTCAAGGCGATGGGTCCGCGCGCGATCCGGCTGTTCGCCGGCTACTACCCGGCGGAGTACCTCGGCGACACGGTGGAATCGCTGGTCATGGCCATCCGGGCCAAGCTGACCATCAAGGAGATCCCGGTCATCATGCGCGAGCGCGCGGGCGGCACGCCCAGCCACTCGCCCGTCAAGTCGGCCGTCTACCTGGGCCGGGCCGGGCTCGCGCTGCTGCTCGCGCTGGTCCGCCGCCGCCCTGCGGTCGACTCCTCAGACTCGGCATAAGGAGCTCGGGAAGATGGCCGGTTGGCGCATCCTCAGCATCGTCATCGCTTGCTTGGTGCTCTTCGTCGTCATCGAGATGATGCGGCGGCGCAAGCTGCGTGAGAAGTACGCGGGCGTGTGGCTGATCGTCGCCATCGGCGTCGTGGTGCTGGCCGCGATCCCGTCGGCCGCGCAGTTCCTGGCCCGGCTGACCGGGGTGGAAACCCCGTCGAACTTCGTCTTCCTCCTCGCCGGCGTCGTGCTGGCGCTGGTGTCGCTGCACCTGTCCACCGAGGTCGGGCACCTGGAGGAAGAGGTGCGGACGTCGGTCGAGGCGATCGCGTTGCTGCGCTGCGAGCTCGAGGACGCCAAGCGCGAGCTGGCGGGCCGGATCGTCGAGCTGGAGGCGAAGACGGCGGCGCCCGACGACGTCAAAGGGCTTCCGGAGGTCGAGCGCGTCAGCAAGTGACGCGCTGATCGAAGCCCTGCTCGCCGCACCGCCCCGGCTCGGTCGGGTGCGGGTGCTGGCCATCGACGGTCCCTCGGGCGCGGGCAAGTCCACGCTGGCCGCCCAGGTGGTCGCCGGGCTGCGGGCTCGTGGGTGCCGGACGGCCCTGGTGAGCACCGACGCCTTCGCCACTTGGGAAGACCCGGTCGCGTGGTGGCCGCGGCTGGTCGACGGCGTCCTGCGTCCCCTCGCCGAGGGTGTGGACGGCGTCTACCGGCGGATGGACTGGACCACCGGAGTGCCCCGGCCGGGTGAGCTCGTCCGGGTGGCCGTGCCGGAAGTCCTGGTGCTGGAGGGCGTGTCGAGCGGCCGGACTTCGGTAAGACCCCTGCTTTCCGGCCTCTGCTGGCTCTCCGGCGGCTCGGAGGCCGAGCGGCTGGCCAAGACCGTCGCGCGCGACGGCGAGCGCGCACAGGCCGAATTGGGGCGCTGGCAACGGTTCGAGCGTGGCTGGTTCGCCGTCGACGGCACTTCCGAGGCCGCCGGAATCCGACTTTCGTAGGAGGCGGGGCCCTTCACCCTCCGTGTGCGCGGAGGCCTGTATCGATACAGAAGTTTGTCCGCGAAGACACGACCGGACTAACGTGGGTACCGCCATGTGAGTTAGTGATCCGGCGCCAGCTGGGGTCATAGGGCGCAAATGGTCACATTCTGTCGTGATTTACGGACACATTGCGGTCAAATCGACGTCCACGTAGCGCGATCGTAACCTCACGTGCTTAAGTGCGGGCCGAGTTCCCGCTAGTGTCGGCGAGCACACCGATCGTCCGTCGAGTTCCTGACCGACCGGACGGTGACTTTGAACCCGAAACATCTCCCAAGGGGTGCCAGATGCAGCAATTGCGGCTGACCCGAACACGCCGCGTGGCCCTGATCGGGCTCGCCGGCGCGCTCGCGGTTTCGCTGTCCGCCTGTGCGGAATCCAAGCGTGACGAGGGCGCAGGGGGTGGTTCCGGGGGCACGATGATCTTCGGTGCGGCCGGTAACCCGAAGCTGTTCGACCCCGCGTTCAACGACGAGGGCGAGACCTTCCGGATCACGCGGCAGATCTTCGACACGCTGATCCAGAACAAGCCGGGCACCGCCGACCTCGAGCCTTCCCTCGCCGAGAAGTGGGAGCCGAGCAACGACGGCAAGACCTGGACGTTCTCGCTCAAGTCCGGCGTGAAGTTCTCCGACGGCACCCCGATGGACGCCGCTGCGGTCTGCGCCAACTTCGACCGCTGGTTCAACATGAAGGGCGCCGCCGCCCAGAGCCAGATGATCTACTACGGCGACGTCTTCGAGGGCTTCGCCAAGAACGAGGGCGACGCGACGGGCGACCCGGTCTACAAGAGCTGCGAGGCCAAGGACCCGGCGACCGCGGTCCTCAACCTGAACAAGGCCAAGGGCGCCTTCCCGGCCGCGTTCACGCTGCCCTCGTTCGCGATCCAGAGCCCGACCGCGATCAAGCAGTACAACGGCGACACGGTGACCCCGAACGGCGACTCGTTCACCTACAGCGAGTACGCGAACAAGCACCCGGTCGGCACCGGCCCGTTCAAGTTCGAGAGCTGGGACCAGGCCAAGGGTGAGATCACCCTGGTCAAGAACGACACCAGCCCGTCCCCGGCGAAGCTCGACAAGCTGATCTTCAAGGTCATCCCGGACGAGAACGCCCGCAAGCAGGCGCTGAAGGCCGGCGACATCCACGGGTTCGACTACCCGAGCCCGGCGGACTACGGCCTGCTGCGCGCCGACAACGAGCAGGTGCTCATCCGCCCCTCGTTCAACGTGCTGTACCTGGGCATCAACCAGGCCAACAACCCGAAGCTGAAGGACCTGCGGGTCCGTCAGGCGCTGGCCTACGGCATCAACCGCGAGCAGTTCGTGAAGAGCAAGCTGGCCGAGGGTTCCGAGGTCGCGACCGAGTTCGTCCCGAAGGTCATCTCGGGCTACACCGACGACGTCACGAAGTACCCGTACGACCAGCAGAAGGCGAAGGACCTGCTCAAGCAGGCCGGCGCCGAGGGTATGACCGTCAAGTTCTACTACCCGACCGAGGTCAGCCGGCCGTACATGCCGAACCCGGCGGACACCTTCACGGCGATCTCCGAGGACCTGAAGCGGATCGGCATCAACGTCGAGGCGCACGCCGAGCCGTGGAACGGTGGCTACAAGGACGACGTGCAGAAGCACGGCAAGCAGGACCTGCACCTGCTCGGCTGGACCGGTGACTACAACGACGCCGGCAACTTCGTGGGCACGTTCTTCGGTCGCGAGAAGAAGGAGTTCGGCTTCACCAACCCGCAGCTGTTCTCGGCCCTCGCCGCCGCGGACGCCTCGCCCGCCGGCGACGCGCACGCCAAGGCGTACCAGGAAGTCAACAAGCAGATCATGGACTTCCTCCCGGCGATCCCGATCGCGTACCCGACGCCGGCGATCGTGGTCGGCCCGAAGGTCAAGGGTCTGGTGGCGAGCCCGCTCACCGACGAGCGCTTCAACACCGTGACCGTCAACTGATCTGACTCTCAGCCGGCAGGGGGTGGGTGCTACCGCACCCACCCCCTGCGCCTGATTCCCGGGCTGGCGAAAAAGGACTGCACGTGCTCCGATTTATCGTGCGTCGGCTGCTACAAGCGATCCCGACGCTCTTCATCCTGTCCATTCTGGTCTTCGCATGGTTGCGTTCCCTGCCCGGCGGTCCCGCCACCGCGCTGCTGGGTGACAAGGCAACGCCCGAGAAGGTCGCCGACCTCAACCACGTACTGGGGCTTGATCAGCCGATCTTCCTGCAGTATTTCAAGTTCCTCGGCCGGGCGATCACCGGAGACTTCGGCAACTCGCTGGTCTCGACCCAGCCGGTCAGCTCCGAAATCGTCACGTTCCTGCCCGCCACCATCGAGCTCGGCCTGACCGCGATGATCATCGCGATCGTGGTCGGCATCCCCGCGGGTTATCTGTCCGCCCGCTACCGCGGCGGCGTGATCGACAACGGTGTCATCGTGCTGAGCCTGATCGGCGTCGCGGTGCCGGTCTTCTTCCTCGGCTACATGATGCAGGACGTCCTGGCGGCCCCGCTGGGCCTGCCTTCGCAGGGACGGCAGGCCGCGGGCCTCGACGCCACGGCCATCACCAACTTCGCCATCCTCGACGGCATCATGACGAGCGAGTGGGACGCCGTCTGGGACGCGATCCGCCACCTGGTCCTGCCCGCGCTCGCGCTCGCCACGATCCCGCTCGCGGTGATCACCCGCATCACCCGCGCGTCCGTGCTCGACGTCCTCAACGAGGACTTCATCCGCACGGCGAACTCGAAGGGCCTGACCCAGCCGGTGGTGCGCCGACGGCACGTGCTGCGCAACGGCCTGCTCCCGGTGGTCACCACCATCGGCCTGCAGACCGGCGCGCTGCTCGGCGGTGCGGTGCTGACCGAGCGGGTGTTCAACTTCCGCGGCCTCGGGTTCCTGCTGGCCGAAGGCATCGAACGGCGTGACTACCCCCGGCTGCAGGCACTGCTGCTGTTCGGCGCGGTGGTGTACGTCGTGGTGAACATGCTGGTCGACATCTCGTACGGGATCATCGACCCGAGGGTGCGTGTGCGATGAACACTCTGCTGAACAAGAAGAAGGAACCGATCGACAAGCTCGCCGCGGCGAGCGGGCGCAGCCTCGGCGGCGAAGCGATCCGCCGGATGCTGCGCAGCCCGGTCGCGATCACCGGCGGGGTCATCACCGGCCTGTTCCTGATCATCGCGATCTTCGCGCCCCTGCTGGAGCCGAAGGACCCGAACGTCCAGTACCTCGGCGACCAGATCCGGCCGAACTACATCCCGGGCGCGCAGGCCGGGTTCCCGCTTGGCGTCGACGACTTCGGCCGCGACTTCCTGTCGCGGCTGATCGCCGGCGCCCAGCAGACGCTGATCGTGGGTGTGCTCGCGACCCTCGTCGGCGTGCTGCTCGGTGTCATCATCGGCGGGGTCGCGGGCGCGTTCGGCGGTTGGGTCGACACCGTCCTCATGCGACTGGTCGACGTCATGCTGTCGTTCCCGTCGCTGCTGCTGGCCATCTCGATCGCGGCGCTGTTCGCGAAGCCGAGCCAGTGGACGGTGATCCTGGCCGTGTCGATGATCGGCGTGCCGATCTTCGCCCGGTTGCTGCGCGGTTCCATGCTCTCGCAACGCGACGCCGACCACGTCCTCGCGGCGACGTCGCTCGGGGTGAAACGCGGGACGATCGTGTTCCGGCACATGCTGCCGAACTCGCTCAGCCCGGTGATCGTGCAGGCGACGCTGACGCTGGCGACGTCCATCCTGGAGGCCGCGGCGCTGTCGTTCCTCGGTCTGGGCGACCCGGACCCGTCACGGGCGGAGTGGGGGCTGATGCTGGGCAAGGCCTCGCACCAGTTCCTCGACGTCCGCCCGGAGCTCGCGTACTACCCGGCGATCGCGATCATCATCGTCGCGCTCGGGTTCACGCTGCTCGGCGAGTCCCTCCGCGAAGCCCTCGACCCGAAGAACAGGCGGTGATCCCCCATGGCACTCCTTGAAGTCCGCGACCTGAAGGTCGACTTCGTCCGCCGTGGCGAGCGGCCGTTCACCGCGGTGGACGGCATCAGCTTCGACGTCGAGCCGGGCCAGACGGTCGGCCTGGTCGGCGAGTCCGGCTGCGGCAAGTCCGTGACGTCACTGGCGATCATGCGGCTGCTCGCCAAGCGCGGCAACAAGGTCAGCGGCTCGGTGCGGTTCGAAGGCACAGACCTGCTCAAGCTGTCCGACAAGGACATGCGCGACCGCCGCGGCCGCGACCTCGGCATGGTGTTCCAGGACCCGCTGTCGTCGCTCAACCCGGTCATCCCGATCGGGCTGCAGATCACCGAGGTGCTGGAGCGCCACCGCGGGATGTCGCGCAAGACGGCGTCCGTGGAAGCGGTCGACCTGCTGGGCAAGGTCGGCATCCCGGACCCGTCACGGCGGCTTTCCGAGTACCCGCACCAGCTTTCCGGCGGGATGCGGCAGCGCGCGCTGATCGCGATCGCGCTGGCGTGCCGCCCGCGGCTGCTCATCGCCGACGAGCCGACCACGGCGCTGGACGTCACCATCCAGGCGCAGATCCTGGCGCTGCTGCGGGAACTGGTGCAGGACACCGGCACCGCGCTGATCATGATCACGCACGACCTCGGCGTCGTCGCCGGGCTCTGCGACGAGGTCAACGTGCTCTACGGCGGCAAGATCGTCGAGCGGGCACAGCGGCACCAGCTGTTCGCCGAGCCGCGGCACCCGTACACCCACGGCCTGCTCGCCTCGATCCCGCGCCTGGACGCGGGCCGCGGCGAGAAGCTGATCCCCATCCGGGGTTCGGTGGCCGACAACATCCCGTGGGACCACGGGTGCGCGTTCGCCCCGCGCTGCCCGAACGCGCTGCCGGTCTGCCGCGAGGTCCAGCCGCGGCTGGTGCCCGACCAGGGCGGGCTGCTGCGCTGTCACAACCCCGTGCGGCCCGCGGTCGCCGCGGGAGGAGGAACCCGATGACCCGTCCCGGTGGTGACGTGCTCCTCGAGGTCACCGGCCTCAAGGTGCACTTCCCGATCAAGAGCGGTGTCGTGTTCGACCGGACGGTCGGCCACGTCTTCGCGGTCGACGGTGTCGACCTGGCCATCCGCCGCGGCGAGACCTACGGCCTGGTGGGCGAGTCCGGCTGCGGCAAGTCCACGCTGGGCCGCGCGATCCTGCGGCTGAACGAGCCGACCGAGGGCCACGTGGTGTTCGACGGCACCGACGTCGCCGCCCTGAAGGGGGAGGAGCTGCGGAAGGCCCGGCGCCGGATGCAGATGATCTTCCAGGACCCACTGTCCAGTTTGGACCCTCGCCAGTCGGTCGAGTCCATCCTGCTCGAGGGTATGCGCGCGCACGGCCTCGACAAGGACAAGGAAGCCACCCAGCGGCGGCTGCGGCAGCTGCTGTCGGCGGTCGGCCTGCCCGAGACGTCGTTGCGGAAGTACCCGCACGAGTTCTCGGGCGGGCAGCGCCAGCGCATCGGCATCGCGCGGGCGCTGGCCGTGGAGCCGGACCTGATCGTCGCCGACGAGCCGGTGTCCGCCTTGGACGTTTCGGTGCAGGCCCAGGTGGTGAACCTGCTGGAAGACCTGCAGGCCCAGCTCGGGCTGACCTACGTCGTGATCGCGCACGACCTCGCGGTGGTGCGGCACATCTCCGACCGCATCGGCGTGATGTACCTGGGCGCGCTGGTCGAGGAGACCGACGCGGACTCGCTGTACCGGGACCCGCTGCACCCGTACACGCGAGCGCTGCTGTCGGCCATCCCGGTACCGGACCCGCAGGTCGAGGACACCCGCGAGCAGATCCTGCTCGCCGGTGACCTGCCCTCGCCGGCGAACCCGCCGTCGGGCTGCCGCTTCCACACGCGCTGCCCGTGGAAGCAGGCGAGCCTGTGCGACACCGACCGCCCGCAGCTGCGGGAGATCGGCGGCGGGCACCGGGTGGCGTGCCACTACGCGGAGGACATCCGCGACGGGCGCATCCAGCCGCACGAGGTGGAGCCGGAGCTGGTGGAGCTCACCGGGGCGCTGAACCCCGACCTGGGCCCGCCGGACATCGGCACCTCCGCCGAGATCCTCTGAGGCCGCGGTGACGTGAATGACTCATTCCTGTCGTCTGACGACAGGAATGAGTCATTCACGTCGTTTCAGGGCTTCAGGTCCAGCGCCGCGCTCATCGAGCCGTCCATGTAGAACGGCGTCGAGTCGTGCACGTGGGTGATCTGCCATTCGTCGTCCGCCTTGCGGAAGCAGACGGTGGAGCGGAACCACAGCTCGAACGGCTGCGGCAGGCCCTTCGGCGTCGTCGACAGCCGGTTGAGGGAGTGGCTGTAGGCGACGTCGCCGCCGACGGTGACCTCGAGGTCCCGGATTTCGTACTCGATCGGACCGTCGAAGCCGGCGAACCAGGCCTTGCGGGCTTCCACGTCTTCGCCGTGGTGGACGAGCGGCGGGGCCAGGGTGTACGCGACGACGTCCGCCACGAACTGCGCTGCGAGTGCCTCGGCGTCACGCTCGGTCATCGCCTTCGCGCGGGCGGCCATCAGTTCGCTGATCCGCTTGTCATCCTGCTCGGTCATGACATTCTCCTGAGGTGTCGGTGGGAGCCTTCGCAGGGGACGTAGGTGCCGCCAGGCGCATTTCGACATCCAGCGGGAGACGATCGTGAAATACGTGGTCCTGATCTACGGCAACCCCGAGTCCCGCGAGGCGTGGGCGGGGATGAGCGAAGAGCAGCGGGCGGCCGGGCTCGCCTACTACCAGCAGCTCAACGACGACCTCGACGAGTCCGGCGAGCGCATCGTTTCCGAGCGGCTCGCGTTCCCGGAGCTGACGAAGCGGGTCAGCGTCTCCGGCGGCGCCCCGCTGACGACCGACGGGCCGTTCGCCGAGGCCAAGGAGTTCCTCGCCGGCTTCTACCTGCTGGACTGCGCGGATTTCGACCGGGCGGTGGAGATCGCGGCGCGGATCCCGGAGGCGTCGTTCGGGGTGGTGGAGGTGCGCCCGGTGATGGGGCTGCACGGGACGGACCTGTGATCCCGGACCTCCTGCGGTCGCTCGCACCCCAGGTCCTCGCGGCGCTGGCCAGGCGGTACGGCGACTTCGACGCGTGCGAGGACGCCGTCCAGGAGGCACTGCTGGCGGCGTCGCAGCAATGGCCGGCTTCGGGGATCCCGGACCACCCGAAAGGATGGCTGATCACGACGGCGTCCCGGCGTCGCATCGAGCAGCTGCGCAGCGACGTGGCACGGCAGCGGCGGGAAGAGGCGGTGGCTTCGCAACCGGACCCGGCACCGGTCTCCGGGGTCGACGACACGCTGACGTTGCTGCTGCTGTGCTGCCACCCGTCGCTGACGCGGCCGTCGCAGGTGGCGCTGACGCTGCGCGCGGTCGGCGGTTTGACGACGGGGGAGATCGCCCGGGCGTTCCTGGTCCCGGAGTCCACGATCGGCCAGCGCATCAGCCGCGCGAAGCGATCGCTACGCGGCGAGCGGTTCGTGCCGCCGTCGCCGGACCGCCTGTCCTCGGTGCTGCAGGTGCTGTACCTGATCTTCACGGAGGGCCACACGGCGAGCTCGGGCGACGTGCTGAACCGCGTCGATCTGACGACGGAGGCGATCCGCCTCGCCCGTCAGCTGCACGCTTCGCTTCCGGAGGACGGCGAGGTCACGGGCCTGCTGGCGCTGATGCTCCTGACGGAAGCCCGCCGCCCGGCCCGGGTCTCCGAGACCGGGGCGCTGGTACCGCTGGCGCGGCAGGACCGGTCCCGCTGGACCGCCTCGTTCATCTTGGAAGGCGTTTCGCTGATCACGAAGGCGTTGTCCTCGGCCCCGGTGGGCCCGTACCAGCTGCAGGCGGCGATCGCGGCGGTCCACGACGAGGCACCCACGGCGGAGGAAACGGACTGGGCGGAGATCCTGACGCTGTACGACCTGCTGCGGGTGGTGGCGCCGGGCCCGATGGTGACGTTGAACCGGGTGGTGGCGTTCGCCCAGGTCAACGGTCCTTCGGCGGGACTGGCGGAGCTGGCGGCGGCGGCTGCGGACCCGGCGTTGGCGGCCCACCACCGGGTGGACGCGGTCCGCGCGCACCTGCTGGAGTCGTCGGGCGACGTGGAGGGGGCGCGGGAGGCATACGCGGCCGCGGCCCGGCGGACGTTGAGCCTGCCGGAGCAGGCGTACCTGCAGTCCCGGGCGGCCGCCTTGGCCGACCGCTGACCTGCGCTGGCCTGCGCCGCTGACCCCGCTTCTCCCCGGATCACTCTTTTCAGGTGCCTCGTCGGCGTAACGGCACGCTGAAGACACAACCGGCACCCCCATCCAGACCCCTCCCCGCAACCCCGATACGAAGCCAGAACACGGACGGCAGTACCGGGTCAAGGCACGCTTTCCCGCCTTGACGCGGTACTACCGGCCGTAGTCACAATCCGGCTTCGGGGTGGTGGGCCAACGAGTGCTTCGCGGAGCTACCTGCACTGACACGACTTTGCCGGACCCCGCCCGGCCCCATGGCGGCCCCCACTCGCCCCGGAAACACCACCCGCCCTCCCTGGGGGGCGTGCCCACGTCCAGTCTATCGGCGCCCCCCGACGGAACCGGCCGAACAGCCATTCATCCCCAGGAGTTGTCCACATGGGGGTGACGCCTGTGGACAACTCCCGACCCCCTCCCAAAGGAGGACCCGGACCCATACCTGAGTAGGCCGCCCGAAGCGTGCGGCCCCCGGTACGCTGCGGAAAGCAGATTCCGGACGTCAGGTACCAGGGGGTACGAGCAGTGCACATCGACCAATGGCTGGAGGCGATCCCGCCGCTCTCGGTGTACCTGATCGTCGGCGCCGTGATCATGATCGAGAGTCTCGGCATTCCGCTTCCCGGCGAGGTCGTGCTGGTCAGCGCCGCCTTGCTCACCCTGAGCCACCCCAGTCTGAGCCCGTTGTGGGTCGGCGTCGTGGCCAGTGCCGGCGCCATCATCGGCGACAGCATCGGCTACCTGATCGGGAAAACCGGGGGGCAGCGGCTGTTCGCCTGGGCCGGCCGGAAATTCCCGAAGCACTTCGGGCCGACGCACATCGCCAACGCCGAACGGATCTTCAACAAACGCGGCATGTGGGCCGTGTTCTTCGGCCGGTTCATCGCGTTCCTGCGCATCCTCGCCGGCCCGCTCGCCGGGTCGCTGCGCATGCACTACCCGAAGTTCTTGATCGCCAACGCTCTCGGCGGCATCGCCTGGGCGGGCGGCACGACCGCCCTCATCTACTACGTCGGCGAGGTCGCCGAGAAGTGGCTCGGTGCCTTCTCCAAGTATGGCCTGGTGGCAGCCGTCGTGATCGGTGCCGTCGTCTTCGTCGTCATGAAGAAGCGCCTCGGCCGCGAGCACAAGAGCGACGCGGAAGCCCCGAAGCAGGAAGAGACCGCCGCCTAGACCGCGACGAGTTCGCGCTTGGACGCGGGCCGCAGCGATCCCAGGAGCACGCCGCCGATCACGACGAGTGCGGCGCCGATCTCCAGGCCGCTCGGCCGCTCGCCCAGCAGTGCGAACGACGCCGTCAGCCCGACCACCGGCACCAGCAGCGAGAACGGCGACACGACACCGGCCGGGTTGCGGCGCATCAGCGTCGTCCACAGGCCCGAGCCGACGACCGTGCCGATCAGCACCACATACGCCAGCCCGCCGAGCGCGGTCAGCCCCGTCGGCGTCGAGAGCGTCGTCAGCGAACGCCACTGCGCGGCCGGACCCTCCATGACCAGCGAGAGCGCGAACATCGGCAGTGGCGGCACCACCGACATCCACAGCGTGAAGTGCAGCGGGTTGTCCGGGACCGCCTTCCGCGTGCTGAGGTTGCCGAACGCCCAGCTCAGCGCGGCCAGCAACGTCAGGACCATCGGCAGCAGAGCCGCGTGCGCGGACCGCTGCCACGCGATCGCGGCCATCCCGGCCACCGCCAGCGCGATCCCGGCGAGCTGGTACGGCGTGACGCGTTCGCGGAGGAAGACGGCGCCGAGGAGCACCGTGAACGGCGCCGACGCCTGCAGCACCAGCGACGCGAGGCCGGTCGGCATCCCGGTGTCCATCGCGATGAACAGGAACGCGAACTGGCCGGTGCCGAAACCGAGGCCGTAGCCGAGCAGGTGCCGCACCTTCACCTTCGGCCACGGCACGAACAGGATCGTCGGCACCGCGATGACGGCGAACCGCAGCGCACCCGCGAACACCGGCGGGAACTGGCCGAGCGTGGCGTGGATGGCGAGGAAGTTGAGGCCCCAGAGGACGGCGACGAGCACCGCGAGCAGGCGATCACGAGGAGGCATGTCTTCACTCTGACAACGCCGACGTTGAAGGACCAGCGAATATATTTTCAGTGACCTTGTAGCAGCGCTTAACGTACGATGGTGCCGTGGATCTGGGTCGCCTGCGCACGCTGCGGGAGTTCGCCGATCGCGGGAGCGTGACGGCGGCCGCGCGGGCGCTGCACTGCACGCCGTCGGCCGTTTCGCAGCAGCTGCGCGCGCTGCAGGGCGAGGTCGGCCTGCCGCTCACCGAACCGGCCGGCCGCGGCCTGCGGCTGACCGACGCCGGCCGCGCGCTGGTCGCCCGCGCCGACGAGGTGCTCGCCGCGCTCGAACGCGCCGAGTCCGAACTGGACACCTACCGCAGCGCGCCGCGCGGGCGGGTGCGGATCGCGATCTTCCAGTCGGCCGGGCTGATGCTGCTGCCGGGGCTGCTGACCCGCGTCGCCGGGTACGACGGCCTGGAGGTCGACGTCCGCGATGTCGACATGACGCCGGCGGAGGTGCCCGGCCTGGTCGCGGACTACGACGTCGTCGTGGCGCACCGCGACGAGCACGCGCCGGAGTTCGATTCCGGGCGCCTCGACGTCGTGCCGCTGCTGCGGGAGCCGCTCGACGTCGCGCTGCCGGCCGGTCACCGCCTCGCCGGTCACCGCCGCGTCGAACTGGCCGAGCTCGCGGACGAACGCTGGATCAGCGTCGACTTCGGCTTCCCGGTGGACGACGTGCTGCGCTCGCTGACGATCCGCACCGGGGTGCGGCCGGTCGTGGTGCAGCGGATCAACGACTTCCGGATCACCGAGCGGCTGGTCGCCGCCGGGCACGGGATCGCGCTGCTGCCGCGGTACACGATGAACACCCGCCGCGGCAGTGGCCTGGTCGGACGGCCGCTCGCGGGCATTCGCGCGGCCCGGCTCGTCGAGGCGGTCTGCCGCACGGGCGCGCTGCAGCGCCCGGCCGTCGCCAAGGTGATCGAAGAGCTGCGCGCGGAGGTCGCCCAGCTCACGGCCTGAAGCTGTGGAGGTGGGTCAGCGCGATCCGCAGGGCGTCCTCGAGCGCCGTGATGTCGTGCCGGACGTGGGCCAGCAGGAGTCCACCTTGGACGGACGTCATCGCCGCCTGGGCCAGCCGTGCCGGATCGGCGTCGGGTGCGAGCTCGCCCTTGTCCCGCAGGATGGTCAGCCCACGCTCCAAATAGGACTCCCACGTCCGGTACGCCCGGTCGACCAGCGGCGCGATCGTGGGGTTGTCGCCCAGTTCGCCGGCGAGGTTGCCCAGCGGGCAGGCGACCGGCCCGCCGGGACGGCGGTGGATGTCGAGGATCTGCTCGGTCCACGTGTCGAAATCGGCCCAGGAGCTCAGCTCGAAGATGGCGGGCTGGTTGGCGAGGATCCGCTCGAGGTACCGGTCGATCACGGCCGCGACCAGCTGCTCCTTGTTCTTGAAGTAGTGGTACATCTGCGATTTCCCGGCCCCGCTCGCGGCGAGGACCTTGTCGACGCTCGTGCCCGCGACGCCGTGGACGTACATCAGCTGGGCCGCCGCGTCGACGATCGCGTCACGCGTCCGCTTGCCCCGCGCGGTCGTGGCTGCCGCTTGCGCCTCCATGTACTGAATAGTACAGTCGACTGCACTGTACCGATTAGTACAACCAAGCCAGGGGGATCCATGACGCTCGACCAAGCCCTGTCCGACGTGCGCGCGAGCCTGCGTGACGTGGCGCCCGCCGAGATCGCGGACGTGCTCGTCGCCCACCAGCGGGACCTCGTCGATTCGGCGGACCCGGCGAAGTTCGCCGCGGTCGGCGCGACCGTCGGCGGTTTCACGCTGCCGGACGCCGACGGCACCGCCGTCAGCCTCGACGACCTGACCGCCGACGGCCCGGCCGTCCTGGTCTTCTACCGCGGGCAGTGGTGCCCGTACTGCAACCTGACCCTGCGCGCCTACCAGGCCGAACTGGTCCCGGAGCTGGGGAAACACGGCGCACGGCTGGCCGCGGTCAGTCCACAGCTCCCGGACGGCTCGGTGGCCGTGAAGGAGTCCAACGAACTCGGCTTCCCGGTGCTTTCGGACGTCGGGAACACCGTCGCGCGTTCGCTGGGCCTGACGTTCACGGTGGCCGAGGACGTGCGTCCGACGATGGCCAAGATCGGCGCCGACCTGACGAAGCACAACGGGGAGTGGGAGCTCGCGCACCCCGCCGTCCTCGTGGTCGACCGGGACCACGTGATCCGGTTCGCCGACGTCCACCCGGACTACACGACCCGCACGGAACCGGCGCAGATCCTCGAAGCGCTTAAGTCGCTCTAACGCTGCGCCTCATGCCGTAGGTGATCACCGAGCCCAGGATCAGGGCCACGCCGAGGGAGAGCAGCAGGCTGATCCCGGGTTCGGTGACCATCCGGCCGCCCGCGTAGCCGAGGAAGGCCACGTAGGACGTCCAGAGTGTGACGCCGACGGCCGAGGCGGGGAAGAACTCCGCCATCGGCCACCGGAGTGATCCCGCGAGGAGGGCACCGATCGTCCCGCCCGACGGCAGCCAGCGGGCGACCACCAGCACCGGCCGGGGATGGCGCTGCAGCCGTCCGTCGAGCCAGCCGAGGCCGTCGGCGAACTTCTTGCGCCGGCTCAGCCGGTCCAGCGCCGCCCGGCCGCCGAACCGGCCGAGGGCGTAGAGCGCCTGGTCGGACGCCAGGCACCCGGCACTCGCCACGGCGATCACCAGTGCCAGCGACGTCCCGCCCTGCGCCGCCGCGATGCCCATGCCGAGGAGCGTCACCTCGGTGGGCAGCAGCGGCACCAGCGAGACGACGAACAGCAGCACCAGCCCCGCCGTCGATCCGTCCACACTTCCATTAACCGCCCGCCCGGGCCGCTCGAGTCCCGATCACCGGGTACTCACAGCAACCCGACAGCTCGTCCACAGACTCGGGAACCATGACAGGAGTTGTCATGGTTCGCCGTGAGGCTGGGCGCATGAACACACTTTCCGGAAAAGTCGCACTGGTGGCGGGCGGAACGCGCGGCGCGAGCCGGGCGATCGCCGTCGAACTGGGCCGCGCGGGCGCCTTCGTGTACGTGACCGGCCGGACGACGCGCGCCGGACGGTCCGAAGTGGACCGTCCCGAGACGATCGAGGAGACCGCGGAGCTGATCGAGAAGGCGGGCGGCCAGGCGGAGGCCATCCGCGTCGACCACCTGGTGCCGGACGAAGTCGCGGCGCTGGCCGAGCGGATCGAATCCCTCGACATCCTGGTCGACGGCCTGTGGGGCGGCGACAAGCACCTCGGCTGGGACAAGCCGGTGTGGGAGCACGACCTGGCCGCGGGCCTGCGCATGATCCGGCTCGGCATCGACGCGCACCTGATCACGAGCCACTTCCTGCTGCCGCTGCTGATCAAGCGACCGGGCGGCCTGGTCGTCGAGCTGACCGACGGCACGGCCGAGTACAACGCGAAGTACCGCGAAGGCACTTCGCTGCCGTTCTACCTCGCGAAGGCGTCGGCGCACCTGCTGGCGATCGGCGAGGCCGCGGAGCTGGCTTCCTTCGGTGCGACCGCGGTCGCGTTCACGCCGGGTTACCTGCGTTCGGAGGCGATGTTGGAAGGCTATGGCGTCACGGAGGAGAACTGGCGTGACGCGTGCGGGCGAGTCCCGCACTTCGAGATTTCGGAGACGCCGACGTTCAGCGGCCGGACGGTGGCGGCGCTGGCCGCGGACCCGGATCGGCACCGGTGGTCGGGCCGGACGGTGAGCAGCGGCGAGCTGGCGAAGGAGTACGAAGTGGACGACGTCGACGGCAGCCGGCCGGACGCCTGGCGGTACCTGGCGGAGGTCGCCGAAGCGGGCAAGCCCGCGGACACGACCGGGTACCGCTGAGCCGGGGGCGAGCCGTCCGCCCCGAAACTTCCCCGCCCTCCCTGGGGGACGTCCCCAAGTCCAGTCTATCGGCAGGGTGTGACAAAACTGCCCACCTGACCGCCGTGGCCGCAGGTTGTCCACAACCGCCGGCCCCTGTGGATCAACCGTTGCGGGCCGCCAGCTCCGCGCCGATCCCGGCCAGGGCCGCCCGCAGCTCCGCCGGCTCGAGCACCTCCACCCCCGGGCTCAAGGCGACCAGCTGGCCGAGGCCGATCTCGTCTCCCTCCAGGGCGAGCTCGGCCGGGGCCCATCCCTCCGCGTCGGGCGGGCCCAACGACACCACCGTCTCCGCCAGGTGCTCGCCGCCGAATACGCGGCGCAGCTCGCGGACGGCGACGCGGTTCAGCCGGGCCTTCACCCGCAATGGCCGCGCCACCTGCTCGAACGTCGCCGACGACGTACTCCACCAACGAGCCAGGTCGAAGTCCGCCGGCCGCTCGAACGCGACGTCGAGCGGCGAAGCGGTCAAGATCCGCGACACCCGGTACGTCCGGAGCGCGTCGTCCGAGACCACCCGGGCCACCAGGTACCAAACACCCGCCTTCAGCACCAGGCCGAACGGCTCCAGCTCCCGCGAGGCCACCTTGTCGCGGCGGTGGTAGCTCACCGAGAGCCGCCGCTGTGCCCAGACCGCCTGGACCACCGTGGCCAGCGCCGGTGGCTCGTCGGCGCTGCCGAACCAGCCCGGTGCGTCCAGGTGGAAGCGGCCGGCGACCAGCGCCGCGTGCTCCCGCAGCTCGGCGGGCATACCCGCGGCCACCTTCGCCCGCGCCGCGCTGCCCGCCGTGTCCAAACCGAGTCCCGCGAGCGCGGAAGGGACTCCCAGGGCGAAGAGCGCGACGGCTTCACGCGCGGTGAGGCCGTCGAGGCCCGCGCGCCAGCCGTCGACCAGGCGGAAGCCGCCGTGGCGGCCCTGCTCTGTCCACAGTGGAACGCCCGCGTCGCGCAGCGCCGCCAGGTCGCGGTGCGTCGTGCGCTCCGAGACGCCCAGCTCCGAGGCGAGCTCGGCGGCGGTCGCGCTGCGTCGCCGTTGCAGCGTGAACAACAGCGCGACCAACCGCTCCGCTTTCACCGGTTGGCGCGGTTCACCGCCGAGACGACCGCGCGCAGCGACGCCGTGACGATCGACGGGTCGATGCCGATGCCCCAGAACACCCGGTCCGAGATCGCGCACTCGATGTACGACGCGGCGCGCGCGTCGTCGCCCGGCGACAGCGTGTGCTCGCTGTAGTCCAAGAGCCGCAGGTCGAAGCCCACCGTCGACAGCGCGTCGAAGAACGCCGCGATCGGGCCGTTGCCGCGGCCGGTGATCTCGTGCTCGTCACCTTCCACGCGGACGGTCGCGGCGATGTCGTACTCGCCGTCGCCGTTGTCGCGGACGTGCTGGCGGACCAGCTCCAGCGGCGTCTTCAGCTCCAGGTACTCGGCCGAGAAGGCGTTGTACATGGTCGTCGGGTCGACCTCGCCGCCCTCGGTGTCGGTGTAGCGCTGGATGACCTTCGAGAACTCGATCTGCAGCCGGCGCGGCAGGTCGAGCTGGTGCTCGGCCTTCATGATGTAGGCGACGCCGCCCTTGCCGGACTGCGAGTTCACCCGGATCACGGCCTCGTACGTGCGGCCGACGTCCTTCGGGTCGATCGGCAGGTACGGGACCTCCCACGGGTACTCGTCAATCGGTACGCCGGCCTTGTCGGCGGCGTCCTTCAGCGCGTCGAGACCCTTGTTGATCGCGTCCTGGTGGCTGCCGGAGAACGCGGTGAACACCAGGTCGCCGCCCCACGGCGAGCGCTCGCCGACCGGCAGCTGGTTGCAGTACTCGACCGTCCGCTTGATCTCGTCCATGTCGGAGAAGTCGATCTGCGGGTCGATGCCCTGGCTGTAGAGGTTCATGCCCAGCGCGACCAGGTCGACGTTGCCGGTGCGCTCGCCGTTGCCGAACAGGCAGCCCTCGATCCGGTCGGCGCCGGCCTGGTAGCCCAGCTCGGCGGCGGCGATCCCGGTGCCGCGGTCGTTGTGCGGGTGCAGCGACAGGATCACCGAGTCGCGGCGGGCCAGGTTCCGGCTCATCCACTCGATCGAGTCGGCGTAGACGTTCGGCGTGGCCATCTCGACGGTCGCCGGCAGGTTCAGGATCACCGGCTTCTCGGGCGTCGGCTGCCAGATGTCGGTGACGGCGTTGCAGACCTCGAGCGCGTAGGACAGCTCGGTGCCGGTGTAGGACTCCGGCGAGTACTGGAACCGGAAGTCGGTGTCGGGGTGCTTCGCGGCCAGGTCGACGACCATTTCCGCGCCCTGCGTCGCGATCTTCTTGATGCCCTCGCGCTCTTCGCGGAAGACCACGCGGCGCTGCAGGATCGACGTCGAGTTGTAGATGTGGACGATCGCCCGCGGCGCGCCGTCCAGGGCCTGGAACGTGCGCTCGATCAGCTCCGGGCGGCACTGCGACAGCACCTGGATGCTGACGTCGTCCGGGATGGCGCCTTCGTCGATGATTTCGCGGACGAAGTCGAAGTCCGTCTGCGACGCCGCCGGGAAGCCGACCTCGATCTCCTTGTAGCCCATGCGGACCAGCAGGTCGAAGAACTTGCGCTTGCGTGCCGGTGACATCGGGTCGATCAGGGCTTGGTTACCGTCCCGCAGGTCGACGGCGCACCACAGCGGCGCGCGGTCGATGCGCTTTTCGGGCCAGGTGCGGTCGGGCAGGTCGATGTTCTCGACCAGGTCGTACCAGGGGCGGTAGCGGTGAACCGGCATGGACGTGCCGCGCTGGGTGTTCCAGATGGGCTGGTCGGCGGGCGCGGTGCGAGAGGGTTTGCGGATGCGCGAACTCATGAAAGGGGTGTCTCCAGCTCGACGGGTGCGACCGGCACCACGAAGCCCCGCGACGGGGAGCCGGTCCGGTCAGGCCCCGTCGCGGCAGCGAAGCAGGAGAGCACGTGCCACGACCCCACCATAACCACGGAACGCCGCGTGAGGGAAGCCGGGCCGCGATGGAACCGTTACTTCGGGTCGGCCGATCGTGTTACCAGCGGGTAGCAATCGGCCCAGTCCCGTGCGAAACTGCGGGCATGGCTGAACACGCTGAGTCGTCGGAGGAGACGGAGACCCGCGTCTCCCGCTCGCGCCGGGCCGCCGTCGATTGGCGCCGGACCGGGGGCAGGGTGGCCTCGCTGGTGGCGTCGATCGTCCGCTGGATCGGCCTGGTCTTCGCGGCGCTGCTGGTGATCCACGTGATCTTCACGGTCGGCTCGGCCAACCCGGACAACGGCATCGTCTCGTTCGTCAAGTCCTGGGCGGACAGCCTGGCACTCGGCTTCAGCGACCTGTTCACGCCCAGTGACGAGAAGCTCCGCGTCCTGGTGAACTACGGGATCGCGGCGATCTTCTGGCTCGTGGTGTCCGGGATCCTCGCCAAGGTGATCCGCCGGGTGGGCGGGACGTCATAGCGCGGGCTTGCCCCACTGGTCGCTGAACGCGAACTCGTCCAGGGGGATCCGCGCCCGCTCCGCCTTCTCCCGCTCGATCCGCCAGTCCTCCGCCAGGACGTCGGGCGCGGCCGGGGAGCCGACCGCGATCGCCACCTTCGGGACCGCGTCGGACGGCAGGGAGAACGCCGCGCTCACGGCGCCGGGCGAGAAGCCCGCCATCTGGTGCGCGACCAACCCCAGCTCCACGGCCTGCAGCACGAGGTTCTCCGAAGCCAGGCCGAGCCCGTACTCCGCGTACGGCACCTCGCCCTTTTCGTTCGTCGTCACCATCACGCCGATCAGCAGCAGGCTCGCCCGGTGCGCCCAGGCCCGGTTGCCCGAATTGAGCGTCGCCAGGATCGCGTCGAACGCCGGGGTGCCGCGGACGCCGACCAGGTAGCGGGCCGGCTGGGTGTTGCCGAACGACGGCGCCCAGCGGGCCGCTTCGAGCAGGGCGCGCACCTGCTCCGGGGTGACCGCGGCCGACTCGTCGTAAGCCCGCGGGCTCCACCGTTCCGCCATCAGGCCGGCGATCGGGACGCTCGTCACAGCTGGTTTCCGCACGCCGAGGACATTACCGATGAGTGCTGTGCGTCACTCGGGAGGAAGGGCTCCGCGCATTTCGTTGGTGTTGCGGAAGATTTACTTCCGCGACACCCGCAGGCCGGGTCCGCCCCACGTCAAGAGGGTGGCGGGCCGCCCAGGCCCCGGTAGGCTCCAGTTCAAATCATGGGACGCGGGGGCTCTCCGGTGCCCACCAGGGAGCCGCCCGGCCCGCGAGGAGGTTCGGGCGTGGCCCTCGTGGTCCAGAAGTACGGCGGATCGTCGCTGGAAAGTGCCGACCGGATCAAGCGCGTCGCGGAGCGGATCGTCGCCACGAAGAAGGCGGGCAACGACGTCGTCGTGGTCTGCTCGGCGATGGGTGACACCACCGACGAGCTGCTCGACCTGGCGCAGCAGGTCAACCCGGCGCCGCCGGAGCGGGAGATGGACATGCTGCTCACCGCCGGTGAGCGCATCTCGAACTCGCTGGTCGCGATGGCGATCGCGGCCCAGGGCGCCGAGGCGTGGTCGTTCACCGGTTCGCAGGCCGGCGTCGTCACGACGTCGGTGCACGGCAACGCGCGCATCATCGACGTCACGCCGAGCCGGGTCACCGAGGCGCTCGAGCAGGGCTACATCGCGCTGGTCGCGGGCTTCCAGGGCGTCGCGCAGGACACCAAGGACATCACCACGCTGGGCCGCGGCGGCTCGGACACCACCGCCGTCGCGCTGGCCGCCGCGCTGAACGCCGACGTGTGCGAGATCTACTCCGATGTGGACGGTGTGTACACGGCCGACCCGCGGGTGGTGCCGGACGCGAAGAAGCTCGACACCGTCACGTACGAAGAGATGCTCGAGCTCGCCGCGAGTGGGTCGAAGATCCTGCACCTGCGTTCGGTGGAGTACGCGCGCCGCTACGGCGTCCCCATCCGAGTCCGTTCTTCCTACAGTGACAAGCCGGGCACGACGGTGACCGGTTCTATCGAGGAGATCCCCGTGGAACAAGCCCTGATCACCGGTGTGGCGCACGACCGCTCCGAAGCCAAGATCACGGTCACCGGGGTGCCGGACCACACCGGTGCCGCGGCCCGGATCTTCCGCGTGATCGCCGACGCCGAGATCGACATCGACATGGTGCTGCAGAACGTGTCCAGCACCGTCTCCGGCCGCACCGACATCACGTTCACGCTGTCGAAGGCCAACGGCGCCAAGGCGGTCAAGGAACTCGAGAAGGTCAAGGCGGAGATCGGCTTCGAGTCGGTCCTCTACGACGACCACGTCGGCAAGGTGTCGCTGGTCGGCGCCGGGATGCGCTCGCACCCGGGTGTCACGGCGACGTTCTGCGAGGCGCTGGCCGAGGCCGGTGTGAACATCGAAATCATCAACACCTCGGAGATCCGCATCTCGGTGCTGATCCGGGACGCGCAGCTCGACGACGCCGTGCGCGCGATCCACGAGGCGTTCGAACTCGGCGGCGACGAAGAAGCCGTCGTCTACGCGGGGAGTGGTCGCTGATGGCGGACGGGCTGCGGGTCGGGGTGGTCGGCGCGACCGGCCAGGTCGGCGCGGTGATGCGCAAGCTGCTGGCGGAACGGGAGTTCCCCATCGCCGAGCTGCGGTACTTCGCTTCGGCGCGCTCGGCGGGATCGAAGCTTCCCTGGCGCGACACCGAAATCACGATCGAGGACGCCTCGACGGCGGATCCGTCCGGTTTGGACATCGCGCTGTTCTCCGCCGGCGGGTCGACGTCGAAGGCACAGGCGCCGCGGTTCGCCGCGGCGGGCGTGACGGTGATCGACAACTCCTCGGCGTTCCGGATGGACCCGGATGTGCCGCTGGTCGTCAGCGAGGTCAACCCGCAGGCCATCAAGGAAGCGCGCAAGGGGATCATCGCGAACCCCAACTGCACCACCATGGCCGCGATGCCGGTGCTCAAGCCGCTGCACGACGAGGCCGGGCTGGTCCGGCTGGTCGCGTCGACCTACCAGGCGGTGTCCGGCAGCGGCCTGGCCGGCGTGGACGAGCTGGCGGGCCAGGTGAAGGCGGCGGCCGAGCACGCGTCGCTGCTGACCCACGACGGCGCGGCGATCGACTTCCCGAAGCCGGAGAAGTACGTCCGCCCGATCGCCTTCAACGTCCTGCCGATGGCCGGGTCCATTGTGGACGACGGTGAGTTCGAGACCGACGAAGAGAAGAAGTTCCGCAACGAGAGCCGCAAGATCTTGAGCATCCCGGGGCTCGGCGTGTCGTGCACGTGCGTGCGCGTGCCGGTGTTCTCGGGGCACTCGATCTCGGTGAACGCGGAGTTCGAGCGGGCGCTGACGGTCGAACGCGCGACGGAGCTGCTGACGCACGCGCCGGGCGTCGAGCTGTCGGAGGTCCCGACCCCGCTGCAGGCGGCGGGCAACGACCCGAGCTACGTCGGCCGCATCCGCGCCGACCAGGGTGTCGAGGGCGGCCGCGGACTGGCGTTGTTCATCTCGAACGACAACCTGCGCAAGGGTGCGGCGCTCAACGCCGTCCAGATCGCGGAGCTGGTCGCCCAGCAGCTCTGACGGCCACCCCGAAGGCCCCTCGCCGAGCGCGGTGAGGGGCCTTCGGCTGCTCACGGCCGGGTAGCGCCGTAGCAGGCGAGGTACCGCGTCTTCAGGAACTCGCGTTCCGGGCGGCCGGTGTAGGCCCAGACGAGCGCGTCCGCGTGCACGCCGAGCACCTTGAACTGCTCGACGGCCTCGTCGCACCGGTCGTTCGCCACCAGCGCCTTGGCCGCGTACGCGCGGTCGCGGAGGTTCGCCGGGTGGTCCCGGCCTTCGCCGTCCAGCCAGGGCAGGACGACGTCCAGTGCGAGCTTGGTCCGGTCGCTCTTCCAGGCCTCGACGCCTTTGTCCTCCGCTTCGTGCGCGGCGACGAGGGTCAGGCCCGCCAGCTTCGGCGCCTTGTCGAGGGCTTCGTCGGCGAACGCGAACATCTGCTCGTGGGAGCCGAACCACTTGGCGCACCAGTACTGCAGTGCCTGCTCGTGGGCAGGCCGGTGGAGCGGGTCGCGGGCCACGAGCTCCGCCCAGACCGCGCGGAAGTCGTCGTTCCCGTACTGCCGCCCGCGGGCGACGGTGAGCATGGTGCACCACGGCGTGGGATCTTCCGGCGCGGCTTCGACCGCGGCGTGCGTCGCCGCTTCGGCGTCCTCGAGCACCCGGAAGAACCCGGCCCACTGCTCCTCGGAGACGTGTTCGGGGGTGAGCCCCGAGCGGATCTGCCAGGCCAGCGCGACCAGGCCCTGCGCGTTGACGGCGGCGGCGTCCGCGCTTCCCGACGCCTGCCACTCCTTCAGCGGCGCGTCGTCGTCCGCGGCGGCGTCGCCGAGCTGCTGCACGGCGAAGGCCCGGCGGTCCCAGTCGGTGCCGAGGCCGGCCAGCAACGCGGCGCCCGGCTGCCAGTCACCGGCGCGGTAGGCCGTGACGGCTTCGGCGACGCGGGCGTCGGCGACGAACTTCGCCGCCGTCACCTCCTTGTCCGGCGGGAGACCCCACAGCGCGACGTCCGGCATCTCGACCTTCGGCTTGTCGTCCTGGGGGACGTATTGCGCGAGCTCCTCCGGCGAGAGCGTCTTCGCGTAGTCCTCGACGCTCATCCCGCGGACCTTCGCGGCCTTCACCAACGCGATGGCGGCCTTGCGGCGTTGGGAATTGAACAACGACAGCACAGTTTCTCCTCAAGAACGGACGGGCAGCGCGCCGGCGGCCACCAGCAGGCGGCGTAGCGGCGCCGTGTCGTGGTCGGCCGACGCGGCGTCGAGGGCCGCGGCCAGCTCGCTGCCGTAAGGCTCGTCGACGACGAATTCGGGCGGCCCGGACCAGGACAGCTTCCAGTGCGCCACCTCGGCTTCCGCGAGGTACGCCTTGACCACAGTGGACAACCGGTCGCGAACCGAGGGGGCGGCGAACTCGCGCTGGGCCCGGGGACCGGCCGACGCCGGCGGCTTGTGCTCCGGGTCGGCCAGCTCGGCCGCGCGGCCGGCGTCGATGAGGTCGAGGGCCTGCGCCAGCGTCCCGCCCGCGCCCAGGATCCCGGCCGCCGCGCGGGTGACGGAGTGCCGGACGCCGAGATCCACCAGCCGGTCCCAGCCGATGCGGCGCTTGGCTTTCGCTTTGTCCGAAAAGTCGGAAACCATCGCGGCTTCCAGCGTCGTGGCCGCGTCACGGAGGACTTCGCTCGCCGGGTGGCCGCCGTCCTGGCGCACCGGGACCTCCGGGAGCGCCTCGAGCGCGGCGATCCGCTCGGCCGTCGGCGGGTGCGTGTCGTAGCGGGAAGTCTCTTCCGCGGGTGGGTTCTGCCGGATGCGGTCGAACTCCTCGGCGCGGGCTTCGTCGGCGAGCAGCGACCGGAAGCCGCCGGCCAGCCGGTCGGGCAGGTAGCCGGCGTCCCAGCCGATCGGGACGTAGCGGTCGAAGTAGAAGTCCCAGGCGACGTCGAGGGCTTCGATCTCGCGCAGCGCGCTGGTCATCGCCGCGGTGCCGGCGACGCGGGCCGCGGCGGCGTCGGCGGCGAGCTCCTGACGGCGGCAGGCCGCGGCGGAGACCGCGAAGTAGAGCTTCGCGTAGAGCACGAACAGCCTGCGGACCAGGCCTTCGAACCAGCCGTCGCCGCCGAGGCCGGTCAGCGCGCGTTCGATCGAGCGGCGGCCGCGGTAGGTCAGCCCGGCCAGCCGGGTGTCGTTGTTGCTGTAGTGCCCGAGTTCGTGCCCGAGCAGGGCACGCAGCTGGTCGTGCCGTAGCCCGGCGAGCAGCTGCGCGCCGATGAACATCTCGCGCCGCCGCACGCGCAGGCCGAGCCACCCGGTCCGCTCACGCACCCCGGCGTTGACCTCGCTGACCAGCGTGATCGTGTCCGGCGGCCGGGTGCCGACCGCGGCGGCCAGCTCTTCGACGAGCGCCCACAGCGCCGGCTCGTCCGCGCGCGTCACCGGCACGCCGCTCCCGGTGTCCCCGCGCGTCCGCTCGATCGCGAACAGGGCCTTGAGCAGGGCGTACGACACCGGCACCGCGACGATGCCGAGCTTGACCGCCAAGATGCCGGAGTGCCGGAAGAAGAAGTACTCGGCCACGGCGAGGCCGCCGACGACCAGGAACACGAGCACCGGGAACCCGGCCAGCAAAGCGACGGCGACGAGCGCGCGCCAAGACGTCTTCACGATGGATCGATCCTCCCCGAGCCGCCCCTCCCCGGACGGTCGGCCCATTGTGCACGAAGTGCCGGCCCGGCGGATTTCTTTTTGCTCACGAAGAAATCGCGTTGCGTCACGGCCCGGCCGGCTTTCCGGCAGGCCTGGGTGCCGGTCCTGCTCGGCAAGCCAATCGCGCAGCCACGGGCGTTCGGTGGTGGCCAGGGCCGCCGAGCACCGGTGCTTCAGCTCGCCCGAGCGGTCTACCCCGCCGGGTTGTCCACAGCGGCCTCCGGTTGTGGACAACCCGGCGCCCGAAAGCCGGAAAACGGTTCTTCGTCGGCAGCCGCCGATAGACTGGACTTGGGGACGCCCCCCCAGGGAAGGGCGGTGGAGCTGCCGTCGCTGGTCCTCCACAGTGGACGATCGGAAATCGCCTTGTCCGATCGTCTGCCAAGAGAGATCCTAAGCCCCGCAAGCAACAAGGGGAGGAAAACCATGTACACCGCTGTCGACGGCGCCCGCGTCCCGATCCGGATGTGGGCGGATCCCGCGTCGGTCGAAGACCAGGCCATGCGGCAGCTGCACAACGTCGCGAACCTGCCGTGGGTGCACGGCGTCGCCGTGATGCCCGACGTGCACTACGGCAAGGGGGCGACCGTCGGCAGCGTCATCGCCATGCGTGACGCCGTTTCGCCCGCCGCTGTCGGTGTCGACATCGGCTGCGGGATGAGCGCCGTCCGGACCTCGCTCACCGCGAAGGACCTGCCGGACGACCTCGGCAAGCTGCGCCGGCGCATCGAAAGCGCCGTGCCGGTCGGTTTCGGGCTGCACAAGACGCCCGTGAACCCGGCCAAGGTGCACGGCGTCGGCGGCTGGGACGCGTTCTGGAAGGGCTTCGGCGAGCTGCACAGCGGTGTCCAGGAGCTGCACGACCGGGCCGCGCGGCAGATCGGCAGCCTCGGCGGCGGCAACCACTTCATCGAGGTCTGCCTCGAGCAGGGCGGTGCCGACGAGGGCCGGGTCTGGCTGATGCTGCACTCGGGTTCGCGCAACATCGGCAAGGAGCTGGCCGAGCGGCACATGGCCGTCGCGCGCAAGCTGCCGCACAACGCGGACTTGCCCGACCGGGACCTCGCGGTGTTCGTCGCCGGCACACCGGAGATGGCGGCTTACCGGCGCGACCTGTTCTGGGCGCAGGACTACGCGGCGCGCAACCGCGCCACGATGGTCGCGCTGCTGAAGCAGGCGGTCCGCGACGAGCTGCCGCAGGTGACCTACGGCGACGCGATCTCGTGCCACCACAACTACGTCGCCGAGGAGACCTACGACGGCGTCGAGCTGCTCGTCACCCGGAAGGGCGCGATCCGCGCCGGATCGGGTGATCTCGGGATCATCCCGGGCAGCATGGGGACCGGTTCGTACATCGTCCGCGGCCTGGGCAACGACTCGTCGTTCCAGTCGGCTTCGCACGGCGCGGGCCGCCGGATGTCGCGGACCAAGGCGAAGAAGCTGTTCACCGCCGACGACCTCGCGGCGCAGACGGCGGGCGTCGAGTGCCGCAAGGACTCCGGCGTGGTCGACGAGATCCCGGCGGCGTACAAGGACATCGATTCGGTGATTCGCGCGCAGACGGACCTGGTCGAGGTGGTGGCGCACCTCAAGCAGGTGGTCTGCGTCAAGGGCTGAGCGGTACCTTGGCCGGATGACGAGGGGTGGAATCACGGCCGCGCTGCTGGCCGCGGCCGCACTGCTGCTGAGCGGGTGCGCCGAGGTCGGCAACGCGGTCGACCAGGGGAGCAAGACGGCGGACAAGGTCGGCGCGTGCGCGGAGGCGCTCGGGCTCGCCGACCTGAACCCGCTGGTCGACCCGGCCAAGTTCAAGGCCCGCGCCGAAGACAAGGAGCGGCGGCTGCGCGAACTCGCGGGCGACGTCCAGGACCAGGACGTCAAGAACGCGCTGCTCGGCATGGCCGACTCCTACGTCGAGGTGCAGAAGGAACGCATCGACGACGCCGGTGTCGTGGCCAAGTGGGTGCAACGCAACGTCAAGAAGATCGACGCCCTGCGCGTGGCCTGCGGCTAGCGGGTCTGCGGCGGCGCACCCGAACGACATGAATGACTCATTCCTGTCCTCCGGCGACAGGAATGAGTCATTCACTACACCTAGCGCTCGGCCAGCGCGGGGACCGGCTCGGGGGCCGGGGTGCGGCGGCGCAGCAGGCCGGCCGCCGCGAGGACCAGGCCGCCGAGGCCGGCCGCCGCGAAGCCCCACGCCGGGCTCGAGTGGTCGATCGCGAAGCCGACCACCGGGCCGCCCAGTGCCAGGCCGAGCCGGGTGGAAGCGTCCTGCAGTCCCATCGCCTCGCCGCGGACCTGCGGCGGGGCGATCCGGCTGACCGTCTCGGTCGTCGCCGCCAGGGTCGGGGCGCAGACCAGGTTCGTCGGGATCAGCACCAGCATCAGCAGCCACCACGGCCGGTCGGCCAGCCCGACCGGCACCACCAGCAGCGCGAGCAGCAGCATCAACACGCCTTGGGGCAGCGACCGCCGTACCGCGCCGTGCACGATGCCGCCGAGGATCGACGCCGCGCACATCACCGCGATGACCAGCCCGGTCACCTGGAGGTCGCCGTTCGAGCGCAGGGCCGCCAGCGTCGCCAGTTCGGTGCCGACGAGCACGAACAACGCGCCGGCGGCGATCAGCAGCGTCGCCACCAGCCGCCCGGTGAGCCAGCTGCGCAGCGGCGGCCGGGCGCCGGGGGGCTCCGGCTCGGCGACCTCTTCGCGGAGCGGGGGATTGACCAGCCAGATCAGGAACGCCGTGCCGCCGAACAGCACGCCGAGCGCGGTGAGCGTCCAGGTCGGTGAGAACGCCGTGATCGCCGCGATGCCCGCCGCGGGACCGATCATGAACGTCGCTTCGATCGAGATGGTGTCGAGCGAATACGCCGCCCGGCGCTCCTGCGGCGGCACGAGCGCCGCCAGGACCTGCCGGGCCAGCGAGCCCGCCGGCACCGAAAGCATCCCCGCCGGAACCGCGACCGCGGCGAGCGCCGCGTACGGCAGGTGCGGTGCGGCGGCCCAGAACACCGTCGTGCCGATCCCGCAGACCGCGACGACCGGGCGCAGCCCGTACCGGTCCAGGCAGCGGCCGAGCAGCGGCGCGCCGACGGCCATCCCGAGCGTGATACCGGCGCCGACCAGCCCGGCGGCGCCGTAGCCGCGGCCGAGCCCGGTGACGATGTACAGCGTCATCAGCACGCCGTTCATGGTCATCGGCAGCCGCGCCAGGAACATCAGGGCCATCGTCGACGGGACGCGGGGGACGGACAGGACCCGGCGGTACGGCTGCATCGACACACCTCGATGAGAACCCAAGGTGGTACGCGCGTGCAACTTGTTTACGTGCTCACCTCTGGCGCCCGGAGATTATGATAGCTACTATCAGTTGGTAATTGCTATCAATTGGGGGTCGCTATGACTCAACTTCATCCCCGCAGGTGGTGGGCACTCGGTGCGCTCGCGGTGAGCCTGCTGACCGTCGGCCTGGACCTGACCGTGCTCAACGTCGCCGTGCCGACGCTGGCCGTCGACCTCGGCGCCACGACCACGCAGCTGCAGTGGTTCGGCAACGCCTACACGCTCGCGCTGGCCGCCCTGCTGCTGCCGGCCGGCCTGCTCGGCGACCGGTTCGGCCCGAAGAAGCTCCTGCTCGGCGCCCTCGTGGTGTTCGGGCTGGCCTCGCTGGGGTGCGCGTACGCCGATTCGCCGGGCGAGCTCATCGCCGCCCGGGTCGTGCTCGGTGTCGGCGCCGCGTTCCTCATCCCGCTCTCGCTCTCGCTGCTGAACATCCTGTTCCCGCCGGAGGAGCGGGCGAAGGCGCTGACGACGTGGGTGATGGCGATGTTCCTCGGCATCCCGCTGGGCCCGCTGCTCGGCGGCTGGCTGCTCGACCACTTCGCCTGGGGCTCGGTGTTCCTCGTCAACGTCCCGCTGACCGTGGTCGGCGTGGTCGCGGTGCTGTGCCTCGTGCCGCTGACCCGGGGCTCCGGCCAGGGCGGGATCGACTTCACCGGCATCGCGCTCTCGGCCGCCGGGCTGGTCGCGCTCACCTACGGCTTCGTCCACGCCGGCGAGCACGGCTGGGCCGACCCGGTGACGTACGGCCTGATCGCCCTGGGTGCCGCGCTCGTGGCGGTGTTCTGCTGGACGCAGACGCGGGTGGCCGCGCCGCTCACCGACCTCGCGTTGTTCCGCGAACCGCGGTTCGTCTGGGGCGCGGTGCTGGCCACGATGGCGTCCTTCGCGCTGATGGGCCTGTTGTTCGTGCTCCCGCAGCTGTTCCAGGCGGTCCAGGGCGCCGACGCGCTGCAGACCGGCATCCGGTTGCTGCCGCTGATCGGCGGGATGCTGGTGGCGGCGAAGATCGCCGAACGGCTGGTCGCGGTGCTCGGCGTGCGCGTGGTCGTCACCGGCGGGTTCGTGCTGCTCGCGGCCGGGCTGGCCTGGGGTTCGACGACTTCGCCGTCGGACGGCTACGGCGCCACGGCCGGGTGGGAGGTCGTCATCGGCCTCGGCACCGGGTGCACCCTGCCGCCGCTGATGACCATGGCGATGGGTGCGCTCACCGAGGGCCGGTCGGGGGCCGGTTCGGCGTTGATCCAGGTGCTGCGCCAGGTCGGCGGCACCATCGGCGTCGCGGTGCTGGGCACCGTGCTGAACGGGGTCTACCGCGACGGCGTCGCCGTCGACGGCCTGCCCGCGCCGGTGGCCGACGTGGTGCGAGGCAGCGCGTCCGGCGCGGTCGCCGTCGCGGAGAAGCTGCACCTGCCGGCACTGGCCGCTTCCGCGCGGGCCGCGTTCACCGACGGCATGGCCGCGACGCTGTGGGTGTGCGCCGGCCTCGGCGTGGCCGCCGCCGCGCTGGCGCTGCTATTCCTGCCCGGGCGGGACCCCGCGGGAGCGCAGCCGCGAGAATCGGAGCATGACGTCGTCGCCATCTGAGCCGCAGGGACTGCGCGAACGGAAGAAGGCCAGGACGCGTGCCGCGATCCAGCGGCACGCGTTGCGGCTGTTCCACGAGCAGGGCTACAGCGCGACGACGGTGGACCAGATCGCGGCCGCCGCCGAGATCTCGCCCAGCACCTTCTTCCGGTACTTCCCGACGAAGGAAGCGACCGTCCTCTACGACCCGTTCGACCCGGTGCTCATCGAAGCCGCGCTCGCGCAGCCGCCCGAGCTCAGCCCGACCGCCGCGCTGCGGGCGACCGCGGACACCATCCGCACCCACATCCCGGCCGAAGAGTGGGAGCGGGAACGCGAGCGGCAGGTGCTGGTGTTCCGGGAGCCGGAGCTGCGCACCGCGGTGATGGACAAGTTCGCCGAGGGGATCGACCTGCTGGCCGGGATGGCCGCGCGGCGCACCGGGCGGGCCGTGGACGACTTCGACGTCCGCAACTGGGCGGGTGCGGTGGTCGGCGTCGTCATGGCCGCGTTCGCCGGTGCCGCAGCGGATCCCGGTGCCGACACCCTGGCGATCCTCGACAAGGCGCTGGCCCACCTGGAGGCCGGGCTGCCGCTTTGACACTGCGGATTCCGAAACTTGTTTCGCATTTCCGCCGTCACATGGGGAGAACCGTGTGGGTGGCGATGCGAGCGTGGGGGACGCCCCATCTGGAGCAGTGGTGACACGCGGTCCGACGGAGTGATGAAGCTAAATGATCACCGTTTACACTCGCGTGAGTGACCGATCTGTTCCATAGTGGACAGATGCTACCAGCGGTGATGGTCGGAATCGGTCATGATGATCTTCAGGGGGACGGACAAGCTTCCGCCGTTAATCAATTGCGGGTCAGTTCCCTTCATTCGCATCCGGCACGTAAGGGTTAGAAAACGTCCCTAACCGGTGATCGGGTGGCTTATCTCCGACACGGGGGGTATCGATTTACCTCGTCAGGTCCCCCGAGGCAGGAGGTTAGGAATGAAAGGCAAGATCGGTCGATCCATCGCCCTGGTAGCCGCAGGCAGTCTGCTCGCGGTCGCGACGGCGGGGATCGCGTCGGCGAGCCCCGCCGGGGGCAAGGGGTCCTCCAGCACCCAGGCCCTCGCCGCACAGGTGCTCCAGATGCGTGACGACCTGACCAAGGTGGCCTACGCGAGCAACGTCGGCGCCACCCGCGCGGACCTGGGGCAGCTGAGCCCGGTGCTCGCGGACATCGCGGCCGGGAAGCGCTACACGGTCCAGACCGACACCGAGCAGCTGGCCGGCCTGGCCAAGGGCCGGGCCGACGAGTCCGCCCGGCTGCTGGCCAACCCGACGGCGAAGCCGCGCCAGCTGCCGCCGTTGCCGCTGCCGCCGATCCCGGACCTGCCCGGTCCGCTGAAGATCGTCAGCGACCTCCTCAAGGCCCTGCTGGGTGCCCTCACCGGCATCCTGGGCGGACTGCTCGGCGCCCTGCCGGTACCGCCGTTGCCGCTGCCACCGTTGCCGGTGCCAGGGTCGTAGCCACCGAAAACAGGGGGCCCCGGAGCCCGGACGCGGACATTTCTCCGCGCCGGGCTCCGGGTTCGTCCCGTTTCGAAGGTCGTGAACGACTCGTTCACCCCGTCCGATGACAGGAAAGAGTCGTTCATGACGTCCGGAAGCGGCTTCAGTCCCGTTTGGACAGACCCTGGCGGAGGGCGCCGGCCATCTCGGCCAGGGCTTCGCGGAAGCGGGTGCCGACGCCGGTGAAGTTGATGAACCCGTGGATCAGGTCCTCGTGGCGGCGGAGTGTGACGTCGACTCCGGCGTCGGCGAGCTTCCGCGCGTACGCCTCGCCTTCGTCGCGCAGGGGGTCGAAACCGGCCGTGACGATCAGGGCCGGGGGCAGGCCGTCCAGGGTGTCCGCGTGCAGCGGTGACAGCCGCGGGTCGGTCAGGTCGGAACCTTCCGGCACGTAGTGGCCTTCGAACCACTTCATGTGCACGTCGGTCAGGAACAGGTCCTCGGCGAACAGGTCCTGCGAGCGGTAGCGCCGCGCGAAGTCCGTCGCCGGGTAGATCAGCAGCTGGAACGCCGGGGCCGGGCCGCCGCGCCGGACGGCCTGCTGGGCGGTCACGGCGGCGAGGTTGCCGCCCGCGCTGTCGCCGCCGACGGCGATCCGGGCCGGGTCGGCGCCGAGGTCACTCGCCTTCGCCACCGCGTATTCGAACGCCGCCAGCGCGTCTTCCGTCGCCGCCGGGAACGGGAACTCCGGGGCCAGCCGGTACTCGATCGACAGCACCCGCACCCCGGCGTGCTTGGCCAGGAACCGGACGGCGTTGTCGTGGCTGGCGCGGGTGCCGATCACCCAGCCGCCGCCGTGGAAGAACACCAGCAGCGGTGACTTTTCCGGCAGTCCGACCGGCGTGTAGAGCGTCGCCGGCAACTCGCCGTCCGGCGTCGGCACAGCGATTTCGCGCACCGAAACGGGTTCGATCGGCCTGCCACTCACCAGGTGCCTGGCCTCGTCGAGCAGCGCGCGCGACCGCTCGACCGAGCCGCGCACCAGCTCGGCGCGGGCGATCTTCTGCAGCCGGAGCAGCAGCTGGGCGTCGAGGGCGAGGTCCTGGCCGTCGATGCGGACCGGACGGCCCGCGACCGCGCGCCGCACCGGCGTGGGCAGCCAGAACGCGAGCTGTGACGCGGCCGCCTGGACACGGGTCGGGAGCGGGATCGCCATGGTTCCTCCTGGACGTCGGGGCCGCCCAGGACGTTACTTGCCAGTAGGTAACAGGTCCAGCTGTGACCAGGACCTCGGTCCCAGAGTCTGGTCCTCCAGTTAAGTGGAGGGGTTAGCCTGGAAAACGTGACTTCAGCCAGGACGGTCAACGTGCTCGGGATCGGCGGCTCTCTGCGTACGGGCTCCCAGTCCGAACGCGCGCTGCAGATCGCGCTCGACGGTGCGGCCGAAGCCGGCGTCCGGACCCGGCTGCTCACCGGTCCCGAACTGGTGCTGCCGTTCTACGACGCCGGCGTGCCCGAGCGAGACGAGCGCGCGACGCGGCTCGTCGAGGCCATCCGGCAGGCGGACGGGCTCATCGTCGTCTCGCCGGGCTACCACGGCGCGCTGTCCGGCCTGGTCAAGAACGCCCTGGACTACGTCGAAGACCTCCGCGAGGACCGGCGTCCCTACCTCGACGGCCGCGCGGTCGGCCTCGCCGCCGTCGCGTACGGCTGGCAAGCCGCGGTCACCACGCTCGAACAGCTGCGCACGATCACGCACGCGTTGCGCGGCTGGGCGACCCCGCTCGGCGGTTCCATCAACTCGGCCGAGACCAAGTTCGACGAAGCCGGCGGCGCGTCGGACGAGAAGACCGTCCGCACCCTTCGCCTGATCGGGCGGCAAGTTGCCGAATTCGCGGTGACGCGGACCGTGTGAGAGGTTTTTCGGGGGCTCCGGGTGGCGGAGCCCCCGGCCCGGGGCGGAGCCCCGGTTGTCACAGAGGTTTTGCCCGGAAGTCCACGGGTAATTCATCGACGTGATGCCTGCCATGTGGGGGCACCGTTCCGCGGGTGCGGGATGTTGTGCCCAGTGAGACGCTCACCGAGGAGCGTCCGCGACGGAAGGCAGGCTGAGCATGGGTCAGGCGATCTACACCGCGGTGGCGACGGCACGCGGGGACGGCCGCAACGGCGAAGTGACTTCGTCCGACGGCGTCATCGACGAGTCGTTGGCCGTCCCGAAGGAAATGGGCGGCCCGGGTGGCGACAAGACCAACCCGGAGCAGCTCTTCGCCGCCGGTTACTCGGCTTGCTTCCACAGCGCGTTGCAGCTGGTCGCCCGCCAGGCCAAGGTGCCGCTGAACGGCTCGACGGTGACCGCGGAGGTCAGCGTGCTCAAGCAGGAGGTCGGGTTCGGCCTCGGCGTCGCGCTGAACGTCTCCCTGCCGGGTCTCGAGCAGGCCCAGGCCGACCAGCTGGTCGAGCAGGCCCACCAGGTGTGCCCGTACTCGAACGCGACCCGCGGGAACATCGAGGTCGCGCTCTCCGCCACCGTCTGACCCGCCACGCGCCCGAAGCACTGAGGAAAGGATCAGTCCAGATGAGCAAGTCTCCGATCAAGAGCCCGCTGTCCGAGGCCGACAAGGAGATCACCGGCAACGCCCTCCAGGCGACGCTGGTCGACCTGGTCGACCTCTCCCTCATCGCCAAGCAGGCGCACTGGAACGTCGTCGGCGCCAACTTCCGCAGCGCGCACCTGCAGCTCGACGAGCTGGTCAACACCGCGCGCCAGTACGTCGACGAGGTCGCGGAGCGGGCCAACGCCATCGGCGTCTCGCCGAACGGCAAGGCGAAGACCGTCGTCGAGAGTTCGGGCGTGCCCGAGTACCCGGACAACTGGCAGTCGGTCGAGTCCACGGTCGCCGCGATCGTCGACATCCTGGCGGCGCTCATCGAGCGGCTGCGCCAGCGCATCGACGAGACCGACAAGAGCGACCTGGTCACCCAGGACCTGCTGATCGAGATCACCCGGGCGCTGGAAGAGGCGCACTGGATGTGGCAGGCCCAGCAGGCCTGACTTTCCCCCCAAAGGGGCCGTTCCGGATGGAGCGGCCCCTTTCGCGTCGGCGGGCCCAGTACGTTCGGTGGCATGGTCTTGCATCAGGGGAAAGCCGGCCGACCGAACCGCACGGCCGGGACGAACCCGCTCTACGCCGGGGCGAACCCGGCGCTCGCGGCCGGGTTCGTCATGCCGCACGACAAGCTGCGGGACGACTCGCTCCCGCCGGACACCGCGCTGCAGCTCGTGCGCGACGAGCTGATGCTCGACGGCAACGCGCGGCTCAACCTCGCCACCTTCGTCACCACGTGGATGGAGCCGCAGGCGCGGGAGCTGATGGCGGAGTGCGTCGACAAGAACATGATCGACAAGGACGAGTACCCGCAGACGGCCGAGCTCGAACGGCGCTGCGTGAACATCCTCGCCGACCTGTGGAACGCGCCCGACCCGGGCGACATCATGGGCTGTTCGACGACCGGCTCGTCGGAAGCCTGCATGCTCGCCGGGATGGCGCTGAAGCGGCGGTGGGCCAGGCTCGGCCGCACCGGGAAGCCGAACCTGGTGATGGGCGCGAACGTCCAGGTGTGCTGGGAGAAGTTCTGCGAGTACTGGGAGGTCGAGCCGCGGCTGGTGCCGATGGAAGGCGACCGGTTCCACCTCACCGCCGACGAAGCCGTCGCGCGCTGCGACGAGAACACCATCGGCGTGGTCGCGATCCTCGGCTCGACGTTCGACGGCAGCTACGAGCCGGTCGCGGAGATCGCGGCGGCGCTCGACGAGCTGGAGCAGCGGACGGGCTGGGGCATCCCGGTGCACGTCGACGGCGCTTCGGGCGCGATGATCGCGCCGTTCCTCGACCCGGACCTGGTGTGGGACTTCCGGCTGCCGCGCGTGGCGTCGATCAACACGTCGGGCCACAAGTACGGGCTCGTGTACCCGGGCGTCGGCTGGGTGATTTGGCGCGACAAGGCGGCGCTGCCGTCCGAGCTGGTGTTCAACGTCAACTACCTCGGCGGCGACATGCCGACGTTCGCGTTGAACTTCTCCCGCCCGGGCGCCGAGGTCGCGGCGCAGTACTACACGTTCGTGCGCCTCGGCCGGGAGGGATTCCGCGCGGTGCAGCAGGCCTCGCGCGACGTCGCCATGCACCTGTCCGCCGGGATCGCCGCGCTCGGCCCGTTCGAGCTGCTGACCAAGGGTGACCAGCTGCCGGTGTTCGCGTTCACGACCCGCGCCGACGCGGGTTTCGACGTCTTCGACGTGTCCCGGCGCCTGCGTGAGCGGGGCTGGCTGGTGCCGGCGTACACGTTCCCGGAGAACCGGACCGACCTGGCGGTGCTGCGGATCGTGGTCCGCAACGGCTTCACCCACGACCTCGCGGACCTGCTGCTGGCGGACCTGGCCCGGGTGCTCCCGGAACTGGAGCAGCTCGGCGGCCGGCCGAAGGACCCGGCGAAGGCGACGGCGTTCCACCACTGAGGTCGCCGTCTCTTCTCGTCGCCAGCGGGGTCTACCAGCGGGTAACGTCGTCGCCATGGGTGTCGCTGCTGACGAACGCCGGGCGCTGAGCGCGCTTTTCGATGACCTCGGGCCCGACGCGCCGACGTTGTGCGAGGGCTGGACCACGCGGGATCTCGCCGCTCACCTCGTCGTGCGCGAGCACCGGCCGGACGCCGCGCCGGGCATCCTCGTGCCCGCGCTCGCCGGGTACACCCAGAAAGTCCAGGACCGCTACGCCGCGAAGCCGTGGGCGAGCCTGGTCGAGCAGGTTCGCAGCGGCCCGTCGAAGTTCTGGCCGACCGCGATCGGCCCGCTCGACGAGCTGACGAACACCGCCGAGTTCCTCGTGCACCACGAAGACGTCCGGCGCGCGCAGCCGGACTGGCAGCCGCGGCCCGCCGAGACGCCCCGGGACATCGCCGCCTGGAAGTCGGCCAAGCAGGCCGCCAAGCTCAACCTGCGCAAGGCTCCCGTCGGCGTCACCCTCCGGACCGGGACCGGTCAGGAGGCCGCGGTCAAGACCGGGCCCGACCCGGTCACGATCGTCGGCGAGCCGGTGGACCTGCTGCTGTTCGTCTTCGGCCGCGACGCCGTCCGCCTCGAGTTCGAAGGCGACGCGTCCGCCGTCACGAAGCTGCAGGCGGCGAAGCGGGGACTCTGACCGAAACCCACCGGCCGACCGGCAGCGCGACGACGACCGCGGCCAGCACCAGGTGCACGGCCATGAACACCACCGCGGCCGGCACGCTCGGCGGCCCGCCGAGGAACACGATCATGTGCGACGCCCACTTCAGCTCGGCCGGCTTGCTCCCCGCCGACCAGACGTCGTTGAGCAGCCAGAACGTCAGGTCGTTCACCCCCGAGATCACCACGAGGATCGCCGCGGCGCCCGCCTTGAGCACGTTGGCCGTGCGGCCGCCGCCGAGGCGGTAGGCCAGCAGCGCGAACAGCACGATGAACGTCGTGACGAACAGCTCGAACTGGTACACCGGCTGGAAGTCGTCGGGAGACCGCGCGAAGTCCTGGATCCGCAGCACCAGCTCCGTGTCCAAATAGGACATGTAGACGAACACGGCGAACACGATCAGCGCGGGCCCGAACCGGCCGCGCGGGAACAGTGACACCGTCAGCACCGAGAACGCGAACGGGCACAGCTTGAACGCCCAGTCGCCGATGTTGTCCAGTGTCTGGTCCGGCGGCAGGACCACCATGATCAGCAGGGCGGTCACCACGGCCGGGACCGCCGCGACCAGCCACAGCCACCGCCGCCGCCGGTAGAGCGCGGCCACCCAGCTCTCGCGCAAGGTGACGGGAGCGGACGTCGTCGTCATTCGGTGTCTTCCTCCAGCCGCGGCTTCTCCGCCCAGAACGGGCCGAGGGCCAGCGCGTCGACGTCGGTCTTGAGGTAGCAGGCGATCGCGTCGGCCGGGCTCGCCACGATCGGCTCGTTGTTGTCGTTGAACGAGGTGTTGACGACCATCGGCACGCCGGTCAGCTTCTCGAACTCGCTGATCATCCGCCAGTACAGCGGATTGTCCTGCTCGCTCACCGTCTGCACGCGCGCGGTGCCGTCGACGTGGGTGATCGCCGGGACCTCGTCGCGCTTGTGCGGCAGCACGTCGAACACCAGCAGCATCACCGGCGACGGGTAGTCGCTGACGAAGTACTCGCCCGCGCGCTCCACCAGGCACGACGGCGCGAACGGCCGGAACGCCTCGCGGTGCTTGACCTTCTCGTTCATCCGCGTCTTCGACTCCGGGTCGCGCGGGTCGGCGACCAGCGACCGGTTCCCCAGCGCCCGCGGGCCGCACTCCATCCGGCCCTGCACCCAGCCGACGATCCGCCCTTCGGCCACCTTCGCGGCCGTGTGCGCGGCGATGTCGTCGACGCGCGTGTACTCGACGCCGGCGTCCTGCAGCGCCTGCTCCATCTCGGCGTCGGTGTAGTCCGGGCCGGTGTAGGTGTAGCCGTCCCGCGGCCGCGGCCTGCCGTACTTGCCGACCGACACCTCGAGCGCGGCACCGAGCGCGCAGCCGTCGTCGGCGGCCGCGGGCTGGGCGAAGAAGTCCTCGAACGGCGTCTCCAGCAGGATCCGGCCGTTCATCACGCTGTTCAGCGCGACGCCGCCGGCGACGCAGAGCCGCTTCGAGCCGGTCTCGCGCTGCAGCCACCGCGCCAGGTGCAGGCCCGCCTCTTCGAGCGTCACCTGCAGCGCGTAGGCGATGTCGCGGTAGTGCTGTGGGACCGGGTTGTCCGCCGTGACACGGGTTTTCGGCCGTGCGGGGCCGAAGGTGTCGGTGAACTTCTTGGACATCACGTGCTTGCCGGTGCGGTGGTGGCCGAACCAGCTCAGGTCCAGCTCGAAGCCGCCGTCGTCGTTCAGGTGGATCAGCTGCTTGAACGCGTCGACGTAGGTGTCCTCGCCGAACGGTGCGAGCCCCATGATCTTGCCTTCGTCGCGGGTCGGGTAGAAGCCGAGGTAGCCAGTGACCCCGGCGTACATCGCGCCGAGCGAGTGCGGGAACTTGATCCGCCGCAGGTCGACGATCCTGTCGCCGCGGCCGTGCGCGAGGTAGGTCGCCGTGCCGTCGCTGCCGATGCCGTCGAAGGTGAGCACAGCCGACTCGTCCCACGGCGAAATGAAGTAGCCGCTGGCCGCGTGCGCGCGGTGGTGGTCGACCAGGTGCGTCTTGAACTTCGTCGGGCCGGTCCACCCGGCGGCTTCCTTGACGTCCTTCTCCAACGTGTAGGACCGCTTGAGGTGCGCGAGCACCGCGCCGCCGACGTGGTAGTCGTCGCTGCCCGAGCCGCCGCCGGTCTTGAAGGTGTCGACCATCCCGGCCGACTTGCCACCCTCGTCGCCGTTGGCGTTGCGGAAAACCTCCAGCGTGCCCGGGAAGTACCGCGCGAACACCTTGGCCGCGTGGATCCCTTCCTTCCAGCGCTGCCAGTAGTAGGCGACGTGGTCGACGTCGGCCAAGGTGATCCCGCCGCGCTCCAGGCAGAACTTGATGGCTTCGGCGGGGAAGCCGCCGTCGTGCTTCACGCGCGTAAAGCGCTCCTCCTCGGCGAACGCGACGATCTCGCCGTCGCGCACGAGTGCCGCCGCCGAGTCGTGGACCCTGCTGATGCCCAGTACGTACATGACTTTTTCTCCCGGTGAGTCAAACTTCAGTGGCGGCGGAGCAGGCGTCGCAGGACTGCCGCCTTGACCGCGAGGGCGAAGACGAGCGCGGCGAAGCCGCCCACCGGCCCGAGCGGTGGGACGAGCAGCACCGCGGCCACGACGGTGGCGGCCAGTGACACGACGGCGGTGCCCGACGTCAGCGTCAGCACCTTGCTGTTGGTGTTTTCGATGAGGAAGCCCGCGTACAGGCCGATCGCGTACAACGCCGTTTCGACGAGCACGAGCACCCCGAGGGCCACGTAGGCGTCTTCGGCGGTGAGCAGCTCGCGAGTGCTGGGCACGGCGAGACCGGCGCCCAGCAGCACGACGAACACGGCCCCGGCCCGCTCGACGAACCGCAGCAGGTCCGTCGCGCGGGCCCGCCCGGCGGCCGCGCCGGTGCCGCGCATCCGCCGCGACGCCGCCGGCTGGTGCAGCCTGAGCTGGTAGAACAGCAGCGAGCAGAACGCGCTGGAAACGAGCAGCGCCAGGTAGAACGGGCCGCTGTCGGTGGTCCGCCCGGACAGCGCCAGCACGGCGAACACCACCGACGTCGAGATCACGTCGAGCAGCTCGGTGGCGCCGAGCAGGACGGTGCTGCGCCCGAACGCGGGCAGCAACCGGTGCCCGGTGACCCCGCCGCCGCGCAGCCACGGCCGTGGCAGCAGGGCCACCGAAGCGCCGAGGAGCACGAGGAGCCCGCCGAGCAGCAGCACCAGGTGCGTCTCGGGGGACCAGCGCACCGCCCACGTCACGCAGGTGACGACGCCGACGACGACCGCGCCCGCGGTGAACGCGAGGGCGTCCAAAGTGGACTTTTCGCGCAACCGGTGCAGCCCGGACACGGTCATCAGCAGCCCGCCGCAGATCGACCAGGCCGCCGCCGTCAGGTAGAGCGCCGCGTCCGACCGCGGGGCCGCCACCAGCGCGACGACCATCGCGGCCAGCACCGCGAGCACCGGCGCCGTGGCGAGCCGGACCGCGAGCGCCGCGACGGCGTCCCGGGTCAGCCGCAGCCGCGGCAGCGTCTTCAGCGCGGACTTCTCCACCGCGGACGGCACGAAGTTCAGCCAGCCCATCAGGCCGAGCGCGTTGGCGAACCGCCCGTAGTCGTGGGCACCCCACGCCGTGATCAGGACCAGCCCCATCAGCTGGACCGACAACCGGAACGCGCCCCGGCCGGCGAGCAGCCGCAGCACGACCGCCGGCCGCGGCGAGGCCGCGACCGCCGGCGCGGTGGACGGCACGGTCACGGCAGCGGTACCGCCATGTCCTGCTCGTGGAGCAGGAACTTCAGCGTGCCGCGCACGGCGTTCTCCGCGGCGAGCAGCTCGGGCACCGAACCGGCGGTGAGCACGACGTAACCCAGCTTGTAGCCTGCCTGCTCGTAGGGCCGGACGAAGGAGCCCGCCTCGGCGAACAGGTGCAGCCCGACCAGGCCGGGCATCGAGCGCACGTCCTCGACACCGTCCACATGGGACAGGTGGCCGCCGCGGTCGGAGGCGAGGATGTGCACCAGGGTCGGCTTCGGCTCGTGCAAGTCCAGCCGCACCTCGCCGCCGGTGGCCGCCGCGATCCCGGCGGCGATCAGATCGGCGCCGTAGCAGTGCTCGATCGCCTCCGCCAGGCCGTTGCCGCCCATCCGGGCACCCATCTCGATGAGGTAGAGCCGCCCGTCCCGGCCGAGGACGGCGTCCAGGGTGAGCGGGCCGGTGCGGTAGCCGAGCTCGGTGCAGATCAGGTCGAGCGCTTCGATCAGCTGCAGCTCGACGTCCGCGGGCAGGGCGCCGGGCAGCAGGTGTGACGACGTCACGAAGAACGGCGGCGGCGTCAGCGTGCGGTCGGTGACGGCGTGGAAGACGATCCGGCCGTCGACGACCAGCGCCTCGATGGTGAAGTGCCCGCCGTCGAGGTGTTCCTCCACCACCAGGCGGCCCGACGGCGAGAACGCCAGCGACTCCGTGAACGCCGCGGTCAGCCGGCCGGGCCCGGAGCACGAGACGACTCCGCGGCTGCCGGACGAGTCGACCGGCTTGACCAGCGCCGGAAAGCGCAGCTGCTGGGCGGCGGCCACCAGTTCCGGCCCCGGCCGGCCGCCGACACTGCGGTAGCTCGGCAGTCCCAAGTGGTCACACAGCGCGCGGAACACGGACTTGTCCGTCGACGCCTTCACCGCGTACTCCGGCAACGGGTCCGGCATGCCCCAGTGCCGGGTCAGCCAGGCCAGCGTCGGCAGCCCGACGTCGCTGGCCGGGCACAGCACGCCCGCCAGGTCGCGGCGCCCGTCGAGCGCCGCCGCGATCTGCTCCGGCGCGCGCACGCTGACCTGGAGGAACTCGTCCGCGCAGGCCACCGCGGGCGCGCCGGGCCGGACGTCGACGCAGATCGTGCGGAACCCCAGCTCCCGCGCCCGCTCGTAGGTGCTGACCGAACCGTCCGCGCCCCCCAGGATCACCAGAGTTCTCGTCGGGTCCACTTCGGAACTCGTCACGCTGAAACGCCTTTCCCCAGTTGGACATCGATGAGCCGCGGACCCCCCTGGTCCTCGGCCGTGAAGAGCCGGTCTTCGGCGTCGACGACGACGTTCGCTTCCCGGATGTAGAACTGGCGCGGCCTCGGCTGCCCGGCGCCGACCACGACGAGGTAGCGCACGGTCAGGGAGAGGACCAGCAGCAGCACCGACAGCAGCACGAACAGCACCGCGGCCGAGGCGCTCGCGCCGAGCAGCCCGAACGCCGCCGCGCCCGCCGCGAGCACGCCGATCGCGGCGGCGAACAGAGCCGTCGCGGACGCCGCCGTCGTCAGCCTGCGGGTGAAGCCGACGAACAGCTCGATGGCGTGCGAGCTCAGGAAGCCCATGCCCACTTTGGACTCACCGCGCTCACGGGCCCGGTGCGCCACCGGGACGCAGGTGTACCGGCTGGTCAGCCGGGGGACCGTGGCCAGGAAGTACGGCGTGCCGAGCCGCAGGTCGACGATCTTGCGGGCCAGTTCGGCGCGGACCAGCCGGAACGCCGTGGCGCCCTGCGGGATCTCGATGCGCAGCACGCGGCGGCCCACGAAGTGGAACGCGGCGGTGCCCCAGCGCCGCAGCCGCGGGTCCTGGCGGTTGGTGCGGACGCCGAAGACCGCGTCGTGGCCGTGTGCGGCGGCCGCGATCAGCTTCTCCGCCTCCGCGGCTGGGAACTGCTGGTCGGCGTCGATGTGCAGGATCCACGGCTTCGTCGCGTACCGGTAACCGGCCGAGAACGCGGCTTCGAAACCGAAGTTGCGCGAAAAGGACACATACCGCACGCGCGGGTCTGCCGCGGCGAGAGAAATGATCTTCTCGAGCGTCCCGTCGCTGCTCCCGTCGTCGACGTAAAACAGTTCAAGCGAATAGTGACCTAGTTCGTTGGTAATTTCCCGATAGGACGGTTCGACGTTCTCGACTTCGTTGAAGCACGGGATGACTACGCTGAGTCCACCTTGGTCTGGTCCGGGGAAAGGACTGGTCATCGGGTGGACCAAGGCCGTGTGCGCGGTCTTGTGTCCGCACGGTCACCGACCGTGGCACTACTCCTCATGAATCCCCCAGCTGGATCCGATAAGCTCTGCGGTCTGCGAGTTATAAGCAGAAAACCTTCCGTTTGGGGACGGCAAGGAGTGGAATTCGTCCTTTCAGCCCAGGGAAGAAGTCGCGAGGTTAGGGCATTCGGCGTGTTCTGCCGCCGGGGCGCTTCCCAAAGCCGGGCCGGGTGACACAGACTGCTGCGCCATGGGGAATCCGGGGGTGGCGGTGCTCTGGCGCGCCGCTTATTTGCGTGCGGTGCGGTCGGCGTTCGCCACGGTGCCGTTCTACCGTGAGCGCTGGGCGCTCGACGGCCGCGAAGATCCGGTTCTGGTGCCCGGGCGCACCGGAACGGACGGCGGAGCCGCTCCGCTCGCCGAGGCCCTGCACCAGGTCGTCGACCTGGTCCCGCTGGCGGGCGGCACCCAGCGGACCGAGCCTGGCCGCGGGCTCGGCCGGGTCCTTCGCACGGCGCGGAAACCCGAGCGTGGCAGCCTTGTCGTGCTTCTCGGACCGGACGGTCTGCGCCCGCCTGCCGACCTGCCGAAGGGCGTGCGCGGCTGTGTCACCGACCCGGACACGCCGTCCGCGGCGGTGCTCGGCGAGGTGACGGCCGTCCTGCGGCGAGGCCACCGCGTGCTCGCGGTCGGCGACGACAAGGCGCTCACCACGTTCACCGACGTGGTGCCCGACGACCTCGCGCACCGCGTCGAAGCCGTGCCGCACCGCGAACTGGACTCAGTGGACGCCGGCCCGTACGGCGTGCTGCACGACCCCGCGCTCGGCTACCTCGGCGCGCTCGGCAACTGCGGCCGGTGGCACCTCGACTGGCCGCACGTCTACGCGCGCCGAACGTCCGCCGGGCTCGCGTTCACGTTGCTGCGCCAGGATTCCCCGCGGTTCGTGGACGTCGTCCCGGCCGGCGGCGTCCCCGGCGAAGTCGCGCCCTGCCCGCGGCACGGCACCCCGGTCGTGCTCATATGAAGTTCGCGTTCCACGATCCCCGCGTCGATCCGGCACCCGTGGGCTGGGCCGCGTTCTCCAGCGCCGCGCGGCTGCACCTGGTGTGGGACTACGAGCTGATGGGTCTCGAAGCCTGGGGTGCCCGCAACCCGCAGCTGCTGGTCGTCGCGGCCGAGGGTGACGAGCTCGTCGCCGGCCTGTCCGTCATGCTCTGCCGTCCCCGGCTCTCGCCGCGGTTCGCGCCCGCGCCGGGACGACGGCCGCTCGGGCCGCACTGGGCCGAGGTGTACCAGCCTTGGCTGAGCGGGTTCCCCGGGATCGTGTTCGCCCCCGGCTTCGCCGACCGGCTCGCGCTGGTGCGGGAGTTCGAACGGCAGCTGGGCCGCCACCTCGGGCCGGGCCTGCTCGGCGTGGTCTACCGCTCGATCGGCGAGGACCTGGCCACCGGGATCGGCGGCCGCGGCCGTGTGGTGAAGCGCGTGGACCCGACGACCGTGCTGGAGAACCGGTTCGAGTCCGAAGAGGACTGGTTCGCTTCCCTCCCGAGCGCCCGGCGGTCCGCGCTGCGGCGACGTCGACGGCGGATCGAGGAGAACCCCGACCTGGTGGTGCGGAGCGGCCCGGGCCGCGACGACGTCGACAGCGCCGTCGTGGCCGGGCTCATCCGAGAGCACCGCGCGCGCTACGGACCGCTGAAGATGGACACGCGCACGCTGCCGTCGGCGGGTTTCCTGCACCGGTTCCTCCGCCGGCCGGACGTGCACACCCTCACCTACGCCACCGCCGACGGCAGGCTGCTCGCGGTGAACACGCTGCTCGACCACCCGGACAGCCCAACGATGCAGCACTGGGCGGCGCTGCCCTTGCACGAGCGCGGCCCGCAGGGCCTGTACTTCGACTCCTACGTCCACGCGGTGCGGTTGCTCACCGAGCGCGGGGCGAAGGAGCTGTCCGCCGGGCGCGGCATGGTCGAGCTCAAGGAGCAGCTGGGCTTCCGGACCCGCACCATCTACACGGCCGCGGTGCCCCGGCCGGTGCTGGGCCGATGACCTGGACCGTCCGGGTGCTCGATCCGCGCATGGATCCCGAGCCCGCCGGCTGGGCCGCGTTCCTCCGGGCGCAGCAGGCGCCGCTGATCTGGGACTACGGCCTCCTGCGCGCGGAGTCGGAACACTCCCGCAGCCCGGACCTGCTGACCGTGGTCACCGAAGGCGACACGCTGGTCGGTGCGGTGCTCGCCATGCTGTGCCGTCCGGGCGGGTGGCGCGGGCCCGCCCGGTGGGGGCCGCGCTGGCTGGAGGTGCGGCACGCCTGGGCGCCGTGCCACCCGGCGTGGCTGTTCGCCGAAGAGCTGGACGCGGCCGCGTGCCGCGAAATCCTGCGGCGGTTCGAACGGGCGGCCTGCCGGTTCACCGGGCCCGGCTGCCTCGGCGTCGTGTACCGCGGGATCGCCCCGGACGCCGCGGGCCTGGTGTCCGGGCGGGGCAGGCAGGTCCGCGAAGTCCACCCGGACCTGGTGCTGGAGAACACTTTCACCGAACTCGACGACTGGCTCGCGTCCCTGAGCAGGAAACGGCGGTCGAGCCTGCGCGGCCAGCTCCGCAAGATCGCCGCCGACCCCGGTGTGGTGGTCCGCGCCGGCCCCGCCCGCGACGACCTCGACCCGGCCGAGCTGGCGGCGATGCTGCGCGCCCACCGCGAAGCCAAGGGACCGTTGAAGTTCGACCCGCGCGGGCCGGTCGCCGCCGCCTACCTCGGTGAGCTCGTCCGCCGCCCGGACGTCGTCACCACGACCTACCACGACGCCCGGGGACGGCTGCTGGCCTTCACCAACCTGCTGGACCACCCCGTGATGCCGCTGCAGCAGCACTGGGCCGCGCTGCCCCTCGCGGAGGGACGGCCGAAGCACCTCTACTTCGGCATCATCGCGGGCGGGGTGCGGCACATGATCGAGCACAACCGGAAGTTCCTGTCGCTGGGCGGCGGAGTCGTCCCGCTCAAGGAGTCACTGGGGTTCACCCCGAGCCCGCTGCTCGGCGTGGTCGTGCCGAGGCCGGTGACGCGGTGGTGATCGACGTCCTCGACCCGCGTCACGACGCGGAACCGGCGTACTGGACGGCGTTGCGGGAGCGGGCCGGGCTGCGCGCCGACTGGAGCTGGGAGGTCCTCGCCACCCAGGCGTGGGCCGCGCGGACCCCGCAGCCGGTCACCGTGTTCCGGGACGGCGGCGAACCGCGGGGCGTGGTCGGCGCCGCGTGGGTGACCGGCCGGACCCGCCGCCACCGGTTCGCGGGCACGGGCCGCGGCCGGCTCGGCGGGCTGGTCGTCCGGGCGCCCGGCGTCAGTTCCCTGCCCGGCTGGTGGTTCGCGGACGCCGGCACCGACGGCGGGCTGAGCCGTCTCCTCGAGTCGTACGTCCCGGCGATGCGGGCTGAGCTCGGGCCCGGGTTCCGCGCGATGCTGGTCCGCCAGCTCGGCGAGCCGGCGGCGGCAGGCGGCCGGGTGCGGCTGGTCCGGCGCACCGAGGACGTCGCCGTGCTCGACGTCGCCCGGTTCGGCTCCCGCGACGACTGGATGCAGTCGCTGGCCAGGAAGCGGAAGCAGAACCTGCGGAAGATCTTCCGCACCGTCGACGCCGACCCGTCGATCGCGGTGCGGCTCGTCCCGGGCAAGGAGGCCGACCCGGTCGCCGTCGCGGAGGTCCTGCGGTACAACGAACGCAAGCACCGCGACGTGCCGATCGTCGCGCTGCCGCACTTCGTCGGCTACCTGACGGCCCTGCTGCGGCAGCCGGACGTCTCGGTGATCGAGTACCACGAAACGGCCACCGGCAGGCTGCTGGCGGTGGGGAGCCTGCTCGACCACCCCGAGCTCCCGATCGCCCGGCACTGGGGAGCGGTGGAGCGCGAAGACGGCGGGCGGCCCAACCTCTACTTCCACTTCTACGGCGAAGTGGTGCGATGGGCGCTGGCGAACGGACGGCCGTCGGTGCTGTTCGGCAAGGGCATGGCCGAGCTGAAGGCGACACTCGGCGCCCGGCTCGTCCCGCAGTACGCCGCCGCCGTCCCAGTGCTAGCTTCGCGGCGTCACGCCTAGCAGCAGGAGCCCCGCCATGCCGATGATCAGCGTTGCCATGTTCCCCGGCCGCACGCCCGCCCAGAAGAGCGCCCTGGTCCGGGAACTGACGGACGCGTTCATCCGCACCTGCGGCGGCAAGCCGGAAGGTGTCCAGGTGACGCTCGTCGAGGTCGGCGCGGACCACTGGGCCACCGGCGGCGTCCTGCACTCCGAGCGCTGACCGCCGGGAGACCGGTCCGGCCTCCCGGCGGCGGGCGTCAGCGCAGGCCGAGGGCCCGGAGTGCGAAGTGGACCTCGATCGACGTCTGCTTGATCGTCTCGGCGATCACCAGCGAGCCGTGGCCGGCGTCGTAGCGGTAGAACTCGTGGTGCAGGTCGCGACCGCCGAGGCGGTCGAGGTAGTTCTCGATCTGCCGGATCGGGCAGCGCGGGTCGTTGTCGCCGGCCAGCACGAGCACCGGCGCCTTGACCGCGTCGACGTACGTGATCGGCGAGCATTCCCGGTACACCGCGGGCACGTCCTCCGGCGAGCCGCCGAAGAGCGCGCGGTCGAACGAGCGCAACTGCTCCATCTCGTCCTCGTACGCGGCGACGTAGTCCGCCACCGGCACCCCGGCGACGCCCGCCGCCCACCGCGACGGCTGCGTGCCGAGCGCGAGCAGGGACAGGTAGCCGCCCCACGAAGCGCCGTTCACGACGCACTTCGCCGGGTCGCTCAGTCCACTCTGGACGGCCCAGTCGTGGACCGCGGCGACGTCCTCCAGCTCGGTCAGGCCGGGACGGCCCTCGATGGCGTCGCGCCAGGCCGAGCCGTAGCCGGTCGAGCCGCGGTAGTTGACCTCGACCACGGCGAACCCGGCGTCGAGCCAGGTCGCGCGGTAGGCGGAGAAGCGGTCCTCGTCCGCCGCGTGCGGGCCGCCGTGCAGGGAGAACACCGTGGGCAACGGACCGTCCGGCGCGCCCGAAGGCCGTGAGACGAGCGCGTGGATCCGCCCGCCGACGCCTTCGACGAACGCGTCGGTCACCGGCTCCGACCCCGGCGCCCGCTCACCCGGCGGTTCGAGCAGCACCGAGTCGGTGCCGTCGTTGGTCCGTGCCCGCACCGCGGTCGGCTCCGCGGCGCTCGACCACGAGTACTCGACCGTCCCGTCGGGACGGACGCCAGCACCGCCGATCCGCCCGGCCGGAGTGTCTACTGAGGACAGTTCGGCCGTGTCGAGGTCGTAGCGGTACAACGAACTGCGGCCCTCGTGGAAGTGGACGACGAGCAGGGCGCGCGCGTCCGGGTACCAGCCCGCGACGACCTCGCCGGGCAGGTCCAGCTCGATCTCGGTCTCGGTGTCGGCCCGCACGTCCCAGACGAGCAGTTCCTCGCGGCCGCGGCGTTCGTGCAGCACCAGCAGCCGCCGGTCGCCGGGCAGCGGCGAGAACTCGAGGGCGGAGAGGCCCTTGCCTTCGCCGTCCCACTTTTCCGCGACGGTCCCGAACCCGTCGGTCGCGAGCACCCGCAGCGCGGGGTGCCGCGAGTCGCCGTGCTCGGAGTGGGAAATGGCGACCAGGCTTTCGTCTCGGGAGAGCGAGGCGATACCGGCGTCGTCCGCGTGGCTGTAGAAGCGGTGCGTCTCGCCTCCGACGCGGGCGAACAGTTCGCTGCCGTCGTCGGTCGAGACGCCGACCGCGACGATCTTCGCGCCGATCTCGAGGCCGGCCGGGTAGCCGTCGTGGACGTCCGGGACGGCCTTCTCCGGCTCGCTGCCCTCGGTCGCGGCGAACGGCTCGCGGACCCAGGAGCCGAACTCGTCGCCGTCGGTGTCGTCGAACCACCAGATCCACTCGCCGTCGGGCGACGGCGTGGCGTGCAGGGTGCCGTTGGGCCGGTCGGTGACGCGGCGGTGCTCGTCCGTCGCTCGGTTCCAGGCGTAGACCTCCCAGACGCCGCTGGCGTTGGAGACGTAGACATTGGCTTCGGGGGCATCGCGGGCCCATTCGGGCACGGAGATGCGCGGGGCGTGGAAGCGGGCGCGCCAGCGGTTCTCGGCTTCGGCGTCGTCGAACAGCCGGTCCGGGACCACCGCGGGCGGATACTGCTTGGCTGACTGCGTGCTCACCCCTCGATCCTGCCACCTTCTGGCCGTACTGTGTGCGGGGTGCTGGAGGGTTACGCGCCGGGCTACGGGCGAGACGCGGTTTCGATGATGGCCGCGCGCACGGCCGCGGAGCGCGCGACGTTCGCCCAGCCCCTGTTCCGGCCGGGCTCGTGGGTGGTCGACCTCGGCTGTGGTCCCGGCTCGATCACCCTGGGCCTGGCCGCCGAGTCACGGGTGGCCGGGATCGACCTCGACGCGGGCCAGGTGGCACTGGCCCGCGCGGCCGCCCGCCGCGCCGGAAGGTCCACAGTGGACTTCCTGGTGGCGTCGGCGTACGACCTGCCGTTCGCCGACGAGAGCGTCGACGTGGCGTTTTCCCACGCGTTGTTCGAACACCTTTCCCGTCCCGCGGAGGCGTTGGCGGAGCTGCGCCGGGTCCTGCGGCCGGGTGGCAGGCTGGCCTTGTCCACTTCGGACTGGAGCAAGGCACGGCTGAGGCCGAAGACGGCGAACGTCGACGCGGCCCTGCGCGGCCACTACCTGCTGCGCCGCCGTGCGGGCGGCGACCCGTTCGCGGGCCGTCACATCGCGGACGAGTGCGCACGAGCGGGTTTCACGGAGGTGGTTTCGCGTGCTCGGTACCGCGAGGACATGAGCTACCGGGACCTGGCGAAGTACGTGGAATCCCGCCTGGACGAGGCATTGACGGACCCGGACTTCGGCCGCGACCGCGACCAGCTGGCGAGCGCGGCCCGTTCGGCCCACGTGTGGACCCGCGGCGGCGACGGTGATTTCAGCCAGTGCTGGGTCGAGGTGACGGCGACCCGCTGAAACCAGAAGAGCCGGTGTCCGAAGACACCGGCTCTTACTCGTCGGGGTGGCGGGATTCGAACCCACGACCTCCTCGACCCGAACGAGGCACGCTACCAAGCTGCGCCACACCCCGAGGTACTGCTTAACGGGTCGTGAGAAGTCTAGCGGACGGTGTCGCGGGCTTTCCGGGGGGCCGACTTACGCGGTTCGTCGGACCCCGATCCGCGCGGGACCAGCGTCAACAGGCTCGCCTCGGGCGGGCAGGCGAACCGCGCCGGCGCCCACGGCGACGTCCCCAACCCCGCCGACACGTGCAGCCACATGTGCGCGCCCCACCGGGACGCGCCCCGCGCGCGGCTGCGGTCCAGCTCACAGTTGGTGACGATCGCGCCGTAGCCCGGGAGGCGGAGCTGGCCGCCGTGCGTGTGGCCCGCCAGCACCAGGTCGTAACCGTCCGTGGCGAACGTGTCCAGCACCCGCGGCTCCGGCGAGTGCGTCACGCCGATGCGGACGGCCGCGCCGCTGTCGGCCGGGCCGGCGATGTCGGCGTAGCGGTCGCGGCGCAGGTGGGGGTCGTCGACGCCGGCCGCGAACACCGGCTGCCCGCCGACGTCGATCGTGCGCCGGACGTGCGTCAGGTCGGTCCAGCCGTGCTCGACGAACGCCGCGCGCAGGTCGCGCCACGGCAGCTGGACGCCGTGGATGCGCTTCTTCTTGCCCCGCGGCATCAGGTAGCGGGCCGGGTTCTTCGGCTTGGGCGCGTAGTAGTCGTTGCTGCCGAAGACGAACACCCCGGGCCGGTCGAGCAGCGGGCCCAGCGCGCGCAGCACGGCCGGGACGGCGCTCCGGTGCGAGAGGTTGTCGCCCGTGTTGACGACGAGGTCCGGGTTCAGCTCGTCGAGCGCGGCCACCCAGCGCTGCTTGCTGCGGTGGCCCGGCAGCATGTGCAGGTCCGAGACGTGCAGGATGGTGAACGGCCGCGACCCGGGCGCCAGCACCGGGAGTTCGGCGGTGCGGAGGGTCCAGTGGCGCCGTTCGATGCCGACGGCGTAACCGAGGGTCGCGGCGCCGAGCGCCAGCGTCCCCGCGGCGAGGCGCTTCGCGGTCGCCCCCGACGTGCTTGTGTTACTGAGCGTGCTCACGAAGTCCAGGATACGTGCTCAACGGTTGGGTGACTTCGCCCCCGTTCCGGGGAACCTCGCGCTTGGCATCTGCGTCGGCCCGATGCCGGGGTGTTTTCGGTTTGGGGAGAACGATGGAGCAGTTCGGGCCGTACCGGATGCGGCTCGTCGAGGGCCGCGACCTCAAGGAGCTCCTGGCGGACGGGCCGCTCGACCCCGTGCGGGCCGCCAGGATCGTGGCCCAGGTCGCGGGCGCGCTCGACGCCGCCCACGCGGACGGCCTGGTGCACCGCGACGTCAAGCCGTCGAACGTGCTCGTCACGAGTGCCGGCTGTGACATCCGAGGCTTCGCCTCGGGCCGGGGCCGAGACGCGTCACCCGGTCGACGGCGAGTACCTGACGTGCTACCTCGGCGACCCGGCGATGCTCGTGTGGACGGACGAGCGGAACCTGATGGCGGGCCTGCTGAAGTCGGCGAAGGTGACCGACGCGACGAGCTGGAAGACCTCTACTACTGGTGGAACGAGCAGATCCTGTTCACCATGCCGGGCGGCTGACACGCCGAAGGCCCCCGCGCCGGAGCGCGAGGGCCTTCGAACGGGGAACCTAGCGGGAGCCCCCGACCATGTACTGCGGGTCCGGTTGCGGGAGGTCCGCGGGCGGCTGGCCGTCCAGGATGTTCTTCATCGCGCCGAAGAACGTGCGGGCCGGTGCGTGACCACCGAAGATGTTGCCGTCGCGGCCGCCGCCGCAGAGGCTGACCTTGCCGGCCCCGCCGTCGCAGATACCGCCCCGGCCGCCGCCGAACTTGAAGGTCATCGCCGCGCCCGCCAGTTGCGGCGTGCCGCCGAAGAAGGCCGCCGAGACGTTGGACTGCGTCGTACCGGTCTTGCCGATGACCGGCCGGTTCCAGCCGACCCCGCTGGCCGCCTTGAACGAGGTGCCGCCCGGCTGGTCGTCCTTCGACATGCCGACGGCCAGGGTGTTCGCCAGGCCCTCGGGCACGGCCTGTTCGCACGGCGCTTCCTTGACCGGCACCGGCTTGCCGTTCCGGTCGGTCACCGCGCTGATCGGCGTCGGCGGGCACCAGACGCCACCGGACAGGATGGTCGCGCCGACGTTGCCGAGTTCAAGGCCACTCAGCGGGCTGAAGCCGAGCGTGAACGCGCCGTAGCCCGGGTTGTTTCCGTTGGGCCCGTAGACCTGCGCCTGGCTGAGCCGCTTCTTCTCGTCCGGGGACTTGGGGTCGACCGTGCCACCGCCGATCGTGCTCGCCATCGTGTCGCGCATGCCGAGGCGCCGGGCGATGTCGATGGCCGGTGCCGTGCTGCCGAGCTGGTCCTCCAGCTGGACGAACGTGGTGTTCGGCGACGTCGCGAGCGCGGTCTGGATCGTCGCGCCCTGGGCGACCCGGCTGTAGTCACCGGCGTTGCCCACGCAGTACCAGCGCGAGCGCAGCGGCGGCCCGGTCTGCGGGCAGTTGTCGCCACCACCGGTGAACACGTGCGATGTGTAGGACTCCGGCACGTCGACCGGCGTGTCGATCCCGATCATGCCCTTTTCCATCGCCGCGGCGGTGGTGAAGACCTTGTACGACGATCCGGCGCCGCCGGAGTTGTAGACGCCGGCGGGCAGGGTGTACGTCGTCTGGCCGGCGTCCGGATTCTGGCCGTAGTCGCGGTTCGCCGCCAGCGCGACCACTTCGTGCCGGTTCTTGCCCGGCTTGATCAGCGACAACGTGTTCGCGATGTACGGCTGGGTCTTGTCGACCTGCGCCTCCGCCGAGACCTTCGCCTCGTGGTTGGCGCGCTGGTCCAGCGTGGTCTTGATCGTGTAGCCGCCGGTGTAGAGCTGGTCCTTCGTGAACCCGGCCTTGATCAGGTAGTCCTCGACGTACTGGCAGAAGAACCCGTCCTCGGCGCCCGCGCCGATGCAGTTGGCCGCACCCTTCTTCGGGCCGTCCGGCACGACGCCCAGCGGCTCGCCCTTGAAGCGGTCGGCGTCGGCCTTGGCCAGCTTCTTGTTCTCCACCATCCGGTCGAGGACCAGGTTGCGGCGCGCGGTGGCCTTGTCCGCGTGCTTCCACGGGTCGTTGTTGATCGGGTTGTTCACCAGGCCCGCCAGCAGGGCGGCCTGCGGCACGGTGAGCTTCTCCGGGGTCGTGTCGAAGTACGCGCGCGCGGCCGCGCCGATCCCGAAGATCTGGCGGGAGAACTCGACGATGTTGAGGTAGTTGGCCAGGATCTGCTGCTTGGTCAGCTTCGTCTCGAGGTTGATCGCGATCCGCGCTTCCTTCAGCTTGCGGGAGATCGACTGCTCCTGGGCCTTCTTCTGGCCGATCGGGTCGTTCCGGTAGACGACGTTGATCAGGTAGTTCTTGGTGAGCTGCTGGGTCAGCGTCGACGCGCCCTGCGTGTCGGCGCCGGTGCTGTTGCTGACGGCCGCGCGCAGCGTGCCCTGCCAGTCGACGCCGTGGTGCTCGTAGAACCGCTTGTCCTCGACCGAGACCAGGGCCCATTTCATGGCCTCGTTGATCTGGTTCTCGTTGATCGGCAGCCGGAACTGGTCGTACAGCGTTGCGATCGGCTGGCCCGTGTTGTCGGTGACCGTCGTGACCAGCGGGGGAGGGATGTCGGCGAGGTCGGACGACGTCTTCTCCACCGTCTCGCTGGCCTGGTTGGACATGACACCGGCGGCCCCCACGACCGGGAAGAGCATGCCGGCGACGAGCACCCCCGCGAGCAGGCAGAGGCCGATGAGCTTGAACAAACCATCCGCTTTTCGCACGAGGGCCAGGCTACCCGGAGTGAGTCGGGCGCCGGTGACGCCGTGTCCCCGAAGGGGGTGGGATCAGTGACAAAACCGACCCCCTTTGGTGACAACTGGTAACGGAAGGCATTCTGGGTCTTGGCGGGGGGAACCGAAGGCCCCTACAGTCCGTCAACGTCTCACGAAGAAAAGCCGACGGATGGATCAACGCGGGTGGGAGTCCGCTTGGGCCGAACGGCGGCACCGGCACCGGGGAGGTGCCCGGGTAACCGACGTGAGCTGAGGGAGACACGCTCGCGGGGGCAGGGAGCGCAGTGCCTTTCCCCCGCTGGTGCGTCGATCACCAGGGTAGGGAGCTGGGGGTATGGAAACCAACCAGTCGAGCTGGCGAATCAACGCGTCCTGCCGGGACGCCGATCCGGACGGCCTGTTCGTCCGGGGTGCGGAGCAGAACCGGGCGAAAGCCGTCTGCATGGGCTGCCCGGTCCGCACGGAATGCCTCGCCGAAGCACTCGACGGCCGGATCAACTTCGGCGTGTGGGGAGGCATGACCGAACGGGAGCGGCGCGCGCTGCTGCGCCGCCGTCCCGACGTGGAGAGCTGGGCCGTCCTGCTCGAAGCGGCCAAGCGCAACGCGACGGAGCGGGTCAAGGTCAGCTGAGCGGCCGCCCGTGACCGGTCGTGAGTGAGAAACAGTGTTCTAACCCTGTTTCTCACTCACGACGGGTGTGTCGTGGCGTGGTGGTCAGCCGGCGAGCTTCACGCCGATGTCCCGCAGGCCGTCGAGGTCGTGGACGTCACCGGCCAGCGCCGGCACCTTCGCCAGCGCCACCTCCGGGTGCGCCCGGGTGAACCGCGCGAGCAGCCGTTCCTCGCGGGCCGCGAGGGCGACGCGGTCCGCGTGCAGCCGCAGCACGGCCTCGGCCAGTGGCGCGTTCTGCAGGGACTCGGCCGCGGCCAGCGCCTCGGTCCCCGATAGCGGGGCGAGCACCGGGTGCGTCCGGTTCGCGATCAGCCCGGCCAGCGGCATCGACTCCGAAGACAGCCGCTCGACGAAGTAGGACGCCTCGCGCAGGGCGTCCGGCTCCGGGGCGGCCACGACCAGGAACGACGTCCCGGACGAGCGCAGCAGCTCCGCCGTCTTGCGGGCGCGCTCGCGGAAGCCGCCGAACATGCTGTCGAAAGCCTGCATGAACGCCGACGCGTCGGTCAGCAGCTGGCCGCCGATGATCGTCGACACCGCCTTGGCGAACATCGAGAACCCCGCGTTGACGACCTTGCGCAGGCCCCAGCCGCCCGCCTTGGCCGGACCCGTCAGCAGCCGGATCATCCGTCCGTCCAAAGCGGACGAAAGCCGTGTCGGCGCGTCCAGGAAGTCCAGCGCGGACCGGCTCGGCGGGGTGTCGACGACGATCAGGTCCCAGTCGCCGGTGGCCGCGAGCTGGCCCAGCTTCTCCATCGCCATGTACTCCTGCGTGCCGGAGAACGACGTGGAAATGGTCTGGTAGAAGGGGTTCTGCAGCAGCTGCTCGGCGCGTTCCGGGCCGGCGTGCACGCGCACCATGTCGTCGAAGGTGCGGCGCATGTCGAGCATCATCGCCCACAGCTCGCCCTTGGGCTCGAACCCCTCGACCTGCACCTGCTTCGGGTGGTTGCCGAGTTCGCGCAGCCCGAGCGCCTGGGCGAGGCGGCGCGCGGGGTCGATCGTCAGCACCACGGTCTGGCGGCCGCGCTCGGCCGCCCGCAGCGCCAGGGCCGCGGCAGTGGTGGTCTTGCCGACGCCGCCGGAGCCGCAGCAGACGATCACGCGGCTCTCCGGGTCGTCGAGCAGCGCGTCGATGTCGATGGTGGTCACAACCGCACCCCCTGGTCGGTCAGGGCTTCGGCCAGGTCGTACAGGGCGGCGACGTCGACGCCGTCGGTCAGGTCCGGCAGCTCCAGGGTGGGCAGGTCGGCCTCGGCGAGCTGCTCGCGCGCCCGCTGCTCGGCGGCGACCCGCACGGCGTGTTCGACGGTTTCGTCGACCAGCGCTTCCAGCGTCGCCTGCGGCAGCTTGAGCCCGGCCGACGCGAGCCCGTCGCGGACGCGGGAGGCGTCGACGCGGCCGTCCGCGGCGGCGGTCACCGAGCGGGCGGGCAGCCGCGGCGGTCTGACCCGGTTCACCAGCACCGCGCCCGGGCGCAGGTCGGCGCCGTCCAGCTCGGCCACGGCCTCCACGGTCTCCCGGACCGGCATTTCCTCCAGCAGCGTGGCCAGGTGGATCGCGGTCTCGCCGGAGTGCAGCAGGCGGACGACGCCGTCGGCCTGGCCGCGGATCGGGCCCGTCTTCGCGAGGTCCGTCAGTGCCTTCGTGACGTCGAGGAACTTGACGACCCGGCCGGTCGGCGGCGAGTCGACGACGACGGCGTCGTAGGTGTGCCGCCCGTCGGACTCGGTGCGGCCGACGCACTCCTTGATCTTCCCGGTGAGCAGGACGTCGCGGAGGCCCGGCGCGAGCGTGGTCGCGAACTCGATGGCGCCCATCCGCCGCAGCGTCCGGCCGGCGAAGCCGAGGTTGTAGAACATCTCGAAGTACTCGAGCAGCGCGGCTTCGACGTCGATGTGCAGCGCGCGCAGCTCGCCCCCGCCGGGGACGGCGGCGATGCGCTGCTCGGCGTAGGGCAGCGGCTCGGTGTCGAAGAGCTGGGCGATGCCCTGGCGGCCCTCGACCTCGATGAGCAGCACGCGACGGCCTTCGCGGGCGAGCGCGAGCCCGAGCGCCGCGGCGAGCGTCGTCTTGCCGGTCCCGCCCTTGCCGGTGACGAAGTGCAGCCGGGCACGGGCAAGCTCGTCGGTCCAGCCGGCATGGGGAATGGTCACTTCTTCACCCTAAATCAGTGCTCAGCTGGCCAGCAGCATGACGCTGACCGCAGCCGCGACCGCCGCGACGAGCACCCAGCTCACGACGCCGGGCAGCACGGTGAGAGTGAGCACGCCCACCACGGCCAGCAGCGTGAAGGTGATCACCCCGCCGAGCGCGACCTGGCCGGAGCTCTGCGTCCGGTCGCGCACCTTCGCCATCACGACCAGCATCAACGGCAGCCCGGCCGCCGCGAGCAGTGCGGCCGCGATCACGCGCCACGTTTCCACCCCGCTCACGCTAGCGGCCGCTGTGAAGTCGGACACAGCCCGGCGCGTCGCGGGCCCTTTTCCGGCGGCCCTCCCCGGGGGTCTTGCCCGCTTGGCTACGCTCCCGTTTCATGAGCGCCACCAAGTGGGAGTACGCGACCGTCCCTCTGCTGATCCACGCCACGAAGCAGATCCTCGACCAGTGGGGCGAGGACGGCTGGGAGCTGGTCACCGTGCTGCCGAACCCGAGCGGCGAGCAGCACGTCGCCTACCTCAAGCGTCCGAAGGGCTGACCCGCGTGAGCTGGAGCGAACGGCTGAAGGAGCTCGGCATCGAGCTGCCCGGCGTGGCGGCCCCGCTGGCCGCCTACGTGCCCGCCGTCCAGAGCGGTCACCACGTCTACACCTCCGGCCAGCTGCCCTTCGTCGACGGCGTGCTCGCCGCGACCGGCAAGGTCGGCGCGGAGATCAGCCCCGAAGAGGCGAAGGGGCACGCCCGCACGTCGGTGCTCAACGCGCTCGCGGCCGTGCACGCGCTGGTGGGCATTGACAACGTCGTGCGGATCGTCAAGGTTGTCGGCTTCGTGGCTTCCGCGGAGGGCTTCACCGGCCAGCCGGCGGTCGTCAACGGCGCGTCCGAACTGCTCGGCGAGGTCTTCGGCGACGCGGGCATCCACGCCCGCTCGGCCGTCGGCGTCGCGGAGCTGCCCATCGGCTCGCCGGTGGAGGTCGAACTGATCGTGGAGGTGCAGTGATGGACCCGGACATCGAGCAGTCCACCCACGAGCTGCTGCTCCGGCTGGCCGGGCGGCTGCCCGACCAGCTGCTGTGGCGGTTCCGCGACTGGCTCGGCGAGGGCGCCATGGGCACCCTCGCCCGGACCCTGCCGAGGTCTTTGCTTAAGCACAGGATCGACCTCGACCAAACGGAGTACCGCCTGCTCGTGGCCGGTCTCATCCCGCACGGCGCCGACTGGCACCAGGTCAGTTCGACGCTGGGGGTAGACGACGTCTCCGAGAACCGGTACACATTCACGTCGAGTGCGCCCGAATGGGTTAACTCGGTCGACTCCGTGTCCGTGTTGATCCACGCAACGTTGCGAGGACGCCCGGACGTGGGGGAAGTGCGGCAGAGCTGGCGACACGTCGGTGTCGTCGGACAGGGAACGGCCAAGCGCGTCCTGCTGATCACCGCGCTGGCCGGGCTGCCGAGGTTGACCGGCGAACTGCAGCGGGTGCTGCGGGTACTGGGCGACGAAGAGCCCAGCGTCGAGGTCATCCCGCCGCGCTTCGACCTGCCGGGCTACCACCGGGCCGCGCTGGCCGACTCAGAGCTGGTCTGCGTGGGCGCGGTGGCGGGGACCCGGCTAGTAGCCGCATAACGCTCGCCCGCCAGCGAGCTGGGAGGGAGCAAGGCAATGGTGGAGGTCCACGACGGCCCGCCCATGGACGGGTTCTCGGTGCCCCTGCGCCTGCACAACCTGTTGCTGGCCCTGGCGGGCCGGATCGACGACAGCGCGCTCACCGAAGCGCGCGAGCTGATCGCCCGTGCCCACATCGACGAGGCGGTCGAGCTGACCACCGGCACGCTCATCGCGGGCCGGATCCCGGTCAGCTCCGCCGAGCAGCGCGAGCTGGCGCTGGTCCTCGAGATGAGCCGGTCGGACGCGACGCTGGCGAACGACCTGCTGGTCGACGAGACCGAGCCGGTGAACACGCACCGGTTCAGCGGCGAGAACTCCCCGGAGTTCGGCATCGCCGAGGCGCTCGACCGGACGCTGCAGGTGCTGCCGGACGTCCGTTCGGTGCACGCGGTGTGGCGCAACACCCCGGCCGGCAGCGTGCCGGGCGCGTTGCCGCAGCGGGTGGTGCTCGTCGAGCTGGGGCCGGAAGGCAACCCGCCGGCTGTCGCGTTCCGCGTCGACACGGCGTTGCGCCGGGCCGGGATCCACTCGGTCGTCGAGGTCAGCGGTCCCGGCGTCGCGCACTCCGAGTACCACCAGGCCGCTTCGGCGGCCGCGTCGCCGGCCTGGGTGACCGGGAGCACGACGTCGAGTTCGTCGTCGTACCGGTCGGAGCCCGCGAAGCCGGCGGCGTCGGTGACGTCCGAGTCGGTCGCGGAGTCGGGCAGCAGGCACAGCATGCGGTCCGCCACCACGACGGCGCCGGCCGAGCCGGTCGCCCCGGTGGTGCCGATCGTGTCGCCGCCGCCCACGCCCGAGCCGCCCCGCAAGGCGCGGTCCGAGACGCGGGCGGAACGCACCGCCGACCTGACCCCGGCCGAGGTCGCGCAGCTGCGGCAGGCGCTGGCCGAGGACCCGGAGAAGGGGCGCGAGATCGCCGCGGGCAAGCCGTCGATGCACGAGGTCGTCGAGCTGCCGGCGCTGGACCTGGACGACCCGAGCCTGAGCGAGCGCGACCGGGCGCTGCTGCGCGAGCTGCACGCCGAGCTGGCCGAGCGCGAGCGGGCCGAGGCGGCGAAGATGCGGCTCAACGGCGCGTCCCGTTCCGGCGGCGACCAGCGCGGGTGGACCGCACCTTAAGTTCGTTTCGCGGAAAGGCGGCTCTCCCGGTCTCGGGAGGCCGCCTTTTTCGTGTCCGGCGTGCCACAACTGCGCGACGGGACGTCGGGTACCGGAGGTATGTTGCCCGGGTGGAGCAGCCAAAGGAGTTTGTCTTCGACATCCCGGTCGGCGCCGGGGTAGCCACGCGCGCCAACGCCGACGGCCCGCCGGCGACGCCGAAGGACGCGGCCACCGTCATCCTGGTCCGGGATGGCGCCGACGGCGTCGAAATCTTCCTCCAGCACCGGGTCAAGGGCATGCCGTTCGCGGGCGGGATGACCGTGTTCCCCGGCGGCGGGGTCGACCAGCGCGACGCCGACGCGTCGGTGGCGTGGGCCGGTCCGGAACCGTCGTGGTGGGCTTCGCGGTTCGGCTGCGACGAATCGCTCGCGCGGGCGCTGACCTGCGCGGCGGTGCGCGAGACGTTCGAGGAGTCCGGCGTCCTGCTCGCGGGCGGCCCGGACTCGGTGCTGACCGACGTCACGCCGTACGCGGCGGCGCGCCAAGCCCTGGAGACGCGCGAGGTGTCGCTGGCCGGGTTCCTCGCCGACGCGGGGCTGACGCTGCGGGCCGACCTGCTACGTCCGTGGGCGCACTGGATCACGCCCGAGGAGGAGCCGCGCCGGTACGACACCCGCTTCTTCGTCGCGAAGCTGCCTGAAGGCCAGGAGGCGGACGGCGCGACTTCCGAGGCGTCGGGCTCGGGCTGGCAGCGCCCCGAAGACGCGATCGCCGACGCGCGCGAAGGCCGCCGGATGCTGATGCCGCCGACGTGGCTGACGCTGAGCGAGCTGGCGGAGTTCGCCACCGCGGACGACGTGGTGAACGCGCCGCGCGAGATCGTCCGGATCGCGCCGACGCTGATCCGCGAGAACGACCACGTCCGCGTCGTCCTGGAGAAGCGATGACTGCCCCCGCGTACGGCGTGCTGCGCCAGGTGACCGGGACGGCGTCGGTGCTGCTGGAGAACAACCCGTCGTCGATGACGCTCGAAGGCACCAACAGCTGGGTGCTGCGGGTGGCGCCGTCGAGTCCGGCCGTGGTCGTCGATCCGGGCTACCGCGACCTCGAGCACCTCGAGCTGCTGGCCGGGGTCGGTGCGGTGGAGCTGATCCTGCTGACCCACTGCCACCCCGACCACGCCGAAGGCGCGCCGTGGTTCGCCGAACGCGTGGGCGCGCCGGTCCGGGCGTTCGACCCCGCGCTGTGCGTGGCCGCTTCGTCCTTTGTGGACGGTGAGGTGTTTCCCGCCGGTGGCCTCGACATCCGGGTCCTGCACACGCCGGGGCACACCGACGACTCGGTGTCGCTGCTCCTCGACGGCCAGGTGCTGACCGGCGACACCGTCCTCGGCCGGGGCACCACCGTGCTGCACGACCTCGGCGACTACCTGCGTTCGTTGAGGAAGCTGATCGAGCTGCCGCCGGGCACTCTCGGGCTGCCCGGGCACGGTCCGGAGCTGCCCGACCTGCCCGCCACGGCGCGTGAGTACCTCGCGCACCGGGAACAGCGGCTCGACCAGGTGCGTTCGGCCTTGGAGACGCTCGGTGCGGACGCGACCCCGCGTCAGGTCGTCGAGGTCGTGTACGCCGATGTCGACCGGGCGCTGTGGGCGCCCGCCGAATGGAGCGTGCAGGCGCAGCTGGACTACTTGCGGTCGGAGGAAAAATGAGCAACGTCGAGGTCGAGTTCTACTGGCGGCCGGGGTGCGGGTTCTGCGCCGCGCTGGAGCGGCCGCTGTCGAAGAGCGGCTTCACCGTCCGCGCGATCAACATCTGGGAGGACCCGGCGGCGGCCGCCCGCGTCCGCGAGGTGGCGAACGGGAACGAGACGGTGCCGACCGTGATCGTCGGGTCGCGTGCCATGGTCAACCCGTCCTTCGCCGAGGTCGAGGCGGCGGTCAAGGCAGCTTCGGCGGAGTGAGTGCGCCGGGCCGCTCTCCGTGGAGGAAGGCGGCCCACACTTCGCGCAGGCCGGTTTCGTTCTCGAGGCCCTTCGGGGCTCCTTCGAGCATCGGCGCGGGCCAGACGTCGTGGGTGCCGAAGAGGAACGGGATGTCGAGGCAGTGGCAGGCGCCGAACCGGTTTCCCGGTGCCTGCCAGTCGAAGCGGTAGGTGAAGGCGTCGAGCTTCTTCACCAGCCTGTCGCTGGTGAAGAAGCCGTTTCCGTTGTCGATGACTTCTTGCGGTGCGTCGGGCATGAAGGCGCGTAGCTCTTCGCGCGTCCAGCTGACGAGTGCGGGGCCTTCCGGTGCGGCTTCGATGAGGTCCTCGGCGACGAGATCGCCGTCGGCCACCAGCTGGAACGGTGGTTCCAGCGACCCGGGCTTCCCCGGCACCGAAACCTGCGCGGCCAGCAGTCGTTCCACCGGGGCGTCCCGGAGGCCTTCCAGTGTCCGGGCGTTCCGGTTCGCCTCCTCCCCTGTGGACGGTCGCATGCCGAGGGGCGCGCTCTGCAGGGCGATCCGTTTGATGAGGCCGTTCGTGCGCGGCGACGACCACAGGGCGAGCGTCGACTGCGCACCGGCCGACTGCCCGCCGAGGGTGATCTCGGCGGGGTTCCCGCCGAACGCGGCGATGTTGTCGCGCACCCATTCCAGGGCGGCGAGCTGATCGGCGATCCCGAGGTTCGGCGGCACGCCGTCCAGCACGGCGAAGCCGAAGGCGCCGAGCCGGTAGTTGAGCGTCACGACGACGGCGTCCGCGTCGCGGGCCAGGCGCGTGCCGGTGTACCAGACCTGACCGCCCGAGCCGCTGGAGAACCCACCGCCGTGGATCCACACCAGCACCGGCCGGTTCCCGGTGACCGACGGCGTGAAGACGTTGAGGGACAAGCAGTCTTCGCTCTGCGGCAGCGGCATCGGCCCGAGTGCGCGCTCAAGGCGTGACGGCGGCTGCGGCGCCGCGGGGCCGGCTTCGAGAGCGTCGCGGACGCCGGTCCAAGGCTTCGGCGGCTCTGGTCTTTCGAACCGTTTCGCGGTGGCGTAAGGAATTCCTCGGAAGGCGCCGTCCGCGCCGCGGACCCGGCCGGTGGTGGTTTCGACGATCATCGTGCCTCCTCGAAGAGCACCGCGGCACCGAAGGCGTCTTCGGCGCGGACGAAGAACCCGCGGTCGTGGGTGGTGGTCGGGACGTGCTGCTCGATCAGTTTCCGCGCTCGCGAGAGATCCGCCACCACGACGCCGTGAGCGGCGAAGTACGGCAGCTTCCGCGGGGTTTCGCCGTGCAGGATCGTGTCGAGATCGCTCACGCCGACGATGTCGACCGGAGCGCGGCCGCCGGTGATCACGTCGTAGCGTCTCCGGTACTCGCCGACCTCGTGATCGGGGACGACGAGGAGGATCCCGGCCACGGCGCGGGCGCCGTTGGGGTGGCCGAGGTAGCGCGGCTGGTGGAGGTACTCCGGGGTGAGGTGCTCGGCGGTGTGGAGGATGCCCTCGGGGGTGCGGTCCCGGCTGATGTGGACGCTGCGGAACCGTGCGGTGCGCGTGCCTTCCGGCAGTTCGACGTCGCGTTGCAGCTTCAGCACGCCGGACGTCGAGAGCCCGGCTTCGCGCAGCCTGCGCTCGGCTTCCCCGGAGTCGTCGACGCCGAAGGAGCAGCCGTGCAGGCCGTCGCCGCGGGCGTCGAGGATCGGCAGGACCCGCCACGGATCGCCGGCCGTCTCGTCGACGATGCCGATCAGTTCGAGGAACGAGCCACCGAAGTAGGCGCAGCGGTTCGCGGTGCAGCTCGGGACCGGTTCGCTCTGGTCGCTGACGGACGCGAAGTGCCGCGACGGCGGGCTCAGCGTGAAGCCGAGTTGTTCATAGCGCCGCCAGGTTTCTTCGTAGTTCCTGGTCAGGAAGACCGTGTGGTCGATGGGCATGCCTTCAGCGTGGGTCGCTTCGCTTCGAGGTTCCATCCACGACGAAATCGTGCGCGAAATCCGACATCACCTAGGCTGATCTGGTGGAATCCGGCCTGCTCGACGACCTCGACCGTCGCCTGGCTCACGCGCTGCAGCTGGACGGCCGGGCGTCGTTCAGCACGATCGCTTCGGTGCTGGGTGTCTCGGACCAGACGATCGCGCGCCGGTACCGGAAGCTGAGGTCGGCCGGGGTGCTGCGGGTGGTCGGCGTGCCGGAGGCGGCACCGCTGGGCCAGGTCCACTGGCTGGTGCGGCTGCGCTGCGTCCCCGACGCGGCGGCGGCGATCGCGGCGGGGCTGGCCCGGCGGGACGACACGCAGTGGGTGAGCCTGATGTCCGGGGGCACGGAGATCGTGTGCTTCGTCCGGTCGCCGCTGCGCGAGCAGACGGATGGCTTGTTGCTGGGTCAGTTGCCGAGGACGCCACGGGTGGTGTCGATGACGGCGTACCGGCTGCTGCGCCGTTTCGCGGGCGGCCCGGCGGGCTGGCCGGGCCGCGCCGGCGCACTGTCGGTTTCGGAGGTGTCGTCGTTGCGCCGTACTCCTTCGGGCGGCCCCTACCGGCCGGAGCCGGAGGACACGGCCTTGCTGGCGGCCCTAGCCCACGACGCCCGAGCCGACATATCGACATTGGCGGCGGCTTGCGGACGTTCGCAGTCGACGGTCCGCCGTCGCCTGGAGGTGTTGCGCTCGTCGGGAGCGCTGTACTTCGACGTGGAGGTGGACGCGGCGTTGCTGGGCTACCCGCTGACCGCAACGCTGTGGCTGACGGTGGCGCCATCGGCGTTGGAGTCGGCGGGCCGCGCACTGGCAGGCCACCCGCAGGTGGCATTCGCGGCGGCCACGACGGGCCCGGCCAACCTGGTGGCGAACGTCGGCTGCCGCGACGACGCGGCACTTTACGAGTACCTGGCCGTGGACCTGGGCGGCCTCCCGGGAGTGCAGGGAGTGGAGACGGCCCCGATGATCCGGACGCTGAAGCGCTTCGGCGCCCTGGAGCCGGTGTAGCGAGGCGAGTCGGAGCCGGCAACGAGGCCGCTTGACGAGCGAATGGATCGCCTTCCGCCAGGAGCCGTGATCTACCTCGGCAGCATCGGCATCAGGTAGTACGTCAGCTCCACCTCCCCGGGCTCGGCGGCTCGCAGGACACACGCCCGCATCCCCGGCTGGATCGCCAGCGTCACCTGCTCGCCCGCGAACGCACCCAGCGCGTCGAGCAGGTACCTCGCCTGGAACGACGGTGACGTCCGGCCGCCGCCGACCTGCGCCTTCAGCGTCTCCTCCGCTTCGCCCGCGTTCTGGCGGGCGCTCGCCAGGCGGATCTGGGCGTCGCCGACCTCCAGGGTCAGGACTCGGCGGTCCTCGGCGTACACCCCGACGCGGCGGACCGCCGCCGCCAGGGCGTCCGCCTCCAGGGACACCGTTGTGTCCACCGCGCCCGAGGCGATCGACTCCTCCGACAGGAAGCCCGCGTCCAGCACCGCCGTGGCGACCAGGCCACCTCGCCAGCTGAGCCCGAAGCGGCCCGGGCCCAGGTGGAGCCCGACGATGCCGCCCGCTTGGCGCGCCGCCTCGGACAGCAGCGCCGCCGGGACCAGGACGTCCAGCGAGCCCGGTGTGCGCAGCGGCAGCCGCGCCACCGCCATCCGATAGCGGTCCGACGCCGTCAACGTCAACCGGTCACCGGACGACTGCAGCCGGACGCCGGTGAACAGTGGGAGCGGGTCGTCCTTCGCCGCCGTTCCCGCGACGATGCGCAGCGCCGATGCGAAAGCCGCGCCGTCCACTTCGGCTACGCGAGCCGGCGGGTCGGAGGCGACGTCGGCGTCCGGCAACAGCGGCAGCGCGAACCGGGCGTTGTCCAGCCGCAACGCCAGGCGGCTGCCTTCGACGACCAGGCGCACCTGCTCGGCGTCGAGCACCTTCAGCGTCTCGGCCAGCGGTGCCGCGGGGACGACGACTGAGCCGTCCGTGTGCGTGGTCGCCGGGCAGTCGAAGCGGACGGCGAGGTCCGAAGCAACACCGGCGACCGTCAGCCCGGCCGCGTCGGCGTGCAGGCGAAGCCCGGCGCGGGCCGGCAGCAGGCGCGACGCAGCCGAGACGGCCGCCGAGAGGCGGTGGGCAGGCGCGGTGACGTCCATGCCCGCAAGCTAGCGGCCGGCACCGACAAAAACGGCTGAACTACGCGTTGACCAGCGCAGGAGCCGGCGCGGACTGGGGCGTCCGTACCGTGCCGCGCAACAGCCACACGCCCAGTGCGAGCAGCAGCCCGGCCACGCTCGCCGCCAGGAAGGCCGCGCCCGGCCCGGCGTGCTCGACGACGTACCCGCTGACCGACTGGCCCGCGGCCAGCCCCAGCGTCACCGCCGTGAGCACCCAGCCGAACGCCTCCGCCGCGGTCCCGGCCGGCGCGACCACCTCGATCGCCGCCGAATGGGCCGTCGACTGCGGCGTGATCAACGCGCCCGCCAGCAGCATCATCAGCGCCAGGCCCCACAGCGAAGACGGCCACGCGAGCAGCGCGACCAGCGCCCCGAACCCGCCGAGCAGCACCGGCAGCCGCAGGCCCAACTGCCGCGGCCACGGCCGCAGGCTGTACGCGACGCCGAACGCCACCGAGCTCAGCGACCACGCCGACAGCAGCAGGCCACCCACGGACGCCTGGCCCGCTTCGGTGGCCGCGGCCGGCACCGCGACCTCGACGAACCCGATCACGACGCCGAAGCCGAGCGCGGCGAGCGCCAGCGTCCGCATGCCCGGGCTCGCCAGCGCGCCCAGCAGCGACCCCTGCGAACCGGCCGAAGGACCCCACGCCCGCACGGCCGGGCTCAGGGCGAACAGCACCGCGCCGGTGAACTGCAGCGCGACGCCCAGCACCAGGCCGGTGCCCGCCCACGGCGCCATGACCAGCAGCCCGGCCACGCCGGGACCGAGGATGAAGAAGACCTCCATGCTGATCGCCTCGTAGGAGAACGCGGCGTTGCGCGCGCCTCCCGGGGGCAGCAGCCGTCCCCACAGCGCCCGCGACGCCGACCCGACCATCGGCTCCGACAGCCCGGTGACGGCGCCGAGCGTGACCATCACGGCCGTCGCGGCGTGCGACTCGATGGCCGTGACCAGCGCGGCCATCGAGAGCGCGGACAGCAGCGCGAAGGTCAGCAGCGGCCGGGTCGGACCGAACCGGTCGATCAGCCTGCCCTGCACCACGGCGCCGACCGACACCCCGACGAGTGAACCGGCCGAGACGAGCCCGGCGACGGCGAAGGAACCGGTTTCGCGCTGGACGTAGAGCAAGGCCGAAATGCCGATCATGGCGATCGGCAGGCGGGCGAGGACGGACGCGACGGCGGGCCGCCGGGCCGCCCTGGTCGTCAGCGCGGTGCGGTAGTCGGCGAGTGACGTGCGGCTTTCGTGGTTCGAGGCAGACTGGGACACGAGAGCAGTATGCCGCAGAATGGTACGTCAGTACCAGTTATTTCCGGGTCGCGTGCATCACCGCCCGGCGAGGGAGCCGATCTTGGTTCGGTCCGGGAGGTCTCGATCGCGTAACGCCAGGGATATTCTCCGTGGCCTCCTGCAACGAAACGGCCCAGACGGCGTCCTTGAGAGTGAATGGCCTTGAATTCGTGGGTATGGGCCGTGATGGTTGAACAACAGCAAAAAAACCCAGCTCCCTCCGGCACTCGGGTCGGGGCCTGGCCCGGAGGGCGGGGAGCGCGGATCGTCGGGGGATGGTCCGCGCGACAAACGAAGAGCCGGTGCGCCACGTCGGGGGTGGCGCCCGGCTCTTTGTTTTGGGAGACACTGTGTTTTGGGACTCGTCTCGTTATGGGACACGACGAAGAAGGCCCCTCGGTTCACCGAGGGGCCTTCTTCGTCCGTGAGAAAGACTCAGCGAGCGCGGCGGGCCAGGCGCTCCGGGTCCAGGATCAGCACGCTCTTGCCCTCGAGCCGCAGCCAGCCGCGGTGGGCGAAGTCGGCGAGTGCCTTGTTGACGGTCTCGCGGGAGGCGCCGACGTACTGGGCGATCTCCTCCTGCGTCAGGTCGTGCGTGACCCGCAGCAGGCCGGCTTCCTGGCTGCCGAACCGCTGCGCGAGCTGCAGCAGCGCCCGCGCCACGCGGCCCGGGACGTCGGTGAAGATCAGCTCCGCGACCATGTTGTTCGTCCGGCGCAGGCGGCGCGCGACCACGCGCAGCAGCTGTTCCGCTATCTCCGGGCGGGTCGAGATCCACTGGCGCAGGGCCGGGCGGTCCATGGTGACCGCGCGGACCTCGGTGACCGTGGTCGCGCTCGACGTCCGGGGGCCGGGGTCGAAGATGGACAGCTCGCCGAACATGTCGGACGGGCCGAAGATGCCCAGCAGGTTCTCGCGGCCGTCCGGGGACTTGCGGCCGATCTTCACCTTGCCGGACTGGATGATGTACAGCTTGTCGCCGGGCTCGCCCTCGTTGAAGATGACATGCCCGCGGGGGAACTCCACGGATTCCAAGGTCTGGGCCAGCGCCTCCGCCGCTGCCGGCTCCACACCCTGGAAAATGCCCGCACGGGCCAGGGTTTCGTCCACCTCGGGTGCCTCCTCGTCGAGAAACGATCACGCTCCCCCGTGGCTGGAGGAGCGTGACGCCGATCACTTGCGCGTCAGTCTAGGGCGTACTCCCGAGATCGCCTGCCGGACTCGCACAAGGCGGAAACGATCTCGTTCGAACGTGGAGCCTAACTCCGCACGCGACGCGCGCGTAGCCTGGCTGCCCGTCCGCCCAGCCTACGCAGGCGGAACAGCTCCAGCGCGCGGCCGATGCCGTGCCCGTAGAGCGCCCTGACCTCGTTGGGCTGCGCCTGCTCGAGGAACTCTTCGACCTCGTTCTCCTGCACCGCGACGTGCTTGAGCCTGCTCTCCACCCGCTCCATGAACAGCGCGAAGAACATGATCACCAGGGGGACCAGGATGACGAACCAGACAGTCATGACCGGACCCCGAAACACTCGATGAAAAGCATCTACTCCAGATCCTCGCTCATGGCGGCCGGAAAACGCGCCGAGGTGGTGCTCTGGCGTGTCGGTCGTCCACCGGTGCAGTGCCCGGCTCGTCCGACGGCGCCCGTAGGCTATCGGGGTGCCACCTGCCACCACGAACGCCCCCCGTGAGGGCGCTGGTGAAAGCCGGTTAGCTCTGGTGAGACGCGCCAGGCGGATGAAGCGTTGCTTGGACGACGTGTATCCCGACGCCCACTGCGAGCTCGACTTCACCACACCACTGGAACTGCTGGTCGCGGTCGTGCTGTCCGCGCAGACCACCGACGTCCGGGTGAACCTCGTCACGCCCGCGCTGTTCAAGCGCTACCGGACCGCGGCCGACTACGCGGGCGCCGACCGCACCGAGCTGGAGGAATACCTCCGGAGCACCGGCTTCTACCGGGCCAAGGCGAACTCCGTGATGGGCCTCGGCGCGGCGCTGGTCGAACGCTTCGACGGCGAAGTGCCGAACAAGCTCGAGGACCTGGTCACCCTGCCCGGCGTCGGCCGCAAGACCGCCAACGTCGTCCTCGGCAACGCCTTCGACGTGCCGGGTATCACCGTCGACACCCACTTCGGCCGGCTGGTCCGGCGCTGGGGCTGGACGGCGGAGGAGGACCCGGTCAAGGTCGAGCACGTGGTCGGCGAGCTGATCCCCCGCAAGGAGTGGACGATGCTCTCGCACCGGGTGATCTTCCACGGCCGCCGCGTCTGCCACGCCAAGAAGCCGGCCTGCGGCGCCTGCCCGCTGGCCAGGGACTGCCCGTCGTACGGCACCGGCCCGACCGGGTTCGAGGAAGCCGCGAAGCTGGTCAAAGGCGTCGAAAAGGACCACATCCTGGCCATGGCGGCGCCCCGGTGACGAGAGTCACCAAGTGGGCACTTGGGGTCGCCGTGCTGGCGGTGGCGCTGATCGTCGCGTTGCTGCCGCGCGGGGGTGACGACACCGCCGCGAAGCCGTCCGGGGATCTCGCGCCCGCCCGGTCCGCAGCGGCGCTCCGGCCGTGCCCGGCGCCGGGCCCCGCACAGCCCGTGAAGCAGCTCGAAGGCGTCATGGCGGACTGCCTCGGCGACGGCGTGAGCGTCGACGTCGGGCGTGCGCTGGCCGGCGCTCCGGCGCTGGTCAACGTGTGGGCGTCGTGGTGCGAGCCGTGCCGGACCGAGCTGCCCGTCCTCCAGGAGTACGCCCGGCAGCCGGGTGCCGTGCGCGTCCTCGGCGTCCAGGTGCAGAGCCCGGCGAAGGACGGCCTGGATCTGCTGGCGAAGCTGGGCGTGCACCTGCCGTCGGTGTTCGACGGCGACGGCGGCAGCGGGCCCGTCCGGACGGCGCTGAAGGTACCTTCGGCGCTCCCGGCGTCCTATCTGGTCACCGCCGCGGGCGAGGTGCGGTTCATCGCGAATCCACGCACGTTCGTGAACACTGACCAGGTGCGCGCGGCAGTCGAGGGGGCATCGTGATCGGACCACTGGTCGAGCCGGAGTCGGTGCCCGAGTGGCTGCGGCCGCTGGTCAAGGTGAGCGGCGAAGTCGATTCGAAGACGTTCACGCGGTTCAGCCCACCCCAGGACGCCTACACGCGCCCCGCCGCGGTGCTGATCCTCTTCGGCGAGCGCGAAGCCGACGGCGAGCCGGACGTCCTCCTGCAGCGCCGCGCCGACACGCTGGGCTCGCACGCCGGGCAGGTCGCCTTCCCGGGCGGCGGCGCCGAGGACGGCGACGACGGTCCCGTCGGCACCGCGCTGCGCGAGGCCGAGGAGGAGACCGGGGTGGTCCCGTCCGGGGTCCGGCCGGTCGCGGTGCTGCCGGAGCTGTTCGTCCCGGTGTCGAAGTTCGCCGTGACGCCGGTGCTGGCGCACTGGGCCGAGCCGTCGCCGGTGCACGCGGTCGACCCGGCCGAGACGGCGTCCGTCGCGCGCGTCGCCATCGCCGACCTGGCCGACCCGGCCAACCGGTTCACGGTCCAGAAGGCCGGCGCGCCCTGGAAGGGGCCGGCCTTCGAGGTCGGCGGCCTCTTCGTGTGGGGGTTCACCGCCGGGTTGCTGTCGGTTCTCCTGAGCCTGGGAGGCTGGGAGCGCGAATGGGACCCGGGCGACGTCCGGGACCTCGACGAGGCGCTGGCGGCGTTCCAGGCCCGCTTGGACGGGGAGTGACACGGTGAACTGGGTCGATGTGCTGGTGCTGCTGCTGGCCGTGCTGGCGGCGGTGTCCGGCGCATACCAGGGCGTGATCATCGCGCTGCCGTCGCTCGTCGGCGTCGTGCTCGGTGCGGTCGCCGGGATCAAGCTCGCCCCGGTCGTGGTCGCGTTCTTCGACGACCCCGTCTGGAAGGTCGCCTTCGCGGTGGCGACGGTGGTCTTCCTGGTCGCGTTCGGCGAGGCGATCGGCGTCTACGTGGGCCGCCGGCTGCGGCAGAAGATCAACCCGGACAAGCTCTCCGGCATCGACAAGACGCTCGGCGCGGTCGTGCAGGCCCTGGTCGTGTTCGTGGTGGCGTGGCTGATCGCGACGCCGCTGACGGCCGTGTCCGGCGCGCCGTGGCTGGCCAAGGCGATCAACAACTCGGTGGTGCTCGGCAAGGTCAACGACGCCATGCCCGAAGCCGCGCAGGGGTTCCCGAGCCAGCTGCGCAAGCTGCTCGACGCGTCCGGCTTCCCGTCGATCGTGGATCCGTTCCAGAAGGCTCCGACGGCGGACACGTCACCGCCGGACCCCGCGCTGCAGCGCAGCGAGATCGTGCAGCAGCTGCACGGCAGCGTGGTCAAGATCCGGGGCAGCGCCAGCTCGTGCTCGCGGTCGCTCGAGGGCAGCGGGTTCGTCGTCGCCCCGCAGCGGGTCATGACGAACGCGCACGTCGTGGCGGGCACCGACACCGTCGGCATCGAAACGACGCAGGGCGACTACCAGGCGCGGGTCGTCTACTTCGACCCGGAGGTCGACATCGCCGTGCTGGACGTGCCGCGGCTGCGGGCCCCGGCACTGCAGTTCGCGCCGGAGACGGCCAAGGCGGGCGACAGCGCGATCGTCCTCGGCTACCCGCTCGACGGCCCGTACCGCGCGACGCCGGCACGCGTGCGCGGCCGGATCAACCTGCGCGGCCCGGACATCTACGAGGCGAACACCGTGCAGCGGGACGTCTTCACGGTCCGCGCCGAGATCCGCAGCGGCAACTCGGGCGGCCCGATGGTGACCCCGGACGGCCGGGTCATCGGCGTCGTGTTCGGCGCGGCGGTGGAGGACCCGGAAACGGGCTTCACGCTGACGGCCGAGCAGGTGCGCGCCGAGGTCGACGCGGCCCCGTCGCAGACGGGGAACGTGTCCACCGGCTCCTGCGCCGCCTAGCGTCCGAACCGCAGGGCGAGCCCGTCCAGCAGCGCCCGCATGCCCAGCTCGAAGATGTCGTCGAGCACCAGGTCGTAGCCGGTTTCGGTGAGGTCGGCGAGCATCCTGGCGAACGTCGGGTGCCCGGCCGCCATCGCCGCCACCGCGGGGCCCTGGTGGTCCATCCAGTCCTCTTCGGTCAGCCCGGATGCCGCCAGCGCGTTCTGCTCGCGCTCCAGGTGGATCGCCATGCCCTGGACGTGGCTGAAGAACAGGACGTGCAGGTTGCACAGCGTCGCCGCGTCGACGCCGAGTTCGGACAGCGCGGACAGTGCCCACTCGCCGTGCACGGCGAGGTTGCGCAGCGGGAGGGGCCGCGTGATCGGGCCGAGCTGCGCCAGCCACGGGTGGCGGCGGTAGAGCGACCAGAGCGTGCGGCCGCCGAGGGTCAGCCGTTCGCGCCAGTCGCCGGACGGCTTCGCCGGGTAGCCGCGCTCGCCGAACGCGGTGTCGGCCATGAGCAGCACCAGCTCGTCCTTGCCGCGCACGTACCGGTACGGCGCCATCGCCGCGACCCCGAGGCGGGCCGCGACCCCGCGCATGGACAGCGCGCCGAGACCCTCGGCGTCGGCGATGGCGATGGCGGTCCGCACGAGCTGCTCGCGGGTCAGCCCGCGCCGCCCGCCGCCGCGGTGCTCGCGGCCGGTGACGACCGTGCCGGACCGCGGTTCCGCGTGCACCAGGCCTTCCTGGCCCAGCAGGGCCAGTGCCTTCGCGGCCGTCGCCATCGCGACGCCGTGGTCGGTCGCGAGCCGGCGGGTCGACGGGACTCGCGCGCCCGGCGGCAGTTCGCCACGCGCGATCCGGCCTCGCAGCTCATCGGCGATGGCGAGGTACTTCACGATCGTCTCCTGACCTAGTACAGCGCACCTTCTGTACTAGTACAGAAATGGCCTTCGAGCTGGATCGACTCCACTGTGGTTCGTAACAGCGTACGACTCTGGAGGAACAATGCGAAACGTCCTGATCTCCGGTGCTGGTGTCGCCGGCGGCACCTTGGCCTGGTTCCTGGCGCGCCAGGGCTTCACCGTCACCGTGGTGGAGCGGGCGGCGGGCCCGCGCACCGGCGGACAGGCGATCGACGTGCGGGGCGCCGCGCTCGACGTCATCGACCGGATGGGCCTCGGCGACCGGATGCGCGCGGTGCGCACCCGGATGCGGGGAATGTCCATGGTGGACGGTGACGGCCACGAGCTGTTCCGGTCCGAGGAGTTCACCTACAGCAGCGGACGGCTGGACAGCGACGACTTCGAGGTGCTGCGCGACGACGTCGTCGCGATCCTGCACGAGGCGACCGCGGGTGACGTCGAGTACGTCTTCGGCGACGCGATCACCGGGTTGACGCAAGCGCCGCACGGCGTGCGCGTCGAGTTCGAACACGGCGGCTTCCGGACGTTCGACCTGGTCGTCGGGGCGGACGGCCTGCACTCGGCGGTCCGGCGGCTGGCCTTCGGGCCGGAGGAGGACTTCGTCCGGCACCTCGGGCAGTACCTGGCGATCTTCCCCGCGCCGAACTTCCTGGGCCTCGAGGACTGGCAGGTCTGGTTCCGGCACGAGGAGACCGGCGGCGTGGCCTACCCCGTGCGGGAGAACACCGAGCTGCGCGTCACCCTCGGCTTCGGCTCGGAGCCGCTGCCCCGGCTGGCGGTCCCGGAGCAGAAGCGGCTGATCGCCGAGCGGCTCGCCGGCGTCGGCTGGGAGGTGCCGAAGCTGCTGGAAGCGATGGCCGAGGCCGACGTGTTCTACTTCGACGCGATGGCGCAGATCCACCTCGACCGCTGGTCGACGGGCCGGGTCGCGCTGGTCGGCGACGCCGGCTACTGCGCGTCGGCGCTCTCCGGGCAGGGGACGAGCCTCGCGCTCGTCGGGGCGTACGTGCTGGCTCAGGAACTCGGTCGCGCGGCCCACGAAGACGCCTTCGCGGCTTACGAACGGCGGATGCGGCCGTTCGTGGCGCTCAACCAGGCGCTGGCCACCGAAAACCCGACCGGCGGCCCGGCGGAGGAGTCGGTGGAGCGGGCGAAGAACGCCATCAGTCTCGCTTGAGGAAGTCCACCAGGGCCGCCGACGTGCGGTCCGGCACCTCGAGGTGGGGGAAGTGCCCGACGCCCGGCCAGAACTCCGGCTCGGCGTGCGGGCCCGCCCAGCGCACCGACGACGTCGCCGTCTCGGGCAGGATGCAGGTGTCGTCGGCGCCGTGCAGCTGCAGGGTCGGCGCCGCGATCCGGGTGCCGACCGCGTCGGTGAAGCGGCGGCCTTCGCCGCGGAACTGGGCGCGGAAGGCCCACCGGTAGTACTCGAGCGCGCTGTGCGCGACGCCGGGCACGAGCATCGCCTGCCGGAACGCCTCGACGCTCTCGGCGAAGTCCGAAGTGGACCGCCAGCGGGGGCCGGCCCAGCCGCCGAACAGGTCCTCGACGGCCTTCGCGTCCTCCTTGACCAGCCACTTCTCCGGGGCCACCGGCACCTGGAAGCGGAACAGGTGCCCGGCCGCGCGGCCCTGCCCGCGCCACGGGCGGACCGACGAGCGCAGCGCGAGGGGGTGGGCGGCGCCGATCGCCGTCACCGACGACACGAGCCGCGGGTGCAGCGCCGCGACCGTCCAGGCGAGCATGCCGCCCCACGCGTGCCCGACGAGGTGCGCGCGCCGCGCGCCGAGCGACTTGATCAGCCCGCCGACGTCGCCGGCCAGCGTCCACGCGTCGTAGCCGCGGGGCGGCTTGTCCGAGTCGCCGTAGCCGCGCAGATCGACGGCGACCGCGCGGAAGCCGGCTTCGGCCAGTGCCCGCAGCTGGTGGTGCCAGGTCCACCAGAACTCGGCGAACCCGTGCAGCAGCACCACGACGGGTCCTTCGCCGAGCTCGGCGACGTGCAGGCGGATGCCGTTCGCGGACACGTCGCGGTGGGCCCACGGGCCGTCGAGCCGGACGATCGACGGGTCGGGGGACGCGTGCAACGACTCAGTCGCGCGTGGTCGTCAAGTCGGCTTCGGGCGCGCGCTGCGGCTTGAGCGCGGCGGCGGTCTCCTTGACGCTGGCGATCGTCCGCTCGGGTGCCTTGAACTTCTTCACCTTGCGGTAGCCGAGGAACCCGGCCACGCCCGCGACCAGCAGCATCACGACGAACACGATGCCGAACGCGCCCCAGCGGTGGAGGCCCCGGAACCAGTCCGCGAAGCCTTCGGCCAAGAAGAAAAAGAAGAAGAACGTGCTGTACAGGACGACCGTCAGCGCGATCATGAAGTAGACGGCCCCCTTGAGGCCCTTCTTCACCTCGCCGATCAGCTCGGACTTCGCGAGCTCCATCTCGGCCCGGACGAGGGTCGAGATGTGCTGGGTCGCGTCGCCGACCAGGCGGCCGATCGACTGGTCGCCGGGGACGTCGGTGGCGGAGGACAGCGGGAGGTAAGGCACGGCCCCCACGCCGTCGGGACCGGTGCGTTCGTGCTTGGGGCTGCTCACCGGGTCATCGTGCCATGTGTCCATAAACCGGGCGCGGCGGCGTCACAGTGTGTCGCAGTTTGGGGGTCCAGGGGGCTCGCCCCCGGCTGGGGTCTGGGGCTCGGCCCCAGAAGACACAGTGTCGGAGATTCGCGCGTGAACCTTGCTACGACGGAGTAGCAAGGCCGCCGCCAGCAGGGACGCCGTCACCGACGCGATCAGCACCGCCGCCTTCGCCAACTCGCTCCCGTCTTCCGGCAACGCCAGCTCCGCGATCAGCAGGCTCACCGTGAACCCGACCCCGCCGAGCACGGACAACGCGGCCAAGTCCCGCCAGCCCATCCCGCGCGGCTTCTCCGCCGCGCCCAGCTTTACGGCGAGCACGCTGGCCCCGAGGATGCCGACGACCTTGCCGCCGAGCAGCCCGGCGAGCACCGCCACCGGCAACGCCGTCGTGAAGACCGCGCCCAGCGCGTCGCCGTCGACCGAGATCCCGGCCGCGAACAGCGCGAACACCGGCACGGCGACGGCGGCCGACCACGGCTGGAGCCGGTGCTCGAGCCGCAGCGCCGGAGCTTCGGCTTCGCCTTCGTCGGCGCGGACGCGGGTGAGCAGGCCCAGCGCGACGCCGGCGATCGTCGCGTGGACGCCCGCCGAGTGCACCGCGACCCAGGTGACCAGCGCCAGCGGCACGTACAGCCACGGCGTCCGGACCCGGCGGCGCTGCAGGTACGCGTACAGCGCGAGCGCGGCGACGGCGACGGCCACCGCGACCAGGTCGAAGCCCGTCGTGAACAGCACGGCGATGACGACGATCGCGCCGAGGTCGTCCACCACGGCCAGCGACAGCAGGAAGACCCGCGCGCTCGAGGGCAGGTTCGACGCGGTCAGCGCGAGGACGCCGAGCGCGAACGCGATGTCCGTGGCGACCGGGATCGCCCAGACCCGGTCGATCCCCGGCGTCCCCCAGCCGACGGCCAGCGCGACGAGCGCGGGCACGACCATGCCGCCGATCGCGGCGACGACCGGCAGCACCGCCTGCTTGAAGCGCGACAGCTCGCCGATGACGAGCTCGCGTTTGAGCTCCAGCCCGGCCACGAAGAAGAACAAGGCGAGAAGGCCGTCCTTCGCCCAGTCGCCGACCGTCAGGTTCAGGTGGAGGAACTCCGGGCCGAGCCGGAAGTCGCGCAGGGCGTGGTAGCTGTCCCGCAGTGGCGAGTTGGCCCAGAGCAGCGCGACCGCGGCCGCGCCGAGCAGGATCAATCCGCCGGTGGTCTCGGTGCGCAGGTAGCGGGCGAACTCGGACAGGGGACGGGTCACGGGCGGCTCCTGGGTCGCTGATCACTGTTGCCGACCAGACTTCCCGGCGCACCTTGAGGTCAGTTTACCGACCCTTTGTCACGGACTGTCATGACCGCTGTCACACGTCGTGCCGGTGGTGGGTCACACGGTGGGCTCATAGCATGCCAATCGACAACGAAGTCCCCGGACAAAGGAAGACGAGAGTTGTGAGCACCTCAACCGAGGTCCAGCAGGACACGAGGTTCTTCGGGCACCCACGAGGACTGGCGAACCTCTTCGGCGTCGAGATGTGGGAGCGGTTCTCCTACTACGGGATGCTCGGCATCCTGCCGATCTACCTCTACTACAAGGTCGAGCAGGGCGGCCTGGGCCTGGCGCAGGAATCCGCGCTCGGCATCGTCGGCGCGTACGGCGGCCTGGTGTACCTCTCCGCCGTCGTCGGCGCGTGGGTGGCCGACCGCCTGCTCGGCTCGGAACGCACGCTCTTCTACAGCGCCGTCCTGATCATGATCGGTCACGTCAGCCTGGCCCTGCTGCCGGGCCTGGCCGGCATCGGCGTCGGCCTGGTGTGCGTCGCGGTCGGCAGCGGCGGGCTGAAGTCCAACGCGACGGCGATCGTCGGCACGCTCTACGCCGAGGGCGACGAGCGGCGCGACGCCGGCTTCACGATCTTCTACATGGGCGTCAACCTCGGTGGCTTCGTGGGCCCGCTCCTGACCGGCATCGCGCAGACCGAGGTCGGCTTCCACCTCGGGTTCGGCCTCGCGGCGATCGGCATGGCCCTCGGCCTGACCCAGTACACGTTCGGCCGCAAGAACCTCGGCGACAAGGCGAAGGAGGTGCCGAACCCGCTGCCGGCCTCCCAGCGCGCGCCGGCGCTCGGCGCCGCCGTCCTGCTGGTGGCCGCGATCGTGGCGCTGGTCCTCACCGGCGTCGTCAACCCGGGCAACCTCGCCGACGTCGTCGTGTGGGCGGTCGGCGTGATCTCGGTGGCCTACTTCCTCGTCATCCTGACCAGCGGCAAGATCACCGCCGTCGAGCGCAGCCGGGTGCTCTCCTTCATCCCGATGTTCATCGCCAGCGCGGTGTTCTTCTCGCTGTACCAGCAGCAGTTCACGGTCGTCGCGGCCTACACCGACCAGCGGCTGAACCGGAGCCTGTTCGGCTGGGAGATGCCGGTGTCCTGGGTCAGCTCGATCAACCCGGTGTTCATCATCGTCTTCGCCCCGATCCTGGCGGCGCTGTGGACGAAGCTCGGCGAGCGGCAGCCGTCGACGCCGATGAAGTTCGTCCTCGGCACGGTGCTGATGGGCGCGGCGTTCCTGCTGTTCCTGCCGATGGTGGGCAGCGGCAAGAACGCGAGCCCGATCCTCGCGATGGTCGGCATCCTGTTCGTGTTCACGATCGCCGAGCTGTGCCTCTCGCCGGTCGGGCTGTCGCTGTCGACGAAGCTCGCACCGGCGGCGTTCCGGACGCAGATGGTGGCGCTGAACTTCCTGTCCATCTCGTTCGGCACCGCGATGTCCGGCAAGCTCGCCGAGTACTACTCCGTCGACGACGAGGCGCCGTACTTCAGCACGGTCGGCTTGGTCGCCATCGGTGTCGGCGTGCTGCTGTTCCTGGGCATCCCCTTCATCCGCAAGCTGATGAAGGGCGTCCACTAGCTAGCCGACGGTGGTGCCGAAGAGCACACCGACGAAGTAGGTCACGACCATGGTGAGGGCGCCGACGCCGACGTTCCGGAGGATCGCGCGCCCCACGTTCGCGTCGCCGAGCCTCGCGCTGACCCACCCGGTCAGCGTGAGGCCGACGACGACCGCGGCGGCGCACGCCCACACCCGCAGGGAGACGCCGGCCCAGGCGATCGAGAGGATCGGCAGCAGCGCACCGACGGAGAAGGCGAGCAGCGACGCCCACGCGGCCTGCCACGGGCTGGTCAGGTTGTCCGGGTCGATGCCCAGCTCGGCCTCGGCGTGCGCCTGCAGGGCGTCCTTTTCGGTCAGTTCGCGGGCGACCTGGCTCGCCAGCTCCGGCGAAAGGCCCTTGTCTTCGTAGATCTCGGCGAGCTCGCGCTCCTCGGCCTCCGGCATGGCCTTGAGTTCCTGCTTTTCGAGCCGGAGCAACGCCTGTTCGGTGTCGCGCTGGGTGCTCACGGAGACGTATTCGCCACCGGCCATGGAAAAGGCGCCGGCGACGAGCCCGGCGATTCCGGCGGTGAGGATCGTCGTGCTTTCGGTGGTCGCGCCGGCCACGCCGACGACGATCCCGGCGACCGACACGATCCCGTCGTTCGCCCCGAGAACCCCGGCCCGCAGCCAGTTCAGCTTGCCGCCCACGCCCTGGTGCGGTTCGTGGGCGTGCTCCACGGCATCCCCGTCGATCGTTTCGGTCACCAGGACAGTGAAACACGAACGAGGAATCGTGGCGAGACCTGCCATTTCAGTCAGGTGCGCCTAAATAACACATGCCTTACCTAAGCCGGTCCTCTGTGGACTTGCGGCTTTCGGGTCCCGGAACGGCCAGGGAAAAGCGGAAACGCCCGGCCCCGCCAAGTGCGGACCCGGGCGCTTCCTGGAATGAAGCTCAGCCTTCGGAGAAGCTCAGGCGTCCAGCTCGGCGAGGGCCTGCTTGGCCTTCTCGAGCTCGGCTTCCAGCTCGGCGACCTTCGCGGCCTGCGCTTCGCGGGCCTGGTTGATCACCTCGTCGATCGGGCCGGACAGCTCGGCGTGCAGCTCCTTCGCCGCGCGCGAAACCGCGGCGGCGGGGATCTCCAGGCCCTTCGCGACCCACTTGCTGCCGTTCTTGAGCTCGGCCTGCCACTCGCCGTCGGCGGTGCCGGTGACCGTCAGGATCAGCTCGACCGTGCGGGTCTTCTTCGCCGTCGACGACGCCGCCGCGCCCTTCGGGCGGCCGCGCTTCGGCTTGGGGGCCTCCTCGGCGGCGGGCTCGGGCGAGTCCGCCGAGTCCTCCGAGGGGGCCGGGGACGCGGACTCGGTGACGGTCGCCTCGTCAGTGGACACAGCCGGGGCTTCGGCCGTTTCCTCGTCGTGCGTCAGGACATCCACGGTCATCGTCGTGTCGTCTCCTTGCCCGGGAAGGGGGTGTGGTTCGCGGCACAGTGTAGAACATGCGTTCGACGCGCGCCGCTCGGGGGGTTCATGACAGAGCCCTCCCGGCGTCAAACCGGAAGGGCCCTGACGGGGGAACGCTAGCTCACTCCTCGGACTTGCCCGACTTCAGGCCCGACGAGATCAGGTCCATCACCGACGAGTCGGCCAGCGTGGTGACGTCGCCGACCTGCCGGTTCTCCGCCACGTCGCGCAGCAGGCGGCGCATGATCTTGCCCGAGCGCGTCTTCGGCAGCTCCGGCACGACCATGATCTGCCGCGGCTTCGCGATCGGCCCGATCTCCTTCGCGACGTGGTTGCGCAGCGCCTGGATGGCCTCCTCGCCGCCGTCGACGGCGTTGCCGCGCAGGATCACGAACGCGACGATGCCCTGGCCGGTCGTCGGGTCGGTCGCGCCGACGACCGCGGCCTCGGCCACAGTCGGGTGCGAAACGAGCGCCGACTCCACCTCGGTCGTCGAGATGCGGTGGCCGGACACGTTCATCACGTCGTCGACGCGGCCCAGCAGCCACACGTCGCCGTCGTTGTCGTACTTCGCGCCGTCGCCGGCGAAGTAGAAGCCCTGGTCCTTGAACCGCGACCAGTACGTGTCCTTGAAGCGCTCCTCGTCGCCCCAGACGCCCCGCAGCATCGACGGCCACGGCTTGTCGAGCACCAGGTACCCGCCGCCGCCCGGGCCGACCTCGTTGCCCTGGTCGTCGACGACCTTCGCGGAGATGCCCGGCAGCGCCTTCTGCGCCGAGCCCGGCTTGGTCGAGGTGACGCCCGGCAGCGGCGAGATCATGATCGCGCCAGTCTCGGTCTGCCACCACGTGTCGACGATCGGGGTCCGGCCCGCACCGATGGTCTCGCGGTACCAGATCCACGCCTCGGGGTTGATCGGCTCGCCGACCGAGCCCAGCACCCGCAGCGACGACAGGTCGTACTTCTCGGGGATTTCCGCGCCCCACTTCATGAACGTGCGGATCAGCGTCGGCGCGGTGTAGTAGAGGGAGACCTTGTACTTCTGGATGATCTCCCAGTGCCGCCCCTCGTGCGGGGTGTTCGGCGTGCCTTCGTAGACGACCTGCGTGACGCGGTTGGCGAGCGGGCCGTAGACGATGTAGCTGTGGCCGGTGATCCAGCCGATGTCCGCGGTGCACCAGTAGACGTCTTCGCCGGGCTTGTGGTCGAACACGTTGTGGTGCGTGTACGCCGTCTGCGTCAGGTAGCCGCCGGAGGTGTGCAGGATGCCCTTCGGCTTCCCGGTGGTGCCGGACGTGTAGAGGATGAACAGCGGGTGCTCGCTGTCGAACGCCTCGGGAGTGTGCTCTTCGGACTGTCCGTCGACGAGCTCGTGCCACCAGAGGTCGCGGCCGTCGGTCCACGGCACGTCGCCCTCGAGCTGGTCGCCCGTGCGCTTGACGACGATGACCTTCTCGACGGTCTCGGCGCCTTCGAGCGCCTCGTCGACGTTGGCCTTCATCGGCGCGGCCTTGCCGCGGCGGAACTGCCCGTCGGAGGTGATGACGACCTTCGCGGCGGCGTCGTCGACGCGGGCCCGCAGCGCCGTCGGGGAGAAGCCGCCGAAGACGACGTTGTGCAGCGCGCCGATCCGCGCGCACGCCAGCATCGCGAAGATGGCCTCGGGGACCATCTGCAGCTGGATCGCCACGACGTCGCTCGCGCCGACGCCCAGCGACGTGAGTGCGTTGGCGGCCTTGGAAACCTCGGTCTTCAGCTCGGCGTAGGTGATGTCCCGGGTGTCACCCGGCTCGCCGACCCAGTGGATGGCGACCTGGTCGCCGTGGCCGGACTCGACGTGCCGGTCGACGCAGTTGTACGCGACGTTCAGCTTGCCGCCCACGAACCACTTCGCGAACGGCGCATTGGTCCAGTCCAGTACCGTGGTCCACTTCGTGTCCCACGTCAGCCGCTCGGCCTGCTTCGCCCAGAACGCTTCGCGATCGGCGTCCGCCTCGGCGTAGAGGTCGGCCTTCGCATTGGCCTGAGCAGCGAAATCTTCGCTGGGCGGGAAGGTGCGGCTCTCGGTGAGCAGGTTGTCCAGGGCTGGGGACTGCTCGGTCATGGTGCAAGGCCTCCTGTAGTGCGCCGAAACGACGGCTAGCGGCACGCTAGCGACGTTAGTCCGCCTTGTAAAAGGTTGCACCCGCGCTGCCCGCCGGTCTACCGAACCGCCCTGACTAAGCGTTCGTTCAGCCGTGCCTTCGCCGCCGGCCACTCCGGCGCCAGCATCGAATAGACGACGGTGTCGCGCGAGGAGCCGTCCGGCCGGATCCGGTGCGCGCGCAGCACGCCTTCGCGAAGCGCGCCAAGCCGTTCGATGGCGCGTTGCGAGCGCAGGTTGCGGATGTCGGTCTCCCACGCGACCCGTTGCGCGCCTAGGGTTTCGAACGCGTAGCCGAGCAGGAGCAGCTTCGACTCGGTGTTCAGCCCGGTGCGCTGCCAGTCCGCGCCGATCCAGGTGTGCCCGATCGACAGGATCCGGTGCTTCTCGACGACCTGGTAGTACGACGTCGTGCCGGCGACGCGGCCGGAGACGGCGTCGATCTGCGCGAAGGGCCGCCGGTCGGGGTCGGCGAGCGCCTGCTCGACCAGCCGCTCGGCGGCCGGGAGGTCGGCGGGCTGCCGGGTGCTCAGCCACGCCCAGATGCCCGGGTCGGTCCCCGCCTCGAACAGGCCCTTGGCGTGCTCGCGGGTCAACGGCTCCAGGCGGACGTGCTCGCCGGACAGGGCCGGGAGGGTGCTCCAGTCGTTCACGTGATCACCGTAAAGCCGGCATTGGCTGCTTCGAATAGCCAATTTCCGAGCATTGTCAGAGGCCACTTCTCTGTTGCCTATGCTCGGCGGACCACGACGAAGGGCGAGATCGATGGCCGAAGAGCGGGAAGAGCTGAGCTGGGAGCTGTTCGGCACGGCGAGCCGTGAACTGGCTCACACCATCGCCGACGACGGCTTCGCGCCGGACCTCATCCTCTCCATCGCCCGCGGCGGCCTCTTCGTCGCCGGCTCGCTCGGCTACGCGCTCGACGTGAAGAACCTGCACGTGATGAACGTCGAGTTCTACACCGGCGTCGACCAGCGCCTCGACCTGCCGGTGATGCTGCCGCCGGTGCCCAACGTCGTCGACCTCACGAGCAAGAAGGTGCTGATCGCCGACGACGTCGCCGACACCGGCGCCACGCTCAAGCTGGTCCGCGACTACTGCCTCGAGCACGTCGCCGAGGTGCGCTCGGCGGTCGTCTACGAAAAGCCGCACTCGACGGTCAAGTGCGAGTACGTCTGGCGGCACACCGAAAAGTGGATCAACTTCCCGTGGTCGGTGCTGCCGCCCGTGGTCACCCGCGAAGGACAGGTGCTCGACGCATGAGTGACCCGCTCAAGCCGCTGCTCGACCTCGAAGGCGTCGCAGCGGCGGCGAAGTCCGCACAGGACGCGGTCTTCGCGGTCCACCGCCTCCCGGCCAACCTCCGCGGCGGCGCGGCGACGGCGGCGGAGGCGTCGGTGCGGGCCGCCCGCGCGTCCGCCGGTATCGAGGGCGCGAACCCCGAACTGCCCGCCGACGGCGCGGTCGCCGACCCGGTCCTCGCGGGCGCGCTGCGCGTCGCGGAGACGCTGGAGTCGATCCTGCCGACGTGGCGCCGCGCGCCGATGCAGGCGTTGGCGCGCCTGCACGTCCTGGCCGCGGCGGACCTCGTCGACGACCCGGACGCGTTGGGGCGCCCGCATTCCGGCGGTGGCCGTCTCGAACTGCTCGCCCAGCTCGTGACCGGAGCGACGTCGGTGCCGGGCCCGGTCCTGACGGCCGTGGTGCACGGGGAACTGTTGGCCCTCAAGCCTTTCGGCACGGCGGACGGTGTCGTGGCGCGAGCGGCCGCGCGCCTCACGATGGTCGCGACGGGCCTCGACCCGAAGGCCCTGAGCGTGCCCGAAGTCGCCTTCTTCCGGCGTGTCCCCAGGTATCTGGAGGCGGCAGAAGGGTTCGCGGGTGGGACGCCCGAGGGCGTACGCGCGTGGCTGCTCTTCTGCTGCGAAGCGTTCGAAGCCGGTGCGCGCGAAGCGAAGAGCATCTCGGACGCGGCTTCCTAGGGCCGGAGCACGATCTTGCCGTGGGTGTGCCGCCGTTCCAGTTCGCGGAAGGCGTCCCGGACCCGCTCCAAGGGGTAGGTGCGGGCGATCGGTACCTCGAGCTGTCCGCGCGCGGCGAGCCGGGCCAGCTCGCCGACCACGACCGCGCAGGCCGCCGAGCCTTCGCCGTCGGTGCGGGCGCCCATCCGCGCCGCGGCCGCCCAGTCGCGGATCGTGTCGATCCGCTCGGGCCGCACGCCCAGCTCGATCGCCAGCTCGACGTAGCCATCGCCGAACGTGTCGATGAACGCGTCGACCTTGCCGCCTGCGGCGTCCCGGATCCGCTCGGCCACGCCAGTGCCGTACTCGACCGGGATGACGCCGTGAGCGGCCAGCCACGCGTGATTCCGCTCGCTCGCCAGCCCGATCACCGTCGCGCCGCGCCGTCGTGCCAGCTGCACGGCGAGGGATCCGACCCCGCCTGCCGCCCCGGACACGACGACCGTGTCGTCCGGCTCGAGGTCGACCGCGAAGACCGTGGCGTACGCGGTCGTGCCCGCCACGGACAACGACCCGGCCACCTCCCAGGACAGTCCCTTCGGACGCGGGGTCAGCCGGAAGTCGTCGACCACGACGAACTCCGCGTGACTCGCCCGCTCGTGGGTGAAGCCGAGGACTTCGTCGCCCACCGCGACGCCCCGCACCTCCGGCCCGGCCTCGACGACGACTCCGGCCAGGTCGCTGCCCTGCCCGGAGGGGAACGTCGCCGGCCAGCGCCCGTGCCGGGCTCCCCGCCGGATCATCGTCTCGCCGGGCTGGATCCCGGCCGCGCGGACCTCGACCAGTACCTGCCCGGGGCCGGGCACCGGACGCGCCACCTCCGCCACCCGCAGGACGTCGATCCCGCCGTACTCGTGGAACCGCACCGCCTTCATCGCGTGCTCCTTTCGTCGCCCTCGACCGTGCCGCTTCGCGCCCGGCGCGGGAACGGAGCGGTCTGCCTAGGACCGGCGGTCCGAGGCTGCGCCCGGCGAACGGTGCTATCCATGGACGCATGGGAATGCAGCGCGCCGACCTCGCCGGGTTCCTGCGCCGGTCCCGCGAGCGGCTGACCCCGCGGGACGTCGGGCTGGCCGAGGGGCCGCGCCGGCGCACGCCGGGCCTGCGCCGGGAGGAGGTCGCGGCCCGCGCCGGGATGTCGCCCGACTACTACATGCGGCTCGAGCAGGCCAGAAGCCCGCAGCCGTCAGGGCAGCTGCTGGCCGCGCTGGCGCGGGCCCTTCGGCTGACCGAGGACGAGCGCGACCACCTGTACCTGCTCGCCGGGCACCGCCCGCCGGAGGGCGCGCGGGCGGGCGAGCACCTGCGGCCGGGCCTGCTGTACCTGCTCGACCGGCTCGACGGCGTCCCGGTCCAGGTGCTGAGCGACCTGGGTGACGTGCTGGCGCAGAACGACCTCGCGCTGGCGTTGTTCGGGTGCGTGTGCTCGGTGGCCGAGGAGGACCGCAACGTCGTGCTGCGCTGGTTCACCGAGCCGTCCGTCCGCGATCACTTCGCGGCCGAGGAGCACGAGGAGCACGGCCGGGAGCTGGTCGCCGACCTGCGGGCCGCGGTGGCCCACCGCGGGGACGACCCGGCGTCCCGCGCGCTGGTCGCGCGGCTGCGCACGGCGAGCGCCGAGTTCGCGGCGCTGTGGGACCGGCACGAGGTCGCGGTCCGCCGGGCCCACCGCTACCGGCTGGTGCACCCCGAGCTCGGCACGATCGAGTTCGACTGCGAAGTGCTGGCGACGCCCGCGACGGACCAGCGGCTGCGGATCTTCACCCCGCCGCCCGGCGGCACCGACGTCCTGGACGTGCTGCGCGTCCTCGGGCCGCAGCACCGGTGCGTCACGACCGCTTCTCCTCGACCTGGAGTGCCGGAACGGCGGTAGTCGGCGCGTCCTCGTTCGTGGTCTATTACGAAGGTTGTCGCAGAGGGGGGGACTGCCATGGGCCGGTCGCGAAGGTTCGGTGCGTTCCTGGTGGCCGTGCTCGCCGCGGCGGGGAGCGTGCTCGCGTCCGCGGGACCGGCGCACGCGGCGACCGCCGTCCAGACCTGTGCCGGCACCTGGGCGGTCACCTACGACCCGCCCATCACCAACACGCCTCGGCTCGTGTCCGGTGTTCTCACCGGAACGTTCCCCGTCTGCACCGACCCCCAGGCGTTCAACGCGACCTACACGCAGGTGTTCACCGACGTGGTCTCCTGCACGACGCTGCTCAACGCGGGGTCGACGTCGCGCACGTACGTGTGGGGCAATCCGCTGGCCGCGCCGACCACCTTCACGTACAACTTCACGACCACGGTGGTCGCCGGTCAGGTCGTGGTCACCAACACGGGTGTGATCACGGCAGGGCGGTACACGCCGGGCAGCGCGGTCCAGGTGGCGACGCTCGTGACGCCGGATGCGCTCGCGTGCGCCGGCTCGGGGATCGGGAGTCTCACCGGCCCGACGACCCTCACCATCTACGCCCCGTGAGCTAGGCGAGGACGGCGTCCAGCAGGCCGGGAAACCGCGCCTGCACGTCTTCGCGGCGTAGTTCGACCCAGCGCGTCCGGCCTTCGACGAACGTCGTGGTCAGACCGGCTTCGCGCAGTACCCGCCAGTGGTGCGAGAGCGTCGGCGCGGTGATGTCGACGTCGTACTCGCCGAGCGCACAGCTGCGCGGCTCGGTCACCTTCGCCAGTTCGCGCACCAGTTCCAGGCGCACGGGGTCGGCGAGCGCCTGCAGCACCGGCACGATCTCGATCGCCTCGCGCGCCGGCTGGGGCAGCGTTCGGGCCACGGCTTTCCCTTCGACCATTTGACAACGATCGAAGTATACCTCCATCATGGCCCCATGACGATTCGACGATCATCTAATGATCGGCTGGGGGTCCTGCTCGTCCTCGCGGTGGGCACGTTCACCGTCGGCACCGACGGGTTCGTGCTCAACGGCCTCCTGCCCGCCATCGCCGCCGACCTGCACGTGACGGAGTCCGTCGCGGGCCAGCTCACCACCGTCTTCGCCCTGACCTACGCGATCGCGTCGCCGCTCATCGCCGCGTTCACCGGCGGCTGGGACCGCCGATGGCTGCTGGCCGGCGGCATGGCGCTGTTCACCGTGGGCATGGCCGGGCAGGCACTCGGCATGTCGTTCGCGGTGGTCGCCGCGGCGCGGGTGCTCGCCGCGGTCGGCGCGGCCGCCTTCCAATCCAACGCCTACGTGCTCGCCGGGGCGCTCTCGTCCGAAGAACGCCGGGGCCGCGCGCTCGCGACGGTGGCCGCCGGGATGAGCGTGTCGATGGTGCTCGGCGTCCCGATCGGCGTGCTGGCCGGGAACTGGTTCGGCTGGCGCGCGGTGATGTGGGGGATCGGCGGGGTCGCGGTCGTCGTCGCGGCGCTGATCCCGATCCTGCCCGAGGTCCGCGTGCCCGCGGCCGGCCTGCGCGCCCGGCTCGCCGTGGTCGTGCGACCGCCCGTCGCTCGCGTGCTGCTGGTGACGATCCTCGGCACGATCGCCGGTTTCACGGTGTTCGTCTACCTCCCGGTGCTGGTCGCGCCGGTCGCGAGCGGCGCGGTGCTGTCGTGGGTGCTGGTCGGGTCCGGGCTCGGCCAGGTCGCCGGCACGACGTTCGCGGGCCGCGCCACCGACCGCCTCGGCCCGGCGAAGGTCCGCGCGCTGTCGCTGGCCGGGACCGCCGTCGTGCTCGCCGTCCTGGACCTCGCCGTGCTGTCGTTGCCCGGTGCGCTGGTGCTCGCCCTCTTCTCCGGTGTCTTCGGCGGGATGCTGATGGTGCCGCAGCAGCACCGGCTCTTCACGGTCGCGCCGGACGCCCCGGCTGTCGCATTGGGACTGAACGGCTCGGCGATCTACCTCGGCGGCGCGCTGGGTTCCGCGCTGGGCGGGGTGGTTCTCGCCGCCGCGGGACCGTCGTGGGTGGGGCCCGCGGGCGCGCTCGCCGCCGTCGCCGCGCTGGGCGCCGTCCTCAGGAAAGCTTCGCCGACCACTTCTCTTCGATCCGCCCGAACCGCCACACCGCCAGCGCGATGACCCAGGTCAGCACGAACAGCCCGACGATCCCGAAGCCGACGTAGTCGAGGTTCACCGAGGCGATCGCGGCCAACGGACCCGACGTGATGTCCAGCTTCTCGGCCAGGATCGACACCAGCTCGATCGTCCCGACGACCAGCGCCACCGCGACCGACAGGGCGGTCACCGTGATGTTGTAGAAGATCTTGCGCACCGGCTTCGCGAACGCCCAGCCGTAGGCGAGGTTCATGAAGCAGCCGTCCACGGTGTCGAACAGGGTCATCCCGGCGGCGAACAGGACCGGCAGCACGAGGATCGCGTACCACGGCAGCGCGAACGTCGCGGCGCCCGCGGCGAGCACGAGCAGCCCGATTTCGGTCGCGGTGTCGAAGCCCAGGCCGAACAGCAGCCCGACCGGGTAGATGTGCCACGGTTTGCGCACGGCCTTCGTCGCGCCGCGCAGCAACCGGTTCAGCACGCCGCGGTTGTCCAGGTGGCGTTCGAGCGCGGCTTCGTCGAACTCGCCGTGGCGCATCTTCTTGAAGACTCGCAGGATCCCGACGAGCACCACGAGGTTCAGGATCGCGATCACGTACAGGAACACGCCGGACACCGACGTCCCGATCACACCGGTGGCTTCGTGCAACGCCGAGGAGCCGTCCTCGACCTGCCCGGCCAGCGCGCGGACGCCGAGGGAGAGCAGGAGGCACAGCGCGAAGACGACCGTCGAGTGCCCGAGCGAGAACCAGAACCCGACCGACAGCGGCCGCCGTCCGTCGGCCATCAGCTTGCGCGTGGTGCCGTCGATCGCGGCGATGTGGTCGGCGTCGAACGCGTGCCGCATGCCCAGCGTGAAGGCCGTGACGCCGAGGCCGATCCCGAACACGCCGGACGTGCCCAGCGCGTAGTGGTGCGGCGCGACGAACGCCGTGAGCACGCCCCAGCCCACGACGTTCAGCAGCAGGACGAATCCGGCCATCCCGCCGATCGACACCCACTCGCGACGCGACAGCCCGCGCCGCGAGTCCTCGTCCGTGCCCGCCATCGCCCACCTGCCTCACTCTCATCTGAGAGGGTAGACAGATGAACAGATGATGGTCTAGCTAGCGCGCACCCGTACCAGGTCCAACGCCTTGCGCACGTGCCCGCCCGACGCGTGCAACGCCTTCGCGGCGCTCTTGACGTCCTCACCGGACAACAAGTGCACCAGCGCCACCTTGAGGTCGCCCCCGGCTTCGGTGAGCGCGTCCGAGCAGTCCGCCATCGTCATGCCGGTGGCCTCCTGCAGGATCCGGATGGTCCGGCCGCGCAGCTTCGCGTTGGTGGCCCGCATGCTGACCATCAGGTTGGAGTAGGTCCGGCCCAGCTTGATCATCGTCGCGGTGGAGAACGACGTCAGGATCATCTTCTGCGCCGTGCCCGCCTTCATCCGGGTCGAGCCGGCGATCGCTTCCGGGCCGGTGTCGACGGCGATGAGCACGTCCACCCCGGCCGGCTTCGCGGCCTTGGCGTTGCCCGAGACCAGCCCGGTCCGGGCGCCCTGGCGCGACGCCGCGGCCAGCGCACCCAGCACGTACGGCGTCCTGCCCGACGCCGTCAGCCCCAGCACGAAGTCACCCGGCTGCACCATGGCGGCCATCTCGGCGGCGCCCGCCGCCGAGTCGTCCTCCGCGTTTTCGACGGCGTTGCGCAGCGCGCGCTCGCCGCCGGCGTGGTGCGCGACGAACCAGTCGCCCGGCACGTTGAACGTCGGCACCAGCTCGGCCGCGTCCAGGGTGGCCAGGCGCCCGGACGTCCCCGCGCCGACGTAGTGCACCCGGCCCCCCGCCCGCAGGGCGTCCACCGCGTAGTCCACCGCGCGCGCCACCTGGGGCAGCACCGCGGCGACGGCACCGGGGACCGTGCGGTCCTCGGCGTTGATCGCGCCCAGGATCCCCGCGGTGGACATCAGGTCGATGTCCGTGGTGCGGGGATTGCGGGTCTCGGTCGGCGAATCGACGTGCACCGCTTGCACGGGGACGGTCATCATGCGCCTCACATTTTCGTCGGTCATTACTTGCCGGTTTCCCGCGGACGGCGACGACCGTCCGGCCTGACCCCCAAGCGGTGTGAGCCGACCGCGTCCCTCGTCGCGTCCAGGGCGTTGACCGAGGCGTCCATGTGCCGCTGCGCGACCCCGATGAACAGGCAGTCGATGACGGTGAGCTGGGCGATCCGGCTCGCCGTCGCTCCCGAACGGAAGGTGGTTTCCCGCGCCGCGGTCGTCAAAACGTGGTCGGCGACCTCCGTGATCGGGGAGCGCGGGAAGTTCGTCACGGCGATGGTGCTCGCGCCGTGCTCGCGCGCCACGCGCAGCGCCTCGACGGTGTCGGTGGTCGCGCCGGTGTGCGAGACGCCGATCGCGACGTCACCGGGGCTCAGCACCGCGGCCGAGGTGAGCATGATGTGCGTGTCCGACCACGCGAAGCACACGCGGCCGATGCGGTGCAGCTTCTGCTGCAGGTCCGCGGCGACGAACGCACTGGCGCCCACGCCGTAGACGTCCACGCGGCCGGCGCTCGCGACGGCGGCGATCACCCGCTCCAGCGTGGCGATGTCGAGCTGGTCGGCCGTCTCCTCGACGGCTCGCGCGTCGGCGAAGCTGACCTTGCCGATCACGGCGGCCAGGTCGTCCTCCGGGCCGATCTCGCCGCCGAGGTTGCGCGTGGTGCGCGCCTCGGTGCGGGCGGTGTCCGCCGCCAGCGCGATGCGCAGCTGCGGGTACCCGCCGACGCCGACGGCCTTGCAGAACCGCGTCACCGTGGTCTCGCTCGTGTTGGCGGCCAGGGCCACCTCGGTGATGCTGCGTCGCGCCACGTGCGCGGGATCTTCCAGCACCACCTTGGCCACGCGCTGCTCGGCGCGGGCCAGGCCGGGGAGCAGCGACCGGATCCGCACCAGCGGGCTGGAGTCGGCGTCTCGCACGGCCGTCTGGACCGATGCGGGCTCGGACGGTGCCGGGCCGACTACGGATTCGGTATCACTCACCGTCGGAAAGTTACTAACCGTTGGCATTTGCGACAAGGCTACCCACACCCTTCGGTACGATCGCAACCCGTCCGTGTCTGCGGATCTAGATTTGCGATTAATCGTTGACCAGAAAGTCGCCAACAGGGTCGACCTTGTTAACGCGGTCTAGCTAACGACTTGGCAACTTAGTGTCGCGGTGCAAGCGGCAAGAGGACGGTAAATTCCGGCGGTTGGTCGACGTTCGGCGACAGAGGGGTCACCGAGAGCTCAATTGCCAACCCTCTGCGACGAAAGCAGCGGGGTCTCGTTCACCGTCGAGGAGTGATCGGCCGCTCTCGGTGACTTTCACACCGTCCACGGAAACTCCGCGGCCGGTGTAACTCGGGTCGGTGCCGTAACGCCATCGCAGGCTCACCGCCGGGCCCTGCGGCACCGCGCCCGCCACCTTCCACCAGGCACGGTGCCCGTGTCCGGAGAGCGACGTCACGCTTCCGGAGGGTGCGCCCGGCCCGGATACCGATACCGTGATCGGTTGCCAGTTCACGCCGTCGGTGCTGGCCTGCAGCTGAAGTGGATCACTGCTGCCCTCGGTGTCCACGAAAGCGAAGAAGGAAACGACTGCTTGATCACTATGCGTAGTAAATGACCGGGTACTCAGCGTGGCAACGCTCGCGTTACCCAGAGTGCTCGTCCAGGCGTCCTTGCCCGCCACCGGCCGCACGGCCATGGCCCTGGCCAGCGACGTCGCCCAAACCTGGCGGGCGGTGTTGATCGAACCCCAGGTGCGCGTCGGGTGCACCCGGTTGGTCAGCAGGATGGCGAACGACCGCGACTGGAGGTCGATGACCAGCGTCGTCCCGGTGAAACCGGTGTGCCCGGCGCTGACCGGCGACGCCAGCGCACCCATGTACCAGGGCTGGTCGAGCTCGAAGCCCAGGCCGTGCGAGTCGTCCGGGAACTGCCGGTTGTAGTTCGTCAGCATCTCGCGCACGGTGTCCTCGCGCAGGACGCGGTGCCCGCGGTAGCTGCCGCCGTTGAGGACGGTCTGGGCCAGCACGGCCATGTCGCTCGCCGTGCTGAACACGCCGGCGTGCCCGGCGACGCCGCCGAGCGACCACGCGTTCTCGTCGTGCACGCTGCCGCGCACCATCCCCCGCGGCGGGTTGGCCTCGAACTCCGTCGCGGCGATCCGGTTCAGCTTCGCCGCGGGCGGGTTGTAACCGGTGTCGGCCATGCCGAGCGGCGCGGTGATCCGATCGTGGACGACCTTGTCCAGCGACTGCCCGGTCAGCTTCTCGACGATGAAGCCGAGGGTCAGCAGGTTGATGTCCGAGTAGAGGTAGGTCGTGCCCGGCTTGTTCTTCAGCGGGCTGTCGAGCACGGCCTGCCGGCGCGACGGGATGTCCGGGTAGCCGGCCCACAGCGATGGGATCGGGTCGGCGTCGAACCCGGAGGTGTGCGTGAGCAGCATCTCGACCGTGATGGCGGCCTTGTCGCCGGTGGCGAACTCGGGGAAGAAGCGGGAGACCGGGGTGTCGATGGTCAGCTGCCCGCGCTCGGCCAACTGCAGCACGGCGATCGACGTGAACAGCTTCGAGATCGACGCCATGTCGAAGATCGTGTCGTCGCGCATCGGGACCTGCTGGTCCGCGGGCAGCTCGGTGCCCTTGGCGTCGGCGTACCGCAGCGCGCCGCCGACCGCGTACCGGTCGACGACCACGCCGTCGTGCGCGAGCAGGCCGACCGCGCCGGAGAAGTGCGGGTGGCCGGTGGCGTCCGGCTTCGTCCAGCTCGCCAGGAAGTCCTCCGCCGCCTTGATCGGCGCCGGGTCGAGGCCGACGTCCTGCGGCTTTCCCGCCCGCAGGGTCGTCCACGGCGCGGCGAAGCCCTGGTGCGGCCGGTCGAAGCGGCCGGCGCTGGGGTCGTGGCGTCCGGTGATGGCGCTGGCTCCCGAGGTCAACGTGGTCAGCGCGACCAGCACTCCGGTGGCCGCGGCGAGGACCTTCCTAGCACGCACGACTCTTCCTCTCAGCGGTAGAGCAGGTAGCGGCGACGTTTCCGGTCGAACTCGGCCAGCTCGGCCCGCCAGGCCCCGGTGACCTCGTCGACGCCCGCACCGGCGTCGACCATGGTCCGCAGGCGATCGGACCCGGAGAGCTTGTCGATGTAGTTGTCGGGACGCCAGGCGAAGACGTCCGGGTGCAGGGCCTTCGCCGTGACGAGCATGGCGACCGCGGTCCGGATCGCGTCGAAGGCCCGCGGGTCGTCGACACCCACCTGCACGCCGCCGCACGTCTGGTTGACGAACTTGCTGAACGTCGGCACGAAGTAGATCTCGCGGAACCGCGCCCCGGGCAGCCGCAGGTCTTCGAGCTTTTCGCGCCAGCGCCAGTCGAGCCCGGGTGCGCCGATGATCTCGAACGGCCGGGTGGTGCCCCGGCCCTCGGAGAACACCGTGCCTTCGAACATCCCGGTGCCCGGGTAGACGAGGGCGGTGTCCGGCGTCGGCATGTTCGGGCTCGGCAGCACCCAGTTCAGGCCGGTCCGCGCGAACAGCGTGTCGCGCTGCCAGCCGCGGACCTGGACAACATCGAGGTGCTCGAGCTGCACGCCTTCGCCGGGCAGGAACTCCTCGGCGAAGAAGCGCGCCAGCTCGCCGACGGTCATGCCGTGCTGCTGCGCGATCGGCTTCCGCCCGATCCCGGAGGCGAACTTCGGGTCGAGCACCGGCCCGGCCGCCCGGCCGCCGAGCGGGTTCGGCCGGTCGAGCACGACGAAGGCGGCTTTGACCTGCGCCGCGGCCACCATCGCGGTGTAGAGCGACCAGATGTAGGTGTAGAAACGCGCCCCGACGTCCGCGATGTCGAACACGACCGTGTCGACGCCCGCCTTGGTGAACAGCGAAGCGAGCTTCGTCGCGTCAACGCCGTACGCGTCGTACACCGGCACGCCGGTGCGCGGGTCGGTGTAGTCGCCCTCGGACCCACCGGCCTGCGCGCTGCCGCGGAAGCCGTGCTCGGGACCGAAGGCCGCGACCGGTTTCACCCCGGCCGCGACCATCGAGTCGACGATGTGGTCGCCGTTCAGCAGGACGCCGGTCGGGTTCGACAGCACGCCGAGTTTGCGGCCCTTCAGCGGCCGCCAGCCCTGCGCGGCCAGCTGCTCGGCGCCGGTGAGGACACGGCCGTGTTCCGGTGCCTGCGCCGGCTGCTCGGGGTGGGCTCCCGCGACGGCGGAGCCGCCCGCCAGCGCCGGGACCGCGAGCGTGCTCGCGCCGAGGAAGTGCCGCCGGTTCAGGTTCACCACGTCAGCCCGTGGCCGAACGGGTACTTCACGGTGTGCACGTCGGCGCCCGCCGAGATGTCGACCGGCAGCTTCCCGACCGGCTTCGTCTCGCCGAGGATGACCTTGGCCAGGGCCTCCAGGGTCGGGCCGATGTAGCCGTAGGTGGCCAGCCAGGTCTGCACCGTGGTCGGGAAACCGGCGTCGTACGGGATCTGGGCGGCGACGGCGACGACCGGTTTTCCGGTGGCCTGCAGGGCGTCGAGCAGCTTGGTCTGCAGCGGGTAGGTGGCGATGTTGTTGGTCAGCACGACGACGAGGTCGGCCTTCGCGGCGTTCGCGACCGCCTGCGCGATCTGCGCGTCCGTCGGAGCCTGACCGGTCTGGTAGGCCGTCGCGGCCGTGCCGTGCGCAGTTAGCTTCTGCGCGAGGGACGCCGTCGTGGAAACGCCCCAGCCGGTGACCAGTGTCGTCGCGGGCTTCTGCTTGAGCGGCAGGAGACCGGCGTCGTTCGCGATGGCCGTGATGCCGCGGTCGGCGATGTCCTGGGCGGTGGCCAGGCTCGACGGGATGCCGACGGTCTTCATCACGCGGCCCGGGTCGACGAACGGCGAGAACAGGATGCCGCGCTTGAACTTCAGCTTCAGCACGCGCAGCACGCTCTGATCGATCCGCCACATCGGGATCTCACCCGACTTCACGGCGTTGAGCACGGAGTTGATCGCGACGTCGAGGTGCACCGGCATGAGCAGCTGGTCGACGCCTGCTTTGAGCGCAAGCACCGGGATTTCGGCGTCGCTGTGCAGCTTGCGCACGCCCTCCATCTCGAGCGAATCGGTGATCACGACACCGTTGTAGCCCAGCTCGCCGCGCAGCCTGCCGGTGATGATCGGCTTCGACAGCGTCGCCGGCTCGAGCGACGGGTCGAGGCTGGGGAACTGGATGTGCGCGCTCATGATCGAGTCGACGCCGGCCGCGATCGCGGCCTTGAACGGCGGCACGTCGGTGGCGCGCCAGTAAGCCTCGGTGCTGTCGATCCGGGGCAGCCCGGTGTGGCTGTCGGTCGGCGCGGCGCCGTGCCCGGGGAAGTGCTTGGCGGTCGCCGCGACGGACTTCTCGAAGCCCTTCACCTCGGCGGTGACGAAGTCGCCGGCCAGGCCCGGCTGCCCGGAGAAGGACCGGACGCCGATGACCGGGTTGACGGGATTGGAGTTGACGTCCGAGTCGGGCGCGAAGTCCTGGTTGATGCCGACGGCCCGCAGTTCGCGGCCGAGGATCGTGGCGGCCTGCGTCGCGCGGTCGGTGTCGCGCCCGGCCGAGATGGCCATGGCGTTCGGGAACTCGGTGGCCGGCGCGCCCATCCGCGTGACGGTCCCGCCCTCCTGGTCGGCCGCGATCTGCAGCGGGATGTGCGCCCCGCTCGTGATGGCGGCCTTCTGGAGGCCGTTGGACAGCTTCGAGACCTGGACGGGGTCGTCGAAGTTGTCGCGCGTGTCGTTGTTGAAGTAGATGACACCGCCCAAGTGGTACTTCCGGATGACCTGCGCGGGGGTGTCGACGCCGAAGTCGGTCTGGTTCTTCGGGTTGACCTCGTCGGCCGACTTGCCGTTGACCCAGGTGACGAACAGCTGCCCGACCTTCTGCTCGAGCGTGAGCCCGCGCAGCGCCTGGGTCGCCGCGGCCTCGGCCTGGGCGTCCGCGCTCACGCGCGGTGCGCTCGCGGCGGTCGCGACACCCACACCGGTGAGGGCGAGCACCCCCGCGACGGGCAGGGCGAGCGCATGGAACCTCCGATTTCGGGTCGTCACGACCAGCCTCCCAGAAGTAGCGGGCGCCCGGTGGTGACGTCAGAAGTCCACTCGGAGGCGCCAGTATCGGGAAGCTACTCACCGAATCCGGCGCTGTCCATCGACCGACCGCACGAACGGTCCAGTCGTACCCGGATCGGTAGGAAATTCGCCGTTCGCAAGTTGCCGAGGGGCCGAACGGGTGGCCGGCGAGTTCCGCGTCCGATCACGCGAGTCACGGCTTCGATCACGCGAGATCCGCTCCCGCTCACGCGCGATGCCCCGCTGATCACAGGTGATGCCCCGCCAGTCACGCGTGATGCCCGGCTGATCACGTCCCCCACAGAGACGAGGCGGCGCCCATGGCCGAGGGCCATGGGCGCCGCCTGCAAAGCGCGAACATCTCGGGCGACCAAGCGTGCAACTCTGGTCGTACCTACATGGACTCGGCGTGTGGCGTCCCACTACGCAGTCCCTAGACGACGAGCCTCCCGCGGCGCGCTGCGCGTGGGTACCCGGAGTCCGCGCACGGAGGTTTGCCGGGGTGGAACAGGCTTCTCTTCTACCTGTTCCCTGGCCGACCGAACGTCCGCACCTACTTTCTACGCCGTGAGCCCGGTCACTTCAAGTGCGCGTACGGGTGCACCGGTACAGAGGCTGGATCGGGTGACACGGGCACCCTGCGCGACGGACAATTCGGGGCTGGGCCAAGCAAAGTGGAGGCCGTACGGCCGTGTGGGTGGCCGGCCCGCGCTATCGGGACCGACGGCGACGGCTGAGGCCGTACCAGGTCGCCCCGGCGGCCACCGCGCCGACACCGAGCGCCACCATCCCGGCCGACCGCGTCGGAAGCCGGGTGCGCAGCGACATGGGCCGGTCGAAGGCCAGGATCGGCCAGCCGCGTTCGAGGGCTTCCCGCCGCAGGAGCTTGTCCGGGTTGACCGCGTGCGGGTGCCCGACGACCTCGAGCAGCGGGATGTCGGTGCTGGAGTCGGTGTAGGCGAAGCACTCGGCGAGGTCGTAGCCGTAGGTCGCGGCGAGCTGCTTCGCGGCGACGGCCTTGTTGGCGCCGTAGCAGTAGAAGTCGACTTCGCCGGAGTAGCGGCCGTCGACGATCTGCATCCGCGTCGCCACGCTCCGGGTCGCGCCGAGCATCTCCGCCACCGGCGCGACGACCTCTTCGCCGGTCGCCGACAGCACGATCACGTCGTGCCCGTCCGCGTGGTGGCGCGCGATCAGTTCCGCCGCCTCCGCGTACACGAGGGGGTCGACGACGTCGTGCAGGGTTTCGCGGACTATCGCCGAAACCTGGGCGACGTCCCAGCCCGCGCAGAGCGCGGAAACCTCGGCGCGCAGCCGTTCGGTCTTGTTTTCGTCGGCGCCGGCGAGCGAGAACACCAGCTGCGCGTAGGCGCTGCGCAACGCGGCGCGACGGTTGATCAATCCCTCCTTGAGCAATGGCCGGCTGAAAGCCAGTGCGCTCGACGAAGCGATGATCGTCTTGTCCAGGTCGAAGAACGCGGCCACCGCGTGCTCCGGGCCCGGCTTCCGGATGCGCGACGGCGCGCTGCTCGGTTCGGCCACCCGCCCAGGATAGAAGCTTGATCGAGGCGCGTCCCGTTGATCCACCACGCGCGCGTCGCGGCGGGCGGAAAATCCATGACAGGCAGGCACTTCGGGCGCGCTGTGCCGTTACCGAACTGTGTGCGTCGTCCGGCGCGCGAACCGGTGCCGGGCGGAGTTACAGTGAACGGGCCCGGTGTCCAACCGGGCCGGTTCAGTCCGACCCCCCGGGGCTGAACCCACGGCGGCCCCCGTCCCTCCCCCCTGGCGGGGGCCGCCCTCTTACCTTCCCCTTGCTTTTCTTCGCCCCGGTCCGATTTTCGTTTTCGCGAGCGCTCCGGCCGAGGGCTACCGTCTTGCCTTCCGTTTACCTTCACCTCTTTCCCCGGGCGCCGGGTTCGGGTTTCGGCATCGTGCCGCGATCATCCAAAACGGGTTTTCGTGTCTATTCCGCCGCGGGTGCGTCACGGGCGCGCGCGATCCTGCCACAGCCCACCGACAGAACCGGTCCGCGAGCCGGTCCCCGGGCGGCAGTTGTCCACAACACCCCGGTTGTCCACAGCCGGCCGTCCGGCCCGTTGTGCCGCCGTGCCCCGCCCGCGACGGTGGAAGCCGGGCCACCACGGCCCGCACCGACGACGGGGGAGGAACGCATGACGGGGGAACGACCGCTCGTGGTCGCCGCGGACGAAACCGTGCTCGACGAGATCCTGCGCGTGGCCGCGGTCGCGGGCTGCGAGTTCGACCGCGCACCGGACCTGACCGCGGCGCACGGGCACTGGGCCCGTGCGCCACTGGTGGTCCTCGACGAAGAAACCGCGCGGCTGCCGGCCACCTTGCCCCGGCGCGCCGGGATCCTCCTGGTCTGCAAGGGCAGCCCGGGACCGCGGACGTGGGAGCACGCGTTCCGCGGTGGCGTCGAGCGCGTGATCTCGTTGCCCGACGAGGAGTCCGAGCTCATCGGCGCGTTCGCCGACATCGTCGAGACACCGGCGGAGCAACCCGGGCTGGTGCTCGGTGTGGTCGGCGGCCGGGGTGGCGCGGGCGCGTCCGTCTTCGCCGCGACGCTGGCGCTGGTGGCCGACCGCGATCCGGGCGGGGCCCTGCTGGTGGACTGTGACCCGCTCGGCGGTGGCCTGGATGCGCTGGTGGGCTTGGAAAAGACGGCCGGACCGCGTTGGCCGGACCTGCGGCTGGACGGCCGGGTTTCGATGTCGTCGCTGGCCGCGGCCCTCCCGCAACGAAGACATCGCGGCGGCAGTCTCCCGGTGCTGGCGTGCGGCCGCGAGGGCGAGGGCCCGGCGGTCGAGTCGCTGTCGGCGGTCCTCTCCGCGGGCCGCCGCTCGGGCCGCACGGTCGTGTGCGACCTCCCCCGGCCCCTCGGCGGCGCGGCGGCTGAAGCGGTCGCGGTGGCCGACCTGGTGGTGATGATCGTGCCGGTGGAGTTGCGCGCGTGCCTGGCGGCGAAGCAGGTCTTGCGCGGGCTCGCCGAACTGACGGCCCGCACCGGCGTGGTCTCCTGTGGACGGTCCAAGAAAGACTCCTCGGCCCTCCGGACGGCCGGTCTCCTCGGGCCGCCCATGCTGGCCTCGATGCTCCCGGAGCGCGGCCTGTCCGCCGCCGTGGAGCGCGGTGAGTTCCCGGCCAAACCGGCGGGACCGCTGGCCTCGGCGGCGGCGGAAGTCCTGGCGGTGGCCCGTCGCGAAGCCCGGGCAGCGTCCCGATGAGCGCCGCGGATCTCCGCCCGCCGGGCGGCCCGATCAGGGTGGGCGAGCTCCTGCTGGCCACGGTCTTGACCCTGGCGAGCCGCGGCCCGGTGAGCGCGGAGAACTTCCTGACGTTGCTGCCGGCGCCGCAGCGTTGCTCGTGCCCTTCGCCCGGTACCCGCGTCACGGCCGGCCACCGGCCCACACTCCGAGAAGGCCGGTGAACCGATGACCACCGACTTCGTGGACCGAGTCCGCCACCGCCTCGCCGGCGATCGGCGGCGGGCCGATCCGGTCGCCGTCGCGACCGCTGTCCGCGCCGAAGCGGGCGGTGCCCTGGGCCATGACGCGGTCCTCGACGCGGCTCGCCGAGCCCGCGACGAATTCGTCGGCGCCGGTCCGCTGGCCCCGCTCCTCGACGACCCCGCGATCACCGACGTGCTCGTCACCGGCCCGGACGAAGTCTGGACGGACGGCCCCGCGGGCCTCACCCGCACCAGCGTCCGCTTCACCGGCGAAGAGTCCGTCCGTCGCTTGGCCCAGCGTCTCGCCCTCGCAGCGGGCCGTCGTCTCGACGACGCCCAGCCGTTCGTGGACGGCTGGCTGCCCGCCGCCGGCCCCCACGGCCGGATCCGCGTGCACGCCGTCCTGCCACCGATCGCGGCCGGCGGCACCTGTTTGTCCCTTCGCGTCCTGCGCCCGGCGACGCACGACCTCGCCACGCTCGGCGAACTCGGTGCGTTCGACGCGGAGGGCGCGAAGCTGCTGAAGACCGTCGTCACGCGGCGGATGGCGTTTCTCGTCACCGGAGGCACGGGCGCGGGCAAGACCACGCTCCTGGCCGCGCTACTCGGTGCGGTCGACCCGCGTGAACGGATCGTCTGCGTCGAGGACGCCGGCGAGTTGCAGCCCGCGCACCCGCAGTTCGTCGGCCTCGTCGCCCGTCCGGCCAATGTGGAGGGTGCGGGCGCGGTCGGCCTGCCCGAGCTGGTGCGCCAGGCGCTGCGCATGCGACCCGACCGGCTGGTGGTCGGTGAGGTCCGCGGCGCCGAGGTCGGCGCGCTGCTCACCGCGTTGAACACCGGGCACGACGGCGGCGCGTGCACCGTCCACGCCAATTCCCCGGCCGAGGTGCCCGCCCGCATCGAGGCACTGGCGGCACTCGGCGGCCTCGGCCGCGACGCGGTGCACAGCCAGCTCGTCGCCGCGATCCGCGTGGTGCTGCACATGCGCCGCGAGCCCGGCGGACGGCGACGGCTCGCCGAAGTCGGCGTGCTTCGCGCCGAACACGGCCGGGCGCGCGTCGTGCCGGTGTGGCGCAGCGGCCGCTGGACGGTCGACCGCCACCTGTTCGTGACGTCGGGGGCGATCGCGTGCTGATCCTCCTGCTGGTGCGCTTTTCGTTGCTGGTGAACGTGTTCCCGCGCGAGCGGAGGAAGCGCCGATGATCACCGCATGGGTCCCGCTGTGCGTGGGCGCGGCTCTGGCGTGCTGGCCGGCGCCGCCGAACCGGCTCCAAGCGGTGGTCGAGCAACGCACGACCGTCCGGATCCCCGAGGTGTGGCGCGTGTTCCGCTGGCTGCTCCCGTCGGCCCTCGCCGGACTGCTGGCGGGAGCGGGAGGCGCGATCGCCGTCGCCGTGCTGACGCTGGCGTGGCGCCAGGAGTGGCGAGCCCACCACCGCGCTGCCGCGGACCTCGCGACGGCGGCCCACACCGCGACGGCGTTGCGGACGATGGTGGCCGAACTGAGGTCCGGCGCCCACCCGGTGACAGCCGTGGAAGCGGCGGCGGAGGTCGTCCCGGAGGTGGCGGGCGACCTCCGGGCGTTGGCGACGGCGGCCCGGCTCGATACGGAGCTGCACGCACCGGCCCTACCGGAACTGGCCGCGGCCTGGACACTGGCCAACCGCCACGGCTTACCGATGGCCGACGTCCTGGACGCGGCACGCCGCGACGCGGAGGCGGCCTTGGCATTCGCCCGCCGGACACGCGCGAAACTGGCGGGCCCCCGAGCGAGCGCGGCGGTACTCACCGGCCTCCCGGCCCTGGGCGTGCTGCTCGGCCAAACCATGGGCGCGGCCCCGCTGACGGTGCTGACCGACAGCACACCAGGCGGGCTGCTCCTGGTCACGGGAAGCGTCCTGCTGTGGGCCGGAACGGCTTGGTGTCGTGCCCTGACCGGGCAGGTGCGTGCCCGATGAACCCCACCGCACTTCTGCTCGTCGCCGGCGCTCTGCTCGTCTGGCCGGACGACGTCGCCGTGCTGCGGCGCTTGAGCCGGCTGGCCGGCAGCCCCGAGCCCGTGCGCAAGTGGCCCCGCGCGGTACCTCACCTCGCGGCGACCCTGGGCGGCGTTTCGACGGCGGTGCTGGTCGGCGGCGTCACCGGCGTGGTGCTGGGCGCGATCGTGACCGCCACCGGGTGGTGGGCGATCCGCCGCACCCGCCGGCCGCGATCACCGGCCGTGGACATCGCCGCCAGGCTGCGGCTCGCGGGGACGCTCGACCTCCTCGCCGCCTGCCTGCAGGCCGGGCTGCCGGTGCCCTCGGCTCTCGATGCCGTGGCCGGTACCGCGCCCGCCGAAGCGGGCGTGGCGTTGCGCTCGACCGCCGGGCTGCTCGCCCTCGGCTCCCGGCCCGACGAGGCCTGGGCGCCGGTGCGAGCCGTTCCGGGACTCGGCGAGCTGGCGGCCGCCGCGATCCGGACGTCCCGTTCCGGCGCGGCCTTCGCCGCGGCCGCCGCCGACCTCGCCGGACGTGTCCGCGACGAGCTGGCCACCGAAGCGGAGGAACGCGCCGAACGGGCCGGGGTGGCGCTCGCCCTGCCCGTCGGCCTGTGTTTCCTGCCCGCCTTCTTCTGCCTGGGCGTCCTGCCGGTCGTCCTCGGCCTGGCCGGAAAGCTCGGCCCGCTCTTCTGACCACCGCAAGTGAAGGGAATCCCATGCGCACGTTCCACCGGCGGCACCCCCGCCCCGACGACGGCTCCACGACGGTCGAGTACGCCATCGTCACGGTTGCGGTCGCGGCCTTCGCGGCTGTCCTCTACAGCCTGCTGACCGGGGACTCGGTCGTCTCATGGCTGACCGGTCTGCTCATGAAGGCCCTGACGGTGCCGTCATGAGCTGCCGCGACGAAGGTTCGGTGACCGTCGAGGCAGCGCTCGGCTTGGCCGGCCTGGCCGTGATGACGGTGCTGCTGGTCGCGGGCCTCACGGTGCTGACGAGCCAGCTGCGCTGCACGGACGCGGCCCGCGAGGCGGCCCGCCTGCTGGCGAGAGGCCAGCCCCACGAGGCCGCGGCAGTGGTCCACCGGATAGCGCCGGCGGGGGCGAGCCTCACCGTCCAGCAGAGGGGTGACGCGATCTCGGTGCAGGTCACGGCCCGCCCGGCAGGCAGGCTGCTCCCGGCGGTTCACCTGGACGCCACGGCCTACGCGGTCGCCGAGCCGGGCACGGAGGCCGGGAATGCACCAGGTTGACCGGCGAACGCCCACCCGGCCGCCGTCGCCCAGCCAGCGAGACTGGCCACATCCTCAAGACAGCCGCGACAGCGGAGTGGCCACCATCTGGACGGCAATGGCGGTGGCCGCGCTGGCCGGGGTGGCGGTACTCGGCTTCTGGCTCGGCGCCGCGGTCCTCGCCCGGCACCGCGCCGAGTCCGCGGCCGATCTGGGCGCGCTCGCCGCGGCTTCGCACGCCGCGGAAGGCCCGGCCCAGGCGTGCGAACGCGCCAGGTGGGTCGCCGACCGGATGGGAGTCACGCTTCTCGCCTGCCGATGGCAGCGCCTCGACGCCTTCGTCGAAGTCCAGGCCCCGGCCCTCGGTCTCGGCGGCATGTCCGCACTGTCGGCGCGGGCCCGCGCCGGCCCCACTGGCCAACCACCGTGACCCCTCGACCGTGGCACAGGTGCCACGCCTCGCGCGCGAACCATCCAGCCGACGAGCCAGGCGAGCGTTCGTCTGGCCGCCACCGACCGCGGTCTCGGCCGTCACCGCTCGCCGAACGCCGACCGGTCGGTATGCGCCGATGACCGGCTGATCCGCCGGGCCGGGCGATGAGCGGCCGATTGTCACGGGCAGCGGTCGTCAGTGCACGGCGAGCGGTCGAATCGGCTGCTCACCTGGGCTGAACCGGCACGTTTCGCCTGGCGCACGACCCTGAAACGGCAGGCCCGTCCTGGGCTTTCGCACGACGAACGGTCCGTGTGCGGTCGCCGTTCACCGTCGATCCGCGCCGCCGGATTCGGTCGGGCCGTATGGATCACTGGGCGTTCATCGCCCCGTAACCACCGGTTGTCGCGCGGGGGTTCCGGGCAATGTGCAACTTGCCGTTAAGTGAGATGTGCGACACCACGACCGGGTCTAGCGGGTCGCGGAGAACCGGACCTTGAAGGCAGGAAACACAATGTTGGACGCGAATTGGCCGGACAGCTGGCGGGGCGCCTTCCGCATCGAACTGCGGGCGGAGGCGATCGGTCTCGCCTGGCGTGGCTGGCCGGTGCTCCCGGGCGTCAACCCCGCTCCGCCGGCCGACGGCGACGACCTCACCTGGCGCCGTCCGGTTCCGGCCAGTGACGCCTGGCGCGAGCAGATCGGCACCCACGCCCACGAGGTCGCCACCTGGTTCTCCGACCGCACCCACAGCCTCCTCGTCGCCACCGGCACCGTCCTCGACGCCATCGAGGTCGACGACGAACTCGGCAAGCGCGCCTGCCGCCTCCTGCGTGCCCTCGGCCACCCGGCGCCCATCATCGCGCTGCCGAACGGCCGCTGGCTCTTCCTGACCACCGTCGCCGACCACGTGCCGGCCGAGTTCGGCCCCCTCACCTCGATCCAGTGGCACGGCAAGGACAGCTACATCCCGCTGCCGCCGTCGCCGTTCCAGCACGGGGTCGTGCACTGGCGCGTCAAGCCCGAGGTGTGCGGCTGGCAGCTGCCGGACGCCGCCGAGGTGCACGACGTCCTCGTCCGTGCGCTTCGCGGCGAGCGCGAGCAGGCCGCTCAGCTGGTCCAGTCCAGCGCGGCCTGAACCACCCCGAACGACCGTCGCGGCCGGTCCCAGCCCGGCCGAGGCGGAGCAGGACACAACTCCATGAACCACCGAGTGGCCGTTCTAGGTGCCGTGTTGACGCAAAGCCCCGAGCACGGTTCCCAGAACCGCCACCGCCCCCGCCTTGTCCAGCGGTTCGTTGCCGTTCCCGCACTTCGGCGACTGAACGCAGGACGGGCACCCCGTCGGGCACTCGCAGGAGACGATCGCCTCCCGCGTTGCGGCCAGCCACGGGACAATCGCGGCATAACCGCGTTCGGCAAATCCCGCACCCCCGGGATGCCCGTCATGCACGAACACCGTCGCCTCCCCGGTGTCTTCGTGCCACGCGGTACTCACCCCGCCGATGTCCCACCGGTCGCACGTAGCGAACAGCGGTAGCAGGCCGATCGCCGCGTGCTCGGCGGCATGCAGGGCACCGGGGACCCGTGCCGGAACCAATCCGGCACCCCCCGGTGTCCTGCGTAGCTCGTGAGAAAGGTCAGAGCGCTCGCCGACCTCGCTCCCGGTGTCTCGTGTGGGCCGAGCCCCCACCTGAGACCCGGAGCGGGCAAGCCCCCGGTCCCCCGCGGGGGTCGCCTCGGCAGCCCCGGACCCCTCACGAGCGTCCCCGGTCCCCACCGGCCCTGCAGATTCGGTCCCCACCCGATGGCCCCCGGTCCCCACCTCGCCATCGGATGCGGAGCTCGCGAGCAGCTCCGAAGAGACCGTGTACCAGACCGCTCTTGTACGCAGGCTCTGCTCCGGCAGGTCGAGCGGCGTGTGGTCCAGCACCTCACCCGAAGGACGCCGCCGCAGGTAACCGACCACCTGTGACGTCACGGCGACCTCCCCGAGGCAGACGCTCACTCCGCCGAAGTCCTGCTTTTCCTGGGTGCTCAGCACCGAGATGTCGACGATCTCGCGCGGGGTCGTCGTCCAGTCCGGGTTCTCCGCGTGCACCAGCGCCAGCCCGGTTTCCAGGTCCAGCTCGTCGACGACGTACGACGACCCCTGGTGCAGGTACACCGCGCCGGGGTGCACGGCGAAGCAGGCCGCCCCCGGGTCGACCGTCCCGAGCATCCGGCCGGAGTCCGACTCGACCACCGCGATCTGCTCGCCGCCGGTCCCGCGGATCCCGACCTCGGCGTGCGGGCGGTCCCGTGAAATCCAATACCAGCCGCTCGACCGGCGCCGCAGCAGCTTCTGCTCCGCCAGCTCGGCCAGCACCTCCTGGGCCGCCGCGCCGCCGAACATCTCCAGCTCGGGGGTGGTCAGCGGAAGTTCGGCGACGGCGCACGCGAGCTGCGGCGCCAGCACGTACGGGTTCGCCGGGTCGAGCACCGCGGTCTCCACGGGCCGGTCGAGCAGTGCCGCCGGGTGGTGCACCAGGTAGGTGTCGAGCGGATCGTCGCGCGCGACGAACACCACCAGCGCCGAGTCACCGGACCGGCCCGCCCGGCCGGCCTGCTGCCAGAACGACGCGAGGGTGCCCGGGTAGCCGGCCAGCACCACCGCGTCCAGGCCCGCGATGTCGACGCCCAGTTCCAGGGCGTTGGTCGTCGCGACGCCCAGCAGCCGGCCCGACAGCAGCGCGGCCTCCAAAGCCCGCCGCTCTTCCGGAAGATAGCCGGACCGATACGCCGCAACGGTTTCCGTCAGCGCTGGGTCCACTTCGGACAAAATGCGCCGCGCGCCCAGCGCGGCCAGTTCCGCGCCGCGCCGCGACCGGATGAAGGCCAGGGAACGCGCGCCCTCGACGACCAGGTCGGCGAGGATCCGCGACGTCTCCGCGCCGGCCGAGCGCCGGACCGGCGCGCCGTTCTCCCCGGTCAGTTCCTCCAGCAGCGGCGGCTCCCACAACGCCACCGTCCGGGCGCCGCGCGGCGACGCGTCCTCCGTCACCGCGACGCACGGAACGCCCGTCAGCCGCGAAGCGAACGAAGCCGGTGAAGCCGTTGTCGCCGAAGCGAGCACGAACACCGGCGAGGCGCCGTAGTGCTCGGCCACCCGTCGTAGCCGGCGAAGCAGCAGGGCGACGTGCGAGCCGAAGACACCGCGATAGCTGTGACACTCGTCGACGACCACGCAGCTGAGCCGCCGGAAGAACGTCGCCCACCGCCCGTGCGCCGAGAGGATCCCGCGGTGCAGCATGTCCGGGTTGGTGAACACCCAGTTCGCGTGGGCGCGCACCCAGTCGCGCTCGGCCATCGGCGTGTCCCCGTCGAACGACGCCGCCCGCACCCCCGGCACGTCCAAAGAGGACACCGAACGCAGCTGGTCCGCGCCCAGCGCCTTCGTCGGCGACAGGTACAGGGCGTTCGCCTTCTCGCCCGCGGCCAGCCGGGACAGCACCGGCAGCTGGTAGGCCAGCGACTTGCCCGACGCCGTACCGGTCGAGATCACGACGTGACGGCCCTCGTACGCGTGCGAAGCCGCCTCCGCCTGATGCACCCACGGCGCCGAGACACCGCAGTCACGCAGCGCAGCGACAACCGCCGGATCCGTCCACGTCGGCCACTCTGCGTAGCCTGCCGCGCGACCCGGCAGGTCCGCGACGTGCGTGATCGGGTTCTCGCGCGACGGGATGCCCGCGGTCACCCGCCCCAGCAGCCGCCGCCCCCGTGAGTCGTCCATCCGCCGAGCTTGGCACAGGGGTCCGACAGTTCCGGCATCCCCAACTGCGCCAACGGATCGGCGAAAGGGTGATCGATCAAGTGAGGAGGCTCACAAGGTAACGGAATGTACCGTCCCTGGGACGGCGTGAAGGCGCTGGTTGCGATACCAATACACTCCCGCAATCCACACCCTCTGTGGTGAGCGTCATGTGAGACGTGCATTGCTGCCCGGCTAGCGTGTCGCTCGGTACAGGGTCCATGCCAGCGCCGGCCGTGTCGAACCCTCGGCTTGCCGTCGACGCTGGCGCACGGCGACGTCTCCTGGAGGACGAATGTCACGGCAGTTCCTCGCGGAGGGCGGGTCCATCACGCTCTCCGGAGGTGGCTACACGATTGTCGGTGTAGTCGCCGTGGTCGCGCTTGCCGCACTCGTCATCGGCTACGTCCTGCTCAAGGAGGTGCTGGCCGCAGGCCAGGGCACCGCCAAGATGCAGGACATCGCCAAGGCGGTGCAGGAAGGCGCGGCCGCATACCTCAAGCGGCAGCGGAACACCCTCGCCATTTTCGGCGTGATCGTGTTCCTCCTGCTCTTCGCACTTCCCGCCGACGACTGGAAGGAGAAGATCGGCCGTTCGCTCTTCTTCCTGGTCGGCGCCGGGTTCTCGTTCGCGATCGGCTACCTCGGCATGTGGCTGGCCACGCAGGCGAACCTGCGCGTGGCCGCCGCGTCGCGCGAGGAAGGCGGCCGCGAGATCGCGATGCGCGTGGCGTTCCGCACCGGTGGTGTGGTCGGCATGATCACCGTCGGTCTCGGCCTCTTCGGCGCCGCGGTCGTCGTGCTGGTCTACACCGGCCAGGCGCCCAAGGTGCTGGAGGGCTTCGGTTTCGGCGCCGCGCTGATCGCGATGTTCATGCGTGTCGGCGGCGGTATCTTCACCAAGGCCGCCGACGTCGGCGCGGACCTGGTCGGCAAGGTCGAGCAGGGCATCCCGGAGGACGACCCGCGCAACGCCGCGACCATCGCGGACAACGTGGGTGACAACGTCGGTGACTGCGCCGGCATGGCCGCGGACCTCTTCGAGTCCTACGCCGTCATGCTCGTCGCCGCCCTGATCCTCGGCAGCACCGCGTTCGGCGTGCACGGCCTGATCTTCCCGCTGATCGTGCCGGCCATCGGCGTGATCACCGCGGTGATCGGTGTCTACATCACCAAGGCGCGCGCGGGTGAGGGCGGCCTGGTCACGATCAACCGCTCCTTCTACATCTCCGCGGTCATTTCCGCGGTGCTGTCGGCGATCGCGTCGTTCGTGTACCTGCCGAGCAGCTTCTCGGACTTCGGCGCCGGGTACGAGAACTCGGGCAACCCGGCGGTCATCGCGACCATCGCGGTGATCATCGGCATCGTGCTCGCGGCGGTCATCCTGAAGCTGACCGGCTACTACACCGGCACCGAGTACAAGCCGGTCAAGGACGTCGCGCAGACGTCGGAGACCGGCGGCGCGACCGTCATCCTCTCCGGCATCTCGGTCGGCTTCGAGTCCGCGGTGTACACCGCGCTGGTGATCGGTGCGGCCGTGTTCGGCGCGTACCTGCTCGGCGGCGGTGTCGCGCTGTTCGCCGTGGCGCTGGCCGGTACCGGTCTGCTGACCACCGTCGGCGTCATCGTCGCGATGGACACCTTCGGCCCGGTTTCGGACAACGCGCAGGGCATCGCCGAGATGTCGGGCGACGTCGACGAGAAGGCCGCGCAGATCCTCACGGAGCTGGACGCGGTGGGCAACACCACCAAGGCCATCACCAAGGGCATCGCGATCGCGACCGCCGTCCTCGCGGCGACCGCGCTCTTCGGGTCCTACTCGGACGCGATCACGAAGACGCTCGCGGGCATGGGCAACGGCGTGGTCACCGGCATGGACTCGGCGAAGTCGTTCGTCAACCAGATCGTCAGCCCGAACACGCTGGTCGGCGTGATCATCGGCGCGGCCGTGGTGTTCATGTTCTCGGGTCTCGCCGTCAACGCGGTTTCCCGCGCGGCCGGCGCGGTGGTCTACGAAGTCCGCCGCCAGTTCCGCGACATCCCGGGCATCATGGAGGGCACCACCCGCCCCGAGTACGGCAAGGTCGTCGACATCGTCACGCGCGACTCGCTGCGTGAGCTGACGACGCCGGGTCTGCTGGCGGTCTTCGCCCCGATCGCGGTCGGCTTCGGCCTGGGCACCGGCGCGCTCGCCGGCTACCTGGCCGGCGCGATCGCCTGCGGCACCCTGATGGCGATCTTCCTCGCCAACTCCGGTGGCGCGTGGGACAACGCGAAGAAGCTGGTCGAGGACGGCAACCACGGCGGCAAGGGCTCGTCCGCGCACGAGGCCACCATCATCGGTGACACCGTGGGTGACCCGTTCAAGGACACCGCCGGCCCGGCGATCAACCCGCTGATCAAGGTGATGAACCTGGTCTCCGTGCTGATCGCGCCGGCCGTCGTGCAGTTCTCGATCGGCCCGGACGAGAACACCGCGGTGCGCATCATCATCTCGCTGGTCGCGGTCGCCATCATCGTGGCGGCGATCGTGGTCTCGAAGCGGCGGGGGACGGTTCTTTCCGACACCCCGGCCGAGATCAAGGCCTGAGTTCAGGGTGACCCCGGGCCCGGTACGCGGCGACGCGTGCCGGGCCCGGGGCTTGCCCGGGGTCCGGTCAGGCCATCCCAGAAAGGCCCGGCGACTTGCGAAGCAGCACCGAATCGGTACCGTCGGGCCTGCCGGGACGTCGTCGGGCAGGAGGTACGCGGGTGCGGCAGCGGTCGACCGTTTTCGCCGCTCTGACCACGACGATCGCCATCGGTCTCGCCGGGTGCGGGCAGCCTTCCGCGGTGCAGCCGCCGCCGCGGGACCAAGATCTTCCGGTGACGACCGTGGTTCCCCAGGCCGATCCCGCGGCGAGGTGGGCGGGCGACTACTGCGACGCGGTGACGCACCTGGTCAGCACGCTCGCGGCGCTGCCCGCCGTGGATCCCAGCACTCCGCAGAAGGCGTCAAGGACGTCCAGTGACCTCCTTTCGTCGGTCGTCGGCGGGCTCGACCGGAGCCTGGCCGGGCTGAACGCGCTCGGCGCGCCTCCGGTGCCGTCGGCGGACGGTGGCCGCGAGGCCGTCATCAGGCAGTTCGCCGAGATCCGCGCCCAGGCCGAGAACGCGCGTAAGCGCATCGATCGGGTCCGCGGCGACGCGGCGGCGACGAAGGACGCCCTCGGCCAGGCCAGGGCGGCCCTCGACCGCATCGACGCGCTCGACTACCTCAAGGGCCTCAAGGACATCCCGGCCTTGGCGGCGGCGGAGCAGCGCGCTCCGGCCTGCCGCCGGCTGGATCAGCCTGACGGATGAAGATCGGCCTGAGACCTGCCGTGAATCGAACTTGTGTTCTAGTATGTCGCGGTGGATCGGACGATCTCGCTCTTCTCCGCCGAGGCCAGCGGGCCGGGCCTGGGCGACCTGGCCGGCCTGTTGTGCTGCCACGGCCAGATCACCGGCTTCGGGCGCACGGCCGCCCGCTTGTCGGTGGTCGTCGAGGAGCCGTGGCGGGCGCACGTCCTGGCGCGCGAGTTCCGCTGCCGCGGCGCGGACGCACAGGTGTCGAAGGCCGACTGCGGCCGCCCGCAGGTGCGCACGTCGTTCCGGGTCGACCTGCTCCCGCTGGCGCTGCGGTGGCTGCGTGAGGGCTGCGCGGGCCCGGCGCAGGACGACTCGGGCAAGGCGGTGCCGGCGGGCTTCCGCCTGAGCGGCGCGATGCTGCGGATGTGGGCGCTGGCCGGCGGCCGTCCGGGCACCCAGGGATACCTGCTGGGTGTCGACCCGCTTGCCCCCGGCATGCACGAGCGGCTGGTCGAAGCGCTGACGCCGCTGGGCGTTTCGGCGAAGCTGACCGGCCCGAAGGCCGAGGTCCCCGCCGTGAAAGTCACTGGGAAACGCCGGTTGGAGGCGCTGCTGGAACTGATCGGGGAGCCGCCGCCGGGCGCCGAAGCGGCTTGGCCCGGGGCCGCGCCACAGCCGCACGCGGAGTCGCACCCGGAGGCCGTGACGAGCACGGCCTGACCGGGTGCGAGAACCGCGTCAGGGCCGGGGCAGCGTGCAGCCGGCCTGGGTGAGGGCGATTTCGTTGGCCGCGGTGAGGCAGGCCGGGATGCCGTAGGTCTCCTGGCCGTAGTTCGTCTTGTAGCGCACCGTGACGTTGCCGGCCTGGTCGACCTCGCACGGGTTGTTCTCCGTGCAGCGTTCGCCGTCCTCGTTGCCGGTGTTGTTCACGCCGACGACCTTGCCGCCGGAGATGACCGGCGAACCGGAGGTGCCGCCGATGGTCTGGCAGGCGGACGTGTAGCGGATCGAGTCCTTCCAGGTCCAGCTGCCTTCCTTCAGCCGGTACACGAAGCCGTCGATGTTGCAGGAGTAGACGCGCTTCCAGTACCCCGAGACGACGTCGATGGCCGCGCCGGCCGTCGGGTGGGCGTTCGACAACTCGAGCGGCGAGATCCCGTAGCTGGCCTTGATCTGCGCGTAGGTGGTGGTGAGCTGGTAGAGCGACACGTCGGTGTCGGTCATGGTGCCGTAGACGATCTTTTTGGCGCGAAGCGTGGCTTTGTTGCTCCCGCTGGCGGTGAGCAGCGTGAACGTCCGGGTGGAGGCGCGGTTCGTGATTACCTGGCCCGGCCCGGGGAAGCCGGTCTCCATGCAGTGCCCGTTGGACATGACGAGCGCGGGCGCCGTGTCGGGTGTCGCGGCCGGCTTGACCACCGACCCCGAACAGTTGGACAGGGCCACGGTACCGGCGAAGTTCGCCGCGGCCGCGTTCGCCGGAGTGGCCCCCAGTAATACTGTGGCGGTCGCGGCGGTGAACAGGGCGCCGAGCAGGCGTCGGGTCATGGCAAGTCCTTTCGGCTGGACGGGGAAACCAGTGAAGCTGTGACATCCCCGGGCCCACCACCGTCGAACGGAGGGTATCCGGACGGTCACCCGCTAGGCTGCGCGGGACGTGTCCGAAATCACTTGGCCGGTACGTTGAGGAAACATCGCCGAGGTCAGCGGCGATGCGCTGGACACAGGACCGGCGGCGTGTTGGGCCACCTCCGCGCCGTCCGGCCCGGGACAGCGTGCACACTGGCAGGTCGAGACACGGCCCCTGGCTGGGACGTGGTGCAGTCTCGCGGCGGCGGGACGAGATGAGCGGAGAGCAGGACAGCGTGGCAGGAGCACGGACCAACAAGAACGGCGCCTCGGCGGACAACGGCGCCGGGCACCGGCGGCTGGTCATCGTCGAGTCGCCGACGAAGGCCCGCAAGATCGCCCCCTACCTGGGCGGCGGTTACGTCGTCGAGTCCTCCGTCGGGCACATCCGCGACCTGCCGCGCGGTGCCGCCGACGTCCCGGCCCAGTACAAGGGCGAGGCGTGGGCGCGGCTCGGCGTCGACGTCGACAACGGCTTCAAGGCCCTCTACGTGGTCACCCCGGACAAGAAGTCCAAGGTCACCGAGCTCAAGAGCCTGCTGAAGGACGTCGACGAGCTCTACCTCGCCACGGACCCCGACCGCGAGGGCGAGGCCATCGCGTGGCACCTCCTCGAGACGCTGAAGCCGAAGGTCCCGGTCCGCCGGATGGTCTTCCACGAGGTCACCGAGCAGGCCATCCGTGCCGCCGCCGATTCGACCCGTGAGCTGGACGCCGACCTCGTCGACGCCCAGGAGACCCGCCGCATCCTCGACCGCCTCTACGGCTACGAGGTCTCGCCGGTGCTGTGGAAGAAGGTCATGCCGAAGCTCTCGGCGGGCCGTGTGCAGTCGGTGGCGACCCGGATCGTGGTCGAGCGTGAACGCGAGCGCATGCGCTTCACCTCGGCGTCGTACTGGGACATCTCGGCGACCATGGACGCCGGGGAAGAGGCTTCGCCGCGGAACTTCCCGGCCCGGCTCGTCGCCGTCGACGGCGCGCGCCTGGCCACCGGCCGCGACTTCGGCTCGGACGGGCAGCTCAAGGCGTCGAACAACGAGGTCCGCGTGCTGGCCGAGGTCGACGCGCGGCGCCTGGCCGAGGCGCTGAAGCAGCGTGACTTCAAGGTCTCGAGCGTCGAGGAGAAGCCGTACACGCGGAAGCCGTACGCGCCCTTCATGACGTCGACGCTGCAGCAGGAGGCGGGCCGCAAGATGCGGTTCACCTCCGAGCGCACGATGCGGATCGCGCAGAAGCTGTACGAAAACGGCTACATCACCTATATGCGTACCGACTCCACGACGCTCTCGGAGTCGGCGATCTCGGCCGCGCGCAGCCAGGCCACGCAGCTGTACGGCAAGGAGTACGTCTCGCCGTCGCCGCGCCAGTACACGCGCAAGGTCAAGAACGCGCAGGAGGCCCACGAGGCGATCCGGCCGTCGGGCGAGGTCTTCCGCACGCCGGGGCAGGTCGCGAGCGAGCTGGACACCGACGAGTACCGGCTCTACGAGATGATCTGGCAGCGCACGATCGCGTCGCAGATGGCGGACGCCAAGGGCACCACGATGTCCGTGCGCATCGTCGGCAACGCGACTTCGGGCGAAGAGTGCACCTTCGCCGCTTCGGGCCGCACGATCACCTTCGCGGGCTTCCTCAAGGCGTACGTCGAGGCGGTCGACACCGAGACCGGTGGCGAGGCCGACGACAAGCAGAGTCGCCTGCCGGTGCTCGAGAAGGACCAGGCGCTGACCGCGTCCGAGCTGAACCCGGACGGCCACACCACGTCGCCGCCGGCGCGCTACTCCGAGCCGAGCCTGGTCAGCAAGCTGGAAGAGCTGGGCATCGGCCGCCCGTCGACGTACGCGTCGATCATCAAGACCATCCAGGACCGCGGTTACGTCTGGAAGAAGGGTTCCGCGCTCGTTCCCTCGTGGGTCGCGTTCGCCGTGATCGGCCTGATGGAACGGCACTTCGAGCGGCTCGTCGACTACGACTTCACCGCCGGCATGGAGGACGAGCTCGACCGCATCGCCAACGGCGACGAGCAGCGCGGCCAGTGGCTGTCGAAGTTCTACTTCGGCGGCGACATGGGTGTCGACGGCTCGATCGGCCGGCTGGGCGGCCTGAAGAAGCTGGTCGAGGGCAGCGTCGAGGACATCGACGCGCGGGAGATCAACTCGATCCCGCTGTTCAGCGACGAGAACGGGCACACCGTCGTGGTCCGCGTCGGCCGCTACGGGCCGTACCTCGAGCGCGAGGTCGACGGGAACTCGCAGCGCGCGAACCTGCCGGAGGACCTGCCGCCGGACGAGCTGACGCAGGAGATCGCGGAGAAGCTGTTCGCGACCCCGCAGGAGGGCCGGACGCTGGGCACCGACCCGGTGAGCGGGCACGAGATCGTCGCGAAGGAAGGCCGCTTCGGGCCGTACGTGACCGAGGTGCTGCCGGAGATCGAGATCCCCGAAGACGCCACGGCCGCGCAGAAGAAGGCCGCCAAGGCGAAGGCGCCGAAGCCGCGTACGGGCTCGCTGTTCAAGTCGATGGACATCGAGACCATCACGCTGGAAGACGCGCTGAAGCTGCTTTCGCTGCCGCGCGTGGTCGGCAAGGACCCGGAGTCCGGCGACGAGATCACGGCGCAGAACGGGCGCTACGGGCCGTACCTGAAGAAGGGCACGGACTCGCGTTCGCTCTCGACCGAGGACCAGCTCTTCTCGATCACCCTCGAAGAAGCGCTGAAGATCTACTCGGAGCCCAAGCAGCGGGGCCGGTCCGCGACGGCGAAGCCGCCGCTCAAGGAACTCGGCGAGGACCCGGTGTCGAAGAAGCCGATGGTGGTCAAGGACGGCCGGTTCGGCCCGTACGTGACCGACGGCGAGTACAACGCGACGCTGCGCAAGGGCGACGAAATTGAGTCGCTGACCGCGGAACGGGCGTCCGAGCTGTTGGCGGAGAAGCGGGCCAAGGGGCCGGCGCCGAAGCGGAAGGCGCCCGCGCGCAAGCCGGCCTCGACGACGGCGAAGACGGTCAAGGCGGGGACGACCAAGAAGGCCGCCGCCGCGAAGTCGGCCACGACCAAGCGCTCCACCGCGACGAAGACGAAGTAAGTCCGTCTCGAAGGCCTCCCCGCTGACATGGTGGGGAGGCCTTCGACGTCACACCTTCAGGTGACACCTCGAACGGATGTTCGGGAAATTGTCGGTGGTGCCGGGTTCCATGAACGCGTGACCAAAACACCACGCACCGTGCACACGGTGACCACGAAGATCCTCAAGCCGGTCCGGGCGGCGGCCGCCGGCAGTTCCACCGCGACGGACCTGGTGGAATCCCTCCCGGGCTTCCTCGGGAGCGGCGGCGTCTGCGGCGTGGCCGTCGCGATGTCCGGCGAACCGTGGACCTCGGCGTTCTTCGACGACCGGACGAGGTTCGGCATCGCCGGTGACGGCCTGAGCCTGTCCGGGCCTTCGCCGGGCTCAGTCGCCGAACTCCTGCGGCTGGCGTTCACCCGGCTGCCTCCCCTACCGCCGGCGCCGGGCGAGGGCCTGTACCTCGACGCCGACGAGCGCGGGGTGCTGGAGCCCGAGCAGGAGTGTCTCGTCCTCGACCTGATGGACGATCTGCGGCGGACCCGGCTCGGTACCGTCCAGCTGGACGTCATCCGCGACGGCGCACGGCGGCCGTGGGAGATGCTGGCGTTCGTCGACGACGACCGCGGCCGTCACCTGGCGGCGCTCGGCAGACGCCGGGGTGGCCACCGCCGGTTCTGGTGGCTGCCCGGAAGCGTGGAACGGCTGGCCGACTTCGTCGAGGGGCGGGTGCCGGACCATGGCTGAGCCGCCCGCCGACCGCTCACCGAACGATGTCACCCAGTCGAACAAATGTGCGAGAAATTGTCGGTGCCAGGGTGTTCAATCGAGGGGTGAGCAACGCAGTCGCCGTCTTCGACGTCATCGACGAGGTCATCGCCCCGCTGTCGGCCGAGGTGCCGGAGCGGCCCTCCGTGATGGAGTTCTACGACCCCGAGTTCGAGATCCCGCCGGTGCTGGCGGACACCTCGCCGCTGCCGGGCCGTCGCCCGTCGCCGCCGGCCGAGCGGAGCCTGGCCGACGAGGTCGAGCAGTACACCCGGTTCGTGGCCGGGATGGCCGCCATCGGCCTCGCGCCGGGCGGAGAGGTCACGGCCGAGGCCGTCGGGCTGTACCGGGCGCTGCGCGGTGGCTTCATCCGCGGCGTGGTCACCGGCGTCTTCCCGGCCCGGCCCCAGCCGTGGGAAGTGCGGTTCTTCGGCGACGAGGACTACACCACGGTCCTGCACAAGCTGGGCAACCGCGCGCGGCTGCGGTCCGGGTTCCTCAGCGAGCTGCCGGGCTGGGTGTTCGACGGGCTGCCCGACCGGCCGCCGGGGCCGGGAGAGCACCTGCGCATCGAGACCGACGAGCGCGGGCTGATCCCGCGCCGGTGCGAGCGGGCGGTGGAGCTGATCCGGGCGTGCGCGGCGCGGCCCCGGCTGGGCACGGTGCTCGTCGACCTGGCGGTGCGCGACGCGATCCTGGCCGAATACCCGCACGGCGCGTTCGGGCTGGTGGACAACGACCTCGGCCGGTACCAGTTCAGCGCCGCCGTGGGGCGGAACGGGCGCTGGACGGTCACGTGGGGTCCGGCGTCGCGGAGCACGGCCGAGCAGTGGATCGTCGAGGCGGTGCAGAGCCATGCGTGAGTACGACGCGCACCGGCCGGCCCCGGTGGCCGCGGAGCCGCCCCCAGGCAAGGACCCGGAGGTCGCCCCGGCGCCGATGGACCTCACGGTGGGCGAAGCCATCCTCGAGGCGGCGGAGCTGAACAGCGGTCTGCCGGACCAGCGGGCCACGGAGGGCGGGGCCGCTCAGTCCGGTCTGGCCGGGAGCGGCCCGGGCCGAGCGGCCGAGCCGGTCTGCCGCGACGACCACGGTCGCGCGACGGCCGGCCGGAACGGAGCGGCGGGGGAGGTGGTGCGCTGTCATGGCTGAACGGACTGCGGCCCGGGAGCTGCTGGAGCTGGCGGCTTGGCCGGTGCTGGCGGCGATGCCGGATCGCGAGCCGGTCGACCGGCTGTACAACCCGGACGTCAGCGACCACGACATCCTGGTGCACGGCCCGGTCTCCGACGACCCGGCGGACCTGGTCGACGAGGTCGAGCGGCACGTGGCGTGGGCCGCCTGGATCGACGGCACGCCGTTCGGCGAGGCGGGCGAGCTCAACGAGGTTGGCTTCGAGGTGGTGTCGCTGATGCTGCGCGGTTCGGTCCGGGCGGCGCTGTGCGGCGTGTTCGACGGAGGACCGGAGACGGCGGACATCCGGTGCTACGCCGACGGCGAGCGGGCCTTCATGATGGGCTCGCTGCCCGGCCGCACGGCGATCCACCTCGCCGACTTCGAGGAGCTGCCGGAAATGCTGGTGGCGGAGCTGCCGGAGGTCCCGTTCGGGGCCTCGCCCCGGGCGATCTGGGTGACGGTGGACGACGACGGCCTGGTGCACGACGGCCAGGACGACGACGTGGGCGCGATGCGGGAACTGCTGGCCCGTCCGCGTACGGGCACCGCGGTGCTGGACATGCTGGCGTTCGGCGGCCTGTGCGCGGAGTTCCCCGACCACGGCTTCGTGCTGGTCGACACGGATCTGGGCCGCTTCGCCCTGGCGGCGCTCGACCGTGGCGACGGCCGGCGCCAGCTGGTCCTCAGTCCCTTCAGCCGCGGCATGCTCCGCGACTGGTGCCGGAAAATGATCGACCTCGGACAGGAGGAGGTGCCCTGAGAAAGCGGTTCCCGTGACATGGCCGGCGCAGCCGCGGATCGCACCGGTGTGATCGGGCTCACTACAATCTGTCACCATCGGCGGTCGACCAGACCACGCGCGGACTGGACACTGCAGAGGTTCGGGTACGGGCTTGCGCTGCGTGACCGACTCTCCACTGGAGACAGAGCCATTGGGCGGATGCGTTATCCGCCATCGTCGCTACCCTGGAAAGGCGAGGACATTCAGTAGTGAGGTGGTCACCATGAGCGCGAACGGTGAGGCTCCCTTCTTCAATGCCCCCGAGCTCACTCAGCGCGACGGCACTCTGTCCGCTGCGTCCGGCGAGACGTTCGCGGACCCGGTCTCCGGACTGGTCACCGCGGCACCCGAGCCGGGCGTCGCGGTCCCGAACGGCCACGAGCCCGCTGCCATCCCGGTGGCCGGACCCGTGCCGCCCGACGAAGAGGTCGTGCGCCGGATGGTCGAAGAGACGCTGCGTGATGAAGGGGTCAGGGCCCCGCAAGCCATCCCGCCGGCGGGCACCTTGACTTCGGTGGGCGAGGCCGTCGCGCCACCGCTGGGGGTGCTGCCCCGGCAGCGGAACCGGCAGCGCACGTGGCCGACCCGGCCGCCGCAGCTGCTCAGGCCCGTCCGGTCGGAGGTGCTGCCCGAGGACGACGCCGACGACTTGGAAGTCGTGCCCGTCCGGCGGCGGAAGCTGCCGAAGATGCCCTCGATGTCGATGCCGGCGTTCAACCGGCCGTCGTCGAGCGCGGCCGGAGTCATGCTGGCCGTGGTGCTGCTGATCGTGTTCGGCATCGTCGCCATCGAGATGGTGTCCAGCCTGGTCAGCAGCGTGACAGGGCTGTTCGACTAGCGTCCGTCCGCTGCTCACCGCCTGCCCCGCACCACGGGGCCGTGCCGCGCGCCAGAGGCCGATCGGGCTACCCTGGCTTCACGGTCGGACGACCTCACGGGGGCGTCCGACGCCGCGGTGACTAATGGGGTGGGCGTATCAGCGAGGGCGTGCGATCGGTACCCGGGGCCGGCCCGGGTGCGTCGTCGGGCGCCGAGGCGTCCACGATCAACCGGGTCCGGCGGGTACTGGCGATCAAACCGTTCCGGCGCCTCTGGGGCGTCACGTACCTGTGCAGCGTGGCCGACTGGCTGAACATCCTGGCCCTCACCGGCCTGGCCACGAAGCTCACGGACAACTACTTCGCCCAGAACTTCGCGTTCGTCGGCGTGGTGCTGACCGGCTTGGCGCCGGGGCTGCTGTTCGCCCCGGTCGGCGGGCTGCTCGCGGACCGGTTCGACCGCCGCAAGGTGATGGTCGTCGCCGACCTGCTGCGGTGCGGGTTCCTGCTCTCCATCGCGATCGTCAGCGCGCCGTGGTGGCTGCTCGTCGGCAACTTCCTCGTCGGCAGCGCGGCGAGCATGTGGATCCCCTCGAAAGAGGCGGCGGTCCCGAACCTGCTCCGCCGTCCCGACCAGGTCGAGACGGCCAACCAGCTCGGCATGGTGATGACCTACGGCCTCGCCGTCATCACCGCGGCCGGCGCGAACGCGATCCTGACCGGCGTCAACACGACGTTCCACTTCTTCCCCAACGACGACGCGAGCCTCAGCATCGCGAAGCTCGTCGTCATGATCACCGGCCTGCTCTACCTGGCCAGCGCGATCCTCATCGCCACCCGGATCCCGGAACTCTCCCTGCGCAACGTGCACGAGCTGCCGGAGCAGAAGGTCAAGGCGGCCGACGAAGAGAAGGTCGGCGTCGGCCAGATGATCGCGGACGGCTTCCGCTTCATCCGCAGCACGCCGCTCGTGCGCGGCCTGCTGGTGGGCGCGTTCGGCGCGTTCGCCGCCGGTGGTGCCGTGATCGGCTCGGCCAAGCCGTACTCCTCGAGCCTGCTGGCCGGTGACTCGGCGTTCAACCTGCTGGTCCTGGCCGTGTTCCTCGGGCTCGCGACCGGCATGGCCACCGCGCCGAAGCTCGCCCGGCGGCTCGCGCACGACCGGCTGTTCGGCATCTCGATCATCGCGGCTGCGCTCTCGCTGCTGGTGGTGGCGTTGTCGCCGCACCTGACGATCGCGCTGGTCGGTGTGTTCTTCGTCGGCATCTGGGCCGGGACGGCGTTCCTCACCGGCGTCACGATCATCGGCTCACGCGTCGAAGACGCCATCCGCGGCCGGATCAACGCGATCTACCAGCTGATGATGAAGCTCGTGCTGTTCGGCACCACGGTCACCGTGCCGCTGCTGGTCGGTCTGGTGCACCAGCGCAATGTCTCCGTCTGGGGCAACGAGCTCAGGATCGACGGCACGCGCCCGGTGATGCTCGGCGGCGCGGCCATCGCGCTGGTCGCCGGTCTCTTCGCCTACCGGCAGATGGACGACAAGCGCACCGAACCGATTCTGTCCGACCTGCGCAACGCGCTGCGTCGCACACCTCGGCGTGTCAACGGCTTCCTGATCGCCGTCGAAGGCACCACGGCGATCAACACCGCGATCCAGGCCGTCAACCTCGCCGACTGGCTGCGCGGCGGCACCCGCCCGGTCGTGGTCGCCTCCGATCCGGCGCTCGACGACAAGCGGCTCGCCGCGCTGGTCTCCGGTGCTTCGCTGACCGGGGCGCGGGCCCAGGCGCTGGCGGCCGCGGCGGTGCGGGCCGACATCGTGGAGCGGCACGTCCAGCCGGCGCTCGACGCCGGTTCGGTGGTCGTGATGGAACGGTTCGTCGACTCCCCGCTGGCGCACTTGTCGGCGGTCGCTGGGCTGGACAGCGACGAGCTCGAAGGCCTCGCCGACTGGGCGACCGGGCGGCTGCGTCCCGACCTGACCGTCCTGCTCGACTCCGCTCCCAACGGGGCGCCGCGCGACAAGTCGGCCACGCTGAACGACCAGTGGCGCGTCCAGCACCTGCTCACCGAGATGGCCGAGGCCGACCCGGAGCGCTACGTCGTGATCGACGCCGACGGCACCGACGCCGAGGTCGCCGAGCGCATCCGCACCGCGCTGCGCGCCGTGTTCGTCGGCCGGCAGGCCTCGCTGGCGCCGACGACGGAGAAGCCGGTGACGCTCCCGCTGGAAACGCTGCCCATCGATACCCCGGAAGCGCCTCGCGTGGAGGCGAAGTGACGACGACCGAACGCATCGGTGTCTGGAACCAGCTGGTCGGCCAGGAGCCCGCGGTCGAAACGCTGAGCGCGGCCGCGTCGGCCGCCGCGAAGATCGTCGCCGGTGAGCCCGCACCGCCCGGCGCGATGACGCACGCCTGGCTGCTCACCGGGCCGCCCGGATCCGGCCGTTCGGTGGCCGCGCGGACGTTCGCCGCGGCCCTGCAGTGCAGCACCGGCACCGGCTGCGACGCCTGTCCCGGCTGTCACACGACCATGACGGGTACCCACGCCGACGTCCGGCTCGTCGTGCCGGAAGGCCTGTCGATCTCGGTCGCGGAGATGCGGGCGCTGGTGCAGGCCGCCGCACGCCGCCCGACCACCGGCAACTGGCAGGTCGTGATCATCGAGGACGCCGACCGGCTCACCGAAGGCGCGTCGAACGCCCTGCTGAAGGCCGTCGAGGAGCCGCCGGACCGGACGGTGTTCCTGCTTTGTGCGCCGTCCGACCACCCCGAGGACGTCTCGGTGACGATCCGTTCGCGCTGCCGCCTGGTGACGCTGCGGACGCCGCCGCCGGAGGCGATCGCCGACGTGCTCATGCGTCGTGACCATGTCGACCCCGAACGCGCGCAGTGGGCCGCGTCGGTGTGCGGCGGCCACGTCGGCCGGGCGCGCCGGCTCGCCACCGACGAGGCCGCGCGGCAGCGCCGGGCCACCGTGCTGCGGATCCCGCTCGGCCTCCGCCGGGCCAGTGACGTCTTCACGTGCGCCGATCAGCTGATCAGCGCGGCCGAGGCCGACGCGGGCGAGGCCAGCAAGGGCCGCGACGAGGACGAGCGCAACGAGCTGCGCACCGCGATGGGCGGCGACGGCATCGGCAAGGGCGTCGCCGGCGCGAAGCGGGCCGCCGAAGCCGCCGTCAAGCAGCTGGAGAAGAAGCAGAAGTCCCGCGCCACCCGGACCCAGCGCGACACGCTGGACCTCGCGCTGGTCGACCTCGCCGGGTTCTACCGCGACGTCCTGGTGACGGGAACCCGCTCCGGCGCGTCGCTCAACCACCCGGACCACGCCGACCAGATCCGCGAAGCAGCGCACGCGTGGACGCCGGAGTCGACGCTTCGCCGGCTCGAAGCGGTGCTGGAATGCCGCGAGGCGATCGACCTGAACGTGAAGCCGCGCATCGCGATCGAGGCGATGGTCACGACGCTTCGCCAGGGCTGAACGCGAAGGAACCCGCCAGGAGAACCTGACGGGTTCCTTCACACCCCTCGGATCATTCGCGCGGACGGGGTGACGGCTTGAACGGCTTCTCCTCGACGGCGACGGCGAGCGGGCGACGCCGTCCGCCCGGCATCGCGGCCACCATGACCACGCCGAGCAGCAGCATCGCGGTGCCCGTCCAGAACAGCGGCACGGTGTCGTAGGCGCCACCTGTGTAGGCGAGGTTCTTCACCGGCCCCTTCGGCGCCTCGCCGCCGGCGGGCGGCGTCGACGTGGTCCCGCAGATGACGCCGCCGGTCGGCGCGTAGGCCCGCGCGACCTGCTCGCCGAGCGACAGCTGGGCCAGCGACGACGGCAGGTTCTTCGCCTGGTCGTCCGGCAGCAGGCTCTTGAGCTTGGTCGTCGGCAGCAGCTGCAGGTCGAACATCCGCGCCGAAGCGCCGAGCTGGAAGCCCTTGAACGGCGTGGTCATGTTCGCGGACTTCTGGTCGAGCCCGGCGATGCTCAGCCGCAGCACGCCGAGGTCGAGGACGGTCCCGGCGGTGTCGCCGACCTGCTGGACGCCCTTGGTGAGCGTCGAGACCAGCCCGCCGACCACCGGGATGTCGCTGAGCTGCCCGAACTGGTTGCTCAGCCCCTTCAGGGGCAGCCCGATCGGAATGTCCTTGGTCGGGTGCGCGGCATCCAGGGTGTACAGGACCTTGCCGCCGGCCTCGATGGTCAGCACCGGCGCGGTGTACTCGACTTTGGACGTCTTGGCGTCGCCGGTGGAGGTCACCTTGAGCGTCGGCTGGCTGGCCACCTTGACGCTCAGCGCCAGCGGCGTGCCCTTGAGGATCTCGATGTCCGCGGCCTGCAGCGTCGACGTCGCCTGGACGGCCTTGTTCTTCGAGCCGGGCAGGTCGACCAGCTTGACCTGCGACCGCGACGACAGCGTGTTCGGCAGGCTCAGCAGCGACCCGGCCCCGTTCGCCGCGGTCTGGCCGCCGCCCTGCAGCAGGCCACCGAGGCTCTGCAGGCCCTTGGTGAGGTCGAACCCGTTCGCCAGGGCGCCGGGGTCGAGCTTCGGCTTGAGGGCGTCGAGGCCCAGGTTCGGCATCGAGGGGATGACGTTCAGCAGCGACAGGCTCGCCACCGAAGTGCTGGCGTCGGCGATGGTGTCGACGCACGGACCGAGCGTCGGGCTCCACCGCGCGTGCGCGCTCCCGTTGAGCAGACCGACGTTGAGCAGCGGGTTCGACGGCGCGTTGAGTCCCCCGCTGATGGGCTGCGGGTTGTCCGGCAACGCGGTCTGCACGACACTGCCCGGCGTCTGCGGCGCGTTCCCGCCCACCGACAACCCGAACGGCGACGCCTGCGCGATGGCCTTCTCATAGCTCAGGTAGGCGTCGGAGTTCGCCGACGCGCTCGACAGGCCCATGCCCGCCTCGAGCGCGGACTGCTTCGGCAGCGTCTGCCCGAACCCCGGCAGGATGGTGCTCGTCGGCACGGCGTTGGGCAGCAGCCGGATGATCCCGAGCGCGGTCCCGGCATCCCCGACGGCCTGCCCGAGCGGCTGCGGCCCGATCGGCGCCGAAATGGGCGCCTGCCCCGGATTCGCCGGCTGCGGAATCGGCGTCGTCGGATAGACGGGATCGGCCTGCGCGGGCGCGGAGCTGAACAGGAGCAACGCAGCGGCCGCCGGCAGGGCCACCGAACGGGGCAGTCTTCGCCGCATGTGCCAGAGCCTCCAGATAGGTCGACCGAGGAGTGAGACCGACGTCATAGGGCCCTAACGACGGTCCCCCCGGAAAGTGACGCGCAGAGTCTCCGCTACACTTGCTACCGTCGCCAGCGCGAGCCGGAGACATGCCGCCTTAGCTCAGTCGGCCAGAGCGATTCACTCGTAATGAATAGGTCAGGGGTTCGATTCCCCTAGGCGGCTCCGCAGGTCAGGCCCCATCCGAGACACCTCGGATGGGGCCTGACTCGTCTGGTGGGTGACTAAGTGGGTGACTAAGACGCCTGGTCGGCAGGAGAAGAAACTTCAGCAGGTTCACTCGTCGAGGGAGCGTTGGTCCACCGAGGGCGGCGCCGGGCTAGGCCGTGGGATCTGACAAGTTAGGACGTGTGTTCGAACTTGTACTTCGGGAGTGCCCGGTCATGTACGCACTGTGCTACCGGGTTGGTGGGCGCGTGTCACTTGCCATGTAACGATGTCAATTGTCAAAACGATGCCGTGCTTCCTGTCTGGCCTGCTGCCACCTTGGCTGAGTGGAGTTCTCCCAGCTCAGCGGTGCGCGCTCATGTTGCGCGTACCCGCAATGGAGTAACCAGTCCTGCATGATGTCACTACGGAGAAGTCAACTGTCGAGGGAGCGTTAGGCTTGGTTCCAACCGCAAGGCAAGAGACGACATCGGAAAATGTAAGAGGGCGCTCGGGTCTCTGACCACCCGAACGCCCTCGATGTGACAACCCACCCGGCTAGCGAACCTTCGGAGTTGATGCCACGTGTGTGACTGTACTCGACGTGTCCCGACGTGCCCGGACACATTCCGCCCACCCACTACGTCGTACGAACTGGCCGACAACATCCTGCGGTGCCCCGAGCGGTTTCGCCGGACGATGATCGTGCTCCTCACCGTCGCAGCGCTGGTCGCGCTGGCCTTTTACGCGGTGTTGCACTGGGACCAGTTCAAGCCGCTGATCGAATTCCTGCTCACGCGTTAAGCTCCTCGGATGATGACCTGACCGAGCAGAAGGCCCCGGCTCCCATTGGAGACCGGGGCCTTCTGGCGCTTTGGCGACGACGGCGGGCAAGCCCGCGTGGGCGAGCTAGGACGGCGTTCCGATTAACCCAGCCTCCAACCGACGGCTCGGGTGGAGGCTGACCTTCTAGTGGATGACTAAGACGGCTAGTCGATAGGCCGAGAAGGCTCAGCCCGTGCACCCGCCGGGGGGAAAATCTGGTCCATCGCGACCGCGCCCGACTCGACCACCGGGCGGATCTGCTTCCGGTAGACCAGCTCCGTCACGGCCGTGCTGCTGTGTCCGACCAGTCGCGAGATCTCCTCGATCGGCATCCCGCCGTCCGAGAGGATCGAGACGAAGCTGTGGCGCAGCTCCCGGGGCGTCCACTGGGTCGGGTTGAGCCCGGCCGCCTTGACCACACGACGGAAGTCCCGCGGACGTTGTTGACGTCCCGCTCGATGCCGACGTTCGTGGCGAACACGAGCCCCTGTTCGTGCCAGTCGTCGCCCGCGACCGCCTTCACCGCCTCTGGGCCACCCGGTGGTCTTCCAGCGCCCTCACGGCCCGCTCAGGCAGCGCCAGCGTGCGCCGGGACTTCCGGGTCTTCGTCTCCCCGCGGGCGCGGACCGAGCGCCACACCTTGATGTTCGGCGGGATCGCCGGCGTCGCGTCCGGCTTGCCCACCAGGTCGACGTGATCCCAGGTGAGCGGGCGCATCTCCTCGGTTCGCGCGCCGGTCAGCAGCGACACCACGATGTAGGCCCGCATCGGCGACGACTCCGCCGCCGCGAGCACCGCTTCGGCTTGGGCGAGCGTGAGCGCCTTCGACGGACGCCCGGTCCCCTTCCCGGCTGGCAGCTCATCGCACAGCAACACCACGTTGTGCTTGACGCGCTTCCCAACCTGCGCGCGGTTGATCGCTCGCTGGAGGATCGACCGGAGGTTACGCACGGTCGACGTCACCAGCACTTCCGCCTTTTCCGCGAGCCAGTCTTCTACGTCGTCGACTTCCAGCTTCACCAGCGGACGTGCGCCCAGCGGCGGCACGATGTGATTGTTGACCAGCGAGCGGACTGCCTTGACCGTGTTCGGGTCTCGCTGGCACTGTGCGTAGCGCTTCAACCAGTCGTCAAGGGCGTGCTCGACCGTGTACCCGGCCGACGCGTTTGCGGCACCCTTCTCGATGTCGTCGAGCAGTTCCTTGAGCTTGGCTTTGGCTTCCGTCTTCGTCTTGCCGCGCGCTTTCCGCACGATGCGCTTGCCGTCCGGCCGGAACCCGACGGTGACTTCTGCCGTCCAGCGTTGGCGCGACTCGTCCCAGTAGAGTCCGCCATCCCCACGACTACGCCGCGTTGCCATAGCCGGTCACCTCCGCTTCGCTGATGAGAAGATCCACGTACTGCTGAATGGCTTTTGCTGGAATGAGCCGTGCCCGGCCCTGCTTCACGGACCCGAGGCGACTGGCGCGCAATTGCTCGTAGATCACCGAACGGCTCATGGAAAGCAGGCGCTTGGCTTCCTGGACCGTGTACAAGTGCCGCGCGGGAACCGCGGCCGGCGTGATGGCGATGTCCATCGGGTGTCCCCTCGCGTCGTGCTGCGGGTCGGTGGAGGTGACGAACACGGGTGCTCCTCTCGGTGGGTGTCACTCGGGGTGTCACTCGGGTTCGTGCTGGTCAGCGGCCTGGGGTGACACCCATGACAGGTGTGACTGGGTGGGTGTGGGGCTGCTGTCACTCGCGCCTGGCGCGCTGTAGATGCCGTCCACCGTGCGCGCGAGCTGGCCGGCGTCGCCCATGCGCTTGCAGGTCTGGCGGATGCTGCCGGGTTGGGGTCGAGCGCTTCGGCGATCGCTTTGGGCGCGAGCGGCCCGTGGTCGCGCAGCAGGCGGAGGATCTGCGCGCGGGTGTCGCCGACCAGGTGGTCGGCGGCCGGCCCGTCGAGCTTCGTCCACCTGCCGGCGGTGGCATCGAAGGTCATGGCGTAGTCGGCCTCTTCGACGTCGCGTCCGATCACGTGCTGCGTCCCGTCCGCCTGCCCACGTCCGCGCTCGAGTACGAGCGTGGCGTCCGCGGCACCGGTGAGCCCATTGGTGCCGGACACGAGGTTTTGCCAGTCCTCCGCGCCTTGTTTGCGGACGTGGTGGATGAGCAGGAAGGGGACGCTGTAGTGGTTGGCGAGCTGCTTGAACCGGCCGGCCGCGGCGAAGTCGCCGGCGTAGGCGGACATGCCCGAGGCGTCGGAGCCGCGCATCTTCTCGTAGGTGTCGATGATGACCAGCCGGGCGTGCGGGTTCTCCTCCGGCCACTCGACCAGCACGGCGTCTCCGCCGCTGGTCATGGTGGGGCAGGCGGTTTCGAGGGTCAGCAGCGGTACGGCCCATCCGTCGGCGGCGAGCATCTGCCGCCGCCGGCGCTGCAACCGGCGGCCGGTGTCCAGGTGATCACCCACTGTGGGCGCAGCGGGGAGTTGTGGTCAGCCCACACTCCGCCCGTACAGTGCCCGGGACCAACCGGCTGTGCTGCGAGGCTCCCGCGCAGCAGATTGCCTCGTTCCTCGGGGCGAGCGGCCACCCAACGCCATCTCGCGGGACCCCTGCGCGCGCCTTGCGTGCCAATAGCCGAGGACGGTGACCGCGTACCCGTCGCCACTCGTGCAAGCAATTTCGGCAACCAATGGCGCAAAGGCTGTCTAGTTGGCTAATTCTTAAGAGTTGTTTCCGCCATCGAGATACCTGTCCGGAAAAAAGCTCGGTCCCACCTCGATTCGCACGGGGACTTTAGCGCCTTTTGTAATATTATCAAGCGCTTCTAAAATTTCGCCACTCGGAGAATTCTTGAAGTAGATGACTCCCCCGTCTGGAGACAGTCGTGTCGCGAATTCACCGTCATAGGCTGCGGGTAACTTCGATTTGACATATTGATAGAATTGTCTCTGGCTCGCTGGTAGTCGCGAGAAGGGCTCGTATATACGGCCACCACCCCGAAGACTCTCCTCTGTCACCACTGAAACTGTCTGCATCTGACTCGAGTTTGCACGCTGCGAACGAGCCAATCCGCGAACCGTTGACAGGACCTCTTCCAAAATTTCACGCTCGGGCCGCTCTGGTTGAACTAGTGCTGCTTGGGCGAGTGGTCCAGCCTTAATAGCTTCTATCTTCTGATGAAGTTCGGGCCACCATGTAGCCAGAAGCTTATCGATCATGCCTGCATCCATTGGCCTTTGTGCGACAGAATTCAATGCACGGATGACCTTTTTCATTCCAGCCTCGTCCAGCCTCTGCGCCTGGAACTGACCTAACGGATTTTGGATATCTGCCAGCCCAAGGTCAATCGCAAGGGGTACGACATGACTCGCTGAAACAGACTTAGCCAATGCTCCGGCTTCAAAATTTAGCCAAGGCTTCCCTTGGTTTTCAGCTGTTACAAACACTATCCCGAAATCTGTTGATTCGAGCTGTGATGATATTTCTTCCTGCCAGCGAGCGCCAGCTTCGATCCCAGAAGACATAAATGGCTCAACCTCGTTGATCAGAAAAGGTAGCCATTCTCTAACTGAGGCGGCAATTTGGCGACTATATTCACTGGACCAGCTTAGAAATACCTTCATGCTGAGCCATTCTAGCGGACGTTGGGGCCGCCCTGTTCTGCCGCAGACGGCTCTTGTCGTTCGCCTTGAGCTACTTGGCGAGGGAGTCAACCAAGCCCGCTAGGCTCACGTGCGCGCTGGGAACGAGCCGAATTTGGCCTTCTCAGATCGCCTCAGGCGGCCGAATACGGCGGCCCCGACGTTGTCGGGCCTGCGAGGTTGGACCTGTCGCCCTGAGGGGCTGGTTGCTGCGCGGCGGCGGAACAGTGCTTGCGCCTCGTCTTTTAGGTGAGTGACGCCTGCGGGATGTCGAGACTGTCGCACCTGTCACTTAACCCCCTTTGACCTGCGGGTTTAGGTGGGACAGATGGGTGACGCCAATGGTGACAGCTCTTTTCCTACTCTACTACTATGTCTCTAGTCGCTGAGCAGCGAAAGAGGCTGAAACAGCGGTAAGTGGAGTGACACTCCACTTACCGCTGTTTCAGCCTCTTTGATCTGGGGTGGGTGTCTAACTGGGCGACAATCACGGTGACTAACCCCGGACGTACACGGACGTTCGGGGACCGTGGACGTGCAGGTCAGAGCCCTGCGACCAAGGTCAAAAAGTGACGAATTCCGCTCGTAATGAAATAGGGCAGGAGCTCGATTCCCCTAGGCGGCTCGACAAGATTTGAAGGCCCGTGCCCGCGGAGGGCGCGGGCCTTTTCTTGTCTCGCGTGTCCTGTGGGGCTCCGCCCCACACCCCGCCCGGGGCTCTGCCCCCGGCCCCCGTCGTGGCTGGGTTGGGCATCTCGCTGCGGTTGCGCCCGACTCGACGTCAGACGGCTCAGCCGCGTTCGGCGAGTAGTTCCAAACCGCGGGGGCCGAGGCGCAGCACCGACGGGACCAGCTCCGTGGTCTCGTACGGCGAACCGAGCACCTGCTCCCGGATGGTGTCCGCCAGCTCGGATTCCGCCCTGGCGACGTACATCTCGTCCGGGCAGGGCAAGCCGACCAGCAGGTCGCCCGTGCCGAGGTGCTGGGACAGCTGGGCGTACAGGTCCGGCAGGGCCAGCACCGACGCCGCCATCAGGTTCTCCCTGACTACCGACACGAGGACATCCGGACCCGAACCGCGGACTTCGAACTTCAGCCCCCGCGTCAGGCTCTGGTACCCGACGTCGAACAGGTCCTCGAGCGGGGGCGCGCCCATCTGCTCGTGCTGGTGCCGGGTGATGTGCTGCATTCCGATCTTGCCCTGCGGGGTCCGCGACACCACCGCGAGCGCTACCAACAGCCGGCCCGGTACCAGGGGCTGGTGCGGGAGTGCGTCGAGCAGGGCGGCGCTCGGTGAGGACGTGCACCACAACACCGGGAGCACTTCCTCGGAGGACTGCCGGGCTTCGTGGGTTTCGGCCATCACGGCGCGGGCTTCGGCGAACGCGCGCTCCCACTCGCCGGGGGCGGGGCGGGCGAAACTGTATGTGCACTCCGCCTTGCGGAAGTGCTTGGCCATGAACTTCCGGTCGGCCTCGGATGGCTGCCATTCGCTGTAAACGGCCAAAACCGCGGACCCGCGCACCTTGTGCTGCTGCCGGACGCTCGCCCACGCCTGTTCGACGGCGTCATCGGCCTGTGTCGGTGCGCTGGCCAGTACCGGTTCGTCGAATCCCTTCAGGCGGAAGACGACGAGGTTCCGCGACACGTCGTCGTTCACAGGATCTCCAGGAACGCAGTGGATCTCGGCACCCCGCCTGTCTATCACATCCGCGGCCCGCGAATCCGGCGTTCAGAACCACCCGTACGGGGTCGGCAAAGGGCCCCCGGTGACGACACGCCGGGGGCCCTTCGGACGGCTGGGGGCTACTGGGGCGGGGTCAGCTTCACCACCGTGGCCTTCGCGTCGCCTCGGGGGGTTCGGTAGGTGATCTCGTCGCCCGCCTTGGCGCCGACCAGGGCCAGGCCCAGCGGGCTGTCCGAGGTGATCGCGTCCGCGTCCTCGCCGGGGACCGTCACCACCTGGAACGTCTCTTCGTCTCCGTCGGCGAAGCGCAGGGAGACGACCGTGCCGTCCGGGAGCTGCGCGTTGCCGTAACCACCGTGTTCCATCTTCGCGGCCAGGTCGGCGATCTGGCGGTCCAGCCGGGCGGCCGCTTCCGCCCGGTCGATCACGTCCGCCTGGTCCGCCGCGTCGCCGGTGCGTTCCTGTTCACCGGGCTGCGGCGCCAGAGCTTCCCGCTGCGCGCGCAAGTTCGCGATTTCCTTCTCCAACTGGCTGCGCGCAGCCGGGCTGAGCCCCTTGTCCCCTGAGATCACCATGCCGGGCATTGTCCGCTGCCCGGACCGGGGTGGCCAATCCGGTTTTTCACCCGAAGGTCACCCATCGGACGTCTGCCCTAGGATTCGGGGCTGCCGTCCAGGAAGAAGGTAACGAGAATCACCGTGAGCGCAGTCCCCGGTCGCAGCGAGCGGCTCTCACCCAACCAGCTGGCCAAGCAGGAACAGATCGTCGAAGCCGCCCGCGTCGTCCTCGCCCGCGACGGGCTCGCCGGCTGCACCGTCCGGGCCATCGCCGACGCCGGCCCGCTCACCAAGAGCGCGATCCACTACTACTTCGCCGACATCGACGTCCTCATCGACCGGGCGATGGCCGCGCACATCACCGCCTTCGCCGAGGGTCTGCGCGAGGTCGCCGCGGAGCACGACGAACCCCGCGAGCGGCTCTTCGCCGTCCTCGAGGAGTACCTGAGCGTCTTCGCCGCGAACCCGAACGCCGCCTTCCTCTGGTTCGAGTACTGGATCGCCGCCGGACGGGCGCAGCACCCGCAGGCCATCGACGTCATGCTCACGTCGCTCACCGAACTGCTCGCTGAGCTGCTCGCCCCGCTCGACGTCGACGACCCTCGGGCGCGGGCTCGCGCACTGCTGTCCTACCTGCTGGGCACGGTCGTTCAGCAGCGGGTGCGCCCGCGGCCGTTCGCCACGCTGCGTGCCGACATCGAGGCGCTCTGTTTCGCCGACTACGGCTAGAAACGCCCAATAGATCCGTACTGCTACGGCTTGTGCGGTCCGTCCGGCTCCGGCCAAGGTCGAAGGACCCCCGAGAGCAGGAGACGTGATGCGCACACGAACGTGCATGGCAGCGGCCGCGGCCGTCCTCTTGGTGCTCACCGCCGGCGGCCAGGCCGGGGCCGCCCAGCCCGGCGGACCGCAGGTGTACGAGGTGACCGGCACGGGTACCGCCCAGCAGCGCACCGAGGTGGCGAGGACCGGCGCGGACATCCTCGACGCCGAAGGCGCGACGACGACCGTGATCGCCAACCCGGCCGAAGCGGCCCAGCTGCGCGCGCTCGGCTTCGGCGTCAAGGCGCTCGGTGCGGTGAGCCGGCCGCAGGGCACCGCGGCCGTCGAGGACTTCCCCGCCGGCTACACCGGCTACCACACCTACGCGGAGACGCAGACCGAGCTGCAGAAGACCGTCGCGAACTACCCGTCGCTCGCCAAGCTCGGCAGCGCCGGCACGTCGTACGAAGGCCGTGCCCTGTCGTTGATCAAGATCAGCGACAACGCCGCCACTGACGAGAACGAGCCCGAGGTCCTCTTCACCTGCAACCAGCACGCGCGCGAGCACCTCACCACCGAGATGTGCCTGCACATCGTGCAGCGGCTGACCAGCGGATACGCGACGGATCCCGCGATCAAGCGGCTCGTCGACAGCACCGAGATCTGGGTGATCCCGAGCGTCAACCCGGACGGCTCCGAGTACGACATCTCCGGTGGCACGTTCCACAGCTGGCGCAAGAACCGCCAGGGCCCCGGCACCGACACCAACCGCAACTGGGGCTACAAGTGGGGCTGCTGCGGCGGCTCGTCGGGCTCGACGTCCAGCGAGACCTACCGCGGCACGGCGGCGTTCTCGGCACCCGAGACCCGCGCCGTCTCGAACTGGGTGAACTCGCGGGTCGTCGGCGGCGTCCAGCAGATCAAGACGCACATCGACTTCCACACCTACTCCGAGCTGGTGCTCTGGCCGTTCGGCTACACCTACGCCGACACCGCGCCGGGCCTGACCGCGGCCGAGGCGCAGAAGTTCCAGACGCTCGGCAGGCAGATGGCCGCGACCAACGGCTACACGCCGGAGCAGTCCAGCGACCTCTACATCACCGACGGCAGCGTCAACGACTGGATGTGGGCGCAGCACAAGATCTGGAGCTTCACCTTTGAGATGTACCCGAAGGGCAGCAGCCCGGGCTTCTACCCGCGCGACACCCAGATCGTGCCGCAGACGACGCGCAACGACCAGGCCGTCGACATCCTGATCAACGCCGCGATCACCGGTTGACCCCCAGCAACCGGCGCGGCTCGCGAACGGCCCCCTTCCCCGTTGGACCGGGGGAGGGGGCCTGCGCGGTTTAGGGTGCGGGGCATGCCTCTGTTCTCGTTCGAAGGGCTCAGCCCGCAGGTCCACCCGGACGCGTGGATCGCGCCCACCGCCACCCTCATCGGCGACGTCGTCGTCGAGAAGGACGCCTCGATCTGGTTCGGCGCGGTGATCCGGGCCGACTTCGGCCGGATCGTCATCCGCGAGGGCGCCAACATCCAGGACAACTCGGTGATCCACGTCAACGACGGCGTCTGCGAGGTGGGCAAGAACGTCACCGTGGGCCACCAGTGCCTGGTGCACGACTGCACGATCGAGGAACAGGCGCTGATCGGCAACGGCTCGACGGTGCTCGACAAGGCGAAGATCGGCGCGCGGGCGCTGGTCGCGGCCGGGGCGACGGTCACGCCGGCGACGGAGGTGCCGCCGGAGGTGATCGCGATGGGCAGCCCGGCGAAGAAGTTCGTCCCGCTGACCGACTCGGCGCGGATGTGGGTCGAGCACAACGCGGCGATCTACCAGGAGCTGGCGCGCCGACACCGCGCGGGAACAAAACCGGTTTGACCCTCCAGTAGCTGGAGACCCTAGCTTCGGGGCATGGCTCCGAAGAAACTCACTCACCAGGTCACCCTGGAACTCGCCGCGGGCAACGCCCCGGTCGTCGACCTCGGCAAGATGCTGGGACAGACCGGGGTCAACCTCGTCGAGATCAAGAAGGCCTACGACGCGGCGACGGCGGCCCAGCGCGGCGACATCGTCCCGGTGGTCGTCTCGGTGTTCGAAGACCGCTCGTTCGCGCTCCGGCTCAAGACGCCGCCGACGTCGTTCCTCATCAAGAAAGCGTTGGGGGACAAGGGTTCTGCGCGACCCGGGCACGAGGTCGCCGGGAAGCTGACCAAGGATCAGCTGCGCGGGATCGCCGAGCGCAAGCTGCCGGACCTGAACACCTCCGACGTCGAGGCGGCGATGCGCACGATCGCGGGCACGGCTCGCTCGATGGGAGTAGCCGTCGTGGGTTGAGTCCATCGACGTCCGAGCTTCGTGGACTAGGCTTCACCCCGCAGCAGCGACTGGCGCCATCGAGGTGGAGCACCACCGGGAAGCGACGACGAGGCCGGCACCGCGCGCCTGGGTGAAGGCCACTCCAGAGCCGGAGTACGCCATGACACACCAGCCGAAACTGAACGCACTCGCCGCCGCCGATCCCGCCATCGCCGGGCTCGTCGAGGGCGAAGCCCAGCGACAGCACGACAAGATCCGCCTGATCGCTTCGGAAAACTACGTCTCGCAGGCCGTGCTCGAAGCGACCGGCACTGTCCTCACCAACAAGTACTCCGAGGGCTACGCGGGCAAGCGGTACTACGAAGGCCAGCAGTTCATCGACCAGGTCGAGCAGCTCGCCATCGACCGGGCGAAGGCCGTGTTCGGCGCCGACCACGCGAACGTCCAGCCGTACTCCGGGTCGCCGGCGAACCTGGCCGCCTACCTCGCCTTCGCGCAGCCGGGTGACAACGTGCTCGGCATGGCGCTGCCGGACGGTGGCCACCTCACGCACGGGTGGGGCGTGTCCGCGACCGGCAAGTGGTTCACGCCGGTGCGCTACGGCGTCGCCAAGGAGACCGGCCGCGTCGACCTCGACCAGGTGCGCGACCTCGCTCGCCAGCACCGGCCGAAGCTGATCTTCGCCGGCGGCACGGCGATCCCGCGGACGATCGATTTCCCGGCGTTCGCCGAGATCGCCGCCGAGGTGGACGCGGTGCTCGTCGCCGACATCGCGCACATCGCCGGGCTGGTCGCGGGCGGCGCGCACCCGTCGCCGGTCGGGCACGCGCAGGTGATCACGACGACGACGCACAAGACCCTGCGCGGCCCGCGTGGCGCGATGATCCTTTCGGACGCCGAGCACGCGAAGGCCGTCGACAAGGCGGTGTTCCCCGGCCTGCAGGGCGGGCCGCACAACCACACGACCGCCGCGATCGCGGTCGCGCTGCACGAGGCGCAGCAGCCGTCGTTCAGCGAGTACGCGCACCGGATCGTCGCGAACGCCCGCGCGCTGGCCGACGCGCTGCTGGCCTGCGGCTACGACCTCGTGTCCGGCGGCACCGACAACCACCTGCTGCTGATCGACCTGACGAACAAGGGCGTCGCGGGCAAGCCGGCCGCGCAGGCCCTCGACCGCGCGGGCATCGAGCTGAACTACAACACGGTGCCGTTCGACCCGCGCAAGCCGTTCGACCCGTCCGGCATCCGGCTCGGCACGTCCGCGATCACCACCCGCGGCCTCCGGCCGGAGCACCAGGTCGAGGTGGCGGCGTGGATCGACCGCACGATCACCGCGGCGGCCGCCGACGACGAAGCCGTGCTGGACACGATCGCCGCGGAGATCCGCGAGTTCCTCGAGCCGTTCCCGATCCCCGGCTACTCCGCCTGACCCAGCGCGTCGAGCACCAGTGCGTGCAGGGCCGGCGCGGTCGCGACGAAGCTGCCGGCCGACGGCGTCCACGGGGCGCCGCCGGCGGTGGTGACGACCGCGCCGGCCTCACGCGCGATCAGCGCGGCTCCGGCCAGGTTGGTCGCGTCGCGGCCGTACTGCCAGAACAGGTCCAGGCGCCCGGCGGCGACGTCGGCGACCTGCCACGACGTCGGCCCGAGGTTTCGCACCGCCGCGACTTCGCCGAGCACCGCGGTCAGCGACCGCCCGGCCGCTTCCGCGACGCCCGGCTGCTTCCCGACGAACGGCGGCTGGCTGGTGGCCGCGACGGCCGCGTCCAGGGACTTCTTCCGTGACGGCTCGATCCGCTCGCCGTTCCGCCGGGCGCCTTCGCCGCGCAGCGCCGCGTAAGTCTCCCCGAGCCACGGCGAATGCAGCACGGCCAGTTCCGGTTCGCCGTCGCGCACCAGCGTCACGGTGAGGCAGTACTGCGGGAGGCCTTGGAGCAGCTGGACGGCGCCGTCCAGCGCGTCCACCACCCAGACCTCGCCGCCGGGCAGGTCGTCGAACTCGTCCGCCCACGCCGCTCCGGGCCGCAGCTCGGTGAGCGCGGCGCGGAAACCGGCGGCCAGTGGGTCGTCGATCGCCGAGAAGGCCGCGGCGAGCTCCTCGAACGAAGCGGGCGGCCGGGCAGGCGCGCGGACGCCGCCGGCCAGGGTTTCCACGATGTCGATCACAGAGTTCAGCATGTGCCCAGGATTAGGCTGGGCCGGCTGACGCGGGTACTCCAGCCCGACGGGGTGAGCGGAAGTGGACTACGCAATGCAGCTGCTGACCGAAAACGAACAGCGGGTCGTCTCGGCGCTCCAGCTCGACGGCCGCGCGGGGCCGGGGCGGATCGCCGAAGTCCTCGATCTCTCGCCGCGGACCGTCACCCGCGTCATCGCGCGGCTCACCGCCGACGGCCGGCTGGCCGTCGTCAACGTCCCGAATCCGGCACACGGCCTGCGTGGCGCGATGCTGTTGCGGGTCAAAGTCCTTCGCGGCCGGACGCCGGTGATCGCCGAAGGCCTGGCCAAGCGCGACGACGTCCTGTTCGTCGACATCCTCGCCGGCGGTGAGGAGATCAGCGCCGTCGCGCTCGGCGGGCTCGACGGCCGGTTGGTGCACGACGCGCTGCCGTCGACGTCCGCGGTCACCGAACTGCGCGCGCACTCGATCCTGCACGTCTTCTCCGATGCGACGCAGTGGCGCACCGGCTTGCTCACCGCCGAGGAGGTCGCCGCGCTCACCCCGGCGCCACCCGGTGAAGACCTCACCCTGGACGAGCTCGACCGTCGGCTCCTGGCGCGGCTGGCGGTCGACGCGCGGCTCGGGCCGGGCGAGCTGGCCGCGGAGGCGCCGGAATCCACCGTTCGCCGCCGCCTCGACCGGCTGACCGCGGCCGGTCGTATTCGCACGTACGCGAACATCGACGTCCGCGCGCTCGGCCTGGCGGTCGACGCCAACGTCTGGATGACCGTCCCGCCCGGCCGGCTCGACGAGGCCGGGCAGGTGCTGGCGAAGCACCCGGCGGTGCACGGGACCCTCGCCACCACCGGCGTCACGAACCTGATGGCCGCCGTGTGGTGCCGGGACACGAGCGACCTCTACGCCTTCGTGACCAGCCTCGACGTGCCATCCGCCGAGGTCACCGTGGTCGCGCGGGCCGTCAAGCGGGGAGGGAGACCGGGCTCACAGAAAATTTGATTGCACCATACAAGCTTCCCGAGGAATACTTGGCTCAGACAAGTAGTTGAGCGGTACAAGCAACTGCCACGAAGGCTTCCGAGGGAGACCACCATGAGCGACACCACCACGGCGGAAGGAGCAGCCGCTACGAACGGCAAACTGACTCACCGCCAGATCCTGACCGTGCTGTCCGGGCTGATGCTCGGCATGTTCCTCGCCGCGCTCGACCAGACCATCGTGTCGTCGTCGATGCGCACCATCGCCGACGAGCTCCACGGCCTGTCCCTGCAGGCCTGGGCCACCACGGCGTACCTGATCACCGCGACCCTGTCGACGCCGCTGTACGGCAAGCTGTCCGACCTCTACGGCCGCAAGCCCATGTACCTGACGGCGATCTCGCTGTTCCTGGTCGGCTCGCTGGCCAGCGGCATGGCGACGTCGATGTACGAGCTCGCCGCGTTCCGCGCCTTCCAGGGCCTCGGCGCCGGTGGCCTGATGTCCCTCGCGCTGGCGATCATCACCGACATCACCGCGCCGCGCGAGCGCAGCAAGTACCAGGGCTACTTCATGGCGGTGTTCGGCATCTCGAGCGTCGCGGGCCCGGTCGTCGGCGGGTTCTTCGCCGGCATCGACACCTTCGCCGGCATCACCGGCTGGCGCTGGGTCTTCCTCGTCAACGTCCCGATCGCGCTGGCCGCGCTGGTCGTCGTCACGAAGGTGCTGAACCTCCCGCACAGCCGCGTGGACCAGAAGGTCGACTACTGGGGTGCCGTGGCGCTGGCCACCGGCCTGGTGCCGCTGCTGATCGTCGCCGAGCAGGGCCGCGAGTGGGGCTGGGGTTCCGCCGCTTCAATCGCGATGTACGTCGTCGGCGCGCTGGGCGTGACCGCCTTCGTCTGGATCGAACGCCGGATGGGCGACGCCGCCCTGCTGCCGCTGCGCCTGTTCAACCGGCCGGTCTTCCGGATGTCGACGATCGTCACGGTCGTGCAGGGCGCCGGGATGTTCGGCGCGATGATGTCGCTGCCGCTGTACCTGCAGATCGTCAAGGGCGCGACGCCGACCCAAGCGGGCCTGCAGATGCTCCCGCTGACGCTGGGCATCATGGTCGCGAGCATGGGCAGTGGCGCGGTGATCTCCCGGACCGGCCGGTACAAGATGTTCGCGGTGGCCGGGATCGGCCTGATGGCGGCGGCGCTGTTCGCGCTGTCGACGATCACCGTCGACACCTCGCTGGCCTTCGTCATGGTGATCGCCTTCGTGATCGGCCTGGGCCTCGGCGCCTCGATGCAGACGCTGGTGCTGGCCGCGACCAACGACGTCCGCCCGCAGGACATCGGCGTCGCCACCTCGGCGGCGACGTTCTTCCGGCAGATCGGTGGCACGGCGGGCACCGCGGTGTTCCTGTCGATCCTCTTCGGCACGGTCGGCGACCGGATCGCGAACGCCATCCGCTCGGCGATGACCACGCCGGCCTACACGGCGGCGCTGGCGCAGCACCCGGAGTTCGCGAAGCAGATGCAGGGCGGCCTCGACGTCAACGACACGTCGTTCCTGTCGACGCTCGACCCGACGCTGGCCCGGCCGATCCTGCAGGGCTTCGCCGAGTCGATGAGCACGGTGTTCCTGGTCGGCGGGATCGTGCTGACCGTCGGCTTCGCGCTGGTGTGGTTCCTCAAGGAGAAGCCGCTGTCGGACAAGTCGGCGATGGAGCAGCGCGCGGACGCCGAAGCGGACGCCGCGCCGGCCCTCGCCCTGGCGCACTGACCGCGTGAAAAAGGCCCCTCGGGAAGCTTCCCGAGGGGCCTTTCGCGTGCGGGCTAGTGGGCCGCGCCGCCGTTGGCCGCGTCCTTGGCCAGGCGGTCGGTCTCGCGCTCGTACGAGCGGGCGATCTCGGCCTCGGCCTCGGTGCGGCCGACCCAGCTCGAGCCTTCGACGCTCTTGCCCGGCTCGAGGTCCTTGTAGACCTCGAAGAAGTGCTGGATCTCCAGCCGGTGGAACTCGTTCATGTGGTGGATGTCGCGCAGGTGCTCGAGGCGCGGGTCGTTCGACGGGACGGCGATGACCTTGTCGTCCGGGCCCTTCTCGTCGGTCATCCGGAACATGCCGATCGCGCGGCAGCGGATCAGGCAGCCCGGGAAGGTGGGCTCTTGGACGAGCACCATCACGTCGAGCGGGTCGCCGTCCTGGCCGAGGGTGTCGTCGATGAAGCCGTAGTCGGCCGGGTACTGCGTGGCCGTGAACAGGGTCCGGTCCAGCTTGATGCGGCCGGTCTTGTGGTCGACCTCGTACTTGTTGCGCTCCCCTTTGGGGATCTCGATCGTGACGTCGAACTCCACGCCTGTCCTCACTGCTTCTTTGGGTTGCGGGCATGCCACGCGTCGCGGGCGGCAACCTTCATGACCGTCTTGACGTCTCCTAGTGTGGACTACGCCCTGCGTCGGGGTCGCATCGATGTCGGCCACGCGGCATGTGAGCTTGGCCCCTCCCGGGGCGGGTGAGAAGGAGTGGTGGGTGCCGGAAAACGACCAGCCGATGTGGCCTTCGTCGGACGAAGACCGCTCGTCGTCCGGCGCGCGGAAGACCACTCCGATGTCCCTGCCCGACTCGCCGAAGAGCACCGGGAACGAACCGGGCGTGCCCAAGGTCACAGGCAGTGAGGCCCCGAAGGGCTCGTGGTTCGCGCCGAACGTCCCGCCCGAGCCGATCCCGGGGCTCAACGCCCCGGTGGAGGAGGAGCCCGCGCCGCCGCCGACCCCGGCCAAGCAGGACCTGGCCGACCGGCTCGGCAGCCGCCAGCCGAAGCAGTCGCCGGTAGCGGAGGAGCCCCCGGCGGCGGAGGAGTCCCCGGTGGCGGAGGAGTCCCCGGTGGCGGAGGAGCCGTCCGTGGCGAAGGAGCCTCCGGCGGAGCTCGCCGAAGAGGGCACCCAGTACATCCAGGTGGAGCAGCCCGAGCAGAAGCCGGTCGCCCCGGCGAAGGAGCCTGCTGAGGCGCAGCCCGCTGAAGAAGGCACCCAGTACATCCAGGTCGAGCAGCCCGAGCAGAAGCCGGCCGCGCCGTCGTCGGCCGGGGAGAGCACCCAGTACATCGAGGTCAAGAAGGCGCCGCTGGTGCCGGTCGAGCGCGACGTCCGGCCCGACGAGCAGCAGGAGCGCCGCGAGGAGCCGCAGCAGCCGTGGCGTGAAGAGCTGCAGTTGTGGCGTGACGAGCAACAGCGCCGCGAAGAGCAGCTGAGCCGCGGAGAGAGCCAGAGCGCCGACGCGCGGCAGCGAACGGAGCAACTCCCCGACGCGCCCTGGGCCCAGCGCCTCGAAGTGCGGGACGACCGCACCGCCGAACCGGGCGACCGCCGTCCCGTGCTGCCGCCGGAGCCGCCGCGCGGCGTGGTGCCGTCGGCGTCCGCCGGGTCGCTGGCCCGGCCGCAGCGGATCGAGCCGGACGGGCAGCGGTTCGACGCCGAGGCGACCGTCGGGATCGAGCGGCCCACGCAGTTCCCCGGCGCCTTCCAGCAGCAACCCCAGCCCCGGACCGAGCCGCCCCGCGGCGATCAGCCCCGGCCCGAGCCGCCCGCCGAGCCGCCGTCCCCGCCCGCGGCCCAGGCGTCGTCCGCCGAGCCGCCGAAGAAACGGCGCAAGGGCAAGGTGATCGCGCTCGTCGTGGTCGTCCTGCTGCTCCTGGCCGGAGCCGGCTACGCCGCGTCGACGCCGAAGGTCTCGAACCGGCTGGGCCTGCCGTGGGCGCCGAACGCGCCCAAGGGGGACATGCCCGAGCCGGTCGCGGCGACGCGCCAGCTGCAGGGTCCGGCGACCGCCGGGTCGGCGCCGACCGCGAACGGCGTCAAGGCCGCGCTCGCGTCGGCAGCCGGGAACAGCGCGCTTGCGCAGCTCACCGGCAGTGTGATCGACCCGGCGACCGGGACCGTGCTCTGGGACCGCAACGCGTCGTCGGCGGTGACGCCCGCATCGACGACGAAGGTGCTCACGGGCGCGGCCGCGCTGCTCTCGATGGACCCGAACACGCGGTTTTCGACGAAGATCGTCCAGGGTGCCGACCCGGGCACGGTGATCCTCGTCGGCGGCGGCGACCCCACCCTCACCGCGCTGCCGATCGGCACCGATTCGCCGCTGTACCCGGGCGCCGCGCACGTCGACGACCTCGTCGCGCAGGTGAAGAAGGCCCACCCGGGCGTCAAGAAGGTGCAGGTCGACCTGAGCCTGTTCAAGGGCGCGACGACCGCGCCGGGCTGGGACCCGGGCGACGCGCCGTCCACGTTCGCCACGCAGATCTCGTCGGTGATGGCCGACGCCGGCCGCACGGACGCGAAGAACAACGGCTCCCAGCGCATCGCCAACGCGGGCACCGCGCTCGCGGGGACGATCGCGTCGAAGCTCAGCGCCTCGGCCGGCGGTCAGGCGACCGCGCCGAAGGACGCCAAGGTGCTCGCCGAGGTCAAGTCGGCCCCGCTGACCGAACTCGTCGCCGACATGATGGAGCTGTCCGACGACGTCCTCGCCGAGGCGCTGGCGCGGCAGGTCGCGCTGGCCAACGGGCAGGAGGCGAGCTTCGCCGGCGGCGCCGCGGCGACCCTCAAGGTGCTGAAGGACCACAGCTTCGACGTCTCCGGCGTGAAGCTGTCCGACGGCAGCGGCATCTCGAAGGAGAACAAGATTTCGGCGCGCGCACTGGTCCAGATCCTGGCGGCCGCGGCGGCGCCGGAGGGCAAGAACCCGGGCACGGCGAAGCTGCGCCCGCTGCTGGCGGGCCTCCCGGTGGCCGGCGGCTCCGGCACGCTCGCCGACAAGCGGTTCGACACGCCGGCGTCGCAGGCCGGCCGCGGCTGGGTGCGTGCCAAGACGGGCGCGCTCACCGCGGTGACCACCCTCGCCGGGCTGGTCCTCGACCAGGACGGCCGGGTGCTGGTGTTCGCGTTCATGTCCAACGGCGCCGACCAGGAACCCGCCCGCGACGGCGTCGACGCCCTCGCGACCAGCCTGCGCAAGTGCGGCTGTACGTAGCCGGAGGACGCCGAACCGTACGAAGATCGTGGCCGGAAACCCGCCGGGGCCGGGTAGCGTCGGAAGGGTGAGTCAGGAAACGCAGACCCGCTCCATGGTCGACTGGGCGATCGCCGCGCAGACCGGCGCGTTGCTGGTGCGCGGTGGTCCGCAAGTCCCGCGCGAAGCGGCCGAAGCGGCCGTCACCGACCTGCGCGAGCTGACCGTCGAGGCCGAGGGGCACGTGCGGCAGCTGACGAACCTGGGCCTCGACCTGCCGCTGCTGCCCGGTGAAGTCGTCGACCGGCCCGGCTGGGTGCGCTCCGCCGCGGCCGGCCTGGACGCGCTGACCGGGCGGGCGCTGCCGCAGCAGGGCGGGCCGCTGGGGCCGATCCTGGCCGGCGGCGCCGGGGTGCAGACCGGGCTGGTGCTCGCGTTCCTCGCCAGCCGCGTGCTGGGCCAGTACGACCCGTTCGGCGGCCCCGACAAGGAAGGCCGCCTGCTGCTGGTCGCGCCGAACGTCGTCGCCGCCGAGCAGGCGATGGACGTGCCCGGCCACGACTTCCGGCTCTGGGTCTGCCTGCACGAGTGCACCCACCGGCTGCAGTTCACCGCGGTCCGGTGGCTGCGCGACTACTTCGCCGACGAGGTCGAGCGGCTGGTCTCCGGCCTCGCGGGCGGAGGCACCGACAGCCTGGCCGACCTGGTCGGCAGACTGCCCGAAGCGATCAAGCAGGGGCCGAAGCTGAACCTCGCCGAGCTGCTCCAGTCGCCGAAGGAACGCGCGGTGTTCGACCGGCTGCTGGCGCTTTCGACGCTCCTGGAAGGGCACGCCGACTACGTGATGGACGCTGTCGGGCCGCAGGTCGTGCCGAGCGTCGACAAGATCCGCGCGCGGTTCACCGCCCGGCGCAAGGGCGGCGGCGTCTTCGACCGGCTGCTGCGCGCGCTGCTCGGCGTCGACGCGAAGATCCGTCAGTACGAAGAAGGCGCGAAGTTCACGAAGCATGTCGTGGACGCCGTCGGCATGGACGGCTTCAACGCCGTCTGGCGGTCGCCGAACACCCTGCCGTCGCGCGCCGAGATCTCCGATCCGGCGGCGTGGGTCCGGCGCCTGCACGGATGACCGGGCAGGCGGTCGCGGCCGTCCGCCGGGCCGTCCGCGCCTTCCTGGAGTCCGTCGACGCACCGCCGGAGCTGTGCGTCGCGGTCTCCGGCGGCGCCGACTCCCTCGCGCTGGCCGAGGCCACCGCGTACGTCGGGCACCGCCGCGGGCACGTCGTCCGCGCCCTGGTCGTCGACCACGGGCTGCAGGACGGCTCGGCGAAGATCGCGCGTGACGCCGCCGCCGCGGCGAAGGCCCTCGGCGCCGACGAAGCCGAGGTGCGCCAGGCCGAGGTGACCGGCCCGGGCGGCCCGGAAGCCGCCGCGCGCAAGGCCCGGTACCGGGCGCTGGCCGGCCACGACCTCGTCCTGCTCGGGCACACCCTCGACGACCAGGCCGAAACCGTCCTGCTCGGGCTCGGCCGCGGCTCCGGCCCGCGCAGCGTCGCCGGCATGCGGCCGCACGACCCGCCGTGGGGCCGTCCGCTGCTCGCCGTCCCGCGCGCCACCACCCGGGCGGCCTGTGCCGAGCTCGGCGTCGAACCGTGGGACGACCCGCACAACGCCGAGCCGCGCTTCACGCGCGTCCGGTTGCGCACCGAAGTGCTGCCGTTGCTGGAAGACGTCCTCAACGGCGGGGTGGCGGCCGCGCTCGCCCGCACGGCCGCGCAGCTGCGCGAGGACAACGAGGCATTGGACACAGTGGCGGAGGAGATCTTCACCCGGGCGGGCGGCCCCGATGGGCTGGATGTGGCCATCCTCGCGGCGGAGCCGCCGGCGGTCCGGCGGCGGGTTCTCCGCAGGTGGCTGCTGGCATCGGAGGTGCGCGAACTCACTGACGCGCACCTCCGCGCGGTCGACGCGCTCGTCGCCCGGTGGCGTGGACAGGGCGGCGTCTGGCTGCCGGGCAACTTGGAAGCGCGCCGGGCGCATGGCAGGCTCTGCGTCATCTCCCAACCCACCACCCGAGGGGAATGACCCGTGTACGAGGGCGAAATCGCCTCCGTGCTCGTCACCGAGCAGCAGATCAAGGACAAGATCGCGGAGTTGGCGGAGCAGATCGCCGCCGACTATCCGCCCAACGGGCAGGGCGAACTCCTGCTGGTGGGTGTCCTGAAGGGCGCGGTCATGTTCATGACCGACTTCGCCCGCGCGCTGCCGCTGCCGACGCAGCTGGAATTCATGGCCGTCTCTTCGTACGGATCGGCGACCTCGTCGTCCGGCGTCGTGCGGATCCTCAAGGACCTCGACCGCGACATCGCGGGCCGGGACGTCCTGATCGTCGAGGACATCGTCGACTCCGGCCTGACGCTGTCGTGGCTGCTGAAGAACCTCGCGAGCCGCAACCCCGCGTCGCTCGAGGTCGTTTCGCTGCTGCGCAAGCCGGAAGCGGTGAAGGTGGACGTGCCGGTCAAGTACATCGGCTTCGACATCCCCAACGAGTTCGTCGTCGGCTACGGCCTCGACTACGCCGAGCGGTACCGGGACCTGCCCTACATCGGCACCCTCGATCCGCGGGTCTACACGTCTTGACCCGACCGTTCGGCGCAACTACCGGATTTGCGGAACCCCGGCTTCGCCGATTGCGTCATAGGCTCTGATCACGTGCGTTAACCTATGCGAAGACCAGTCGTGCCCGCGGTGAACCGGGTCGGGGGAACGGGAGAGAGTCAGATGGGGAACAGCAGCGCCGCCGACGCGAACGCCTTCAAGGCCGCGGCCGCGGCGGGTCAGGTCGGGATCGACCCCGACGCCGCGCAGGCCGTGCTGAACAAGATCCGCACCGGCAAGGACGCGGTCGAGGCCCTGCTCGCCGGCGCGGGCACCCTGGCCCAGCCGCCGAAGCTCGGTGACAACCCGGTCGGCAACGCGATGGCGGCGAAGTTCGTCCAGCGCGCGGACGGCGGGAACGACTCCTACGCCGCCGCGCTGCAGAACCTGCTCGACCAGTACTCCGCCGCCGAGGAGGGCATCGTCACGGCGATGTCCCGGTACCACGAGATCGACCAGGCGGCCGCCGACCCGTTCCGCAACGCCTGAGTCCAGAGGGGAACTCGTAGTCATGGCTCCGAACCACAGCGACCAGCCGTCGACCGGCAACCCGGGCTCGGTCGTCCAGCTCGGCGACAACTCGGCGTCGCAGAACATCGTCGCCGACGCCCGCGGCCGTTCCGACGGCTTCGACATGGGCAGCGACCGCGCGATCGCCAACCCGCCGAACTGGAACGCGCAGGCGAGCCAGCAGCTGTACAACGGCGCGGTCAACAACAACGACCCCGGCACGGCCGAGGCGACCGGGCACGCCTGGGCGCACCACGGCAGCGAGCTGAAGCAGGCGTCCGACCACCTGTACAACGCGATCGCCGAGCTGGGCAACGCGTGGGTCGGCCAGGGTGCCGCGGGCGCGCAGGGCTCGCTGGTGGCCATCGCCAACTCCGGTTCGCAGGCGTCCGAGGCCGCGCACACGATGTCCGACCGGCTCGCCCGGCAGGCCGCGGCGGCCGCCGAGGTCAAGAAGATGCCCGCCCCGAAGGACTACGACCCGAAGCAGGCCATGGCCGCGGCGCTGGCCGGCGGCCCGGCAGCGCTGATCGCCGACCAGAAGGCTCAGGCGGACGCGGCCAACGACGTCAAGGCGCAGCAGGTCGCGTTCTTCAACGCCTACACCAAGGCGATGAGCGAGGTCGACAGCTCGACCCCGAGCTTCGGCCCGGAGTCGCTCGGCATGCAGCCGACCGCTTCGCACAACTCCGTTTCGTTCTCCTCGATCGGCTCCGTCGGCAGCGCGGGCCAGGTGCAGAGCCTGCCCGGCGGCGCGGGTGGCGCGGTCTTCGCTTCCGGCGGCACGGGCTTCGGCGGCCAGGGCGGCGCGTTCGGCGCGCAGCACGCGGCGGTCGGCCCGAACGCGGCTCACGGCACCGCGGGCTTCGGGCACGAGGCCGCCGCCGCGCTCGGCAGCGACGCGCCGGGCGGCACGGCCGCGGGCACCGGTACCGGCGTCGGTACCGGCACCGGCACCGGCCAGGTCGCCCCGGGCGGGGCGCAGTCCGGCGGCGGCAACCCGCTCGGCAAGGTGGGCATGGGCCTCGGCATCGGCGGCCTCGCCGGTGGTCTCGGCGCGCTGGCGTCGCGGGCGCTGGGCTCCGGCAGCAAGTCCGGCGCGAAGGCCGAGAACGACACGACTCTCGCGTCGGCCGAAGGCCAGGGGCAGAGCGCCGCGTCGGCTCAGGCGCCGCAGCAGGGTGTCGTCTCGCCGGCGGGCACCATCGGCGGGCAGACCCCGCCGCCGATGAGCCCGGGCATGGGCGGCATGGGCGGCATGGCCCCGCACGGCGCCCACGCGGAGCAGGACGAGGAGCACACGCACGCGTCCTTCCTCATCGAGGCGGACCCGGACGAGGCCTTCGGCGCGAACCAGGCGACCCCGCCGCCGGTCATCGGCGCGTGGTCCGAGGACGACGAAGACCGCTGACCCGCAGCCGGGCGCGCACCGCGCGCCCGGCTCGTCCTTCACTGGGGGTGGCTCGATGCCGACCGCTGAGCTGCTCACCCCGGTCGAGGTGGACTTCCTGTGGGAGTCCGCCGGGCTGGGCGAGCTGCCGTACCCGCTGCGCGTCCGCTCACACGGCGAGACCGTCGACGAACGGTCGATGCTGCGCCGCCGGGTCCTGGAAGACCTGGCCGCGCGCGGGCTCGCCGACGGCCGCGGCCGTCCCGAGCCGCACCTCGAGGACTACTTCGGCGTGCTGGCGAGCCCCGAACTGAGCCTGGACGCCGTCCAGCTGATCGCCCCGGACGCCGAACCGCTGCTCGCCATCGCCGGCGTGCTGGGCGGCCAGGGGCTGCTGGCCGTGCAGGACACCCGCGGCCTGCACCTGCAGCCGTGTCCGGTGGACGGGCTCGCGAGCGCGATCGTCTCGCTGCTTCCGGGAGCTCCGCGCGGCAGTGAGAAGTCGGTCACAGTGCCGCTGGAGCAGCTGGTCGGCCCGCACGGCGTCGACTTCCTGCAGCGCCGCGGCAACGGCGACGAGCGTGCTTCGGCCGACGAGGACCGCAAGGCGCTGGCCAGGCTGCACGCCCAGCCGCGGCTGCGTGGTGGCCAGATCGGCGCCAACGCCCGCAACCGGGTGGGCGGGCGGACGCGCACGCCGGTGCTGAGCTGGTTCGACACGGAGACCGGCCGCTACTTCACCCAGGCCAGCCGCGGCCGCGACGGCCGGGACTGGATCACCGTCGCCCCCGCCGACGCGGCCACGCTGCGTCACCGCCTCGGCGAGATGCTGGCGGGAGCCGCGCAGACCAGCACCGTGTGACCTTTGGCAGGATCGAGGCTCCGGCTTCTCCGAGTGTGCTCAGGCGACCGTCCCGTTTTGTCGGTGGTGCGGGCTACGCTGAGCAAGAGTCCGATCCGGGAGAGTAGTGATGCAAGAGTTCTTCTCGCCACTGGCGTTCGACTTCCTATGGGAGTCGGCGCAGGTCGGGGAGCTGCCCTATCCGCTGATCGTCCGGTCGCACGGCGCGACCGAGAACGAGCGCGTCTCGCTGCGCCACCGCGCCGACGTCGAGCTGAAGGCCCGTGGCATCCGGGAGCCGCGCGGCAGGCTCGCGCCGCCGATCGAGGATGCCCTGAACCTGCTGGCCTTCGCCCCGCTGACCATCGACGCACTGCACATCCCGCAGTTCGAGGCGCCCACCGTGGGTGTGCTGGCGGCGGCCGACGACACCAAGGGCGTGCTCGCGATCCAGGACGCCGACGGCATCTGGCTGCGGGACGTCCCGCCGGACGCCCTGGTGTCCTCGGTCATCGGGGTGCTGCCCGCCGGGCCCCGCGGCAGCGAGGCGTCGGTCACACTTCCGCTGGACGACGCCCTGCGCACGGCACCGATCCGGGTGCCCGTGCCGCTGCCGGCGGCGGGTGAGGAAGAAGACAAACGGCGGGGCAAGGCGCGCCGGACACCGCTGAGCGAGCGCGTCACGGCCGATCCGCGCGAGGCCTACGGCCGCATCGCCGGCCAGCCGCGGCTGCGCGGCGGTCAGCTGGCAGCGAACAGCCGTTCGCAGGTCGGGGCCAAGCAACGGTCCCGCGTGCTGGCCTGGTTCGACACCGCCACCGGGCGCTACCTGAGCCTCTCCCGCGCAGGTACGGACGGCCGCGAGTGGGTCACGGTCGCCCCCGCCGACGCGGCGACGTTGCGGACCCGGCTGGGCGAGATGGTGAGCAGTGTGTCCGATGGCACGCGTCAAGTTGACCGGCGATGACACCGGCCGGGAACCCGGGGGCGGTATCGCCCGTTGACCTGCGAGAGGCTCACAGGGGATGAACGCGGCAGCGGACGGTACCCTGATGGGCAGGTGTCCAGGCACCAGTGGTTGTCAAGATCGTGATGGCGGGTATCACAGGAGCCGCCCAACCAGGGAGGGTCGAGGCCACCAGGGCCGAGTCGTATGAACCGGAAGAGCGTGCTCAGGAACCCACTGCTGTGGATCGTCGCGGGGTTGCTGGCGTTGTTCGCGTACAACACGATCTTCGACAGTGATCGTGGGTACACCCAGGCACCCATCTCGGTGGCGAACTCCCAGATCTCCTCGAACAACGTCAAGGAAGCCAGCCTCGAGGACAAGGAACAGCAGCTCAAGCTGCTGCTGTCCAAGCCCATCGACGTGGACGGCCAGCAGGTCACCCAGATCATTTCGCAGTACCCCTCGGACGCCACCCGCCCGATCTACGACTCGTTGATCGCGGCGAAGACCGGTGGCCAGCCGATCAAGTTCACCACCAAGGTGACCCAGCAGGGCGTGCTGACGCAGATCCTCATCTTCGCCATCCCGCTCGCCCTCGTCCTGGGCCTGCTGATGTGGATGATGAACAACGCGCAGGGCGGCGGCAACCGCGTCCTCAACTTCGGCAAGTCCAAGGCCAAGCAGCTGAACAAGGACATGCCCAAGACGACCTTCGGGGACGTCGCGGGCGCCGACGAGGCCGTCGAAGAGCTGTACGAGATCAAGGACTTCCTGCAGAACCCGGCGCGATATCAGGCGCTCGGCGCGAAGATCCCGAAGGGCGTGCTGCTCTACGGGCCGCCGGGTACCGGCAAGACGCTGCTCGCGCGGGCCGTCGCCGGCGAGGCGGGCGTGCCGTTCTACACGATCTCCGGCTCGGACTTCGTCGAGATGTTCGTCGGTGTCGGTGCCTCGCGTGTGCGTGACCTGTTCGAACAGGCCAAGCAGAACGCGCCGTGCATCATCTTCGTCGACGAGATCGACGCGGTCGGCCGCCAGCGCGGCGCCGGCCTCGGCGGCGGGCACGACGAGCGCGAGCAGACGCTGAACCAGCTGCTCGTCGAGATGGACGGCTTCGACGCCCGCGGCGGCATCATCCTGATCGCGGCGACGAACCGGCCCGACATCCTCGACCCGGCGCTGCTGCGCCCCGGCCGGTTCGACCGGCAGATCCCGGTGTCCGCGCCCGACCTGCGCGGCCGTAAGGCGATCCTCGAGGTGCACGCCAAGGGCAAGCCGATCGCCCAGGGCACGGACCTGACCAGCCTGGCCAAGCGGACCGTCGGCATGTCCGGCGCCGACCTGGCGAACGTGCTCAACGAGGCCGCGCTGCTCACCGCCCGCCAGAACGGGCACGTGATCACCGACGTGGCGCTGGAGGAGTCGGTCGACCGCGTTGTCGGCGGCCCGGCGCGCAAGAGCCGGATCATCTCCGAGAAGGAGAAGAAGATCACGGCCTACCACGAAGGTGGGCACGCGCTCGCCGCGTGGGCGATGCCGGACATCGAACCGGTCTACAAGCTGACGATCCTGCCGCGCGGCCGCACGGGCGGGCACGCGCTGCTCGTCCCCGAGGACGACAAGGACCTGATGACCCGTTCCGAGATGATCGGGCGGCTGGTCTTCGCGATGGGTGGCCGCACGGCGGAGGAGCTCGTCTTCCACGAGCCCACCACCGGCGCGTCGTCGGACATCGAGCAGGCGACGAAGATCGCCCGCGCGATGGTCACCGAGTACGGCATGAGCGCCCGCCTCGGCGCGGTCAAGTACGGCCAGGAACAGGGCGACCCGTTCCTCGGCCGGTCGGCCGGACGGCAGGCGGACTACTCGCTCGAGGTGGCGCACGAGATCGACGAGGAGGTGCGCAAGCTCATCGAGACGGCGCACACCGAGGCGTGGCACGTGCTCAACACCTACCGCGACGTGCTCGACGAGCTGGTCATCGAGCTCCTGGAGAAGGAGACGCTGACCCGCAAGGACCTGGAGCGGATCTTCGCGACGGTCGAGAAGCGCCCGCACATCACCGTGTTCAACGAGTTCGGTGAGCGGACGCCGTCGGACAAGCCGCCGATCAAGACCCCGGGCGAGCTGGCGATGGAGCGCGGCGAGCCGTGGCCGCCGCCGGAGAAGGAGAAGCCGGTCCTGAAGCCGGAACCGACCCCGGTCGGCACGGCCCAGGGCGCGGGCGACCTGCCGGGCGGTCCGCCGTACCCGTCGCCGTCTCCGGTCGACCCGAACGCGAACCCGTACGCCCCGCCGGGTGCCTACCCGAACGGCGGCCGTCCCTACGGCGGCCCGAACGGTGGTCCCAACGGCACGGCGCACTGGCCGCAGAACTACGGCGGCCAGCAGCCGGGCGGCCCGGCGGGCCAGAGCGGCCCGCCGAACTACGGTGCCCCTCCGGGCTGGACGCCCGCGACTTCGCCGGGCGGTCAGCCGGGCCAGTCGTGGCGGCCCGGTGGTGACGAACGCCCTCGTGAGCACGGCTGGTTCGCCGACCAAGCCGGCAACCAGCAGAGCGAGGGGGAGCGTCGTGACGTGGATGGACCAGACAAGCCCCAGTGACGCCGACCGCCCGGTCTTCGATTTCGACCGGGCGGAGAAGGCGATCCGCGAGCTCCTCCTGGCGTGTGGCGAAAACCCGGAGCGGGACGGTCTCAAGGAGACCCCCGCCCGGGTGGCCCGCGCGTACCGCGAGATGTTCGCGGGCCTGTACACCGAGCCCGACACGGTGCTGGACCGGACGTTCGACGAGGCTCACGAAGAGCTGGTGCTGGTCACGGACATCCCGATGTTCAGCGTGTGTGAACACCACCTGGTGCCTTTCCACGGCGTCGCACACGTCGGGTACATCCCGAACGCCGCCGGGAAGGTCACCGGGCTCTCGAAGCTCGCTCGCCTGGTCGACCTCTACGCCAAGCGCCCTCAGGTCCAGGAACGCCTGACCTCCCAGGTCGCCGACGCCATGGTCCGCAAGCTCGAGCCGCGCGGTGTCATCGTCGTGATCGAGGCCGAGCATCTCTGCATGGCCATGCGCGGCATCCGGAAGCCCGGCGCCCGCACCACCACCTCGGCCGTCCGCGGGCAGCTCAAGAACTCGCCGTCGTCGCGGGCGGAGGCGCTCGATCTCATCAAGGCGCGCCGGTGAGCATCGGGCTTCCCACGCCCGGCCGGTGCGTTGTCATGGGCGTGCTGAACGTGACGCCGGATTCCTTTTCGGACGGTGGCCGCTACCTCGGGCTCGACCAGGCGCTGGAGCACGCCCGCGCGATGTGGGCACGCGGTGCCGACCTGATCGACGTCGGTGGTGAGTCGACGCGGCCCGGGGCGTCCCGGGTGGACGCGGACACCGAACTGCAGCGTGTCCTGCCGGTGATCAAGACCCTTGCCGCCGAAGGGGTCGCGTTGTCGGTCGACACCACGCGTGCGGCCGTCGCCGCCGCGGCGCTCGAAGCCGGGGCGCACGTCGTCAACGACGTCTCGGGTGGTCTCGCCGACCCGGACATGGCGCGGGTCGCCGCCGACGCCGGGGTGCCGTGGGTGCTGATGCACTGGCGGGGGCACAGCAAGGACATGCAGGCGCTCGCGAAGTACGAGGACGTGGTGGCTGACGTCCGCGCCGAGCTGCTGTCCAGAGTGGACGAAGCGATCGCGGCGGGCGTGGCCGAGAGCGCGATCGTGCTGGACCCGGGGCTCGGCTTCGCGAAGAACGCCGAGCACGACTGGGCTTTGCTTCGCGGCCTGGATTCGTTGCTTTCGCTGGGTTTCCCGGTGCTCGTCGGCGCTTCGCGCAAACGGTTCCTCGGCCACCTTCTGTCCGAAAAGGACGGTACGCCGCGGCCGCCGGACGGCCGTGAGGACGCCACCGCCGCGATCTCCGCGCTCGCCGCCGCCGCCGGGGCGTGGGGCGTGCGGGTGCACGAGGTCGGGGCTTCGCTGGACGCGGTCGCGGTGGCCGCCGCCTGGAGGACGGATGGCTGACCGGATCACGCTGACCGGCCTGCGCGTGTTCGGCCGCCACGGCGTGTTCGAGCACGAGAAGCGGGACGGCCAGGAGTTCGTCGTCGACGTCACGGTGTGGCTCGACCTCGGGCCGGCCGCCGCGTCGGACGACCTGACCAAGACCCTGCACTACGGCGAGCTGGCCGAGCTGGCGGCCGGGATCGTCGCGGGCGAGCCGTACGACCTCATCGAGAGTGTCGCGGGCAAGATCGCCGACGAGGTCATGCGCGACGAACGCCTGAGCGCGGTCGAGGTGACGGTGCACAAGCCGTCGGCGCCGATCCCGCTGACCTTCGACGACGTCGCGGTGACCGTGCGGCGGGACCGATGAGCCGGGCGGTGCTTTCGCTCGGCTCCAACCTGGGCGACCGGCTCGGGTTCCTGAAGCTGGCCCTGGACGCCGTGCGGCCCGCGCTGGTCGCCGTGTCGAGCGTGTACGAGACCAGGGCCTGGGGTGTCGAGGACCAGCCGGACTTCCTCAACGCCGTGTGCGTCGTCGACGATCCGGCGCGGGACCACTGGGCGTGGCTGCGCACCGGCCAGGCCGCCGAACAGGCCGCCGGGCGGGTTCGCGAGCTGCGCTGGGGCCCGCGAACCCTGGACGTCGACGTGGTCACGGTGGACGGCGTGACGTCGGAAGACCCGGAGCTGCTGCTGCCGCACCCGGGGACGCCGGAGCGCGCCAGCGTGCTGGTGCCGTGGGCGGAGATCGAGCCGGACGCGGTGCTGCCGGGCCACGGCCCGATCGCCACGCTGCTCGCCGCGCGGCCGGCGGACGAGATCGCCACCGTCCGGCGTACCGAGCTCACGCTGAGCTGACAAAAGTCAACCCCTGGTCGCTCGCCGATCGCCGAGTTGCTGTCCCAACTCGGCGACAGGCAAGTCCTCAGCCGCGCAGGGCCGCGATCATGAAACCGACGGCGGGCTGCGTCGTCGGGACCGGCGGCCAGCCGTTGATGGTCGCCAGCAGCTGCCAGTAGCGCTCGGAACGCGGGTCGCCGCCCGAGGCGAAGCGATCGGCCAGTTCGCGGCGGAACTCCGGGGAGGCCGCGTCCTGGTCCGGCCGTGCCGACGCCGCCGCGATCTCCGCCGCAAGCGTTTGCCCCGTCGGTGACGTCGGGTTTTCTCCGGAGTCCAGAGCCTCTTGGGCGCGGGCGATCCACGCCGTCCAGTTCTCCCGCCAGGCCTCCGCCGGCTGCTGGAACTCGCCGTCCTCGATCTGCTGCGCCTGCGTCTCGCTCATGCCGCGGATCAGGGCCCGGAAGTCCGGGTCCTGGATCAGTTCGGCGAATTCGATCCAGGCTTCGAGCTGCTCGGGCGACGGGTCGTCGGGCAGCTCCGGCTTGCACGAGCGCATCCGGCGGTAGAACTCCTGGTCCACGTCGAGCCCCGCGACCATCTCGTCCCAGAACTCGTCGACCAGCCGCTTGCGCTCCTCGTCGGACATCGACGCGAGACGGTTCATCAGCTTCACTTCCTCCAGCTCGGAATCACGTTTGGCCACCGCGCGCAGCACCGCCCGGCGCAGCCGCAGCCGCCGGATCTGCTCGTCGAGCGCCTCGACGTGCCGGGTCGCCAGCTCGCCGACGGTCGTCGACTGGCTCAGGGCGGCGGAGACGTCGGCGAGGCCGAGGCCCAGCTCGCGCAGCGTGCGGACCAGCTCCAGGCGGGCCATCGCCGCCGCGTCGTAGAGCCGGTAGCCGGCGTCGGTCCGCTCGGTCGGTGGCAGGAGGCCCTCGTCCGAGTAGAAGCGGATCGTCTTGACCGGCAGGCCGGTCCGCCGGGACAGCTCGCCGATGGTGAAGGTCGCGGTGGAGCCCACAAGACGCATGATGAACTCTCCAGTCGGTGGAGAGTCAACCGTACTTGAGGAAGCCCGGGTGGCGGAGCCCCCGGCCCGGGGCGGAGCCCGCAACGTTACTGCACGGTACGGTTGGGACATGCACTTCACCCGGCCTCGAGACCTGGTGGTGGCCGGGCTGCTCGGCCTGGTCCTCGGCTACCTGCTCTTCCTGGCCGCCTACGGCTCGCTGCCGCAGCTGCCGCTGCTCGCCGGCGTCACCTTCGCCGTCCTGGCGGTGATCGAGGCCGTCCTCGCGTTCTCCATCCGCTCGCGGATCAAGAGCGGCCGCGTCGTTGCCGCGATCGGGGTCGCCCGATCGGTCGCCCTCGCCAAGGCGTCGTCACTCGCCGGAGCGTTCATGGCGGGCGCCTGGCTGGCCGCGCTCGCCTATCTTTTTCCGCGACGTGACGAACTCGTCGCGGCGGTGCTCGACACCCGCGCCGCGGTGGTCGGCGTGGTGTCCGCCGCGGCCCTGGTAGCAGCGGGTTTGTGGCTCGAACACTGCTGCCGGACCCCCCGAGACCAAGACCGGGAGAGCGCCCGCGGGTCGACCGGTTAGCGCTGGAATCACACCGCTCGCTGGACCGAGCAGGTCTCGTTCGGATTACGAGCAGGTACGGTGTCAGTCATGACCGGCGTGGGTGACGACTCGCGCGGCCGCCTACTGGGCAGGCCGTGGCTTGTCGTCGGCTTTGTCCTCGCCATCGGAGCCACCCTCGCACTGGTGCTCAGCGACGATCTCCGCTATCTCCGGCTCGGGATCGTCGCCGCCCTCTGGGCCGCCCTGATCGGCGCATTCCTCGCCGTGAAGTACCGCAAGAGCGCGGCACAGAGCGAGGACGCGGTCGCCGAGGCGCAGGCTGTGTACGAGTTGGAGCTGGAACGCGAGATCGCGGCCCGGCGCGAGTACGAGCTGGAGATGGAGGCGGAGAAGACCAACGTGGCCGACTCCAAGGAACGCGAGGAACTGGCGGCGCTGCGCGCCGAAGTGTCCGCCCTGCGCGACAGCCTCCAATCACTGTTCGGCGGCGAAGTGCTGCTCGAACGCGTCGCGCTGACCGCGCAGGCGACCCGGATGCGCAAGCTGTCCGACGAGAACCGCATGATCCCCGACAACGCGCCGAAGAAGAAGCCCGCCCAGCTGATGGCCGGGAAGAAGCCGGTGGTCGAGGGCGGCGAACGGCCGACCGAGCTGATCGACCGCGTGCTCGACGAGCGTCGCCGCAAGGCGTCGAACGGGAAGGGCCTCGGCAAGGGCAAGGGCTTCGGCGGCAAGCCGGGCCCGAAGGCGCCGGCGAACGTCTCCGCGCAGAGCACCCAGCAGATCGCGCGGCCGAAGCCGCTGAGCGAGCGCCGTCCGCCGGTGCCGCCGGTCGACCCGGCGCTGAACGCCGCGCAGCGCGAGCTGAAGGCCGCCGAACTGCGCGCCGAAGCGGCCCGCCGCCAGGCCGAGTCACAACCCATGCGCCTGCCGAAGCCGGATGAAGTGGCCGCGTCACAGCCCGAGCGACGTCCGGAAGCCGCGGCCGAGCCGACGCGCCGTGACGTGCCCCGGCCCGTCGACCCCAGGACCGAGATCCGCCGCCCCACGGAGCCGAAGACCGAGATCCGCCGCCCGGAGCCCAATACGGAGATCCGCCGTCCCGAGCCGCCGCCCGCGCGCCGCGCGGAGATGTCGCGTTCGGACATTCCTCGTGTGGAGATGTCGCGTTCGGACATTCCGCGGGTCGAGATGTCGCGGCCCGACATCCCCCGCGTGGAGATGTCGCGTCCGGCGATCCGGCCGGCGGAGGTGTCGCGTTCGGACATTCCTCGCGTGGAGATGTCGCGGCCTGACATCCCTCGTGTGGAGATGTCGCGTCCGGACATTCCTCGTGTGGAGATGTCGCGTCCGGACATTCCCCGGGTCGAGATGTCGCGTCCGGACATTCCGCGCGTCGAGATGTCCCGGCCGGACATCCCCCGCGTCGGTGGCCAGCCGAACGGCGTGCGCCCGGATCCCCGCAAGGCGCCCGAGCCGCCCCGTCCGGCGCCGCCCCGTCCGGCGGCCAACGTGCCGCCGCCGAAGCCGTCGGAGATGTCGCGGTCGGACATCCGCCCGGTGAAGGACCTCAGCGCGGCCTTCCAGAACCGCGACGACTTCGCCGAGCGGCAGCGGCCGCACCGGCCGAAGCCGCCAATGCCGCCAATGCCGCAAGAACAGCAGGCCAAGCCGCCGATGCCGCGGGACGCCGCGGCGTCGCGCACCAACCTCCCGCCCGTCCCGGCGACGACGCCGGTGCCGAGCAACGGCTCGTCGCCGCGGCAGCAGTCGCGCACGAACCTGCCTCCGGTGGTGCCGCCGACCACGCCGGTCCCGGCCGCCGACGGCCGCCGTCCGTCGCGGCTGGAGCAGTTCTCGCGAGCCGACATGTCGCCTGCCCTGGAGGAGCCGGCGTCCCGGCACAGCGGTTCGCACCGCGCGCCCGTGGAAGCCGCCCAGGCCGAAGCGCCGCCGGTGAACCCGACGCTGCCGGAGTCGGTCCGCAACTTCCAGGGCCGGTCCGGTGGCCGTCGCCGCAAGCCGGACGACTCCCAGCAGATGCCCGCGGTGCCCGCGCCGGAGCCGGCGGGTGGCGGCCGCCGCCGTCGCCCGGAAGGCGAGCCGCCGGCCTGGGAAGGCATGGTCGCCGAACGGGCGTCCCTGTCCCGCCGCAACATGGCCCCGGTCGACCCGGCGGACATCGAGCAGAACGGCAACAACGGCAACAACGGCAACGGCAACGGGCACGGCGCGCACAACGGCCGTCGCGCCGCCGAGCCCGCTCCGGGCAGCGGTTCGCACGCCGCGGGACGTTCGGTGAGCGAGCTGCTGGCGGCGAACGGCGGCACCGGGGCCACGCCGCGCCGGCGCAGGCGCGCCGAGGACTGAACCGCTCCGGTGCCGACTCGACGTGTCGAACGCCACCTCGGGCGTGGCGAGGCGCGAGGTGGCGTTCCGGTCTTTGTCCGGTCTGCGTAGGGTGACCGGCTGTGAGCGGAACCCTCTCGCCCGCGACGGGACTGGATCGCGGACGGCGGCCTCGCCGGATCACCGTGCTGCTGCCGGTGCTCGGGCTGATCGTGGTGGCCCTGTGCGGCCTGTTCCTGTTCGGTCTCGCCACGGCGCGGGTCGGCCCGCTCGCCGTCACGATCGGCGTGCTGGCCGCGCTCGTGCCGGTCGCCGGCGTGGTGGCCGGGTTCCTGTGGGTCGACCGCTGGGAGCCCGAGCCCGCGAAGTTCCTGCTGCTCGCCTTCGCCTGGGGCGCCTGCATCGCGACGATCACCGCGCTGCTCATCAACACCACCGCCGAAGCGGTCGGTGACGAGCTGCTCGGCACCGGCCACGGCAACACGCTCGCCGCGCTGGTGTCCGCCCCCGTCGTCGAGGAGGCCGCGAAGGCGCTGTTCGTGGTGCTCATCCTCTGGCGCCGCTCCAGCGAGTTCGACGGCGTCGTGGACGGCGTCGTCTACGCCGGGTTCAGCGCCGCGGGGTTCGCTTTCACCGAGAACATCTACTACTTCGGCCGCGCGTTCGCCGACTACGGCTTCGGCGACGGGCACAGCCAGGGCGTCATCACGGCGTTCTTCCTGCGTGGCGTGCTCGCGCCGTTCACGCACCCGCTGTTCGCGGTGCTCACCGGCATCGGGATCGGCATCGCCGCGCGGACGACGGCCAAGGCGTTGAAGGTCATCGCGCCGCTCGCCGGCTACCTGGCCGCGGTCAGCCTGCACGCGCTGTGGAACAGCGCCGCGCTGCTCGGCGGGTCGAAGTTCCTCACCGTGTACTTCCTGATCATGCTGCCGCTGTTCCTCGGCGTCGTCTACCTGGTCATCCTGCAGCGGAAGCGGGAGCAGCGGATCATCGCCACGGCGCTGCCGCACATGGCGGCGGCGCGCTGGATAGCGCCGTCGGAGGTCGACCTGCTGGCCAGCCTGCCGGGGCGCCGTGCCTGGCGCCGCCAGGCGAAACGGCAGTCGGGCAAGCAGGCCGCGAAGGCCGTGGCCGTCTACCAGGCCAGCGTGACGGAGCTCGCGTTCCTCGACCGGCACCAGCTCACCAGCGAGACCGACCGGCAGCGCCAGCAGGAGCTGCTGCGCACCTTGAAGGCCGCCCGGGCGGAGGCCACGCGCCTCGCCGACGAGGCCGCCCGAGGGTGACCCGGTCCGGGTGAAGCTGGTCACCCGGGCTCAACGCGGCGCGCTCGATCGAGTTAGTCTCGCGCCGTTCGTCCGGTACCCGGAGCGGGACTGGAACGAGAGCAGAGGGAGTCTGCGAACCATGAGCGTCCACAGGCGCACGCCATGATGAGGCCCGCCCGCCTCGCGGTCGGTGTCGTTTCCGCCGGCCGGGTGGGCAGCGTGCTCGGCGCCGCGCTGGCCCGGGCGGGGCACACGGTGGTCGCCGCGTCGGGCCTGTCCGGCGCGTCGCTGGCCCGCGCCGAACGCCTCCTCCCGGACGTGCCCCTCCTGCCGCCCGACGAGACCGTGAGCCGGGCCGATCTGGTGCTGCTCGCCCTCCCCGACGACGCGCTGGCCGGGATGGTCCGCGGGCTCGTCGCGACCGGGTCGGTCCGGGCCGGGCAGATCGTCGTGCACACCTCCGGCGCGCACGGCATCGACGTCCTGGCGCCGGTGGCCGAGGCGGGAGCGCTGCCGCTCGCGCTGCACCCCGTGATGACGTTCACCGGCCGCGAGGAGGACCTCGAGCGGCTGGCGGCGTGCAGCATCGGCGTCACGGCGGCCGCGGACGACGAGGCGGCCTGGCACGTCGGCGAAGCGCTCACCGTCGAGATGGGCGCGGAGCCGGTGCGGATCCCCGACTCCGCGCGAGCGCTCTACCACGCTGCGTTGACCCACGGCGCGAACCACCTGATGACGCTGGTCGCCGACTGCGCGGAAGCCTTGCGGGAGGCGGGAATCGAGCAGCCGGAGCGCCTGGTCGCGCCGCTGCTTTCGGCGGCGTTGGATAATGTTCTCCGGCACGGCGACCGCGCGCTGACCGGCCCGGTCGCCCGTGGCGATCTCGGCACCGTCCGCAAGCACCTCGCGGTACTGGCGGACCGGGCGCCGGACGTGGCGCCGGCCTACCGGGCGCTGGCCAAGCGCACGGTGGCGCGTTCGACGGCTGCCGGGCTGCTGGACACCGCGGCCGCCAAAGACCTCACCGAACTCCTCGACGATCCCGCCGAAGGGCATCCAGACCAGTGACCACACCGAAATTCAGCCGCGGCACCCTGAACACGTTCTCCTCGCCGGAGCAGGTGAGCCAGGTCAGCCGGGCCTTGCACGGCGTCGGCCGCAAGCTGGCGCTCGTGCCGACCATGGGCGCGCTGCACGCCGGCCACCGCGAACTGATCCGCCGCGCGAAGCGGCTGCCCAACAACGTCGTGGCCACCTCGATCTTCGTCAACCCGTTGCAGTTCGGCGCGGGTGAGGACTTCGAGGCCTACCCGCGGCCGCTGGAGAACGACCTCGCCGTGCTGAGCGAGGACGGCGTCGAAATCGCGTTCACACCGAGCGCCGACGCGCTCTACGCCGACGGCGCCGCGGTGACCGTGCACCCCGGCCCGCTCGGCGAGGAACTGGAGGGCGCTGTCCGGCCCGGCCACTTCGCCGGCGTGCTCACCGTCGTGGCGAAGCTGTTCAACCTGCTCCGCCCGGACTACGCCCTGTTCGGCGAAAAGGACTACCAGCAACTGGTCCTGATCAAGCGGATGGTGCGGGACCTGAACATCGACACGCACGTCATCGGCGTGCCGACCGTGCGGGAGCGGGACGGGCTGGCGCTGTCGTCCCGCAACGTCTACCTGACGCCTGAACAGCGCGAAGACGCCATCGTCCTGTCGGCCGCCCTCACCGCGGGGGCGTTCGTCGGCCGGGACGGTGCGGACGCGGTCCTGGAGACCGCGTGGAAGACCCTCGCGGCGCGTCCCGCGGTCGAGGTGGATTACCTGGAGTTGAGGGGAACCGACCTCGGGCCCGCGCCCGTCGATGGTGAAGCACGACTGTTGATCGCGGCCCGGGTGGGGAGTACCCGGCTGATCGACAACGTTCCGGTGTTGCTCGGCGCTGCCGTCGAACACCCGGAGCGGCTGGACGCAGGGGAATAGGAGTCCACGATGTACCGCACGATGCTCAAGTCGAAGATCCACCGGGCCACCGTCACCCAGGCCGACCTGCACTACGTCGGCTCAGTGACGGTCGACGAGGACCTGATGGAGGCCGCGGACCTGCTGCCGGGGGAACAGGTGTCCATTGTGGACGTCACCAACGGGGCGCGCCTGGAGACCTACGTCATCAAGGGTGAGCGCGGGAGCGGGGTGCTCGGCATCAACGGCGCCGCGGCGCACCTGGTGCACCCGGGTGACCTGGTCATCCTCATTTCGTACGGCCAGATGGACGACGCCGAGGCCGCGACGTACGAACCGCGCGTGGTGTTCGTCGACGCGGACAACCGGATCGTCCACCGGTACACCGACCCCGGCCACGCGCCGGAGGGGTCCGGGCTGCTGTCCGGCACGGTGACGCTGCCGCTCGACGAGGAAGCGGCGGTGTTCCCGGTCGCCGAGACGGCGGACGCCCGCCGCCTCGACGCGTTGCTGCACGCGGAAAGCTGACCCGCTTGCTGCTCACCGTCGACGTCGGCAACACGAACATCGTCCTGGGGCTGTGGTCCGGCCGGACACTGGTCGGTGACTGGCGGATGCGCACGGACGCGCGCATGACGGCCGACGAGCTGGCGTTGACGGTGCGCGGCCTGCTCGGCCCGCACGCGGACGCGGTCAGCGGCATCAGCGCGTTGTCGACGGTGCCGGCGGTGTTGCGCGAGCTTCGCGTGATGCTGTCGCGGTACTACGCGAAGGTGCCGAAGATCGTCGTCGAGCCGGGCGTGCGCACGGGCGTGGCCCTGCTCGTGGACAACCCGAAGGAGGTGGGCGCGGACCGGTTGGTGAACACGCTGGCCGCGCACCACCTGCACAGCACGGCGTGCGTGGTCGTCGACTTCGGCACGTCGACGAACGTGGACGCGATCTCGGCCCGCGGCGAGTTCCTCGGCGGGGCGTTCGCGCCGGGAATCGAGATCTCGGTGGACGCACTGGCGTTGCGCGCGGCGGCGCTGCGGAAGGTGGAGCTGGTGCCGCCGCGGTCGGTGATCGGCAAGAACACGGTGGAGTGCCTGCAGTCGGGGATCCTCTACGGCTTCGCGGGCCAGGTGGACGGGCTTGTCCGGCGGATCGTCCGCGAGCTTTCGCCGGGCGGGACGGAACCGGTGGCGGTGCTGGCGACGGGCGGCCTGGCCCCGCTGGTGATCGGCGAGTCGGAGACGATCACCGACCACGTCCCGGACCTGACGTTGCTCGGGCTGCGGCTGGTCTACGAACGCAACATCCGTGCTTGAGGCCCCCTGGTTGTTGGCCCACCACCCCGAAGCCGGATTGTGACTACGGACGGCAGTACCGCGTCAAGGCGGGAAAGCGTGCCTTGACCCGGCACTACCGTCCGTGTTTCGGCTTCGTATCGGGGTTGCGGGGAGGGGGTCTGGGTGGGGTGCCGGTTGTGTCGTCAACGTGCTGTTCATGCCGGTGAGGCACCTGAAAAGGGTGCGCTATGACCTTTGCCGGGGACCCTGCCAGGGAGGGTTCCGGGGCGGGCGCTGCTTTCAGGGGCTCAGCCGCGGGCCAGCCGGCGCCGTTCCAGCACATACCCCAACGCCGTCACCGCCAACGCCGGGAAAGCCACCTTCGCCTGCGGGAACCCTTCCCCGCGGTCCGGGTCCACGGCCTTCGAGCCCGGGTACGCCAGCGCGGAGATCTGCGTCAGCCAGTACAGCGACGCCAGCACCGCCCCGGCGTCGAGGCTCGCCCGCGCCGAACCCGGGGCTCGCCACAGCTGCCACAGGCTCGTGACGCCGAGCGCGAGCCCGAGGCTCATCGTCTGGCCGTTGTGGAACTTCGCGTGCGGTGGCCAGGCCGGGTTGTACACGTGGGTCTCGTTCCAGTCGGCGCGGTACGGGCCCACTGCCGTCACGAGTGACGTCAGTGAGATCAGTGCCCGCCCCAGCCCACGGCCGCGCAGGAATTCGGTCCGCATGAGTGATCCTTTCGTCCGCCTCCACCGCAGTATGGAACCTCCACTTGGATCGAGGTCAATGCGGAATCAGCGGCGGCGGGCGCGGAACGTCCAGGTGATCAACGGCAGGTCGAACTCGCCGGACGCCGTGTGCGGATTCGCGGCCAGGAACTGCCGGATCTTCGCCAGGCTCGCGGCCGCCTCCGCCGGATCCGCGATGATCAGATGCGAATGCGTGGCGATCGTTTCGGCGAGGCTTTCCGCGGTGCGCCGTTGCGTATGGTGAAACGCGCTGCTTTCGAAGGGTTCGAACCCGGGATGCGTGACCGGCTTCCGGTCGCTGTCGATCCAGGCGCGGCTCACCCCGGTCCGGCCGAGTTTCGCGAACTCGGCGACCCACGGCACCGATTCGTCTTCGTAGTTCCACATCGGCACGAGGACACCGCCGGGGCGCAGCACGCGGCCGATCTCGGTCATCGCCGCGGGCTCGTCGAACCAATGGAACGCCTGACCGGCGAAAACCGCGTCGACCCCGGCGTCGGGCAGCGGGATCCGTTCCGCCTGGCCGGCCAGTGACGTCGCCGACGGGACGAGCCGCTCGAGTTCCGCGCGCATTTCCGGAGCGGGTTCGACCGCGGTGACGTCGAGCCCGAGCGCGGCGAGGCCGAGCGTGAGTTTGCCGGTCCCGGCGCCGAGATCGAGTACCCGGCGCGGGGTTCCGCTCGCCCCGGAAAGCCCCCACTCGATCGCCTCCTGCGGGTAATCGGGCCGGTGCTCGGCGTACTCGGCCGCGCGGCTGCCGAAGGAACTCGCCCGCCGCGCTCTTGTGGGGTCGCTCACGAGGCCAGGTTAATCGACGGAAAGGAAAGGTAATCCGGTTGGCGTAGCGTCCGGCCGGGTTCGTACCCTATGGCCATGACCGAAAACCCCGCTTCCACCAGCGAGCCCGCCGAAGACGAACTGCCCGAGCAGATGCGGGTGCGCCGGGAGAAGCGCGACCGGATCCTCGCGGAGGGTATCGATCCTTACCCGGTCGAGGTACCCCGGACGCACTCGCTCGCCGAAGTGCGCGCCACGCATTCCGGGCTGCCTGCCGACACCGCCACCGGCGAGCAGGTCGGCGTCACCGGCCGGGTGATGTTCCTGCGCAATACGGGCAAACTGTGCTTCGCGAGCCTCCGCGAGGGTGACGGCACCGAGCTGCAGGCGATGATCAGCCTGGCGAAGGTCGGCGAAGACGCGCTGGCGGCGTGGAAGTCCGACGTCGACCTCGGCGACCACGTGTTCGTGCAGGGTGAGGTCATCACGTCCAAGCGCGGCGAGCTTTCGGTGATGGCCGACGCCTGGCGCATCACGTCGAAGGCGCTGCGCCCGCTGCCGAACGCTTTCAAGGAACTGGCCGAGGAAACGCGGGTCCGCCAGCGGTATGTCGACCTCATCATGCGGCCGCGCGCGCGGGACGTCGTGCGCACCCGCGCCGGCGTGGTCCGGTCGCTGCGCGAGTCGTTCCACCGCCGCGGGTTCACCGAGGTCGAGACACCGATGCTGCAGACGCTGCACGGCGGCGCCGCGGCCCGTCCGTTCGTCACGCGTTCGAACGCGTTCGACCTGGAGCTGTTCCTGCGGATCGCGCCGGAGCTCTACCTCAAGCGCTGCGTCGTCGGCGGTATCGAGAAGGTCTTCGAGATCAACCGCAACTTCCGGAACGAGGGCAGCGACTCGTCGCACTCGCCGGAGTTCGCGATGCTCGAGTACTACGAGGCGTACGCCACTTACGACACGAACGCGGTGATGACGCGGCAGCTGATCCAGGAGGCCGCGCAGTCGGTGCTGGACACGTTGGTCGTAACGCTTCCGGACGGTTCGGAGTACGACCTGTCCGGCGAATGGACCACACTCGGAATGTACGAGTCGTTGTCGGATTCCCTCGGCGAAGAGGTGACGCCGGAGACCCCGGCCGCCAAACTTCACGGATTCGCGCAGGCCAGGGGCCTGGAAGTGGACCCGAAGCTCGGGCACGGGAAGCTCGTCGAGGAACTGTGGGAACACCTCGTCGGAGATCATCTGCACGCCCCGACGTTTGTCCGTGATTTTCCGCTGGAGACGTCGCCTTTGACCCGCCAGCACCGCTCGCGGCCGGGTGTCGCCGAGAAGTGGGACCTCTACGTGCGCGGATTCGAACTCGCCACCGGATACTCCGAGCTGGTCGATCCGGTCGTCGAACGGGAACGGCTCACCGAACAGTCCCTGCTGGCCGCGCAGGGCGATAGCGAAGCCATGCGGCTGGACGAGGATTTCCTGCGTGCCCTGGAGTACGGAATGCCGCCGAGCGGCGGCGTCGGAATGGGGATCGACCGGCTGCTCATGGCGCTGACCGGTCTCGGTATCCGGGAGACGATCCTCTTCCCGCTGGTGCGTCCCGAATAACCCGGCCGTGTGAGGATAGCCGCGGGTTATGGCAATGAGATTTGCGCTGCCCTCCCGAAGCGGGTACTAATGTTCTAGACAAAGTCTTCTGTCCCGGGGCTCGCCCCGTAACCAGATCATTGAGTAAGCCCCGCAGGAGGAATCGGATGGCACAGAAGGTGCTCGTCTCGCTGGTCGACGACCTCGACGGCAGTGAGGCGGAAGAGACCGTCGAGTTCGGTTTGGACGGAGTCAGCTACCAGATCGACCTCTCCTCGGAAAACGCGGAGGAGCTGCGGGACGCCCTCGCCCAGTATGTCGAGCACGCGCGTCGTGCGGGTGGTCGCAAGCGCGCTTCGGTGCGCCCGGTCGCGGGTAAGGGTTCCGCCCGCCCGGCGGCCGTGGACCGTGAGCAGAACCAGGCCATTCGGTCTTGGGCGCGCAAGAACGGTTACGCGGTCTCCGACCGGGGCCGGATCCCCTCCGAGGTCGTCGAGGCCTACCACAAGAAGAACTGAAGATTGTTCATGCCGGCCCCGGCAGGTCGCTGACCAGCGGTAACCTTCCGGGTGGCGTGGCCAATCTCGTCGACGCGGGGTTTCAGCGGTGGCCGCCGGGCGAATTCGCCCGGCGGCTTTCTTCATGCCCGATCCTTGTCCGGTTCCCGTTCGGGTGCCGTGCGGGCCGTTCGGGCGTACTCGGCCGGCGACTGACCGGTCACTGTCCGGAAATCGCGGATGAAGTGCGACTGGTCGCTATAGCCCAGCCGAACCGCCAGACCGGCGTAATCCGCTCGCCCTTCCGAGGCGAGCTGCTGTGCGGCGTCGTTGAGCCGGTATATCCGGATCGCCCACTTGGGCGGGACGCCGACGTGTTCGGCGAACAACCGCTGTACAGAGCGGGTGGTTAGTCCAGTATCCGCACACAGTTGCGCCACCCGGGTAATTCCCGGATCCTGTGCGATTGATTCCACCGCCTCCGCGGCCTGCCGCGCGGCCGGGGAGAGTGTCACGGGATTTGCCAACAGCAAGTTGTCGATCGAACTGACCATTTGCGCGTCACCCGCCGCCGTGCGCACCGATTCCGCGGCCTGGAGCGCCCCCGGGCCGAAAACGTCCGCGAGCGGGACAGCCCGGTCGGCGATGTCACGCACCGGCCCGCCGAGGAACGCGCGGAAGCAGCCGGGCCGGAAACGCACGCCCAAGCCCTGGACCCGGCCTTCGAGGCAGTACGAAAACACGTCGCGGGCCGGCCCGTAGACGCCGGAAGCGCCGGGGAAGAACGTCACGTGGACCGCGAGGTTCGGCAGCACCCGTTGCTGGTGGGGTGGTTTGCCGCGCAGGTCCCAGCGCAGGACCCAGTGGTAGTCGACGAAATCCGCCAGCCCGGGTGCGGGCGGGTGCCTGGTCAGCGTGAACATCGTGCGCGCGGTGGCTTCGTCCACGATGCCGCGCGGGATCCGGTGTGCCACGGGCTCACGGTAGCTGTCGCGTTCGTTCAAGACCGTTTGCCCGCCGCGGGCTTGGATCACCGCATGAACGCCGAGTTGCTGCGCCCAGCCGCGGCCGAATTCCTCCGGGTCGCGGACGCGCTGGACGACCTGACACTGCCCACGCCGTGCGCCGGCTACGACGTCCGCGGGCTGCTGAACCACCTCCTGTACTGGGGCCCGTGGCTCATCGCCGCGGGACGGCGTGAAGAACCACCGTCACCGGCCGTCGCGGAAGCCGAGGCGGCGCTGGTCGGGGACGACTGGCGCGCGGCCTTGGAGAAGCAGACGTCGACGCTCGCGGACGTCTTCGGGACGCCTTCGGCGTGGACGGGCACGACGGCGCTGGGAACGGCCTCCCTGCCGGCCGCGGTGGTCGGGGACATGGTGCTGGGCGAGTTCGTCCTGCACGGCTGGGACTTGGCACGGGCCGGCGGGCAGGAGTTGCACTGCGCGCCGGAGGCGGCGCTGGCGGTGTACGAGTCGGCGGTGGCCATGGGCGAGCGGGCGCGTTCGATGGGCGTCTACGGGCCTGCCGTCGAGGTGGCTGCCGATGCGCCGCCGCTGGAGCGGGCGCTGGGTGCTGCCGGGCGCGATCCGGGGTGGCCGCGCTGACGGTTGTCCACAGGGCGGCTTGGATGTGGACAACAGCGATCGACTTTGCCGAAGCCGCGGGGGACAGGCGAGCCCCTCATCACACCGCCAAGCTCACGGCGAGCGCGAGGTCGCGGAGCACATCGGTAGCGATCATGGTCTCGTCGAGTCGAGAGGAACCGCCAGAAAAGCACCCGCGCTGAGGACCGCTATCGCGAGCAGGTCCGCGGGCAGCCGTCGCACTCCGATGCCGACGGGAGCAGGTACGAAAAGCAGCAGCTCTCGCGGCGCCGCGTCCACTCTCGGTGGCCGTCCGGGCTCTCCACCAGGCGCAACGCCGATGCCGACGTCAACGGCGGGTAGCGCTCGTCGAGGACCAACGCCGCGTCGGCGACGCCCGCGCCCTCCGCTTCCGGGGTTCCGCCCTGGCGGCCCGCCCACCACAGCGAGTTCTCCAGCGCGTCCGTCGCCGCGGCCCACAGTGTCCGGCGGCCCAACCTGCTGATCGGGGCGTACGCCCGGACGAACTGGGCCGCGTGGGCCAGGTAGCGGGCGCGCAGGACCGCCGCCAGGGCTCGCTCGTCGCGGACCACCGTGGCCTCCGGGCGGGCCGAGCCCGGGTCCGTCGGCAGGCAGTGGAACGCGTCACCCAGGATCGCCATCCCGTCCGGGTGGGGGCGGTCGTCGGACAGGCGGAACGCCAGCTCCGCCGGCTTCAGTGACGGCACCCGGCGCTCGTGGTGCAGCAACAGCGCGCCGACGTACGCCGGCACGTGCAGGTACCACGTCATCACCCAGCTGGCCGTCGTGCGGGCCGGTGCCGAGGAGTGCTCGCGCAGCAGCCAGTCGCCCAGCAGGCCGCGCCACTCGTCGAAGTTCGCGGGGGTGTCCAGCAGCTCCGAGCAGCGGATCCAGCCCGCCGGGACGTCCTGCCGCAGCTCACTGCGGTCCTGCAGGCCCGAAACCCGCCGCAACGACGACGCGAGGCCGTCGCCGACCTCGCGTGCGTCACGGAAGGACCGCTGCTGGTTCAACCGCGGCCCTCCTCGAGCGCCGTAAGGATTAGGAGTGCCTAACCTTACACGGAACCCGCCGCTGCGCCAATCGAGTGGGTACTCCCCAGTTGCGGACTGTTCGCGGTGAGCGGACACCGCGCGGATGGCGGAATCCGTATGGCCGTCCGCACGTTGGGCTTGACGTAAAGGTGCAGGGCAACCTGATGATGGAAGCACCCGGGAGACCCCCCTGTCCGGGTGCGAAAAAGACCGCCGAGAGCCGTAGTGGTACGCCAGCGCGACGGCTTGGCTACTAGAGTGGTCTCACGGTGCTGAATCCATCGCGGTGAAAGCACGATGGAAACGGGCCGCCGGCGCAGCAGTCGAGGGAGTGCACATGTTTGAGAGGTTCACCGACCGCGCGAGGCGGGTGGTCGTCCTGGCTCAAGAAGAGGCCAGGATGCTCAACCACAACTACATCGGCACCGAGCACATCCTCCTGGGTCTGATCCACGAGGGTGAGGGTGTCGCCGCCAAGGCGCTGGAGTCGCTGGGCATCGCCCTGGAGGGCGTGCGCCAGCAGGTCGAGGAGATCATCGGCCAGGGCCAGCAGGCGCCGAGCGGGCACATTCCGTTCACGCCGCGCGCCAAGAAGGTGCTGGAGCTGTCGCTGCGCGAAGCGCTGCAGCTCGGCCACAACTACATCGGCACCGAGCACATCCTGCTCGGCCTGATCCGCGAGGGCGAAGGCGTCGCCGCGCAGGTCCTGGTCAAGCTGGGAGCGGACCTCAACCGGGTCCGCCAGCAGGTGCTGCAGCTGCTCTCGGGCTACCAGGGCGGCAAGGAGTCCACCGAAACCGGTTCCGGCCGCGGTGAGGGCACCCCGTCGTCGTCGCTGGTGCTGGACCAGTTCGGCCGCAACATGACCGTGCTCGCCCGCGAGGGCAAGCTCGACCCGGTCATCGGGCGCGGCAAGGAGATCGAGCGGGTCATGCAGGTGCTGTCCCGCCGGACCAAGAACAACCCGGTGCTCATCGGCGAGCCGGGCGTCGGCAAGACCGCCGTCGTCGAGGGCCTCGCGCAGAGCATCGTCAAGGGCGAGGTGCCCGAGACGCTCAAGGACAAGCAGCTCTACACGCTGGACCTGGGCTCCCTGGTCGCCGGCTCCCGCTACCGCGGTGACTTCGAAGAGCGCCTGAAGAAGGTGCTCAAGGAGATCAAGACCCGCGGCGACATCATCCTGTTCATCGACGAGCTGCACACGCTGGTCGGGGCGGGTGCCGCCGAGGGCGCGATCGACGCGGCTTCGATCCTGAAGCCGATGCTCGCCCGCGGTGAGCTGCAGACGATCGGCGCGACCACGCTCGAGGAGTACCGCAAGTACATCGAGAAGGACGCCGCCCTCGAGCGCCGGTTCCAGCCGATCCAGGTCGGCGAGCCGTCGCTGGAGCACACCATCGAGATCCTCAAGGGCCTGCGCGACCGGTACGAGGCGCACCACCGCGTCTCGATCACCGACTCGGCGCTGGTCGCCGCCGCGACCCTGGCGGACCGGTACATCAACGACCGGTTCCTCCCGGACAAGGCGATCGACCTGATCGACGAGGCCGGCGCCCGGATGCGCATCCGCCGGATGACCGCGCCGCCGGACCTGCGCGAGTTCGACGAGAAGATCGCGAACGTCCGCCGCGACAAGGAGTCCGCGATCGACGCGCAGGACTTCGAGCGGGCCGCCCGCCTGCGTGACGAGGAGAAGACCCTCCTCGGCCAGAAGGGCGAGCGGGAGAAGCAGTGGAAGGACGGCGACCTCGACGTCGTCGCCGAGGTCGACGACGAGCAGATCGCGGAGGTGCTGGCCAACTGGACCGGCATCCCGGTGTTCAAGCTGACCGAGGAGGAGACCACCCGGCTGCTGCGCATGGAGGACGAGCTCCACAAGCGCATCATCGGCCAGGAGGACGCGGTCAAGGCCGTCTCGCAGGCGATCCGCCGTACGCGTGCCGGTCTGAAGGACCCGAAGCGCCCGTCGGGCTCGTTCATCTTCGCCGGCCCGTCCGGTGTCGGTAAGACCGAGCTGTCCAAGGCGCTGGCCTCGTTCCTGTTCGGCGAGGACGACGCGCTCATCCAGATCGACATGGGTGAGTTCCACGACCGCTACACCGCTTCGCGGCTCTTCGGTGCCCCTCCGGGCTACGTCGGCTACGAAGAGGGCGGCCAGCTGACGGAGAAGGTGCGTCGCAAGCCGTTCTCGGTGGTCCTGTTCGACGAGATCGAGAAGGCGCACCAGGAGATCTACAACACGCTCCTGCAGGTGCTGGAGGACGGCCGCCTGACCGACGGTCAGGGTCGCACGGTCGACTTCAAGAACACGGTCCTCATCTTCACGTCCAACCTGGGTACGTCGGACATCTCGAAGTCCGTCTCGCTCGGGTTCGCCGGGGGCAACGACACCGGCACCCGGTACGAGAAGATGAAGCAGAAGGTCAACGAGGAAATGAAGAAGCATTTCCGCCCGGAGTTCCTGAACCGGATCGATGACATCATCGTGTTCCACCAGTTGACCAAGGAACAGATCATCATGATGGTCGACCTGATGATCAACCGCGTGGAGACGCAGCTCAAGGCCAAGGACATGGAGCTGGAGCTGACCGAGAAGGCGAAGTCCCTCCTCGCGAAGCGCGGCTTCGACCCCGTGCTCGGTGCCCGGCCGCTGCGCCGGACGATCCAGCGCGAGATCGAGGACCAGCTGTCGGAGAAGATCCTCTTCGGCGAGGTCGAGCCCGGCCAGATCATCCTGGTCGACGTCGAAGGCTGGAGCGGCAACCCGGAGGACAAGGACGACCAGGCGAAGTTCACCTTCCGCGGTGAGCGCCGTCCGTCGTCGATCCCGGACGCCCCGCCGGTCAGCATCGGCGCCGGCCACGAGGAGCAGGGCGGCGAAGCCGAGAACGACTGATCTCGGCTGAGTGGTTCGCAGGAGGGCGGTTCCCCGAGGGGAGCCGCCCTTCTTGCGTCTGGAGGATTCGCGCTATAAGGTAGACGTTATAGTCTGCAGATGGCGTGGGAGATCGAACTGCATGACGAGGTCGACCAGTGGTTCGTGGATCTGTGCCGTGAAGACCCGGTCTCCGCGGACCGGGTCGAAGAGGCGATCGACATGCTCGCCCGTGAGGGTCCCCGGCTCGGCAGGCCGCTGGTCGATCGGGTCAAGGGTTCGAGCCTGCACAACTTGAAAGAACTGCGACCGGCGTCCGCGGGGAGCAGCGAGATCAGGATCCTCTTCGCGTTCGACCCCACTCGGCACGCGTTGCTGCTGGTGGCCGGCGACAAGGCTGGAAACTGGAAGCGCTGGTACGACGTCAACATCCCGATCGCGGAGCGACGGTTTCGCGATCACCTGTGTGAGCGAAGGGAGGACTGAGCGATGAGCCGATCCTGGAAAGACGTCAAGGCCGACAAACTCGCCATCGACCGTGAGGCCGGCCGCGATGTCGGGGCCGCCCGCGTCGCCGCACGCGAGGCCACCGAGGCGTACGTGCTCGGTTTTCGCCTGGCTCAGCTCCGCGAGGATGCCGGCATCAGTCAAACCGAGCTCGCCCGCCGGATGGGGGTCAGCCAGCCGCGGATCAGTCAGCTCGAACAGGGGGACCCCGGGCAGATGGAACTGGACACCCTCCGCCGCTACATCACGGCCCTCGGCGGCCGGATGCACGTGGTCGCCGATTTCGAAGACCACGACGTCACGGTTTCGGCTGCGGAGCGTGGTTCGGCCGACGCCTGCGCCTGATCGAAGCAGCACCCTCCGCCCGTGAGACGATGCCCGCGGGCTCGGGAGGGGAACCGCTTTGGACGTGCTGTCGATCGACTTCGGGACTTCCAGCACGGTCGGGGTGCTCTCCGCCTTCGGGCGCGGACCCCGCGCCATCGAGGTCGACGGGTCCGTCACCATGTCCTCCGCCGTCTACGTCAACGACGACGGCCTGCTCGTCGTCGGGCAGGATGCCGAGCGGCGGGCTCGGCTCGATCCCAGCCGGTTCGAGCCGAACCCCAAGCGGCGCATCGACGAGGGCGTCCTCCAGCTCGGCGAGACCGCCGTCGCGATCCCCGATGCCTTCGCCGCCGTGCTGCGGCGGGTCGGTGAGGAGGCCGAACGGCAGCTGGGCCGGCCGCCCGCGCAGACGCGGATTTCGCACCCCGCCGGCTGGGGCGCCACTCGGCAGGAGGTGCTCCGGACCGCCGCCGCGAAGGCCGGGTTCGGCGAGGTGCGGCTGATTCCCGAGCCGGTGGCCGCCGCCGCGCACTACGCGAGTCTCGGGAGCCGGACCAGCGGGCCCATCGGCGTCTACGACCTCGGGGCCGGCACCTTCGACTGCGCTGTCGTCGGCGTGACGCAGCAGGGTTTCGCCGTGCTCGCCGAGGACGGCCTGCCCGACCTCGGCAGCCTCGACATCGACCAGGCCCTGCTCGTCCACATCGGACGCGAAGTGTCGCACGCCGATCCCGCACAGTGGCAACGGCTTCTGCGTCCGCAGACCACCGCCGACCGCCGCGCGCGCCGGGCCCTGCTGCAGGATGTCCGCGACGCCAAGGAAAGCCTGTCGCGGCACGCCCGAACCCACGTGCCGATGCCCGAACCCTTCGGCGACGTCCTCGTCACCCGGGACGAGCTCGAAGCACTCGTGCGGCCCAGCCTGCTGCGCAGCGCCGAACTGCTCGGCACGACGATCCGCCGCGCCGGGCTGAACCCCGCGCAGCTCGGCGGCGTCTACCTCGTCGGTGGCCCGAGCCGGATGCCGCTGCTGGCCACCCTGCTCGGACGGCAGCTCGGCGTCACGCCCACCACGCAGGACCAGCCCGAGACGGCCGTCGCGTTCGGACTCCACCACGTGCCATTGGGCACCACCGACCTCACCGTGCCCGCGTTCGCGCCCGTCCGCCCGCCCGTGTCGCCGCCGCGGCCGCAACCCTGGCAGCAGGTCCCGCAGTACGCGCCGCTGCCGAAGAAACCGCGCCGGATCGCGCGGCCCTGGTTCCTCGCGTTCGCCACGTTGGTGGTCGTCGCGTTCGTGGCCGCCGCCGTCGTGCTCCTCACCCGAGACGGGGCCACGAAGGACGCAATGGGCTGCACATCGACGGCGCAGCGCGACCAGGCTGGGTTCACCCCGTGCCTGCGCTCGCTGGCCGGCTCCGTCCCGGACCGGGGCACCTGCAAGACCATCGACAACATCGGCCGGCAGCTGGGCGCCCAGGTCGCGGTCGTCTGTGGCATCCCGGGCGGCACCGTCAGCTACTACCAGGGCGTGACCGCCGAAGAGTTCGAGGAGAAAGCCAACGTGCCGCTCCCCGGCAGCGACATCGGCCGCGGCACCTGGGACGGCGGCGGGCTGCACGGCAAGTACGTCGCCGGCGCCGGCCTGAGCTCGACGATCGTGCTCTTCGGCTCGGACGACCGCCGGGCGGCCGGAATCTACCGCGCGTACGAACCCATTCGCACCGAGGACCTGATCGCTTTCTTCACCCGCGAGGTCAAGCCGGCCTGAGTCACCAGGCCTGTTCGAGCCGCATCCCCTTGCCGTACCAGTCGTCGTCGGCGACGGGCCCGGACGGCGGCGCGGCCGGAGGCGCATCCGCGGATCGATCCTTCAAGGCGGCGTTGTCCGGCTCCGGTTCGGACGGCGCAGCCTGAGCAGGGTGGTTTGCCCCAGATCACGAGCGGCTCGCCGTACCGCCGAACGGGGGAACCTTGTCCGTGCCGGCGGGGTCCGGCGCTCCTCCCTGCATGAGCACACTCACGGAAGCTCGCGCGCCGACCGTGCGGAGCCAGCTGCGGGACGCGAAACGCTTCTCCTGGACCGGTTTCGCCGTCACGGTCGCGGCGTCGCTGCTCGGCACGCTCGTCCCGGCCGCGATCGGCGCGGGCCCGAACGCGACGCTGGTTTCGACGCTGGCGGTCACGGTCCTGGCGGCCGGCGGGTTCACCGTCAAGGACGGCAGCGCCCGCGGCATCAAGGCGATCGCGATCGTGCTGCTGGCGACGGGCGCGCTGGTCCTGACGGTGACCGGGGTGACCGTGCTCGACCTCGTGCGCGGGCGCCCGGCGACGTTCCCGGTGGTGCCCGAGACGGCGGTGCCCCGCGTGCTCGTCCCGGAGTCGGTCACCTGCCCCGCGACGCCCGTCCGCACGACGACGACGTGCACGGTGGCGGTCCGCAGTGTCGGTGCGAGCGCGCTGAGGGTGAGCGGGATCGAACTGGACGGCCCGGACTTCGCGGTGGACGCGAGCGCGTGCGTCGGCCACGACGTCGAGCCGGGCAGGCGGTGCACGCTGGTGGTCAGCTTCACCCCGGCCTCGACCGGCGAACGGGCCGTGGACCTGACGGTCCACCACAACGTCCCGGGCCCGGCGGCGTTCGTGGAGCTCACCGGCCGCGGCGGTTAGTGCTCCGCGCCCGCGCTGACCGGCAGGTCCTCGGTGACCCTCGACGCCGTGTCCGCCAAGGCTTCCAGCGCGTCGGCGATCTTCTCGACGCTCAGTGAAGGCGCGGGCTTGCCGGCGGCCGCGACCTGCTCCGGGCTGAACGGGACGTGCACGAAACCGCCGCGCACGCCAGGGAAGTCCGTTGCCAGCAAGTGCATCAGGCCGTAGAAGACCTGGTTGCACACGTACGTCCCGGCGGTGTGGGAAACCGACGCCGGCACGCCCGCGGCGCGGATCGCCGCCGTGCACGCCTTGACCGGCAGCGTCGTGAAGTAGGCCGCCGGGCCGTCCGGGACCACCGGGACGTCGATCGGCTGCGCGCCCGCGTTGTCCGGGATGCGGGCGTCGATCAGGTTGATCGCGACGCGCTCCGGCGTCACGTCGAAGCGGCCGCCCGCCTGGCCGACGCAGACCACCAGCGACGGCCGGTGCTCTTCGACAGCCCGGCGCAGCGCGGGCAGCGACGCGGCGAACTCGCAGGGCAGCTCGACCGCGACGACGTCGTTCCGGCGCGCGCCCACCAGGGAAACCGCCTGCCACGACGGGTTCACCGACTCGCCGCCGAACGGCGCGAACCCCGTCATCAGCACCTTGGCCATCATGTCCTCCGGAACCGCCGTGAAGGCCACCTTACGTTCCTCGAGGTGGCCTTCACGGACTTGGCTCAGGCGGCCGGCTTCAGGCCGCCCGGGAAGAGGTACTGGTCGGCGGGCTTGCCGGTGCCGTAAACCCACGCGTCGAAGAAGCCCTTGAGGCTCCGGTGCGCGACGAGTTCGGTGTAGCACTGGAATTCCTGCATGCTGGCGTTCCCGCCCCGGTGCAGCGACGGCCACGTCTTCAGCACGAAGTCGAACGCCGGCTGCCCGATGTAGCTGCGCAGCGCGTGCAGCATCAGCGGGCCCTTCGAGTACACGTACGTGAACTCCTTGCCGGGGCCCATGTCGTACAGCTTGCCGTTCCAGAACGCCGTCGACGCCTTCTTGACGTCGGCCGCGTACTGCTTGTTCAGGTCGACGCCCTCCTTCGCCTCGTCCCACAGCCACTCAGCGTAGGAGGCGAAGCACTCGTTGAGGCAGACGTCGCGCCAGTGCGCGACCGCGACCGAGTCGCCGTACCACTGGTGGGCGTTCTCGTGGACGATCACCGGGACGACCCCGGCCCAGCCGCCGGAGTAGATCGGGCGGCTCATCGTCTCCAGCGAGAACCCGATCTGCGCGTTGAGGAAGATGCCGCCCGCCGCGTCGACCGGGTACTTGCCGAACTTGGACTCGAGGAAGTCGAGGATTTCCGGCAGGCGGGCTTCGGCCTGCTTCGCCGAGTCGGGCACGCCCGGGGCGAACGCGCTGACGATCGGGGTGCCGTCCGCGCGCTTCTGCCGGTCGAAGGTCCACTTGTCGATCGCGACCGTCGTCATGTACGGCACGATCGGCGTCTCTTCGGCCCAGACGTGCGTGGTGCCGCCCGGTGCCTTGAAGGAGCCGCGTTCGCGGCCGTTGGCGATCACGCCCCACTCGTCGGGCACGGTGATCGCCAGGTGGAACGTGGCCTTGTCCAGCGGCGTGTCGTTGACCGGGTACCAGGTGGTCGCCGACTTCGGCTCGCCGGCGACGAAGGTCGCGCCGCCCGGGGTGAACTGCCAGCCGTTGTCGCCGAGCAGCGGGTCGCTGATCGGCGCGGGCACGCCGTGGTAGGCGACCTTGACCGCGAAGTTCTGGCCTCGCCACAGCGCCCGCGACGGTGTGACGACCAGTTCGTGGTCCCCGGTCCGGCTGAACTTCGCGTCCCGGCCGTCGACCTTGACCGAGTCGACGGTGAGGCCGTGCAGGTCCAGGTCGAACGAGCTCAGCGACTGGGTCGCCCGAGCCGAGATGTCCTGGACCCCGGTGAGCTGGTGCGACGCGGGGTCGTAGCCGACCTTGAGGTTGTAGTCGGCGACGTCGTAGCCGCCGTTGCCGTCCTGCGGGTAGTAACTGTCGCCGGCCCCGTCGCTGCCGGGCCGCGCCGGGCCCCAGCCTTCACCCGCGGCGGCGACACCGGTGCCGAGGCAGAGGCTGGCGACCACGGCCGCCGCCACCACGACCGGCTTCTGTGCCCTCATGAACGCTCCCTGTCCGTTTGGGGTGACTTCGTTCCGCAACGTATCGGCACGGACGGACGATCCGGCGGCTCCCGCCGGATTTGTCCGGATAATCAGCACTTCCGTCTGCCCGGTCCGGTGCCGGGCGGGCGTCTGGAAAGCTGGACACATGCGCGTTGCGCTGCTGGGCCCGCTGCGGGCGGCGGAAGACGACGGCACGCCGATCGACATCGGCGGCGCCCGCCTCCGCATGCTCTTGGCCAGGCTGGCGCTGGACGCCGGGCGGGCGGTCCCGGCCGACACGCTCGTCGACGGGCTCTGGGGCGCCGAACCGCCGTCGGACGCGGCCAACGCCCTGCAGTCGCTGGTCTCCCGGCTGCGGAAAGCACTTCCGGTGGCCGTCGAATCCGGACCCGGTGGCTACCGGCTCGCGCTGGCGGCCGACGACGTCGACGCCGAGCGGTTCGAACGGCTCGCCGCCGACGGTCGCCGTGAGCTCGCCGCGGGCCGGGACGCTCGCGCGGCCGAGCTGCTCACCGAGGCCCTCGCGCTCTGGCAGGGTGACGCGCTCGCTGACGTCCTCGACGCGCCGTTCGCCGTGGCGCCCGCCCGGCGCCTTGCCGAGCTGCGGGCGGAGGCGGCCGAGGACCGGTTCGACGCCCTGATCCGGCTGGGTGAGCACGCCGGCGTGCTGGCCGACCTGACCACCGCGGCGGACGCCGACCCGTTGCGCGAACGGCTGGCCGGGCTGCGGATGCGCGCGCTCTGCGCGGCCGGTCGGCAGCCGGAGGCGCTGGCCGTCTACGCCGGGCTCCGGCGCACGCTGGCCGACCAGCTCGGCGTCGACCCGTCGGCCGAGCTGCAGGAGATCCACGTCGCCGCGCTGCGCGGGGAGCTCGCGCCGCCGTCGCCCGTCGCGGACCGGCTGCCGACGCGGCTGACCACGTTCGTCGGCCGCGACGATGAGCTCAAGCTGCTGGCGGAACTGCTCGGCGGGGCCCGGCTGGTCACCTTGACCGGGCCGGGCGGGGCGGGCAAGACGCGGCTGGCCACCGAGGCGGCGTCACGGCACCCGGCCCACCAGCGGGGCCGGGTCTGGTTCGCCGCCCTGGCCGGCGTGCGCGACTCCGACGACGTCGGCGGCGCGCTGCTGGGCGCGCTCGAGGTCCGCGACATCCGCACCGAGACCGAGGTCCACCGCCGCCAGGCGGACCCCGTGGAGCAGGCGGTCGAGGTGCTCGGCGGCGCGGAAGCGCTGCTGGTGCTGGACAACTGCGAGCACATCGTCGACGCGGCCGCGCGGCTGGCCGACGAACTGCTGCACCGGGCGCCGCGGCTGCGGATCCTGGCCACCAGCCGCGAGCCGCTGGCCATCACCGGGGAGGCGCTCTGCCCGCTCGGCCCGTTGCCGGTGCCCGCGGAACGCGCCGCGCCCGCGGAGGCCGCCGAGCTCGACTCGACCCGGCTGTTCCTCGACCGGGCGGCGGCGGTCCGTCCCGACTTCGTGCTCGACGAGTCCACTGTGGACCAGGTCGGGGAGATCTGCCGCCGGCTCGACGGGATGCCGCTGGCGCTGGAGCTGGCCGCGGCGCGGCTGCGCTCGATGACCGTGGCCCAGATCGCCGGGCGCCTCGGCGACCGGTTCCGGCTGCTCACTTCGGGCAGCCGCACGGCCCTGCCGCGCCAGCGGACGCTGCGCGCGGTGGTCGAGTGGAGCTGGGACCTGCTGACCGAGTCCGAACTGGTGCTGGCCCGGCGGCTCGCGGTGTTCGCGGGCGGCGCCGAGCTGGAATCGATCGAGGTCGTGTGCGCCGACGAGCTGCTGCCCGCCGCCGACGTGCCGTACGTGCTCGGCAGCCTGGTCGAGAAGTCCATTGTGGACACAGTGGCCGGTGCCGGCGGCGAGCCGCGGTACCGGATGCTCGAAACGCTGCGGGCCTACGCCACCGAGCGGCTGGCCGAGTCGGGCGAGTACGACCGGATGCGCCGCGCGGTGGCGTCGTACTACGCCGAGCTCGCGCAACGGCTGGAGCCGACGCTGCGCACCGCCGAGCAGCTGCGGGCGATCGGCCAGTACGAGGCCGAGAGCGCGAACATGGTCGCGGCCCTGCGCGGCGCGATCGAGATGTCCGATGTGGACAACGCCGTGGCGCTGCTGGACGGGATGTTCTGGTACCTCACCGTGCTCGGCCAGGGCAGCCGGGTCGGCGGGCTGATCCGCGAGGCCCTCACGTTCGGCGACCGGTTGCCGCCCGCGGTCGCGGCGGCCTACCGGGCGCTCCTGTACCTCATGGACGAAATCCCGGTGCGCTCCGACCGCGAGGGGATCCTCGAGCTGGTCGACGACTGCGTGCGCAGCGAAGCGGTGAACCGGTACCCCGGGCTCGCGGTGGCCCTGCCGATGCTGGCCTTCCTCGGCGGTGACCGCGAGGTCGCCGTCCGGGAGGTGCGCCGGGCCGAGCAGCACACGGACCCGTGGACCCGGGCCGGCGGGCACTGGGTGGAGAGCTTCCTGCTCGAAGACCTGGGCGACGTCGAGGGGGCCGACCGGGCGCGCGATCTGGCGCACGCCGGGTTCGCGGCGATCGGTGACCGCTGGGGCCTCGCGATGACGTTGAGCTTCAAGGCGAACGCGTTTTCCCAGGACGGCGACAGTGTCAAGGCCATCGAGTTCTTCCAGGAGGGCCTGGCGCTTTCGATGGAGCTGCGCTCGCACGAGGACACCGTGCAGCACTGGTGGCGGCTGGCCGTCGAGCGCGCCCGCACCGGGGACTTCGAGGGCGCCTGGCGCGACCAGGAGGCCGCGGAGCGCTACGGCGAAGGCATCACGAACCTGCAGCACCGGGCCATCCTGATGTTCGGACGGCTCGAGCTGCTGTTGCGCACGGGTGACCTGGCCGGAGCGCGGGCGCTGCTCGACCGCGTCAAGGCGCTGGGTGGCGACGACTGGTTCCCCGGCGGTATCGGCGACGAGTTCGTCCACGCCTTCGAGGCGCGGATCCTGCTGGCCCAGGGGCGCGCCGAAGAGGCGGAGGGCCACCTCGCCATCGCGATCCGGGCGACGAACCGGCGTGGTGACATGCCGGACATGGCGGGGGCGGTGGAACTGCTGGCGATGGTGCGCGCACGGCAGGGCCGGTACGAGACTGCTGCCCGGGTGATCGCCGCCTCCGCGGTCGTCCGCGGCCGGCTCGACCGCGGCAGTCCCGAGGTGGGTGAACTGATCGCCGAGCTGCGCGAAGCGCTGCCGGACTACGACGAGATCTACGAGCGGGCGCGTCAGGTGTCCAAAAAGGACGTCGTCGCCTGGTTGCTCGACGAAGTCGGAAACGGCTGAAAGGGACGTCCGCCCCCGCGAACGTCCCTTTCAGCTTCCCCTGGCGCGACTCACCCCCGTGCGTGCGCGCCCTTCAGACCCGCCGGCGGTACGCCCAGGTCGCCAGCGGGAAGAACACGACCACCGCACCGGCCATCCAGGCCAGCGCCCCGGCCAGCGGACCGGCGACGGCGCCGCCGTTCATCAGGCCGCGCAGCGCGTTCGCCATCAGGCTGACCGGGCTGATGTCCGCCCACGCCCGCAGCCAGCCCGGCATGGTGTTCGTCTGCACGAACACGTTGCTGCCGAACGTCAGCGGCATGATGAAGACGAACATCAGCGCCTGCGCCGAGCCCGGCGACTTCATCACCATGCCGACGAACACCGAGCCCCAGCAGAAGGACAGCCCGAACGCCAGCGCGAGCAGGATCGCCACCGCGAACTCGCCGGGGCTGGTCGCGATCCGGTAGCCCATGATCGTCGCCACGATCATCAGCACCACCAGGCAGACCAGGTAGCGCACGATGTCCGCGAGCACCGCGCCGATCAGGGGCGCCGAGCGGGCGATCGGCATGCTGCGGAACCGGTCGAACACGCCCTTGGTGACGTCGGTGTTGAGCTGTGTCCCCACGGCGAGGCACGCCTGCAGGATGTTCATCACGATGATGCCGGGCACGACCATCTGCAGGTAGGCGTCGGTCGAGCCGGACAGCGCGCCGCCGAACAGGTAGACGAACATCACCAGGAAGATGATCGGCATCAGGGTGACGTCGGCGAGCTGTTCGGGGTTCTTGCGGATCTTCAGGATGCCGCGCCACGCCAGCGAAAGCGCGTGCTGGAACCCCTTGCCGGGGCTGATGTGCCGCGGCGGGGCGGGGCGGTCGAGGGCCAGCGTCGTCATGCCAGGCTCCCTTCGAGGTCACGAACGTCTTCGGTGGGCGTTTCGGCCTTGTGGCCGGTGAGGGCGAGGAACACCTCGTCGAGGCTGGGCAGCCGCAGCGCCAGCTCGTCCGCGGTGATCCCGGCTTCGTCCAGCTTGCGGACCAAAGTGGACAGCAGCACGGGGTCGTTGACCGGTGCGGTGAGCAGCCCGCTCGCGTCGTCGCGGGTCGGCCGGACGCCGGACAGGTCGCCGAGGATCCGGTTGACGGCGTCCATGTCGGACAGCTGGGTCGGCCGCACCTGCAGCGTCTGCCCGCCGACACGGCGCTTCAGCTCGTCGGCGCGGCCGTCGGCGACGACCCGGCCGTGGTCGAACACGGTGATCTTGTCGGCCAGCTGGTCGGCCTCCTCCAGGTACTGCGTGGTCAGCAGCACCGTCGCGCCCTCGGCGACGAGGCCGCGGACGACGTCCCAGACCTCGTTGCGGGCGTGCGGGTCGAGCCCGGTGGTCGGCTCGTCGAGGTAGAGCACCTCGGGCCGGCCGACGAGGCTCGCGCCCAGGTCGAGCCGCCGCCGCATGCCGCCCGAGTACGTCCGGATCGGCCGCTTGGCCGCGCCGGTCAGCTCGAACCGCTCGATCAGCTCGGTGGCCCGCGCCTTGGCGACCGCGCGCGAGTAGCCGTACAGCCGGCCGATCAGGACGAGGTTCTCGATGCCGTTCAGGTCCTCGTCGACCGACGCGTACTGCCCGGTCAGCCCGATCAGGCTGCGGACCCGCACGGGGTCGGCGACCACGTCGTAGCCCCCGACCGTGGCTCTTCCGGCGTCCGGTTTCATCAGGGTCGCCAGGATCCGGACGGCGGTCGTCTTGCCCGCGCCGTTCGGCCCGAGCACCCCCACGACCTGCCCGAACGGCACCTCGAGGTCCACCCCGTCCAGCGCCTTGGTCTCCCCGAACTTCTTGACCAAGCCCTCGGCTTGGATCGCGTGCGACATGGGCGTTCCTCCTTGACTGCTTTTGGGGGTCCAGGGGGCTTGCCCCCGGCCCGGGGTCTGGGGCAGGGCCCCAGAAACAGTTGTCGCTTCCGAGATCACAGTGGGGGTCCGGGCTGGCAAGCCACGCACAGGGCGCTGGTACGCGCTGGCAGCCGCTGGTGGAGATCTTGTGGAGGAGTTGCGTAACCCGGGCCGCCCAGGGGCGGACTCGGCATACTCGGCAGCATGGTGCTTGCGGAAGAGACGCGGTCGCGGCGGAAGAACCCGCTGGTCACGGGCCTGTTGGTGGCTCCGGTGGCGCTGCTGGGCGCGTGGGTCGGGCTGCGCCTGATCGGTTTCGACGGCGACTGGTACACGATCGTCGTGCTGTCGCTGACGCCGTACGCGGCGGCCGCCGGCGTGCTCCTCGGCGGCGTCGCCCTGGCGCTGCGGCGGTGGTGGACCGGCGGGGTCGCGCTGGTGCTGGCGATCGTGCTGGTGGTCCTCGTGGTCCCGCGCCTGTCGGCGGCCGAGCAGCGCGAGGTGCACGGCAAGACGCTGCGGGTGCTCGCCTCGAACCTGCTCTACGGCCGGGCGGACCCCAAGGCCGTCGTCGATCTGGTGCGGGAGCAGCGGATCGACGTGCTGAACCTGGTCGAGATGACGCCGCGCGCGGTCGACGGGCTGGCCGCGGCCGGGCTGTTCGAGACGCTGCCGTACCGGGTGCTGCACCCGGCGCCCGGCGCGTTCGGCTCGGGGATCGTGTCGCGGTTCCCGCTGAAGGAGATCAACCTGACCGGTGATTCGGCGGCCAAGCAGCCGGGCGCCCAGGCCGACCTCGGCGACGGCGTGGTGGCCGAGATCGTCGCCGTCCACCCGATCTCCCCGGACGTCGACACCCCGCAGTGGGAGCGCGAGATGAAGGACCTTTCGCGCGCGGCGGGCGAGCACGGCCTGCGCGTCCTGGCGGGCGACTTCAACGCGACGCTGGACCACGCGGCGTTCCGGACCGTGCTGTCCCGCGGCTACAACGACGCGGCGGAGGAACGCGGCGAGGCACTGGTGCCGACGTGGCCGGCGGACCACACCCCGGTGGTGACGATCGACCACGTGGTGGTGGACAACCGGGCGGCGGTGCTGGACTACCGGGTCTTCGACGTTCCGGGCAGCGATCACCGGGCGGTTTTCGCCGAAGTGCGCCTGCCGTGACGGCGTCCCTGGCAGGCTGGCCGGCATGCGAAGACTCGTGCCGCTGCTGCTGGTCCTGCTGGTCGCCGGCTGCGGCCAGGCTCCGGCCGCGAGCGCGGACGGCCCGAAAAGCGCCCTCGGCTTCACCGCACACGCCGGGGCGGTCCAGTTCCCGGCCGACGGCGACTGGGTGGCGTCGAACGTCGGGCTGAAGAAGCTGGTCCCCGTGGGCGGCTGCGTGCTCGGCCTCGGCAACTATTCGAACGGCTACCGCAATGTCACCGCGAACTGGACCGGTGACGCGGCTTGCTCGGCGTTGAAGATCGATCCGGCGCCGGGCAGCGGCGGGCCCGGTCCGGAAGTCGTGGGCGCGGGCAACGGCTGGCGTGGCGGCGGGCTGCCCGCCGTGGGAGCGGTGCCCGCGCCGGACGGCTCGGTGCTGGGCGTCTCCACCAAGTTCACCCGCCGGGACGCCGACGGAACGGTCACCGAACTCGCCGAGCTGCGCGGTCAGCGTGACCCGGGTGCGCTGGCGCGGTCGGGCGGCAACCTCGTGGCCGTCGGCACGGCGTTCCTCGACGCGCAGACGACCCGGCCGGTGGCCTGGGTGTCGGACGACGAGGGCAAGACCGAACGCACGGTGGTCATGCCGGTCGTCCCGGGGGTGGACGGCGCGAACGGCCCCTGGTCGGTGGCGGCGAACGGTGCCGAACTGCTCGCGGCCGGGTATTCGAACCCGCGGCTGCAGATCTGGGCGTCCCACGACGGCGGCGGCAGCTGGACGGTGTCGGAGCTTTCGACGCCATCGGACCAAACACTGGTGTACGGGATCCTGCCGGTCGCCGGGCAGTGGCTGCTCTACGGCGAGGTCTCGAACGGCTTCTCGCAGAACCGTTCGTGGTCACCGGCAAGCCGGGCACATGGTCCACTGTGGACGCTCCGGGGCCGGGTGGGATCGTGGCGGGCACGCTCGACGCGCACGGCAACCCGGTGCTGGCCGGGCGGACTTTCGAACCGCAGCGGCCCAACGAAAACACGCGGTCCTGTTCGTCCGTGCTGGCCCGGGACGGCCGGGGCTGGCAACGCGGCGAGCTGGGGTGCGGCGAGTCCCCGGTGCACGCGGCCGTGACGCTGGCCGACGGGCGGGTCATGCTCGCCGGGAACCGGGATCTCTGGCTGCGAGCAGGGTCGTGAGCGTTTCCCGTGCGCCCGCCGCGATCGACACCCCGCGGCCGTGGCGGATCTCCGGTTCCCGCGGGTTGATGCGGATCAGCGCGCCGGTCGCCGCGCTCGCGAGCTCGGCGTAACGGCGGACCGTCGGGACGGCCTGGCCCGCGCCCAGCTCCACCACCACGAGGTCACGCGCGGTCCGGCGCCACGCCGTCAGCTCGTCCAGCTGGGCTTGGCTGCGGTCGGGAACCCAGGAGAAGTCGCCGAACATCAGGATGTTGGGCCGGGCGAGCCCGCCGCAGCGGGGACACGACGGCAGCGGCGGCACCGCGCGCATGGTCTCTTCGTCGACGACGACGGCCATTTCCGCGGGCCAGATTCCGGATGTACAGCCGGACAGGCACTGCAGGTGGTGGATCGAGCCGTGGGCCTCGGCGACGAACTCGAAGCCCGCCGCCTGGAACTGACCGTCCACATTAGACGTGAACACGCGGACACCGCCGGGGAGGTGCGCGCCGAACGACCGCAGCAGCCGGAAACCGTCGTGCGGCACGGTCTTCCGGTACAGCTCCAGCCGGTGCCCGTAGAAACCCCAGGCCAGCTCGGGGTCCTCGGCGAAGTGCCGCGGGTCGGCGAGCTCCTCGAACCGCAGTCCGAGCCGGGCGTACGGCGGATACGCCCGCCAGAACCCTTCCCCGCCACGGAAATCGGGCAGGCCGGAGTCGACGCCCATCCCGGCGCCGGCGCAGATCAGGAGCGCGCCGGCGCCGTCCAGGAGCTCCGCGGCGTCAGTGAGGTCACTCACCCGGCTTCGAGCCGAGGACGACCTCGAACTCCAGCAGGTTCGCCCCGGTGGACACGGGCTTGGCCCGCTCACCCGAGTGCGCCGCCGCGGCCGGCCCGCCCTTCGCCCACGCCTGGTAGTGCTCCTCGGTCTCCCACTTCGTGTACACGAAGTAGCGCGTCTCGCCGGAAACCGGGCGCAGCAGCTCGAAGCCGAGGAAGCCGGGCTGCTCGTCGACCGCGTGCATGCGCGCGGCGAAGCGCTTCTCCAGCTCGGGCCCGGCGCCTTCGGGGACCTCGATGGCATTGATCTTCACGACACTCATGACCCCAGACTAGTTGGCCGCGCGGTGTGATCCGTGCCACTGTGGTGGCATGGGGAGCACCGAGCGCGACCTCGCCGCCGACCTCGCCCGGATCGTCCGCGCCACCGCCGACGAAGTCGCGAGTGACCAGGGCAGCGAACTGATCGACCGCGTGACCGGCCACCTCGGCGTCCGGTTGCTGGAGGCGGTGGTCGTGACGCGCAGCTGGCCGATGTGGGAGCACGCCAACCTCCAGCGCGGTGTCGACGCCTATCTCGCCGAGCACGGCACGGCCGTGGACTGGTTCGGCGTCGCCGGCGGCCAGCGCAGTCCCGAGGACCTCATCGGCATGCTGGTGATGGCACGCATGCGAGGAACGTTCGAGCTCGGTTCGGTCGACTTCACGACGACGACGGTCGGCCCGGACGCAGCGACGGAAGTGGTCCAGCTCGGGCTCGTCGGCACGAGCGCGCCGAGCGGGGCGCCGGTGGTGGTCGCGATCCGGGGCGGCAACCCGCAGTGGGGGCAGATGGAGTGCCGGCTCGAGGTGCTCGCGACGTCACGGGGGCTCGCCACCGAGGTGCGCGACCGCGTCGAGCGCCTGATGGCTGAGCACGACCTCCTGCGGGGGCAGGTGCTGGCCTTCGGCACCAGCGAGCACCGCGGCAACGAGCTGCTCACGTTCCTCCCGCGGCCGAAGCTGACCGGCGAGGAGGTCGTGCTGCCGGACGGCGTCCTCGACGCGATCGAGCGGCACACGGTCGGCATCGCCGAGCACGGCGAGCGGCTGCTGGCCGCCGGGCAGCACCTCAAGCGCGGGCTGTTGCTGCACGGGCCGCCCGGCACCGGCAAGACGCACACGGTCCGGTACCTGATGGGCCGCCTGCCGGGCACCACGGTGATCGTTCTGACCGGCTCGGCGATGCGGTTCGTGGCGAAGGCGGCGGAGCTGGCGCGGCGGCTGCAGCCCAGCGTGGTCGTGGTGGAGGACGTGGACCTCATCGCGCAGGACCGCAGCCACGGGCCGGACGCGCACCCCCTGCTGTTCACGCTGCTCGACGCGATGGACGGCGTGGGCGGCGACGCCGACGTGACGTTCCTGCTCACCACCAACCGCACCGAAGCGCTGGAGAAGGCGCTGGCCGACCGGCCGGGCCGGGTCGACCTCGCCGTCGAGATCCCGCTGCCGGACGCGGTGGGGCGTGAAGCGCTGCTTCGCCTGTACGCACGGGGTCTCACGTTGACGGCGGACCTCGCCCCGATCGTCGAAGCGACCGAGGGGATGACGGCGTCTTTCGTGAAGGAGCTGCTGCGCCGCGCGTCGCTGCTGGCGCTGAGCGCGCGCCCGGACGAGGACGTCGCCGTCGGGGACGAGGAGCTGGCGGCGGCGCTGCGGGAGATGCAGGAGGCGCGGAGTGCGTTGACGCGGTCTTTGCTGGGTGGCTCAGCTGCGCAGTGAGCCGGGGAACAGGTCGGCGTCGGCGGGCAGCGCCGTGCCGCGGAACCAGTCGTCGAAGAAGGCGCGCAGGTTCTTGCCGCTGATCCGCGTCACCATCGCCTCGAAGTCCGGCCAGGTCGCGTTGCCGTGGCGGTAGCGGGACGGCCACTCGTGCAGCAGCCGGTCGAACGCCGGGTCGCCGATCTGGCGGCGCAGCGCGTGCAACGCCAGGATGCCCTTGTTGTAGACGCCTTCGAACTCGTGGCCCTGCCCCATGCTGACCAGCTTCTGCGCCCAGAAGTCGGTGCTGGCGTGGGTGATCTCGATGGCCGCGCGGTAGCGGTCGTCCAGGTTCTGGCCCTCGCGCTCGGCCCACAGCCACTGCGCATACGACGCGAAGCACTCGTTCAGGCAGATGTCGGACCAGTTCTCGAGCGACACCGAGTCGCCGAACCATTCGTGGGCGTTCTCGTGCACCAGCGTCGGCAGGTCGGCCCACTTCGCGTACGTCGGCCGGGTCTGCGTCTCGAGGGAGAAGCGGACGTCCTCGTTCAGGAAGATCCCGCCCGCCGCCGACTGCGGGTACGGCCCGAACTTGCCGCTCAGGAAGCCGATCACCTCCGGCAGCCGGTCGCCGATCGCACGGCGGTCCTCGGTGCCGGGTGCGTACGCCGAGACCACGGGCGTGCCGTCCGGCAGGGTCGATTTGTCGACGCTGAACTTGCCGATCGCGATGGTCGTCAGGTAGCTCGCGACCGGGTTCGGCTCGGTCCAGGTGCCCGGCGGCCCCTCGCGGCCGTTGGAGATGACCGTCCACCCCGGCGGGACGTGCGCGGTGAGCGTGAAAGTGGCCTTGTCGCGTGGGGTTTCGTTCACGGGGAACCAGAACGCCGCCGAGTGCGGCTCGCCGACCATGTACGCGCCGCCGTCGGCCGAGTGCTGCCAGCCGTTCTCGCTGCCGCCGTCGTGCGGGGTCTTCGCCGGGTCGCCGCCGTACCGGACCCGCGTGCGGAACGTCGTCCCGGCGCGGATCGGCTCCGGCGGCGTGACGACCAGCTCGAACGCCTTCTCGCGGGTGAACCGCGCCGGCTTGCCGTCGACCTCGACCCCGTGCACGTCCAGGCCGCGCAGGTCGAGGTCGAACCGGCTGAGGTCCTGGGTGGCCTTCGCCGTGACTGTCGTGTCGCCGTCGAGGTGCCCGCTCGGCGGGTCGTAGGTCACGCCGACCTGGTAGCCCTGGGCGTCGTAACCGCCGTTGCCGTCGTCCGGGTAATACGGATCGCCGCCACCGGCGGCCCCGGGAGCGGGGTGCATCGGGGGTGGCGGGGGCGCGGCCGTGACGGCGTCACCCCCGCAGGCCGCGGCGACGATCACCGCGGCGCAGACGGCGAGGGCGGTGGGTCGGCGGCGCATACGACCACCATAGGTGATGGAAAGCGATCACTTCGTCACGTTCCGCACCAGGGAAGATGTGGTTAGGTGGCCGCGTGCTCTGTTTCGGCGGCAGCGGCGTGCCGATCGTTCTGCTGCACGGCCTGATGGGCCGGGCGCGGACGTGGTGGCGGGTCGCGGAGTGGCTCCGGCCCTACGGCGCGGTGTACGGCCTGGACGCGCGTGGCCACGGCAACGCGCCTCGCGTCGGGCCGTGGACGACCGAGCGCTTCGCCGACGACGTCGCCGAAGCGTTGCGGCGCCTCGACGCTGGTCCGGCGGTGCTCATCGGGCACTCGATGGGCGGCCTGCACGCGTGGGCGACCGCGGCGCGGTACCCGGAGCTGGTGCGCGCGGTCGTGTCCGAGGACTTCGCGCCGGATCAGCGCGGCCGCACCGTGGAGACCTGGCGGGGGTACTTCGAGAGCTGGCCGGTCCCGTTCAAGTCGCTCGACCATGTGCGGGAGTTCTTCGGCGACGCGGGAGGGTACTTCGCGGACTGCGTCGAGGAGCACGAGGACGGCTTCCACCTGGTCGCCGACCTCGAGAACCTGTACGTCATCGCCGCCGAGTGGGGGCGCCGGGATTTCTGGTCCATTGTGGACGGAATCCGCTGCCCGCTGCTGCTGGTCGAGGGCGAGCACACGGCCATGCCGCCGGGCCAGCAGGCGCTCGTCGCCGACCGCGTCCCGGGAGCAAAGCACCTGGTGGTCCCGGGTTCGGCCCACCTGCCCCACGACGAGGCCCCGGAGACCTACCGAGGCGCCGTCGAAGCCTTCCTCTCCCAGGTCCTGACCCGCTGAACAGGTCGACACGCGTGATTGCCGGGTCGACACGCGTGATCAGGGGGACGACACGCCGAGCGCGCCGTTGAGCCGCCGTGTCGTCGCCCCAATCACGCGTGTCGGCTTCCCGATCACGCGTGTCGACCCTTCAGGCCCGGGCCAGGTCCGCTCGCCAGGCCGCCGTGGAGCGGTCGGCCGGGACGATCAGCGGCCAGACGTCCGCGCCGAGGAAGCCGGTCTCGTCGGCCGCCTTGGCCGCGGTGCAGGTGTCGCGCGGCAGCCCCGCCTGCGTGGCCAAGGCCGTCACGGCTTCCTTCGTCGATTTCCCGAAGACGCCGTCGGCCGTGACGCCGAAGCCGGACGCGCGCAGGAACCGCTGCGCCAGCTGGACCTTCCGGCCCGTGTCGCCCGGCTTGAGCAGCGGCCACTCCGCTTCGGACCGCGTCACCGGGACGCCGAGGACGCGGCCCACCGCCGTCCGCAGCTCGGGCAGCCGGTTGTAGAGCACCTGGCCGGGGCACTCGGTCGAGTTGAAGTCGCGGTGGCCCTTGATGAACTCGGGCGCGATGCCGTACTGGTGCGCGATGTAGGCGACGAGCGAGACCAGCGAGTTCCACAGCGCCGTCGGCACGTCCACGGTGCTGTACAGCCCCTCGTTCTCGATGCCGATGACCTCGCTGTTGTGGTTGCCGACGTTCGCGCCCTGGACGTGCTGCGTGCCGCCGCGCAGGATCTCCAGGCTGCGGTGCCTGCCTTCGGTGACGTACCCGCCACGGCTGTTCGTGAACTGCTGGCCGCTGTCGATCCAGCCGTTCTTGTCCATGTGCAGGTTCTGGATGAACCGCGAGACGTAGAAGGCGCGCGACAACGAGAAGTCGTTGTTCATCGGCGGATCCACCGCGTGGTGCACGACGATGTAGGTCGGCTTGTGGTTCTCCACCACGATCGCGCCCGAGGCGGGCCGGGCGCCCCACTCGGACGTCGGGTGGATCGTCGGTGCCGGCACGGCCGCGCCGGCCGTCCCCGTGGTCGTCATCCCCAGTGCGCCGGCCGCGGTCGCGGTCATCCCCGCCTTCAGCAGGGTCCGGCGGTCAACGTGGACCATGGTGAGAAAGGTAACTCCGGTTCGCGCCGATGACAACTATTGACCAACTTTGGTCGTAGCGCGTTAGTGTTCACCCGGTAGAGCGAAGAGGCCGTCCCGGGTCTGTTCGAGCAGGCCGTCGACCAGCAGGGAGTCCAGGCAACGGTCGCGCTGGCCACTGTCGTGCCAGACGAGGTCGAGGCGAGCCTTGTCGACCGGGCCCTCGCTGCCACGCAGGACGTCGAGCAGCCGCCCGCGGACGTACCGGTCGGTGCCGGCGTACCGCTGCACCGGCTTGGCCGGGCCGGTGTACTCGGGCCGCCCGGCGTGCTGCCACGCACAGGCGTCGTAGATCGGGCAGTCCGCGCATTTCGGCGACCGCGCGGTGCAGATCAGCGCACCCAGCTCCATGATCGCCGCCGAAAATCGAGCCGCGGGCGCGTCCTCGGCCGGCAGCAGCGCCTCGACGTCGGCCATGTCCCGGGTGTTCGACGCGGGCCCGGCGTCCCCGGCCCCGTGCACCGCCCGCGCGACGACCCGTCGGACGTTCGTGTCGACGACCGGCGCGCGCCGCCCGTAGGCGAACGCGGCGACGGCACGCGCGGTGTAGGCCCCGATCCCCGGCAACGCGAGCAGAGTGTCCACATCGGACGGAACGACGTCGCCGTGCTCGCGCGCGATCACCCCGGCCGCCTCGTGCAGCCGCAGGGCGCGACGCGGGTAGCCGAGCTTTCCCCAGGCCCGGACGACCTCACCTTGCGACGACGCGGCCAGCGCCGAGGGCACCGGCCAGCGCGCCATCCACTCGTGCCAGATCGGCTGGACGCGGACGACCGGCGTCTGCTGGAGCATGATTTCGCTGACCAGGACACCCCAGGCCGAGCAGGTGGGCTCGCGCCACGGGAGATCCCGGCCGTGCGCGGAGAACCAGTCGAGCAGTACGTCAGCGTCCACAGCCACGCCGGGAGGCTACTTCACCTCGGCGAGACGCTCGCGGGCCACTTCGTCCGGGGACGGCATGGCGGCGATTTCCGCGGCGATCACGCGAGCCGCGTCGCGGCAGGACGACGCCTTCCGGGCCTGTTCGGTAACGGCGTCCGCGCTCAGTTCGCCCGGCAGGAGGCGCACCGCGGCCCCCGCGCTGACGAGCGCCTCGGCGTTGGCGAACTGGTCGGCTCCCTGCGGCAGGACGAGCTGCGGCACACCCGCGGCCAGCGCGCCCAGCGTGGTTCCGCTGCCCGCGTGGTGCACCACCAGGTCCGCGCGCGCGAGCGCCGCCGCCTGCGGGACCCAGGCGTGCAGGGTGACGTGGTCTGGCACAGGGCCGAGTTCCTCGGGGCGCACCCGTCCGGTGGCCACCACGAGTGGCACGCCGAGGGCGGCCAGTCCCCGGATCGCCGTCGTGAGCACCTCCGGGGTGCCGAAGGCGGTGCCGAGGGTCAGGTAGATCAGCGGCCCTCGGAAGTCACCCGGCTCGGCGAAGGGAACGGGACGCAGGGCGAGGCGCTCGGCGGTCGAGAGGAAGTCGGCGTCCTGCAAGGACGGCGGGCAGATGTCCAGGTGCACGCCGCCGGTGGGGCGCTCGAACCCGATGCCGGGCGGGAACATCCGGCCGAACCCGTGCCAGAGCGCGGGAATCCCGGCGCGCCGCGCGGCGACGCCTGCATCAGGGACGCCCCAGCCGTGCACGACCAGGTCCGGTCGCAGCCGCGCCAGGTCCGGCTCGAGGTCTTCGGCGTAGATCTCGTAGAACGAATCGGCGGGCCGGAACGGGTTGAGCCCCAGTCGCCGCAGCGGCGCGTGGACGTGCTCACCGGCGGCGAAGTGCACGTCGTGCCCGATGTCCCGCGCCGCGACCGCGAGCGGGACCATCGGGTACGTGTGGCCGGCCGACGCGAGACCGGCGAAGAGCACGCGCATGCTGTCCCCATTCGGATGTCTAGAACATCTGAATGGGGACGATAGCCTACTCGACCTCGGTGAGCTTCCCCGTCTTCACGTCGTAGACGAACCCGCGGACGTTGTCCGTGTGCGGCAGGTAGGCGCTGCGCCGCACCCGCTCCACCGACGTCCGGACGCTGTTCTCGACATTGCGGAACGCCTCGACCGACCAGGTCGGGCGCAGACCGGTGTCGTTCTCCAGTTCGTCCTTGAAGTCGTCCTCGGTGACCATCGAGAGACCGCACTCGGTGTGCTGGACGATCAGCACCTCGCGGGTGCCGAGCTTGCGCTGCGACAGGGCCAGCGAGCGGATCATGTCGTCGGTCACCACCCCGCCCGCGTTGCGCAGGACGTGCGACTCGCCTTGGAGCAGGCCGAAGATCTCGAAGACCCGGATCCGGGCGTCCATGCAGGTGAGAACGGCCACCTGGAGCGAGGGTTTCGGTGTCGAGCGGTCGCCTGGCGTGATTTCGCCGAGCTGCTGGTTGCGCTTGAGCAAGACGTCGATCGAGGTCATCGGTCACCTTCCGGCCAGTGGCCCCGCGGCGCGGGCGTACCACTCCATTGCACCTGGTGGGTACCCGATCGGGCAATGCACTACGAGCAATGTCACGGCCGGTCAGCCGCCGAACCAGGGCTCCTCGACCGTCCGCGGCGGCGCCGACGTCCGCCCGACGCGCAGCTCGGTCGGCAGGGTGATCGTCTTGGGCGCGCTCCGCTCGCCCGAGCTGAGCAGCAGCCGTCCGGCCGTCTTGCCCTTCTCGAGCACGGGCTGGTGGACCGTGGTGAGCCCGATCCGCTCGGCCTCGGCGATGCCGTCGAAACCGGTGACGGTCAGGTCCTGCGGCACCCGCAGCCCGCGCCGTTCGGCCTCGGCCATGGCGCCGAGCGCGAGGATGTCCGAGGTGCAGATCACCGCGGTGATCTGCGGGTAGGCGTCCAGCAGCTGACGGGCCGCGGACGCGCCGTCGTCCACCGTGTGGTCGAACCGCTCGACCACCGGGACGCCCGCCCAGTCGACGCCGGCCGCCGAGAACGCGACGGCCAGCGCCTCCAGCCGGGTGCGCTGGACGTGGAAGTGCGCGCCGCTCTGCCGCGTCGCGGAGACGAAGTCGTCGTTGCGCTCGCGAGCCAGCCGCATGCAGATCACGCCGACCTGGCGGTGGCCAAGGGCCACGAGGTGCTCGGCGATCTTGCCGACCGCCGCCGCGTCGTCCGGGCCGACGCGGTCGACGCCTTCGAAGCTCGGCTGGTCGATGATCACCGTCGGCACCGGCCGCTCGAGCACGGCGGCCAGGTGCGGGTCGTCGTCCGGCACGGAGTAGACGACGAAGCCGTCGACGCCCGCGCGGTGCACCGCGGCGACGTCTTCGCGGCCCGGGCTGGCCGGTACCAGGTGCAGGCCGACTCCGGCGTCTTCGCAGGCCAGGGCCAGTCCTTCGAGCACGCCGACGGCGGCGGGGTCGCGGAAGGCGTAGGAGAGGTTCTCGGTGAGCAGCAGCCCGACCGCGCCGGCTTTGCGCGTGCGCAGGGAGCGGGCGACCGGGTCGGGGCCGGGGTAGCCGAGGCGCCGCGCGGTCTCGAGGACCCGGCGGCGCAGTTCGGGGGACAGCTGGTCCGGCCGGTTGTAGGCGTTGGACACCGTGGTCCTGGACACGCCGAGCTCCGCCGCGAGCGACGCCAGTGTCGCCTGCCTACGAGTGCGAATAGGACGGCCCATCAGCAAACCGTAACGGTTCAGATCGAATTCATGAAGAGACACCCCGCGTGGTCGATGTCTCGATCCGCATGCGTGAAGACGCATACACCAAAGCGGGAGCGGATGGCCAGAAAGTCATCCGGATGGGGTAAGGTGAATCTGACAACGGTTTCCATTAGCGTCTCCAGGAGTCCCTCGATGAGTTCCCGCTGCACCAGGACCGCGCTTGCCACCGCTTCGGCCCTGTCCCTGTTCGCACTGGCCGCGTGCTCCGGTGGGACGTCCGGCTCCGACGGAAGCGCGCAGTCCGGCGGCTCCGGGAAGATCAAGGTCGTCGCGTCGACCGACGTCTGGGGCAGCGTGGTCAGCGCCGTCGGCGGCGACAAGGTCGAGGTCAAGTCGATCATCCACGACCCGTCGGCCGACCCGCACTCGTACGAGACGACGGCCGACGACGCGCTCGCGGCGAAGGGCGCGCAGCTGCTGCTGTCCAACGGCGGCGGCTACGACGAGTTCTTCGGCAAGCTCACCGAACAGGCGGGAGACGCGAAGAAGCTCGTCGCCTACGACATCGCCGCGACCGGCGACGAGAACGAGCACGTCTGGTACGACCTGCCGGGCGTCGACAAGGTCGCCGACCAGGTCGCGGCGCAGCTCGGCGAGCTGCAGCCGGCGTCGAAGCAGCAGTTCGCCGCCAACGCGACGGCGTTCAAGGCCAAGGTCGACGCGCTGGAGAAGCGCCTCGAAGAGCTGGGGACCACCCATCCGGGCACGAAGGTCGTCGTCACCGAGCCGGTCGCGCACTACCTGCTGGCGAGCGCGAAGATCACCGACGCGACGCCGAAGGCGTTCTCGGACGCGGTGGAGAACGACACCGACGTGCCCGCCGACGCGGTCAGCACCTACAAGCAGCTCATCGCGACCAAGCAGGTCAAGGCGCTGATCAACAACGCGCAGACGGTGACGCCGCTGACCCAGGACGTCGTCGGGCAGGCGAAGGCGGCCGGGCTCGGCGTCGTCGACGTGACCGAGACGCTGCCCAAGGGTGTGACGGACTACATTGGCTGGATGACCGGGGAAGTCGACGAGCTGTCGGGGGCGTTGAAGTAGCCATGGCACCCGTCTCCGACGACTTACGTCCCGCGGTCCGGGTCCGCGGGGCGGGCCTGGCGTTCGGTCCCCGGACCCTCTGGTCGGGGCTCGACCTCGTCGTCGAGCCGGGCGAGTTCCTCGCCGTGCTCGGTCCGAACGGGTCCGGCAAGAGCAGCTTCCTCAAGGCGCTGCTCGGCATGCAGGACCTGTCGGCGGGCACGGTCGAGATCGCGGGCGGCCGTCCGGGCGGCGCGAACCGCAAGATCGGCTACATCCCCCAGCAGCGCGCGATCGACGAGTCGCTGACGCTGCGCGGCGTCGACCTGGTGGGCTTGGGTCTCGACGGGCACCGCTGGGGTTTCGGGCTCTCCGGCTTGGCGGCACGACGTCGTCTCGTCGCTTCGGCGATTTCCCATGTGGGGGCGACGCGGTACGCGAAACAGCCGGTCGGCCGCCTGTCCGGCGGTGAACAGCAGCGGCTGCGGGTGGCGCAAGCCCTGGTCGGCGACCCCGAGGTGCTGCTGTGCGACGAGCCGCTGCTGTCGCTCGACCTGGCGCACCAGCGCGCGATCAGCGAGCTGATCGATTTCCGGCGGCGCGCGGCGGGGACGGCGGTGCTGTTCGTGACGCATGAGATCAACCCGGTCCTGCCGTTCGTCGACCGGGTGCTGTACCTGGTCAACGGCCAGTTCCGGATCGGCAAGCCGGACGAGGTCATGACCACGTCGACGCTGTCGGAGCTGTACGGCACACGCGTCGAGGTGCTCAAGGTCGGCGGGCAGATCCACATCGCGGGTGCGCAGAGTGCGTTGTGCGAAGGGGAACCGCACCACCACGAACACGACGTCGAAGAGCAAGTGGGCTGAGTCTTGGATCTGTTCGACTTCGGCAAGACCTGGGAGCTGATCACCGAGCTGCCCGGCGTGCAAACGGCCCTGCTGGCCGCGGCGATCCTCGGCCTGGTGGCCGGGGTCCTCGGGCCCCTGATCGTGATGCGGCGCATGTCGTTCGCGGTGCACGGCACATCGGAGCTGGCGTTCACCGGCGGCGCGGCGGCGTTGCTGCTGGGCATCGGCGTCGAGTACGGCGCCCTGATCGGCGCGGTGGTGGCGGCGCTGCTGCTGGGCATCCTCGGCGCGCGCGACGCGGACCGCGACTCGGTGATCGGCGTGATCCTTTCGTTCGGCCTCGGCATGGGCGTGCTGTTCCTGTCGTTCTACAAAGGACGGTCCGGGAACAAGTTCGGGATCCTGACGGGCCAGATCATCACGATCGATTCGACGAACCTGACGTTGTTCGTGGTGTCGTCGGTGGTGGTGCTGGCAGTGCTGGGGCTGGTGTACCGGCCGTTGCTGTTCGCCTCGGTGGACCGGAACGTGGCGGTGGCGCGCGGGGTCCCGGTCAAGACGCTGACGGTGGTGTTCGCGCTGCTGGTCGGGGTGTCGACGGCGTTGAGCGTGAAGGTGGTCGGCTCGCTCCTGGTGGTGGCGTTGATGGTGACGCCGGCCGCGGCCGCCGCCCGGGTGACGGCGTCGCCGCTGCGGGCGACGGTGCTGGCGGTGGTCTTCGCGGAGGTGTCGGCGCTCGGCGGGATCGTGCTGTCGCTGGCGCCGGGCCTGCCGGTGAGCGCGTTCGTGACGGCGATTTCGTTCTTGATCTACGTGGTGTGCCGGGTGATCGCGTGGCAGCGGGACCGCCGGACCCGCGTCCGCTCGGCCGATCCGGCTCCTGACCTGGTCGCGGCGGTCTAACCCAGCATCAGCAGGACCTGAAGCTCGCCCACGACGAACCCGATCACCCCGCCCACGGCGATCAGCTTCCACTCGTCCTGCCGGAAAGCCGGCCGCAGCAGGCCCTCGAACTCCAGCGGTGTCAGTGCCAGCATCCGCTGCTCGATCACCTTCGCGACGTCCATCGCCTCGGTCAGGTACCCCTCGGCGTAGCGGGCCGTGTCCGGTAGCTGCTCCAGCGCCTTCCGGGCCGCCGCGTGCTTCATCTCCTTCAGCCTGCTGTCGCCCACCGTCCACGCCAGTGGCATCTGCGCGTCGACCGCTTCCGAAACGAGGTGCTCGACCAGCGCGGACAGCCGGTCGGCGCGGGGGCCGCGTAGCACCGCGTCCAGGAGGTTCTGGACCGTCAGGACCTCGTTCGCGATCAGCTCGCCGTACTGCCGGGCCACCTCGGCGCGCCGTCGCTGGAACTTGCCCTGGAAGATCACCCGGCCGATGTGGACCGGCTCGCGGGGGACGAAGATCAGCTTGATCGCCAGCCAGTCCGTGCACAGCCCGATCACGCCGCCGAACGCCGGGAGGACCCACGGCTCGCGCGTGAACGCCCACACGATCGTCTGGACGAGGCCGAGTCCGAAGCCGAAGTAAATGCCCATCCGCGCGATGAACGCCATCTCGGGGCGGGACGTCTCGCGGATCAGCCGGACCAGCAGCGCCTTGTCCCGCGTCAGCCGCTGGACCGTCATGTGCTGGACGTCGAGGACGTCGTCGAGGTTCTCGCGGACCTCGTCGAGGAACTCCCGCACCAGCCGCGGCGCCGACGCCTGGACCTGCTTGATCAGCATCTCCTGCGCCAGCGTCGGCATGACCTCCCACAGCCGCGGGTGGTGCTCGGCGAGCACCTCGCGCGCGATGTGGTCGACCGCGCGCAGCAGCGGCTGCTCCAGCTCGCTGGTGATGATCACCGGGTCGATCCGGCCGAAGACCTCGCGCAGGTCCAGCAGGTTCGCCGTCAGCAGCTCGGTCGCCACCGCGGCCATCCGCCCGCCGTGCTTCGGGACGACGCCCTGCCACCCCAAAAGCGGCGGGATCCCCACGAAATCCAGGGGCCGGAACATCATCTCGATGGCGACGCGCTTGGTGACGTACCCGATCAGCGCCGCGACGAACGGCATCGCCGTGTACAGCGGCCAGTGCAGCGCGAGGTCGTGCAGGACCGCGTCCAACTCCGACCTCCTCATGCCGAGAACGGAACCGTACCGGCTACCCGAGCAGCGCGAGCACCTGCAACTCGCCGACGAGCCCGCCGATCACCGCGCCGACGGCGATGAGCTTCCACTCGTCCTGCCGGAACGCCGGCCGCAGCAGCTGCTCGAACTCCAGCGCGCTCAGTTTCCGCATCCGGTCCACGATCGTGTTGCGCACGTCGAGCGCGTTGATGGCGTAGTTCTCGGCGTACCGGATCGTCTCCGGGACACGCTCTGCGGCCTTCGCCGCCGCCGTCTGTTTCATCTCCTGGAACTTCTTCGTGCCGACGGCGATGGCGACGAACGGTTTGACGACGCTCGCCTGCGCGTCGATCGTCTTTTGCACCTCGCGGGTGATCATCGCGAACAGGCGGTCGGACTTCGGCCCGCGCAGCACCGCTTCCAGGAGGTTCGGGATGGTGATGATCTCGCGGGCGATCATGTCGCCGTAGTCGGCGGCGACCTGGTCGCGGCGCTTCTGGAAGACGCCCTGCCAGGTGTAGAGGCCGAAGAACTGGCGGGGCTCGCGCGGCAGGAAGATCATCTTCAGGGCGAGCCAGTCGGTCAGCCAGCCGATGCCGAGGCCGAACAGCGGCAGCACGATCGGCGACCTCGTCAGCGCCCACACCGCCAGCTGCACGCAGCCGAGGGCGAAGCCGAACCAGATGCCCGAGCGGGCGATGAACCGCATCTCGGGCCGCGAGATGTCGCGGATCAGCCGGTTGAGCAGCGCCTTGTCGCGGACGAGGTTCGTCACGACCATGTGCTTGAGGTCCAGGACGTCCTCGATGTTGTCGGCGATCTCCCGCATGATCTTGGTGATCGCCTTGGGCGCCTCGGCCTGGACGCGTTTGAGCAGCAGTTGCTGCGCGCTGTTCGGCAGGACTTCCCACAGCCGCGGCTGGTAGGTCTCCATCACGTCGCGGGTGACGTCCTCGACGACCCGCAGCAGCGGCTGCTCGATTTCCTTCGCGACCTGCGCCGGGTCGAGCCGCGAGAAGATCTCCTTCGGGTCTACGAGGTTGGTCGTCAGCATCTCGGTGGCGGTCGCCGCCATGCGTTCGGCGTTGGCGGGCAGTACGCCCTGCCAGCCGAGGAACGGCCTGATCCCGGTGAACTCCAGGGGCCGGAACATCATCTCGATGGCGACCCGTTTGGTGACGTAGCCGATCAGCGCCGCGATGAACGGCATGGTGACGTACACCTGCCAGTGCGTGCCGAATTCCACGCGCGCACGTTATCGGCCCGGCTCCGGGGCGGCGGGTAGCGACGCCCTCGGTTCACCCTGGATGTCCATAATGGTCTCCGCTGGTCAACCGAGGTCACGCTGCCATGCGTCACCGGGGGTTCTCAAATGGGTGATGCATCCTTTTGGCGGTACGCCCTGAAGGACCCTTGCTCATTAAGGTGGCCCGATGGTCGCGCCTGAGAAGCCCAGCCCCGCCCCGAAGACCGCCCAGTTCGCCGTGGGTGTCCGCGGCTACAACCAGCGTCAGGTCGACGAACGCCTCGCCGAGCTGACCAAGGAGCTTCGCGAGACGTCCCGCAACCGCGACGACGCCGTCGCGACGTCTTCGGATCTCACGAAGGCCCTCTCGTACGCGCAGAAGGAGCTGGCCGAGACGAAGGCCGCCCTGGCGAGGATGAGCTCGAGCCCGTCCGGCGCGGGCGCGATGGCCGAGCGCGTCCGGATGATGATGCAGCTCGCCGAGGAGGAGATCGCCGACCTGCGTTCGGCGGCCGAAGCCGACGCGGCTTCGACCCGCGACCAGGCGGACAAGTACGCGCACGAGACCCGCCGCACGGCCGACAAGCTGGCGAAGGACGCGGAGGAGGAGCGCGCTCGCCTGCTGTCGGAAGCGAAGGGCGAGATCGAGAAGCTGAACGCGGCGGCGGGCGCGAAGCGCGTCGAGCTGGCCGCGGCGGCCGAGCGGGCCCGCCAGGAAGCGGACTCCGCGGCGGAGGCGAAGGCCGCGGCAGCGCGCGAGGAAGCGGACCGGGTGGCCGCGGAGGAGCTGGCCCGCCGCAAGAAGGACTTCGAGGCGGAGTTCGCGCGCAAGAAGGAAGAGACGGAAGCCGCACTGGCCGACGCGCGAGCCAAGCAGGCTTCGGCCGACCAGAACCGGAAACTGGCCCTGGACCTGCGGACGAAGGTCGCCGAGCGGATCGCGGCGACGGACGTGGCGGTCAAGGAGGCAATGCGGTTGCTGGCCCCGGAGCCTTCGGGCGCCGAGAACGGGGACCGGAAGCCGGCTCCGAAGTCTTCGGCTGCTGCTCCGGCCGCGCCCACTGCCCCGGCTGCGCCCGCCGCGCCCGCTGCTCCGGCGAAGGCCTGACGTCGCGAATGACTCATTCGGGACGCCGGACGTCCCGAATGAGTCATTGCCGACTCGGCGCCCACGGCCGGGCGGCAGGTGGGGGATGTTTCCGGTGCGGGGGTTCCGGCGAAGTCGTGTCGTTGCCGGTAGCTCCGCAAAGCACTCGTTGACCCACCACCCCGAAGCCGGATTGTGACGACGGACGGTAGTGCCGGGTCAAGGCGGGAAAGCGTGCCTTGACCCGGCACTACCGGCCGTGTTTCGGCTTCGTATCGGGGTGGCAGGGAGGGGTCTGGGTGGGGTGCCGGTTGTGCCGTCAACGTGCCGTTCATGCCGGTGAGGCACCTGAAAAGGGGACGCTACGACTTGCCGGAACCCTGCCAGGGAGTGGTGGGGGCTGCTGTCGCGGGGGTGCGGCGTCCGCGTTGAGAGGCGTGAGTTCTGCGAGCGGGTTGGCCGAAGCTCCTGGGTGGCTGGCAGTGTGCACATCGGCTGCTGATCACTCACGAGACGGGACCTGCGCATGATCCTCGAGACCGAGCGGGCCGCAGTGTGCTCGTACGCGCGTCGGATGGTCGGTGACGGCCTGGTCGTCGGCACCTCCGGGAACGTCTCGCTGCGGGCCGGTGAGCTCGTCGCCGTCACTCCGACGGGTGTCGCCTACTCGAGTCTGACGCCGGCCGACATCCCGGTCGTCGATCTCGGGGGTGCGGTTGTCGACGGCTCGCTCAAGCCGACCAGTGAGCTGCCGGTGCACCTGTCCGTCTACTGGGATGTGCGCGATCCCGACAGCGAGCCCGTCACCGCCGTCGTCCACACGCACGCGCCGCACGCCACCGCCGTGTCCACGCTCGTGCGTGAGGTGCCGCCCATCCACTACATCGTCGCCACCATCGGCCCTTCGGTGCGCGTCGCGCGCTACGCCACCTATGGCACGCCGGAGCTCGCCGCCGCCGTGCTCGAAGCGCTCGAGGGGCGCCGTGGCTGCCTCATGGCCAACCACGGCACCCTCACTTACGGTGACGGTCTCGAGGCCGCGTACCACCGTGCGCTGCAGCTCGAGTGGGCCTGCCGCGTGTGGCTGCTCGCGCAGAGTGCCGGCCGGCCCAGCCTGCTGCCGCCGCCCGAGGTGGCCAACGTCGTCGAGCGGCTGCGGGGTTACGGGCAGGGCTAAGACCTGGTCTCAAAACTTAAGGGTGTGTCACTGCGTAACCTGCCGGTCCTGGTCGTCGATCGTGGGCAGTCGTGGCGAAGACGACGCAGCAGCGGCGGGTCGAAGACCGGCTCTGGGAGCTGATCGAACCCCTGATCCCGTCCCGACCAGCGCCGCGCGGTCCGGGTGGGCGCGTGCTCGACACCGGCTGCCGCTGGCGAGACCTACCCGAGCAGCTCGGATGCGGTTCCGGGCACACCGCGTGGCGGCGGTTACGTGAGTGGCAGGACGCCGGCGTGTGGGACCGGCTGCACCAGCTCGTGCTCGACGATCTGTCCAACATCGACGAGCTCGACTGGACCAGAGGCTGCATCGACGCGGTGTCGGTGCGGTCGAAAAGGGGGGGGCGAGCTGACCGGCCGCAGCCCCACTGACCGGGGTAAAGCCGGCTCCAAGTACCACGTTCTGTGCGACGCGAACGGGCTACCGCTGCACATCATGTTGTCGGCGGCAAACACCCACGACAGCATGCTGTTCGAGCCGCTGCTGGACACGAACCCGACCGTGCGCGGCCACCACGGCCGGGCGGGCCGGCCACGACGGGCGACCGGACAAGCTGCACGCCGACAAGGGCTACGACTACCGCCGCTGCCGCCGCTACCTGACCCGCCACGGTGTCAAGGTCCGTATCGCCCGGCGCGGGATTGAGGGCAAGTCCCGCCTCGGCCGGGTCCGCTGGGTCGTCGAACGCACCATCTCCTGGCTGCTGCGGTTCAAACGCCTCGGGCTGCGCTACGACCGGACCGAACGCACCACGTTGGCGCTACTCACGCTGGCCTGCACCGTGATCAACGTCCGCCGGCTCATCAAGATCGAGCTCTGCGACCAGGTCTAACGCATCCATTCACTCGTTTGGGATACATCGGTAGCTCTGTGTCGTTGGGTGGGGGTGACTGGTGAGCTTCTGAGCGCGGAGCAGGTCCTCGGGTCGGCACGGGGCCCCCGTCACCACGAGGGAGATCGATCTCCTGGAGGAGGCTGCAGCCGCGTTGCTGACGGCACCATCGACGGGGATGAACGAGCACTCTCGTCGGGAAGTGATCAGCCATCGGTGGGGCCGCCTCTTCAGAGGCGTTCGATGCGGTCGGCCTGCGGGCCCCGGTCGCTCTGACGCACCGCGTACCGGACCCGGTCACCCTTCTGCAGCGGCTCCGACCCCAGGATCACGGACGCGTGGGCGAAGAGATCGTCGCCGCCTGCGTCCGGGGTGATGAAGCCGAAGCCGCGGTCGCCGTCGTAGCGCGCGACGACGCCCTCGCCGCCTCGTACGGGCACGTCCCGCGCCGCCGGCCCTGCGGCCGCGGCAGGTGCCGACCGCTGCGGCGCCGTCTGGGGCTCGGCGCCCCGGACCAGGTGCACGTCGCGGGCCTGCGGGCCCTTGTCTCCACTAGCCACCTCGTAGGCGACGCGGTCGCCCTCCGCGAGCCACGTCAGCCCCTCGGCCAGGGCCCGGGCGTGAACGAAGACGTCCCCGGCGCCGGAGTCGGGGTTGATGAAGCCGAAGCCCTTGTCCTCGTCGTACCAGGCCACCGTGCCGTCGGCACCGTCCGCGATACCAGCCGCAGCGGGTGAGCCGGCCCCTGCTCCCAGCGGGATCACGTGCCCGGCCTGCGGGCCGCGCTCGCCTTCGACGATCAGGAAGGCCACCCGCTGCCCCTCGGTGACCACGCCGCCGGTCACGATGGCGGAGCTGTGCACGAAGATGTCGGCGCCGCCGCCGTCCGGCGACGCGAAGCCGTACCCCTTGCCCGGCTCGTACCAGTTGATGGTGCCGAGCAGGCCCACGGCGCTGCCGGTGGCCGCATCGGCGGTGACGCGAACGCGCAGCGCCTGGGGCCCGCGGTCGTTCTCGCCGACCTCGAACACGACGGCCTGACCCTCGCGGAGCACTTTCGCGCCGCCGTCCCCGACGATCTCGGAGGCGTGCACGAACACGTCCGGCGAGCCGTCCTCGGGCGCGAGGAAGCCGAAACCACGTTCGGCGTCGAACCAACGGACGGTCCCTTGCGGCATCAAAGGCTCCAGGTCGAGAGGGCGGGCACTGGCCCCCAGTCTCTCTGACAGACCTCCGGTCCGTCGGGCCGGGTCCACAGGCGGGCGGTGCGGAGCCAGGGGCGGGCCGTTGGTTCACCTAGCGACACGCCGAGTTTTGAGACCAGGCTAAGAAGCGACCGCGTCCAGCAGTTCGACCACCGTCGGGTCGTCGACCGCCTCCTTGATGCACTGCCAGAGCTGCAGGTTCGCCGTCGCCCACCGCGAGTACGTCGCGGCCGCCTCCGGGTTGTAGAAGTAATAACCCTCGTCGTGGACGTCGCACTGCTCGCCGACGATCTTGTCCGCCAGCTCGCGCAGGCTCAGCCCGTTCTCGCGCAGGTACCGGTGCGCCAGCACGACCGGCGTCACCGGCAGCGCCTTGAACAACGTGTCCGCGTCGCTCAGGGCCTGCGCTTCCAGCGAAATGTCGCGGCCTCGGGTGGCCATCTCCGCCTCGTCGACGATCTCGTCGACCCACCGCGCGACGTCCGCGAGCACCCCGCACTCCGCGAGGATCTCCAGGCGCAGGCTCCGCCCCGCGGCGGCGGGCGAGTTCCGGCGCACCAGGTAGTTGACGTCGTGCACCAGCGCGGCCACCTCCACCACGCCGCGGTCGGCGCCGTTGTGCGCGGCGAAATCGACCGCCTTCGCGCGGACGAAACTCACGTGGTGCCAGCCGTGGAACTGCAGCCGGTCGGCGTACTGGCGGCAAAGCCGGTGGACCCGGGTTCCGACGGCGTCGACGATGGCCTGGTCGATCGTGCCTTCCTGCGTGCGCATACACCTCTCCCATCCCGGCCGTGGTGTTCAGACGGGTGGAGTAATGGTAAGCGCCGCTGACGCCGGTGTGTAGCTAGATGCGGTCGGCCAATTCCCCCAATCGGACCTCTACCGGAACGTGCCGATGGCCGATTCCGCCGGCTGGGTCGAAAGAAAGGCTGAAACTGCTCACCGGGCGTGATTTCACGAGGAAAGTCATCGTTCCGGTGGCCGCCTCGGGGATCCGGTGGAATTCGTCGGCCAGCATGGTCGCGCAGGTCCCGGCCACGCACAGCGTCCGGCGGCGCAGCCGCGCGGACGTGATCAGCCCGGTGTCGGCGTCGATCGTCGTCTCGTACCTCTCGTGCAGGTAGTCACCACGGAGAATGGTGGTGCAGAAGTGGTACCTGTGGTTGTGGACGGAATCCGCGTAGCCTTCCCGCCAGTCCTCCTGGGCCTTGTATTCGTGCAGCCAGAAGGAAAACGGGTCGGACGGCGCGTCGAGCAGGCACCAGGCGAAATGGGTGGTCGTTTCCCGTGACGAGCGCAGCACCTTGGCCGCCTGCGTGGCGGACAGCGTGCGGAGCTGTGTGCGCAGCTCCTCCCGCAGTCCGGCCTGGGCGGCCCACGGCCGGAACCAGCCGTCGACCGCGCGCCAGTCCGCGGCGAGCGGGAACCCGGCCGTGCGCAGGCGCGTGGCCAGTTCGGTGAGGGGGGACAGGCTGGTGAGCAAGGTCAGCTCCCTAGCTCGGCGACTGCGGAGAACTCCGCGCGGAAGGCGTGGAACTTGCCCTCCAGCTCGCGGAACTGCTCCTCGGACAACGGAGATCCGGTGATCTTCTCGAACAGGGCCAGGAAATCCGTCCGTGTCGTCGCGGACGTGATGCGGAAGTGGCGGCCGGTCCGGGACTGCGAGACGCGCACGAATTCGGCGCGTTCCATGTTGTAGAGGAAGGAACCTTCGGTGAATCGCAGGGACCGCGGGTAAAGCTTCGTGGCGCCGCGGACGTCGCTGTAGAGCGACACCCACACGCTGTCGTCGAACATCTCGAGCCGGTCCAGCGGCGGGTCGGCGACCACGGTGATGTCGACCTGCGCGCAGCGGCTGCGCGCCAGGAAGAGGCCGACGAGCCCGATCCGGATCTCTTCGTCGAGCCGGGTCTGGATCTGTTCGTAGTCGACGTCGGCCGCCTCGCGGCGCAGCAGGTAGCGGGCGCGCCCGCTGATCGAGCTCGCGTCGCGCGGATCGGCGATGACGGCCCGCAGTTCCCGTTCGGTGCGGGAAAGCAGCAGGCGCGCGGCCGCGTGCCTGCCGGAGAAGCCGCGGAAGAAGTACTGCCGGGTCGCGTCGAGGTCGGCCATCAGCGCGCGGTTGAACGCGGGGTCGGGGTCGGTGGTCGCCTCGAACACGTCGGTGGGGAAGAACTCCTTGTTCAGCGCCCGGTATTCGGCGCTGAGGTCTTCCAGCGCGCGCCTGCTCTCTTCGATCACCGGAGTCACCAGTGCCCGTTGCGACGCGCTGGCGGTGATCAGCGTCTGGCCGAACCCGACGATGGCGGAGATCAGGGTGCCGGTGCCCAGTGACGTCACGAGGTTCTTGCCGGTGCCGGGCTCCATCAGGCCGGCGATCCACAGGCTCAGGCCGGCGACCACGACGAGCACCGTGAGGAGCAGGCTCGTCCTGGTCCAGAAGATCTCCTGCAGTGGAGTACGGCGGAGGCGTCCGCCAGCCGCGGCCACGTGCTTCACCTCCCTTGAACCACCCGAACAGACGAGAGCAGAAAGTGTCTGTTCGAGCGCGGGGAGTCACTTTACGCGCCTCGGAGGGTGCGCGAAATAAGAAGTTCGGGGGACACCGCTGACGGACAGACGTCACTCTGGGCAATAATTCACCTAGTCGCCGGGTTTTCCGAAAATGACGGAAAACCCGGGTCGAAGCGCCGCCGGGAGCCCGTTTTCGTACCAGCCGGGCCCGGGCCGGACGGTCATCAGGAATTCCACGACGACCGGCGCGGGTGCCGGGTGGATCTCCGGATGATCGCGCTCGCCGTTCGCCACGTCGACCGGCCAGGCCAGTTTTTCGTCGTCGAGCGAAAACTCCCCGCCGGCGCCCGTGCGGTTGCCGCGGGCGTCGAGCCGTGACCACTTGCCGTGCAGATACACGGCATTCAGCCCGTGCAGCGCGGAAAGTTCCTGGTAGCAGAACCCGGCCGGAATCCCTTGTGCCCGTAGCAAAGCAGCGAGCAGATGTGCTTTCGCGTGGCAGATCCCGACGCGCTCGCGGAGCACGTCCGAAGCGCGCCAGGTGACGCGCGGATCCCGGGCGTCGATCACGTGCTCGACCTCGTCCCGGACGAAGAGGAACGCGGCTTTCGCGCTTTCGACGGGATCGCCGCCCTCCGCACGCAGGGCGTCGGCTTGGGCGCGGATGGCGGGGTGTTCGTGATCGACGACGGCGTCGGCGGCGAGGTAGTCGTTGAGCCGATCGGACGTCGGCGACGGGACGGCGTTCATCCCGTCATCGTGACAGGCTGGTCCGTTCGGGCGAGACCCATTTTCGCGGCGGCAACGCTCCGCGTTTGCCGATTACGGAACGTAAAAGTCGGGCGGGAAGCCGGTCCAGCGCAGTTCGGCGGCCAGGTGGCTCAGGTCGTTGTACGTCAGGAGCGCCGCGGGACGCCCCGGCGAGTACCGGATGACGGTGAGGCCGGCATGGGCGTGGGTGAGGGTGAGCCACCGCCACGGCGGCGCGTCCTGCGCGGCGCGGACGAGCCACCCGGCGAGGAAGTGGTGCGTGACGAGCACTTCGTACCGCGGCTCGTTCGCGAGCACGGGCCCGGTGAACCGCCGCTCGGCCTCGGCGGCTCTTTCCTCGTCGGCAGGCGGGAGTTGACGGGCGAAGGCGAGCAGGAGGTCGCCGGAGGTCTCGGGGAGTTCTTCGCGCATCGGCGTGTAGGGGACGAAGTCGCCTGCGGCGTCGTCAACATGGAGGGGAACGCCGGGGAGTTGGGCGGCGATGAGTTCGGCGGTCTGCGCGGTGTGCGGGAGGGGGCCGTGGTGGATCGAGGTGACGGGGACGTCGCGGAGACGCCGTCCGAGCAGAACGGCCTGCCGCTGTCCGGCTTCGGTGAGGCTGCCGTTCCGTGCTGTCTCGCCGTGGCGGGTGAGGAACAGGTACCGCGTCGAGAGCACGGGGCCAGGGTTTCATGCGCCGATCTCGTGGTTGAGCCCGGTCGCTCAAGATCGATCGCGGCCGTGGAAAGGCTTCCGTCGCCCTCCGGGCCTCTCCCTTTCGCTCGAGGATCCCGGGCCGAGCACGGTGGTGAAGAAGCCGAATGTGGCGACGAGGACGGGAACGAGGACCTCTGGCTTGAGGAAGGGGGACCCAGGATTCGCCTTGTACACGAACAGCGCGCCCGCGGCGACCGAAACAAGGGGAAACAAGCCAAGCCCGAACCGGAGTACGCCGGAGAGGAGCCGTCGCCAGCGGGCGGATCGCTCGATTTCTTCGGGGACGGCGCGACCCCACTCACCCCAACGCTCTTGGGCGGCGGTAACCAGCAAGTCGGCCACCTTGTCCGTCGCTTCGACCCGGGTCGTCGCCTTCGGTAGCAGGCATTCCTTGGCAAGGATCCGGACCTGGGCAGCGATCCCGGCGAACTCGTGCTGTGCGCGTTGTGCCAGTGCCGAGCTGATCACGGGTGAGGCATACTCGGTCAGGTAATGGGGGAGGAAGCGTTCAACGCAGTTGGCGACGTGCTCCAGGTTGTCCGAAGCAATTCTCAAACAGCGGGGCTCCGGTTCGTTGCTCAGCCACCAATGTGCTTCAGCCAGCGTTTCGGTGATTTCGGCCGATGTCCACCTGGTCCAGGAAACGCGGTACGCGGCGTGGGTGAGGAGCCGTCCGATCTGGGACAGGAGGCCGAGTAGGAACAACGCGGCAGCGCCGATGAAGACGCCGGACGACAGTCCCAGCCCCCAGATCGTCTGCCAGCGCAACAGCCACCACCCGGTGATCATGAGCGCCCCCAGTCCGAGCAGACCGAGCAAGGCTCTTGCTGTTCTGGACACCGGCGGACACAACTCGGAAGTACTGAAGCCGACTACGAAGACGACGAGCGTCGCGAAGCTGGTGGCGGTGGCGTATGGAAGCCGCTGCGATAACGAACCGTCAGTGTAGAACGTCACGCCGACGCACACACAAACCAAAGTCACGAACGCCGCAAATTGGCCGGCCATGTGCAGCGTGCCTCCGTTGCGCCGGACGTCGCTCCAGATCTGGTACGCCCCGACGCGGAGTGCGGAGTCCCGGATCCGGCCAGGAAGATCAGGGTCGTCGGGTGCCAGTCGGCGTGCCACCGCCGATGCCCACAGTGCGTCCCGGCCGTGGCGGTCGCGGAGCAACCGATAGTAGACACTTCGCAGGCCGAGCACCGATAGCACGATTCGCCCTTTGGCATACCTGGCCAGCTCTTCATCCATTACCGGCGGGAACACGTATTCTTGAGGGTCCACGGAAAGGGGGATCGCTCACAGCCCAGGAATCGCTACAGCGAGCCCGAATTCAGCCGACGGGGATGAGCGCCCCTTCGGGGCCTTGGCTCGGCGCGAACTGGGCGACCAACCGCAACGGCGCGGGGTGCGGCGACAGCACGACCGAGGCGAACGGGGTGATCGTGTAGTCGTGCCCGTGGTGGTCGACGTACGGGATCACGCCCGGCACCCTGGCCAGGTCCGTCGGACCGGTCACCGGGCTCCTCTCGTTGTGCTGATCATGCTCCCAGGCCGAAGACCTCGTCGCGGACCAGCTTCGACTCTTCGTCGCCGAGCCATTCGACCCGGTATTCCTCGTCGCCCACGCTCAGCCGGCCCGCGCCCCAGTCGAGGAGTTCGTCCGCGAGGTCGTCGGCGTCGGTCACCGTGTCCGTGAACCGGCCGTCTGTCAGTGAGTAGTACTCCTGGACCACCTCGAACGGGGCTGACCACCGGCGCCACCAGAGGGCGCCGCCGAGCTGGGCGGCTCCTGAGGTCAAGCGTACGAACACGAAGCCGGCTTCGCGGCCGTCGGTGAAGAGGCGGCCCGCCCGTTCGCGGTAGGGGTCGAAACGGTGGTCCGGGTCAGCGTCTTCCAGCGGGGGTCGCCATGGCACAACGTCCTCCGAGAGTGGGGCGGCTTGCGTCGTCAGAACTGGTAGTACAAGAACGGGCTGAACGTTCCCGTCGCGATCAGGATCGCCGCGTACAGCAGCCCCACCGTCATCACGCCGATGCGCATCGCCGTTGCCGGGCGGCTTCGGGACGACTCCAACAGCGGTCCCGTCACCGGGTGGGCCGGCAACAGGAACACCGCCAGTGCCGCCAGCAGCAGGACCAGGCGCTGGTTCGTGAACGCCTGCTCCACACCCGCGCCGAGGCCGTCGAAGTCGGGGATCAGCATGTGGCCCAGCATCGACAGCGCGTGGCCCAGGTCCGGGGACCGGAAGAACACCCAGCCGAACACCACCAGCAGCATCGTCAGCGCTCGGCGCAGGTACCGCTTCCAGCGCACCGCCGGATCCAGGTCGAAGCCGAAACGGCGCTCGATCACCAGAAGCGCGCCGTGGTAGCAGCCCCACACCAGGAACGTCCACTGCGCGCCGTGCCAGAAGCCCGTCAACACGAACACTATGCACAGATTGCGGTACGTCTGGGCCGCTCCGTTGCGGTTGCCGCCCAGGGGGATGTACACGTAGTCGCGGAACCAGCGGGAGAGCGACATGTGCCAGCGGCGCCAGAACTCCGTGATCGTCACCGATGAGTACGGCCGGGCGAAGTTCTCCGGGAGCCTGAAGCCCAGCATGCGGCCCAGGCCGATCGCCATGTCCGAATAGCCCGAAAAATCGAAGAACAGCTGGAGCGTGTAGCCGATCGCGCCCAGCCACGCCGTCGCGAACGTCATCTGGTCCGGCGGCACCTTGAAGCACGCCTCGACCAGCGGGCCCAGCGAGTCCGCGATGATCGTCTTCTTGCACAGCCCCAGCGCGAAGCGGGGGAAGCCGGCGGCGATGTCGTCGAGCCGGTGCGAACGCAGCTGTGGCAGCTGGTCCGCGATCTCCCGGTACCTCACGATCGGGCCCGCCACCAGCTGCGGGAACATCGCGATGTACGCGGCGAACGACACCGGGTTCCGCAGCGCCTGCCGCTCGCCGCGATAGATGTCGACCACGTACGAAATATGGTGGAACGTGTAGAACGAGATGCCGATCGGCACGACCAGGCTCGCGACCGGCACGCTCCCGCCGAACCAGTGCGCCACCGCCGCGATCTGCTGCGTCGCGAACCCGGCGTACTTCCAGATCAGCAGCACCGTGACGTCGAGCGACACCACGGCGATCAGGATCCGGCGCCGCCGCACGCCGTGGACGTCCCAGGGGCTCGGTGCCAGCAGCGGGCCGACCAGGAAGTTGACGATCATGCAGCCGAGCAGCAGGAAGACGAACGCCCCGGCGCCGATCGTGTAGAACAGCAGGCTGCCGACCGCGATGATGCCGTTGCGCCAGGTCCGCGGGCACACCAGCACGGCGATGAGCACCGCCGGCATGAAGTACCACAGGAAGAGCGGCGAAACGAACGACATCGGGTCCCCTCGGTTTTCTCCGAGGGACCTTAACCCGACCGAGTGGTCTGCCGCGGCTCGGGTCGTGAGTGAGAAACAGGGTTCTAACCCTGTTTCTCACTCACGACCCGCCGGGGTCAGACCCGCCCGGCGGCACGGCGGCGCCGCGCCACCTCGGCCAGCAGCACACCCGCCGCCACGGACGCGTTGAGGGATTCTACGCCCGCCGCCATCGGGATCGACACCGTCGCGTCGCACGTCTCGCGGACCAGGCGCGACAGGCCGCGGCCCTCCGAGCCGAGCACGATGACCAGCGGGTCGGCCGCCAGCTCCAGCTCGTCGATGTCCACCGAGCCGTCGGCGTCCAGGCCGACCAGCATCAGGCCCTCGTTCGCCCACGCCTTGAGCTGCCGCGTCAGGTTCGTCGCCACCGCGATCGGCAGCTTCGCCGCCGTGCCCGCGCTCGTCCGCCACGCCACCGCCGTCATGCCCGCGCTGCGCCGCTCCGGCAGCAGCACGCCGTGGGCGCCGAACGCCGCCGCCGAGCGGATCACCGCGCCCAGGTTGCGGGGGTCGGTGACGCCGTCGAGCGCGACGAACAACGGCACCTCGCCCGAGTTGCGGGCCGCGGCCATCAGCTCGTCCGGGTGGGCGTACTCGAACGGCGGGACCTGCAGGCCCAGGCCCTGGTGCACGGCCCGGTTGGTCTTGCGGTCCAGCTCCTCGCGCGGGATCTCCAGGATCGAGATGCCCTTGTCGCCGGCCAGCCGGACGGCGTCGTTCACGCGGTCGTCGATCTCGATGTTCAGCGCGACGTACAACGCCGTCGCCGGGACGCCGGCGCGCAACGCCTCGACGACCGGGTTGCGCCCGGCGATCAGCTCCGGCTTGTCGGCCTTCTTCTGCCGCGCCTGGTCGCGCTTGGTCGCCGCGTTGGCCGACCGGTAGGCCTTGTGCCCGGGGCGGTCCTCCGCCTTCGGGGTAGGGCCCTTGCCTTCGAGGGCCTTGCGGCGCTGGCCGCCCGAGCCGACGACGGCACCCTTCTTGGTGCCCGTCTTGCGGATCGCGCCCTGGCGCCGCGAATTGCCTGCCATGGTGAAAGTTCCTTGCGTAGAAAGCGGTTCAGTCGGACTTCACAGTCCACTGAGGACCGTTGGGGGTGTCCTCCACCACGATGCCCGCCTGCTGGAGGCGGTCACGGGCGGCGTCCGCGCGGGCGAAGTCCTTCTCGGCGCGGGCCTGCTGGCGCTCGGCCAGCAGCCCTTCGACGATCCGGGACAGCGCTTCTTTGGTGGGCGTGTCGGAACCGCCCGCCTCGGACCAGCGCGCGGACAGCGGGTCGAGGCCGAGCACGTCGGTCATCGCGCGGACGGCCGCGGCGAGTTCGAGTGCCTTGGAGGTGTCGCCGGCGTCGAGGGCGGCGTTACCGTCCCGGACCGTGGTGTGGACCACGGCGAACGCCTGCGGGGTGGCGAGGTCGTCGTCGAGCGCGTTCGCGAACGCCACCGGGACCGTCCCGACTCCGACGGTGCCCGACTGCGCGGCGCGGCGCAGGAACGTCTCGATCCGCCGGTAGCCCTGCGCGGCCTCGGAGACCGCGGCGTCGGAGTACTCGACGGTCGACCGGTAGTGCGGCTGGACCAGGTAGTACCGCAGCTCCGGGGCCCGGTAGCGCTCCAGCATCGCGGGGATCGACACGGTGTTGCCGAGCGACTTCGACATCTTCTCGCCCGACATGGTCACCCACGCGTTGTGCAGCCAGAACCGCGCGAACGGGTCGCCCGCCGCGTTGGACTGGGCGCGCTCGTTCTCGTGGTGCGGGAAGACCAGGTCGATGCCGCCGCCGTGGATGTCGAACTCCGCGCCGAGGTACGCCGTCGCCATCGCCGAGCACTCGAGGTGCCAGCCCGGCCGGCCTTGTCCCCACGGCGTCGGCCACGACGGCTCGCCCGGCTTCGCGCTCTTCCACATGGTGAAGTCGCGCGCGTCGCGCTTGCCGCGGGTCGGCGTCTCGCCCTGCTGGACGTCCTCCAGAACCTGGCCGGACAGCTTGCCGTAGTCGTCGAACGACTTCACCGAGAAGTAGACGTCGCCGTCCGCGACGTAGGCGTGGCCCGCCTCGATGAGGCGTTCCATCAGCTCGACCATCTGGGTCACGTGCCCGGTCGCGCGCGGGTTGATCGACGGCGGCAGGCAGCCCAGCTGCTCGTACGCGGTCTCGAAGGCGCGCTCGTGCGTCGCGCCCCACTCCCACCAGGGCCGCTCGTTCTCGGCGGCCTTGGTGAGGATCTTGTCATCGATGTCCGTGACGTTGCGGACCAGCAGCACGTCCAGTCCACTGTGGACGAGCCAGCGGCGCAGGACGTCGTAGTTCAGGACGCCGCGCACGTGTCCGATGTGGGGAACGCCCTGCACGGTGGCACCACACACGTAGATCGACGCCGTTCCGCTACGGACGGGGTGGAACTCCCGTACGCTCCGGGTCGCTGTGTCGAAAAGGTGAAGGGCCACCCTCGAAGGGTACGGGGTGGGCGTGAGCGAGGTCGCAGCCGGTTAGCCGACGCCGTGGGTGCGCAGGGCCGTGAGCAGGGCGTCCGGCCGGTCGGCGGTGGGCAGCGGGTCGACCAGCGCGAACTCGCAGCCGAGCGCGCGGGCGCCGCCGTCGGCCTCTTCGCTGTCGCCGACCATCAGCGTCTCGGTGGCCGGCACGTCGAGGGCCTGGACGGCCCGGCGGAAGATCTCCAGCTCCGGCTTGACCGCGCCGACCTCGAAGGACAGGACGAACTCGTCGACGTAGGCGTCCCACCCGCGGGCGGTGAAGGCGGGCCGGATGTCGAAGGCGATGTTGCTGAGCACGCCGACCCTGAGCCCCCGCTCGGCGGCGGCCTTGAGCGCGGCTTCGGTGTCCGGGTACGGCGTCCACTGGCTGGGATCGATGAGCCGGTTGTAGAGCGCCTCGGCCTGGTCGAAGTGCGGGACGCCCGACTTCTTGAGCACCTCGAGGTAGACCTTGCGGTGCAGTTCCGGGTCGCGGTCCCGGTGGTTCCAGGCGTGCAGGTGCTCGGCGTCGAGCTCGACGACCTGCCCGACCGGAGCGGTCATCCGGCGCATCAGCTCGGCCTGCGCCTCGATGTCGAGCGGCTCGCCGTCGTGGTCGGTCAGTTCGGTGAGCCAGGACTCGTCCTGCTCGAGCCGGAACAGCGTGCCGGAGAAGTCGAACAACACCGCCCTGATCGTCATGGGATTCAGCCTAGCGAGAGCGCGGGCGCTCGGGCGGCGCCCGCGATCCGCATCACGTCACGCCGCGTAGCCGGTGATCTTGTCGGGGACCACGCGCACGACCACCCGGACGACCTCGGGCGGCTCGGTGCGGAAGTCCTTGCCGTCGTACTTGTGGGACAGCTCGTTGATCAGCTCGCGGCCGCCCTGCTCGGTGATCTCGGCCCGGCCGCGGATCTCCACGTACTTGAGCGGGTCCTCGAGGTCGAACACGGACAGCGAGACGCGCGGGTCACGCCGCATGTTCCGCTCCTTGAGACGGCCGCGAACGGTGGCGAAGAGCACGGCGTCGCCGTCCCGCTTGGCCCAGACGACGGAGGTCTGGACCGAGCCGTCGGCGTTGATGGTCGCGACGACCGGGAAGTTCTTGCCGTCGAAGAGAGCCTTCGTGGCCTCGTTGAAAGTCACACCCATGAGCTGGACCCTATTTCACGTTGCCGGCGATTTCCTCAGCTTTCCGGCAGCGGCTGCCTGGCGGCGTGGTCGGGCCGCCGACCGGGGCTTGCATCCGAGAGCAGGACCTTTGCCGATCGAATCGGCCGAGCCGCGCCGAAAGCAGCCCCCGCCCTCTCCGGGGGACCGGCCCCGTGTCCAGCGTATCGGGAGGGGCCGACGGAAAGCGGGAAAACTCACAGGACGGGGCTGGTTGTCCACATCTTCGCCGGACTGTGGACAACTGGGCGGCGGCCCAAAGCCGGCGACCTATTCCACCGCGTTCGGCCCGGCGGACCGGCCGCTATTCCGCAGCCAGCAGCAACGCCGTCGCGAAGGCCGCGATGCCCTCGCCGCGGCCCGTCAGGCCCAGGCCGTCCGACGTCGTGCCGGAGACGCTCACCGGGCCGCCCACTGCTTCCGACAGCACCTTCTGGGCCTCTTCGCGCCGCTTCCCCACGCGCGGTGCGTTGCCGACGATCTGGACCGTGGCGTTGCCCACCCGCCAGCCCCCCGCCTCGATCAGGCCCCTGACCTCGGCGAGCATGTCCGTTCCGTGGGCGCCGTCCATGCGGGGGTCTCCCGTGCCGAACACCGCGCCGAGGTCGCCGAGGCCCGCCGCCGACAGGAGGGCGTCGCACAGCGCGTGGGCCGCGACGTCGCCGTCCGAGTGGCCCGCGCAGCCGTCCGCGCCGGGCCACAGGAGGCCCGCCATCCAGCACTCGCGGCCCGGCTCGACCGGGTGGACGTCGACTCCGTTGCCGATCCTCACAGCGTCTCCTCGTTCTTCGGTGCCGCCGCGATCGCCTCGGCCAGGGACAGCTCGAAATCCGTTGTGACGCGCATCGCGTCCGGGTGGCCCGGGACCGTCGCCGCGCCCGCGGGGACGAGGTCCGGCCGGAACGCCGCGAACGCGTAGCCCACCGGTGTCTGGAGGGTGCGCAGCCGCGAGCGGTCCTCCGTTCCGACGATCAGGGAGTGCTCGTCGGTCACCTTCACCGTGTCGGCCATCGGCAGCACGGGGACGACGACGGAGGCGCCGTCACGGACCGCGAGAACCACGTCACGCACTGTCTGCGCAGGCACGAAGGCGCGCAGGGCGTCGTGGAGGAGTACAACGGAGTCACGGGACAGCTCGGGCTCGACGGCGGCGAAGGCCTGCCGGAGCGAGCCGGGGACCACCCGGCAACCGAGGCCGCGAACCGCCTCGGTGAACGACGACGTACACCGCTGGGGGGCCGCCACGAGCACCAGATCGATCTCCGGCACGTCGAGCAGCCCCCGCACGGTGTGCGTGAGTAGCGCCTCACCATGGACCGGCGTGAGAGCGAGCTCTCCGTCGGAGGCATGATGTGCGACGGTCACGATCACGACGACATTCATCGGTTCGCGATCGTAGAGGCACCCACCCGCCCGTCGAGCGGGATGCCTGGGCTAAACCGTCGCGGTTTCCAGAACTTCGTCGAGGAGGACCTCAGCCTTGTCCTCGTCGGTGCCCTCCGCGAGCGCGAGCTCGCTGACCAGAATTTGCCGCGCCTTCGCCAGCATGCGCTTCTCACCGGCTGAAAGTCCGCGGTCCTTCTCTCGCCGCCAGAGGTCGCGCACCACTTCGGCCACCTTGTTCACATCGCCGGAGGCGAGCTTCTCGAGGTTGGCCTTGTACCGACGAGACCAGTTGGTGGGCTCCTCGGTGTGCGGAGCACGCAGAACGTCGAAGACCTTGTCCAGTCCTTCTTGCCCGACGACATCGCGGACGCCGACGATTTCGGCGTTGTCTGCGGGCACGCGAACCGTGAGATCCCCTTGCGCGACCTTGAGGACGAGGTACTTCTTTTCCTCGCCCTTGATCACGCGGGTCTCGATGGCTTCGATGAGTGCGGCACCGTGGTGCGGGTAGACGACGGTCTCTCCGACCTTGAAAACCATGTGTCCTCTGCCCCTTTCGCTGACTCCATCCTAGCACGGTCCGCCAGTGCCCACCTAGCGGGCCGGACTCGTCCTCGCAGGTCAGCGGCCTGAGCGGGGGTTGACAAACGTCGGACCCCCGTGCTCACGCTGGTAGCGGGGAAGCGTTTCGTCACAGGCTTCGAAATCCTTTGTGGACGGTTGATCTTGGGCGCCGCGCCGTGGCAACGCAGACCGGTTCTGCCCGGGTGATCGCGCCCGGCTAGTCTTCGCGGTGACGAGGCCGTGAAAAGGGAAGGACTGCGACGTGAGGCTGCAGAATCGCCGGGTGTTCGGCGCGGCCGCGCTGGCCCTCGGTGCCGCGCTCGTGCTCGCCGGGTGCGGGGCCGGTCAGATCACCCAGACCGCGACGCAGCAGGCCGCGGTCAACGGTACGCACGCCCAGGTCAAGAACATCGCGCTGCGCGACGCCGCGGTGCAGTACCCCACCTCCGGCCCGGGCTACCCGGCCGGCGCGACCCCGGCGCTGACCCTGACGATCGTGAACCTCGGTGCCCAGGACGACTCGCTCGTCTCGGTGACGACCGAGGGTGGCGGCCAGGCGACCATCGCCGGCTCCAAGGACGTCGTCGCCGCCCACTCCCTCGTGATCGGTCCGGACGACGCCGTCGAGTCCACCAACGAGGTGCAGACCACGTCCCCGAGCGCGCCGACCTCGTCGTCCGGCGCCCCGACGTCGCCCTCCACCCCGACCGGCACCAGCTCGGGGACCAACACCCCGGGCAGCCTCACCGCGACCTCGACGTCCGAGGTCCCGTCGTCCGGCGCGGCCGCGACGCCGACCGCGCCCGAGAAGGTGGGCCAGGGCACGGTGACGCTCGCCGCGCTGAAGCAGCCGCTGTGGCCGGGTCAGGTCATCAAGGTCACCTTCGTCTTCAAGAACGCCGGACCGGTCACCGTCGAGCTGCCCGTGGCGGCGCCGGCGCACGTCAAGGAGTAGGTCCCCGGTTTTGTCGGTGGTCGCCGATAGCCTCGCGGGGTGAAGAAGGGGACCACCTACCGCTGCGGAAGCTGCGGTTACGAAGCGGCCAAGTGGCTGGGCCGGTGTCCGGAGTGCCAGGAGTGGGGCTCGTTCGAGGAGCGCGGGGCGCCGGTCAAGCCAGCCATCCAGCGCGTCGCGGCCGGGGCGCCGAGCGCTCCGGCGCGGCCGATCGGCGAGGTCGACGTCGAAGCCGCGCGGGCGCGCCGCACCGCCGTCTCTGAGCTCGACCGTGTGCTCGGTGGCGGCCTGGTGCCGGGAGCGGTGGTGCTGCTCGCGGGTGAGCCGGGTGTCGGCAAGTCGACATTGCTGCTTGAGGTCGCCTACCAGTGGGCGAAGACCGTCGACCGCTCGCTGTACGTCACGGGCGAGGAGTCCGCTGGCCAGGTCCGGTTGCGCGCCGAGCGAACGGGCAACGTCCACGACCGGATGTACCTGGCCGCCGAGAGCGACCTTTCAGCCATCCTCGGGCACGTCGACGACGTCAAGCCGGGGATGCTGATCGTCGACTCGGTGCAGACGATGGCGTCCCCGCAGGTGGACGGCTCGCCCGGTGGCGTGACGCAGGTCCGCGCGGTGACCTCCGGGCTGGTCGCGCTGGCGAAGGAACGCGGGCTGCCGGTCGTGCTCGTGGGGCACGTCACGAAGGACGGCTCGGTGGCCGGCCCGCGCGTGCTGGAGCACCTGGTGGACGTCGTGCTGCAGTTCGAGGGCGACAAGCACTCGACGCTGCGGATGCTCCGCGGCATCAAGAACCGCTTCGGCGCGTCCGACGAGATCGGCTGCTTCGAACTGCAGGAAGAAGGCATCGTCGGGGTCCCGGACCCGTCGGGGCTGTTCATCAGCCGCACGGCGGAGCCGGTGCCGGGCACGGCGATCACGGTGTCGATGGAGGGCAAGCGGCCGCTGCTGGGCGAGGTCCAGGCCCTGGTGTCTTCGACGTCGGCGCCCCAGCCGCGGCGGGCGGTCAGCGGCCTCGACTCCGCGCGGGTGGCGATGGTCCTGGCGGTCCTGGAGAAGCGCGGCGGGCTGAAGCTCGGCGACAAGGACGTCTACGCGGCCACGGTCGGCGGCATGAAGATCACCGAACCGGGCATCGACCTGGCGCTGGTGCTGGCGCTGACGTCGAGCTTCGAGGACGTCGCCCTCTCGCCGCGGCTGGTGTCGGTGGGCGAGGTCGGGCTGGCGGGGGAGATCCGGCGGGTGCCGAGCGTGAGCCGCCGGCTCGCGGAGGCGGCACGGCTGGGCTTCACGCACGCGCTGGTGCCGCCCGATTCGGGCAAGCCGCCCGCCGGGATCCGGGTGCTGGAGGTGGCGAACGTCGCCGACGCGCTGAACGCGGCCAGTCACGCCCGCTGACCGGAGGCCGCACCCCCAGGAGCGCCCTCCGGTCAGGGGGTCAGCAGGTCAGCGGTCGGTCTGGGTCCACGAGTACGTGTAGATCGTCTCGAGTTCGTTCTGCGCCGATCCCGTGGACTTCGGAGTCGCCTGGGTGGTCGGCGTGCTGGAGCCGGTGGCAGTCGACTTCGAGCCACCCGACGGCTTCGGGGGCAGCGTGTAGCCGATGAGCTGGGCCGTCCCCGGGTCGGCGATGAGCGTGTCGCCGGTGCCGTCCGCGGTGAACCCGATGCCGGCCCGGCCGTCCGGGGCCGCCTTGCCCGGCGTGGTCACGATGCCGGGCACCTGGGCCAGCGCTCGCCAGAGCGCGACCCGGACATCGCCGCGGACCACGCCGAGTTCCAGCACTCGCCGGACCATCTGGATCGACATGTCCGGGCTGTTCGGCTTGCCCGGGTGCAGCGCGTTCGACATCGAGCCGTGGTCGTTGACGAGCCGCTCGCGCAGCACCTTGACGTCGGCGGGCAGGGCGGCGAGGAACGGCGCGGTCGGGGTGTCCCACGAGCCCTGGAAGTCCTGCCCCGGATAGTGGGCCTCGACCTCGGGGAACATCCCGCCGGGGCCGTTCTCGTCGGTCGTCTTCGACGGCACCGGCTCTTGGTGCGGCGTGGGGACGGGCAGGCCGGCCGGGCTGTTCGTGAACCAAGAATGCCGGCGCCACTTCGCGGCCGTGTCGACCGCCACCCACGTGTCGGACTGCGTTCCCAGGTAGCGGGTCGGCTTTCCGTCGGACGCCCGGTCGGTCACGCTCCAGGAAGAAATGGCCGTGTGGAAGAAACCGGCCTTGCCGGTCGGCAGGTCTACGCCCTTCAGCTGGTCGAGCCCCGGGGGCTCGGCCGTGGCGGCCGGGGTGACCGTGCTCGGGGTGTGGTTGGTGACGACGATCAGGCCGGCGGTCAGCGCGGCGACCGCGGCCGCCACCGAGATCCAGCGCCACGAGCCGCGGGACTTCCGCGGCGGCGGTGCCTGCGCGAAGGGGGCTTGGTCGAGTGGCGCGCCGGCCGCCGCCAGCAGCGATGCCCGCGCGAAGGTGAGGCCGTTGTCGGGGCCCGGGTCGCGGTGCAGGTCGGCGAGCGCCGCGTCCAGCTCGGCGTCGGACCAGATCGGGTGGACGTTCTTCTCTGTCACGGGGTCTGCGCCTCCTTCGTGTTCTGGGCCGGGGCGTTGGTCCGCAACCAGCGCCGGATCCGGTGCAGCCGGGACCGGACGGTGCCCGGCGGGATGCCGAGGACCTGCGCGACCTCGGCGGGGTCGAGCCCGGCCCACGACACCAGCAGCAGCGTGTCGCGGTCGGCCGGGTTGAGCTGCGCCAGCGCCCCGGCCAGCTGCGCCGCGCGTGTCTGCGCGTCGACCTGCTCGGCGACGCGGCCGTCGTGCGCCGCGTGGCTGAGCTCGCCGGCGTGCGCGAGCCGCGTGGTGGCCTGCAGGCCGCGCAGCTCGGAACGCACCTGGTGGCGCACCAGGTTCGTCGCGATGCCGTAGAGCCAGGAGCGGGCGGTGCCGAGCTCGGGCCGGTAGCTTTCCCGGCGGCGCAAGGCCACCAGGAACGTCTCGGCGACGAGGTCGTTCGCGGTTTCGTGCCCGACGCGCCGCGCGAGGTACCGGCGCAGCTGCGGGGCGTGGACGTCGAAGAGGCGGGCGAACGCCGGCCCGGGATCGAGGCCGCCGAGGTCGGGACGGTCGTCGCCCCAGACCTCGGCGCCTTCTTGGATCACCTGCATGCCCCCTGTTGCCCGCAGCCCCCGCGAGCGTTCACGGGGTCAGCAATCCCCAGTAGATCGCCCACGGGACGAACGCCACGCCGCCCGCGAGCAGTACGCCCAGCCGTAGCGTACGGGCGCGCCACCACGCCGCCGCCGTGCCGATCGTCGCGGCCACCGCGCCCAGCGAGAGCAGCTGCAGCGCCAGCCACGGCAACGGGCGGCCGAGGATCACCGGGCCCAGGCCCTTGCCCATCGTCGTCTGGATGAGGACGTCGACGACCAGGAACCCGAGTACCGCGAGCAGCCCGGTCGCCGCCAGCCAGCGGGCCGGACGCGCACCACCGCGGACCAGTCCCCAGCCGAACGCCAGCAGCAGGAACACCAGCACCGCGAGCTGCAGCCAGGTCGACTCGGACCAGTGCAACGGCGTGACCTCGACGCTCTGCCGGTCCTGCGCCGGCGGCTGGTCGGCGCTCGACGTCGCAGGCACGTCGTGCACCCACGTGCCGACCAGTTCCAGGTATCCCGGTGCGTACCCGGGCAGCTTGTCGAAGCCGTCCGTGGTGCGCCGCAGCTGGTGCTGGGCGTCCGGGAAGACCCGCAGCGTGTGGTGCGCCACGGAGTCCTGGAAGATCCGGACGGCCTCGCCCGGCGGAGTCAGGACGTCCTTCGCGCCCCACAGCCCGAGCACCGGCTGACGCAGGCTCTTCAGCACCGGCACCGGGTCGTAGTGCGCCTCGGGGAACACACCGCCGCCGACGAGCTGGCGGATCATCGTCGACGACGCCATCCGCACGAGCGAACCGTCCATGTCCAGGCGCCGCAGCTGGTTCTCGATCGCCCACGCCTGCTGCTGCGCGGGCTGGACGCCGTTCGCCCCCAGCGTCACGACGAAAGCGACGTCCGAAGACTTCGAAGCGGCCAGCGGCGCCACCCAGCCGCCTTCGCTCAACCCCCAGACACCGACTCGCGCCGGATCGACCTCGGGCCGCTTCCGCAACGCCTCGACGGCGGCGAGGGCGTCGTCCGCGAGCGTCGCGTACGAGCGTTCGAACTGCGAGTAGCCCTCGGTCCGCTTGTCGTAGATGAGCGTCGCGATCCCTTGCCGCGCAAAGGCTTCCGCCTGGTCGCGGTAGTCCTCCCTGCTGTGCGCCCCCGAGCCGTGGACCATCACCAGGCCCGGCAGCTTCGTCCCGCCGGGCGGGGCGACGACGGTGCCGTGCAGCGTCACCCCGCCGTTCTGGAACGTCACGTCGCCGTCCGCGGCCGAAGCCGGCGGCGCCAACGCCGTGACGGCCAGGACCACCCCGGCCAGTAGTGCCCCTCTTCGCATGGAAACCCCCTGTTTGTCCTGTCATTCCCCTGGATCCGGGAACGCGAGCCAGCGCACGATGACGCGCCGCGCTTCCGGTGACCGGTCTTCCTCCGTGCGCCAGTACCGGCGGAACAGCTCCATGTAGTCGTGCCAGAGCTGCTGCAGCTCCTCTTCGGTGAGCCACGTGGCGCCGCGCGAGAAGAGCAGTGCGTCCGGCCAGCCGCCGGGCAGCTCGTCACGCTTTTCCGCGAACCGGTTGAGCTTTTCGAGGTCGTCCTCGAACCCCTGGCGCTGCATGTCGTCGAACAGCACCCGGGATTCGGCGCTCTGCTCACTGCGGCGCGGCCAGCGGATGTCCCGCGGCCGCGTCCGCCACCACCGTTCCTTGCCGCGGGCCAGCTCGGGGACGTCTTCGACGAACCCGAACCGGGCCAGCTCCCGCAGGTGGTAGCTGGTCGCGCCGGTGTTCTCGCCCAGGGTCTGGGCGAGCTTCGTGGCCGTCGCCGGGCCCGCGGACAACACGCCGAGTATCCGGCGGCGCAGCGGGTGCGTGACGGCCTTGAGGGCGTCCGGGTCCAGTTCTTCGGGTGGTGGAGCGCTGGTCATGACGCCACCGTAGCTGTGCAAAGGAAATTATGCAAAGAAATCTGTGCACGTAGGAATCCCAGATCGCCTGACCCGGGCCTTACTATCCGTGCTCATGTGGTGCCGAGGGGTGAGACGCCGTGGGTGAGCCGAACCTGCCCGCGCGGCAGCTGGGCCGACAGTTGAAGCGGATGCGCGAACGGCTCGGCATGACCCAGGACGAGGCCGGCAAGCCGCTGCGCATGTCGACCAGCAAGATGTCGCGGATCGAGATGGGGTACCTGCCGCCGTACCACGACTTCCGCGCGCTGCTGGACCGGTACGGGGTGATCGTCTCCGACTGGGACGAGTACATCGCCGCCTACGACCGCGCCAGGGAGAAGGGCTGGTGGCACCACTACGGGGTGGGCAACCGCGGCTTCCTGCCCATCGAGGCGGAGGCGTGCAAAGTGCGGGAGTTCGAGTTCGGTTACATCCCTGGCTTGTTGCAGACCGAGGCATACATGCGCGAGGTCTATGCCGGGGCGCGGAGGCTGATGAAGCCGAAGTCTTTGGAGAACGAGGTCGCCGTGCGGCTTCGGCGGCAGCTCAGGCTGACTGTGGAGCCGGTGCTCACTTACCACGTGATCATCGATGAGTGCGCCCTGCGGCGCCCGATCCTCTTCGGCGAAGCCCGGGAAGAGCAGCTGTGCAGGATTGTCGAGCGGGCTGCGCTGCCGAACGTGACGATCCAGGTGGTGCCGGAGGATGTCGGTGCCTACGACGGGCAGAACGGCACCGTCATCGTCGCGAGCTTCGATGACCCTGAAGAGCCGGACATCGCCTACATCGAGCACATGCTCGGCTCGATTCACCTTGAGAAAAAGGATGATGTTTCCGCTGCTAAGCTGGCTCTCAAGGATTTCGCCGATCGGGCCCTGGACGAGGAGGATTCGATCGCGCTGATCGAACGGCTCTGAACAGGGAGGCTGCGATGTCCACTGTAGACACTCAGTGGGTCAGAAGCAGCTACAGCACGAGCGGCGAGGGCAGCAACTGCGTTGAGGTTGCGTTCTGTGCGCCCGTCGCGATCCGGGACTCCAAGGCGCCCGAGGGTGAACTCCACCTGAGCGCCGCCGCCTGGACCGCTTTCCTCACCAAATCGGGTGGTCGCTGAACTTCCGCAGCGTCTGCATCGACGGCCGCACGTAGAACATCCCCGCCAGGAAGCCCACGGTGGCGAAGGCGAGCGTCGAGAACGTCGTGAGCAGGTCCGGGGCCTCCAAATCCGGCGAGTCCCGCCACACCCGGAACACGATCGGCACGGCGAACGACCCGAGGATCAGCACGAGCGTCAGCACGTACGTCACCACGAGCGCGTTGCGCGTCTGGTGGGCGCTGGCCACCACGAGGTAGTTGCCGCGCAGGCACCGGCGGCAGGTCAGGACCAGCACGGCCAGCGCGAGCACGCCCAGCGGCGGCAGCACGGCCGCGGCCTTGCCGAGCAGGGTGTCCGGGAGCGCGTGGCCGTGGACGACGCCCTGCAGGAACGTGGTGAGCCCGAACAGCAGCACCATCCCGGCGACCATCGAACACCCGACGACCACCGAGCCCCAGCGCACCCGGTCGGCGAACCGGGGCGGCAGTGGCACGAACTCGACCTGCCCGAACGTCCCCTGCACCCACCTCACCTCCGAAGTCCGTGAATGCCACACTAAAGGACTTCGAGTCCCTCAATGTGGCATCCACGGACTTTCGGACCGAAAGGGCTAACTCGCCGCCAGCAGGTTGGCGCAGCGGATCAGCCCGATGTGGGAATACGCCTGCGGGTGATTGCCGAGGGAACGCTCCGCGATCGGGTCGTACTGCTCCGGCAGCAGGCCCGTCGGGCCGGCCGCCGCGACGATCTGGTCGAACAGCTCCTGCGCCTCGGTGCGCCGCCCGGTGAGCAGGTACGCCTCGATCAGCCACGCCGCGCAGATGTGGAACCCGCCTTCGCCGCCCGGCAGGCCGTCGTCGCGGCGGTAGCGGTACACAGTGGACCCGCTGCGCAGCTCCGCCTCGATCGCGGTCACCGTCTGCTGGAACCGCTCGTCGGCCGGGTCGATCAGCCCGGTGAGCCCGACGAACAGCGACGCCGCGTCCAGGTCCGTGCCGTCGTAGGCCGTGGTGAAGGCCTGGACCTCGTCGTTCCAGCCGTGGGTGAGGACGTCGTTCTTGATCTCGTCGCGCAGGGACGGCCACGCGCCCGGGACGCCCCGGCCGTACTGCTCGCCGAGCTTGATCGCGCGGTCGATCGTCACCCAGCACATGACCCGCGAGTAGACCCGGTGGCGCGGCACGTGCCGCTCCTCCCAGATCCCGTGGTCGGGCTCGTTCCAGCGCCGCGTCACGGCTTCCGCCATCGCGCGGACCAGCTGCCAGTCCTCGTCACGCAGGTCGCCGCGCGCCGCGGCCAGCGTCTGCACGAGCTCGACGACCGGGCCGAAGACGTCCAGCTGCACCTGGTGGTTCGCCAGGTTGCCGACCCGGACCGGGCGGGAACCGGCATAACCGGGCAGCGACTCGATGACCGCTTCGGCGCCGATGACGCTGCCCGCCAAGGTGTACAGCGGGTGCAGGCGCTCCGGGCCGGCCAGCGTGGCGAGCACGCCGTGCAGCCAGCGCAGGTAGCCCTCGGCCTCCTCGATCGAGCCCAGGTGCACGAGCTCCCGCACGGTCATCGCGGCGTCGCGGATCCAGCAGTAGCGGTAGTCCCAGTTGCGGACGCCGCCGATCTCCTCCGGCAGCGACGACGTCGCCGCGGCGAGCACCCCGCCGGTGTCGGTGTTGACCAGCCCGCGCAGCGTCAGCGCCGAGCGCAGCACCAGGTCGGTCTGCACCTTCGGGAGCTGCAGCTTCGACGTCCACTCGCTCCAGTAGCGGCCCGCGCGGTCGCGTCGCTCCACTTCGGACAGTTCGTGCGGGCCGAGGTCCGTGGTGCCGCAGCGCAGCTCCAGCACGACCGGCTGCGTCGGCGTCGGCTGCACGAGCGCGGTCGCCGTGTCGTGCAGGCCGTCGGAGGTGATGGTCCACTCGACGCCCGGCGAGTACAGCACGAACGGCTCCGACGTGCCGAGGACCCGCACGCCGCCTTCGGTGACATCCAGCTTCACCGGCACGCCGCCGAACTCGGGGCGCGGGGCGAACTTGACGGACGCCGCCGCCTCCCCGGAGATGACGCGGACCAGGTCCGTCCGGTGTGGAGCGCTTTCCGGCTCGAGGTAGTCGGTGACGAGCAGGCGCGACCAGCGCGTCTCGACCGTCATCGTGTTCGGCAGGTAGCGCTGGCCGAGCGGGAGGCCGTTGCGGTGCGGCTTGATGGAGAAGTGGCCCGCCCCCTCGCCGCCGAGCAGGTCCGCGAACACCGCGGGCGCGTCCGGGCCGGGGTGGCACAGCCAGGTCAGCTTGGCGTCCGGGGTGAGCAGCGCGACCGAGCGCTCGTTGGCCAGCATCGACAGCCGCTCGATCGGCGGCGCCGACTCGCCGTAGAGCCAGTTGCGGCGCTCCTCCAGGAGGAAGCCGAGCACCAGCGCGACGTCGACGGTGTCGGGCACGCGGTACCCGGCGAGGGTCTCGCCGTCGCCGACCTTGATGCCCAGGTCCGGGCCGGACAGGCGGGCGAAGGCCTTCTCGTCGGTGACGTCGTCGCCGAGGAAGATCGCCGCCGTCGCGCCGACCTGGTGGCGCAGAATGTCCAGTGCGTGGCCTTTGTCCGTTTGGACGACCGCGAGCTCGACCACCTCCTTGCCGTCGGTGGTCGACACGCCCTCCCACTTCGATGGTCCGGAGTGGACGGCCGCGAGGACCCGGCGGCCCGCCTCGTGCTCGGCTCGACGCACGTGCACGGCGATGCTGGCCGGCTTGACCTCGAGCGACACACCCGGGACGTCGAGCACGAGCTCTTCGAGTTCCGTCTCCAGCCGTCGGTGCAGCTCCCGCGCCTTTTCGTCGAGGGCGTGGATGAAGCCGATGTCGAACTCCGAGCCGTGGCTGCCGACGAGGTTCACCTCGGACGGCAGCCGCGAGAGCGTGGCCAGGTCACGCAGTGCGCGGCCGGAGATGACCGCGGTGGTGGTCTCGTGCAGACCGGCGAGCGATCTGAGGGCGCCGACGGACTCCGGCAGCGGGCGAGCCTCGTCCGGGTTGAGCGTGATGGGTGCCAGCGTGCCGTCGTAGTCGCACGCGACCAGCAGGCGCGGCGTGCGGGCGATCTGCACGATCGCTCGCCGTAGCTCGGCGGGCAGGGCCTCGGCAGTCAACACTCCTCCTCGGAGCTCGTGCGTGGTCGTTCGGTTAATCGACCCCCTCGGCACCCAACGCTTGCAGGAACGAGCGCGCCCAACGGTCGACGTCATGAGTGAGGACCTGGCGACGCATGGCGCGCATCCGGCGACGGCCCTCTGCCGGGTCGAGGGTAATGGCAGCCACCAGAGCGTCCTTCACCCCGTCCAGGTCGTGGGGGTTCACGAGGAATGCGCTAGAGAGCTCGGCGGCCGCGCCGGCGAACTCGCTGAGCACGAGCGCTCCGCCCAGGTCGTGCCGCGCGGCGACGTACTCCTTGCACACGAGGTTCATGCCGTCACGCAGCGGCGTCACGACCATGACGTCCGCCGCGGAGAAGAACCCGGCCAGCTCGGTGCGGTCCACGGACTGGTGCAAATAGTGCACGACCGGGTGGCCCACGCGGGCGAACTCCCCGTTGATCCGGCCGACCATCTGCTCGATCTCGCCGCGCATCCGCTGGTAGTGCTCGACGCGCTCGCGGCTCGGGGTGGCGAGCTGGACGAACGTGACGTCGTCCGGCTGCAGCCTGCCCTCGTGCAGTAGCTCGTGCAGGGCCTGCAGCCGCAGGTCGATGCCCTTGGTGTAGTCGAGGCGGTCGACGCCGAGCATGACCGTCTTGGGGTTGCCGAGGTCGCGCCGCAGCTGCGCGGCCCGCTCCTGGACGCCCTTGGTGCGGGCGAGGTTGTCGAGGCCGGCGGCGTCGATGGAGATGGGGAACGCGCCGACCCGGACGGTCCGGTCGCCGACCTGCATGGTGCCCGGCCGCGACCGGACGCCGACCGCGCCGCGCGTCGACTCGAGGCCGATCAGCTGACGGCACAGCCACAGGAAGTTCTGCGCCCCGCCGGGGCGGTGGAAGCCGACGAGGTCGGCGCCGGTGAGGCCGCGGATGATCGCCGCGCGCCACGGCATCTGCATGAACAGCTCGACCGGCGGGAACGGGATGTGCAGGAAGAAGCCGATGCGCAGGTCCGGTCTCAGTTCGCGCAGCATCGCCGGCACGAGCTGGAGCTGGTAGTCCTGGATCCAGACGGTCGCGCCCGGCGCGGCGACGTCGGCGCTGGCCTGCGCGAACCGGCGGTTCACCGTGACGTAGCTGTTCCACCACGCCCGGTCGAACACCGGGCGCTCGACGACGTCGTGGTAGAGCGGCCAGAGCGTCGCGTTGGAGAAACCTTCGTAGTAGTCGCGGACTTCGTCGGCGCTCAACGAAACCGGGTGCAGCACGAGCCCGTCGTCGTCGAACTCCTCCACGTCGACGTCGGGGATGCCCGGCCAGCCGACCCAGGCACCCTTTCTCGACCGCAGGAACGGCTCCAGGGCGGAGACGAGCCCGCCCGGGCTGGCCGTCCAGCGGCGTTCGCCGTCCGCCGTGCGTTCGAGGTCCACCGGAAGCCGGTTCGCCACCACGACGAAATCGGCCTGGTTCCCGTTCTCCTTCTGGTCACTCACGTCGCCTGCTCCTCGCGTCCTGGGTCGCGGCCCCAGAGTGAAACCCTATCGCGTGAGCGATGAACAGTCCGTGACCTCTGGGTTACTCCAAGCTTCGTTCGGTCGGTTCGAGCGGACCGGCCATGCGTGGTCCGGCGAACCGCCGCTCGAGCCTGCCCAGGCCGGTGCGCACCGGCTGGGCGAGCCATTCCCCGAGTACCACGCCCGCTGCCAGGGCAAGCCCGATTGCGACGGCCGTCATGAGCATCGAGATGTCACCGCTCGGTTCCACTCCGATTTGGTATAGACCACGGTAGGTCGACAGCCCCGGAAGCAGCGGAGTGATCCCGGACACGGCGACCACCAGCGGCGTAACACCGAGTCGCCGCGCGAGCACGCCACCGCAGAACCCGACCAGCGTCGCGGCCACCGCGGACGAGCTGACGCCGTCCAGCCGGGCCAGCATCAGGGCGCCGTAGACGGCGGCTCCGATGCCCCCGGCGGCCGCCGCGACCAGCATCGCGCGCATCTTGGAGTAGCTCGCGAGCGCGAAGCAGGCGGCCGCGCCGGCCCCGCCGAGCACGACGAGCGGCAGCTGCTGCGGCGTCGACCCGGTGACCTCGGGCAGCGGCGTCCGCGGCAGGCCGAGCATGACGGCGATCCGCAGCGCCAGCACGACCCCGGCGATCAGGCCCGCCGACATCAGCGCCGTCTCCATGGTGCGGCCGGCGGCGGTGACGTTGTAGCCGGTGATGGCGTCCTGCACCGCCGAGACGGTCGACAGCCCGGACAGCAGCACGGTGACCGCGGCCGCGACGACCAGCGTCGGCTTGTCCGTGGTCAGGACGTTGCTGCTGACGATGACCATGGCCGACAGCGTCGCGACCAGGCCGCCGATCACCTGCTGGAAGAAGAAGGGCAGCCCGTACCGGTTCACGACCCGGCCGACCCGGTCGATGACGCCGCTGATGACGAACGCGACGAGCGCGATGTCGAACCCGCCGCCGAGCAGGATGGTGACGAACGCGGCGACCCCGCCCCAAGACAGCGTCGCAACCCACCGCGGGTACGGGTGCGGCGCGGAGGTGATCCGCTCGAGCTCGGTCTGGGCCTGCTCGGCGCCCATGTGCCCGCGCACGATCTTGCGGACGAGCTTCTCGGTCCCGGTCAGCCGGGTGTAGTCGAGGCTCCGGCTCCGCACGACGCGCAGCGCGGTGATCGGCGTCAGGTCGGTGCCGCGGTGGCAGGTCACGGTGATCGACGTGAAGATGACGTCGACCTCGCAGTGCGGCAGCCCGAGCGCGCCGGCGATGGCGAGGATCGTCGCGGTGACGTCGGAAGCACCGGCCCCGCTGGCCATCTGCACTTCGCCGATGCGCAAGCTCAGGTCCAGGACGAAGTTGACGGTGGCCTCGTCGGGCAGCTGAGGCCCCATGGCCTCTTCGGCGTCGACGGCGGGCAGCTCACCGGTCGGGGCTTCGAGGACGTGCCACGGGCGTTGCTTGAGGAGGGTGGGGCGGTGGGCCCGCGGCCGCCGCTGTTCGGGGGGCTCCAGCAGCGGCCATCTGGTCGCGTCGCCCCCGTTGGTGCGCTCTTTGATCTTCATGATCCATCCACCTCCTCGCTCTCTCCTCCGGACCATCGACGGCCACCCGCCGACCGTTGCATGGATCATGGAGTGGCGTCCACCACGTTGCTCGATGGAGGCCTGGACCAGGCGATCCTGCCTCCCGAGCGGATCATGGAAGGCGGCCCGATACACTGGGTGCGGCGCCGGTGCGCCAGGCCGCTATAGCTCAGCTGGTAGAGCATCTGTCTTGTAAACAGAAGGTCAGGGGTTCGAGCCCCCTTGGCGGCTCATCTTCCCGTTCGGCGGGGCATGCCTCGCCGTGCCGTGCGGGCTCCGATATTCCCGGGTCGGTTTCACGGGAGAAACTTTTTCCGAATCGTCTGCCTGTGGCCTATCCGAATTTCGTGGGAATTCGCTCTGGAATGACCGCCGTAGCATGTGTGATCCGTGTTAGGTCATTCGAGTGATTGAGACTTTTCCGCGGTGCCACAGGTGATCTCTCGTCATAGTGTGGCCGGAGGTGGTGGCATCCTGCCGCCTTGGGGTGGGACCTGTGGGTTCCGAGGGGAGATTCACCTTTTATGCAACAAAAATTGTTGCGGCCATTTGTGCTGCGCATTTTGACGTTCACTTCTGTCATCGCACTGGTTTCCGCGGTTCCGGCGACGGCGGATGCCGCTCCGAAACCGGCGCCGGGTGGGGTGCCGCTGCCGGTGTCGTGGACGCCGCCGGCCCAGGTGAACCGCACGCCGACCGGGGTCACGGCCGACCAGGTGCCCGCGAGACCGGCGCCGAGAGCGCCTCGGCGGGAAACGTGCGCCAGCTACGGGGGCTGGGGAGTCCAGCCGTGGTTCGCGATGGACCGCTACGCGATCTCGGACCGGACGGAGCTGCTGGTCGACCGGTCCAACGGGAACGCGGTGATCACCGACCGGGCGCTGACGGTCAAGGGCACCGGGCTGAACATGTCCTTCGACGCCGTCTACAACAGCATCTCCTTCGAGGGCGGCGCTCTCGGCGACTTCTGGTCGATCTCCGGCGGCCCGGACATCCACCTCGAAATCCTGGACAGCGTGGTGATCTACCAGGATGCCACCGGCTACTGCGCCGCCTACTACGTGAACGACGACGGCAGCTACGAGACGCCGTCGGGCTCCCACAGCACGCTGACCAAGCTCTCGAACGGCAGCTACACGCTGGTGCAGGACGACTCGGGTGAGATGTCGCTGTTCACGGGCGACGGACGGCTGTCGTCGCAGACCGACCGCAACGGCCACGCGATCACCTACCGGTACAACCCGTCCGACGGCACCCTGGCGTCGATCACCGACACCCAGGGCCGGGTGACGACCGCGGCGTACAACGGCAACGGGCGGCTCGCCACGATCACCGACCCCACGGGCTCGACCGCCGGCTCGTACAGCCACGACGCGAGCGGCTACAGGCTGACGGGGATCACCAACCGCGGCGGCGACAAAACGACCTTCGGCCTGGACGCGGACGGGCGCGTGACCAGCCTGACCACCACGGTCGGGCGGGTGTACAAGCTGACCTACGACGGCGGCGGCCGGGTGACGCAGGTGGCCGAGCCCAACTTCGACGGCGTCGCGAGCGTCACCGGCTACAGCTACGGTGACCGCACGACGACGGTCACCGACCCGAACGGGCACCAGAGCACCTACGACTTCGACGGCCACCGCCAGACCAAGGCCACCGACGCCCTCGGCCACGGCCGCGCACAGGGCTGGTCGTCCCACGGTGACGTGAACTCGCTGACCGACGCGACCGGCAACTCGGTCAGCTACGACTACGACCCGCTCAACAACCTCAAGGGCGGCAAGCTGCCGACCGGCGCGACGATGAGCGTCGGCTACACCGACACCGCCCACCCGCACCTGCCGACCCAGGTCGCCGACTTCTCCGGCGACGCGGTGAGCAACAGCTACGACAACGCGGGCAACGTCATCAAGGTGCACTCCGACGGGTTGAACGCCGACGTCGCGAAGTACACCTACACCACCGGCCTGGTCGCCACCGCCACCGACGGCAACGGGCACGTCACCGGCTACGGCTACGACAGCGCCGGGAACCTGACCACGGTCACCCCGCCGTTGCCGCTGAAACCCACCACCTACACCTACGACTCGCTCTCGCGCGTCGCGAGCGTGACCGACGGCAACGGCGTCAAACTGGTCTACGGCTACGACAAGCTCGACCGCGTCGTCTCCGTGGCCAAGGCCGACGGCACCGGGCTGGCCGCCTACACCTACGACCAGACGGGCAACCTCACCATCGCCCGCTACGCCGGGGCGACGTTCACCAACAACTACGAACGGCGCCTGCTCACGCGGGTCACGCGCAACGCGGGAAGCGTCACGCAGGTCGCGACCTACCACTACGACCGGGCCGGGAACGTCAGCGCGGTCGACGACCCGACCGGCTGGATCTACTACGGCTACGACGCGGCCGACCGGCTGACCTCGGTCAAGGACCAGGCGAACACGACGACGACCTACGGCTACGACAACGCCGACCACCGCACCTCGGCCACCTTCCCCGGCGGCAGCACCGAAACCATCGGCGTCGACCAGTCCGGGCGGCAGACCGGGATCACGGTCAAGAACCCGGCCGGGACGGCGTTGCTGTCGACCACCTACCGCTACACCCGGCCCGACGGCACCGACACCGGCCAGGTGCAGTCCCGCACCGACGTCACCGGCACCGCCGACAACACCTACGACGGCTTCGGCCGGCTCGTCAAAGCCGGTGCCCGCACCTACAGCTACGACAACGCCGGCAACCTCACCGCCGGCGACGGGCACACCTACACCGTCAACGACGCCAACCAGCTGACCAAGGCCGATTCGACCACCCTCACCTACGACGGCGCCGGAAACCGGCTCGACTCCACCAACCCCGCCAACCACGCCGCCTACAGCCCGACGAACCAGCTGACGTCGCTCACCACGAGCACCGGCCCGGTGTTCACGGCAAGTTATGACACGCTCGACCAGACTCAGCCGTCGACGATCACCGAGCAGGCCGGCTCGGCGAACTACAAGCACGATTTCACCCACACGGCACTGGGTATCTCCCGCACCATGGACAACGGCGCGGCCACCACGTACGCCCACGACGTCGACGGCAAGCTCACCGGGCTGGTCGACACCGCGGGCAAGCACCACAACGCCGTCACCGACTACCAGGGCAGCATCATCGCCCTCCTCGACGACGCCGGTGCGCTGACCGCCACCTACAGCTACACCCCCTACGGCGCCGGCGCGGCGATCACCGGCCCGGCCGCGGACGCCAACCGGCTGCGCTGGATCGGCGGCTACCAAACCCAGCTCGGCAACTACCTGCTCGGCTACCGCCAGTTCAACTCGACCTACGCCCGCTTCACCCAACCCGACCCCACCGGTCAGGAGGACAACGCCTACGCCTACGGCAAGGGGGATCCGCTGAACAATACCGATGCCACCGGTGCGCTCAGCTTCGGGAGCATTCTGAAAACGGCGGGTACCGTTCTGCAAAAGGTCTACGGCTGCGTGTCCGGCGCGGTGGGTGCCGAACGGACGTTCGGGGTATTCGCCACCTACGCGGCAGGCTTCGTGCCGGTGAGCGAGGGTGTCCTGCACGGCGTGATACTCGTCGGCGGCTGCGCCGCGGGGATTGCTGGGATATCCTTGTCACCGACGGGTCCGTAACCGCTTCCGCCTACTTTCGGGAGAAGAGCCGATGACTCAGGGCAACGCCAAAGCGGCACCCCCGCCAGGAATGCTTCTCGCCGCTTTGGCTTTGCTCGCGGGAGCCGTCGTCGGTGCCGTGATGGCCGTCAACCACAGCAGCACGATGAACCTGATTCTGGGAATCATCATCTTCGCCTGCGGTGCATTTCTCGGTGTGATCTTCCTTTATGCGTGGTTCAAGGCGAGGAAGCAGTCTTGACCGGAAAAGGGGCCGCCAAACCACCGGGGTTCTTCGAATCCCGGTGGTTTGGCGGCCTTGCCTTGTGTCTCTGGCTGGGGATGCTCGCCTTCGCGACCTGGTCTGTGGTCGAGAAAGTCAGCGCCGGGTCCGTTGCCCTGCTGGCCGTCTCGGTGTTCCTGGTCGGACTGTTCGCCGTGCAGCTGCTCCGCGGTCGTGGAGGTTCCGGATGACGCGAACGACCCTGATCGCCTTCTTTGCCTTCGCCATCGCATGCTGTGTGGCCGTGACCGTGTACGCGGTTGTGGACCACACCGTCTATGAGATCGCGCTCGCCGTCGTCCTGATCGCCCTCACTGCTTACGCGATCACAAGGGTGGTCAGGAGCCGCGGCAAGTAGTCCGGCCGGTGCGGATAAAACGCATTGACCTCGCGGCGCCGGTACCTGATGATGGTTCCACACGAACGAACCGAGGAGACACCATGACGCACCTGCAGAGGCGAGAGGCGTGGCACACCGCCACCGCCGCGCCGTGTGCACTCATGTGTCTCCACCTGCGGCGACACGGCTCCCTGCCATGATTTAGCCCGTCATGCCAGTGAGCCGCCCATCGGGAAACCGAGCCGGGCGGTTTTTTGTTGTTCCCGCAATTGTTCTATCGGCGTGCTTCGGAAGCGGCGCGGCCTCCAAAACCGCGGCCAGAGGGTTCGACTCCTTCCGCCGGTGCTCTTTGAAAACTGCAGACATTTCCCTGCGCTCGTCTCGGCCGCAACAGTGCGGGCGACGCGGGTGCGCCTCCGTAGCTCAGCAGGACAGAGCAGCGGCTTCCGAAGCCGCAGGTCCCAGGTTCGAGTCCTGGCGGGGGCACCACGGCGCGTTGGTCCAGCGGTACGGATTCCCGGTTTTCACCCGGGAGACCCGGGTTCGACTCCCGGACGCGCTACGCCCCCGTAGCCCAAATGGAAGAGGCAACGCGCTCAGAACGCGTCCAGTCCAGGTTCGAATCCTGGTAGGGGCACCGTGGCCGACGCCGAAGGAGACGAGGCCCCGGGCTGTGGCCCCGGGCGAAGCCGGTGCGAGTCCGGTCGGCCACTCACGCGCGCGGTTCGGCAACCAGCGGAGCCTCATAAGCCCCGCCGACGTGGATCGACACCACGGCGCGCGACTCCAACGACCCGTGTCATGACGGTCATGGGGCGGCCTGCAAAGCCGCTGTCACCGGGTTCGACTCCCGGGCGGGTCTCGACGTCGGCTCCACTGTGCGCAAGTCCACTGTGCGCAAACCGCGGTAAGCCGAACGGACGCTATCCGTCCACTGTGAACCGGCATAGAGTCCCGTCCGGGCCCGTACCGGGCGTTCTTGGGGGATTCATGCGCACAGCACGCCCGTCGGTGACCGTCGTCCTGGCCGCCGCGCTCTTCACGCTCGCTTCGCTCGTCACCGGCTTCACCGCCACGGCGGCCGCGCTCAGCTCGCCGCCGTCGGCCTTCACCGCCGTTCAGCCGACGCGCTTCCTCGACACCGTTCGCGGCGTCGGCGTCCCGGTCGGAGCCGTGGGCGCCAAGACCACGGTGACGGGCAGCGCGGCCGCGCTCGCGCCCGCGAACAGCACCGCCGTCGTGCTGAACCTCTGGGCGGAGAGCCCGACCGCCGACACCGCGATCACGGTGTTCCCGCACGGCCAGGCCCGGCCTGTGCTCCCGAACCTGCTGGTCCAGGCGAACAAGCGACGGTCCAACCAGGTCACCGTGCAGGTCGGCGCGGACCGGACGCTGGACTTCTACAACGAGGCCGGCTCGACGCACCTCATCGCGAGCATCGTCGGCTACTACTCGGCCGATCCCGGCTCGCGGTACACGCCGTTGAGCCAGTCGGGGCTGCCGCTCGCCCAGCTCGGCGCCGGCGTCACCACCAAGCTGAGCATGGCCGACCGGGTCCCGGCGACGGCCACCGCCGTGACCCTCACCCTGACGCTGACCGAGCCGACCGCGGCCACTTACGTCACGGTCTTCCCGCACAGCACCCCGCGGCCGACCATGGCCAACGTCGCCGCTTATCCCGGCGGCCAGGGCACGAACCTGATCACCGTCAAGATCGGCGCGGACCGGTCGATCGACCTGTACAACCTCGCCGGCACGGTGACCACGTACGCGGCGCTGGCCGGCTTCTACGCCACCGACTACGGAGCCCTGTTCACCCCGGTCGCCCCGGAGCGGGTGCTGGACACCCGCACCGGTCTCGGCACCGCGGACGGCATGCCCAGGAAGATCGGCGCGAACAGCGACCTCTCGTACCGGCTGCAGCCGTCGATCCCGTCGAACGCGCTCGCCGTGGCCCTGAACCTGACCGGCTACTCGGCGACCGCGAACACCGCCGTCACCGCGTGGGACCGCAATTCGGGGAACCAGCCGAACCCGAGCCTGAGCCTCACCCCCGGGCAGACGATCTCGGTGGCGACCGCGCCCCTCGTGTCCCCCGTCGGCCCGGCCGCGAGCACCCCCTACGACCTGACGCGCGCGGTCTACGTCCACAACCGCGCCGGTTCTGTCGACGTGACGGCCGACCTCTCCGGCTACTTCACCCTGCCACCGGCCGATTGCCAGACCGGGTGCGTGTCGACGTGGAGCAGCTACTCGTGGCGCCAGGGCACCGGGTACGTCGTGTCACCCAAGCTGATGGCGGGCCTGAGCGGCGTCGTCGCCGTCGCGGGCTGGGCGTCCCACGGGTACGCCCTCGGCGCCGATGGCACCGTCCGCGCCTGGGGCAACAACTCGACCGGTGAGCTGGGCAACGGGTGGACGGCGGGCGGCACCTCCGCCGCGCCGGTGCCGGTCGTGGGACTGACGTCGGTCACGGCGATCGCGGCCGGTGAGAACGAGGGGTACGCGCTGCGCTCCGACGGCTCCGTGTGGCGGTGGGGGCAGAACGGCAACGTGCCCGTGCAGGTCTCCGGGCTCACCGGGGTCACCGCCATCGCCGCCGCGCGGGACACCGCGTACGCGCTCAAGTCCGACGGCACCGTCTGGGCCTGGGGCAGCAACACCCGTGGCGAGCTGGGCAACGGCTCCACCGCGGCGAGCTCGACCGTGCCGGTGCGCGTCTCCGGCCTGACCGGCGTCAAAGCCATCGGCAGCGGGGACGGTTTTAGCGGTTACGCCGTCAAGACCGACGGAACAGTGTGGGCCTGGGGCGACAACACCTACAGCCAGCTGGGCAACGGCGTCGCGTGCACGACCTCGAGCTGCGTCTCCCGCACGCCGGTGGCGGTGTCCGGGCTGACGGGTGTCTCGGCCGTGGTCGGCAACTGGCCGAGTGCGTACGCGTTGCGCACCGACGGCACGGTCGTCGCGTGGGGCGAGAACCGGAACGGCCGGCTGGGCAACGGTCTCGATTGCGTCAACCCCGGACCGAACTGCTCGTCCGCGGTCCCGGTCCAGGTGCGCGACCTGACCGACGCCAAGGCCATCGGGATTTTCGGCGGCGGCGGTTACGCGGTCCGCGCGGACGGCACGGTCTGGGGCTGGGGCGACAACTCCTCGTTCGCCCTGGGGCAAGGCGTCTTCAACTATCCGTACTACACCACGGTGCCGGTGCAGGTGCCTGGCCTCAGTGGCGTCAAGGCGGTCCTCGAAGGAGTGGCCCTCGGGTCGTGACCGCCGGAAACTGTCGGTGGCCCGGTCTAGTCTCCGGAGGAGTCCTGAACCGGGGAGGTAACGATGACCACGACGCACACGCTGGAAACACCCGAGGCCGACATCGTCTACGACGTCCACGGGCCGGCACCCGCGGAGAGCCCGCGGCCGCCGCTGCTGATGATCGGGCAGCCGATGGCCGCCGAGGGGTTCGGCACGCTGGCGTCGTTCTTCCCGGAGCGGACCGTGGTCACCTACGACCCGCGGGGGCTCGGGCGCAGCGTCCGCAAGGACGGGCGGGACGACCACGTGCCCGCCGTCCAGGCGGAGGACATCCACGCCGTCATCCAGGCGCTCGGCGCCGGCCCGGTCGAGGTGTTCGGCAGCAGCGGGGGCGCGGTCGCCGGGCTCGCGCTCGTCACCGCCCACCCCGACGACGTGACAACACTGGTCGCCCACGAGCCACCGCTGATGAAGACGCTCCCCGACGCCGCGGCGGCCGAGCGCGCCGGCCAGGCGATGCGGGACGCGTACCAGGCCCGGGGTTTCGGCGCGGGGATGGCGGCGTTCATGGTGCTGGGGTCGTGGAAGGGCGAGTTCACCGAGGACTACTTCGCCCTCCCGCCCGCGGACCCGGCCCAGTTCGGACTGCCGGCCGAAGACGACGGCCGCCGCGACGACCCGCTGCTGACCGAACGGTCCTTGGCGGTCACGGAGTACCAGCTCGACGTGGCGGCCCTGACCGCGGCACCGACGCGCGTCGTGATCGCCGTCGGCGAGGAGTCCCGTGAGGTCTTCACCGGGCGCACGGCTCTGGCGACGGCCCAGCTGCTCGGGCAGGAAGCAACAGTGTTCCCGAGCCACCACGGTGGTTTTCTCGGTGGTGAGTTCGGTTATGCCGGGCAGCCGGAAGCCTTCGCCGCGAAGCTGCGGGAAGTCCTCGGAGTCTGAGTCTCTCCTTCAGGGGCGCTCCGACCAGGAGGTCTCACTTGCTTTCCGATCGACTCAATCAAACAGATAGTTGACAGAGTAGTTCGACTGGTTGACTATGGCTTGACTGAGTCAATGCGGAAGGGGGACGTCGTGGAGAAGCACGCACTCAGGTGGTGGGCGCTGGCCGTCGCGGTGCTGGCGGTGCTGGTGGACATGATCGACAACCAGATCGTGGCCGTGGCGCTGCCCACCATCCAGCGGGAGCTGGGCACCGGCGAGTCGGCGCTGCAGTGGATTTCGGCCGGTTACGCACTGGGGTTCGCCCTCACGCTGATCACCGGAGGCAGGCTGGGCGACCGCCACGGGACGAAGAAGCTGTTCGTGGCGGGCATGTTCGTGTTCACGGCCGCGTCACTGGCCGCGGGCCTCGCCGGGCACGTCGGCGTGCTGATCGCCGCGCGCGTGGTGCAGGGCATCGGGTCCGGGCTGATGGTGCCGCAGGTCCTGTCGTTCATCCACGCGGAGTTCGACGAGCGGGAGCGGCCGAAGGCGATGACGTGGTACGCGGGCGCGTTCCCGCTCGGCGGGCTCGCCGGCCCGCTGCTGGGTGGCGCGCTGACCGAGGCCGACCTGTTCGGCACCGGCTGGCGGGCGATCTTCCTGGTCAACCTGCCCATCGGAGTGCTCGCGCTGCTCGGCGCGCTGGGCACCATGCCGGACCGGCCGGGCTTCTTCCGGCACCGCATGGACCCGGCCGGCCTGGCGCTGCTGACGGCCGCGTTGTTCGCGGTGTTCTTCCCGCTGGTCCAGGGCCGCGAGCTGGGCTGGCCGGCGTGGTCGATCGCGCTGCTGGCCGCCGCGGTCCCCGTGTTCGGGGTTTTCGCGCTGCACCAGCGCCGCCAGTTCCGCCGCGGTGGTGAACCGCTGGTCCCGCCGGACCTGGTGCGGCACCTCGCGGGCAGCCAGGCGGTCCTGCTCTGCGTCACCACCGGCGTCGGCGTGTTCTTCGTCCTGACGCTGCACCTGCAGCTCGGCCTCGGGTTTTCGCCGTGGGAAGCGGCTGTGACGTTCGCGCCGTCGACGCTCGGCATCGTCGCGGGCAACGTCCTGGGCATGCGGCTCGCCCCCCGGTTCGGCCGGGCGTTCACCGCGGCCGCCGTCGCGGTGCTGCTGGCCGGCCTCGCCGCGATCGCGGTTCTGGTGCCGTGGCTGGGGTCGGCCTTGACCGGGTGGGCGCTGCTGGTGCCGGTGATCGCCGTCGGGCTCGGCATGGGCGCGGTCCTGAACGCGCTGTTCGCCGCGTCGATGGCGGGCATCCGGCCGGAGCAGGCGGGCGCGGCGTCCGGCGTCGTGAACACCACGGTCCAGCTGGGCACGGCGACCGGGATCGCCTTGGCGGGCACGGTCTTCTTCACCCGGCTGGACCACGGCTACGCGTCCGCGACGGCGGCAGCGCTCACGGTCAGCGCCGGGGTGCTGGTGCTGGCCCTCGCGCTGACGGCCGTCCGTCAACGTTCTGTTCCGCAGAGTCAAGCGGTTGGTTGACGGATATAGTCGGGTGCGTGACCGCGTCGAAGCCTCGCCGTTCGCCGAAGCCCCAGGAGCGGCAACGGGATCCGGAACGCACCCGCCGCCTGATCCTCGAGGCGGCGGGCGCGGAGTTCGCGGCGAAGGGGTACGCGGGCGCCCGGATCGCGGCGATCGCGACGCGGGCGGGGGTGAACCAGCAGCTGATCTCGTACTACTTCGACGGCAAAGAGGGCCTCTACCGGGCGCTGTCGGACCAGTGGGTCGACCACCAGCGCGAACTGGTCGCACCGGACATGCCACTGTCAGAGCAGGTGCGGCGGTACGCGCTGGAGGGGACGACGGGCCGCGAAGGCATGCGTCTGGTGGCCTGGTCCGGGCTGGAGTACGAGGGCGCCGAGCCGGACCCGGACCACGCGGCGAGGACCCAGCGCCTGGCGAGATCGGTGGACCAGATCACGGCGATGAAGGCCGACGGGCGGCTGCCGGACTGGGTCGACCCGGCGAGCCTGACGGTGCTGCTGATGGCCGCCGCGATGGCCCCGGTGACGCTGCCGAACGTGGTCGAAGGCCTGACCGGGAAGGATCCGGCCTCGCCGGAGTTCGTACGGCAGTACGCCGATCAGCTGGCCCGGCTGATCGAGCACCTGGGGCCCGAACAACCGGCCTGACGGCTACTTCCGGCGTCGCCGATGTTCGGTCGGGGGATCCGAAACCCGTGGCTTCCTCAGCGCTCGACGGGTTCCGTCGTGGACGTCGCCTGACCGGAGCCCGGCGTGGATGCCGGGGCGGCGGGCCCGGCGAGGGCCAGGGCGGCGACCACCGCGAGCGCGACGAGGAACAGGGCCGTGCGGACGAGCGCGGAAACAGAACAGACGACCATCATGGCGGGCTCCTCGATATTTTCGTTCGACGGGGCTTGCTGGTTCCGCGGTGTTCGCGGAATACCTTGATGGTGCGCGCTGGTAATGGAGTCCGACAAGGCGTTTCCCGTTGACGGAAACGGCACGCCCGGGAAACCCGGGCGGTCGCTCGCGGCCTCGGCGACGTCAGGCGGAGGCGTGCTGCCGGCGGCCTTCGGAACTCAATGCGTAGTCATGACGGCGACCTCACGATGGGCTGGGCTTCTGCGACGTTGATCGGCACGACATACAGCTTCGCTACCGCCGGTGGCAGGGTTGCCGGGAAGTGTCGTGTTTTTGACCAGTTTTTCGGGGGTAAGAACCACGCGGCGAGACGGGCGGTGGCCGGCGAACGCGACAGAATCGGGACAACGCGGGGGCGGGGTGCAACGAATTTCGCCGTGGTCGCGACTGGTCCTCAGGAATGCGGCGTCCATTCCTGAGGCCGCCCGAAGATTCGAGGAATGATGAACGCGAGGATTCCGCTCGTTGCGATCGTGATCGCGCTGACCAGTGGGGGTGCGGTCGCCTGCACATCCGATCCGTTGGACGTGACTTGCCAGGAGTACGCCGGCCTCGGTGAAACCCAGCAGCTGGATCTGGCGGCCCGCTGGGGATCGCCCACGCGTGACCGCGTCGACGCGATGGGCCGCATCGTCGCCCCGCAGTACCGGAGCGAGCTGCTGAGTTATTGCCGAACGCATGCGGACGACAAATTGAAAAATCTCGAGATCACCTTCCGGTGAGCATGATCCTGTCCCACAAAAAGGAGAAACAATGAGTGTCGAACCGCAGCCGATCGGAAACCAGACCGAAGTCCGACCGTACAGCCAGGCCAGCCGCGCGGGCTACGGCTTGCTTTGGACGGCATGGACCATCGTGCTGACGATCGGTGGATTCGCCCTGTTCGCGAACAGCTCGGTCTTCGCCGGGTTGATCAGCCTGGGCCTCGCCGCGCTGGCTCTTCGGTACACGTGGCGGATCTGGACCTGGCAAGCGAGACGGCTCATCTTCTTCATCGTCTTCTGATCATTCTTCGCACGTCGGCCGGTTCCGGTACTGAGCCTCGCCGAGCACAGCAGGATTGAGGGTGACCCGATACGCGGCGGCCTCCGCCCACCAGCGAGCCGCCGCCTGCCGGTCGCCACGCCCGGCTGCCGTGTTGCCCAGGCCCGTGAGCGCCCGCGCCCGCTCGTACTCGCTCCCGGCGTCGTCCGCCACCTGGGCCGCGTGGCGGTAGCAGGACTCGGCGTGGTCCCACCGGCCGGCGCGGAAATGCACCCAGGCTTCACAGTTCGCCGACATCGCCCGATCGATCGGCAGCTGAGCGAGCTCGGTTGCCTCCCGCGCGGCGGCCAGTGCCTCGGGGAACTGCCCGAGAGCCGCCGAAACGAGGGCAATACCGCGAAGCGCGATCGCCACGTTCCTGGTCCGGCCGGTCCGGCGGTAGACGGCCAGCACCGTCGTCAACTCGGTCAGGGCCGGTTCGGCCTCGCCTCGGTACAGGCGCGCCCACGCCAAGCTGGACATCGCGTCGATCGCGCCCCGGTCGTCGTCGGCCACCGCGAACTGCTCCTGAGCCTGCTCGTGGAAGCGGACCGCGTCGTCGACGTGGCCGGCCTCCAGGCAAGCCATGCCCAGGTTGTTGAGGATCATTCCCGTCGCGCTCGGGTCACCGGCTGCTCGGGCGGCTTCGAGCGCACGCTCGTGCGTCCGCATCCACGGCTCGAACAGCTTCTCGCGAAAGAAGAACGCGCGGAGGACGAACGCGAGCTGCCAGCAGCGGTCGTACAGCCGGTGCCGGGCGGCGGCATCGACTGTGTCGGCAAGCACCGGCCACTGCGCGGCCAGCCACGCGAGTGCGCCGTCCGAGTCCGAGAAGGCAAGGGCGGCCGAGGCCGGCAGGCCGGTGGCCGGCCGGAACCGATAGGGCTCGGCGAGCTCGTCGGCCGCCAGCGTCATCGCGACGAGGTGGTCGACCAGCCTGCGCACGGCCGCTTCGCGGTCGTCCGGTCCGACTTCGGGAAGGGCGTGCTTCGCCGCGAAGGTGCGTATCAGGTCATGGAGCTCGACGTAGCCCCGTTCGTCGCGGACGACCAGGTTTGCGTCGTGCAGCCGATCCATCAGGCGGTCCGCTTCGCCGGTGTCGAGACCGGCGAGTGCCTCGACGGCGCCCGTTTCCGCGGCGGCCGCGGGGTGGAGGGCAAGCAGGCCCAGCAACCGCCGCTGGTCGTGGGGCAGCGTTTCGTACGAGACGGTGAACGCGGTGGAGACGCTCCGCTCACCGTCCTCCAGCGCGCCGAGCCGGGTGGTCTCGTCGGCCAGCCGGTCGCGCAGCTCCGCCGCCGTCCAGCCGCCGGCGACGAACCGGGCGGCCACGACGCGCACCGCGAGCGGCAGCTGTCCGCAATACCGGATGATTTCGGTCGCGATGCCCTCGTCTGTGGGCGCGTGTTCGCCGGCGACGGACCGGAGAAGGTGCAGGGCGTCGTCGAGCGGGAGGACGCCGACGGGGAAGTGCCAGGCGTCGTCGAGGGCGGGTAGCCGTCCCCGGCTGGTCACCAGGATCCGGGATGACGTTTCGCTGTCGACGATGGCCCGGATCTGTTCGGCGGACCGCACGTTGTCGAGCACGAGGATCATCCGTCGCCCGCGCAGCTGGTCACGGACCAGGTTGGCCCGGCCGTCTTCGTCTGCGGGAACTTGATCGGCTGAGATGTCCAGCAGCCGCAGCAGCCGGTGCATGGCTTCGCCGGACGAAAGCTCGACGGCGCCGGGGGTGTGCCCGCGCAGATCGAAGAAGAGGGAGCCGTCCGGGAAAGTGCTCGCGACCCGTCGGGCGGCGGCGACGGCCAGTACCGTCTTCCCGGCTCCCGCCATCCCGTGCACGATGCCGACCCGGGCCTCGTCCGGGCGGAGAAGCAGTGCGGTAAGCGCTTCGAGTTCGGGTTCGCGGCCGACGAAGTACCGCCCGCTGTCGGGCAGCCCGACGATGCCGCCGGCGTTCCGGCGCGCGGGGGATGCCGATTCGGTGGCGAGGGCGAGCAGTTCTCCGCCGGCGCCCAGCGCCTGGTCGCAGGCTTTGGCCAGTTCCCGGTTCACCCGGGCCTTGCCGTTCTCCACCTTGCTGAGGTAACCCTTGGTGAAATGGACGGACGCGGCGAGTCCGGTCAGTGACATGCCGACCGATGTCCGTCGACGTTTCAATTCTGCTCCAAAGTCCGGCATGGTTCGATCATCCTGTATTCGGCGAACGTGGGGAAGGTCGACCGGCGGCCCGGGCCCGCCGGCCTGTACCTGTTCAGCCCAGCAGGGAGACCAGCTGGCCGAGCACGATGATGAGGTGCGTGTGCATCGGATTCACCCTTTCCGGATCGCGTCGCCGACGTTTCCGTGCGGCGAGTTCCTTGGTCGCCGAAGGATTTCGACGAGCCAAGCTTGACCCGGCGTTTTCCTCGATGACAGGCGTTTCCTGTTGCCTGTCAGTAGAAAACGCGGTCACTGCTTTGACCTGCGGTGTTTCCGCGAACTGGAAACACTGGGGAAACAGGTGATGGCGTCGTGTCCCGTGGGGAAGATGAGTAGACTTCCCCGCAACGACCAAGACGGAGGTGGCGGCTTGGCTCAGGAGGCGGCCGACGCGAAGATCAACGATCTCTCAACGGAGCTGAAACTGCTTCGCAAGGGTCTGGGCATCCAAGCGAAGACCCTGCCCGGTGTCGTCGGCGAACGCTTGCGCGAAGTTTGTGGTGTCCACGAGGAGGACAACCCGGGAACGGTCCGCGGCAAGGTCGTAGACACCCTCCGCAGGTTGATCGAAAGGCTGCCCGAATCGCAGCGGGAAACGGCGCGGATCGTCCTGGGTTTCGGCACCGGCGCGAACGAGCGCTACACCCAGCGGCTCGAACTGCTGGGCAGTGGAGCCGACCGCAACGTGCGCACCATGCAGCGCCGCGCCGACGACGTCATCTACCTGATCGCCGAGGCCGCGTACGGGGCACCACCGCCGTTCGAAGGGGCTTCCATCATCAGCCAGGACGGCCCCTGGCACACGTCGGCGCTGGCGGTCCGGCTGAACCTGACGGGAGCCGCCGCCGAGGTGTTCGAGACCCGGAAGGTGGTCAGCCACGTTGCCGGGCTCGCCGAAATCGAGCACGCGATCTCCCTCGCCCGCCCGGCCAGCACGACCGGCCAACCGGATCTTTCCGGACTCGGCATCGATGTCGTCGCCGGCGGCGAGGTGCACTCCGTGCGGATGGTCAGCTCCACCAGGGTCGCGTTCAGCCTGCGGCCGCCCAGGCCGCTGGACGCCGGCGACCAGCACGAGTTCTTCTTCCGCATCAGGCTGGACGAGCTTCCGGCTCCGTTCTACTGCTGTACACCGGAATTCTCGTGTGAGAGGTTCGACCTCAATATCCGGTTCGATAGGCGGGAGCCGCCGCTGCGCGTCTGGCGCATCGACGGCGACTTCTCCAAGGACGCCGAGGACCCGCTTCCGGCACGCAAACCGCTCTTTCTGGACAACGCGGGTGAAGTGCACACCGGTTTCCACGACCTCCGGCCTGCGAGGTCCTACGGCGTCGGCTGGCAACCGGCCTCCTGAACCGCCGGTCCGGCCCGGAGCGAGCCGGCTGTTCGCTGTGCGCGCCATGCTCCCCCTCGCCCGCGATCGCCTTCTCCCACGATGCCGTATCCGGACGGATGAATGATGTCGAAAACAAGACAAAAACATGACAGTCCGGAACGCAGGGTCCGCACAGCGCCTTTTGTTTCCCGATTGCGGGTAACAACCCGAGCGGGCCCGGCGACTGCGTCGAGGTGATGCAGTCCTACGACGTGTTCCTCAGTTTCACCTGGTCGGACATCGACGAGGTACTCAAGCTCGAGCGGGCGCTGCAGGCCGCCGGCCTGCGGGTCTTCCGGGACAGCGAGGGAATCCGGGAATTCGAGGGCATCACCGGGGGCCTCGACGCGGCACTGACCTCGTCGACAGTGCTCCTCGCCTATTACTCGCGCAGATTTCCGACCCGGTACGCCTGCCAGTGGGAACTGACTTTCGCGTTCCTCGCGGCACAGGCGGCCGGCGATCCCCGGCGGCGCGTGCTCGTGGTCAACCCCGAGTCCGACGGGAACCACATCGCTCCCGTGGAACTGCAGGACGCGGCGTACTTCGGCCGTCCTCGTGACGAGCGAGACCGCGTCCGCATCGCCGGCCGGGTCGCCGAAATGGTCCGGGCGGCCGGCACGCCGCTGGGGGCGGTTCGCAGTGCGGCGCCGATGCTGCCGCGCCTGCTGCGGCCGCGGCGGTTCGTCGGCCGGTACCAGGAACTCTGGCGGATCCACAGTGCGCTGCACTCCCGCGAACTGCCGCCGGCCACGCCTCGCACGTCCTCGGCGCTCGCCGTCGTCCGGGGCTTCGCCGGTCTCGGCAAGACCAGCCTGGCCGAGCAGTACGCGTTTCTCTTCCGCGACGCGTTCCCCGGCGGCGTGCGGTGGATCGGGCTGTTCGGGCAAGACGACGAGGCCGGCGCAGTCGTGCGGTTTCACACGGGTCTGCGGACGATCGCCGCCGAACTCGGCGCCGACGTCACGGGCTTGCCGCCGGACGAAGTGCGGGCGGGTGTCGCGCGCCGGATCGAAGCCGATCGGCGGTCGCAGCTGTGGGTGATCGACGACGTTCCGGGGGAGCTGTCTGCCGACGTGCTCGACGAGTTCGTCATGCCGACGTCGTTCGTCCGGACGGTCCTCACGACGAGGAGCGGGAACCCGGAATGGCCGGCGCCGGTCGTGGAGCTGACCGGCCTGACCGAGGACGAAGGTGCGGTGTTGTATACCGAAATCGCCGGGTCCGACGACCCCGTCGAAGTCTCGGCCGTGCGCCGGCTCGTCGAGCGGTGCGGCGGGCACCCGATCGTCTTGACGAGCGTGGTCACCGCACTGCGCGACGGCCGCGGCGCGATCGACGAGACCGGTTTCGCCGACGTCCTCGACTCGGTGAAAGGCGATGCCGTCGACGTCCTGGCGCGGGCGGTCGGCGAGTGCTCCCCGACCGCGCGGCGGATCCTGCAGATCGCGGCGGCGATCTCCCGCGCCCCCGTGCCGCCGGAACTCGTCCGGCGCGTCCTGCCGGGCGAACCGGTCGCCGGCGCGGTGGCCGAGCTCGCCCGGCGCGCGCTGCTGATCCACCTCGGCACGGAGTGGGACATCCACGCCCTGGTCTGCGACGCCGCCGGCGTCGATGACGACCTCACCCGCAGAACCGCTTCGATTGTGCTCGAGTTGATCGGGGACACCGGCCGTTTCCACGCGCACGCCGCGGCGCTCGCCGTCCACGACTGCGTGCCCGCGCACCAGCGAGCCCGGTTGCAGCGATCGGGGCTCGAGTGGTTCCGGGAGCAAGGAGAAGTCGTCGCCGCGCGGGCCGTGGCGAAGCGGATCTTGGCCGCGGAGGGGGTGAGGGCCGCCGACCGGGTCGCCGCAGCCGCGGCGCTGGCCGATTCGGGCGACTTCGCCGAGGCGGCCGGGGTGTGCCGGCCACTCGTGTCGGCGGGGACCCCGGAAGACGCCTTCCGGGCCCGGTTGACGTGCGCGCACGCGCTCGACCAGTTGGGCCGGTACGCGGACGCGGATCCGCTGTGGCCCGGCCACGTCCCGGAATCTTTGCCGGAGCGGGAGAAGATCGAGGCCCGGGTGTTCATGGCGGTCGCCAAGCGCATGCGCGGGCGGTTCCGGGACGCCATCGGGCTCCTCGACGCCGCCGACGACCCACGGGCCCGGCTCGAACTGGCCCGCCTGAAGATCATCACCGGTGAACTCAAGGCGGCGCGCACGCTCGCCGACGCCGTCATCCGCGAGCACGACACCCCGGACCACGAGCGGCACCCGCTGCGGCTGGAGGCGATCGGCGTTTACGCCGAAGCGGAAATGTCACTGGATTTCACTGAGTTCAAGACGCGCGACGAGGGCTGGGACGCGCTGGAGGCGCGCCTGCGGTCGGCCCGTGACAGCCTGGCCGGGCTCCTGGGGAACGAGAGCCCGCTCACCTTGGCGGCCGGCGTCCGGTGCGTCCGCACCTCGGTGACGCGGGGCCGCCCGAAACGGGCACTGCGCGAATTTTCGGAGTTCGAACCCCGGGTTCGGCGGATTTTCGGCGAGCATCACCCGCTGTACCACTGGCTGCGTTACTCGAGTGCGCAGGCGCGCGCTCAGCTTAACCAGTACGAGGATGTCATCGACATTTTGCGGCCATTGCTGGAAAAACAGCGAGAGTCGATCGGACCCTACCATCCCGACACCATGCGAACCCAGCTCGACCTCGGCATCTCGCTCGCGCTGACCGGGGACAAGGATGCCGCGGTCCCGTTGGTCGTCGAGGCGGATCGCCGGATCGGCGAGGCCCTCGGGTGGCGTTCCGAGCTTCGGAACCGCGCCGGGGTCACGAGAGCCCTGATGAACCTGCCGGTGATCGTTTGGCGGCTCTTTCCCTACATCGACGTCCTCTTCGGGAAGAAGAATCCCGAAGAGGACTGATTCTGTCGCGTTTTTGTCTTCTTTTGGTCCCGAATGTCACGGTATCAATTCGGCGTGTAACGCGACCCATTGCCGGGTTGATTCCCATGTGCGTCGGTAATCGAAATTCAGTGCGGAGGTCTGGGCATGGAGAAGCCGTTGGGCAGCCGGTACCGGCTGGGTGACCCGCTGGGCAAGGGTGCGATGGGACGGGTCTTCGCCGGCTCCGACGAGGAGGGGAAGGCATTCGCGTTCAAGCTGCTCCGCGACGAACTGGTCGAGGACCCGGACCTGGTGGCGCGGTTCCTGCAGGAGCGGTCGATCCTGGTGGGGCTGCGGCACCCGAACCTCGTCGGTGTGCACGACCTGGTCGTCGAGGGCGAGACCGTGGCGATCGTGATGGACCTGGTCGCCGGCGGCGATCTGCGGGCCCGGTTGACCGCCGAGAAGACGTTGCTGCCGGCCGAAGTCGCCCGCATCGGGGCCGGAGTGGCGGCGGCACTCGCGGCCGTGCACCAGGCCGGCGTGGTCCACCGCGACGTCAAACCGGAGAACGTCCTGATGGACGGGACCGTGCCGCGTCTGACCGACTTCGGCATCTCGCGGCTCGCGACCGCGAGCGATCTGGGGCGCCGGTCACTCCTGGCCGGCACGCCCCAGTACCTCGCCCCCGAACTCGGCAAGGGCCTCGACGCGACGCCCGCGTCGGACCTGTATTCGCTCGGCATCCTGCTGTACGAGCTGTGCTGCGGCGTCACCCCGTTCGCCGGACAGTCGACGTTCTCGGTGATCCGGCTGCACGAAAGCGCGATGCCGGGGCGCCCCGCCGGCGTGCCCGACCAACTGTGGGACGTGCTCACCTGGCTGCTGGCGAAGCGGCCCGCGGACCGGCCGGAATCGGCGCAGCAGGTGGCGACGATCCTGGACGCGCTGGTGCTGGAGCTGATGAACCAGCCGCTCGTCCTCCCGCTCACCACGCCGCCGCCCCCGGTGCCCCTCAACGAAACCGGCCTGGGCACGGAAACCGTGTTCGGTGTGCCCGCGGGCCCGCCGTCCAGGCCCCTCACGACCATGCCGCCCGGAGGAACCATGCCGAAACGCAAGCGACGCGGTGCCCGGGTCGCGCTGATCTTCACCGTTGTCCTGGCTTTGCTGGGCGGTGGCTGGATCGCCCTGAATACCGCTTCGGGCGGTTCGGCGGCGCCGACGACGAAGGCGGTGCCGACGACTTCCACCGACACGCCCACGTCCACAAGCGACTCGCCGACGGCGACCACGACGGCGACGCCCACCGTGATGCCGAACGTGGTCGGCAAGAAGCTCGCCGACGCCCAGGACGCGCTGCCGGGCCTCCAGCCGACCATCGAGGACAAGATCGACGCCACCGCCGCCGACGGCACGGTCATCGCCCAGGACCCGGCGGCCGGGGCGGCGATCGGCGGCGCGGTGAAGCTGACCGTGGCCCGCCAGGCACAGCTGGTCTACCTCGACTCCGTGCACCCCGCGTCCGGTCAGTGGAACAGCGGCATCCAGAACACCAACATCGCGGGCAAGAACTACCTGCACGCGGTGGGCTCCGAGGTGGAAGCGAACACCGACATACAGAGCGTCGAGTACAACATCGCGAAGGGGTTCCGCCGGCTCACCGCCACCGCGGGCCTCGACGACAACGCGGTCGACTCGACGCTGAAGATGCAGCTCGAGATCTTCGCCGACGGTCGGCAGGTCTTCAGCAAGCCGGTGCCGTACGGTACCCCGGTTCCCATCGACCTCGACATCAGCGGGGTCCTGCGGCTGAAGATCCAATGGGAAGGTGTATCCGGCAACAGGTCCGCCTGCTGCAGTGGCAGCTACCTCGTCCTCGGCACCGCTGAACTGCTCGGCCTCCCCGGTGAGGTGCCGACGTCCCCGACCACGACCAGCTGACCGCCGTGTGGATCGGCAACCGCGTCCGGATCACCATCGGCCGGGCCTCTGACAACGACATCGTGCTGAGTGACCTGCAGGTCTCCCGCCGCCACGCTCGGCTCGAACGCGTGGGCGCGGCGTGGCGGCTGACCGACCTGGGCAGCCGGAACCCGACGCTCGTCAACGGCGTCCCGGTCGCCGGGCGATCACCGATCGCCGACGGCGACCGGATCACCGTGGGGGCCACCGATCTCCGGGTCGACGGGGACAACCTCGTCACCACCGGCGGGGAACGGACCCGGCTCCTGGCCGACGACGTCGGCTTCGCCGTCGGAGACAAACAGCTGCTGTCGGGGATCTCGCTGGACCTGCTGCCCGGGCAACTGGTCGCGGTCGTCGGACCGTCGGGCGCGGGCAAATCGACGCTGCTCAAGGTGCTCTCCGGCGACGTCGCACCGACCACCGGGCGCATCACTTACGACGGCTATGACATGCACCGGCAGCGTTCGGCGGTGGCCCGGCGCGTCGGGGTCGTGCCGCAGGACGACGTCGTCCACACGCGACTGACCGCGCGCAGTGCCCTCACGTACGCGGCCAAGCTGCGGCTGCCCGACGACACCGGCGGGCCCGCGTGCCGGCGGCGGGTGGCCGAGACGCTGGCCGAGGTCGGGCTCACCGACCACGCGCGCACACCCATCCACCGGCTGTCGGGCGGTCAGCGCAAACGTGTCTCGATCGCGCTCGAACTGCTGACCGCGCCGTCACTGCTGATGCTCGACGAGCCGACGTCGGGCCTGGACCCGGCGCTCGACAAGCAGATCATGAGCCGGTTGCGCGAGCTCGCCGACGCGGGTCGCACGGTCGTGGTGGTCACCCACAACGTCACCAACCTCGACGACTGCGACCGCGTGCTGCTGCTCGCCCCCGGCGGCGTGCCGGTGTTCAGCGGGCGGCCCGCGGAGCTGCGGGCCCGGTTCGGCACCGCCGACTGGGCAGACATCTTCCACCGGGTGGTCTCGGGAACCGCGCCACCGCACCAGCCGTCCCCCGTGAACCCGGCGCCCCCTTCCGAGGCAGTCGCCGAGCCGCCGCCGGTGCACGCCGGCCTGGCGCACCAGGTCGGCACGGTGGCCGCCCGGCACCTGCGGCTCATCTTCGCCGATCCCGGGTATGCCCTGTTCCTGCTGCTGGTCCCGGTCGTCCTGGCCATGCTCGCCCTGGCTGTCCCCGGTCACGAAGGACTGCGGCGATCAGGGCCCGAGCACCCGACGGAAGCCGCGCAGATGCTCGTGCTCGTCTTCGTCGGCGCGGCGTTCATGGGTGCGGCCGCGTCGGCGCGGGAAGCCATCGCCGAGCGGGCGATCTTCCTGCGGGAACGGGCCGTCGGCCTGCGGCCCGGTGCGTACGCACTGGCGAAAGCCGGCGTGTTCACCCTCGTCGCGGCTGTCCAGTCCGCGGTGCTCGTCGGCGTCGTCACGACGGTCAAGCCAGGGCCGGTCTCCACGGTGTTGCTGCCGCGCCCGGTCGCCGAGCTCGCGGTCGCAGTCTGGCTGACTGCACTGGCATCCTGCCTGCTCAGCTTGCTCGGGTCGGCGTTGGTGCGCTCGGCCGAGCAGACGACGCCGGTGCTCGTCGTGACGGTGATGGCCCAGCTGGTGCTGTGCGGCGGGATGGTCCCGGTCGCCGGGCGGCCGGTGCTGGCCCAGCTGTCCTGGCTGGCGCCGGCGCGCTGGGGCTATGCCGCCGGCGCTTCCACGGTGGATATCCACCAGGTCGGACCGCCGGACCGGCTGTGGACGCACGACTGGCCGTGGTGGTCGGGCTCGATCGCGGCGTTGCTGCTCACGGCGGCGGTCTGCACGTCGTTGTTCGCCGTCCGGGCGAGCAGGCTCCGCCGCACCTGAGCCGAACCGGCTGATCGGGGCGGTGCGTGCCATCATCGGGCATGGTCACCCTTCGCGACGGCCGCGAGCCGGAGCTCAACAGCGGGATCCTGCCCGGGAACGTGCGCGCCGACGACTGGGTCATGTTCGTCCTCGCCGTGGGGTCGGCCGGGTTGCTGGGGTACATGGTGCTCAGCCCACCGGCGCGGGACGCGGGGCTGGTGATCTTCTTCGTCGACTGCGGGATCTGCGGGGTGTTCCTGCTCGAGTTCCTGTGGCGGTGGCGGAAACGGCGCTGGGCCAAGAAGTTCCTGGTGCGCAACTGGTACGAGCTGTTCGCGATGATCCCCGTCGCCCACCCGGCGATGGTCGGGCACAGGTTCGTCACCGTCGTGCTGCTGCTCGTGCGGATCGGGCGGGCCGCGGACCGGGCCGCCGGCGAGCAGTTCACCTACCGGCTCGTCGACAAGCTGTCCGAGCCGATCGTCAAGGCGATCAAGAAGCCGGTCACCATCGCGGTGCTCGACGAGGTCGTCAAGGTCCTGGAAACGGGCAACTACCCGGAAAACCTCGCCAAGTCGCTCGGGGCCCACAAGGACGAGCTGCGTTCGATCATCGCCGAGAAGATCGCCGCGGACCCGCAGCTCGGGAAGCTCAAGCGGCTGCCGTTCCACGACGAGATCGTGCGCACGGTCGTCGACACCTCGTTCCGCGTGCTGCTCGAAGTGCTCCTCGACCCGCGGATCGACGACTTCTTCTCCGCCGTCGTCCGCGAAAACCGCGAGCAGATCCGGCTGGCGGTGCAGCTCGGGCTCAACGAGGTCGACGACGAGGACGAAGAGAAGGCCCTGCCGGTCCGCACCCAGCGCTCGGCCGCGCACGAGTACGACCGGCTGCACCCGCGGTCACGGCCGTAGCCGCACGTACTCGCCGAGCCGGGCGGCCGCGTCGAGCATGGCCAGGCCGCGTTCGACGAGCTTGCGCTGCCACGTCTCCAGCGCGTCGGCGAGCGATTCGGTGCCGCCGGCGGTCCGGACCTGGGCGACCACCGTCGCGATGTGCCCCAGGGGGTAGCCGCCGCGACGCAGGAGGTGCGCCAGCTCCGCGTCGCGGACGTCGGCGGCGCGGAAGACGCGGTGGCCCGTCGCCCGGTCGCGCTCGGGAACCAGGATGCCCGCGCGTTCCCAGGCCCGCACGGTCGCCGCGGTCACGCCGAGGCGGTGCGCGAGTTCGCCGATCGACCGATCCGTCCCGGCCGGTCCGGCGGGTGGCCCGGTCGTCAGGTGGCCGATCGCCTGGCGCACCGCGTTGAGGGTTTCCCGGTCGCGGGACAGCTGGGCGTGGCCGCGGTCGACGAGCGCCAGCGCGCGTTCGAGGGCGTCGTCGTTGAGGGCGTTCATGATCCCGCCTGCCGTCGCGTGCCCGTACGCCGTCACCAGGGCAAGGAACGCACGCAGGGCACGTGCGTGCGTTTCGGTGTAAACCCGGTAGCCGCTCGCGGTGCGTTCGGCGGGCGGGAGGAAGCCGTCGCGCTCGTAGTTGCGGACCGCCTGCGTGGAGATGCCGTGCTCACGGGCGAGGTCAGCAGGTCTCAACCGAGTCTTCAAGGATACGATTCAACCACATGGACATCACCGACTTCACCGCCGAACTGCTCGCGCTGGGCGAGCCCACGCATTTCGAACCGGCGTGCGCGCGGCTCCGGAACGACCTCTTCGCCCAGCTCGCCGAGCACGGCTTCCGGTCGATCGCGCTGGAGACCGACCGCGTCGCCGCGCTCGACGGCGGGTTCTCGCACGGCCTGGGCGAAGTGGACGCCAACCGGCAGCTGGTCGCGTGGCTGCGCGAGTACAACGAGAAGGCCGAAGAACCGCTGGCGCTCCACGGCTTCGACGCCCCGACCGAGACGTTCAGCGCCCCCAGCCCGCGAGCCTACCTCGAACACACCCGCGACTACCTGGGCCTCGACGTCGACATCGCGGCTCTGACCGGCGACGACGAGCGGTGGAGCCGGTCCGAGGCGATCCTCGACCCGGCTCAGTCGCCCGGCGCGTCGGCCGAGGCCCGTGAGCTGCGGGTGATCGCCGACGACCTGCTCGTCGCCCTGCTCGCCCAGGCACCGCGGCTGGACGCCGCTTGGCGGCGCGCCAAAGTGCACGCCACCGCCGGACGCGGCCTGCTCCGCTACCACGCGGCGTCGGCGCTGCCCGGCGAACGCGACACGAGGATCGCGCGCCTCGCGGGCATGCGCGCGGTGCTCATGGCCGAGAACCTCCTGGACATCCGGGCCATCGAGGCCCGCCGCGGCCCGACGCTGGTGTTCTCGCACAACAGCCACCTGCAACGCTCGGGGTCCGGCGCGGGCGCGATCGTCGGGGCGCTGCTCGGCGACCGGTACGCGTTCGTCGCCGGAAGCCTGGGTCACAGCGAGGCCATCGGCCTCGGCGAGCCGGAGCCGGACACTTACGAAGGCCTGCTGCAGCAGGGCACGAAGACCTGGCGGCTGACCGCCGACCTCCCGGACGGCCGCAAGCGCACCGACACCAAGCCCGAACGCGGCTACTTCGGGCTCGACCGGGACGTGCTCGACGGTGCCGACGCGGTGTGGCACATCGCCTGAAGCCCGCGGGGTCGTGAGTGC